>NZ_JACLAU010000100.1 GCF_014230305.1 Novosphingobium aerophilum
CCGGGACGCCGCCCGATCCCCTGCCGCTGCTGCGCGAGCTCGATCAGCTCGCCCGCGCGCTCGATCCGTCGCGCCCCTCGGCGCTGGCCACCTGCTGCGAGGGCCGCGCCTTCGATCCGGGGGTCGAAGTGCCGATCACCGCGCCGGTGGTCCAGCTCGGCGGGACCAACCGCTACTACGGCTGGTACTATGGCAAGCCGACCGACCTTGGGCCCGCGCTCGATGCCTTGCGCGCCGCCCGGCCGTGGCAGCCGCTCGCCCTGACCGAATACGGGGCGGGCGGGGCGATCACGCTGCACACCGACAATCCGCTCGCCTCGCCGCCGGACTCGCGCGGGCGCAAGCAGCCCGAGGAGGTCGAGAGCCTGGTCCACGAGATCAACTGGCGGCAGATCAGGGAGCGGCCCTGGCTCGGCGCCTCGTGGCTGTGGGTCGCCTTCGATTTCGCCACCACGGTCCGCCGCGAAGGCGACGCCGACGACATCAACACCAAGGGGCTGGTCACTTACGACCGCCGGACGCGCAAGGATGTGTACTACTTCTACAAGGCCAACTGGACGCAGACGCCGACGGTGCACATCACCGGGCGGCGTTATGTGGACCGGGCCTATCCGGTGACCGACGTCAAGGTCTACACCAATGCCGCCGCGCCGCGCCTGACGCTCAACGGCCAGCCCGTGGCCGGCACGCCGCACTGCGACAACGGCACCTGCGTGTGGCCCGATGTGCGCCTCGCCCCAGGCCGCAACGTCCTCGTTGCGACCGGCCTGTTCGCGGGCAAGGCGGTGAGCGACCGGGTCGAATGGCAGCTCGATCTCGCTCAGGCCCGGGCGATCCGCATCGATGCCGGCGCGCTGCTCGCGGCGAAGGGCAGCACCGGCCGCTTCGGTTCTGACAACTTCTTCACCGGCGGCGAGGCGGCCAGCCTCGACAAGCCGGCCGACTATGGCAAGCCCGAGGTCCCGACCCCGATCACCGGGACGCCCGACCGCGACGTGGCGGCGACCTACCGCCGCGGCACCTTCGCCTACCGGGTGCCGCTGGCCAACGGCCGCTACCGGGTGCGCCTGACCTTCGTCGAACCCGCGGCCAAACCGGGGGAGCGGGTGTTCGACGTGGTCGCCAACGGCAAGACGCTCGTCGCCGGTCTCGATGTCGCAGCCCAGGCCGGGGCGCCGCTCACCTGCGTGCAGCGCGAGGCCATGGTCGAGGTCCGCGATGGCCCGCTCAAGCTCGACTTCCGCCCGGCCCGCGGCGAGGCGATCGTCTCGGCCGTCGAGATAGAGCCAGAAGGCAGCTGAATGCCATGACAGCTATTGTCGAAGTCAGACGTTCTCATGGCAACGGCGAACGTCTGACTCTGCGAAGGGTTTCGGGCGCTTGCGTACGAAAGCCTCCAGTGCAGGAACCCGCGGGCCCGACGCGCTGGTCTATGGGTAAAGCGGTTTCGGGATAGGTCTGGCGGGTAAGCGCTGCCGGTGCGGTAGT
>NZ_JACLAU010000101.1 GCF_014230305.1 Novosphingobium aerophilum
CAGGCCGATAGGCGCGGCAAGCCTTGGGCAGGAAGCCGTAATGCTTGGCGAACTCGCCCAGCGTTCGGTTGTAGACGACACGGCCATCCTCATCCTCACCGATGACGGCAGTCTTCATGCGGTCGTATTCTCCGCGTCAGCCACGGGCATCGCAGGTTTGATGATCGCGTATGAACATCAAAAGACCTTGTTGTAGACGGGCCGCCTCCTGACGATCATCAAACGCCCGCGCTAGGACAGCCCGGGCACGGTTGGATCACTGACACCCAGCGTTTTTCGATGAACCGGTTCCCGACCACAGCTGACTGGTGACGCCCCGGTGCCCCGCCCCTGTTTATTCGTTGCGAATATTTCGATTATAGCGCATAGGATGCGGCCGAATTGGAGTGCCAGCCATGACCTTGCCCGCCCATTCAGAGCCCTTTGGCGGCCGACTGCCGTCTGCCGACGATCGCCTGATCGCGAACCAGCTGCGCCAGATCCTGGCGGCCCACAAAGCCGGTGATGCCACTTTGCGCCTGCAGGTCACGGATGAGCGGCAGCCCGTAGAAATCACGTTGACCCCGGCGATGTCAGACCTCTTACTCGACGTCCTGAGGCATGTCGGGAGCGGGCATGCGGTGACGCTGGTCCCGATCCAGGAGCTCTTGACCACGCAGCAGGCCGCCGACCTGCTCAACGTGTCTCGTCCCTATTTCATCAAGCTGCTGGAGCAGAACGCCATGCCGCATTCCTTGGTCGGCCGACATCGGCGCGTCCGGGCCGAGGATGTGTTCGCCTTCAAAGAAAGGCGCGATGCTGAGCGAGGCCGGGCTCTCGATACGCTGATCGCAGGCGATGCCGATCTGATTTGATCAAAACCATGTTCGCCAATCGCTACACGGCCCTCGTCGATGCCTGTTCGCTGGTCAGCGTAGTGCGGCGCAATCTTCTACTGAGCCTTGCGGAAGCAGAATTCTTCCGCTTGCGGTGGTCGGTGCCGATCCTGGACGAGACCCAAACAGCCTTGGTCAAGCTGCATAGCCAGCGAGGCACCACCAATGGCCAAGCACGAGCTCGAGCGGCCATCGATGCCATGACGACGGCCTTCCCCGATGCCATGGTCGAGGACTTCAACGAAATCCTCGCACAGCCACTGGGGCTGCCCGACCCCAAGGACGAGCATGTCGTAGCCGCGGCGGTCAAGACACAGGCCCAGGCCATCGTCACCGAAAACATCTCCGATTTCCCTGCCGAACTGCTTGGCAAGCTAAACCTGGAAGCCCGAACCGCCGATGAATTCATAGCCGACACCATAGCGCTCGAGGAAGGCTTGGCGATTGCTGCCATCCGAAACCTGCGGTTGCGGCTGAAACGACCGGCCCTGGGACTTGTACGAACCCGCTGGCGCGGGAGTGGTGCTTGCCTTGAGGTCAGCCCGCTGATCTGCAGCCTGGTCGAAGTTGAGGTCTGCGGCGAGTAGGCAGACGATCGCGGCTC
>NZ_JACLAU010000102.1 GCF_014230305.1 Novosphingobium aerophilum
CCACCATCAGCTCCGGCGCCACATCTCCCACGGCGCCGACCCGAAATCCCCATAGCGCAACGCCTGCCTCCCGCGGGTCGTACATGTCAGACTTTCGTACGCCTCCCGGCGCCCGAAACCCTTCGACAAAGCCGTCGTGCGTTCGCATTGTGCCGAATGGCAAGTTTCATCACAAAAGCCGACGCCCACATCAACAGCAATGCGAACCGAGGTGATTGGCAGCAGCTTTGTCCGTTCTCAATTGCGCGACTACAGCAAAGGCTTGGTGCGAGGCGCCGTCTTCTGAAGGCAAGCGTCGCGGATAGTGCAAACCTGCGGCGTTGGCGCGAGATCGAATTGAGTTGGCGGTCTTGTCGAAAGGGACGTGGAAAAGGCTGGATTTGTATCGGCCTGTTTGGCGTGCTTTCCCATCCCTCCGTGATTTCGGCGAAGCACAAGCCCTGCTCAAGTCACAACCTCAGATCTGTGCCATTGGTACCGGTCGGGCACAGGTCGCCTAACCTGCAACGACATCCGATCTTGGCGAGCTTCCGGACTGCAGCAGCGATCCGAGAGCGATCGGCACGCCCACCAGTGCGGCCATACCGGCCGCCGCAAACGTGCCCTGCATGCTGCCGATTGCGGTTTGCCCCAAGGTCACGAGCGGCGGGCTCAAGAACTGACCGAGAAAGAAGCAGCCTGTCCAGACACCCATGCCGCGTCCGCGATGTTGAACCGGTAGGTCGCGCTGCGCCCAGGTGATCAGTGTCGGGATCATCATGCCGACCCCGGTTTGCTGGAAAACCACGCCCGCAGCCATCCACTTCCAATCCGGAGCGACGCCGATCAGCCATAGCCCCCCGCCCACCAGCGCCAACAGGAGCGCGAATGCGACTTCCGAACGGTGCTTGCCGACGAGCCAGAAGATCCCAGCGCCGAGGGAAACGCCAAGGCTCGGCAAGAAGGTGATCCGGCCAAGTTCGTCCGACGATTCCACGCCGACCTCGCGGAAGGCGAGGCCGCCATTCACGGCATAGACGTAATAGATGATCGAGCAGAGCAGAGTCACACCGCCGATCAGGGCGATCTGCCGGACGGGGAACGGCGACCGGTCGTGCAAACCATCTTCGGCCGCCGGGTGGGAAACGGGAACTTCCGGCTCGAATACGAACGCAAACATGGCGAGGAAGATCGGAAACGCGGACAGATAGATGAGGAACACGCCGTTCCACTGCATGGCTGTCAGATAACCGGAACCCAGGATCAGCGCGCTGCCGAGGAACGGGCCGGCAATACCCTGGATGCTGAGCCAGTGCCTCCGGCCCTGCTCGTCCCAATAGTCGGCAATCAGTGTGTTCACGGTCGTGAGAATGGCCGCTTCCGCGATGCCGAGCGCGACGCGGGACAGGAACATCGCATCGAGACTGGCGAGAAAGAAGGGAGCGGTCCCCGCAACGGCGTAAA
>NZ_JACLAU010000103.1 GCF_014230305.1 Novosphingobium aerophilum
GTTCCCATCACAGCGGCAAACCCCACGCGGTCGGCGCCGACCCGATCCCTTGGCCGGTATCTTCGATGAAGTGGTCGTGCCGATGCTCGAGGCTGCTCCCGGCCTCCGACCTATCGCGATCTTCGAGTGTCCGTCGTCAGAACATTTGGCGCAACTCGCGGCGTAAATTAGCGGAGTGTGGGCCTCGTCTGGGGGTTGGTTTTAGGCGGCGAGCTTGCGGTGCTGCAAGCGCCGATGTTGGATGGTCTGTCGCTTGATCCTTTCGCGCTGTTGTATGATGGCCGGAGCTCTGCCGAAGTAGGCGTCGGCGGGGGTCACGTTGTTCAGGCTCTCGTGGTATCGCTGGTGATTGTAGTGCTCGACGAACGCCTCGATCTGGGCCTCGAGGTCGCCGGGCAGGAAGTAGTTCTCGAGCAGGATGCGGTTTTTCAGGGTCTGGTGCCAGCGCTCGATCTTGCCCTGGGTTTGCGGGTGCATTGGGGCGCCGCGCACATGGCTCATCTTATTGGCCTCGATATATTCGGCCAGTTCGCCCGCGATGTAGCTGGGTCCGTTGTCGCTGAGCAGCCGCGGTTTGTGCAGCACCTTGGCGCTGTCGCAGCCAGAGGCAGCGAGCGCGAGGTCCAGCGTGTCGGTCACGTCCTCAGCCCGCATGTTGGTGCACAACTTCCAGGCGATGATGTAGCGCGAGAAGTCGTCGAGCACGGTCGACAGGTACATCCAGCCCCACCCGATGATCTTGAAGTAGGTGAAGTCGGTCTGCCACATCTCATTCGGTCGGGTTGTCTTGGTGTGGAACTGATCGGCGGCCTTGATCACGACATAGGCCGGACTGGTGATCAGATCGTGGGCCTTGAGCAGGCGGTAAACCGTGGCTTCCGACACGAAGTAACGCTTCTCGTCGGTGAACCGCACGGCCAGCTCGCGCGGTGATAACTCGCTGTAATCCAGCGCCATCTCAACGATCTGGTCCTGGATGTCGTCGCCGATGCGGTTCCATACCCGGCTCGGTGCTGATGGCCGATCTTCCAACGCCTCCGGTCCGCCTTCCAGGAAGCGATCATACCAGCGGTAGAAGGTCCGGCGGGCGATGCCGAGTTGCTCCAGCGTCCGCTTGGCAGGCAGGTGCGACTGCTCGACGATCCGGATGATCTCGAGCTTTTCGGAAGCGGGATACCTCATTCTTCGCCGCCCCCATCCGCGATCATGCTTTATGGGATGGCCCGCCCCTTTTCCCCGGCATCGGATATGATGCCGGTGCTTGAAGAGGAAAGGAGCGGACCGATGTCTATTGTGATCCTTGGCATTGATTTGGGCAAGAATGCCTGCAGCGTGG
>NZ_JACLAU010000104.1 GCF_014230305.1 Novosphingobium aerophilum
GGCCAAGGATTAGGCCCTAAAATAATAAAGAAATTATTGAAAAAGGCTTTTGAAGATTTGGGACTACACAGAATTGAATTAGGTGTTTTTGCCTTTAATAAATCAGCTATTAAAAGTTACAAAAAGATTGGATTTATAAAAGAAGGAGAAAAAAGAGACTTTAGAAAATTAAATGGAGAATATTATAATTTATGGCAAATGAGTATGTTAGAAAGCGAATGGTCTTGAATAATTTTAAACAAAAATAGTCCTCTTATTAAAATAAGAGGACTATTTTTGTTTATTTAGAGCGTACCTTAATTTTTAAGGTTCTGTTGCAAAGTAAAAAAATATAGCTAACCACTAATTTATCATGTCAGTGTTCGCTTAACTTGCTAGCATGATGCTAATTTCGTGGCATGGCGAAAATCCGTAGATCTGAAGAGACCTGCGGTTCTTTTTATATAGAGCGTAAATACATTCAATACCTTTTAAAGTATTCTTTGCTGTATTGATACTTTGATACCTTGTCTTTCTTACTTTAATATGACGGTGATCTTGCTCAATGAGGTTATTCAGATATTTCGATGTACAATGACAGTCAGGTTTAAGTTTAAAAGCTTTAATTACTTTAGCCATTGCTACCTTCGTTGAAGGTGCCTGATCTGTAATTACCTTTTGAGGTTTACCAAATTGTTTAATGAGACGTTTGATAAACGCATATGCTGAATGATTATCTCGTTGCTTACGCAACCAAATATCTAATGTATGTCCCTCTGCATCAATGGCACGATATAAATAGCTCCATTTTCCTTTTATTTTGATGTACGTCTCATCAATACGCCATTTGTAATAAGCTTTTTTATGCTTTTTCTTCCAAATTTGATACAAAATTGGGGCATATTCTTGAACCCAACGGTAGACCGTTGAATGATGAACGTTTACACCACGTTCCCTTAATATTTCAGATATATCACGATAACTCAATGCATATCTTAGATAGTAGCCAACGGCTACAGTGATAACATCCTTGTTAAATTGTTTATATCTGAAATAGTTCATACAGAAGACTCCTTTTTGTTAAAATTATACTATAAATTCAACTTTGCAACAGAACCTTTTCAAACATATTTGTTTGATAATGCGTATGTCATTTGTTAGCTATAGAACGGAATTCAAAAATATATTTTTGAATGTAGTGATGGCCTCGCCAGAGCGAAGATAACTCTTACATTTGAATGTAAGAGTATATCGAGCTATA
>NZ_JACLAU010000105.1 GCF_014230305.1 Novosphingobium aerophilum
GTTCCCATCACAGCGGCAAACCCCACGCGGTCGGCGCCGACCCGATCCCTTGGCCGGTATCTTCGATGAAGTGGTCGTGCCGATGCTCGAGGCTGCTCCCGGCCTCCGACCTATCGCGATCTTCGAGGAACTGCGACGCCGATACCCCGAGACGGTGTTCGGCTCCCGGCGAACCCTGGAGAGACGCATTCGCGACTGGCGCGCCATGAACGGGCAGGATCGCGAAGTCATTTTCCGGCAAGTGCACGAAGCGGGACGGCTCGGCCTGTCCGATTTTACATGCATGGACGATCTGACAGTCTCGATCGCCGGGCAATCACTGGACCACCTACTCTATCACTTCCGGCTGCCTTGCGGCGGCTTCGAGCATGGGCACATCATCCTGGGCGGCGAGAGTTTCGTTGCCTTGGCCGAAGGGCTGCAGAACGCGCTCTGGTCCGCAGGCGGTGCGCCGAAGCTTCATCGCACCGACAGCCTCTCGGCCGCGTTCCGCAATCTGGACGCCGATACCAGGATCGACCTTACCAGGCGCTATGACGCGCTTTGTGCCCATTACGGAATGGAGCCCACGAGGAACAACCGCGGCATTGCCCATGAGAACGGCGCGATCGAGAGTGCTCATGGCCATATCAAGGCTGCCGTGAAGGATGCGCTGCTGCTGCGCGGTAGCGCCGACTTCGCCGACCTTGCCGACTATCGCCGTTTCATCGACGAGGTCGTAAATGCGCGCAACCGGCGGCACGCCCCCGGGATCGATGCCGAACGCAAGTTCCTGCAACCGCTGCCGGATGTGCGCACCACCGATTACGAAGAGATTCTCGTGACGGTCACGTCATCGGGCGGCTTCACGCTGCGAAAGGTGTTCTACACGGTCCCATCCCGCCTGATCGGGCATCGCTTGCGGGTCCGGCTGTATGATGACCGCCTCGACGTCTTCATCGGGGGCACGAGGCTCATGACCCTGCCCCGCGGCCGCGCCGGCATGAACGGGAAGCACGGCCACGTCGTCGATTATCGCCACGTGATCCATTCCCTGCGCCGCAAGCCCATGGCGCTGTTGGGGCTGGTCTATCGCGACAGCCTGTTCCCGCGAGATGCCTATCGCCTGATGTTCGACCACTTGCTGGAAGTTCATGGCGAGCGGGAGGCATGCTGCATCACCGTCGAACTTCTGGCCATGGCCCACGAACGCGCATGCGAGGCTGAACTCGCCGGGCTCCTGGCCG
>NZ_JACLAU010000106.1 GCF_014230305.1 Novosphingobium aerophilum
CGATCCTCCCCTGTTTCATCCGCAGGATGCAACGGGGGAGCAACCGTCTTAAGCGGTCCACGTTTGATTGCGTTGGATCATGGCATTCAGGGCGGTGATGAGCTTTCGGATGATGGCGACGAGGATCAGCTTTGGCGGTTTTCCGGCTTCGGCGAGGCGCTGCCTGAAGGCCTTCATGGTGGGGTTGTGCTGACCTGCGACAAGCGCGGCCATGTAGGCGGCATCGCGCAGGGGCTTGCGGCCGCCGGTGATCCGTCGTTGCCCGCGCATGGTGCCGCTTTCGCAATCGAACGGAGCGACGCCGACCAGCGAGGCGGCCTGTCGCCGGGTCAGGGTGCCGAGCTCGGGCATGAGCGCGAGCAGGGTGTGGGCGAAGACGGGGCCGACGCCGGGGACCGAGCGGAGCAGGCGATTGCGCTGGGCCATGTGCTCGTCGGCGGCGACGGCCTCGGCGGTGGCCTGATCGATCAGCAGGATATCGGCCTTGAGGCGCGCGATCCGGCGTGCGGCGATGCGCCGAAGCACGCCATGCGCGGTGCGCGAGGCCTGGTTGGTGCAGCGGGTCAGCTCCTCGACCAACTGGCGCCGGGCGGTGACCAGCTCGGCCAGCCGGGCCGCAGCCGGAGCATGCACCGCCTGGCGCTGGGGCACGCAGGCGACGAAGCGGGCGATCACCGCCGCGTCGATCCGATCGTTCTTGGCCAGGATCCCGCAGCTCTGCGCAAAGCGGCGGACCCGCAAGGCGTTGAGCCGATGCGCGGGCAAGCCTGCGGCACACAGCATGGCCAGAACGTCACGCTCATAGCCACCACTGGCTTCCAGGCCGATCGCCACCGGACCCACCTTGGCAAGCTGGCGGACCAGAGACCTCACGCCCTTGCCGTTATTGCCGAACACCAGCCATTCCCCAGCCGGCCACAAGCACACGTCGAGACGCGCTTTGGACACGTCGATACCGACAAACACGTCATCTTGCGCCATCTTCGTTCCCTTCCTTGCGCGTGCGGGGTAAAGCCCCTCGCAACCGTGCGGGCTGACAAAGATCCGTCCGGGCCCAAGCTCCCCAGCGGTCCACACAACCTAGGTGTCAGCGGGCTCGCGAACGGCGCGGGTTGGGTCGCTAGCGACCCAACCCGCAATCGCATCATGCATCATTTTCAAGATACAAGGTGTCAG
>NZ_JACLAU010000107.1 GCF_014230305.1 Novosphingobium aerophilum
CTAATACCAAGGCGCGCTGAGCCTGACTCACGCTAGGGATTCCCAAGCGGATGAAAATCTGATTCGACGTTGCAGGCACATGGAGGCTTGCGATGGCGGCAGCGATTGGGGTTCGATCTGACTACACATCGTCGGATTTGCGTGGGTTTGCGCGACGAAGTGGCGATGCCGATCAGGTCCGGCGTCTGTTGGCTGTTGCACTGATCCTGGACGGCAGGAGCCGTAGCGAAGCGGCGAAGATTGCCGGCGTGACGCTGCAGATCGTGCGCGACTGGGTTCTGCGCTTCAACGAGGGAGGTCCCGACGGTCTGGCAACGCGCAAGGCTCCGGGGCGGGCTTCGATCCTGAACGATGAGCAGCGCGCGCGGCTTGCCGAGATCGTCGAGGCTGGGCCAATTCCTGCAGCGCATGGGGTAGTACGCTGGCGGCTGTGCGATCTGGCGCAGTGGATCTGGGACGAGTTCGAGTTGTCGGTCACACGCCATACCCTCGGGCGCGAGCTTCGCGCTATGGGCTACCGCAAGCTCACGGCCCGGCCACGCCACCGTGGCCAGAAGAGCGATGACATTGCCGATTTTAAAAAAGGTTCGTCGCCCGTCTGGCGCAAATCAAGCGGCGGCTCCCGAGAGGTACGCCGATAGAGCTGTGGTGGCAGGACGAGGCCCGTGTCGGCCAGCAGACCAAGCTCACCCGGCGCTGGGCGAAGCGCGGAACCCGACCATCAGCGCCGAAGGATCAGCGTCGCTCCTCGGCATGGCTGTTCGGCGCGATCTGTCCGGCTGAAGGCAAGGCTGCCGGCATCGTCATGCCCCGTTGTAACAGCGAGGCGATGAGCATGCATCTCGAGGAGATCGCCTTCCACGTCGCGCCCGGGGCGCATGCGGTCCTTCTGCTCGATCAGGCCGGATGGCATGGATCGGCCGAACTGGTCGTGCCCCCCAACATCACGCTGATGCCGCTGCCGCCGAGGTGTCCGGAGCTCAACCCGGTCGAGAACGTCTGGCAGTTCATGCGCGACAATTGGCTGTCGAACCGCATCTTCAAATCCTACGACGACATCGTCGACCATTGTTGCTTCGCATGGAACAAGCTCGTCGATCAGCCCTGGCGCATCATGTCCATCGGAATGCGCCATTGGGCACATGGGTACTGATCAATGCACCTTGGTATAA
>NZ_JACLAU010000108.1 GCF_014230305.1 Novosphingobium aerophilum
GGCTGACGGAGCGACTATCTGATTGGTCAAGTCCGCATGGCGAAGGCCTGACGGGTTTCCCGTGCTTTGGCATTGAGCCAGACGAGAAGTTTGTGAGCCAGAGCGATGCGAACGACCATTTTTGGTTTTCCCTGAGCGTGCAGCCTGTCGCGGAACTCTGCGAGCCGGGGGTCATATTTTCGGGCACCATCGGCGACAAGGAAGAGGATCGATCGGACCGAGGCTCTTCCTCCGCGAACCGAGCGTCGACCACTGCGCCGTCCGCTATCGTCGGCGAGCGGGGCGAGGCCGACCAGCTTGGCGATGGCTTTGTTGGAGATTGTGCCAAGCTCGGGCAGATCAGCTAGCAGGACAGCGACGGTCCGTCCGGCCAGGCCCTTGATTGACCGGATGGTCTTGTCGAGCTCGGCCCATAGTGGATCGACGGTGACCAGAGCCGCGATCTCGCAGGCAAGCGCCTTGGCCTGGCGATTGAAGAAGGCGATTGCTTCCTTCAGGCTGGCCAGAGCGATCGGATCGCTGGTAGCGTGGAGGCGCTGTTTCTGGACCGACAGATCGGCCGAAACCTGCCGCAGTCTGGCCGCCAGCGCGGTAAGCCGGCGCTGATCGTCGCTTGGCGGCGGCGTCGCCACCAGCTTGCGGGCGTGGGCATAGCCGGCGATCATCTCGGCATCGATCCGATCGGTCTTTTCCAGATAACCCATGGCATCGGCAAAGCTGCGGACCGCCCGGGGATTTGCGATCGCACAGGGCTGACCATGCCGCCAGAGTTCCAGGAAAGCCGCCTGTTCAACCCCGCCGGACGCCTCCATCACGACCAGCGTGACCCCATGCTCGCGGCAAACCGCCAGCAGATCCCTCACGCCTTCGGCCGAATTGGCAAACCGCCGATATCGCCCCGCAGCCCAGCTATCGAGCCAAGCCTTGGAGACATCTACTCCACAAATCCCATGCATCACGGTAACCTGCCTTGTCTGTGCGATTGAGAATCAACCGACTGTTCGGTCGTGCGTGACAACGGCACTGATCCCAAGCTCCGTCCCGGTGGCTACCTGAGGGGCAACGGGCGACAGCGCCGCCGTTCCGGGGTGGGTGGCCACCCACCCCGGAACTTCATCGCTTCCACCAAAACGAGACACTCTCGTCCAGATACAAGGGGGC
>NZ_JACLAU010000109.1 GCF_014230305.1 Novosphingobium aerophilum
TTCCGATCTTCCTCGCCATGTTTGCGTTCGTATTCGAGCCGGAAGTTCCCGTTTCCCACCCGGCGGCCGAAGATGGTTTGCACGACCGGTCGCCGTTCCCCGTCCGGCAGATCGCCCTGATCGGCGGGGTGACTCTGCTCTGCTCGATCATCTATTACGTCTATGCAGTGAATGGCGGCCTCGCCTTCCGCGAGGTCGGCGTGGAATCGTCGGACGAGCTTGGCCGGATCACCTTCTTGCCGAGCCTCGGGGTTTCCCTCGGCGCAGCCATCTTCTGGCTCATCGGCAAGCGCCGTTCAGAAGTCGCCTTCGCGCTCCTGCTGGCGCTGGTGGGCGGGGGGCTATGGCTGATCGGCGTCGCTCCGGATTGGAAGTGGATGGCTGCGGGCGTGGTTTTCCAGCAGACCGGGGTCGGCATGATGATCCCGACACTGATCACCTGGGCGCAGCGCGACCTACCGGTTCAACATCGCGGACGCGGCATGGGTGTCTGGACGGGCTGCTTCTTTCTCGGTCAGTTCCTGAGCCCGCCGCTCGTGACCGTGGGGCAAACCGCAATCGGCAGCATGCAGGGCACGTTTGCGGCTGCCGGCATGGCGGCACTGGTGGGCGTGCCGATCGCTCTCAGATCGCTGCTGCTGTCCGGAAGCTCGCCAAGATCGGATGTCGTTGCAGGTTAGGCGACATGTGCCCGATCGGTACCAAAGGCACGGATCTGAGGTTGTGACTTAGGGAGGGCTTGTGCTTCGCCGAAATCACGGAGGGATGGGGAAGAACGCCAAACAGGCCGATACAAATCCAGCCTTTTCCACCTCCCTGTTGACAAGACCGCCAACTCAATTCGATCTCACGCCAACGCCGCAGGTTTGCACTGTCTGCGAAACTCGCCTTCAGAACAAGGCGTCTATCGCCAAGCCTTTGCTGTCGTCGCGCAGTTTAGAACGGACACAGCTGCTGCCACTCACCTCGGTTCGCATTGCCGTTGATGAGGGCGTCGGCTTTTGCGATGCAACTTGCCATTCGGCACAAAGCGAACGCACGACGGCTTTGTCGAAGGGTTTCGGGCGCCGGGAGGCGTACGAAAGTCTGACATGTACGACCCGCGGGAGGCAGGCGTTGCGCTATGGGGATTTCGGGTCGGCGCCGTGGGAGATGTG
>NZ_JACLAU010000010.1 GCF_014230305.1 Novosphingobium aerophilum
GGGCAGGCCGCCGAGCGCAGCGCCGCGCAGGCGGCCGCGGCGGCGGCGCGGATCCAGCAGGCCGAGGCCGGAGTCGCCGCCCAGCAGGTGGCGATCGCGCTGATCGATCGCCAGCGGGCCGCGCTGCGCGCCCGGCTGGCCGAACAGCAGCGGCCGCTGGTCCGCCTGACCGGCGCGCTGCAACGCCTCGCCCGGCGACCGCTGGTGTTCTCGCTGTTCCGCCCCGGATCGGTGCGCGACACCATGCACCTGCGCGCCATGCTCACCACCATGCTGCCCGAGGTGTCGCGCCGCACGGCGGGCGTTCGCGCCGAGCTCGACCGCCGCCGGGCGCTGCGCGCCGCGGCCGATGCCGCGATCGGCCGGCTGCGGCAGGAGCAGCGCGATCTGACCGCCCGCCGCGCCGAGCTGGCCGCGCTGGAAACCCGCCAGCGGCTGGCAGCCCGCCAATCGGCCGGGATCGCCGACCGCGAGAGCGAACGGGCCCTGGCCCTGGCCGAACAGGTGCGCGATCTCGGGGCGCTCAGCGATGCCCTCGGCCAGGCCGGACAATTGCGCGAACAGCTCGCCGCCCTGCCCGGCCCGGTCATCCGCCCGGCCCGTCCGGGCGATGCACGCCCCGCGCCGGTTGAACCCGCCGCCGGTCTCGCCCCGGTCGCGGCGGCGAGGCCGGATTTCGTCTTTCCGGTCCAGGGCCGGCTGGTCGCCGGCTTCGGCGAGGCGCGCCCGGGTGCGCCGGTCTCGCGCGGGGTGGCCCTGGCCGCCCGCGCCGGCGCCCAGGCGGTCGCCCCGGGCCCGGGGCGCGTGGCCTTCGCCGGTCCCTACCGCGGCTTCGGCCAGATCGTGATCATCGATCATGGCGGCGGCTGGACCAGCCTGGTCACCGGGCTGGGGCAGCTCAGCATCAATGTCGGGGCCGAGGTCCTTGCCGGCTCGCCGATCGGCACCACCGGGCCGGGGCGGCCGATCGTCGCGCTCGAGCTGCGCCAGCGGGGCCAGCCGGTCAATCCGCTCGACGTCGCCCATCCCTGAACGGTGCGCGGGCTGGGCGTCCGGCGAGGCTGCGCTACCCTGACCGGTCGATGCGAACCCTGGGCCATCTGGCGTTCACCGCGCGGGGGGTATAGAACCGTCCCGAAACTGCGCCAAAGGCCCATTCCCGATCATGACGCCCGCCCTCCGTTTTCGTCCCTTGGCCAAGGCCGGACTGCTCCTTTCGGCGATTGCCCTGCTGCCGGTGGCCACAGCCGGGCTGGCCGCGGTCGATGCCCAGGCCAGCCCCGAATTCGGCCGGCTGTTCACGATCTACCAGTTGGTCAAGGCCAACTATGTCGAGCCGGTGAGCGACGACAAGCTGATCAAGGGCGCGATCGACGGCATGCTGGCCAGCCTCGATCCCCATTCGAGCTATCTCGAAGGGTCCAGCCTGCAGCGGCTGGATACGATGATCGACGGCAAGTATTCCGGCCTGGGCCTGTCGGTCGTCGGGGATGACGGCGCGGTCAAGGTGGTCTCGCCGATGCGCGGCAGCCCGGGCGAGGCGGCCGGGATCAAGGCGGGCGACTACATCACCCACCTCGACGGCAAGCTGATCTACGGGCTCGATCTGGATGACGCCGTGGCGCGCATGCGCGGTCCGGCCGGAACCCGGATCCGCCTGACCATCTTCCGCCCCGGGCGCGACCAGCCCTTCGACCTGACGGTGCAGCGCGGCGAGATCAGCCTCGAACCGGTCACCTCCAAGCTGAGCGACGGGGTCGCCGTGATCTCGGTCAACCAGTTCTCCGCCGATGTCGGCAACTACGTGAACCAGGCGATCGCCACGCTGCGGCGGCAGGCAGGGGGCAAGCTGACCGGGGTGGTGCTCGATCTGCGGCAGAACCCCGGCGGCTCGCTGGACGAGGCGGTGGCCTTGTCCGACCTGTTCCTGACCAAGGGCGACATCGTGTCGCAACGCGGCCGGGTGGCGGCCGAGAACGAGTATTACCGCGCCGAATCGGTGTTCAAGGGCGATGCCGCGGCCGGGCTTCCGGTGATCGTCCTGATCGATGCCGGCTCGGCCTCGGCCTCGGAAATCGTCGCCGGTGCGCTGCAGGATCAGCACCGCGCGCTCGTGATGGGCGAACGCAGCTTCGGCAAGGGTTCGGTCCAGTCGCTGATTCGCCTCGACAAGACCCATGCGGTCAAGTTCACCACCGCGCGCTACTACACGCCCTCGGGCCGTTCGGTGCAGGAAGGCGGGATCGATCCCGATATCCGCGTGCCGCAGATTTCCGATCCCGACGCCCGCAAGCGCTCGCAGCTCGCCTTCCGCGAAAGCGACCTGCGCGGGCACCTGGTCAACGAGGTCGATCTGGATGACAAGAAGCTCGAGGATGACAAGCAGGACGATCCCCGCTTCAAGATGACCCCGGACGAGCTCAAGGCCAAGGGGATCGACGATTTCCAGCTCTGGTATGCCCTGAACACGATCAAGCGCACCGGCGGCGCCGCCATGGCCGCCGCGGCTCCGGCGCGGCCCAAGGCACGCTAGGACCCGCCCATGCTGCCGACCGGACCCGCCGCGCTGCGCCTCGCCCGCCTGCTCGTCCTGCTGCTGCCCGCCGCCCTGCTCGGCGGGGCTTACCTGTCGCAATACGGCTTCGGGCTCTACCCTTGCGAGATGTGCTGGTGGCAGCGCTATCCCCATTTCGCCGCGATCGTTCTCGCCGGGGTCGGCTTTGCCGTGCCCTCGGCGCGCTGGCCGGTGGGCCTGGCGGCGCTGGCGATTGCCGTCTCGGGCCTGATCGGCGGCTATCACGCCGGGGTGGAGTATCACTGGTGGGAGGGCATCACGCACTGCACCTCCACGGCCACCCCCGGCGGGGACGCGCTGCAGTCGATCCTCGATGCGCCGCTGGTCCGCTGCGACCAGGCGCAATGGACCCTGCTGGGGATCTCGCTCGCCGGGTTCAACTTCCTGTTCTCGACCGGCGGCGCGCTTGCGCTTGCCGCCCTGCTCGTCCGTAGCGCAAGGACCTGATCGTCATGGCCGAATCCGCCACCGCCCGCATGCTGAGAGTCGATCAGGCCGGTGAATACGGGGCGATCCGGATCTATGCCGGACAACTGGCGGTGATGGGCAACCGCGCGCCGCATGCCGCCGAGATCGCCGCCATGGCTGCGCAGGAGGCCGAACACCGCGCCCGCTTCGATGCGCTGCTGGCCGAACGCGGCGTGCGGCCGACCGCGCTGCAGCCCTTGTGGTCGATCGCGGGCTTCGCGCTGGGGGCGGCCACGGCCCTGATCGGGCCCGAGGCGGCGATGGCCTGCACCGCGGCGATCGAGACCGAAATCGACCAGCATTACACCGAGCAGCTCGAGCAGCTGGGCGACAGCGATCCCGAGCTCGCCGCGATCGTCCACAAGTTCCGCGACGATGAGCGTGAGCACCACGATGCCGCGATCGCCGCGGGGGCGGAACGGGCCCCGGCCTATCCGCTGCTGAGCGGAGCGATCCGGCTGGGCTGCCGCCTGGCGATCCGCCTGTCGGAACGGATCTGACGCGGCGTTCCGGCGCCTTGGGGCGCAACGCGCCGGCAACACGCCAGCAACCCGCTTCATCTATCGTTCAAGGGTTCTAGGCCCTATAGGCAAGCCATGAACCTGGGAGCCGTACCGATG
The DNA here is from genome assembly GCF_014230305.1 of Novosphingobium aerophilum. Classification (GTDB taxonomy): domain Bacteria; phylum Pseudomonadota; class Alphaproteobacteria; order Sphingomonadales; family Sphingomonadaceae; genus Novosphingobium; species Novosphingobium aerophilum. The sequence continues at coordinate 3,664 of NZ_JACLAU010000010.1, forward strand.
CGCCGTTCTGCCACGCTGATTCTCGCCACGCTCGGCCTCGCCGCCGCGGTGCCCGCCGCGGCGCAGGATTCGCCGGGATCGAACGGCGAGCGGATCAACACGATCATCATTTACGGCGATGACGTTTGCCCTGCGCCCAAGGGCGATGAGATCACGGTCTGTGCGCGCAAGGCCGAGGCCGAACGCTTCCGCATTCCGGCTCCGTTGCGTGAAACGCCTTCCACCAAGAGCGAGGCCTGGGCGCAGCGTGTGCTGGCCTATGAAACGGTCGGACGCGACGGGATCAACTCGTGCTCGCCGGTCGGGCCCGGGGGCGCGCTGGGCTGCACCCAGAGGCTGATCCGCAACGCCTATGCCGAGAAGAAGGGCGCGACCGACGTCAACTTCGCCAAGATGATCGAAGACGAACGGGCCAAGCGCGCGGCCACGGTCGATGCCGAGGCGGCCGCGACCCAGGCCCGGGTCGAACAGATCGAAAAGGATTTCGAGGCGCGCCAGCGGGCCGCCAACGATCCGGCCGCCCAGACCCCCGCTGCCGGCCACGACCCGCACCACTGATCGCGGTGCGGTGGCCGCATCCCGCTGCCGCATCCGGCTCCCGCGCAGCCATCAACTCCTTAACCCGCGCGTGCTAGACGCGGGCGCATGACTGCCTCTCCCGCCCGCATTCTCGTCATCTTCGGCACCCGGCCCGAAGCGATCAAGCTGTTCCCCGTCGTCGCCGCGCTGCAGGCCGATCCGCGGCTCGAACCGGTGGTCTGCGTTTCGGCGCAGCATCGCGGCATGCTGGACCAGGTGCTCGACATCGCGGGAATCACCCCTGACCATGATCTGGACCTGATGCAGCCCGGGCAGACCCTCGACGGGCTGACGGCGGCGCTGCTGACCGGTCTCGGGCAGGTGATGGATGCGGTGCGGCCGGCCCGGGTGATCGTCCAGGGCGATACGGCCACGGCCATGGCCGGGGCGCTGGCCGCCTACTACCGCAAGCTCCCGGTCGACCATGTCGAGGCGGGGCTGCGCTCGGGCGACATCCACCATCCCTGGCCCGAGGAGGTCAACCGCAAGATCATCGGCACCATGGCCAGCCTCCACTTCGCGCCGACCGAAACTGCGGCCGAAGCCCTGAGGCGCGAGAACGTCGCGCCCGAACGGGTCCATGTCACCGGCAACACGGTGATCGACGCGCTGCACTGGGTCACTGCGCGGATCGCGGCCGATCCCGGGCTGGTCGCCGGGTTGGCCGGGCTGGAGGCGCGGTTTGCGGGCAAGCGGATCATCGGCGTGACCAGCCATCGGCGCGAGAACTTCGGCGGCGGGCTGGAAGCCATTGCCCGCGCGGTGCGGCGCATCGCCGCGCGGCCCGATGTGGCGGTGATCTTCCCGGTCCATCCCAATCCCAATGTCCGCGCGGTGATGGACGGGGCCCTGGCCGGGCTGGACAACGTCGCGCTGATCGAACCGCTCGACTACCCGCATTTCGCGCGGCTGCTGGGCCTGGCGGAGATCATGCTGACCGATTCGGGCGGGGTCCAGGAAGAGGCGCCCGCGCTCGGCAAGCCGGTGCTGGTGATGCGCGAGACGACCGAGCGGCCCGAAGGTGTCGCGGCCGGAACCGCGCGGCTGGTCGGCACCGACGAGGACCGCATCGTTACCGAATTGTTCACCCTGCTCGACGATAAGGCCGCCTACGAGGCCATGGCCTGCGCCCACAATCCGTTCGGCGACGGCCACTCCTCGGCCCGTATCGTGGAGCTGATCGCGCATGAAGTTGGACAAGAAGCCTGAGGTCTGTGTCGTCGGGCTGGGCTATATCGGTCTTCCCACCGCTGCCATCGTCGCCCGCGCCGGGTGCCGGGTCCGCGGCGTCGACGTGTCCCAGGCGGTTGTCGACACGATCAACCGGGGTGAAATCCATATCGAGGAGGTCGATCTCGACGGCCTGGTCCACGGCGTCGTCGCGCGCGGGCTGCTGACCGCATCCACCACGGTGGAACCCGCCGATGTCTTCGTGATCGCGGTGCCGACCCCGTTCGACCACGATCATGCCCCCGACCTGTCCTATGTGCTCGAAGCCGGCCGGTCGGTCGCCCCGGTGCTCAAGGCCGGTGACACGGTGATCCTCGAATCGACCTCGCCGGTCGGCACGACCGAGCAGCTGCGCGACCTGATGGCGAGCCTGCGGCCCGATCTGAAGTTCCCCGGACTGGTCGGCGACACGCCCGACGTGTCTTTCGCCTATTGCCCCGAGCGGGTCCTGCCGGGCCGGATCCTCGAGGAGCTGGCCAACAACGACCGTTCGATCGGCGGCGTCACCCCGCGCTGCGCGCGCAAGGCGCTGGCCTTCTACAAGCTGTTCGTGCGCGGCACCTGCGTGACCACCGATGCGCGCTCGGCCGAGATGACCAAGCTGGTCGAGAACGCCTATCGCGACGTCAACATCGCCTTCGCCAACGAGCTGTCGATCGTGGCCGACCGCATGGGGCTCGACGTGTGGGAGGTGATCCGTCTCGCCAACCGCCACCCCCGGGTCAACATCCTGTCGCCCGGTCCGGGCGTGGGCGGGCATTGCATCGCGGTCGATCCGTGGTTCATCGTCCACTCCGCGCCGGAGGACACCCCGCTGATCCGCACCGCGCGCGGGGTCAACGACACCAAGATCCATCACGTGATCGCCCAGGCCGATGCGCTGATCGCCGCCCATCCCGGCGCGCGGGTCGCCTGCCTCGGCCTGGCGTTCAAGGCCAACATCGACGATTTCCGCGAAAGCCCGGCGCGGCTGGTCGCCTCGACCCTGGCGCGTCGCTATGCCGACCGGATCGCCATCGTCGAACCCTTCGTCAGCGCCCTGCCGCTGGAATACAAGGACACCCCGGTCGCGCTGATCGACATCGATACGGCGCTGGAAACCTGCGACATCCTGATCGTGCTGGTCGATCATGACCTGTTCAAGTCGATCCCGCTGTCGGAACGCGCCGGCAAGATCGTCTATGACACGCGCGGCATCTGGCCGGACCAGCCCGCTGCGGGTGCGGCCGCGCCGACGCCGAAGCTGAAGGCGGTGGGCTGAGGGCTGAGGTCTGAGGGCGGGGTGAAGGCCTGCTCCGACCGGCCGCGCTGCCGACAGTTTCTTCGTCATCCTGAACTTGTTTCAGGATCCATCGCGCGGTGAGCTCAGGCCGCGCGGAAAAAGCTCGGCATTGCCCCCCGCTATTCGACGAACTGCCCGTAGCGGCGCCATGGATCCTGAAACGAGTTCAGGATGACGGGACGTGGGTGCGGGGGCGGCAGTGCCACCATCCCCTCACCCCAGCGCGATGTCCGGCGCGTCTTCCTGCTTCATGCCGACGGTGTGATACCCGGCGTCGACGTGGTGAATCTCGCCGGTGACGCCCGAGGACAGGTCGGACAGGAAGTAGAGCCCCGATCCGCCGACGTCCTCGATGGTGACATTGCGGCGCAGCGGCGAGTTCAGCTCGTTCCACTTCAGGATGTAGCGGAAATCGCCGATCCCGCTTGCGGCCAGGGTCTTGATCGGGCCCGCCGAAATGCCGTTGACGCGGATTCCCGAAGGCCCGCAGTCGTTGGCGAGATAGCGCACGCTCGCCTCCAGCGCGGCCTTGGCCACGCCCATCACGTTGTAGTGCGGCACGACCTTCTCGGCGCCGTAATAGGTCAGCGTCAGGATCGATCCGCCGTTCGGCATCATTGCGACCGCGCGCTTGGTCACGGCGACCAGGCTGTAGGCGGAGATGTTCATCGTCATCAGGAAGTTGTCGAGCGTCGTGTCGTAGAACTTGCCGCGCAACTGGGTCTTGTCGGAATAGCCGATGGCGTGGACCACGAAGTCGATCGTGTCCCAGCGCGCCTTGAGCTGGTCGAAGGCGGCGTCGAGCGCGGCCATGTCGGACACGTCGCAATCGATCAGGAAATCGCTGCCCAGGCTCGCGGCCAGTGGACGGACCCGCTTCTCCAGCGCCTCGCCCTGGTACGAAAAGGCCAGCTCCGCGCCATGCGCGTGCAACTGCTGGGCGATTCCCCAGGCCAGCGACTTGTCGTTCGCCAGGCCCATGATGAGCCCGCGCTTGCCCGCCATCAGTCCGGTCATGCGTCTAATCTCCACCCTCATTCCGGCGCCCTGGCGTCGCGACCACCGGTCGCTGGCCACCCTCTTGGGCGCGGTTGTCGTCCTGTCCGACCATGTCGCGCTCCTCCGGCGGTTCGGCCAGCGCGGCATTCAGTTCGGCGCCGAATACCATCCCTAAGCCGACCAGCCAGAAAAAGAAAAGCGTGATCATGATCCCGGCGAGGCTGCCGTAGGTCGCATCGTAGTGCAGCAGGCTGCGCAGCGCCCAGGGCAGCGAGACCGTGACCGCCACCCACCAGCCGGTGACGAACAGGGCGCCGGGCCATTTCGGATAGCGCGGACCGCGGTAGGCGGCCGGGGTCAGCGACAGGAACAGCAGGTACAGCGATGCGAACAGGACGGCGGCCGGGATCAGGCGGGACAGCGCCATGGCCTCGGTCAGGGGGGCCAGCCGCGGGATCCAGGCGAGGATCGCCTGCTGGACCGCGCCGATCAGCACCTGCGCGATCAGCGAGAGCAGCAGCAGGATCACCGCGCCGATGATGATCCCGGTGGAGACCAGGCGATAGCGCCAGAACGCGTGAGTGGGGCGGGTGCCATAGGCGCGCCGCAGCACGTCGCGGATCGTTTCGATCAGGCTGCCCACGGTCCACAGCCCGACCAGCCCGCCAACCCACAACAGCCAGCCGGTCCGCGCCTCGACCACGTCACGGGCGACGGGGGCGATGGCCCGGGCCACGGCCGGCGGCACGGCCAGCAGGAAGGCGTTGATCATCGCCGCGCGCTCACCCCGTTCGCCCAGTGCCGAGAAGATCGCCGCGGCGGTGATGAAGAACGGAAACAGCGCGACCACGGCCATGTAGGCCAGGTTGCCGGCGTGGATGAAGCCGTCGTTCCATACGCCGGTCACCACCCGGGCGATCACCGCACGGACCCGCGCTCCGGGGCGCAGGTCGCGTGCCATCCGCCCGGTCGGACCACCCTCGCCGCCCTCTCCGTGCTGGCGCCGCAGGGCGTCGCGGCGGCGCGCCTCGGGCGACAGGTCGGGCGCGGATAGGGCGGGTGCGGGGGAGTCCGGCCCCCCGATCGGGCGTTCCTCCATGGCGTGCCCCCTTTGCTGTCCGGCCCCCACGCGCGCGGCGCTGGCGGTTCAGTGCCCGAATTTCTGCCGCGGATTGCGGGTGTCCTGCCAACCCGCCAGCCTTCGCGCCAGTTCCGCATGCTCCGCCGAGTCGGCCTGAGGCAGATCGATCTGCACCCGCACCAGCTGGTCCCCGCGGGACCCGTCCTTGCGGGTCATGCCCTTGCCCTTCAGGCGCAGCGTCTTGCCCGAGCTGGTCCCCGGGGCGAGCGTCAGCATCACGGCGCCGTCCGCGGTCGGAACCTTGACCTTGGCCCCGCCCAGCGCCTCGTCCAGGGTCACCGGCAGATCCAGCTTGAGGTTGTCGCCGTCGCGCCGGAAGAACGGGTGGGGCTGCAGGACGATCGTCACCAGGGCGTCGCCGTTGCCGCCCGGGCCCGGCTCACCCTTCCCAGCGAGGCGCATCTGGGTGCCATCCTCCACCCCGGCGGGCAGCTTCAGGTCGATCGTCTTGCCGTCGGACAGGGTGATGCGCTGCGGGGCCAGCAGGGCGGCATCGGTCAGCGAGACCTGCAGGCGGTACTGCACTGTCGCACCCTTGGGGGCCGCGCGCTGTCCGCCGAAGGGACCACCGCCACCGCCTTTCCGTCCGCCTCCGAACAGCCCTTCGAACAGGTCGGAAATGTCGACACCCTCGGGCCCGCCACCACCAAAGCCCTCATGGCGGAAGCCGCGCTGGCCTCCCCCGCCGAATCCCCCGCCTCCGAATCCGGCGCCGAACGGATTGGCCGGGTTCCCGTCCATGTCGATTTCGCCGCGATCGAACCGCGCCCGCTTGTCCTTGTCGGACAGGAGGTCATAGGCTCGGGTCACCTCGCTGAAGCGCTCGGCCGCCTTCGGGTTGTCCGTGTTCCGGTCGGGGTGAAGCTCCTTGGCGAGCTTGCGATAAGCGGACTTGATGTCCTTCTCGCTCGCGCCGCGAGCCACCCCCAGGGTCGCGTATGGATCTGCCATCCTGCCTAGCTAGGAGCGCGGCCCGCCCGGCACAAGGGAAACGGACAGGGCCAGGCCGATCGCCAGCCCGGCACGCCCGCGCCAGCCGGTCCGGGTGGCGGGCAGGCGCCAGGGCGGCTTGCCCGTTCGTCCCGCGCCCGCCCGCGCCCTTCCCCTGGCTCTCCGCCGGGTCTATGACGCGCCCAGGCCGCCAGACTCTTGAACCTCGACAGGAATTTCCCGTGACCACTGCCGCTGCGGCGACCGCCCTGCCCCATGGCGATCCCTTTGCCCTCTTCGATGCCTGGTATCGCGAAGCGCGCGGGACCGAGCCCAACGATTCGAACGCCATGGCCCTGGCCACGGCCACGCCCGATGGCATCCCCTCGGTCCGCATGGTTCTGCTCAAGGGCCACGGCCCCGACGGTTTCGTGTTCTACACCAATTCGCGCAGCCGCAAGGGCGGCGAGCTGCTCGCCAATCCCAACGCGGCGCTGCTGTTCCACTGGAAATCGCTGCGCCGCCAGATCCGCATCGAGGGCCCGGTCGAGCGGGTGAGCGAGGCCGAGGCCGACGCCTATTTCGCCAGCCGTTCGCGCGACAGCCAATTGGGGGCCGTGGCCTCGGACCAGTCGGCGCCGCTCGATTCGCGCGACACCTTCACCGCGCGCTTCGCCGCGGCCGAGGCGCGCTTCGCGGCAGGGCCGGTCGAACGGCCGGCGCACTGGTTCGGCTTCCGGCTGGCGCCGCGCGCGATCGAATTCTGGCAGGACCGCGAACACCGCCTGCACGACCGGCGCCGCTATGTCCGCGATCCGGCCGCGCCCGATGGCTGGGCCAGCACCCTGCTCTATCCCTGAGGTTGCCCATGGCCGGTCCCGACAGCTCTGCCGCCGCGCTCAACCGCAGTGCCGCCCTCGCCTCGATCGCGGTGGCCGTGCTCCTGCTCGGGATGAAGGCCTGGGCGGCCTGGTCGACCGGGTCGACCGCGATGCTGGGCAGCCTGGCCGACACCGGGCTCGATCTGATCGCGAGCATCGCCACCCTCGCCGGGGTCTGGGTCGCGGCCCAGCCGGACGATCACCACCACCGCTTCGGTCACGGCAAGGCCGAGGCGATCGCGGCGATGTTCCAGGTCGTGCTGATCTCGATCTCGGCGCTCGGGCTGGCGGCGCGGGCGTTGCAGCAACTGATCGCCGGCGGGCGGACCGAGGCCGCGCAGGACGGGATCATCGTCTCGGCCATCGCGATGGGTGCCACCCTTGCCCTGCTGGCCTGGCAGCGCCACGTGATCCGTCGCACCAACAGCCTGGCGATCTCGACCGACCACGTCCACTACCAGTCCGATCTGCTGCTCAACCTGGCGGTGATCGCGGCGCTCAGCCTGGATCAGTGGCTGGGCTTTTCCGGGGCCGATCCGCTGTTCGGCCTGGCCATTGCCGGCTGGCTCGCCTGGGGTGCCTGGGGCGCCTCGCAGGAGGCGATCGAGCAGTTGATGGATCGCGAATGGCCCGAGGAGAAGAAGCATCGCTTCATCGAGGTGCTGGCCCGCCATCCCGAGCTGCGCGGGGTGCACGATCTGCGCACCCGCACCGCGGGCAACCGCGATTTCGTCCAGTTCCACGTGTGGGTCGATGGCAACATGACCGTCGCGGCCGCGCACGATGTGATGGATCAGATCGAGGCCAAGATCCTCGCCGAGTTTCCCGGCATCGAGATCCTGATCCATCCCGATCCCGAAGGCCACGTCGACAAGGGGCTGGCCGCGCGCCCCGAACTCACCGCGCAGGACATCGTCGAGGCCGGCTGAGGCCGGGCGGGCGGCAGGGTCCGGGTCAGCGCCTGGGGAACAGCGCGGTGATGTCCGCCATGCTGTCCAGCACGCGCTTGCGCTGCGTCTCGTCGCTGTGGCCCAGCCGGACGATCGTCAGGCGCTGCCGCGGGGACACCAGCACATACTGGCCAAGGTGGCCGACGCAGGCGAAGGCATCGGCCGGGGCGCGCCCGGGCAGCAGGACCACCGAGCCGTCGGCCTGCGGGCGATTGAGCCAGAGCTGCGCGCCGTAGCCGGGGTTGCGCGGCGAGGAGCTGGTCATGAACTCGATCCAGCCACGCGGCAGCACCTGGGCGCCCCGCACCGCCCCGCCATTGCGCAGGAACTCGCCGAAGCGACCCCAGTCGCGCGCGGTGCCGAACACCATGCTCGATCCGATCAGCGTGCCGGCGGAATCGAACTCGGCCCGCATCGAGCGCATCCCGGCGGGCTCGAACAGGCGGGTGTGCAGATAGTCGGCCACGGTGCGGCGGCGGGTTTCCGGATCCGGACTGTCGGTCAGGGCGCGGGCGGCGAGGTCCGACAGGATCACGCTGGTCGCGCTGGAATATTCGAAGCGGCTGCCGGGCTCAGCCTCGAGCGGCTGGGCCTCGGCATAGCCGGCCATGTCGTCGCGCCCGTCCAGGAACAGCATCCGCACCTCGTCGGCGCGCCAGACCGGGGATCCGCCCTCGGTGTGGCGCAGGCCCGAACGCATCTGCAGCAGTTGCCGCAGCGTGATCTCGCCCCGGGCATCGCCGCTGCGCTGCCAGGCGGGCACCGGCACGCTCTCATCCAGCCGCAGCCGCCCGTCGGAAACCAGCAGCCCGATCAGCACGCCGGTGACGCTTTTCGACATCGACCAGCCGATCAGCCGGGTCTCGGGGCCGAATCCCGGGCCATAGCGTTCGGCCACGATCCGTCCGCCCGACAGGACGACAACCGCGCGGGTTTCGCCGGCGGCGGGGTCGAACAGCCCGTCGATGGCGCGGGCCAGATCCTTGCGGGGCACGCCCGGGGCAGGGACGACCGCCGCCAGCGCCGCCTCGCTGAGCGGGGCAGGCCCCGAATCACCGCCGCCGCATCCGGCCAGAGCCCCGGCCAGGCCGGCCGCCAGCCCCACCGCGAGGCCCAGCGCGAGTCGGCGCGACACGGCCGATCGGCGGGGAGGGTGACCGCCAGGGGGCGGGCCCGACAGGCGTTGCGGGAGGGGCGGGGTCGACATGGCGGGTGCCGTCATGCGAAGAATGGGGGGCAATGGCAACACCGCGACGCCCGATCCCCGCCGCCACCCTCCAGCCCCGCCGCCTGTCCCGTGGCAAACGGACGGCCGCCGTGCTGTTGCTGGTCCTGGCGGCAATGGTCGCGTGGTATGCCCGGCCGCTGCTCGCCACCGCGCGCACCGGAGCGGCCTATGGGGCGCGGGTGGCCTGTTCGTGCCGGTTCGTGGCTGGCCGGCCGCTCGGAGATTGCCGCAAGGACTTCGAACCGGGGATGGGGCTCGTCACGCTCAGCGCCGACGAGGCGTCGCGCCGCGTGACCGCGCGCTTTGCCCTGCTCGTCCGCGAGAGCGCCACTTATCGCGAAGGGTGGGGCTGCCAGCTCGATCGCTGGGCCGACTGACGCCCGGTCGACGCGGGGCAAGGGGGCCCGGGGCGATCAGGCCGGTTCGGTCGCTTCGATCCAGCCGCCGCCGATCACCCGGTCGCCGCTGTACAGCACCGCCGCCTGGCCCGGGGCGACACCATATTCCGGCTCGGCGAAGCGGATCGTCACGGCGCGGCCCTCGCCCGGCACGCCCTCCAGCCGGACCGGCACCGGTTTGGCCAGCGAACGGACCTTGGCATGGAGCACCGGGGCGTCGCAGCCGTCACCGTCCGTGGGCAGAGGCCCGATCCGGTTGGTTTCCCCGATCCGCGCCGCTCCGACCGCCAGCAGCCGACGGGGCCCGACCAGCACCCGGCGGGTCGCGGCGTCGATTCCGGTGACGTAGAGCGGCTCGGGCTGTCCACCGATCTCCAGCCCGCGCCTTTGGCCCACGGTGTAGTGGATCACGCCGCGATGCCGTCCCAGCACGTCGCCGCTCTGGGCATGGACGATCTCGCCGTCGGCCTCGGCATCGGGCCGCACCGCCCGGACCACCTTGGCATAGTCGCCATCGGGCACGAAGCAGATGTCCTGGCTGTCGGGCTTGGCGGCGACCGCCAGCCCGGCCGCCTCGGCGATCTGCCGCACCGCGGTCTTGGGCAGGCCGCCCAGCGGAAAGCGCAGGAAATCGAGCTGGGCCTCGGTCGTGGCGTAAAGGAAATAGCTCTGGTCGCGCGCGGGATCGAGCGCCCGGTGCAGCTCGGCACCGGCCTCTCCGGGCAGGCGTCGCACATAGTGGCCGGTGGCCAGGGCATCGGCGCCGAGCTCGCGCGCCATGCCCAGCAGGTCGGTGAACTTGGGCCCCATGTTGCAGCGGATGCAGGGGATCGGGGTGCGCCCCGCCAGGTAATCGTCGGCGAAGCGTTCGACCACCTCCTCGCGGAAGCTGCTGGCATGGTCGAACACATAGTGCGCGATGCCCAGACGGTCCGCCACCTTGCGCGCATCGCGGATATCGTCGCCCGCGCAGCAGGCGCCCTTGCGCCCGGTGGCGGCACCGTGATCGTACAGCTGCAAGGTGATTCCGATCACCTCGGCGCCACTCGCGGCGGCCAGCGCCGCCACCACCGAGCTGTCGACGCCGCCCGACATGGCGACCACGATCCGCCGCCCGGCCAGCGAGCCGTCGGGGTGTCCGGGCAACTGGAACAGGTCCGGCCAGGACGCGATCCCGGCCAGGGCGGCTGGAGGGATGGGCAGGGCAGAAGGGAAGGAGGCCATGCCCGGCGTCCTACACGCGGCGGGCCGAAATGCCAAAATGGCCCGCGCGGATTCCCGTTAATCTCTCTCTCCGTTCCGTAAAGGGGGTCTTTACCTTCCCTTGACCACCCCTGGCGTAAGTACCGGCTCATGCAGATGGGCTATGACTTCGACAAGGACTGGCCGGCGGCCGACGCCGCCGCGTGGCGGGCACGCCCCGGGGCTGTGCGGGCGGGTGATGCCGCGCTCGTCGCCGATGGGGCCGCGACCGCGATCGCGGCCGCCGAACCCGCGCCCCTGCGCCATCCGGACTGGTCATCGCTGCGCGCCCGCTTTGCCGCGATCCATGCCCTGCACCGCACCCTGAATCGCGACATGGCCGTGCCCGTGGCGGTCGGCGGCTTTGCCTCGGCCGGCGAATCCGTGCTTTCGGCATGCCGCCCCGGACCCGTCGTTAACCCTGTTTATTGGGCCAATATCAAAGCGCCTTGCGCCATCAACGGACCAGTCGCCGTGCCCCCACATGCGGCGACCGAGGACTAGCATGATCGAGAACCAGAATATTCGTCCCGCGATGGTGATCGGCCCGCTTGGTGAGCCGCTGACCCTGGATTCGCTTCCGCCGCCCAGCACCACCCGCTGGGTCGTCCGGCGCAAGGCCGAAGTCGTGGCGGCCGTCAACGGCGGCCTCCTGTCCATCGAGGAAGCCTGCGAGCGTTATGGCCTGACCCTTGAGGAATTCGCCTCGTGGCAGCGCGCGGTGGACCGGTCGGGGATGCAGGGCCTGCGCGTGACCCGCATCCAGCATTACCGCGATCTCTACGAGCGCCAACTGAAGTACTGACCCCGGGCGCCGGCCCGGCCAGGCGCAGGCATCCCGGGCGACGGCCGGACCCCATGGTCCGGCCGTTCGCGTGTCGGCGGCAACCGTGGCGCGATGGCCGCAGTGGGCGCCCCAAGCACCCGATGCGTCCCAACGGCTCATTGCCTAGCCCCGGCCCGCACACTATCTCGGCGGATGAACCGTCTCCCGCCGGGCGCTGATCAATGCCCATTGCGGCGGGTGACTTGCTAATGTAATACAGTTTGGCGCCGCTTGGCGCCTTGCCTGCGGGACCGCTGCACCATGAATTATGAGGCCAGGATCATGACCCCGAGCGCCGTGCCGGCTCCGGACGACACCGACGAGCTGTACGTCACGGCGGAAGACCGGGCCTCGGGCCGGCGGGTCTGGATCATTCTCGCCGTCACCGCGGTGCTGCTGGTGGCGCTGTGGTTCTTCGTGCATCGCAACGATGTCCCGGCGGCCAAGGCCGGGGCTGTGCAGCAGGCCGCGACCGTGACGGTCGTCGTGCCCGGCCGGGCGACGATCGCCGGCGAGATCAACGCCACCGGCACCCTGGCCGCACGACGCGAGGAGCCGGTGGGTTCCGTCGGCGAGGGCGGGCAGGTCGCCGAAGTGCGGGTCGAGGCGGGCGACTGGGTGCGCAAGGGCCAGATCCTGGCCGTGATCGACCGTTCGGTCCAGATCCAGCAGCAGGCCAGCCAGGCCGCGCAGGTCCAGGTTGCCCAGGCCGATGCCCGCCTGGCCCAGGCCAATCTCGATCGCGCGCTCAAGCTGGTCGAACGCGGCTTCATCTCCCGGGCGGACATCGACCGGCTGACCGCCACGCGCGACAGCGCGCTCGCCCGGGTCAACGTCGCGCGCGCCACCCTCGGGCAGCTCCAGGCCCAGGCGGCCCGGCTCAACATCGTGGCCCCCTCGGACGGTCTGGTGCTCGAGCGCCGGGTCGAACGCGGCCAGGTGGTCGGCGGCGGCAGCGGCGTGCTGTTCCGGCTGGCCCGCGGCGGCGAGCTCGAAGTGCAGGCCCGGCTCTCGGAAACCGATCTCGCGGCCCTTTCGCCGGGCGTCGCAGCCAGTGTCACCCCGGTCGGGTCGAGCAAGTCGTTCACCGGTGAGGTCTGGCAGATTTCCCCGGTCATCGATCCGACGACCCGTCAGGGCACGGCCCGCGTGGCGCTGGCCTATTCCCCGGAACTGCGCCCCGGCGGCTTCGCCAGCGTGGTGATCCGCGCCGGCACGGTGGTCGCGCCCAAGCTTCCGGAAAGCGCGATCCTGTCCGACAATGCCGGCAGCTACGTCTATGTGGTCGGCCGCGACAACAAGGTGGTGCGCCGCCCGGTCAAGACCGGCCTCGTCACCGGCGACGGGATCGCCGTGGTCGAAGGGCTGAACGGAACCGAACGCGTGGTGCTCCGCGCCGGCGGGTTCCTCCAGCCGGGCGAAACGGTCAAGCCGCAGCTAAACACCGCGGCCAAGCTGCCGGGTTGATCGAAACGTTGATCGAAACAGGGCGCGCACCATGAACTTTCGCAACATTTCCGCCTGGTCGATCCGCAACCCGGTGGTGCCGATCGTTCTGTTCATCGGGTTGATGCTGGCCGGACTGGTCAGCTTCAGCCGGATGGAAGTGCAGAACATGCCGGACATCGAGTTCCCGATGGTGATCGTCACCGTCGCGCAACCCGGTGCCGCCCCGTCCGAGATCGAGACCCAGATCACCCAGCGGGTCGAATCCGCGGTGCGCTCGATCGCCGGGGTCAGCTCGATCAGCTCGACCGCGACCGAGGGCTCGAGCCAGACCGTGGTCGAGTTCCAGATCGGTGAGGACATCAACGCCGCGGTGAACGAGGTCAAGAACGCGGTCGACCAGGTCCGCGGCGATCTGCCCGATGGCATTCTCGAGCCGCAGGTGATCAAGGCGCAAACCTCGTCGGACCCGATCGCCTATTTCGCGGTCGCGGCCGATGACATGACGCTCGAGCAACTGTCGTGGTTTGTCGACGACCGGGTTGCCAAGCGGCTGCTGGCCATTCCCGGCATGGCCTCGGTCAATCGTGGCGGCGGCGTCAACCGCGAGATCCTGGTGACGCTCGATCCGGCCCGGATGCAAGCGATCGGGGTCACCGCAGCCCAGGTCAACGCGGCGCTGCGCCAGCTCAACACCAATGCCGCTGGCGGCCGGGCCGAGATCGCCGGGTCGCGCCAGTCGGTCCGCGTGCTGGGCAATGCCCGCACCGCCTTCCAGCTCAGCCAGACCGAAATTTCCCTCGGCGGCGGGCGCATGGCCAAGCTGGCCGACATCGCCAAGGTCAGCGATGCCTTCGGCGAGATCACCTCGCGCGGGCGGATGAACGGGCGCGAAGTGGTGACCTTCGGGATCAGCCGGGCGCGCGGCGAATCCGACCTGTCGGTCTATGACGAGACGGTCAAGGCGCTCGACCAGATCGAGAAGGACACGCCCGGCATTCACTTCAAGACGCTGTTCACCAGCGTCGATTACACCCGCAAGCAGTACGAAAGCTCGATGTCGGCCATGGTCGAAGGGGCGGTGCTGGCGGTCATCGTGGTGTTCTTCTTCCTGCGCGACTGGCGGGCCACCGTGATCGCAGCGATCGCCATCCCGCTATCCGCGATCCCGACCTTCTGGTTCATCGGCATGCTCGATTTCACGCTCAACATGATGTCCCTGCTCGCGCTGGGGCTGGTCGCGGGCGTGCTGGTCGACGATGCGATCGTCGAGATCGAGAATATCGTCCGGCACATGCGCATGGGCAAGACCGCCTACCAGGCGGCGATCGACGCGGCCGACGAGATCGGCCTGGCCGTGGTCGCGACCACCTTCTCGATCGTCGCGGTGTTCCTGCCGGTCGGGCTGATGCCCGGCGTCTCGGGCCAGTTCTTCAAGAATTTCGGTCTCACCGTCGTCATCTCGGTGCTGATGAGCCTCGCCGTCGCGCGCATGATCACGCCGATGGTCGCGGCCTACTTCCTCAAGTCGCACGGCCAGGCCGAGCACGCCGGCGGCCGGGCCATGGACCGCTACCTGGCGATCCTCCACTGGTCGCTCGATACCAGCAAGGCCGATGCCTATCGCGCCGCACACCGCGATGCGGCGGGCCGGCTCACGCTGGGCCGGCGGATCAAGGCGCGGCTGCGCGATCACCGCATCGGCATGGTCGGGGTCGCGCTCGGCTCGCTCCTGCTGACCGTGGTCATGTTCATGGTTCTGCCGGGTCAGTTCTTCCCGGACAGCAACAACGATTTCCTGATGGCCAAGATCGAGATGGTCCCGGGCACCACGCTGCAGCAGACCGCCGATGTCTCGGGCGAGATTTCGGCCTTCCTGCGCAAGCAGCCGCAGGTCGAATCGGTGCTCGAACGGATGTCCGAAGGCAACTCGCGCCTGTTCGTCAATCTCAACAAGGACCGCGACGAGACCGCGCAGCAGTTCACCCGGCGGCTGACCCCGATCCTGCAGCGCTTCCCCGATGCCCGGGTCACCTTCCAGTCGATGAATGGCGGCGGCGGGGGCGGTGGCAGTGGCCGGCCGATCTCGATCATGCTGGCCGGAACCGATCCGGTCCTGCTCGAACGCACCGCCACCGAGCTGGTCGAACAGATGAAGGGGCTCAAGCAGGTTGTTGCGCCGCGCATCAGCGCGGACCTGCGCCGGCCCGAGGTGATCATCAAGCCCCGGCTCGATCTTGCGGCCAGCCTTGGAGTGAGCACCCAGGCGCTCAGCCAGGCGATCCGCATCGCCACCCAGGGCGAGATCGACCAGAACGCGGCGAAGTTCTCGCTGTCCGATCGCCAGGTGCCGATCCGGGTGCGCATGCCGGTCGAGGCCCGCCGCGACCTGTCGAACATCGCCAACCTGCCGGTGCCCACCGCCAGTGGCGGCATGGTTCCGCTCTCGCGCGTGGCCGAGATCGGCTTCGGTTCGGGGCCGACCAGCGTCCAGCGTTACGATCAGCAGCGCCGCGTCTTCATCGGCGCCGATCTTCCGCCCGGCGTGGTCAAGAGCCAGGCGACCGAAGCGATCAACCAGCTGCCGATCATGCGGAACCTGCCCGCCGGCGTCACCAACAAGGCTTTCGGCGAGGACCGCTGGCAGCAGGAAATGATTTCCAGCGTGCTCACCGCCGTGGTCGCGGGCATCCTGCTGGTGTTTTCAGTGCTGGTCCTGCTGTACCGCCGGTTCGTGTCCCCGCTGGTCAACATGGGCTCGCTGTTCCTGGCGCCGCTGGGGGGCCTGCTGCTGCTGGCCTTCGTCGGCCAGCCGCTGTCGATGCCGGTCTACATCGGCATCCTGATGCTGCTGGGTATCGTCGCCAAGAACTCGATCCTGCTGATTGATTTCGCGATCGAGGAAATGGCGATGGGCCGTGACAAGTTCGATGCCATCATCGAAGCCGGTCACAAGCGCGCGGTGCCGATCGTGATGACCACCGTGGCGATGACCGCCGGCATGATCCCCACGGCGATCTCGCTGGGGGGTGACGGAGCCTGGCGGGCGCCGATGGGTGTCGTCGTGATCGGCGGCCTGGTCCTGTCGACGGCCCTGACCCTGCTGATCGTCCCGGCGGCCTTCAGCCTGGCGGACGGGTTGGAGAAGCGCCTCGGTCCCTCGCTGCGGCGCCGCTTCCTGACCTTCGAGCCGCACCATGCCGTGGCGGCTGGCACCCCTTCCACCGGACCGGCCGCCCTGCCGGCGGAGTGAGCGTAACGGCGTCGCATCGGTCCTCGCGCCCGGGAGGCGGGGCATCCCCCGATCGGGCCCGGCGGATGCGCCGGGTGGCGACCGGGCTGCTGGTGGCCATGGCCGGGCTGTTCCTGGTCTCGCGCCACCTGCAGCCCGTGCACCCCGCCTGGGCCTGGGTCCTGGCCTTCAGCGAGGCGGCCCTCGTCGGCGGGCTGGCTGACTGGTTCGCCGTCACCGCGCTGTTCCGCCACCCGTTGGGCCTGCCGATCCCGCACACGGCGATCATCCCCGACAACAAGGACCGCATCGCCGATACGATGGCGGCCTTCCTGCGCGACAATTTCCTCACCCCGCCGGTGATCGCCCGCCGCCTGCAGGACCTCAACCTGGCGGGTGCGCTTGGCACATGGCTCGCCGATCCGCGCTCTTCGGACGGATCGCGGCTGCGGGCCGGGGCGGGAGAGCTGGCGGCCCAGGTGCTCGAATCGCTCGATCCCGAACGGCTTGGCAGCCAGGTCCGCGGTGGTCTGGTCCGCCAGCTCGGTCGGCTTGAGCTCGCGCCCCTGCTGGGGCGCATGCTGTCAACCGCGATCGCCGATGGCCGCCACCGGCCGGTGATCGGCAGCCTGGTGCGCTGGGCCGGGTTCACGCTGGAAGCCAACGAGGAGTTGGTGCGCGATCTGATCCATCGCCGCGCCAATGCCGTGCTGCGCTGGACCGGGCTTGACGAACGGGTCGCCAACTCGGTGCTGGACGGCCTCTACAAGCTGCTGGCGGAAGTGATCGTCGATCCGGAGCACCCGTTGCGCGGCAAGATCGAGGAGGGACTGCAGACGCTCGCCCAGGATCTGGTCCACGATCCCGCCACGCGCGATCGGGTCGAACAGGCCAAGCGCGATCTGCTCGCCAACCCGGCTGTGGCCGAATGGTGGCAGGGGGTGTGGGAACAGATTCGTGCCGCGCTCATCGCGCTGGCCCGCAATCCCTCGGCCGGCAGCGGCATCCCGTTGAGCGACGGGCTCAGCGATCTGGGCCGCGCGCTACGCGACGATCCGCTGCTGCAGGTCCAGATCAACCGGTTCGCCCGGCGGACCGCGGTGGGCCTGGCCAGCCGCTATGGCGCGCAGATCGTCCAGTTGGTCTCGGAGACCGTCAAGCGTTGGGATGCGACCACGGTGACCGACCGTCTGGAGGGCGCCGTGGGGCGGGACTTGCAGTTCATCCGCATCAACGGCACGCTGGTGGGGGGGCTGTTCGGCCTCGCCATTCATGCGGTGGAGGTGTTCCTGTGATCGAGGCGGATGCCGGACCGCTGCTCCGTGCCGGGCCCTACGAATTGTGGCGGCCGACTGCCGCCGATCATGCCGATCTGCATGCCCTGACGCTCGATCCGGCGATGCGGCGGTTCCTCGGGGGCCACCAGCCTGACGAGGGCGACAGCTTCGCCCGGCTCTATCGCAACGCGGGCAGCTGGGCCCTGCACGGATATGGCACGCTGATGGTGCGCGAGGCGGGACGGCCCGCGCTGGTCGGGCACTGCGGGGTGTTCCGCAGCTGGCGCGGCCTGCCCGGCCTGAACGACGTGGCCGAGGCGGGCTGGATCATCGGTCAGGACTGGTGGGGCCGGGGCGTGGCGACCCAGGTGATGGCCACGGTGCTCGACTGGTTCGATCGGACCCACGGCCGCCAGCGGATCGCCTGCATGATCGAACAGGGCAATGTCGCTTCGGAACGGGTGGCCGCACGGCTCGGCTTCGTGCCCTATCATGAGCACAGCGGCGACAATGGCACCGTGCTGGTGCTTTACGAGCGCCAGCCCTGAGCGATTTCCTGCGTCGCCCGAGGCTCAGGGGATGACCCAGTTGACCCGGCTGGCGTAGAAGCTGACCACGGCGTCCCCCGTCGCCGATCTGGCAGGCGTAAAGCGCGCCCGGCGCATCAGTGCCTTGCAGGTTGTCTCAGCGAAGGTCTTGTCGCGGGCGATGTTCGCCTGCACCGAACAGGCGGTGGGTTTTCCCTGGAGGTCCACCATCAGGCGAAACGCGATGATCGCCTGTTGCCCGGCCAGCAACATGCCCTCGGGATAGTCTTCCGTTTGCAGCCAGCGGTAGGGTGGGGTGGCCGGTTGCACCCGGGTGGCGAGGGCCGCCTGCACTTGCGGATCGAGTCCCCACGATCGGACGAGGTCCGCTTCGCAGCGGCGCATCGCCGCCATCGGCCTATCCATCGGGCCCAGCTTGAAGGTCAGGCGTTGTCCCTTTAGCGCGACCTGCACCTCGGTGACGGACGCCTCGGTGGTCGGCGGAACAGCCGGGGGTGGGCCGGACTTGTCCTCGTTCCAGTCCAGGTTGTCCAGTCGGGCGCTGGCGAAAATCATCGGCAGATCGCCGAGGCGGCCGGTCATGGTCGAAACCTTGACCGGGGTTCCGCCGCTGCCGAAACGGATACGCAGGTCAGGACGGTTGTCCACGGTGGCAAAGCGGCGTCCGATCAGGTTGAACGCGAAGCCGTCCGACGGTTCATAGCGGATGAATTGAAGGAAGTACGGGTCGTTCTCGCTGCCGAAGCGGCGCGACATCACGCAACGGTCCCTGTCGTAGTCCAGCCGCCAGGGGCTGCTCGGCGACAGCAGGTTGCCATTCGCGTTTCCAGCGGCCGTGGCCGGTGAAGCCAGCAGGGCGCCCAAGGCAAGGACCGGGACTGTGGGCCAGGCCCGACAAACAGTTCCACTGACGGCCATGACCACCTCCTGCACCTGTCGCGGAGAGTAACCGGAACAACATCAGTCCTTCAAGACTGAATGGCGTATTGCTTTCGGGACAAAGAAAAAGCCCCGCCGAAGCGGGGCTTTCCTTGTCTCGGCTGTTGTCGGGGTTCACAGCTTGCCCGTCAGCTCCGGCACCAGGGCGAAGAGGTCGCCGACGAGGCCGATGTCGGCGACCTGGAAGATCGGGGCGTCCTCGTCCTTGTTGATGGCGATGATGGTCTTGGAGTCCTTCATGCCGGCGAGGTGCTGGATCGCGCCCGAGATGCCGATCGCGACATAGACCTCGGGGGCGACGATCTTGCCGGTCTGGCCGACCTGGTAATCGTTGGGGACATAGCCCGCATCGACCGCCGCGCGGCTCGCGCCGACGCCCGCGCCGAGCTTGTCGGCCAGCGGGAAGATCACGTCCTGGAAGGTCTGCGCATCCTTCAGCGCGCGGCCGCCCGAGACGATCACCTTGGCGCTGCCCAGTTCGGGCCGCTCGCTCTTGGCGATCTCGGCCCCGACGAAGTGGGACAGGCCCGCATCGCCCGTGCCCGACACCGCCTCGATGCCCGCGCTGCCGCCCGTGGCCGCGGCCTTGGCGAAGGCGGTGCCGCGCACGGTCAGCACCAGCTTGGCGTCGCTGCTCTCGACCGTGGCGATGGCATTGCCGGCATAGGTCGGGCGGGTGAAGGTCTTCGGCCCGTCGATCGAGAGGACTTCGGAGACCTGCATCACGTCGAGCAGCGCGGCGACGCGCGGCGCCACGTTCTTGCCGTGGCTGGTCGCCGGGGCGACGAAGGCGTCATAACCGGCCATCAGCGCCACGATCAGCGGCGCGACATTCTCGGCCAGCGCATGGGCATAGGCCGCATCATCGGCCTTGAGCACCTTGCCCACCCCGGCGATCTGCGCGGCGGCCGCAGCAGCGCCGTCGCAGCCCGCGCCGGCGACCAGCGCGGTCACCTCACCCAGTTGCCCCGCGGCCGTGACCGCCGCCAGCGTCGCATCCTTGACCGACGCGTTGTCGTGTTCGACCCAGACGAGAACGTTCATCTTCGCAATTCCTTTCAACCCATCCCCGTTCGCATCGAGCGAAGTCGAGATGCCTCGCGCAGCGTGTCTCGACTTCGCTCGACACGAACGGAGGAAGGTGAGTGATCAGGCTACGCCCATTTCCTTGAGCTTGGCGACCAGCGTGTCGACATCGGGGACCTTGATCCCGGCCGAACGCACCGGCGGCTCGGCCACCTTCAGCGTCTTGAGCCGCGGCGTCACGTCGACCCCGTAGTCGGCCGGGGTCTTGACCGCGAGCGGCTTGGACTTGGCCTTCATGATGTTCGGCAGCGAGGCATAGCGCGGCTCGTTCAGGCGCAGGTCGGTCGTCACCACCGCCGGCAGCGCGAGCTTCACCGTCTCGAGCCCGCCGTCGACCTCGCGGGTGACCACCACCGCATCGCCCTCGACCACCACCGCCGAGGCGAAGGTGCCCTGCGGCCGCCCGAGCAGCGCCGCCAGCATCTGCCCGACCTGGTTCGAATCGTCATCGATCGCCTGCTTGCCGCAGATCACCAGGCCCGGCGCCTCCTCGTCGGCCACCGCCTTCAGGATCTTCGCCACGGCCAGCGGCTCGACCTCGGCGCCGTCCTCGACCTGGACCAGCACCGCCCGGTCCGCGCCCATCGCCAGCGCCGTGCGCAGCGTCTCCTGCGCCTTCGCCGGACCCACCGACACCGCCACGATCTCGCTCGCCGCGCCCTTCTCCTTCAGGCGGATCGCCTCTTCCACCGCAATCTCGTCGAACGGGTTCATGCTCATCTTCACGTTCGCAAGGTCAACCCCGCTCCCGTCAGACTTCACACGCGGCTTCACGTTGTAATCGATCACCCGCTTCACGGGCACGAGGATCTTCATCGTGGACTGCCCTTCCAGTTGTCGGTCGGCGCCTCTCCCGGGCCGCGATGCCCGTTGCGGGGTGTTTAGCCGATCGATTAAATTCCCGCTGACCCATTGCGCCGCGCGCGGACAAGGTCAAGTCCCCGATCGTACATGGCGCAAAAATGGCCGGGCGGGTCCGCCAGCCCGACCAACGTCGAAGGGCCCCGCCGTTGCCGGCGAGGCCCTTCAGGAACCGAATGGCTGACTGGACCCGTTGGGCCGGTCAGGCGGCCTTCTTGACCTCGGCCACGATCTTCGCGGCGGCATCGCCCAGATCATTGGCCGAAACGATCGGCAGGCCCGAATTGTTGAGCAGGTCCTTGCCCTGCTGGACGTTGGTGCCTTCCAGGCGGACCACCAGCGGGACCGACAGGTTCACTTCCTTGGCGGCGGCGATGATGCCCTCGGCGATCACGTCGCACTTCATGATGCCGCCGAAGATGTTGACCAGGATGCCCTTCACCGCCGGATCGGACAGGATGATCTTGAACGCCGCGGTGACCTTCTCGGTGGTGGCGCCGCCGCCCACGTCGAGGAAGTTGGCCGGGAACATGCCGTTCAGCTTGATGATGTCCATGGTCGCCATGGCCAGGCCCGCGCCGTTGACCATGCAGCCGATGTCGCCGTCGAGCTTGATGTAGGCCAGATCGTACTTGCTCGCCTCGATTTCGGCCGGATCCTCCTCGGTCTCGTCGCGCAGCGCCATCACGTCGGGGTGACGGTAGAGCGCGTTCGAATCGAAGCTCATCTTGGTGTCGAGGACCAGGAGGTTTCCATCCTTGGTTTCAACCAGCGGGTTGATCTCGAGCATCGCGCAGTCGAGCGCCATGAAGGCCTCGTAGAGCTGCTTGGCCAGGACCTGGGCCTGCTTGTTGAGCTCACCCTCCAGCTTCAGGCCATAGGCCACGGCGCGGCCATGGTGCGGCATGAAGCCCTCGGCCGGATCGATCACGATCGTGGTGATCTTCTCGGGGGTCGAATGGGCGACCTCCTCGATGTCCATGCCGCCTTCGGTCGAGACGATCATCGCGACGCGACCGGTGGCGCGGTCGACCACCATCGACAGGTAGTATTCCTTGGCGATGTCGACCCCGTCGGTCACGTAAAGGCGGTTGACCTGCTTGCCGGCCTCACCGGTCTGGATCGTCACCAGGGTGTTGCCGAGCATCTCGCGGGCGAAGGCCTCGACCTCCTCGATCGACTTGGCCAGGCGCACGCCACCCTTGGCATCGGCCGGCAGTTCCTTGAACTTGCCCTTGCCGCGCCCGCCGGCGTGGATCTGCGCCTTGACCACATAGAGCGGCCCGGGCAACTGCTTGGCGGCGGCGACGGCCTCTTCCACGGTCAGCGCGGCAATGCCCGCCGGGATCCCGACGCCGAACTTCGCCAGCAGTTCCTTGGCCTGGTATTCGTGGATGTTCATCGCCTTGGCTCTTTCCGCTAATAAGGCCCGGCGGCGGCTGGCCGCGATGGGCGGGAAACCAGTTAAGCGAGCGATTGAATCGCCCTTCAGCGCCGCGCATAGGCGAAGGAAGCGGGCTTGAAAAGGGCCATGACGCTTGACCATGCCGGGATCTGCGAGGAGATGTCAGCATATGCGAAGCATTAGCAAGAAGATCGCTGCGGCCTCGCGGGATTGCCCCCATGATGGCGCCCGTGATGGCGCCCATGATGGCTGGGCGTGATTGATCGCGCGCGCCTGCAGGCGATCGTCGCCGAGGCCGGCCGGATCGCGCTCGATCTGTGGCCGGGCAACGGCCATGCTCCGCAGGTCTGGGAGAAATCGCCCGACAACCCGGTGTGCGAGGCCGATCTGCAGGTCGATCGCTACCTGCGGCGCGAATTGACCCGGCTGCTGCCCGCCGCGGGCTGGCTGTCCGAAGAGACCACCGATGCCCCCGAACGGCTCGACGGCGGACTGATCTGGCTGGTCGATCCGGTCGACGGCACGCGCGATTTCATCCGCGGGCGCCCCGGCTGGGCGGTGTCGGTCGCCCTGATCAGCGCCGGCCGCCCCCTGTTCGGCATGCTCTGCGCGCCGGCCCGCGGTGAATTCTGGCGCGCCGAGGCCGGGCAGGGCGCCTGGCGCAACGGTCGCCGCCTGGTCGCCAGCAGCCGGCGCACGCTCACCGGCGCCCGCGTGCCCGCCGACGCGCTCTCGGCCGAGGACGCCGACCTGGTCCTGGTCGACAAGCCCAACTCGATCGCGCTGCGCATCGCCATGGTCGCCGCCGACGAGGCCGATCTGCTCGCCACGCTGCGCTGGGGCTGGGAATGGGACATCGGCGCCGCCGCGCTGATCGCGCGCGAGGCCGGCGCCGCGGTGAGCGACGCCTTCGGCCAGACCCTGAACTACAACAAGCCCGATCCGCGCGCCTTCGGGGTGCTGGTCACGGCGCCCGCGATCCATACGGCGGCGGTGGGCCGGCTGGCCGAGCGGGCCGCGCGGCTCTCGGCAGGATAGGGTGGCGGCAGGGTAAGGGGCAGCGCGGTAAGCAGCAGCGTCCGGGTCAAGGGTTGGCGCATGCGCTTCGACAAGCTCAGCCAAAGCGGGGTCGGGAAGGGCACCCCGGGACAAGGCCGTGCGATGATTCGATCGGCGGGACGCCCGATCGAGCGGGCCACGCATCCCCGCCAACCCGAGGCGCCCACCCGAGCACTCGCGCCAACGGCGCCCCGGGTCGCCCCGGAGCGCCGCTGCGGCCCTGGAGGCGGGCCTTACTGTCCCGAGCGCGCCCGGGCGACGTCGTCGGTGGTGACCGGCACGATCTTGATTTCCACCCGCCGGTTACGACGGCGCCCGTCGTCGGTGGCGTTGTCGGCCACGGGCATGGTCTTGCCGAAGCCCTGGCTGCGGATGCGCGCGGGCGATACGCCCTGCATCGACAGGTAATTGGCCACGGTCCGCGCCCGGTTTTCCGACAGGGTCTGGTTGTAGGCGTCCGATCCGGTGGAATCGGTATGGCCGTAAACGTCGATCAGGCTGTTGGGATACTGCTTCAAGCTGTCGGCAACCTTGTCCAGCGTGGCGCGGAATTCCGGCTTCAGGCTGTACGACGCGACGTCGAAGGTGACGCCGTCGGGCAGGTTGACCAGGATTGCCTGGCCATTGTCGACCGCCGAGACGTCGACCCCGGACCCGGCGGTCTGTTCGCGCAGTTGCTTGATCTGCTTGTCCATGGTGTAGCCCACCGCGGCCCCGGCGATCCCGCCGATCCCCGCGCCGATGATCCGGCCGGTGCCCCCGCCGATCAGCCCGCCCAGCAGCAGGCCGCCCAGCGTGCCCACGCCCCCACCGATCGCGGTGCGCGACACCTTGCGCTCCCCGGTGTTGGGATCGGTGACGCAGGCCGACAGGCTGACCAGCGAGACAGCGCAGAGGCTGGAGATAAGGATGCGGCTTTTCTTCATGATGCGGTCCTTCCTGGCGGCCGGGACGAACGGCATGTCCAATCCCGGCGGTCTCCTTGACTGTCCTGTGGCCGAACGCCTGTCCGAACGCACGGTCCTCAGTTCGCACCCAGACTGGCGCGTCAAAGATGATCGCGCAATGAACGGCTGCGTGGCAAGCAAAGTTCCCCATTACCTTCGCAACCGGCCCCATGCCCGCAACCGAGCACGCAGCCGACCACAGGGCCGCGCCGGGTCCCCGCCACGTGCAAATCGTCCCGCGCCCCCTTCGCCGCGCGCGCCCTTTCTGCTAGCCCGTAAGGCGTGAACCCAACCGGCGCCCCGTTCCCCTGGTCCGATGTCCTCATCATCGTCGGGCTGATCCTGCTCAATGGCCTGTTCTCGATGTCCGAGCTGGCGATCGTGTCGGCCCGTCCGGCGCGGCTCAAGATCGCGGCCGAGCGCGGATCGCGCGGGGCGCGCTGCGCCCTGGCCCTGGCCGACAATCCCGGCAAGTTCCTGTCGACCGTGCAGATCGGGATCACCCTGGTCGGGATCATCGCCGGCGCCTATTCCGGCGCCAGCCTGGGCGGCCCGGTGGGCGAGCGGCTCGCCGCGGTGGGGCTGCCGGCGCGCTATGCCGATGATGTCGGCTTCGCCCTGGTGATCGCCGCGACCACCTATCTCAGCCTGGTGGTGGGCGAGCTCGTGCCCAAGCAGGTCGCGCTGCGCCTGGCCGAGCCGATCGCGATCATCGCCGCCCAGCCGATGCGCGTGCTGTCCCGCGTCACCGCGCCGCTGGTCTGGCTGCTCGATGGCTCGTCGATCCTGCTGATGAAGCTGATCGGGCTGCGCTCGGCCTCCGAACAGGAGGTGACCGAGGAAGAGCTGCACATGATGTTCGCCGAGGCCACCCGCTCCGGCGTGATCGAGGAGGACGAACGGGCGATCATGACCGGGATCATGCGCCTGGCCGATCGCCCGGTGCGCGAACTGATGACCCCGCGGACCGAACTCGACACGATCGATCGTCGCGCCACCGAGGTGGAGGTGCGGGCCCTGCTCAAGGAATCGCCGCATTCGCTGTGGCCGGTCACCGATGGCGCGCCGGACCGGATCGTCGGCGTGGTCAAGGCCAAGGACGTGCTCTCGGTGCTGCTGGCGGGCAAGCGGCTGCAGGTTGCCCGGCTGATGAAGAAGGCCGAGATCGTCCCCGATCAGCTCGACGCGATGGACGCGCTGCGCATCCTCCAGAACGCCGACGTGGCCATGGCCATGGTCCATGACGAGTACGGCCATCTCGAAGGGGTGGTGACCCCGGCCGACCTGCTGGCGGCGATCGTCGGCGATTTCGCCTCGTACCAGGACGAGGGCGCAGATCCGATGATCGTCACGCGCGAGGATGGCAGCCTGCTGGTTTCGGGCGCGCTGCCGGCCGATGCCCTGGTCAGCCGCTTCGGCATCGCCCTGCCCGATGACCGGGACTTTGCCACCGTGGCCGGCTTCGTCCTGTCGGTGCTCAAGCGGCTCCCCGCCGAGGGCGAACACTTCGTCGAGCGGGGCTGGCGGATCGAGGTGGTCGACATGGATGGCCGCAAGATCGACAAGCTGCTGTTCGCGCGGGTGGAGCCGGAAGCCACGGACGCCGGGTAGCGGTCGCCCTGTTCCGCCGGTCGTCATCCTGAACTTGTTTCAGGATGACTCAAGGACGGAATGGCGGGCGCTGACCCCTCGCGCCAGCGCCCGCCCAATCTCATCAGACGTCTCTCATCGCCCCAGCAGGTTGCGCGCCTGGCTGGCGATCTGAGCCAGCATTGCCGGGCTGGCGCCCAGCGCGGCCTGCGCCCGGGCGACCATGGTGCGGAACTGGCGGATGGCGGTGTCCTGGGCTTCGGCCCAGGCGGCCACGCCGGCCAGCGGGTCGTCCTGACGGCCCGCCATGTGCAGGCGCAGGAAGTCCAGCCGCATCTGCTGGAAGTCGCGCGCCAGACCGGCCACCAGCAGGCGTTCCCACGGATCGGCGGGATCGAGCCGGGCCGCGGTGCCCTGGGCCCAGTCGAGCCCGAGCCGGAAGCCCAGGTCGATGAAGGCCCGGGTCAGTGCGACCGGTTCGGCGCCGCCCTCCCGCGCCAGCCGGGCGAGTCCCACCGAGCCGTCGAGCGCATAAAGCCGGGCCACCTGCGCGGCGAGCTCGGCCGGGGCGCCGATCGCGGTCAGATCGGCCTCGCGGCGGGCGGCCAGGGCCAGCGTATCGCCGGCGAGCAGCGATCCGGCCGCATCGGCCAGGGCCGAGACCCCCGGCAACAGGTCGGCCACCAGCACCGAGGGGACCAGCGTGCCCCCTCCGGCGCGCAGCAGGTCGGCCATGTGCGCGCGGGTCGCCACGGCGGCCTCGGCGAAGAGGCGCAGCCGGGCCGGTTCGGGCATGGCGGTCTCCTCGATCGCCTGCCACAGCCCGTCCAGCCCGAACAGCCGTTCGGCGGCGAAGAAGGCGGCCACGACCTGGGCGGCAGTCGCCCCTTCCTCTTCCATCAGCTCGAACGGGTGGACCATGCCGATGCGGTTGACGATCCGGTTGGCCAGCCGCGTGGCGACGATCTCGCGCCGCAGCCGGTGCGCCTCGATCTCCGGGGCGAAGCGGGTGCGCATCGCCGCGGGGAAGGCGGCCAGCAGCTCGTCCCGCATGGCCGGATCATCGGGCAGGGCCGAATGTTCCAGCGCGTCCTGCACCGCCAGCTTGGCGCTGGACAGGATCACCGCCAGTTCAGGCCGGGTCAGCCCGTGCCCTTCGGCCAGGCGGCGGGTGAAGGTCTCGCGGTCGGCCAGACCTTCGGTGCGGCGGTCGAGCTGGCCGTTGGCCTCGAGCACGTCGATCAGCCGCAACTGGGTCGCGGCGACGGTCGGCCCGCCGGATTCGGCGATCGACAGGGCCAGGGCCTGCAGGCGGTTGTCCTCCAGCACCAGCGCGGCCACGGCATCGGTCATCTCGCCCAGCAGGGTGACGCGGTCGGGCTCGCTCAGGCGGTTGGCGCGCTTGGCCGCGGCCAGGGCGATCTTGATGTTGACCTCCTTGTCCGAACAGTCGACCCCGGCCGAATTGTCGATGAAGTCGGTGTTGTTGCGCCCGCCGGCGAGCGCGAACTCGATCCGTCCGGCCTGGGTGCAGCCCAGGTTGGCGCCTTCGCCGATCACCCGGGCGCGGACCTCGCCGCCGTTGACGCGCAGGGCATCGTTGGCCGGATCGCCGACGTCGACATTGTTCTCGCCCGCGGCCTTCACATAGGTGCCGATCCCGCCGAACCACAGCAGGTCGACCGGGGCCTTGAGGATCGCGGTGATCAGGCTGTCGGGATCGATCGTCTCGGCCTCGATCCCCAGCGCGGCCCGCGCTTCGGGGCTCAGCGGGATTTCCTTCAGGCTGCGCGGGAAGACGCCGCCGCCGGCGCTGATCAGCCCCTTGTCGTAATCGTCCCAGCTCGATCGGGGCAGGGCGAACAGGCGGGCGCGCTCGTCCCAACTGCGCGCGGCATCGGGGTTGGGGTCGATGAACACGTGGCGGTGATCGAAGGCGGCGACCAGGCGGATCGCCTTGGACAGCAGCATGCCGTTGCCGAACACGTCGCCCGACATGTCGCCGCAGCCGACCACGCGCACCGGATCGCGCTGCACGTCCACACCCAGTTCCAAGAAGTGGCGCTGCACCGACAGCCAGGCGCCGCGCGCGGTGATCCCCATGGCCTTGTGGTCATAGCCCTTCGAACCGCCGCTGGCGAAGGCATCGTCCAGCCAGAAGTCGACGCTTTCGGCGATGCCGTTGGCCGTGTCCGAGAAGGTTGCGGTGCCCTTGTCGGCGGCGACCACGAAGTAGGGGTCCTCGCCGTCGCGCACCTCGACTCCGGCGGGGTGGACCACCCGGCCCTCGACGATGTTGTCGGTGATGGTCAGCAGGGTGCGGATGAACAGTTGGTAGCTGGCCTTGCCCTCGGCCAGCCAGCCGTCGCGGTCGCGCGTCGGATCGGGCAGGCGCTTGGGATAGAACCCGCCCTTGGCCCCGGTCGGCACGATCACCGCGTTCTTCACGCGCTGGGCCTTCATCAGGCCGAGGATCTCGGTGCGGAAGTCGTCGCGCCGGTCGGACCAGCGGATCCCGCCGCGCGCCACCGGGCCCGAGCGCAGGTGGATGCCCTCCACCCGGCCGCCATAGACCCAGATCTCGCGCCATGGCACCGGCTTGGGCAGGCCGGGGACCAGCGCCGAATCGAGCTTGAAGGCCAGGGCCTCGGCGGCATGGGCGGTGAAGGCGTTGGTACGCAGGATCGCCCCGACCATCGCCTGGTAGCGGCGCAGCAGGCGATCGTCGTTGATCGCCGCGACCTTGCCCAGCCCGTCGCGGATGCGCGCCTCGGCGGCGGCGACCAGCGCCTCGCGGCCGCTGCGCCCGGGTTCGTGGCGGGCGCGGAACAGGTCGACCAGCCCCAGGGTCACCGCGGGGGCATTGGCCAGGGCCTCGACCACGGTGGCCACGCCGAAGCTCAGGCCCGCCTGGCGCAGATAGCGATACCAGGCGCGCAGCCAGTTGGCCTCGCGCGCGGACAGCCCGGTGCCGGTGATCAGGCGGTTGAAGGCATCGTCCTCGCCCTCGCCATTGAGCACGGCGGCGAGCGCGTCCTCGACCATCGGCGCATGGCGGTGCAGCGCCGCACCCTCGGTGCCGGGCGCGTCAAGCAGGAAGTCGTGGATCGTCGCCAGGGTCTCGCCGCGCGCGGTGAGGGTGGTCGGCACGTCCTCGATCACGCGGAAGCCGAAGTTCTCGAGCGCGGGCACCGCCTCGGTCAGGGCTAGGGTGCCGTGGCGCTGGTACAGCTTCAGGCGCAGCCGGGTGCTGCCTTCGGCAAAGCGGTGGAAGCGCACCGCGCGGCGGGTGCCGCTGTCGCCCAGCCGGCGCAGATAGGCGATGTCGATCGCGGCCTCGGCCGGGCCGTGGTCGCTGCGATAGGCCAGCGGAAAGGCCTCGGCATAGCGCCCGGCGAGCGCAGCGGCGCGGGCCGGCTCCTCACTCTTGGCGATCTCGGCCTCGACCGCCGCGGCCCAGCCGCGCACCAGCGCCTGGAGCTGCGCGTCGAGCGACTCCTCCTCGGGCACCTTGGCATCGACCTCGAGGTCCAGCACGAAGCGCAGCAGGGCGAGCGGCCCTTCGATCTCCATCGACCAGTCGAGCACCGGCGCGGCGCAGCCCTGTTCGACCAGGGCCTGGATCTGCAGCCGGGTGGCGGTCGAGATCGTCTCGCGCGGGAGCCAGACAAAGACGAACAGGTGCCGGGCGAGCGGCGCGGCGACCACCACCAGCCGCGGGCGCGGCCGGTCGACCAGGCTCATCATGGTCGTCGCGGTGCGCTCCAGATCGCCGTCGTCGAACGAGATGACGATGTCGTGGGGCAGGGCGGTCAGGGCATGGACCAGCGCCTTGCCGGCATGGCCGCCGGGATCGAACCCGAACTTCTGGGTCAGCGCGCCCAGTTGCTGGCGCAGCCGCGGGACGTGCATCGGCGGGGCGGCGAGGGCGGCGCTGGTCCAGATCCCGGCATGGACCGACAGCGCGGTGACCCGCCCCTGATCGACCACCGGCACGATGAACAGGTCCAGCGGGGTGCGGCGGTGGACCGCGCTGATCCGGTTCGACTTGACGATCAGCGGCGCGCGCGCGCCGGGCTGCTCGAACCAGGCGAAGGCGCGCTGGTAGGAAATGTCGCCCAGGATCCCCCCGGCATCGCGGCGGCAGATGCCCAGGGCATCGGCGACGGTGCCGTCGCGCCGGTAGGTCAGATGGCCGAGCTGCGTCAGCATTCCGTCCTTCAGCCAGCGCAGCAGGGCCGCGCCCTCGCTGTCGGCGGCGCGGTCGGCGTCGGCGGCCATCGCGGCCTGCATCGCCGGCCAGTCGCGCACCGCGGCATGGACATCGCCCAGCGTGTCGGCCAGCGCCGCGGCCAGGGCCTTGCGGCCGCGCGCGTCGATCCGTTCGGCCTCCATGTAGATCATCGATTCGCGCCGCTCGCCGACCGCCGCCGGGCCCTCGGGCAGGTCGGTCAGGGCATGGCCGGCGTCGCGCCGCACGGCCAGGACCGGGTGGACCAGCCGGTCGATCCCGATCCCGCGCGCCGCCACGGTGCTGGCCAGCGAATCGACCAGGAAGGGCATGTCGTCGTTGATCACGGCCACGCGCATGAAGCGCCGCTGCCCGGCGCCGTCCCCCGATACCGTCTCGATCGCGATCGCCGGTTCGCCGGGCGCCCGGCGCGCCGCCGTGGCCAGGACGAAGGCGGCGGCGGCGTCGAGCGCCTCGTCGCCGAGCGGCTGGTCGCCGGGCAGCATGGCGGCCCGCAGGCGCGCGGCCAGCCGGGGCTGCAGCGCCGCGACCGGGGACTCCGGCCGATCCTCGACGGGGACGGTGGCGCGCTTGGTCATCGGATTGGTCCTCTCGTACGGGGTGGACGGTTGGCCCGTCCGTTGTGAAGAATCCCGTCAGCCTGCCCTTAAGCCCTTGGACCTTACCATGCGGAGTAAGGCGGTCTCGGGGTCAGTTCCGACACGACTGTAACGAATTGCGCAGATTCAGCCGGGGACGAAGCGCAGCGCCACGCCGTTCATGCAGTAACGGTCGCCGGTCGGCATCGGTCCGTCGTCGAACACGTGGCCCAGGTGGCCGCCGCAGCGGGCGCACAGCACCTCGGTGCGTTCGATCCCCAGGCTGCGGTCGCTCTGCTTCACCACTGCCCCGGGCAGGGGACGCCAGAAGCTGGGCCAGCCGGTCCCGCTTTCGAACTTGGTGGACGAGGCGAACAGGGCATGCCCGTCCGCCGCGCAGACGAAGGTCCCGCGCCGGTGCTCGCGCAGCAGCGGCGAGGTGCCGGGCCGTTCGGTGCCGGCCTCGCGCAGGATGTGGAACTGTTCGGGCGTCAGGCGGCGGCGCCACTCGGCCTCGCTGAGCTGAAGCGGCCAGGTGCGGGGCGGGCGGTCCGCCCCGCTGCGCGCGGAACCAATCCGCGGCGCTGCCAGGGCCAGCGCCGAAGCGCCGCCCAGCAGCATGAGGAACGCACGGCGGTCAGGGGTCATCGCTGGTCCATCCGGGTCTGCAAGGTTAACATCCTAGCGTAATATTCTTTCCCGGGGAAGCACGTTTCGAACCGGCTGGTCAGGCCCTCCCGAGACGCAGCCAGCGCCTTGCGCCGGAGCGGCCCTGGGCCCCGCCGGCCGGGCCGGACTTGAGCACGCGGCGGCGGAACAACTGGGCGCCGAACCGCACGAACAGGGTCACCCACAGCGCCTGCCAGGCCAGCGCCAGCAGGTGCGGGGCCAGGCCCGGCTCCATCGCAGCGCGCGCCAGCATGGTGAAGGGGCTGCTGAACGGCACGATCTGGGCCGTGCGCGCCATCCACGAATCGGGCGCGCCCACCGCGGCCGTGGCGAAGAAGAACACCAGCAGTTGCAGCATGGTCACCGGCATCGACAGCGTCTGCACCTCGCGCACGGTCGAGGCCATCGATCCGATCGTCAGGAACACCGCGCCCAGCAGCAGATAGGCCATGGCGAAATAGGCCACGCCCAGCGCCAGGAAGGCTGGCCAGCCGACCGCCGGCGCGGCCAGCTCGGCCAGGCTATGCCCGCCGCCCAGCAGGACCCCGCCCGCGGCCAGGCCCCAGACCGCGATGCCGACGAAGGACACCGCGAGCATGGCGAACAGCTTGCCCAGGAACACCGCGTCCATCGGGATGGCGGCGGCCAGGATCTCGATGATCTTGTTGGCCTTCTCCTCGACCAGGTTGGACAGGACCATCCCGGCGAGGAGCATGGTGAGCAGGAACAGCACGGTCTGGCCGAGCTGAGCCGTGCGCATGCGGGCGATCTTGTTGGTTCCGGACGGCACCGCCACCGGGGCCAGGGTCACCTTGGGCATGGCCCGCGGCCGGGTGTCGAGGGCGGCGGCGGCGATCAGCCGCACCGGCACCTGCTGCGCTTCCACCATGCCGGCCGACCCGGTCAGGACCGGATGCTCGGGCGTGCCGCTCAGCACCGCGTCCACCGCGCCGCGCTGTCCCGCCAGGGTTGCGGCCGGGGCCTCGCCGGGCTGGGCGCGCAGGGGCACGAGTTCGGGCAGCAGGCGATCGAGCTCGCCATCGATCCGCCGCGCCGCCGCGGTCATCGCCGCAGTGTCGGCCGGGGCCATGGCCACGCCCAGCCGCGGCCGGCCGGCGTTCTGCTCCACCTGCTGGCCCACGCTGCTGGCCAGCGCGCTGACCGCCAGCATGAACAGCGGGCCGATCAGGAAGGCCAGGAAGCTGCGCGAGAACAGCACGGCGGAAAAGTCGCGCCGGGCGACCACCAGGGCGGCGGACAGGGCGGTCAGGCGGCCGCCGGACCGGTCGGGGGTCGTGGTCATCGGGCCCGCTCCTCTTCGGGGTTGGCGTCCAGCGCGCGCGCCGCGGCCTCGCCGGCGATGGCGACGAAGGCATCGTGCAGCCCGGCGCGCTCGATCGACAGCGAAAGGATCCCCGCCTCGCCCTGGATCAGCGCGCGCAGCAGCGGCTCGATCCCGCTTTCGGGCAGGGGGAAGTAGAAGAAGCTGGATCCGTCGAGCTTGCGGTCATGCCGCGCATCGGCGGGCAGGGCCGCGCGCCAGGCACCCTCGGCGGCGCGCGTCTCCAGCCGCACCTGCGGGCGGATCCGGTCGCGCGCCAGGTCCACCGGCCCGGCGAAGGGCACCTTGCCCCCGGCGATGATCGCGATCCGGTCACACAGCCGCTCGGCATGGGCGATCACGTGGGTGGAAAAGATCACCGTGGTGCCGCGCTCGGCCAGACCGCGCATCATCTTCTCGAGCTTGCCCTGGTTGAGCGCGTCGAGCCCGGAGAAGGGCTCGTCGAAGATCACCAGCCGCGGCTCGTGGACCAGGCAGGCCAGGATCTGGACCTGCTGCGCCATGCCCTTCGACATCTGGCGGATCTGCCGGTCGGCGGCATAGCCCAGGCCATGCTCCTCCAGCAGCAGCTTGCCGCGGCGCCGGCCCTCGGCCAGCGGCAGCCCGCGCAGCGCGCCGACGAAGGCGATCGCCTCGTGCGCCTTCATCGCCGGATAGAGCCCGCGCTCCTCGGGCAGGTAGCCGATCGCATGGGCCACGTCGTGCGGCCGCTCGGCGCCCAGCACGCGGCGCACCCCCTCGTCGGGATCGATGATCCCCAGCAGCATGCGCAGCGTGGTGGTCTTGCCCGCCCCGTTGGGGCCCAGCACGCCATAGATCGCGCCTTCGGGCACGGTCAGGTCCACCCCGTCGACCGCGGTGAAGCCGTCGAACCGCTTGACCAGCCCGCGCGCCTCGATCGCCAGCGGCCGATCGGTTGCGGCGCCAGCCGGGACGGGTTGCGAATCAGGCGCGTTGCCCGCTGCCTGCCAATTGCCTAGGTCCATCTTCATCGGTGTGCCCTGCTAAGCCCCGCGTGTGAAGATGGACCTAAGCAGTCTTGGTTAACGATCCGGTCATGACCGACCTGCTCGCCGCGCTGCGCGCCGAAGCCGCGCGCCTGGGCTTTGCCGCCTGCGGGATCGCTCCGGCGGCCGAACCCGGGCAGGCGGCCCTGCGCCTGCGCGAATGGCTCGATGCCGGGATGCACGGGCAGATGGACTGGATGGAGCAGCGCTTCGATCACCGCCGCGGCCCGCAGGCGCTGTGGCCCGAGGCGCGCAGCGTGATCGCCCTGGGGATGAGCTATGCCCCGGCGGACGATCCGCTCGCCCTGGCCGACCATCCCGATCGCGCGCGCATTTCGGTCTATGCGCGGGGCGCGGACTATCACGACACGGTCAAGAAGGCGCTGAAGGCCCTGGCCCGCTGGCTGGTCGACGCTGCGCAGCGACAGGGGCTGGGCCCGGTCGGGGTCAAGGTCTTCGTCGATACCGCCCCGGTCATGGAAAAGCCGCTGGGGCAGGCGGCGGGACTGGGCTGGCAGGGCAAGCACACCAACCTGGTCAGCCGCGAACACGGCTCATGGCTGTTCCTCGGCGCGATCTACACCACGCTGGACCTGCCCGCCCAGGCTCCGGCGCGCGATCGCTGCGGCTCGTGCGAGGCCTGCCAGCGGGCCTGCCCGACCCAGGCCTTCCCGGCCCCCTACCGGCTCGATGCGCGGCGCTGCATTTCCTACCTGACGATCGAGCACAAGGGCCCCGTGGCCGAGGAATTCCGCGCCGCCCTGGGCAACCGCATCTATGGCTGCGACGATTGCCTGGCGGTCTGCCCATGGAACAAGTTCGCCCAGAGCGCGGCGGCCCTGCGCGCCTTCCTGCCCCGGGCCGAACTGGCCGCGCCGAAGCTGGCCGATCTGCTGGCGCTGGACGATGCCGCCTTCCGCCGCCTGTTCTCCGGTTCGCCGATCAAGCGCATCGGGCGCGACCGCTTCGTCCGCAACTGCCTCTATGCCGCGGGCAACAGCGGCGATGCCGGGCTGGTCGGCCCGGTGCAGGCGCTGCTCGACGATCCGGACGAGGCCGTGGCCGACGCCGCGCGGTGGGCCTTGGCGCGGTTGCGGTAAGGCGGTTCGCGCAGGGGGCGCAAAGGCGCGAAGAGGTGGCGCCCGGACTTCCGCGAATCGGCCCAAACCGATCATGACGATTGCTCCGACCGCCTGCTCCGCCGGGGAGCTTCGCCTCAGTCACGCCACCTTTGCGCCTTCGCGCCTTTGCGCGAACCGAAGCGGCTCAGGCTGGCACCAGGTCCTTGAGCGGCACCGAGGCATCGGCCAGGACCGCGGGATCGATCACCGCCCCGGCCTCGACCAGCTTGCGGGCCTGGACATAGTCCTTGACCGCATTGACGCAGTCCATCGCGATCAGTCGTCCGCCCTTCAGATAGGCGACCGAGAACGAGCGCGCCTCCGGATCGCCGCGCATCACGCTCTGGTCGTAGCCGGCCGAGATCCCGGCGGTCTGCAGCTTGAGATCGTACTGGTTGGACCAGAACCACGGGAACGCGCGATAGGGCTTGGCCTCGCCGCAGATCGCCTTGGCGACGCAGGCCGCCTGATCGTTGGCGTTCTGGACCGATTCGACCCGCATCACCAGACCGCCGGCATAGTCGCAGGCAAAGCTGGCGCAGTCGCCCACGGCATAGATGTCGGGCAGCGAGGTGCGGCAGAACTCGTCCACCTCGACCCCGTTGCCCCCGGCGGCGCCGGCCGCGATCAGCGGGGCCACGGCGGGGACGATGCCGATGCCCACGATCACCGCATCGGCGGGGATCACGCTGCCGTCGGCCAGCTTGACCCCGCTGACGCGCCCCTCTCCGACCAGGCTGTCGACCGCCACCCCGGTGCGCAGATCGACCCCGTGAGCGCGATGCTCCTTTTCGTAGAAGGCGGACAATTCGGGCCCGGCGACGCGAGCCAGCACGCGGGGCATGGCCTCGAGCAGGGTGACCTGGCAGCCCAGCTTGGTCAGCACGGCGGCCGCTTCCAGCCCGATGTAGCCACCGCCGATGACCACGATGTGGCGCACCCCGCCGTCGATCTCGCCCATCAGCTGGTCGCAGTCGACGCGGGTGCGCACCGCGTGGACCCCGGCCAGGTCGGCCCCGGCGCAGGTCAGTTGGCGGGGATCGCCGCCCGTCGCCCAGATCAGCTTGCCATAGGGGAAGGTGCCGCCATCCGACAGGGTCAGGGTCTTGGCCGCGGGATCGACCGCGGTGACCTCGACCCCCAGCTTCAACGCCACGTCCTTTTCGCCCCAGAACTGCGGCGGGCGGATGTAGAGCCGGTCGAAGGTCTTCTCGCGGGCGAAGTATTCCTTGGACAGCGGCGGGCGTTCATAGGGCGGCTCGCTTTCGCGGCCGATCATCGTCACCGTGCCGGTGAAGCCCGCCTGGCGCAGCACCAGCGCGGCCTGGGCCCCGGCATGCCCGGCCCCGACGATGACGACATCCGCTCCGCTCATGATTCGATCCCTCTTCCGCCACGCGTGCTGGTGCACGCGCTTGGCGAAATCGGCCGTCCCGTCAAGCGGCTACGCGCGCAATCCGGGCGCCATAGCGGGCCGGCGCCGATTCCACGCCAGGGGAACAGACGTCAGATCGAGACCTGCGCCTCGCGCCCGTCGCCCTGCGGCGCTGCGATGATGTCGCGGGTCACCTCGCCCTTGGCGACGGTGTTGGTCTTGGGATCGCCCACGGCGGTGCGGATTCCCGGGGCGGGGGTGCCGGCCCGGCCCAGTGTGCTCCGTTCGATCTCGCTGCGCGGGGCCGATCCGCCGAACAGGGCGTCGAGCGTCTGCTGCTGGCTGTTGGCGTCGGTCGGGCGCGGGGCGCCGGGCTGCGGCGGGGTCAGCGCGAAGTCGGGCGGCACCACCAGCGGAGCCTGGCGCTGCACCGCGAACTCGTCGGGGCGCGCCCGGCTCAGCAAGCCGCCGCCCGATCCGCAGCCGGCGAGCAGCAGCGAGGTCCCGGCAAGGGTGAGGAGCGGGATGGACTTGCGCATGGTATCAACTCTCCGAAGGCACGTGCCCGGCATCGCCGTCCACGTCGGCGCGCTTGTCGCGCGAAAGGAACGAGCGGGCAAGGATTATCAGGACGCCGATGCTGATCGCCGCATCGGCCAGGTTGAAGATCTGGAACGGGCGGAACTCGCCGAAGTGGAGGTCGGCATAGTCGACCACGTAGCCCAGCACCGCCCGGTCGTGGATGTTGCCGAGCGCGCCGCCCAGCACCAGGCCCAGGGCCAGGCATTCGGGCCGCGTGCGTTCGCGCAGCAGCCAGACCAGCACGGCGGCGGCGATCAGTCCGGTCAGTCCGACCAGCAGCCAGCGGCTCTCCACCGAGGTCGCGCTGAGCAGCGAGAACGAGACGCCGAAGTTCATCGCCCAGCGCAGGTCGAACACCGGCAGCAGATCGATCACGCCCAGCTCGGGCAGGCGCAGCGGGCCGATCATGGCGCGCTTGACCAGCTGATCGGCGCCATAGACCAGCGCCGCGGCGATCAGCCCCGCCAGCCGATGCCGCCCGACCGGGGTCAAGCCCCGGCGCCCATGGCCGCGTCCTGCGCCGCGACCACGTCCTCGCAGCGGCCGCACAGCGCGCCATCCTCGGCCACTTCGGGCAGGTGGCGCCAGCAGCGCCCGCACTTGGCATCGGTGGTGGGAGTGACGGTCACGGCCTCGCCCTGCCCGGGCGACACTGTCGCGGTGATGAACAGCTCGGCCAGGTCCGCCGCGGACACGTCGGCGGGCGCCCCGGCGGGCAGGGTGACCGCGGCGGCCAGGCTCGATCCGATCACCTTGTCGCGGCGCAGCGGCTCGATCGCTTCGGTCACCTGCTCGCGCAGCGCGCGCAAAGCGCCGTAGCGCTCGCCCAGGGCCGGGTCGTGCCAGTCGGCGGGCAGGGGGTGCAGCTCTTCCAGGTGGACGCTGCCGCGGTCCGGGAAGCGGCTGGCCCAGACCTCCTCGGCGGTGAACACCAGCACCGGCGCGGCATAGCGGATCAGCGCCTGGAACAGCACGTCCAGCACGGTGCGGTAGGCCCGGCGCTTGGGATCGGACGGCGCGTCGCAGTACAGGCAATCCTTGCGGATGTCGAAGAAGAAGGCCGACAGGTCCTCGTTGCAGAAGTCGACCAGCAGCCGGGTATAGCCGTTGAAGTCGAAATCGGCGATCGCCTGGCGCAGCGCGGCGTCCAGCTCGCTCAGCCGGTGCAGGACATAGCGTTCCAGCTCGGGCATGGTCGCCGGCTCGATGCCCTCGCTCGCCCAGTCGAACCCGTCGAGCGCGCCCAGCAGATAGCGGAAGGTGTTGCGCAGCTTGCGGTACTGGTCGGCCACGCCCTTCAGGATCTCGTCGCCGATGCGGTGGTCCTCGGTGTAGTCGACCGACAGGGCCCACAGCCGGACGATGTCCGCGCCATAGGTCTCCATCACCTTCAGCGGATCAACCGTGTTGCCCAGCGACTTGGACATCTTCATGCCCTTGGCGTCCATCGTGAAGCCATGGGTCAGGACCGCCTTGTAGGGCGCCCGCCCCCGCGTCGCGCAGGCTTCCAGCAGCGAGGACTGGAACCAGCCGCGATGCTGGTCGGATCCTTCCAGATAGAGGTCGGCCGGCCAGGTCAGTTCGGGCCAGCGCCCGCTTTCCAGCACGAAGGCATGGGTCGATCCCGAATCGAACCACACGTCGAGAATGTCGGTGACCCGCTCATAGTCTTCGACGCGGTACTGGTCGCCGAGCAGGGCCGGTGCATTGTCGTCGCACCACGCGTCCACCCCCTTGGCATGGACCGCCGCGACGATGCGGGCGTTGACTGCCGGATCGACCAGGTACTGCCCGGTCTTGCGGTTCACGAACAGGGTGATCGGCACGCCCCAGGCGCGCTGGCGGGAGAGCACCCAGTCCGGGCGCCCTTCCACCATCGAACGGATCCGGTTGCGGCCCTTTTCCGGGACGAAGCGGGTGTCGTCGATGGCCTGCAGCGCGGTCTGGCGCAGCGTGGTGCCGGCGCCCTCCAGTTCGCGCATGGCCTTCTCGATCTCGTCCAGGTGCTCGCCCTCGGGATCGATGTGCTTGTCCATCGGCACGAACCACTGCGGGGTGCAGCGGTAGATCACCTTGGCCTTGGACCGCCAGGAATGCGGATAGGAATGCCGGTAATCGGCCGAGGCGGCTACCAACCCGCCGGCCTCGCGCAGGGCCGAGCAGATCGGCCCGTCGGGGGCGTTGAACTTCGGATTGATGACGGAGCCCTCGCCGCCCAGCCACGGCCAGTCGGCGCGGTACCGGCCATCCCCCTCGACCGCGAAGACCGGATCGATCTTGTTGGCCTTGCACAGGATGAAGTCATCCTCGCCATGGTCGGGCGCCATGTGGACGAAGCCGGTGCCCGAATCGACCGTGACGAATTCACCGCTGAGCAGCGGGCGCAGCGTGGCGAAGAACCCGCCCAGCGCGTGCATCGGGTGGCGCACCCTGGTGCCGGCCAGCGAGGCGCCCTTGATGAAGAAGTGCAGGTCGTGGGTCTCGTGGCCGATCCGGCGGACGAATTCCTGCACCAGCGGTTCGGCGATCAGGTACCGCCGCCCGCCGGTCTCGATCAGGTGGTAATCGATGTGCGGGCCATAGGCGACCGCCTGGTTGACCGGGATGGTCCAGGGCGTGGTGGTCCAGATCACCACGTGGGCGCCGATCAGGTCGGCATCGGGCGCCTCGACGATTTCGAAGGCGACGTCGATCTGGGTGGACACGATGTCCTCGTATTCCACCTCGGCCTCGGCCAGGGCGGTCTTTTCCACCGGGCTCCACATCACCGGCTTGGCGCCGCGATAGAGCTGGCCGCTTTCCGCGAACTTCAGCAGCTCGCCGACGATGGTCGCCTCGGCCTGGAAGTCCATGGTGAGGTAGGGATTGTCCCAGTCCCCGTTGATCCCCAGCCGCTTGAGCTGCTCGCGCTGGGTGTTCACCCACTTCTGGGCATAGGCGCGGCATTCGGCGCGGAATTCGGCGGCGGGCACCTCGTCCTTGTTGCGCTTCTGCTTGCGGTACTCCTCCTCGACCTTCCATTCGATCGGCAGGCCGTGGCAGTCCCAGCCGGGCACATAGGGCGCGTCCTTGCCCAGCAAGGACTGGGTCCGCACGACCATGTCCTTGAGGATGTGGTTCAGCGCGTGGCCGACATGGATGTCGCCATTGGCATAGGGCGGGCCATCGTGGAGGATGAACTTGTCCCGCCCGGCCCGGGCCGCGCGCAACTGGCCGTACAGGCCCTGGTCCTGCCAGCGCGCGAGAATGCCCGGCTCCTTCTGGGGCAGGCCGGCCTTCATCGGGAAATCGGTCTTCGGCAGGAAGACGGTCGATCTGTAGTCGCGCTGTTCGGTCATGATCGGCGGCCTTAGAACATTCGGCGAAAGAACGGGAACCGCTTTTTCGCAGGGACCGCTGCAACTCCGACAATCGCCTGTCGGGATTTGCCGCAGGTCAGGCGGTAAGCAGTTGCCGCGCCGCCGCACAGTCCGCCGCGATCGCGGCGGTCAGGGCCTCGAGCCCGTCGTATTTCGCCTCGGGCCGCAGGAAGGCGTGGAATTCCACGTCGATCACCTGGCCATAGAGGTCCTCGGCAAAGTCGAAGAAGTGCGGTTCGAGCAGCTCCTTGGGCGGATCGAAACTGGGCCGCACCCCCATGTTGGCGGCGCCGTTCAGCACCCGGCCGTCGGGCAGGCGGCCGCGCACCGCATAGATGCCGTAGCGCGGGCGCAGATAGTGCCCCATCGGCAGGTTGGCGGTGGGGAAGCCGATCGTGCGGCCCAGCTTGTCGCCGTGCTGCACCTCGCCGCGCACGGTGAAGGGGCGGGTCAGCAGCCGGGTGGCAGTGGCGCAGTCGCCAGCCTCGAGCGCGGCGCGGATGCGGGTCGAGGAAACCGGCTGGCCCTGGTCCAGCACCGGCCCGACCGTGCGCGCGGCGATGCCGTGGCGCGCGCCGGTTTCGGCCAGGACCGCCGTGGTGCCGCTGCGCGCCCGGCCGAAGGTGAAATCCTCGCCGGTGACCACGCCGGCCACGCCGAACCGCTCGTCCAGCATCGCGGCGATCCATTCCGGACCGGTCATGGCGGCCACCGCCGCGTCGAAGTGGATCACCAGCATGGCCGCGGCGCCGGCGGCGCCGAACAGCGCCGCGCGCTGGTCCAGCGTGGTCAGGCGGAACCAGGGCGCGTCCGGCACGAAGAAGCGCTTGGGGTGCGGATCGAAGGTCGCGACGATCGCCGGCCGCCCCTCGGCCCTTGCCCAGCGCACCGCTTCGCCGACCACCGCCTGGTGGCCCAGGTGGAAGCCGTCGAAATTGCCCAGCGCCAGCACGGCGCCGCGCAGCTCGGCGGGGAACGGTTCGCGGCTGTCGAGACGGATCATCGCGGCGCCTATAGGTCGCGGACCAGCGTCACGAAAGCGTGGCCCGGCGTCTCGCCCGAAGGGACGTGGTCCTCGCGGAAGGTCTCGCGCCAGCCCGGCCCCAGCGGCGGCATCACGGTATCCCCCGCCACCTCGGCCTGGACCTCGGTCAGCTCGAGCCGCGCCGCCCGGGGCAGGGCCAGGGCGAAGATTTCGGCCCCGCCGATCACCGCCACCTCGCCCGCGCCGGCCAGGGCCAGTGCCGCGTCCAGATCGTGCGCGACCTCGGCCCCCGGCGCGGACCAGGCCGGATCGCGGGTCAGCACGATGTGGCGGCGGCCGGGCAGCAGTCCGGGCAGCGAGACGAAGGTCTTGCGCCCCATCACCATCGGCTTGCCCATGGTGAGCGCCTTGAAGCGCTTCAGGTCGGCGGGAATGTGCCAGGGCAGACGCCCGTCGACGCCGATCGTGCCGTTGCGCGCGGCCGCGACGATCAGAAACAGGTCCTGCGCCATCGGCTTCAGTCCAGCACCAGCCGGGTGACATGCCCCATCTTGCGGCCCGGGCGGGCGGCGGCCTTGCCGTAGAGGTGCAGGTGATTGGCGGGATCGGCCAGCAGGGCCGGCCAGTCATGCGCGGCATCGCCGATCAGGTTGTCCATCACCACGCCGCGCGCCGCCAGCCCGGTGTCGCCCAGCGGCAGCCCGCAGATCGCGCGGACATGGTTCTCGAACTGGCTGGTGATCGCGCCCTCGATCGTCCAGTGACCCGAATTGTGGACCCGCGGAGCCATTTCGTTGAACACCGGCCCGGCCTCGGTGGCGAAGAACTCCAGCGTCAGCACGCCGACGTAGTCGAGCGCGTCGGCCACCCGCCGGGCCAGGGCGCGAGCCTCGGCCACCTCGTCCCGGACCAGGGTGGACCCTGGCACGGT
Organism: Novosphingobium aerophilum; assembly: GCF_014230305.1. GTDB lineage: Bacteria > Pseudomonadota > Alphaproteobacteria > Sphingomonadales > Sphingomonadaceae > Novosphingobium > Novosphingobium aerophilum. The sequence continues at coordinate 45,941 of NZ_JACLAU010000010.1, forward strand.
CGACCGGGCCAGGATCCCGCCCTGGTGGACGTTCTCGGGCGTGTCCCAGAAGCGCACGTCGCCATCCGCCGCGCGACACAGGATCACCGAGAACTCGGCGCGAAAATCGATGAAGCCTTCGTAGATCAGCGGCGTGGCGGGCAGGTCCAGCCCGACGGCGTCGGCCGGGGCCATGATCCGCCACTGGCCCTTGCCGTCATAGCCGTCGCGCCGGGTCTTGAGGATGCCGGGCACACCGATCGCGGCAATCGCCTCGGCCAGCCCGGCGGCGTCGTCCACCGCCGCAAAGGGCGCGGGACGGCCGCCGAGGCCGGAGACGAAGGTCTTTTCCGAAAGGCGGTCCTGCGCCACTTCCAGCGCCCGGGCCCCAGGCAGCAGCGGCGTGTGGCCCAGCGCGGCGAGGGGGCCCACCGGCACGTTCTCGAACTCGTAGGTCACCACCGCGCAGTCGGCAGCGAAGGCGGCCAGCGCGGCGGCATCGTCCCAGCCCGCGCAGGTGAAGGCGGCGCAGACCTCGGCCGCGATCGAATCGGCTTCGGGCGCATAGACGTGACAGCGATAGCCCAGCTGCGCCGCGGCCATGGCCAGCATCCGGCCCAGCTGGCCGCCACCCAGGATGCCGATGGTCTCGCCGGGCGGGATCATCGCGTCACGACGGCCTTTCCGCGACCTTGGCGGTCTGCGCTGCGCGATAGGCCTTCAGCCGGTCGGCCAGCCCCTCGTCGTGAGTCGCCAGGATCGCCGCGGCGAGCAGTCCGGCATTGACCGCGCCGGCCTCGCCGATCGCCAGGGTGCCGACCGGAATGCCCGCCGGCATCTGCACGATCGACAGGAGCGAATCCTGACCGGACAGCGCGCGCGACTGCACCGGCACGCCCAGCACCGGCAGGTGAGTCAGGCTGGCGACCATGCCGGGCAGGTGCGCCGCCCCGCCGGCGCCGGCGATCACCACCTTGAAGCCCTCGTCCGCGGCGCCCCTGGCGAAGGCGAACAGCCGCTCGGGCGTGCGGTGGGCCGACACGATCCGCACGTCGGTGGCGACGCCCAGCTGGTCCAGCACCTCGGCCGCGCCCTGCATCGTGGCCCAGTCGGACTGGCTGCCCATGATGATCGCGACGGGGGCGTGCTGGCTCATCTCAGCGCTCCGACAGGTAATAGCGTTCGGTCGCGTTCAGCGCGGCGTCGAGCTCGTAGACGATCGGCTGGCCGGTGGGGATTTCCAGCCCGGTGATGTCGGCATCGGAAATGCCCGACAGATGCTTGACCAGGGCGCGCAGCGAATTGCCGTGCGCCGCGACCACCACCGTCTCGCCCGCGGCGAGCTGGGGCGCGATCGCGCTTTCGTAATAGGGCAGGACGCGGGCGATCGTGTCCTTCAGGCTTTCGGTGCTGGGGATCGCGATCCCGGCATAGCGCGGGTCGGCCGCCAGATCGAACGCGCCGCCGGGCTCCAGCACCGGCGGGGGAATGTCGAAGCTGCGGCGCCAGATCTTGACCTGCTCGTCGCCATGCTGCGCGGCCGTCTCGGCCTTGTCCAGCCCGGTCAGCCCGCCATAGTGGCGCTCGTTCAGGCGCCAGTCCTTGGTTTCGGGGATCCACAGGCGGCCGGCCGCCTCGAGCGCCAGGTGCAGGGTCTTGATCGCGCGGGTCTGCAGGCTGGTGAAGGCCACGGTCGGCAGCACGCCCTTGGCGGCCAACAGGGCCCCGGCGGCACGGGCCTCGGCCTCGCCCTGGGCGGTCAGGTCGACATCCCACCACCCGGTGAAACGGTTTTCGAGGTTCCACTGGCTCTGGCCATGGCGGACAAGGATCAGGCGCGGCACGGTTGGGCAGGCTCCCGGCTGGTTGAGGGCAGGACTGGACCGCGCAGCCCCTAGCGGCTGGGGTCCAGTTTGGGAAGGGCGGGGGACGATTCGCCCGTTTCCAGCGCGCGCGCCTGGGCCTTGCGCCGGCGCAGGTTCTCGCGCAGCTTGGCGGCCAGGCGCTCCTCGCGGGTGGTGGGCGCGGCGCGCCCCGGTTGGGTCGACGGATCGGTCACCGCCCCTCCCTGCCGCCTGGCGACGCTTCCGGCAAGAGGCCGGGCGTCGCAGGCCGCCGAACGCGGCTTGACAAGCCGGGGTTGCCCCTCCATTAGCGCCGCCCTGCCCGCCGGTGCCCTCAGGCCCCAGCGGCGCGCGGAAATGGTGTGCTGCTGTAGCTCAGTGGTAGAGCGCATCCTTGGTAAGGCTGAGGTCGGGAGTTCAATCCTCCCCAGCAGCACCATTTCCCTTTTTCCCGTCGTCAGCGCTGTTCATTCCGGGCCTGCTGGCCTATGCCGGGCCGGTCCTGCCCGTCGGCGCCCGGAGTCTGTCCCGATGTCTGCCTCTCCGTCCGCCGCGCTCGACGCCGGTTTCGACCTGGCCCGCGATACCGCCGCCCTGCTGGTCGAATCCTGGAGCCTGTCGCTCGAATCGGCCGCGGTGATCTGGTTGCGCCTGGGCAAGCTGGCCGCGCTCGACGCTTCGGCCCTGGCGGAAGGCGAGCTCATGCTGGGCGAGAAGGTTCAGGCCGCGGTCGAACATTCGTGGCGCCTCGCCTCGGGCGGCTTCGGTCTGACCCCGCATCGCGCCGCGCGGGGCAGCGTGGCCTTCTATCGCCGCCAGGTCGCCGCGAACCGCCGCCGCCTGTCGCGCCGCGAGGGCTGACCGCTCCGGCCCGACGGCCGACCCTGCCCGGCGCCGTCAGGCCAGCAGGTCGCTCCAGTCCGGATGGCGCCGGAACTGGGCCGCCACGTAGGAGCACTGCGGCACGATACGGAAACCCTGCGTCCGGGCGTCGGCAATCAGCGCCGCGACGAGCTGCCCGGCCACGCCGCGCCCCTCGAAGGCCCGCGGGACCAGGGTGTGCTCGGCCACCCGGACGGGACCGCCGGCATCGTCGCGCGCGACCCAGGTCAGCCGCGCAACCTCGCTGCTGCCGGGCAGTTGCGCGTGATACTCGCCCACGCCACCCTGCTCGAGCCTGACGATCTCCAGATGATCCATGATGGCTAGTCCTTTCGCGCAGCGGGGCGGTTGTCGGCTTGACCCGCCGGGCACTCTTCGCAATCAGCGAAAGCCCATGCAGTTCCTCTCCGATAACGCCGCCGCCGTCCACCCTGCCGTCTGGCAGGCCCTGCGCGATGCCGATGCCCCCGATGCGCCCTATGACGGCGATCGCTGGAGCGCGCGGCTGGACGAGGCTTTCTCGGCCCTGTTCGGGCAGAGCTGCACGGCCCTGTGGGTGGCCACCGGCACGGCGGCCAACTGCCTGGCGCTGGGGGCGATGGTGCCGCCCCATGGGGCGGTCATCTGCCACCGCGAGGCGCATATCGAAACCGACGAGGGCGGGGCCCCCGGGTTCTACCTGCATGGCGCCAAGCTGCTCCTGGCCGAAGGCGAGGGCGCGCTGCTGACCCCGGCTTCGGTCGAGGCCGTGCTCGCCGGCATTCGCCCCGATGTCCACCAGGTCCAGCCCCAGGCGATCTCGATCACCCAGGCGAGCGAATATGGCCGGGTCTATCGCCCGGCCGCGGTCGCGGCGCTGGGAGCCCTGGCGCGCGAGCGCGGCCTGCGGCTGCACATGGACGGGGCCCGCTTCGCCAATGCCGTGGCCCATCTCGGCTGCACCCCCGCCGCGGCGAGCTGCGCGGGCGGGGTCGCCGCGCTGTCGTTCGGCTTCGTCAAGAACGGCGGGATGGGGGCCGAGGCCGTGGTGTTCTTCGATCCCGAGCTGGCGGCGGTGACCCGCTATCGGCGCAAGCGGGCCGGGCACCTCCAGTCGAAGGGGCGGTTCCTGGCCGCCCAGATCCTGGCCATGCTGGAGCGCGACCTGTGGCTGGACAATGCCCGCGCCGCCAATGCCGCCGCGGCCGAGCTGGCGACGGCCTGCGGCGACCGGCTGCTCCACCCGGTCGAGGCCAACGAGCTGTTCTTGCGCTGCACCGCGGCCGAGCGCGCCGCGCTGCGCGCGCAGGGCTTCGGCTTCTATGACTGGGGCCCGGACGCCGCCCGCCTGGTCACGGCCTGGAACAGCGATCCCGCGCACGTCACCGCGCTGGCCCGCGCCCTGGCGGCGCTGTGACCGCGCCGCAGGCGATTGGCCCCGCCGCGGCCCCGGCGTCGCGGGCCGGGGCGATCCTCTCGTTCGCGATCATCTCGGTGGTCTGGGGATCGACCTGGCTGGTGATCAAGGACCAGATCAGCGTGGTGCCGCCGGCCTGGACGATCACCTGGCGCTTTGTCGTCGCCGGTGCGGCCATGGTCCTGCTTGCCGCGGTTCGCCGCGAGCCGCTGCGCCTGCCGCCCGGCGGGCAGAGCCTGGCGGCGCTGGTCGGGCTCACCCAGTTCCTCGCCAACTACCACTTCGTCTACCATTCGGAGGCCTATCTCACCTCCGGCCTGGTCGCGGTGCTCTATGCCCTGCTGATGGTGCCCAACGCGATCCTCTCGGCCGTGGTGCTGGGCACCCGGGTGACCGGGCGGTTCCTGGCCGGTTCGGCCGTGGCCGTGGCGGGGATCGCGCTGCTGCTTCTGCACGAGATCCGCCTTGCCCCGGCGGCCGACCAGGTCTGGCTGGGGATCGTCCTGTCACTGGCCGGGCTGCTCTGCGCCTCCTGCGCCAACGTCGCCCAGGCCACGCCGCGCGCCGCGGCCTGCGGGACCATCCCGTTCATCACCTGGGCCATGCTGTGGGGCGTGCTGTTCGAAACGGTCTGGGCCCTGGCCACCGCCGGACCCCCGGTGATCGATCCGCGGCCGGCCTACTGGGGCGGGGTGGTCTATCTGGCGATCTTCGGCTCGGTCCTGCCCTTTCCGCTCTATTTCAAGCTCATCCGCGACATGGGGGCGGGCCGGGCGGCCTACACCTCGGTGGTCACCCCGATCGTCGCGATGATCCTGTCGACCCTGTTCGAAGGCTATCACTGGACTCTGCTCGCCGCGGCCGGATCGGTTCTGGCCATGGTCGGGCTGCTGATCGCGCTGAGCGCGAGACGGACCTGACCCGGGGGCCTAACCGCCGGCGGCAAGGACCGCGCGCAGCCCCTCGCGATAGGTTGGATAGGCCGGCACCCAGCCGAGGACGCGGCGGGCCTTGCGGTTGGTCACCCGCCGATTCTCGGCATAGAACGCGCGCGCCATCGGGGAGAGCCCGGCCTGGTCGAGCGGCAGCAGCGGTGGCAGGGGCAGGCCGGTCAGCCGGGCAGCTTCCTCGATCACCGCGTTCTGCGGGCAGGGCAGGTCGTCGGCCAGGTTGTAGGCCCCCGGCGGCGCGGCGATCCCGGCGAGCACACCGCTGGCGATGTCGTCGACATGCACGCGGCTGAACACCTGTTCCGGCAGGTCGATCCGGTGGGCCTGGCCGGCACGCAGCCGGTCAAACGGAGATCGTCCCGGGCCATAGATCCCGGGCAGGCGGAACACCCGGGCCCCGCGCGCCAGCCAGGCGGCATCGCATTCGGCGCGGGCGCTGCGCCGGCCGGTGCCGGTGGGCGCGCTTTCATCGACCCAGGCCCCGCCCGCGTCGCCATAGACCCCGGTGGAGGACAGATAGCCCAGCCAGCGCCCGGCCAGGGCATCGCCATAGCGGTCCAGCACGGGGTCCAGCCCCTCGCCCCCGGGCGGGACGGAGGACAGGACCGCAGCGGCATCGGCCAGCGCGGCGCGCACGGTGCCCTCGTCGTCGAAGCCCAGCGTGCCGTGGCGCCCGGTGGACATCACCTCCCACCCCTGCGCGGTGAAGCGATCGGCGATCACGCCGGCCGAATAGCCCAGCCCGAAGATGAACAGACGCCGCATCGTAACTTTCCATAGGGGCACGGCTGGCATTCGGGCAAGCAGGCACTAAGAAGGCGGTCATGGATCTCTTGCCCGACACCGCTCCCCCCCCGACCGCCAATGCCGAGACGGCGCCGACCCCTCCGCCGGTGATTCGCCGGGCCGACTATCGCCCCCCGGCCTGGCTGGTCCCCGAGGTGGCGCTGGACTTTGCGCTGGGTCTCGACGCGACCACGGTCCGGGCCGAGCTGACCGTGCGCCGCAACCCCGCCATCGACCGCGCGCCGCTCCGCCTTGCGGGGGACGGGATCGCCGCCCGGGCGGTGACGGTCGATGGCCTGCCCAGCAACGCGTGGCGGATGGACGGGGCCGACCTGGTGATCGACCTGCCGGGCGCCGAACACCGGATCGGGATCGAGACCGCGATCAACCCGGCGGCCAACAGCCAGCTGATGGGCCTCTATGCCTCGGGCGGGATGCTCTGCACCCAGTGCGAGGCCGAAGGCTTCCGCCGCATCACCTTCCATCCGGACCGGCCCGACGTGCTGTCGGTCTACCGGGTCCGGCTGAGCGGGGACAAGGCCCGCTTCCCGGTGCTGCTGGCAAACGGCAACTGCATCGCCACCGGGGACCATGGCGATGGCACCCACTGGGCCGAATGGCACGATCCCTGGCCCAAGCCGTCCTACCTGTTCGCGCTGGTCGCCGGCGATCTCGTGGCCACCCGGGACCGCTTCACCACGATGTCGGGCCGCGCGGTCGAGCTGGCGATCTGGGTGCGCCCGGGGGACGAGGGGCGCACCGCCCACGCCATGCGCAGCCTGATCCAGTCGATGCGCTGGGACGAGGAAGCCTTCGGGCGGGAATACGATCTGGATCTGTTCAACATCGTCGCCGTGTCCGATTTCAACATGGGGGCGATGGAGAACAAGGGGCTCAACGTCTTCAACACCCGCTATGTCCTGGCCGATCCGGAAACGGCCACCGACGGCGACTATGACGCGGTCGAGGGGGTGATCGGGCACGAATACTTCCACAACTGGTCGGGCAACCGCGTGACCTGCCGCGACTGGTTCCAACTGAGCCTGAAGGAAGGCTTCACCGTGCTGCGCGACCAGCTTTTCAGCGCCGCGATGGGGTCCGAGCCGGTCAAGCGGATCGAGGATGTGCGGGTGCTGCGCGCGGCCCAGTTCCCCGAGGATTCGGGCCCGCTGGCCCATCCGATCCGGCCGGATTCGTACCAGGAGATCTCCAACTTCTACACCGCCACGGTCTACAACAAGGGGGCCGAGGTGATCCGCATGATGCGCACCCTGGCCGGTCCCGAGCGGTTCCGCGCGGGCTGCGACCTCTACTTCGCCCGCCACGACGGCGAGGCCGCAACCTGCGAGGACTTCATCCGCGCGATCGAGGAGGGGGCCGGGCTCGACCTGACCCAGTTCCGCCTGTGGTACAGCCAGGCGGGCACCCCCAGGGTCACGGCCCGGCTCGATCATGCCGGCGATACCGCCACGCTGCACCTGGCCCAGCAGGTCCCGGCCACGCCGGACCAGCCGAGCAAGCAGCCGATGCCGATCCCGCTGCGCATCGCCCTGCTGGACCGCGCCACCGGGCGCCACGCCGGCGAACACCTGGTCGTGCTCGACACGGCCGAGGCGCGGTTCGATTTTCCCGGCCATGCGCAGCCGCCGGTCCTGTCGATCAACCGCGGCTTTTCGGCCCCGGTGGCGCTGGATGCCGGGCAGTCGGACGCCGATCTGGTGTTCCTTGCCGCCCACGATGACGATCCCTTCGCCCGCTACGAGGCGCTGCAACGGCTGATCGTCGGCCACCTGACCGGCGCGATCGATGGCACGCTCGACGCGGCCGGGCGCCAGGCCGGGCGCGAGGCGATCGGCGGGGCGCTGGCCGCCGTGCTCGACGATCCCGCGCTGGACGATCTGATGCGCGGCGAGCTGCTGATCCTGCCCGCCGAAAGCTATCTGGCCGAACAGGTCGCCGCCGCCGATCCGGTGTCGATCCGCCGCGAGCGCGAGGCGCTGAAGGCCTGGCTGGCCGACCGCCTGGCCGACCGTTTCCTCGCCCTCCACGATCGGGCGATCCTGGTGCCCTATTCGCTCGACGCTGCGGCCCGCGGCGCGCGCAAGGTCAAGACCCAGGCCCTGGTCTACCTGGCCGCCGGGCGACCCGAGGAGGCGGCGCGCCGGGCCGCGGCGCAGTACGATGCGGCCGACAACATGACCGACCGGCAGGGCGCGATGATGGTGCTGTGCGGGCTCGACACCCCGCTGCGGGCGCAGAAGCTGGCCGATTTCCACGCCCGCTATGCCGCCGATGCCCTGGTCATCGACAAGTGGTTCTCGCTCCAGGCGGGCTCGCTCCACCCTGCGGCGCTTGATCATGTCCGCGCCCTTGCGGGGCATCCCGACATGACGCTGACCAATCCCAACCGGGTGCGCTCGCTCTACATGGCCTTCGCCGCCAATGCCGGGGCGTTCCACGCCGCCGACGGATCCGGATACCGGATCATCGCCGACCTGATCCTCGCGCTCGATCCGCTCAATGCCCAGACCGCCGCGCGCTTCGTGCCCCCGCTGGGTCGCTGGCGGCGGATCGACCCGGGCCGGGCCGCCCTGATGCGCGCCGAGCTCGAGCGGATCCTCGCCGCGCCCCGCCTCTCGCGCGACACCTACGAACAGGTCAGCCGCAGCCTTGGCTGAGGTGGAGGTCCTGCGGGCCGCCGTGTTCGGCGATTGGCCGCACGGCTTCCTCGGACGGGCCGGGGGCCTCTCCGGCGGGCCGGTCGCGGGGCTGAACGTCGGCCTTGGCGCGGGTGACGATCCCGACACGGTCCGCGCCAACCGCCAGCGCGCGGCCGCGGCGATCGCGCCGACGGCGCGGCTGGTCACGGTCTACCAGGTCCACTCGGCCGAATGCGTCACCGTGGGCGAACCCTGGCCCGACGACGCCCGGCCCGAGGCCGATGCCCTGGTGACGGACCGGCCCGGCCTGCTGCTGGGTGTGGTCACCGCCGATTGCGCGCCGGTGCTGCTTGCCGACCGGACCGCCGGAGTGATCGGTGCGGCCCATGCCGGGTGGAAGGGGGCGTTCGGCGGGGTGACCGATGCCACCGTCATGGCGATGGAGGCCCTGGGCGCCCGGCGCGAAGCGATCGTCGCCGCGGTCGGGCCGTGCATCGCCATGGCCAGTTACGAGGTCGACGCCGGATTCGAGGCCCGCTTCCTGGCTGCCGATCCCGCCAACGGACGGTTCTTCGCGCCCGGCCGCCCCGACCATGCCCAGTTCGATCTGGAAGGCTATGTCGCCCACCGCCTGGCCGCGGCCGGGGTGGGTCGGGTCGAGCGGCTCGGGGAGGACACCTATGCCCAGGAGTCGCGGTTCTTCTCGTTCCGCCGCGCCACGCACCGCGGCGAACCCGCCTATGGCCGGCAGATTTCCGCGATTGCCCTGCCCTGAAGGACACTCCCCTCGCGGCACCAAGAGGCCTATGCGGGGCCGGTAAAAATGCGGTTGGCAGGGCTTGGTTTCGCGTCTATCAGGCCGGCCAAGTCGGACCGGGAACGGCTGAAAAAGGCGCAATCGCGCCGTCTGCGGTCACCCGGAACATCGACCGAATACTTCGACGGGCCCGGCCCGGCACCAGCCGGAGCGGGCCGCTAGAGCAGGGCAAGGTCAACCATGTCAGATCATGCGGGCACTGAAGCCGTACTTCCCGAAGGGGAAGGGGTGCGTCGGCGCGACTTCATCAACATTGCCGCGGTCAGTGCCGCCGGCGTCGGCGGTGTCATCACGCTGCTGCCGCTGGTCAGCCAGATGGCCCCCTCGGCCGACGTGCTGGCCGAAAGCTCGACCGAGATCGACGTCAGCGCGATCGCGCCCGGCCAGGCGATCAAGGGCATGTTCCGCAAGCAGCCGGTGTTCATCCGCAACCTGACCCCGGCCGAGGTCGAGGCCGCCAACAAGGTCGACGTCGCCAGCCTGCGCGATCCCGAGACGCTCAAGCAGCGGACCAAGGAAGGCAAGGAAAACTGGCTGATCACCATGGGCGTCTGCACCCACCTCGGCTGCGTGCCGCTGGGTGCCGGCGAGGGCGAGGTGAAGGGCGAGTTCGGCGGCTACTTCTGCCCCTGCCATGGCTCGTCCTATGATACGGCCGCGCGCATCCGCAAGGGTCCGGCTCCGAAGAACCTTCAGGTTCCGGAGTACGCATTCACCTCCGACACCATCGTCAAGATCGGCTGAGGTCACCACCATGAGCTTCCCCTGGGCCAACGAATACAAGCCTGCCAATGCGCTGACGCAGTGGCTTGACGAAAAGCTGCCGCTGCCGCGCTTCGTCTACAACGCGGTCGGTGCGGGCTATCCGGTGCCGCGCAACCTCAACTATGCGTGGAACTTCGGCGTGCTCGCCGGCTTCTGCCTGATGCTGCAGATCGTCACCGGGGTGATCCTGGCGATGCACTATGCGGCCAATGCCGATGTCGCCTTCAATTCGGTCGAGCACATCATGCGCGACGTGAACTGGGGCTGGATGCTGCGCTACGCTCACGCCAACGGGGCCTCGGCCTTCTTCGTGGTGGTCTATGCCCACATCTTCCGCGGCTTCTTCTACGGCTCGTACAAGGCCCCGCGCGAGATGATCTGGCTGCTCGGCGTGGTCATCTTTCTGCTGATGATGGCCACTGCCTTCATGGGCTACGTGCTGCCCTGGGGCCAGATGTCGTTCTGGGGCGCCAAGGTGATCACCGGCCTGTTCGGCGCGATCCCGCTGGTCGGCGAGCCGATCCAGATCTGGCTGCTCGGCGGCTATGCGCCGGACAATGCCGCGCTGAACCGCTTCTTCTCGCTGCACTTCCTCCTGCCCTTCGTGATCGCCGCGGTCGTGATCCTGCACATCTGGGCGTTGCACATCCCGGGTTCGTCGAACCCGACCGGGGTCGAGGTGAAGACCGAGAGCGACACCGTGCCGTTCCACCCGTACTACACGGCGAAGGACGGGTTCGGGCTGGGCGTGTTCCTGCTCGGCTACTGCACGATGCTGTTCTTCTTCCCCAACGCGCTCGGCCACCCGGACAACTACATCCCGGCCAACGCGATGAGCACCCCGGCGCACATCGTGCCCGAATGGTACTTCTGGCCGTTCTACGCGATCCTGCGCGCCTTCACCTCGGACTTCTTCATCATTCCGGCCAAGCTGATGGGCGTGCTCGCCATGTTCAGCGCGATCCTGGTGTGGTTCTTCCTGCCCTGGCTCGATCGCTCGCCGGTTCGTTCCGGCCATTTCCGCCCGGTGTTCAAGAAGTTCTACCTGGCGCTGGTGATCGACGTGCTGGTGCTCGGCTATTGCGGCGGTGCGCCGGCGGCCGAACCCTACGTGATGATCAGCCAGATCGCGTCGATCTATTACTTCGCCCACTTCCTGATCATCCTGCCGATCGTCTCGGCGATCGAGCGGCCCGAAGCGCTGCCGTTCTCGATCACCGAAGCCGTCCTCGGCAAGGATGAATCGGCCACGCTCGCCCCGGCGGCGGCGCACTGAGCCGCAGCGAGACGGAAAGAGACAGACCCATGATCCGCATCATCTCGATCCTCGTCGGGGCGTTCTTCTCGCTCGCCCTGCTGTGGTCCTTCGGCAACGGCGCCGCCTCGTTCATCAAGGAGCCGCCGGCCGCGACGGCCGAGGCTCTGTTCCACCAGCACCCGAAGCACTACAGCTTCTCGTCGGACAGCGCCTTCGGCACCTTCGACAAGCAGCAGCTGCAGCGTGGCTTCAAGGTCTACAAGGAAGTCTGTGCCGCCTGTCACGCGCTCAAGCAGGTCGCTTTCCGTGACCTGAAGGCGATCGGCTACAACGACGACGAGGTGAAGGCGGTCGCCAAGGGCTTCCAGATCCCGGTCTACAACCCGGCCACGGGTGAGGTGAACACCCGCGACGGCCTGCCCACCGACCACTTCCCGCCGGTCGTCTATGCCGGCCAGGGCAATCCGCCGGACCTCTCGCTGATCACCAAGGCCCGTCACGGCGGCGCCGCCTATGTCGCCTCGCTGCTGACCGGCTATGCCGAACAGGAAGGCTACAAGAACGAGAAGGGCCAGGAACTGCTCAAGCTGTTCCCCGATGCCAAGACGCCGGATGGCCTTTACTTCAACCCCTACTTCGCCAACCTGAACATCGCGATGCCGGCTCCGATCGCCTCGGATGACCAGGTGACCTATACCGATGGGACCAAGGCCACGGTTGACCAGATGGCGCAGGACGTGTCGGCGTTCCTGACCTGGACCGCCGAGCCCAAGCTCGACAAGCGCAAGCAGACCGGCTGGGCGGTGCTGGGCTTCCTGCTCTTCGCCACCACCCTGGCCTATATGGCCTACCGCAACATCTGGGCGGGCAAGAAGGGTCACTGATCCTGACGGCCACTGCCAGGGAAATGGCCCTCCGCATCCCCGATGCGGAGGGCCTTTCGCTTGGAGCAAACACAGGGGAGGAACGCGTTGAGCCCCGATGAGCTGAAGCCGCTGGTCCGGACGATCCCGGATTTCCCCCAGCCCGGCATCCTGTTCCGCGACATCACCACCCTGATTGGCCACGGCGCCGGTTTCGCCCACAGCGTGCGCCACCTGGCCGACCGCGCCCAGGCGGCTGGCGCCGAGGCCGTCGCCGGGATGGAGGCGCGCGGCTTCATCTTCGGGGCCGCTGTCGCCGCGCGGCTCGCCCTGCCCTTCGTCCCGGTGCGCAAGCCGGGCAAGCTTCCGGTCCCGACCCTGGGGATCGACTATGCCCTGGAATACGGGCAGGACCGGCTGGAGATCGATCCGGGCGCCGTTTCGCCCGGCCAGCGGGTGGTGATCATCGATGATCTGATTGCCACCGGCGGAACCGCCCTCGCCGCCACGGCGCTGCTCCGCCAGGCGGGCGCCCGGGTGGATCACGCGCTGTTCGTCATCGACCTGCCGGACCTGGGCGGCGCCGCCCGCCTGGCCGATGCCGGTGTCACCGTCGCCGCACTGATGGCCTTTCCCGGCCACTGACCGCACCGCGCACCCACCGCGCAGCAGATCGACTTGACGACACCCCGTCCGCAGTGGCAAGCGCACTCGCCTGCACTCCGGTGCCTGCGGGTATAGCTTAGTGGTAAAGCTCCAGCCTTCCAAGCTGGCTATGCGGGTTCGATTCCCGCTACCCGCTCCATCCTCCTGTCCAAAACTGGACCATCTAGTCTGGAGTCCGGGTGGAAAATCCCGGTATTCCGGAGCTTTCTGGCCATACGGGTCCTCGGAAGAAAAATCCACCTGCAGAACGCGGCTCCGTTCAGGTGGCGAAGCGGCTTGGTGCCTGATGCTGGAGCGATGGCGATCGCGACCATTTGTCCCGGTTCATCAGACCGAATTCTGACAAAGGGCTCTGGGGCTGCCAAGTCGCACGCAACTCCGGGGTCAGTCGAGTGGGATTGGGCAAACCGGGCCGTCAACCGCAACAATCCGATTGACCCCGTGAACGTTCTCATATAGTGAACGTTCACAATCGGTGCCGCAGCATGCGTGAGCGCCGGGTAGAGGGGAGAGGAACGGAATGACTGAACCGCGCAAGCTCGCGTTCGCACGGCTTATGATGGGAGCATCAATCGCCGCGCTCAGCCTTGGCAGCGGCAGTGTCGCGGCCCAGGAGGCTGTTGCTCCGGCTACAGCGGCTGACCCTGAAGATGCGATCGTGGTGACCGGCATCCGCGCGAGCCTCCGCCAGGCGATCGACCTCAAGCGCGAAACGGTTGGTGTGCTCGATTCGATCAGCGCCGAGGACATCGGCAAGTTCCCCGACACCAACCTGGCGGAATCGCTGCAGCGCATTACCGGCGTGTCGATCGATCGCAACAACGGTGAAGGTTCAACCGTCACGGTCCGCGGCTTCGGGCCCGACTTCAACCTTGTCCTGCTCAATGGCCGTCAGATGCCCGCCTCCAGCCTGGGCGGCAGCAGCGGCGCGCCGGCATCGCGCAGCTTCGATTTCGCCAACCTCGCTTCGGAAGGCATTGCCGGGGTGGAGGTCTACAAGTCCGGGCGCGCCACCCTGGCGACGGGTGGCATCGGCTCGGTGCTCAACATCAAGACCGCCCGGCCGCTCGACCGTCCGGGATTCAAGGGTAGCATCGGGATCAAGGGGCTCTATGACACGTCGCGGTTCGAGGGCAGCAAGGTGGCTCCCGAAATCTCGGGAATCATCAGCGACACCTTCGCCGACAACCGCATCGGCATCCTGATCAGCGGTTCATACCAGGATCGCAAGGCCAGCCAGGCCCAGTTCAACGCCGGTTGGCGCGAGGGTTACCTGGGCAATGAAAACAACTGGGGTTCGCTCCCGGTCGACGCGAACGACTGGCGCGGCAACTTCGCCCAGACCCAGAACCGTCCGGGCCCGAACACCGTTTACCAGGTCACCCAGAACGCCGGCTACGATTTCACCACCTTCGATCGCAAGCGCATCAACGGGCAACTGGTGTTACAGGTCCGGCCGACCGACACGCTGGAAGCGACGATCGACTACACCCTGTCGCAGAACACCATCGACGCGCGCACAAACAGCATCGGCGTCTGGTTCAACCACAACAACACCTCCAGCAGCTGGACCAATGGTCCGGCGGCCGGTCCCAACTTCTATGCCGAAGCCTTCGGCGCGGGCGAGGGGAAGGACCTGGCGATCACAGGTGCGGTCGCGGCCAACCGCTCGATCAACCGGTCGCTCGGCGGCAACCTCAAGTGGGATGGCCCGGGCGGCCTGCGCCTGGTGCTGGACGCGCACCATTCCACGGCCGAAAGCAAGCCGACCCTGCCCTATGGTAGCGGCATCGCGGTGGGCAGCGCGATCTTCGGCGTGAAGAGCCAGAAGGTCGATTTCACGACGCCCATGCCGGTCATCTCGGTCAGCATGTATCCGGGATCGGAAATCACCGCCGCCAACATCCGTCCGGCGGGCAATGCCTTCCGCAACGCCTACATGCGTGACGAGATCAACGAGGTTTCGCTGCGCGGCGGCTATGACTTCGATGCCTCGTTCATCGACAGTCTCGACTTCGGCGTGACCATGACCGACAACCGGGTCCGCTCGGCCTTCGGCGTGATCCAGAACGACACCTGGGGCGGGACCCTGACCGCGGCGCAGACGCCCGACAGCCTCTACACCCAGACCGACCTGCCCAACGACCTGGCCGGGATGAACGGATCGAACGGCACCGGGATCATCCCCAGCTACTTCAAGATCGATACGACCGGGCTGATCACCCTGCTGGACAAGCAGATCGGAATCTGCAGCGCCTCGCAGGCTCCCGGAACCTGCCTGGCCAAGTTCACCGCGGACCGCACGGTCCACGAGCGGACCTGGGCACCCTATCTGCAAAGCACGCACACGTTTGACCTGGGTGGAACCAAGGGCCACCTGCGGCTGGGCCTGCGCTATGAGAAAACCAAGGTCGACTCCTCGGCCCTGGTCCCCATTCCAAACCGCACGGTCTGGACTGGTGGCAACGAGACGGCGATCATCTACGGGGCAAATTCGGCCTTCGCCACGCTCAAGGGTCAGTACGAGAACTGGCTGCCGGCAGTGGACTTCGATCTGGCGCCGTTCAGCAATGTGAAGCTGCGGGCGTCCTACAGCCACACGATCACCCGGCCCGATTACGGCAGCATGCAGGGCGGCACCACGCTGGATTCGCCGATCCGCATCGGCGGCAGCACCGGCGCCAGCGGCAACCCTGGCCTGGTGCCCTACAAGTCGAAGAACATCGATCTGTCGGCCGAGTGGTACTACAGCCGCGACAGCTACATCTCGGTCGGTTTCTTCCGCAAGAACGTGCGCAACTTCATCAGCCAGACCCAGGTCAATACACCTGCGTTCGGTCTGACGAACGCCGCCGCCGGTCCTCGGGCGGCGGAAGCTCGCGCGGCGCTTGGGGCCAACGCCACGGCGGCCCAGATCGTGGCCTACATCGCGGCAAGGTATCCCTCCAGCTTCGATGCGGCAACCAACGGGATCATCGGCCAGTCGACCGATCCGCTCGTCAACTTCATCATCACCCAGCCCACCAACAGCAACCAGCAGGCCAACCTGTGGGGCTGGGAGTTCGCGCTGCAGCACCGGCTGTGGGACACGGGCTTCGGCACGATCCTGAACTACACGGTGGTCAAGAGCGACACCAAGTTCGACAACACGCAGCGCTACACCGTATCGCAGTTCGCGGTGAACGGGGCGAGCGACAGTGCCAATGCGGTGCTCTACTATGACAAGAACGGGCTGCAGGGCCGTATTGCCTACAACTGGCGCGCTGGGTTCCTCTCGGGCTACGGCTTCGATCCCTACTACGTGGAATCCTACGGCCAGTTCGATGTCAGCGCGAGCTACGAGGTGCGCAAAGGCATCACGGTCTTCGCCGAGGGCATCAACATCACCAATGCCGACCGACGCGGGCACATGCGCAACGATCAGACCGTATTCTTCGCGGCCCCTGGTTATGCGCGCTACGCCGCCGGTGTCCGCTACACCTTCTGACCGGGGGGTGACGCGACGGTCCGGTTCTTTCCCGGAAGGAGCCGCGCCCGGCCGGGCGCGGCTCTTTTTCCTGCTTGCTTGATCCGGCAGTCGGCTATGGTCCGGGCATCATGAACGGTGCGGTGCAACAGGTCGTGATTGTCGGCGGCGGGACTGCCGGCTGGCTATCCGCCTGCCTGATCGCCGCGCGCCTGCCCACCCTTACCGTAACGCTGGTCGAAGCGGCCGATATTCCCACTATCGGGGTGGGCGAGGGGACCTGGCCAACCATGCGCCAGACGCTGGCCATGATCGGGATTCCCGAGCCAGAATTCCTGCGCGAATGCGATGCGGCGTTCAAACAGGGGTCGCGGTTCGATGGCTGGGTCGATGGGTCTGCGGGCGACAGCTATCTCCACCCCTTCACCGCGCCCCCGCCGGGTGACATGCGGGATCTGCTCGCCGCCTGGCAGGCGAATGGACCCCGGCAGCCGTTCGCCGCCGCTATGACGGCCCAGCACGCGGTCTGCGCGGCCAACCTGGCGCCGCGACAACGCGCCATGCCCGACTATGGCGGGGCGCTGAACTACGGTTACCACCTCGATGCCGCGAAGTTCGCAGCGCTGCTGGCGCGCCACGCCACGGGGCGGCTGGGCGTGCGTCACGTCGAAGCGCGGGTGACCGGGGTCGTCGCGGACGACCGCGGCGGCATCGCGGCGCTGGAGCTGCACAACCGCGCTGCGCTTCCGGGCGACCTGTTCCTCGACTGTTCGGGCCAGGCTGCGATCCTGATCGATGGCCATTGTCGCTCGCGCTGGGTCGATCGCAGTGGCGAATCGCTCAACGATCGGGCGCTGGCGGCCCAGGTACCTGTCGCGCCGGATTCGCCGATCGCTGCGCAAACGATCGGCACCGCGCACGAGGCGGGTTGGTTATGGGACATCGGGCTACCCGGACGGCGCGGGATCGGTTGCGTCTACAGTTCGCGCTTTCTGTCGGACGATCGGGCCGATGCGATTCTGCGCGATTACGTGGGGCAAAGGGTGCCGGGGGCCGATCCCGCCAGCCTCTCGCCTCGCCGGCTGACTTTCGCGACGGGCCACCGCGAGCATTTCTGGTCGGGCAATTGCCTGGCCGTGGGTTTGTCGGCCGGGTTCATCGAACCGCTCGAGGCCTCGGCGATCGTCATGATCGAGTTGTCGCTGAAGGCGCTCGCCGAGAATTTCCCGCGGAGCCGTGACAGTCTGCCGATCCACGCGGACCGGTTCAATGCGCTGTTCCGCTACCGCTGGGACCGCATCGTCGAATTCCTCAAGCTGCATTATCTGCTCAGCCGTCGGCCCGAACCCTACTGGCAGGCCCAGCGTGCGGCCGGGTCCATTCCTCCGCGTCTGGCCGAATGTCTGGCCCTATGGCGCGAACAGCCGCCCTCGACCTGGGATTTCCCCCAGATCGACGAGCTGTTCCCGGCGGCCAGCCATCAGTATGTGCTGTATGGCATGGGATTTCCCGTGCCGGTTCCCGCGGTTGGTTCCGCCGCCGCCGGAGCTGCTGCCCTGCGGGATGTCGCCGGCCGCGCGCGCGCGCTCAGCGCGGCTCTCCCCGATACCCGCGGGTATCTCGACGCGTTGGCCGCTGCCGCGCCGACCCGTTTCCCGCAACACGAGTCCATCCCGTCATGAGCCAGCACCAGATCCTCAACCCGGTCGACCATGGAACCCTGCGGGTCCACACCGGGCCCGGCGCGCAGTACGGCGATGACACGATGGCCTGCCTGACCGTTCCCGCGGAGTTCCGCCGGGTGCAGGCCCATTTCCCGATCGTTTTCCGGCGCGACCTGGCAACTGGCCAGTTCTCTGCCCTGGCCCTGTTCGGCTTCGAGCCGGGCGAGAACCTGTTCCTCGAGGGTGAGCACTGGGACGCCCCCTACCGCCCGCTCGCCATGTCGATCCAGCCCTTCCTGGTTGGCCGACCGGGGCCTGGCGGGGGTGAAGGGCAGGTCCACATCGACATGGGCCACGCGCGCGTGGCCACTGGCGGCGAGGGCACCCGCCTGTTCGACGATGAAGGGCGCCCGACTCCCCACGTCGAGGCGATTGCCGAGATGCTGGGCGATCTTGACCATGCCCATCGCGAAGGGGTGAGCTTCTTCGCTGCCCTTGAGAGGCACGACCTGCTTGAGCCTTTCTCGCTCGAGGTCGCGCTGGACGATGGCTCGCAGCACAGTCTGGTCGGCTTCCACACGATCGACGAGGTCCGCCTCGCCGCCCTGGCCGGCCCCGCGCTGCAGGAGCTCCACGCCACCGGCGATCTGCTTCGCATTCATCTGGCGATGGCCTCGCTGTCGCAGTTCGCGGGCCTTGTTGCCCGTCGGAACGCCCGGATCCGTGCGCGCTGAGGTGGCACCACCGGCGCTCGCCGACCTGCCGCGCGTGGTGGAGCGCCCGGCAGTGGCGGGTGCCGCACTCGACCGGCTGCTTCGCGGGGCGGATGCGCCCTTCCTGATGCGCGGGCTGGTGGCGGACTGGCCGCTGGTCCAGGCCGCGCGCCGCTCCGACCACGAGGTGCGGCGTTACCTGGTCGAGCGGGCGCACGAGGTCCCCTTCGCAGTCTCGATCGGCGGGCCGGGGCACGACGGGCGGCTGTTCTACGACGATGCGATGGACATGAACTTCCGCATGGCCCGGGGGCGCCTGGCCGATATCTTCGCCGGGATCGACGCCAATGCGGGGCGGGCCGATCCGCCGACGATCTATCTCGCCTCGATCGACGTACCGACCCATTTCCGGGACGTTGACCGCGAGAACCGGATCGATCTGGGCTCTCGCGAACCTCTGGTCAGCCTGTGGATCGGCACGCCCACCCGGATTGCCGCGCACAACGACTTTCCCGACAACCTGGCCTGTTGCGTCGCCGGCCGCCGCCGCTTCACCCTCTTCCCGCCCGATCAGTACGCCAATCTCTATCTCGGCCCGATCGACAACACCCCGGCGGGACGGGCGGTCAGCATGGTCGATTTCCATGCCCCGGATTTCGCGGCCCATCCCCGCTTTGCCGATGCCCTCGCCACGGCACAGGTCGCTGAACTCGAACCGGGGGATGTGCTGTTCGTGCCCTCGATGTGGTGGCACCATGTCGAGGGGCTGGCCCCGTTCAACATCCTGCTCAACTACTGGTGGCGCGATACCCCGCGCTATCTTGGTCAGCCGCAGGACGCGCTGAACCATGCCATACTCGCCATCCGTGACCTGCCGCCGCGTGAACGGATGCTGTGGCGCCAGTTGTTCGATCATTACGTGTTCGATCACGGCCCCGCCGTCACCGACCATATTCCCGCCGGCGGACGCGGCGTGCTCGACCCGCTGACGGCCGAGACCGCCGGACGCCTTCGATCCTTCCTGCTCAGGACCCTCAGCCGATGACCCAGACCTATTCCAGGCGCCGGATCGTGATCGCCGGTGGCGGCACCGCCGGCTGGATGACCGCCGCAGCGCTCGCCCGCACGCTGGGCGGGGCGATCGAGCTGACCCTGGTCGAATCCGATGCGATCGGCACCATCGGAGTGGGCGAGAGCACGATCCCGCCGCTGGTCAATTACAACCGCCTGCTCGGGATCGGCGAGGCCGAGTTCATGCGCGCGACCCAGGCGACCTTCAAGCTGGGGATCGAGTTCGAGAACTGGAAGGTCGATGGGGAAAGCTATTTCCATTCGTTCGGCCTGACCGGGCGCGATCACTGGACCGCCGGGTTCCAGCACTTCTGGCTGCATGGCCTGACCAAAGGGCACGACTGGAGCTTCGACGACTACTGCCTTGAGCTCAAGGCAGCCCACGCCGGCCGTTTCGCGCACCTGCCCGACAATCGCATGAACTATGCCTACCAGCTCGATTCCTCGCTCTATGCCGCCTACCTGCGCCGGCTGGCCGAGGCCGATGGCGCCCGCCGGGTCGAGGGCAAGATTGCCGAGGTCGAGCTGGACGGGCAGACCGGCAACATTGCCGCTCTGCGGCTGGAATCGGGTGAGCGCCTGGCGGGCGACCTGTTCGTCGATTGCACGGGCTTCCGCGCCCTGCTCATCGAGGGTGCGCTCCATGCCGGCTACGATGACTGGTCGCATTACCTGCCCTGCGATTCCGCCATCGCCGTGCAGACCGAGAGCGTCCGCCCGCCGGTGCCCTATACCCGCGCCATCGCCCATGACGCGGGCTGGCAGTGGCGCATTCCGCTGCAGCATCGCCAAGGCAATGGCATCGTCTATTGCAGCCGCTACCTTGACCGCGACGCCGCGCTGGAGCGGCTGCTCGGCACGATCGAGGGCCAGCGGCTGACCGAGCCCAACTTCATCCGGTTCGTCACCGGAGCGCGGCGTCAGCAGTGGTATCGCAACTGCATTGCGGTGGGCCTGTCCGGCGGGTTCATGGAACCGCTGGAATCGACCAGCATCCACCTGATCCAGCGCGCCATCCTCCGCCTGATCCGGATGATGCCGATGAGTGAGGTCAGCCCTCGCGACGTGGCCGAGTTCAACGAGCAGCAGCTCACCGACATGGTCCAGATCCGCGATTTCCTGGTCCTGCATTACAAGGCCACCGAACGCCGTGACAGCCCGTTCTGGCGGCAGTGCGCCGGCATGGCGATCCCCGACAGCCTGTCGCACAAGATCGAGCTGTTCCGCGAGACCGGCCGGGTGTTCCGCAAGAACGAGGAGTTGTTTGCCGAGAACAGCTGGGTCCAGGTCATGCTGGGGCAGGGGATCATGCCCCGGGCCTACCATCCGGTGGCCACCAAGCTCAGCGACGCGGAACTTGACCATTTGCTCCACGGGCTGCGCGAAAGTGTCGAGCGGACCGTGGCCAGCCTGCCGCGGCACCACGAATATGTCGCCCAGTACTGCGGGGCGCGGGATGCTGTTGCGGCATGAGCCCGCAGACTTGGCCGTGGCCCGCACTGGCGGCCGGCGTGGCGCTGCTGTGCGGCGCGGTGCCGGCACCGGCCGAGACGGCGGACTGGCGGCTGGTCTGGTCCGACGAGTTTGACGGTGAGCGGATCGATCCTGCCCATTGGGGGTTCGAGGACGATTGCTGGGGCGGGGGCAACGACGAGCGGCAGTGCTACACCGCCAGTCGTGACAACGCGCGGATCGAGGAGGGCCACCTGGTGATCACCGCGCGCCGCCAGATCGCCAACGGTCCGGCGCTGCCCCGGCGGCAACGACGGGATGCGGTCGATCCGGCGGCGACGGTAACCCGCGAATTCACCTCGGCGCGGCTCACCACCCGCGGCAAGGCGGCTTGGTGCTTCGGTCGGATCGAGGTTCGCGCCCGACTGCCCCAGGGGCAGGGGCTGTGGCCGGCGATCTGGCTCCTCCCGGAGCGCGACGGCTATGGTCCCTGGGCAGCATCGGGCGAGATCGACCTGCTGGAGGCGGTCAACCTGGGCGTGCCCTGTGCCGATTGCGCCAAGGGGCGCGAAGATCGTATTCTGGGCACGCTCCATTTCGGCAAACCCTGGCCCGGCAATGCCCAGGCCAGCACCACGGTCCATGCGTCCGAAGTGCTCGACGGGTTCCACACCTTTGCGATCGAATGGGCGGCCGACCGGATCACGTGGCAGATCGACGGCCGCACCTATTCCGAACGTTCGGCCGGCGAATGGTGGAGCAGCGGTTCGAATGCGCCCGGTGCGCCCTTCGACCAGCCGTTCCACCTGATCCTCAACCTGGCCGTTGGGGGGCGTCTGGCCGAGGGTCGGAACCTGGGTGGGGTCGATCCCGCCGGCTTTCCCAAGCGACTCGGAATCGATTGGGTTCGCGTCTGGCAAAAGGGTGATTCACCCGGTAAGCGGGCGGAGGAACGGGTAAGCGGTAAGGGTCACTAGTCCATGGCACGACGCCGACAAGCGGTGACGATCAAGCATGTCGCGGCCGATGCGGGCGTTTCCCTGCAAACCGTCAGCCGGGTGATCAACAACGAGCCCAATGTCAGCCCCGACATGAAGCGTCGGGTTCAGGCGTCGATTGACCGGCTGGGCTACGTACCCTCGATCGCGGCCCAGCGGATGAGCGGATCGCGCTCCTACCTCATCCTCGCGCTCAACGATCGCGAACGGACCATTGCCGACTGGCAGGCGCGGCAGGGCACCGACTGGGTCGACCAGATGCTGCTCGGCGGCATGCTCAAGTGCGCTGAACACGGCTATCGCATGATCTTCGAACTGGTCGACACCCACAGCGATCATGTCGAGCGCGAGCTGCTCTCGGCCATTGCCGCGCTGCAACCCGACGGGATCATCCTGACTCCGCCGCACTCCGACAATCCGCAGCTCGTCAGGCTTCTGGCGCGCCAGAACATACCGTTCGCCCGCATCGGTTCGCAGGAGACCGGCAGCGGCATCCCGCTGTCGATGGATGACGAGGGTTCGGCACGCCGCGCGACAGCCTATCTGATCGACCACGGGCATCGCCGCATCGGCTTCATTGCCGGATCTCCGGAATACAACCTCAGCGGCTGGCGGGTGGCGGGCTGGCAGGCGGCGATGGCGGAGGCCGGGCTGGCCACCGACGGACTGCTCGCTGCGGGCGATTTCACCTATGCCTCGGGCGAGCGCGCCGCGCGCGATCTGTTGACCGCGGCATCGCCGCCGACCGCGATCATCGCCAGCAACGACCAGATGGCCCTGGCGACGCTGGAGGTGGCCCGTGGGCTCGGTCTGGATGTGCCCGGTGCGCTGTCGGTGATCAGCTTCGACAACACGCCGCTGGTCCACTTCACCCAGCCGCCGCTGACCGCCATCGACCAGCCGATCGCGGCGACCACGTCCAAGGCGGTAGAGCTGATCATCGCCAGTCAGACCCAGGCAGGGCTGTCCGCCGCGGTTACGGTGATTACCGGCGACCTCGTCGAACGCGGGTCAGTCGCCGCTTGCCCAGCCGTCCCGGGTGGTTGAGCCGGCGCCGGACGAGCTGTCGCTTCGCGCCCTGCTGCTCTACGCCCTGGCCTGGAGCGGAGGGGCTATCGCCTATGTTCCGTTCCTCACCATCCTGCTGCCGTTGCAGGTTACAGTCCTGGCGGGAGACAGGATCGCGGTATCGTGGTTGGCCTACATCCTGTTTGCCGGGGCCGTGGCGGCTAGCTTGGGGAACATCCTGTTCGGCTATCTGAGCGATCGTTCCGGGCATCGCCTGGGCTGGGTCACTCTCGGGCTGGGGATATCGGGTGCCCTGCTGCTCCTTATGGCCCATGCCACCAGCTTCGTGACCATCATCGTTCTGGTGATCACCTGGCAGCTTGGCCTCAACATGATGCTCGCGCCCCTGGCGGCGTGGGCGGGCGAGCAGGTGCCCGACCGGCAGAAGGGCCTGCTCGGCGGGCTGCTGGCCTTCGCCCCAGGAATGGGAGGATTGGCAGGCGCCGTGGTGACCTTGCCCGGCTTGGCGGCGGCCGGTGAGCGGCTCGTTCTGGTGATGGTCATGGTCACGGCCTGTGTGGTTCCGTTGCTGCTGTTCGGCCCATCACGGCGACCCCCGGCGACCGGCTCCGTTCCCCCTGACGAAGGCGACGGCCCAGGGAACCAGCCGGGACGGGCCGCCCGGGCGCGGCTGGCGCGGCGGATGTGGCTGGCCCGGCTGGCCGTGCAGATCGCCGAGGCCGCGCTGTTCTCGTTCCTCTACCTATGGCTGCGGCGGATCGATCCGACCATGGACGAATTCCGCACGGCCCGGGTGCTCAGCTTGGTCCTGTTGGCCGCAGCGCCAATCGCGCTGCTGGCCGGGCACTGGGGCGATCGGCGTAACCGGCCCATCGCCCCGCTCGTCGTCTGCGCCCTGGTCGCCTCGGTCGCTCTGCTGGCGATGGCCGCCGCGCGGAGCCTGACCACTGCCTATGCTGCCTATGCCTTGTTTGGTTGTGCGACCTCCACGTTCCTGGCTCTTCACTCGGCACAGACCCTGCGGGTGCTGCCCCGCTCGGACCGTATCGGCCGTGATCTTGGGCTGTTCAACCTGACCAACACGGTCCCGTCGCTGGTCATGCCGTGGCTCACCCTGGCGCTGGTGCCCTACTTCGGGTTCCCCGGTCTGTTCGCACTGCTGGCGATGCTCTCGCTCTGCGCGGTGGGATTGCTAAGTTCGCTTCGGCTTCATCCCTGAGCGCCACGCTTGATTTCGCGCCGCGCCCGTGTCACTGAACGAATGAGAACGTTCACAAACGAATGGGTGAGAGTGGTGATGAAGTTCAGGCCCTGTTTGCTTGTGGCTCCGGCCCTGCTGGCTGCACCCGCTCTGGCCGCCGGAGCAGCGGTATCGGACTCGGCCGCGGTCCATCCTGCGGCATGGCCGGCCGCGCGCAGCCCCGAGGCCCTCACCGATCCTTCGACCGAGGCGCGGATCGCCGACATCATGGCCCGCATGACGCTGGAGCAGAAGGTCGGCCAGATGATCCAGGCCGATATCAGCACGATCACTCCGGCCGATCTGGCGCAGTTTCCGCTCGGTTCGATCCTGGCGGGAGGGAATTCCGGACCCTATGGCGACGAGCGCGCCGATGGTGCGACCTGGGCCCGCCTGGTCGCCGAGTTCCGTGCGGCTTCGCGCCAGAGCGGTCAGGGCATTCCGATCCTGTTCGGGGTCGATGCGGTCCATGGACATTCGAACCTGCCGGGCGCGACGATCTTCCCGCACAACATCGGGCTGGGGGCGGCGAACGACCCGGACTTGATCGAGCGGATCGGCGCGGCAACCGCGGATGAGGTCGCCGCCAGCGGAATCGAATGGACCTTCGCCCCCACCCTGGCTGTGCCGCAGGACCTGCGCTGGGGCCGCAGCTATGAGGGCTATGCGGCCGACCCGGCGCTCGTCGCGCGCTATGCCAGGGCGATGACTCTCGGGCTTCAGGGGCATTTGACTCCGGGGCAGCCAATCCCGGCCAACCGGGTGGCGGCGACGGCCAAGCACTGGCTGGCCGATGGTGGCACCGCGGGCGGAGTGGACCAGGGCAATGCGGCCATGCCGGAGCGGCGGCTGATCGCGATCCATGCTCAGGGCTATCCTCCGGCGATCGAGGCCGGGACCCTGACGGTGATGGCCAGCTTCTCGAGCTGGCAGGGGGTCAAGAACCACGGCAACCGCGCGCTGCTCACCGATGTGCTGAAGGGCCGGACGGGGTTTGCGGGCCTGGTCGTGGGCGATTGGAACGGGCATGGCCAATTGCCCGGCTGCACCATCACCGACTGCCCTGCCACCTTCAACGCCGGGCTCGACCTGGCAATGGCTCCCGACAGCTGGAAGGGGCTGTTCGCATCGACGCTGAGCGCGGCGCGCAATGGCACCATTCCGCAGGCGCGGATCGACGATGCCGTGCGGCGCATTCTCCGGGTCAAGGCCAAGCTGGGCCTGCTCGGGCCCGATCCCGTCGAACGCGGCAACCCGCAACGGATCGGCACGCCCGAACACCTTGCCCTGGCGCGCGAAGCCGTGGCCAAGTCATTGGTGCTGCTGAAGAACGAAGGTGGAGTCCTGCCCTTGCGGCCCGGGGCCAGGGTGCTGGTCGCCGGACCCGCTGCCGATAACATGGCGATGCAGGCGGGGGGATGGACGATCACCTGGCAGGGCACTGATACCACGGCTGCGGACTTCCCCCAGGGCCAGACGATTGGTCGCGCGATTGCCGAGGCGGTGCGCCAGTCCGGTGGCGAGGCGGTGATCGCTCGGGATGGCGCCTGGACCCAGCGCCCCGACGTGGCGGTGGTGGTCTATGGTGAGCACCCCTATGCCGAGTTCCAGGGCGATGTGGCCGACCTGGCCTTCCGCGACCTGGACGGGACCCAGGCGCTCCTCGCCCGGCTCAAGGCGCAGAGCATCAAGGTGGTTTCGGTGTTCCTCTCCGGCCGGCCCCTGTTCACCGGGCCCCAGATGAATGCCTCCGATGCCTTCGTGGCGGCCTGGCTGCCGGGCAGCCAGGGAGCGGGCGTGGCCGATCTTCTGGTAGCCGGCAAGGACGGCAGGCCCCGGGCGGATTTCAACGGTCGCCTGCCGTTTCCCTGGCCGCGCGACGCTCGCTCGCCCGTTGCCCGGCCGCTGTTTCCGGCCGGATACGGATTGACCTATGCTCGCTCGGCGAAGGTCGGACCTGTCAATGAAGACCCCGGCATAGATCTGGTCGCCGCTGCCAATGCCGACACCTATCTGGTGCGGGGCGCGGTACCGTCGCCCTGGCGGCTGAACGCAGAAGCCACCGTAGCGACGCGTACGGTCGATCTGACCGCGCAGGAGGACGCCCGTCAGTTCATCTGGTCCGGCACGGGCACGGTGGCGATCGATGGGCCGGCAGTCAATCTGACCCGCGAACTGGACGAAGGCTTTGTGCTGCGGCTGCGCTGGAAGATCGATGCTGCTCCGTCGGGCGCGTTCAACGTGGGGCTTGGTGGTGGACGGATCGACATCGGACCGCAATTGCGGTCCGCGCCGGGCGACAAGGTGATTGACACGCTCATCCCGCTGTATTGCTTCAAACAAGCAGGGGCCGATCTCACTGCGGTCAGTAATCCCCTTCGCATGTCCTCCGACAAGGGAGCCTCGATCCGACTGCGTGACGCCCGGATCGAAGGGACAGGCCACAACATCAGTTGCCCAGAATTGGTTCGTTGACGCGGTTCGGTTTTCAGGCCTGGATGACCTCGATCTGTGATCGAGCGCTGGACCCTCCGTGGAGTTTGCTGAGGTTATCCGCGACCTGCGCCGGCAGCATGAACACGACGTGGAAGCAACCGACCGGCGGCAGATCGGCCTCGCGCGCCGCCAGCCGCGCGGCCCTTGCGTGCCAGGTGACTGCGAAGTTCTCAGGCCTGACGGTTCGCGCTGGACGATTTTTGGCACGGACATCACGAGGCAAAGATACCTGCGCCGGGAGGCTGGGCGTCAATTACCGCTTGGTCTCGCAAGCGTGAAATCCAAGGCCGAAGCCATCGCGCGGGTGGAACGCAGGGCTCGCGTCAAACTCACCATAGACGACAACCTCCATTACCAGGCCCCGATCGACCCCAATGGTGAAGACTTGACCTATATCCATATGGTGTTCGGACGGGATGGTCTGCTGCATGAGATCGGGGTCTCCCTGGGCGAGACCTGATAGCGCACATGCCATCCCTCAAGCCCCATGCGTCCGACGCGGACCTGCAGCCTGACATTGCCAGCGGATAGGGTGACAAGCTCACGGGCAAGAATGTCTAGTCGTCGCCTGAAGTGCCGTGGATCGAATGACGCGCAAGCGCCATGGCAAAGCCGCGGCATCGCGACATCACGCTCCGCTGGCGCTATGGGCTGACCATCCCCACCGGCAGCGCGGTCTTGTACACGATCGGGCGCAGTGCGAGGCTGGTGGTGACCTGGCTGACTCCCTCGATCCGGGTCAGCTTGCCGCGCAGGAAGTCCTCGAAGGCCGACAGCGAGGGGACGACCACGCGCAACTGGTAATCCGCGTCGCCGGTCATGATGTAGCACTCCATCACCTCGGGAAAGCCGGCCACGGCCGCCTCGAAGGTGGCAAGCTGGCGGTCGGCCTGCTGATCGAGCCGGACGCGGACGAAGGCCGTCACCGCCATGCCGACCCGCTCCGGATCGACCAGCGCGACATAGCCCGAAATGACCCCGCGCTCCTCGAGCAGGCGCAAACGGCGCAGGCATGGGCTGGGCGAAAGGCCAACCCGCTCCGACAGGTCCTGGTTGGAGATCCGCCCCTCGCGCTGGACCTCGGCGAGAATCCGGCGATCGATCGCATCCAGCGCCACATCCGGCATGATCTGCCAACCTTTTCGATTATGGAGAATGATTCTGCCAACAGGTTACGGTGGAGTGGCAACCTTCGCAAGGACCTGCCGAGGCCCGAGTGCTAGCCTCAGGGGAACAAGCGAGGAGCGCCCGAGATGACCGTGATCGCCCAGACCCGCCCAGCCGAGACCGCCCGTCTGCTCGACCAGCTCGAGGTGCGGCTGCGCTGGCTGTCGGCCTGGACGATTCACAATGCCAACCTGCTGCGGCCCAAGCGCGACGGCATGAAGGTGGGCGGGCACCAGGCCAGTTGCGCCTCGATGACCGCGATCATGGCTGCGCTCTATTTCCATGCGCTGCGCCCGCAGGACAAGGTCGCGGTCAAGCCGCATGCCGGGCCGGTGCTCCACGCGATCCACTACCTGCTGGGGCAGCAGTCGCTCGAGCGGTTGCAGCGGTTTCGCGGGCTGGGCGGCGCGCAGTCCTATCCCAGCCGGACCAAGGATGCGATCCCGGTCGATTTCTCGACCGGTTCGGTCGGACTCGGCGTGGCGATGACCGCCTTCGCCAGCCTGGTCCAGGACTACCTCGTGGCTCATGGCGAGGTGCGCGAGGAGGACGCCGGGCGCATGATCGCGCTGCTCGGTGATGCCGAGCTTGACGAGGGCAACATCTACGAATGCCTGATCGAGGGGGTGAAGCACGATCTGCGCAATTGCTGGTGGATCGTCGACTACAACCGCCAGTCGCTCGACAGCACGACAGCGGACCGTATGTTCCGCCGCTTCGACGACATCTTCGAGACCTGCGGCTGGCGGGTGATCACGCTGAAGCACGGCAAGCGCCAGCGCGAGACCTTCGCCCGCCCGGGCGGCGCGGCGATCGCCGAATGGATCGAGAACTGCCCGAACGCCGACTATGCCGTCCTGACCTATCTGGGCGGCGCGGCCTGGCGCGAGCGCCTGCTGCGTGACATCGGGGACCGGCCCCAGGTCAGCGCGCTGATCGCCGACCATTCGGACGAGCAGCTCGCCGCGCTGATGACCAATCTGGGCGGCCATTGCACCGAAACGCTGATCGAGGCCTTCGACAGCGCGCAGGACGAGCGGCCGACCCTGTTCATTGCCTATACGATCAAGGGCTATGGCCTGCCGTTGGCGGGCCACAAGGACAACCATTCGGGGATGATGAACGCGGCCCAGATCGAGGGGCTGCGCGAGGCGCTGGGGATCGCGCCGGGCGAGGAATGGGAGCCCTGGGCCGGCCTTGGCGACAATGCCCGCGCCGCGCTGGAGGATTTCGTCGCCCGTTCGGCCCTGGCGCGCAAACCGGCCGAGCCGGTCGTCCCGGCGATCCCGCTGCCGGCCATGCTGCCGGTGCCCAATGGCGCGGAGCAATCGACCCAGGCGGCCTTCGGGCGCATCCTCAACGACCTCGCCCGCTCAGGCGAGCCCTTGGCCGACCGCATTGTCACCACTGCCCCGGACGTCACGCAGACGACCAACCTGGGCGCCTTCGTCAACCAGCGCGGCCTGTTCCGCCGGCAGGAGCTGGCCGACGTGTTCCAGCACGCCCGGATCCCGTCCGCGCAGAAGTGGATCCAGCATGCGGCCGGACAGCACATCGAGCTGGGCATTGCCGAGAACAATTTCTTCCTGCTGCTCGCGGCGCTCGGGCTCAGCGCTCCGCACTTCGGATCGCGGCTGTTCCCGGTCGGCACGGTCTACGATCCGTTCGTCGCCCGCGGGCTCGATGCGCTCAATTACGGGTGCTACCAGGACGCCCGGTTCCTGCTGGTCGGCACCCCATCCGGCCTGACCCTCGCCGGGGAAGGCGGCGCGCACCAGTCGATCAACACGCCGCTGATCGGCATGGGCCAGCCCGGTCTGACCCTGTTCGAACCGGCCTTTGCGGACGAACTGGCAGCGATCATGCACTGGTCGTTCGACCACCTGCAGCGCCCCGACGGCGGCTCGGTCTACCTGCGCCTGTCGACCTGCACCCTGACCCAGCCGCAGCGGAGCGACGATTCCTGGCAGGCCGACGCGCTGCAGGGCGGTTACTGGCTGCGCCGCCCCGGGCCTGGTGCCGAAGCGGCGATCGTCTTCTCGGGCGCGGTTGCGCCCGAGGCGCTGGACGCCTGGCAGCAGTTGGCCGAGGACATGCCGGGGCTGGGCCTGCTCAACGTGACCTCGGCCGATCTGCTCCACCGGGGCTGGTCGGCTCGCCGCGCGGCGCGGTGGCGGGGCGAGCCCGCCCACCCCTGCCACGCCGATCGCCTGCTGGCGGACCTGCCCGCCGGGGCGGCCCTCGTGACCGTGCTGGATGGTTCCCCGTCCGCGCTGTCCTGGCTGGGCGCGGTGCGCGGCATGCGCGTCAGCCCGCTCGGCACCGATCGGTTCGGCCAGACCGGGGATATCCCGGATCTGTACCGGACCTACCGACTCGATGCGGCGGCGATCGTCGATGCCATGGCCGATCTGTTGCTCGATTTCGGGGGCTGATCCCCGACGTTCCGGGGCGCCGCCAGCGCGACTCGGCGGCCTTCGCCCATGACAATCCGTACATAACCCTATGTTTACGGAACGGGCCCACAATCCTTTGAAGCTAAGGCGGAGGAGCCGGCGCCGGCCCTTGCGGGCGGGACGGTCGGACCGTTCGCCAGGACCAGGACGATGTTGCCCAACCGGTTGATGTGCAAGGGAATGCGATGAGCCTGCGGATCGGCCGTTCCTCCTTGCTCAAGAAGCAGCCACCCGAGCCCCCGGTCGCGCCGGAGCCGAATCCGCTGGCGGAGATGGGACAAGCCTTTCTCCAGACCTTCGAGACGATCGGCCAGGGCGGCTTCTGGATGACCGACGCCGCCGGTGCCCTGACCTATCTGTCGGCCCATATCCGCCCCGATCTGCTGGGGGAGGACGCCGGGCCGGGCGGACGCTTCATCGACCTGTTCGAGCCGGTGGTGCGGACCGAGGGCGAATCCGGGCGGACCCTGCAATTCGTGTTCGCGCGCAAGAGCAAGTTCGACGGCATCCTGGTGCGGCGCAACATTGGCCGGGGCGAACGGGTCTGGGAGCTCAGCGGCGAGGCGATGTTCGACCCGCTGGGCGAGCACAGCGGGTTTCGCGGCATCCTCAAGGACGTGACCGAACAGCACCTCCATGCCGAGGAAAAGTCGCAACTCGTCCGCTACGATCCGCTGACCGGGCTGACCAACCGGCACCGCATGGGCAAGGTGCTGGAACAGATCCTCACCTCGTTCGATGCCGGCAGCCGGTGCTGCACCGTCATGCTGCTCGATCTCGACCGGTTCAAGCAGGTCAACGATACCCTGGGCCACGCTGCGGGGGATGCGCTGCTCAAGCAGGTCGCCGAGCGGCTGATCACCATCGTCGGCGACAAGGAGGCGATCTGCCGCCTGGGTGGTGACGAGTTCCAGATCGTCCTGCGCGATCAGGGCGATCAGGAGTTCCTCGGCCAGCTCGCCTATCGCATCATCGAGATGCTGTCCCAGCCCTACCGCATCGGTGAGGAGCGCTGCACGATCGGGGCCTCGATCGGCATCGCGATCAGCCCGCGCGACGGGACGAGCGCGGACGAGCTGACCCGCAATGCCGACCTGGCGCTCTATTCGGCCAAGAACAGCGGGCGTGGCGTCTTCCGGTTCTTCACCACCGATTACCTCAAGGCGGCGACCGAGCGCCGCGAGCTGGAAGAGGACCTTCACCTCGCGATCGAGCGTGACGAGTTCCAGCTCTACTACCAGCCGGTGGTGGATGCCCGGACCGATACCGTGGTCGGGGCGGAAGCGCTGATCCGCTGGATCCATCCGGTGAAGGGCTTTGTCTCGCCCGCCCAGTTCATTCCCCTGGCCGAGGAATCGAACCTGATCTGCCGGCTCGGGGAATTCGCCCTGCGGCGCGGGTGCAGCGATGCGATGCAGTGGCCCAAGTCCCTGCGCGTGGCGATCAACGTCTCCCCCGTGCAGTTCGCGGAGGAGGACTTCGTCAAGATCGTCCAGCGGGTCCTGCGGGAAACCCGGCTGCCGCCCGAACGGCTCGAGCTGGAGATCACCGAAAGCGTGTTCGTCAGCGATGACGAGAAGGTCCAGCAGATCTTCCAGGGGCTCAAGAACCTGGGCGTGCGGCTCGCGCTCGACGATTTCGGCACCGGCTATTCCTCGCTCGGCTACCTGCGCCGCTCGCCGTTCGACAAGCTCAAGATCGATCAGAGCTTTATCCGCGGGGCCACCGAATTTGCCAGTCGCAACCGCCCGATCGTCGAGGCGACCGCGACCATGGCGCAGGCCTTGAGCATGGTGACCACGGCCGAAGGGGTCGAGACCTTCGACCAGCTTGATCTGGTCCGCGCCCAGCGGGTCAACTATGTCCAGGGCTACATCTACAGCAAGCCGATCTCGGCCGAGGAGTTCCTCAGCAGGGCCAGCGACAACTGGCAGATCGTGCCTTCGGGCCCGGCCCGCCAGCGCGCCGACCGGCTGACCATGTACCGCGCGGTCGGGGTCGTCCATCACGACACCTACCAGACCGGCATCCTGCGCAACCTGTCCACCTCCGGCGCGCTGATCGAAGGCCTGACCGACATGGTCCCGGGCGAGATGATCGCCGTCGATCTGGGGAGCGGCCAGATCGCCGTGGCCCAGGTGATCCGGGTGGTCGGCATACGCACCGGGGTCGCCTTCGAGATTCCGCTGGTTCCGGATGGCGCCGGCGGGCTCTGCACGCTGCGCCGGATCTCCAGCTTCGACTTGTGGAAGGCGGGTCTTCCCGTCAACAAGGACGACGTCCTGGAGCTTGCCAAGCTGCGCGGAACCCCGGCGGGGGCGATCACCGGGATCGCGCTCTAGGCCGTAAACTCATAAACAGCGCCATCGAGGCGCCCAAATGGCGAACAGATCGGGCGAAGCCGCCCGCGGGGAAGGCTGGTTGCCTTTCCAAGGGCGGGTTTGGCCGAGATGGAAGCCATTTGGGCGTCCCGCAGGGATTTGCCCAGAAAGGCCCATCGCTGCGTTGGATAGGCTTGAAATAGAACCACTATTCCTGCGCCTATCCGCCTTGCGCTGGGCCTTTCTGCCTCAAACCTCGATGGCGCTGTTTATGAGTTTACGGCCTAGGACTTCTTCCGGTCTAGGGTTTGGGACCGGCCGCCGCCGCGCCCGGCCTGGTCGCCGGAGCGGGGGTTGGCCCCAGTTGCGCCAGATAGCCGCGGGCCGTGGCCGCCGTCTGGCTATCCGCGCCGATCGCCACCACCGATTCCCACGATTTGCGCGCCGCTTCCGGGCGGCCCGCCAGCATCGCGATGACCCCGGCCTCCAGCCCGATGTCGGGATCGACCGGGCGGAGATCGGCGGCGCGTTCGATCAGGGCCTGGGCCTCGGCCAGACGCCCCTGGCGCCGCGCCAGGGTGGCGGACAGCAGCCAGGGCTCCGAATCGCCCGGGGCTGCCGTGCGCGCCTCGCCCAGCGCCGCACCCGCTTCGACCAGACGGCCCAGCGCGACCAGCGCACGGGCGCGGTCGAGCGCGATCGGCGCGATCATCGCCGGATCGGCCAGTCCTTTCGCCTCGGTCCGGGCCGTATCGAGCGCGGTCAGGGCCCGCTCGGGCGAACCGGCCGCCAGCGCGGCATTGCCCGCCATGGCCCCCAGCCGGGCGCGCAGCAGCCGGTCGCTGCCGGCGCTGTCGAGCGCGGCGAGAAAGGCCTGCTCGGCCCCGGACCAGTCCTCGTCGTGGCTGCGCGCGGTGCCCAGGCACAGCCCCGCTTCCGCCGCCTCATGGCCCTTGGCCGTGGCCAGCCAGGCCTGGGCCTGATCGGCCCCCGCCTCGGGGTCGTCATCCGCCGCGGCGAGGCATTCGCGCAGCCGGGCGCCGTCATCCGCCTTCGCGGTCCGGGGCCCTGCCGCCTTGGCCGCCCCGGCCGGCGGCCTGGCGCGCGGCGGGCGGGCGACGGGCTCGGGGAGCGGGGTGCCGATGGTCCCCGGCGCGGTGAACGGCCCGACCTGTGCCGCCAGGGGGAGCAGCGCGGAGGCGATCAGGGGCAGGGCAAGCAGGGGAAGAGGCATGGGGGCGGGGCCATCCGGTCAGAGCGTGGCGAGCAGGGCCTCGGCCGTGCGCAGCAGCAGCGCCAGGTCCTGATCGCGCGACAGGCGATGATCGCCATCCTTGATCAGCGTCACCTGCACCGCGTCTGAACGCAGGGCCGCGGCCAGCCGCAAGGCGATCTCCCACGGCACGTCGGCATCCCGCTGGCCATGCAGGAGATGGACCGGCCCGGCAAAGCCGATCGGGCCCTCCAGCACCCGGTTGGCCTGGCCATCGCGCCAGAAGCCGGGATAGGTCGGGGTCGGCTCGGGGCCATAGGGATTGTCCTCGTAGAGGATTTCCCCGGTCTGGAGCAGCGCCTGTTGCGCCGCGTCGAAGCCCCAGGTGGTGAAGTCCGGCGCAGCGGCGACGCCGATCAGCGCGCGCACCTGGTCCGGCCGGGCCAGCGCCAGCAACAGCATCAGCCAGCCCCCCATCGAGCTGCCTGCCAGGACCAGCGGCCGCCCGGGGCAGACCGCGTCGACCAGCGCCAGCACCTCGTCGCGCCAGCGGGTCAGCGTGCCCTCGCCGAACGATCCGCTGCTCTCGCCGCAGCCGGAATAGTCGAGCAGCAGGCAGGCCCGGCCCCGGGCATGGCAGTGGTCGAACAGGGCGGCCGCCTTCGATCCGGCCATGTCGGACTTGTAGCCGGGCAGGAACACCAGCACCGGGCCAGGTCCGGGGGTGAAGCGATGGGCCAGGCGGCGGCCGTCGGGCAGGGTCAGGAAGCGCGTCTCGGTCATGCCCGCCGTGATGCGCGCAGCCTGCTGCGGCGGCAAGCCCCCACCCCCACCCGGGGCCGGTCTGGCCGTCGCCCCAACCCGGCGCCTGCCCGCGGAACCCGGTTGAAGGCATCCCCGCGCTGCTTTAGGGGGTCGGCATGTCCGAACTCCTCAAGATCAGCCTGCCCGATGGTTCCGTGCGCGAGATGCCGCAGGGCTCGACTCCGGCCGATGTCGCCGCCGCGATCGGTCCCGGCCTGGCCAAGGCCGCGCTCGCCGCGCGGATCGACGGCGAGCTGGTCGACCTCAGCCGACCCTTCAGCGGCGACGCCAGCCTGGCGCTGATCACCAGCCGCGACGAGGCCGAGGCGCTCGACCTCGCCCGGCACGACTATGCCCACGTCCTGGCCGAGGCGGTGCAGGCCCTGTTCCCGCGCACCCAGATCACCTTCGGCCCCAGCACCGACGACGGGTTCTACTACGATTTCGCCCCGGCCGAACGCCCCTTCACCGAAGAGGACCTGCCCGCGATCGAGGCCGAGATGCGCCGCATCATCGCCGCCGACAAGCCGCTGCGGCGCGAGGTGTGGAGCCGCGAGCAACTGATCAGCCGGTGGCAGCAGCAGGGCGAACGCTTCAAGGCCGAATGGGCCGCCGAGCTGCCCGAGGGTGAGGAGCTGACCGTCTACTGGTCGGGTGACGACTGGCTCGACATGTGCCGCGGGCCCCATCTGCCCAGCACCGGCAAGCTCGATCCCGCCGCCTTCAAGCTGACCCGCGTCTCGGGCGCCTACTGGCGCGGCGACCAGAAGAACGCGATGCTCAGCCGGATCTACGGGACCGGCTGGCTCAACAAGAAGCAGCTTGATGCCCACCTGACCCGCCTGGAAGAGGCGGCCAAGCGCGATCACCGCAAGCTGGGCGCCGAGATGGACCTGTTCCACCTCCAGCAGGAGGCGCACGGGTCGGTGTTCTGGCACCCCAAGGGCTACAAGGTCTGGCGCGAGCTGGAAGCCTACATGCGCCGCGCGATCGATGGCGCCGGCTACCGCGAGGTCAAGACCCCGCAGGTGATGGACGCCCGCCAGTGGGAGCAGTCCGGCCACTGGGGCAAGTACCGCGAGAACATGTTCGTGATCCCCGACGAGGTGCCCAACACCGAGGACGAGGGCCCGATCGTGTCCAACGATGCGCAGTGGATGGCGCTCAAGCCGATGAACTGCCCGGCGCACGTGCTGATCTTCCGCCAGGGGATAAAGTCCTACCGCGATCTGCCGCTGCGCTTCTACGAGAACGGCTGCTGCCACCGCAACGAGCCGCACGGCGCGCTGCACGGGCTGATGCGGGTGCGCCAGTTCACCCAGGACGATGCCCACATCTTCTGCCGCGAGGACCAGATCGTCGCCGAGGTCCGCGCCTTCTGCGAGCTGGCCGACCGGATCTACAAGGACTTCGGCTTCACCTATGCGATCAAGCTGGCGCTGCGCCCGGAAAAGCGCTTCGGCAGCGACGCGCAGTGGGATCAGGCCGAGGCGGAGCTGCGCAACGCCGTCGCCGAGGCCGGCCTCGCCACGCCCGAATACGGCTGGGAGGAACTGCCGGGCGAAGGCGCGTTCTATGCGCCCAAGCTCGAATGGCACCTGACCGACGCGATCGGCCGCACCTGGCAGGTCGGCACGATCCAGTCCGACCGCGTCCTGCCCGAGCGGCTCGATGCCAGCTACGTGGCCGAGGACGGCGAGCGGCACCGTCCGGTGATGCTGCACCGCGCGATCTTCGGATCGTACGAACGCTTCATCGGCATCCTGATCGAGCACTTCGCCGGCAAGCTGCCGGTCTGGCTGGCTCCGGTCCAGGCCGTGGTGGCGACGATCGTCTCCGATGCCGATGGCTATGCCCAGGACGTGGCGGCGCAGCTGGCGGCGGCCGGGATCCGGGTCGAGACCGACCTCCGGAACGAGAAGATCAACTACAAAGTGCGCGAACACTCGCTGCAGAAGGTCCCGCACCTGCTGGTGGTGGGCAAGCGCGAGGCCGATGAAGGCACCGTGGCGATCCGCACCCTGGGCGAGGAACGGCAGAAGTTCGTGCCCCTGGCCGAGGCGATCGCCCTGCTCAAGGCCGAGGCGACCCCGCCCGACCTGCGCTGAGGCAAGCTAAGCTAAGCTAAGCCATAACCCCACCCCGTTCGCCTCGAGCGAAGTCGAGCGGTGCTCACCGGCGTGTCTTGACGTCGTTCGACACGAACGGGGATGGAGCATGGGTGGGCTTGGGCGCGCCGCTCGGCCTCAGTTGATCTTCACGTCGAAGCGGATCTGGCGGGTGGTTCCGCCGCTGACCGTGCCCAGATTCACGTCGATCCCTGCCGCGGAGGCCGCGCCGGCATCGCCGTCGGCCGGGTCGGTCAAGGTCGCCCCGTCGAGCCGGAGCGTGCCCGGCTGGTAAGTGGTGTTGGGCGGGATCGTGTCGGTGATCCGCGCCCCGCTGGCACTGCCGCTGCCGGTGAAGGCCACGGCGAGATTGAAGGTAACCACGGCGCCGGGGATGATCTTGGTCCCGCCATAGGGATCGGCCACGCTGGCCGACTTGGTGATGGCCATGGCGATCGATGAGGCGACCAGCGGGCTCGCCGCATTGGCCAGCGCGGTGGAGGCGCCGACGATCGCATCGCCGCCACCCTGCCCGCGCCCGGCGAAGCTGGTTCCCGGGGTGCCCGATCCGGTCGCCGCCTCCGCGGTCAGGCGCAGTTGCGCGGTCTGGCCGTCGCTCGCGCCGCCGGGCAGGGTGACGATGGCGAAGGCATCCAGCGTGGCATTGGCCGCCAGGGCGGCGGTGTTGGCCCCCGCCAGCAGCGGCTGGTCGATCCCGGGATCGTAGGTCTTGTTGTTGTTGGTATCCAGCACCAGCCCGGTCACCGTCGGGGTGAACTGGTTGCCCGGCAGGGCGCCGGCGACGGTGACCCTGAAGGCTTCCGGCCCGTTGCCGGTGTTGGTGATGCGGAACGGCACGGCCACGGCACTGCCGCCCACCTGCGTCGCCCCGGTGTTGAGCGCCACCACGGTGACGTCGAGCACCTCGTCGACGCGGACCGAGACGGTGTTGGACTGCACGGTCGACGTGGTCGCGCCATTGGTGAAGGTGCCGCTGGCGGTGTTGGTGATGATGGTTCCGGCAGCCGTGCCGAGCGCATGCGCGCCATGGCTGACGAAGGCGAGGGGCACAACCGCCGCAGCGGCCAGCCAGGCATGGCGAGCTTGGGTCATGCCGGAAAAATAGGGTAAACTACCTAATTTTTGGTTGCCCCCTGCGCCGGACGCGCGCGGCTGCGGCCCGGAACGGGCGCTGGCGTCAAGGTCAGGGGGAAAGCGCCGCAGCGCTGGTCAGAGGATCGGCAGCGCCTTGTCGGCCAGGATCAGGGCCAGCGCGCAGCCACCGACGATCACCATGCGCAGCCGGTCCTGCAGGACAGGGCGGAGCGGAGTCGCAACGGCAAGGGCAAGGGCGCGGGCCATGGTTGGATCATGCCGCGAAGGTCTTACCGAAGGCTTAAGGGCAGCGGCACGCCGATGGGTGTTCGGCCCATGCACACGTCCTGACACCCCGGTCGAATCAGCCTAAGCGGGATCGCGGGGACTTGGCCGCCGCAAAAAGGCCGACCACAACCCCATCGTCGCTCCGGACCTGATCCGGGGCAGGGCTTGCCTCGGCCGCGGGCATTGCAAAGTCGAAGCCCTGTCCCGGGTCGAGCCCGGGACGACGATGATGGTGGCCCTGCTGTTCGGCTACGGAGGGGCTGCGGGATGCTCCTGGGTCCGAGCATTTCCGTTTCGCGCGCCCTTTGGCTTCCTATCACCCCGCCGCCGGCATCTGCTGGCTGGCGCAGTGGAAGCTGCCCCCGCCGGCCAGCACGGCATCGGCCATCAGCCCGATCACCGCGCGGTCGGGGAACAGCTCGGCCACCGCCGCGACGCCCTCGGCATCGTGCTGCGTGCCATAGATCGGGACGACCACCAGATGGCTGGTGATTGCGAAGTTCATGTAGCTGGCCGGTTCGATCCGCTCACCGCTCATCACCCGCCCGGGCGAGGGTACCTCGCGCACGGTCACCCCGAAAGCCTCGGCGCGCGCCTTGGCATCGGCATAGATCGCGGCATTGGGATCGTCCGGACCGGTCGCGCGGGGCAGGGCGAGCACGTTCGGGGCGACGAAGCGGGCCAGGTTGTCGACATGGCCGTCGGTGTGGTCGTTGATCAGTCCGTCCCCCAGCCACAGCACCCGATCATACCCCAGATCGCGCGCCAGCCGAGCCTCCAGATCGGCGCGCGACAGGTGTGGGTTGCGGTTGGGGTTGAGCAGGCACTGTTCGGTGGTGACGACCAGCCCGGTGCCGTCGCCGTCGAGCGCGCCGCCCTCCAGGATCCAGTCCGCCGTGGTCACCGCCAGCCCGGCGTCGCGGGCCAGTTCGGCGCCGATCGTCTGGTCGCCGTCCATCAGGTACTTGCCGCCCCAGCCGTTGAAGCCGAAGCGCCGCGCCTCGCGCCGCCCGTCCGGCCCGCAGACCACCAGCGGGCCGGTGTCGCGCAGCCAGACGTCGCCATAGTGCCGCCGCTCGAGCGTCACCGCGCCGCTCACCAGGCTGCGCGCGCGGGCCTCGTTGGCGGCATCGCGCACGATCAGCCGCACCGCCTGCCCGCTTTCCGCGACGGCATTGGCAAAGTCCGCGATCTGCTCCTGCGCGGCGCCGAGGAAGCCGGGCCACTCGGTCTCGTCGTGCGGAAAGCCGATCCACAGCCAGTCCTGCGGATGCCATTCGGGGGGAAGCTGCAGGCGGACGGTCATCGTCACTTCGCCCTGGTCGCAGCCCGGCTGGCGTCCCGCACGGCGCGGAACTCGTCGTTGGGCAGCCAGTTGGGCCACATCGTCCCATCGGCCAGTTCGCGCCCGAGCCGGTACGCGAAGTCCACCTCCTGGGCGATCCCGCTCATGTCCCAGGCGGGCGAATAGTGATCGTTCGGCTGGTGATAGCGGTTGCGGGTGTAATCCTCCGCGGCGGCCTGTCCGGCGGCCTTGCCGCCCACTTCCAGATCCTCCCCGCGGCCGAAGCTGTAGACCGGCACCCCGCGCTTCGCGAGGCTGAAGTGGTCCGACCGGTAGTAGCCGCCGCGTTCGGGGTTGGATTCGGGCGATTCCTTCAGGCCCAGCGCGGCCAGATGCTTGCGGAACAGGGCGTTGAGGTCGGACTTGTCCCCGCCCGACATGGTCATGTCGCGCGAGCGGCCCCCCGGGGCCAGCCCGTCGAGGTTGACCCCGCCAACCGTCCGGGCCAGCGGGAAGACCGGATTGGCGGCGTAGTATTCCGAACCGAGCAGGCCCGATTCCTCCAGTGTCAGCGCGATGAAGGCCTGGCTGCGACGCGCCGGGCCGGCCTGGGCCTGGGCCCGGGCCAGCGCGATGATCCCGGCCACCCCGGTGGCATTGTCCACCGCGCCATTACAGATGTTGTCGCCGGTGGCATCGGGCTTGCAGCGGCCCAGGTGATCCCAGTGGGCGGAATAGAGCACGACCTCGTTCGGCGCGGTCCGGCCCGGCAGCAGGCCGATCACATTGTGCGAGACCGAGGTCCTGACATCGTTGGCGAAGCTGTAGCTGGCCTTGAGCCCCAGCGGCACGGCCTTGAAGCCGGGCTTCGCCGCGGCGGCGCTGAGCGCGGCGAAGTCCTGCCCGGCGGCGGCGAAGATCTTTTCGGCAGTGGCCTTCTGGATCCAGCCATTGGCTTCGGTCTGGTCCATGCCCTTGTTCGGGGTCTGGATGAAATTGCGCGTGCTGGTGCTTTCGATCACGTTCCAGCCATAGGCCGCGGGATAGGTGTCGTGCACGATCAGCACCCCGCGCGCACCCTGGCGGGCCGCTTCCTCGTACTTGTAGGGCCAGCGGCCGTACCAGGTCATGCGGCGACCCTTGAACAGGCCGTGCTCGTCGCTGGCGGCAAAGTCCGGATCGTTGACCAGGACGACCGCGATCTTCCCCTTCATGTCGATCCCGGCGTAATCGTCCCAGCCCAGTTGCGGCGCGCGGATGCCATAGCCGACGAAGACCAGTTCGGCGTCGCTGATCGCGGTTTCGGGCACGGCGCGATAGCTGAAGGCGACGAAGTCCTTGACCGGCGCGAAGCTGAGCGTCTCCTTGCCGCCGGTCACGGTCAGGGGCGAAAAGCGACTGCCGGTGAT
The DNA here is from genome assembly GCF_014230305.1 of Novosphingobium aerophilum. Lineage (GTDB taxonomy): Bacteria > Pseudomonadota > Alphaproteobacteria > Sphingomonadales > Sphingomonadaceae > Novosphingobium > Novosphingobium aerophilum. The sequence goes on from NZ_JACLAU010000010.1 coordinate 87,082, forward strand.
CGACACCGTCGGCACGTCCTGCAGCCACTGGCCCTTGTTGCCCGGCTTCAGCCCGGCGGCCTTGAACTGGGCGATGATGTAATCCAGCACGCGCGGCTCGGCCGGGGTGGCGGGGCCACGGCCCTCCATGTTGTCCGCCGCCAGCGCCGAAATGACCGAGCGCATCAGCGGCACGTCGACCGCGGGAGCGGCGCGCACCGCGGTTCGGGTTCCGCTCCGGGTCGGGGTCTTGGCCGCAACGGGGGAAGACAGGGCGGCAAGCGCCAGGGCCGTCAGCGCGACGGAGCCCAGGGCGGAACGCGAGAGGGGCATCGGGGTCCTTTCAGATGAAACCAGCGGCGCCTTCTAGGCGTGGTCCGGGCGCGGCGACAAGCTCTTGTCGTGGCGCCATGCCTTGATCCGGAACGCCCGAACGGGCAGGGCAGGGGCATGCTGCGAGCCTGCCGGACATGACCTCCCCGCCCGCCGCCGACTGGCGCGGTGCGCTGGCCCGCGCCGCCGCCCATGCCCCTTTCCTGGCCGGACTGATCGAGCGCCAGCCCGAACTGGTCGCGCGGCTCGCGGCAGGGGATGGCGAGGGCGCGCTGGCGCTGGCCCGGACCGCTGGCGAGGGCGCGCCCGATGTCGGCGTGGCGCTGCGGCGCGAACGGCGCGCGCTGGCCCTGGCCCTGGCGATCGGCGATCTGGCCGGGGCCTTTCCGCTCGCCCGGGTCACCGCCGAACTCTCCGCCTTTGCCGATCGCGCGCTCGATGCGGCGATTCGCGAGGCGCTGCTGCAGCGCATGCCCGACGCCGAGCCGACCGGGTTCATCGCCCTGGCCCTGGGCAAGCACGGGGCGGAGGAGCTCAACTATTCGTCCGACATCGATCCGATCCTGCTGTTCGATCCGGATCGCATGCCGCATCTCGCCCGCGAGGAGCCCGGCGAGGCGGCGGCGCGCTATGCCCGGCGGGTGGTCCAGACCCTGGGGCGGATCGACGAGGAGGGCTATGTCTTTCGCGTCGACCTGCGGCTGCGACCCGCCTCCGAGGTCAGCCCGCCGGCGCTGTCGCTCGATGCGGCGCTGACCCATTACGAAAGCTCGGCCCTGGCCTGGGAGCGCGCCGCCTTCATCCGCGCCCGCGCCTGCGCCGGCGATGTGGCTGCGGGCCAGGCCTTCCTCGCCGCGATCCGGCCCTTCGTCTGGCGCAAGAGCCTGGACTTCGGCGCGATCGCCGAGATCGGCCGCCTGACCGCGCGGATCCGCGAGGCCAAGGAGGGTCCGGCGCGGCCCGGCCCCGGGTTCAACCTGAAGACCGGGCGCGGCGGCATCCGCGAGGTGGAGTTCTTCGCCCAGACCCACCAGTTGATCCACGGCGGCCGCAATCCGGGCCTGCGCCTGCGCGGGGTGCGCGCCACGCTCGACGCGCTGGCCGCGGCCGGGCTGATCCATCCCGAGAACGCCCGCGTGCTGGGGGAATGCTATGACCGCCTGCGCACGCTGGAGCACCGGCTACAGATGGTGCTCGATCAGCAGACCCATGCCCTGCCCACCGATCCGGCGGCGATCGACAATGTCGCGCGGCTCGACGGCCTGCCCGACGGTGCGGCGCTGATCGCCGAGCTGGAGGTGATCACCGAGGCGGTCGGCAGCCGCTACGACACGCTCATCGCGGCGCATGGCCACCCCTCCGGGGCGAGCATGGTCGTGCCGGTGCAGGATGAGGGCGCCGCGCGCAGCCTGGTCGAACAGCTCGCCGCGCTCGGCTACGAGGACGCCGCCGGCCTTGCCGAACGGGTCGAAGGCTGGAAGGGCGGCCGGGTCCGCGCGCTCCGCTCCGAAGCGGCGCGGGCCGCCTTCGATGCGATCCAGCCCGCGCTGCTCGCCGCGCTGGCCCGCTCGCCCGAGCCGGTGCGCGCGTTCAACCGCTGGGAGCAGTTGCTGACGCGGCTGCCGTCCGCGCTCAACCTGTTCCACCTGCTCGAGGCGCGGCCCGGGCTGCTCGAACTGCTCGCCAAGGTGCTCAGCCTGGCCCCGCCGCTGGCCGATGCCCTCGCCGCCCGGCCCGACCTGCTCGATCCGCTGATCGACGCCTCGGCCTTTGCCCTGCCCGGCGGGGTCGAGGACCTCGTCGCCGAATTCTCGGCGGGCGAAGCCGACGACGATTACGAACGCCTGCTCGACCGGGTCCGCCGCCGGGTCGGCGAACGGCGCTTCACCCTGGGGGTCCAGCTGATCGAGGGCGCGACCGACCCGCTCGCGCTGGCCGCCGCCAATGCCCGCGTGGCCGAGGCCGCGCTGCAGGTGCTGGCCGCTGCGGCGACCGCCGAGTTCGAGGCGGCGCATGGCCGGGTCCCGGGCGGCGAGCTGGTCGTGCTCGGGCTTGGCCGGTTCGGCGGCGGAGCCCTGACCCATGCCTCGGACCTCGACCTGATCTACCTGTTCACCGGCGATTTCGCGGCCGAATCCGACGGGCGCCGGCCCCTTGGCGCCTCGCTCTACTTCAACCGGCTGGCCTCGCGGATCAGCGCCGCCCTGTCGGTGCCGACCGCCGAGGGCGCCCTGTACGAGGTGGACACCCGGCTGCGCCCCTCGGGCACCCAGGGACCGCTCGCCGCCAGCCTCGATTCGTTCGCGCGCTACCAGCACGAACAGGCCTGGACCTGGGAGCACATGGCGTTGTGCCGGGCGCGGCCGGTCTATGGCTCGGTCACTGCCCGCGCGGCCCTGGCGGCGATCGTCGGCGAGGTCCTGCTGATGCCGCGCGACCGCGACCGGCTCCGCACCGACGTGCTCGACATGCGCGCGCGCATGGCCGAACACAAACCGCCCAAGGGCCCGCTCGATGTGAAGTTGCTGCGCGGCGGGCTGGTCGATCTGGAATTCATCGTCCACTTCCTTCAGCTCGCCACCGGGCAGGGACTGTCGCCGGCCCTGCCCCAGGCCCTGAAGGGGCTGGCGGGGGTCGGGCTCGTGCCGGATCGGCTGGCCCTGGCGCACGATCGGCTGACCCGCCTGCTGGTCGCCACCCGCCTGCTCGCGCCCAAGGCCGATGAGCATCGCGCCGGACCGCGCGCGGCGCTTGCGGCCGCGACCGGATATGCCAATTGGGACAGCGTGACCGCGGGGCTGGCGGAGGCGAGGACCATTGTCGCCGCCGCCTGGCGGCAGGTGTTCGACGAGCAACTGGAGATCGATCGATGAGCAAACCGGGTGCGGGAGACAAGCTCCCCGACATCGCCCTGACCACGCCCGATGGCGGCACGGTCAAGCCCTCTGACTTCGCCGGGCGCAAGCTCGTGCTGTTCTTCTACCCGAAGGACGACACCCCCGGCTGCACCACCGAGAACCTCGACTTCTCGGCCCTCGCCGCCGACTTCGCGGCGGCCGGCACGGCCCTGCTCGGGATTTCGAAGGACCCGCCGGCCAAGCACCAGAAGTTCGCCGCCAAGCACGGCCTGACCGCCCCGCTGGCGAGCGACGCCGAGGCGGGCGGCCTGTCCGATGCGCTGGGGATCTGGACCGAGAAGGTCAATTACGGCCGCACCTACATGGGCATGGTCCGCACCACCTACCTGGTCGCCGCCGACGGCACGATCGCCCGGGTGTGGGACAAGGTGAAGGTCAAGGGCCACGCCGCCGAGGTGCTGGAGGCCGCGAAGGCGCTTTGACCCCGCCTGCGCCGCCTCTCTCCGTCGCGGCCGCGATTCGCGCCGCGCTGCTCACCGCCGACCCCTTCGCCAAGGCGCGCGCCACCCGCGCCGTGGCGCGGGACTGGCGGCTGGGGCGGCTGGACTTCGCCTTCGACTGCGCGATGCCGGACCGCCCGGCGCGGCCAGCCCGGCCAGAGCTGCTGCCGCCCAACCGCATGCCCAAGCGCGGGCGGGGCCAGTCGGATCGCGGGCGGATCGCGCTGTGGCACGCCCTGGCGCATATCGAATTTGTCGCGATCGATCTGGCGCTCGACATGGCCGGTCGCTTCGGTGCGACGATGGGGCGGGCCTTCGTCGGGGATTTCCTGGCGGTGGCCGCGGACGAGGCGATGCATTTCGTGCTGATCGCGCGCCAGCTCCGGACGCTCGGCGGCGCTTATGGCGATCTGCCCGCGCACGATGGCCTGTGGGAATCGGCCGAGGCCACGCGGCACGATGTCGCCGCCCGCCTCGCCGTGGTGCCGATGGTGCTGGAGGCGCGGGGCCTCGACGTGACCCCGGCCACCCTCGAGCGGGTTCGGGCGAGCGGCGATGCGGTCGGCGCGCGCATCCTGACTCGCATCCTTGACGACGAGATTCGCCACGTTCGATTCGGCGTAAAGCACTTTGTCGCATGCGCCGAAACGCGCGGCGAAAGCCCGGCGGAACTCTGGAAAAGCTTGGTTTCGAGCCACTTTCGCGGAGCCGTTAAGCCACCGTTCAACGACTCGGCGCGGGAGTCAGCCGGTTTATCGCGGGATTTCTACGGAGCTGTTGCCTCGCTGCAACGGGCCGGTTAGCCCCCGAAACAGAGAAGGCGGGGGGTTCCGACCATCTCAGGACATCGCGGTCCGCAGCTGTCGACCAGGGCAGATGCGGGCTGAATGACAGGGTCAGCACGGACCGCCCGTTTCCGCGGGTGAGAGCCGGATAGACAAGGTACGACTGAGTGGTTGCTCTTGCGTTTGTTCCGAAGCTGCGCCTGCTGGCCGGTCTTGCTACCGCCGCAGCCTCGCTGCTCGGTGCCAATCCCGCCTTCGCCAACGCCAGCGCGAACGCTGATATCCTGGCCCCGCTGCGCGCTGCCCAGGCCGCCCGCCACCAGAGCGGTGACGAGGAATTCCGCACCCTGTTCTCCAGCTGGCAGTCGCTCGACCAGGGCGCGGCCCGCACCCAACTGGTTGCTCCGGCGCTGAACGGCGGCAGCCGGATCGGTGGCGTGATCCCCGGTTTCTCGAACGAGACCGTGTCGATCCCCTCGCTCGTCCCCGTCGAAGGGGTCAAGCTGACCAGCGATTTCGGCATGCGCTGGCACCCGGTGCTCGGCGGCCGCCGCGCGCACAAGGGCGTCGATCTCGCCGCACCGGCCGGCACCCCGATCCGCGCGTCGGCCGATGGCGTGGTTGAGCGGGCCGATTGGTTCGCCGGCTATGGCCTCTATGTCGCGCTGGAGCATGGCGGTCAGATCGAAACCCGCTACGGCCACATGTCGCGGCTCAACGTGGCCGCCGGCCAGCGCGTCCGCAAGGGCGACGTGATCGGCTACGTCGGCTCGACCGGCCGTTCGACCGGCCCCCACCTGCACTATGAAGTCCGCATCGCGGGCGAGGCCGTGAACCCGGTCCCCTATCTGCAGTCGGGCGCCGTGGCCCCGGCTGGCGCCGCCGCCCTTGCCATGGGTGACGGCGAAGAGGACTGAGGTCCTCCCCCGGCACTACGGCCCACGCCCCTTGATGGCGGCGATCGAATAACCAAAAAGGGCGGCCCTTCGGTCGCCCTTTTTCGTTCGGATCAGGACCTTCGACAGCCGACAGACCGGCCGCAGCCGGGCAGGCGCGTCAGCCCAGCAGGCGGCGTGCCATCGCCCGGACCTCGTCCGCCATGTCCTCGCGTTCCAGCGCCAGCGCCAGGGTCGCCTCGACGAAGCCGGTCTTGCTGCCGCAGTCGAACCGGCGTCCGGCAAAGGTGACCGCGTGGAACGGCTGGGTGCCGATCATCCGGGCCATGGCGTCGGTCAGCTGGATCTCGCCGCCGGCGCCCTTGCCCTGGCTTTCCAGGGTGCGCATCACCTCGGGCTGCAGGATGTAGCGGCCCGAGATGATCAGGTTGGAGGGCGCTTCCTCGCGCTTCGGCTTTTCCACCAGTCCCTTGACCTCGGTCAGGCTGGCCGAGACCTGGGCCCCGGGGGCGATCACGCCATAGCTCGACACCTCGTCCTCGGGCACTTCCAGCACCGAGATCAGGTTGCCGCCCACTTCGGCATAGGCTTCGACCATCTGCTTCATGCAGCCCGGGCTGCCGATCATCAGTTCGTCGGGGAGGAAGATCGCGAAGGGTTCATCCCCCACGATCGCGCGGGCACACCAGATCGCATGGCCCAGGCCCATCGGCACCTGCTGGCGGACGGTCACCAGGTTGCCCGGCTGGATCCGGGTCGGTTCGAGAATCGACAGGTCCTTGCCGCGCCCGCCCATCGTCGCCTCCAGCTCGAAAGCGGTGTCGAAGTGCTCGACGATCGCGGTCTTGCCGCGTCCGGTCACGAAGATGAGCTGTTCGATCCCCGCCTCGCGCGCCTCGTCGACGGCATACTGGATCAGCGGCCGGTCGATGATCGGCAGCATTTCCTTGGGGATCGCCTTGGTGGCGGGAAGGAAGCGGGTGCCCAGGCCAGCGACGGGAAAAACAGCCTTGCGAACGGGTTTCGGCACGGTGTTGGCAACCTCTTCAACATGTTATGGCCGGCAACCGCCGATCCGGGGCCGGGGACGATAAAGCAGAACGCGTCTGCTTGGGCAACTCGCCGCACGGTCACCCGGGACCAATGGTGCCGCACCGGGGGTGGGCCCCGGTGCCTCGGCAGGGCCATGATCGCGCAAAGCCCTTGCGGAACCGTGAATGACCGTGCCCCAAGGGGCTCCGCAGCCATTGCACGGCGTCGGGACGGGCCCTAAACGGGGCCGATGGACAAGATCATCATCGAGGGCGGCAAGCGCCTTTCCGGCACCATTCCGATTTCCGGCGCGAAGAATTCGGCCCTGACCCTGCTGCCTTGCGCGCTGCTCACCGATGAGCCCTTGACCCTGCGCAACCTGCCGCGGCTGGCCGATATCGACGGGTTCCAGCACCTGCTCAACCAGTTCGGCATCTCGACCACGATCGCCGGTTCGCGGCCCGAGGACTTCGGCCGGGTGATGACCCTGGCCGCGACCCGGATCACCTCCACCGTCGCGCCCTACGAACTGGTGCGCAAGATGCGCGCCTCGATCCTGGTGCTCGGCCCGATGCTGGGGCGCATGGGTGAGGCCACGGTCTCGCTGCCGGGCGGCTGCGCGATCGGCAACCGTCCGATCGATCTCCACCTCAAGGCGCTCGAGGCCTTCGGCGCGCAGATCGAGCTCGCCGCCGGCTATGTCCGGGCGATCGCCCCCGACGGCGGCCTGCCGGGCGGGCGCTATTCCTTCCCGGTGGTCTCGGTTGGTGCGACCGAGAACGCGCTGATGGCCGCGGTCCTCGCCAAGGGCCGGTCGACCCTGCACAACGCCGCGCGCGAGCCCGAGATCGTCGACCTGTGCCGCCTGCTCGTCGCCATGGGCGCGCAGATCGAAGGGATCGGGACGTCGGACCTGACCATCCACGGCGTGCCCCGGCTGCACGGCGCGACCTATCGCGTGATGTCCGACCGGATCGAGGCGGGGTCCTATGCCTGTGCCGCGGCGATCACCGGGGGCGAGGTCACGCTTCAGCACGCTGTGGTCGAGGAGATGGAGGCCACCGTCCAGGCCCTGCGCGACGCCGGGGTGACGGTCGAGCCCCGCGCCGAGGGCCTTTATGTCGCGGCCGACGGCCCGCTGCGCCCGGTGACTCTGTCCACCGCGCCCTATCCGGGCTTCGCCACCGACATGCAGGCCCAGCTCATGGCGCTGCTGTGCCGGGCCGAGGGCGCCTCGGTGCTGACCGAGACGATCTTCGAGAACCGCTACATGCACGTGCCCGAGCTCAACCGGATGGGCGCGCATATCGAGACCAAGGGGCGCACCGCGGTGGTCCACGGCGTACCGCGGCTGACCGGCGCCGAGGTCATGGCGACCGACCTGCGCGCCTCGATGAGCCTGGTCATCGCCGGGCTCGCGGCCGAGGGCGAAACCCAGGTGCATCGGCTTTACCATCTGGACCGCGGCTATGAGCGGCTGGAAGAGAAGCTGTCGCTGATCGGCGCCCAGGTCGAGCGGGTCGGCGGCGACTGATCGTCAGCCTGTCCGCTTGACGTGGATGCGCCGCGATGGGGCGGAGCGGGCCGGTTTTGGCCCCGCGCAGCGCCATCGTCGGTCACCGGGCGCGGTGTGGCTCTCTCCTCGCGCTGAACCAGAACCGGTTCCGTCGCGGCGGACCCTCCTCAACGGGACAGGCTCTGATCCGGGAACCGGAAAGGCCGGCTCGTGCGTTAGGGAGGCAAATGCCCCTTTCGCAGGAGTCTGCTTCCGATGGCCCTCTTCAAACTCGCCTTCGCCGGTGCCGTGGCTTACGGCCTCTACCGCTATGCCCAGCGCCAGCAGCCGGGTCAGACCGATCATGCCGCCTTCGCCGCGGGCGAGACCAATGGCGCGAACTTCGCCAAGGTGCGCAACGCCGGGCCGGAGGCGATGCGCTCCGATCCGACGGAGTGGGACAAGGCCGATCAGGCCAGCGACGAATCCTTCCCCGCCAGCGACCCACCGGGAGCCTACTGATCCGGTGACCCGGGCGCCCCCAGGCGCGCGGCCAGCCAGCAACGGATCGCTCCGGCCAGCCCCGGCGGGGTCGGAGCGGTGATCCGCTCGGCATCGATGCGCCCGACCAGGGCATTCACCGGGACCCCCTCGGCCTCTGCCGCCGCGACCAGCATGGACCAGAACAGCGGCTCGAGGCTGATCGAGGTCTTGTGCCCGGCAATCTCGACCGAGCGCTTGACCGGGGGATGGTAGGGTGAGGCCATGTCCCGGCAGATACGAATTATTCGGGGTGGCCGGCAAGGGCGTCGGATTCTAGAGCCGTGGCCATGACCGACGGCTTTCGCGCGCTCACCGCCAAGGAGAAGCAGACCCTGCAGCTCCTGCTCGCCGGCCACGATGCCAAGTCGATCGCGCGGCACCTGGGCCTGTCGGTCCACACCATCCACGAACGCCTGCGCGAGGCGCGGCGCAAGCTGGGCACGGCCAGCAGTCGCGAGGCGGCCCGCCTGCTCCGCGAATTCGAGCAGGGTGACACGGGCCTGCCGGCACCCCCCCAATCGTTGGGGGACAAAGCGATCGGGGATGCCGCCGTCCGTGATCCGGTCCAGCCCGTCCGGCAACCAGCGGAAGGCCCCGGCAGTGATCGCCGGGTCGGCTGGATTGGCGGAGGAGTTGTCATGATCATCAGCCTGGCCGGTTTGGCCCTGTCCGCGCTGTCGGGACAGGATATCGCACCCGTCGCACCGGCGGCCCCCGCCGCCCCGGTTGCGCCTACCGCCCCCGTCGCGCCCGCGGCCCCCGTCGCCGCCCCCGCGCCGGTCATCCGCACGGCCGCAGCGGAGGCGGCCGCGGTGGAGTCCGCGCGGCGCGTCCTCGCGCTGATCGACCGTGATGACTGGCGCGCCAGTTGGCAGGCGGCCCATCGGTCGTTCCAGCTCCAGAACACGGTGGAATGGTGGGCCCAGGCCTCGCGCCAGGTGCGGGGTCGGGTCGGCACCGCGCAGTCCCGCGAATGGCTGCGCGCAGAGTTCACCCCGGCGCCGCCTGCCGGGTACTGGGCGGTGAGCTTCCGGACGCGCTACAGCATCACGGGCGAGGCGACCGAGACCCTGCAGATGGCCTACCAGGACGGCACCTGGAAAATGGCCGGGATCACGATCGACTGATCGCGCCTTCCGCCGGATGACGCAGGATGCCCGCGGCCGTCAGGCGGCGGGCATGCCCGGCTCAGTACATGTGCTGCCCGCCGTTGATCGACATGGTCGATCCGGTGATGAACGCCGCCTCTTCCGAGGCGAGGAAGGCCACCCCGCGGGCAATCTCGTCCGCATGACCAAGCCGGCCGACCGGAATCTTGGCGATGATCTTCTCGAGCACCGGGGCGGGCACCGCCGCGACCATGTCGGTGTCGATATAGCCCGGCGCGATCGCGTTCACGGTCACCCCGTACTTGGCGCCTTCCTGCGCCAGGGCCTTGGTGAAGCCGTGGATACCGCTCTTGGCCGCGGCATAGTTGACCTGGCCGTACTGGCCGGCCTGGCCATTGATCGATCCGATGTTGACGATCCGGCCCCAGCCGCGCTCGCGCATGCCGGGGAAGGTCGCCTTGGCCATGTTGAAGCAGCCGCCGAGGTTGATCCGCATCACCTCGTTCCAGTCCTCGAAGCTCATCTTGTGGAGCACGCCGTCGCGGGTGATGCCGGCATTGTTGACCACGATGTCGATCGGGCCCAGGTCCGCCGCGATCTGGGCGCAGCCGGCCAGGGTGGCCTCGTGATCGCCCACGTCGAAACGGTAGGCCGGAATGCCGGTCTCGGCGGTGAAAGCGTCGGCTGCCGCGCTGTTGCCGGCATAGTTGGCGGCGACCTTGACCCCCTGCGCCTGCAGCGCAAGGCAGATCGCCTTGCCGATCCCGCGGGTTCCGCCGGTTACGATTGCCACACGTGCCATGCAGGAACTCCTTCGCCCATTGCGTCACGGCCCATCGGAAGGCCTGCCAACACGTTACGAAACCGCGCGCATTGCACAAGTTGTGAATGCGTATTCAGGACGAAAGTATGAGAAACATCCTTCGGGGTGTGACCGAAGGGATGCGCCGGACGACTTCAGAAGCGGAACTGGGTCCCGACGTAGACCGCCTGGGCATCCTTCTGGCCATCGGGCACGACCGTGACCAGCCGGTCACGATCCTGCGAGTACCGCACCCCGGCCGTCACATCGATGTTGCGGGTCAGGCGATAGGACCCGCCGATGTCGACCGACTGTTCGCCGCTGCCTTCCAGCGTGCGCGGCGCGCGGCCGGTCTTCTCGCGCTGGTCGAGCGCAAGGCGGGCGGCCAGGCGCGAGGGTTCCTCGGGCGCACCGGTCGTGGCCTTGGGGCCAAGCTTGAAGGCCGACAGGTCGGGCGAATCGGCCCGGCGCAGCTCGCCCGGAATGACGAAGTTCTGGAACCCGCGCGACAGGCCCAGGCTGTAAGCAGTCGGCGCGATGCGCAGGCGGCCGAGCCCGGCGCCCGCCAGGCCCGATGGCGGGGCCAGCACGGTGATCTCGCCGGCGGCTTCGGGATCGACCCGCACGGCGACGGTGACCGACCGGTCGGGCCGGGTGGTGTTGCCTGCCGGGGTGAACCGGAACAACTGGCCACGGGTCAGGCCGGGCACGGTCATCGGCCGCGCCAGCAGCGGGCTGCCGGTGGCGGGGGGCAGGACCGCCAGGGTCTCGGCCGGTTCGGCCACGGACTGCACGCGGGCATCGAAGCCGCTGGAGAAGGCCAGGACCGCGCTCGGCAGGGCCAGGCAGACCACCGCGCAAGACAGGAGCACGGCGGGGCTCAGGCCGCCGGCCCGTGCTCTCCGTTCCGCTCTGCTCCTGATCCGTCGCATGGCCCCACTCGTTTCCCGGGCGAATTCCTACCGCCCCAATTCTGAACCCTGCCCAAACGTCTGGCAAGCCCCGACCTTTGACCCACGACCGTCCCGCCCCGGCGATCGCCCCCGGTTCAGGGCCGGTTCACGGCGCCGCGGCGCATGGCAAGGGGCGGTGCCCGCTTGCGGTTCCTCTTGTCGCTGCGTCGGTGCGGGCTATAGGAGGTCCGTCAGGCGCGCATGCTGACGGGCCAGAGATTAGGACGACGAGACGATGACCGGCATTGTGGCAGCCCATGGTGATACCCCTCGCGGCAAGGCCGCTCACCGCTTCGTCCGCCCGATTGTCACCGCGGCGCTGATCGGGGTGCTGGCAGTCGGGCTTGGCGGGTGCAGCAAGAAGAGCCGCCCGAAGGCCGATCTCGCCGCCTCGAAGGTCACGACCATCGGCGTCAACTCCTACCTGTGGCGCGCCAGCCTTGACGCGCTGTCGTTCATGCCGCTGCTCCAGACCGACAGCGCCGGCGGCGTGATCGTGACCGACTGGTACGCCAACCCGCGCAACCCGGGTGAACGGGTCAAGGTGACCGTGACCATCCTCGACCAGGATCTGCGGGCCGATGCCTTGCGCGTCGCTGCCAGCCGCCAGGTCTCGCAGGGCGGGGCCTGGGTCGATGCTCCGGTCCAGGCCGCGACGGTGCAGCGCCTGGAAGACATCATCCTGACCAAGGCGCGCGACCTGCGCCGTTCGGGCGTGGGCGGCTGATCGCCTCGCCCGCCCGGGGTCCCCGCAAGTCCAGGTTCCGCAAGTCCAGGTTCCTCGGCGCCAAGTTCCTAGGGGTCGGGTAAACACACGTCAGGCCTCGACAAGCGGGGCCAAGGCGATATGGGATCGGCGCTATGACAGCCGAAACTTCCGCCGAGCAAAACCCGCCCGCCCCCGAGCGTTTCGATGCCGCCGCCGCCGATGCGCGGTGGCAAGCCGTCTGGGCGGAGCGCCAGTGCTTCCGGGCCGACGACGCCAGCGCCAAGCCGCGCTCCTTCGTGCTCGAGATGTTTCCCTATCCCTCGGGCCGCATCCACATCGGCCACGTGCGCAACTACACGATGGGCGACGTGCTCGCCCGGGCCAAGCGGATGCAGGGCTTCGAAGTGCTCCACCCGATGGGCTGGGACGCCTTCGGCATGCCGGCCGAGAACGCGGCGATGGAAAAGGGCGTCCACCCGGGCGGCTGGACCCGGCAGAACATCGCGACGATGAAGGCCCAGCTCCAGCGGCTGGGCTTCGCGCTCGACTGGAGCCGCGAGCTCGCCACCTGCGAGCCGGATTACTACGGCCATGAACAGGCCCTGTTCCTCGATCTCTATGCCGCGGGGCTGGTCTACCGCAAGGAATCGGCGGTCAACTGGGATCCGGTCGACATGACCGTGCTGGCCAACGAGCAGGTGATCGACGGGCGCGGCTGGCGCTCCGGCGCGCTGGTGGAAAAGCGCAAGCTGAACCAGTGGTTCCTCAAGATCACCCAGTTCGCCGACGATCTGCTGACCGGGCTGGGCAGCCTCGACAAGTGGCCCGAGAAGGTCCGCCTGATGCAGGAGAACTGGATCGGCAAGAGCCAGGGCCTGCAGTTCCGCTTCGACCTGTCGGACGGCGGCACGGTGGAGGTCTACTCGACCCGGCCCGACACGATCTTCGGCGCCACCTTCGTCGCGGTCGCTGCGGACCACCCGATCGCCCAGGGCGTGGCCGCGGGCAATCCGGCCGCGCAGGACTTCATCGCGCTGTGCAAGCAGGGCGGCACCACCGCGGCCGAGCTGGAGACGGCGGAGAAGCTCGGCTTCGACACCGGAATCACCGCGAAGCATCCGTTCACCGGCGCCGATCTGCCGGTCTACATCGCCAACTTCGTGCTGATGGATTACGGCACCGGCGCGATCATGGCCGTGCCCGGTCACGATCAGCGCGACTTCGATTTCGCCACCAAGTACGGCCTGCCCATCATCCGGGTCGTCGCCGCCCATGCCGATGATGCGGATCGGCCCTTTGCCGGCGAGGCCGAGGCGGGCGACGGGGTGATCGTCAACTCCGGCTTCCTGGACGGGATGACCGTGGCCGAGGGCAAGGCGGCGGTCATCGCCCGGGCCGAGGCCGAGGGCTGGGGCCAGGGCCAGACCGTGTGGCGCCTGCGCGACTGGGGCGTCAGCCGCCAGCGCTACTGGGGCACCCCGATTCCCTTCATCCACTGCGAGATCTGCGGTGTGGTGCCGGTGCCCAAGAAGCAGCTGCCGGTCACCCTGCCCGAGGATGTTTCCTTCGACGTCCCCGGCAACCCGCTTGACCGCCATCCCACCTGGAAGCACGTCGATTGCCCGCAGTGCGGCAAGCCGGCGCGGCGCGAGACCGACACGCTCGACACCTTCGTCGACAGCTCGTGGTACTTCCTGCGTTTCGCCAGCCAGCCCGCCGATCGCCCGTTCGATCCGGCCGAGATCGCGCGCTGGCTGCCGGTCGAACAGTACATCGGCGGGATCGAGCACGCGATCCTCCACCTGCTCTACGCCCGCTTCTGGACCCGCGCGCTGGCCCACATCGGCCTGATCGACGTGCAGGAGCCCTTCGCCAGCCTGTTCACGCAGGGCATGGTCACGCACGAGACCTATTCGCGGACCGATCCGGCCAATGGCCAGCCGGTCTGGTTCGCCCCGGGCGAGGTCGAGCGCGGCGGCGAGGGCGCCGTGCTCAAGGCCGATGGCCAGCCGGTCGAGATCGGCCGCGTGATCAAGATGTCGAAGTCGAAGAAGAACGTGGTCGATCCCGACGAGATCGTCGCGACCTACGGCGCCGACGCGATCCGCTGGTTCATGCTGTCCGACAGCCCGCCCGAGCGCGACCTGCCGTGGTCCGAAGCCGGGATCGAGGGCTGCGCGCGCTTCGTCCAGCGGCTGTGGCGCCTGTTCGGCCAGTTCGATGCGGCGGCGACCGGCGAGGACAAGGCGCTCGCCCGCAAGACTCACCAGACCATCGCCGCCGTGGCGGACGACATTGCCGCGCTCTCGTTCAACAAGGCCGTGGCGCGCATCTATGAACTGACCAATGCCACCGAGAAGGCCGCCCCTTCGGCCAGCCGCAGCGCGGCGATCCGCACCCTGCTGCTGCTGGTCGCGCCGATGATGCCGCATCTGGCCGAGGAGGCCTGGGCGGCCCTGGGGCAGGATGGCCTGATCGCCGAGGCTGCCTGGCCCGCGGTCGATCCCGCGCTGCTGGTCGACGATGAAGTGACCATCGCGGTGCAGGTCAACGGCAAGCTGCGTGACACGCTGACCGTCGCCAAGGGGCTCGACAAGGCCGCGCTCGAGGCCCTGGCGCTGGCCAGCGGCAAGGTCCAGGCCATGCTTGCCGGCGCCGCGCCGAAGAAGGTCATTGTCGTTCCGGACCGGCTCGTTAACGTGGTCGCATGATGCGCATCCCCGCCCTGCTGGCTGTTGTCCTCGGTTCGCTGACCCTGGCCGGCTGCGGGCTCCAGCCGATGTATGCGGCGGCGGGCAGCGGCGCGGTGGCGCGGGGACTGGCGGGAATCGAGGTTCCGGCGATCGAGGGCAAGGCCGGCTGGCTGGTGCGCAATGCGCTGAACGATCGACTGGCCGCGGCGAATCGGGCCGCGCCGGCCGCACCGCGCTATCGGCTCGACGTCCGGCTCGATGACCGGCTGGAGGGCTTCGGCCTGCTCTCGGACGACACCATCGGGCGCGAGCGGCGGATCCTGCGGGCGCGTTACCAGCTGGTCGATCTGGCGAGCGGGGAGATCGTCTATGACGCCACCGCCGGGGCCGATGCCGGGATCGACGTGGTGAGCTCGGAATATGCGACCATCGCCGCCGAGAACACCGCGCTGGAGAACCTCTCGAAGGAGCTGGCCCAGCGCATCGTTACCGCCGTGGCCTTGCGGCTGCGGGGCGGAGCCCAGCCGGCGACCGCCGTCGCGCCCAAATGAAGGCCACCCAGAAGGACTTCGCCGCCGTGGTCGCCCGGGCCGCGCGCGAGGCGCGGGTGTTCTTCCTGTGCGGCCAGGACGAGGCTGGCATCCAGGACGGCGCCGCGCGGATCGTGGCGCTGCTCGACGATCCCGGCGAGCGGATCGAGTTCGCCGGGGCGGACCTGCGTCGTGATCCGGTACGGCTGGGGGACGAGGCGCGGTCCACGTCCCTGTTCGGCGGGGCCCGGCATATCGTGGTCCGCGCCAGCGGGGACGAAGCGGCCGAGGCCCTGGCCAACCTGCTCGACGGACAGGGCGAGGCCTGCCCGGTGATCGTGCTGGCCACCAACGCCACCGACAAGAGCAAGACCGCCAAGCTCCTGGCGGACCGTCCGGACGCGCTGGTCGTCACCTTCTGGCCCCCCGATCTCAAGTCGGTGGCCGGGGCGGTGCGGACCATGGCCGATGCCGCCGGGGTGCGGATCGATGGCGCCATGGCCGAACGGATCGCGCGCGCCGCCGGGCTCGACACGCGGATCGCGCGCAGCGAGATCGCCAAGCTGGCGCTCTATCTCGATGCCGGGCCCGAAGCGCCGAAATCGGCCGATGCCGCCGCCTTCGAGGCGATCGGGGCGAGCACCGAGGAGGACGGCTTCATGCCGCTGGTCAACGCCGTGCTCGGCGGCGAGGCCGGCCGCATCCCGGGCGAGCTGCGGCGGATGCGCGAACTGGGGCTCAACCCGGTGGCCGTGGTGCTGGCGCTGGAACGCCGCGCCGCGCAACTGGCGGCCCTGGCCTCCAAACTGGGACCGCGGAGCGACGTGCGCCAGGTGATCGAGGCGGAAAAGGCCGCGCGCCGGATCTTCTGGAAGGACGAGCGCGATCTCACCCAGCAACTGAAGCGCTGGCGCGGACGCCGGCTCGAACGCCTGGTCGCCCGCACCGCCACCCTGCACCGGCAACTCCTGGCCAACAGCCAGAGCGCCGAGCTGTTCCTCGCCCAGGGCCTGGCCGAGATCGGCCGGGTGGCGGCGGCGAAGGGGTAGGGGGCTGTCCCCGCTTGCCCGATGCGCCGGGCGAGATGGATCCCGAGCCACAAGACTAGCGAAGCCAAACACGTTCAGGATGACGAGCCTGGAGATACTTGCGCCCAGCACGGAACCTTAGACGTCAACAGTTTGCTCCGAAGCGGACCAAGTTCGTCACCCTGAACTTGTTTCAGGGTCCATGGCCCCCCACGCTCAGGACCATGCGCGACGAACGCCAGCCCTGCGTCTACATCCGGGCCAGCCAGCCACGCGGGACGCTGTACATCGGCGTCACCTCCAACCTCCTGAAGCGCCTGTGGCAGCACCGCAACGGCGACACGCCCGGGTTCACCGCAAGGCACCGGGTCCATCACCTCGTCCGGTTCGAGCTGTTCGGCGACATGGAACGGGCGATCCTGCGGGAAAAGCAGCTTAAGCGCTGGCATCGCCAGTGGAAGATCGGCCTGATCGAGAGCGACAATCCCGATTGGCATGATCTGGTGCCAGGACTTGGTTTGCCTCTCAAGGCGCCGCGCGCCGGGAGCTATGGATCCTGAAACAAGTTCAGGATGACGGGCAAGGGGAGACGTCGCCGCCCCCCGTCACAGCCCCGGTGCGGCGATTGCCTCGACCTTCTCGTCGATCGTGCGCTGGCCGGTCTTGGGCTGGCGCGGCTGGGCGAAGCTGGCCAGCACGGCGCCGTCGCGCTGGTAGATGTCGGGCCAGGTGATGAGCTGCCCGTTGATGTCCTTGGCCATGGTGAAATAGCCGATGTAGACCGGCATCGGGCTGGTCAGGGGCACCTTGGTGTACTTGCCCGACTGGCTGATCGCGGTGACCTCCTCGGGGGTCTTGCCGGCCTTGAGCATGGCCAGCATCATGCCCAGCTCCAGCGCACGCTCGGTCCGCACGCAGCCGTGGCTGTAGGCCCGGCTGACGGTGTTGAACAGGCCGCGGGCCGGGGTGTCGTGCAGGTAGATCGCATGCGGATTGGGCATGTCGATCTTGACCATGCCCAGCGAGTTGTTGGGCCCGGGCTGCTGGACGACCACCACCATGCCGTCGGGCAGGGTGGTCACGACATAGCCGTCGCGCTTGGCCTTGGCCGGGTTGTTGAGGTACTTGGCCCCCAGCCCCTCGCCCACCACGATCGACTGCGGCACGGTCCAGGTCGGGTTGAACACCACGTTCTCGACCTCTTCGGCCAGTTGCGGGGTGGCGGTCTTGCCGGGCTTGCCGACGATCGTCTTGTACGTCCGCACGATCTTGTCGCGCCGCACCAGCCGCAGCTGGAACTCGGGGACATTGGTCATCAGGTAGTATTCGCCCAGATCGCGGCTGAACCAGCGCCAGCGGTCCATGTTGGCGCGGATCAGCGCGCGGGTCTTGGCGTCCGCGCGCGGGGTGCGGGCCAGGGCGTCCTTGAGCACGGCATAGTCGGGATAGGTCGGGGCCAGCGCCGCCAGGGTCCCGGCGATGTCGTGGCTGTCGAGCGCGCGGGCCATGATCGCGTCGGTCGGGTTGACGTCGACATCCTTGTCGACCGCGAACCACTGCACCCGCGCGCTCATCGGGGTGCGGCCGTCGCGCAGGTCCTCGGCCAGCCAGGCGAAGGACTTGCTCGCCACCTCGTTCAGGGCGTCGCCCTCGCCGGCGGCGATCGCGGCCCGCAGCGCGGCGGGCTTGTAGTCGGCCGGCGCGAGCCCTTCGGCGCCGATCCCGTCGATCACCGCGAGCAGGGCCTTCGCATCGGCCAGGGTCCAGACCATGATCGGTTCGGGCACCGGCGCCGTCGGCAGATCGAGCCCCGGGGCGGCGGCCTTGTCCGTGGCGCCGGTTGCGGCGGGAAACGGAGTGGCTGGCACCGAGGCGGCCGGTGCCGAGGCGGGCACGGCAGCGGGACGGGCCGGGGCGGTGGGCCGGGGTGCGGCGGCGGGTGCGGTCGGGGCGGCGACCGCGCGCGGGGTGGCGGGCGCGCGCGGGGTGGCGGGCGC
>NZ_JACLAU010000110.1 GCF_014230305.1 Novosphingobium aerophilum
GGTCAAGCAACCGTGGATGGTGTTTGGAATGCCGGGTCATCGCGGGCGATGGCATTGAGGATGGAGATGAGCTTCCGCACGGTTGCGATCATGGCGAGTTTGAAGGGTTTTCCGCTGCTTCTGAGGCGTTGGTAGAAGGGGTGGAGGACGGGGTCTCGTGCCTTGATGGCGCTGAGGGCACCCATGTAGGCGATGTCGCGCAGATGCTTTCGTCCTCCCGAGCATCGCCCCGGGCGGGTGAATGCTCCGGACTGCCGGGCATGAGGGGCGACGCCGAGCAGGGCGGCGGCGACCTTGGGCGAGACCTGGCCGAGCTCCGGCAGGTCGGCCAGCAGGGCGGTGGCGAGGACCGGTCCGACGCCGGCGACCCGCTGGAGGCGCTTGTGGCGCTGACCCAGATGCGGGGTAGTGGCGAGCAGTTGGCGCATGGCCTTGTCGAGCGTGGCGACATGGCGGGCGATCATGTCCAGCCGCTGTGCGATCATGTCGCGCACCAGGGGCTCGTCGATGGTGTCGCACTGGCTGGTGAGGCCGGACTTTTCGGCCACGAGCCGCCGGCGATGGGCGGCCAGGGCGCTGAGGCGGCTGCGGGCCGGATCCGGGGCATAGGGGCGCAGCCGCGTGTGGGTGGCAGCCAGGTAACCGGCGATCATCACCGCATCGATGGCGTCGGTCTTGGCCAGTTGCCCGAGCGCCCGGGCAAATCCGCGCACCCGGGCGGGTGGCAGGATATAGACTTCCAGCCCGGCCGCATGGAGGCTGTCGGCCAGCCTGCGCTCATACCCGCCCGAGGCTTCGAGCCCGACCGCCCGGGGCGCCAGCGCCCGGATGCGCCGGGTCAGCTCCTCGATCTCGCGCGGTGAACTGCCCCCCACCAGCCGCTCGCCCGAAGGATGGACATATCCATCGAACCGCAGCTTGGCGGCATCGATGCCAACAAAACAATTTTCCTGTATCATGGCCCTGCTCCCTGGCTTGTGGTGCGGGCTCGCGCCCGTTCAACCGTTCGGGGTCAATGGGAGCGGACAGGGCCTTGCTTGACCTCGGCTGTGCAACCAGTCCGATACATCGGCCTCCTGCCCGCATCGGCCGGGATGCGCATCCCGGCCGATGCAACCAATAAAGCACATCTCGTCCACACAAGCCCGGG
>NZ_JACLAU010000111.1 GCF_014230305.1 Novosphingobium aerophilum
GGGGAGCAACCGTCTAGGCGAGAGCCCATTTCTGCTTGTTGCGGATCATGGCGTTGAGGGCTGTGATGAGTTTTCGCATGATGGCGACGAGAGCGACCTTTGGGGGTTTTCCTGCGGTTTTCATGGCCTGGTAGACCTGGACCATAGGTTTGTTTTTCCTGCTGGCGACGAGCGCGGCCATATAGAGGGCATCGCGGGGTGGTTTGCGCCCGCCGGCGATCCTTCGCTTGCCCTTGAAGGCGCCGCTTTCGCAGTCGAAGGGGGCGACGCCGATGAGGGCAGCGGCCTGTCTTGCGGACAGGGTTCCGAGTTCGGGCATGAAGGCGATGAGGGTGGCGGCGGTGACCGCACCGATGCCGGGGACGGATTGGATGATGGCCTGGCGCTCGGCCAGTTCGGGATGGCTTGCGAGGAGTTTGGCGATCTCGGCCTCGACCAGCGCAATTTCAGCGGACAGGCGCTTGCCGCGTTGGGCGGCGATGCGCCCAAGCATGGCAATGCGGGTCTGCCCGGCCTGATTGGCGCAGCGGGTCCGTTCCTCACACAGCTGCCGCCGTGCCGTGACGAGTTCGGCGAGGGTGGCCAGCGCGGGGTCATGGCGTGTCTCGCGCTGGGGTAAAGCCGCACAGAACCGGGCGATCATCATCGCATCGATACGATCGTTCTTGGCGAGTACGCCGGCGGCGCGAGCAAACTGGCGCAGGCGCGCCGGATTGACACGGCGCGCAGGCAGGTTCGCCGCGCACAGCGCCGCCAGCAGTGGCCGCTCGTAACCGCCCGATGCCTCGAAGCCGACCGCCTGCGGCTTGAGGCCCCGCAGCCAGCGCACCAGCTGGCGCAGCCCATCCCGGTCGTTGGCAAAGACGCGTGCCTCGCCGTCAGACAAGGAACAGGCATCGAGCCGGGACTTACTCACATCGATGCCGACAAATCCATCCTGCTGTGCCATATCTTGGTTCCCATCCTTGCGTGTGCGGGGTCTTGGCCCCGTGCAACCGTGCGGGCTGACAAAGATCCGTCCGGGCCCAAGCTCCCCAGCGGGCTGCTACGACCAAGGGGGACGCGGGCTCGCGAACGGGCGGGAGGCTCCGCTAGCGGAGCCTCCCGCAATCGCATCATGCACCACTTTCAAGATACAAGGGGGA
>NZ_JACLAU010000112.1 GCF_014230305.1 Novosphingobium aerophilum
CAGTGGTGCGCTTTACCTCCCGCACGGCAAGCGTCCGCGAGGGGGGTGGCCGCTGGCGGTGTGGTCGCATGGCACGCTCGGGGTGGCGGACAGCTGCGCCCCGTCGTGGACCGGCGCCAATCCCCGTGACCGGGCCTACATCAGCCGCTGGCTGGACGATGGCTTTGCCGTGGTGGCACCGGACTACCAGGGGCTCGGTGGGCCAGGGCCGCATCCCTATCTGATCTGGCAGGCCGAGGGTCGCTCGGTGCTCGACGCTGCCCGCGCCGCGCTGCGGGCAGGGGAGGGCATCGCCAACCGGGTCGTCATTACCGGGCAGTCGCAGGGCTCGGGCGCTGTGCTGGGCGCCGCCCGGCTCGCCGCGACCTATGCCCCGGATCTGGATGTCCGCGGCACAATCGCCACGGCCCTGGTCACGACCTTTCCCGATCCGGCGGCCGCACTGTCGAACACGACCCCGGGAGGAACGCCCTATTACCTGATCTACCGGATGATGTCGGGCAGTCTCCCGGACGGGGCGCCAGCGCCCGAAAGTCTTCTGTCCGACAAGGGCCGGATCATGCTGGCCGCGGCCCGTACCCGCTGCGATCCGCGGGTGGTCGCCGAAGCCAATGGGGTGACGGTGGACAACGCCTTCACCCGGCCACTGCCCGAGATCGAGCGCATGCTCGGCCCGGCGGGTTCGATGGACCCGTTCCGGACCCGCATCCCCCTGATGCTGGGCATCGGCCTCGCCGACGAGCTGATCGATCCCGAACGGCAGAAGCTTGCCCTCGCGGTGATCTGTCGCACGGGCAACAGGGTCCGGTTCCACGGCTATGCCGGGGCCCGCCACAGTGACACCCTGACCCGGTCGGCCAGCGATGCGGTCGCCTTCGCGCGCGACGCGTTGGCCGGTCGCCCGGTCGCCTCGGACTGCGCCAGCGGAGGCGCTGCCCAATGACCCACGATACCATCAGCGAAGTTCGGATCAGCCTGGCCTATCTCCCTCTGGCCACGCCGATCAGCGACGCCAAGGTTCTGACCGGCCGGCAGAAGCCGCTCACGCAGGTCGCCATGCTGTTCGCCGAGATCATCACCCGCGATGGCCGCGAGGGCTTCGGCTTTTCCTATTCCAAACGCGCGGGCGGGCCCGG
>NZ_JACLAU010000113.1 GCF_014230305.1 Novosphingobium aerophilum
TGGTGACCATAGCGTCTGTGACCCACCCGATCCCATCTCGAACTCGGCCGTGAAACCAGACCGCGCCAATGGTACTAACGCTCAAGCGTTGGAAGAGTAGGTCGTCGCCAGGCATTGCTGCCCGTGCTCAAAAAAACCCATTCACAAATGTCAGGGCCTTCAAGCCCAAAGCGCGAAGGGCCCCCAAAGGGCCCTTTTTGCTTGGACACTCAAAGGCCCAGGGCCGGCTCAGCCAGCCCAAATCGGTGACGCGGGGTGGAGCAGCCCGGTAGCTCGTCAGGCTCATAACCTGAAGGTCGCAGGTTCAAATCCTGCCCCCGCAACCAAATCAAAGCACAAGCTTCCAGACACTCCTCTCAGCCCAGGCCGGCGAGCCTTCCCTGCATGGCGGCGAAGCCTTCATCCAGGGCCTCGATCACGGCCCGGATCCGCGGCATGTGCCGCAGGTCCTCGTGCACGCCGAGCCACACCTCGCGCGGGGGCATGTCCGCCGGATCGGTCAGCCGGACCACGCCCGAGAGGCCGTCGGCCATGAAGCACGGCAGGCACGCCACCCCAAGCCCTGCCTGAACCGCCGCGAGCATGCCGTTGCGGTTGTTCGTGCGGACCGTCCGCCGTGCGCGGGGGAAGCGGTCCTCGAGCCAGCGCGTCTCGGCCAGGTGGCTCTGGTCACCGAGCACAGTCACCAGACTGTGCTCGGCCGAGGCGCAGGCGCCGGCCGGGACGCCCCCATGCCGCTCGACATAAGCGGTGCTGGCGTAGAGCGCCATATGCGCCGTACCCAGCCGCCGACTGACCAGCTCATTGCCTTCGAACCGCGCCATGCGGATCGCCAGGTCCGCCTCGCGCCGCGACAGGTTGAACGAGCGGGGATCGCTCATCAAATCGACAGTAATCCCGGGATAGCGGGCCTGGAGGCGCACCAGGGCGGCAGGGACGATGCGCTCGGCCACGGCCTCCACCGTGGTCAGGCGCACCACTGTCGCGCGACGATCAGGGTGAGAAGGCGCGACGATCAAGATGAGAATGCGGTGTGTCGGGATCGGCGGAGGGCGTAGCCCGTAGTCGATCCCGACACACCGGAGTCACTCTCTGCCGGGTGCCTG
>NZ_JACLAU010000114.1 GCF_014230305.1 Novosphingobium aerophilum
AAGAGGCGGCGGAAGAGTGCTCCCAAGACCCGCACGGGCAACAGAAAGGCCGGGCGCGACGCGATCCATCGCGAGCCGTCCAGCGCTATGCCACCGCCCGGCACGACCATGTGAACATGGGGGTGATGGGTCAGGGCCGAGCCCCATGTATGGAGCACGGCCGTGATCCCGATCCTGGCACCGAGATGCCTGGGATCGGCTGCGATCGTCATCATTGCCTGCGCCGCTGCCCGGAACAGCAGGTCATAGAGCAAAACCTTGTTCTGGAAGGCGATGGCGGCGATCTGGGCCGGCAGCGTGAAGACCACATGGAAGTAGCCGACGGGCAGCAGATCGGCTTCCCGCGCGGCCAGCCAGGTGCGGGCAGCTGCCCCTTGGCACTTGGGACAGTTCCGGTTGCGACAACTGTTGTAGGCGATCCGCCAGTGCCCGCAGTCCTCGCAGGCTTCGACGTGACCGCCCAGGGCAGCGGTGCGGCAGGTCTCGATCGCCGTCATGGCCTTGAGCTGGGTGAGGCTCAGGTGCCCGGCGTGAGCGTTCCGGTATGCGGGGCCGGCGGCGCGGAAGATGTCTGCCACCTCGAGTGAGGGGCGCAACGGCTCAGCCGTCCGGTGCGACCTCGTCCTTCGGGCTCGTCGCCAACCTGTCCAGCGGGCTGATGACCGCGCGTACCGTCCGGGTGGCCACCGTGGTGTAGAAGGCGGTCGTCTCGAGGTTCGCATGCCCGAGCAAGGCCTGGATGATCCGGATATCGACGCCGTCCTCCAGCAGGTGCGTGGCGAAGCTGTGCCGCAGGGTGTGCGGGCCGACCCGCTTCTTGATGCCGGCGGCCTCTGCGGCATCGACAACGATGCGGTGAAGCTGCCTGGTGCTGAGCGGCTTGAGGTAATGCATCCCCGGGAACAGCCAGCCATCGGCATGCATGACACCCTGCTGTCGGCCGACCGTCCACCATTCGCGCAGCAGGGTCAGAAGATCGGCAGGCAGCAGGGCATTGCGATAGCGCCCGCCTTTGCCGCGCTCCACCCGCAGGAGCATGCGTTTGCTGTCGACATCGCGGACCTTGAGCATGGTCACCTCGGCAGCGCGCAGGCCAGCCC
>NZ_JACLAU010000115.1 GCF_014230305.1 Novosphingobium aerophilum
TTCGACACTGTCCGCCATTCCCGCCAGACCAGCTCGGTGCGCAGATCCTCATGCATGGCCAGCGGACGATGCAGGTCGCGCGGATCGAACGGCGCCTTCGCGAAGCGGCGATTGTGCTGCTCGAGGTAGCCCGGCAAGAACGCATTTGCCGCGGCGATCGTCGCAATCCCGGCAAGCCGCATCGCCTTCACCAGGCGATCCTGCAGCGTCAGGTTGGCCCGCTCGACCCGGCCCTTGGCCTGCGGCGAGTTGGCGCAGATGATCTCGATGTTGAGCGCTTCCATCGCCCGCCCGAAGTGGGTCATGCCATCACCGTTGGGGCTGGCCCGGTTGTTGCGGAACACCGAGTGCTTGTCCGAATAGAATGCCACCGGCTTGCCGTGCCGCTCGATGTACTCGCGCGTCGCCTCCATGTAGGCAAAGGCGCTCTCGCTCTCGACCATCTTCAGGTGCATCAGCTCGCTGGTGGCATCGTCGATGTAGACCAGCAGCGTGCACTGCGGGCCGCGGTCTTCGAACCACCAGTGCTTCGAGCCATCAACCTGGATCAGCTCGCCGCGGCAGTCCCGGCGATACCGAGGTTGATAGGGCCGGGGACGCCGCGCATCGCGGTCCTTCCACAAGCCGCCCGCGATCATCAGCCGGCGCAGCGTCTCGCATGCAACCGTGATGCCGTGGCGCTCAATCAGGTACTCGCGCGCCAGCGTCGGCCCAAAATCCGCATAGTGCTCGCGCACGATCGCCATGATCCGCTCACGCATGGCATCGCTGTATCGTCGGTTGCTTGGTCGGCCGCGCTTGCGTGACACCAGGCCAGCGGCACCTTCCGATCGCAGCCTGTCCAGCAGACGAAACACCTGACGGCGCTTCAACCCCAGCAACGCAGCAGCATCGTCGACCCGCAGCTCGCCGCGCTCCACGCGCATCAAGGTATCAAACCGCGAAAGCTCGCCATGGCTCATCGCCAGCACCGTCATAGCCATGTCCTCCCGACCGACGGGAGAACCATGCCACCGTTGCTCCGCCAACCACGCCAGAGAGTGTCATCTCTATCTAGCGGAGGGGTGTCATTTCTATCTGGCG
>NZ_JACLAU010000116.1 GCF_014230305.1 Novosphingobium aerophilum
TATCGCCTGATGTTCGACCACTTGCTGGAAGTTCATGGCGAGCGGGAGGCATGCTGCATCACCGTCGAACTTCTGGCCATGGCCCACGAACGCGCATGCGAGGCTGAACTCGCCGGGCTCCTGGCCGAGGATCTGGCCGCGCGCCGAACACCGTGTCTGACAGCTCTGCGGGCCCGGTTCAGTCCCGACCCTGCTGCTCTGCCCGAAGTCGTGGTCAAACTGGTGCCGCTCTCGATCTACGACGGACTTATCGAACAGGGAGAAGCCGCATGAGTGCAGTTCCCATGATCGATTCACAGCGCCTCAGCATGATGCTCAACGAGCTGCGCCTGCCCACCATCAAACACATCTGGGGGAACTTTGCCGCCCAGGCGGACAAGGAAGGGTGGCCCGCCAGCAGGTTCCTCGCCGCGCTCGCCGAGCACGAACTCGCCGAACGCGATCGCCGCCGGATCGAACGCCATCTGGCAGAGGCCCATCTACCCGCAGGCAAGACCCTCGACTGCTTCGCCTTCGATGCCGTGCCGATGATCTCCAAAGCGCAGGTCATGGCCTTATGCGCCGGCGATGGCTGGCTTGAGCAAGGCGCCAACCTTATCTTGTTCGGCCCGCCGGGTGGCGGAAAAACTCATCTGGCCGCGGCCATGGGCCTGGCGCTGGTGGAACGGGGCTGGAGGGTTCTGTTCACCCGAACTTCCGACCTCGTGCAACGCCTGCAGGTCGCCCGGCGCGAACTCGCACTCGAATCCGCAATGGCCAGGCTCGACAAGTACCACCTGCTCATCCTCGACGACTTCGCCTACGTCTCACGCGATCAGGCCGAGACGTCGGTGCTTTTCGAGCTGATCAGCGCACGCTACGAGCGAAGGTCGTTGCTGATCACCGCCAACCAGCCCTTTGGCGAGTGGAACCGGGTCTTCCCAGATCCCGCCATGACGCTCGCCGCCGTCGACAGGCTCGTGCACCACGCCACCATCTTCGAGATGAACGTCGAAAGTTACCGCAGACGTACCGCACAGGCCAG
>NZ_JACLAU010000117.1 GCF_014230305.1 Novosphingobium aerophilum
GCTAGCGTCCGCGCTCGTGGTGTAATTTCCGGTGTAGGCGATGGTGTATTCCGGGGTGGGGCATGCCCCACCCCGGAATGCGGCGTCGCTGGTGGCCACCGGGCTCATCGTTATGGTGGAGTTTGCACACTTCAACCGTGACGAAGAGGAGTTCCCGATGACCGAGGACAGATTACTGATCGAAGAGCTGGCTGCGAAGGGCGGCCAACCGGATTTTTTGCGCAGCATCGCCGAGAACGTGTTGCAGCTGATCATGGAGGCCGACGTTGACGGCCTGATCGGCGCTGGCCGACACGAACGCAGTGGGGAGCGGGCCACATGGCGCAACGGCTATCGCGACCGCTCGCTGGACACCCGTGTCGGCACGCTCAACCTCAAGATCCCCAAGCTGCGCGCCGGATCCTACTTCCCCGGCTTCCTGGAACCCCGGAAGATGGTCGAGAAGGCGCTGGTCGCGGTGATCCAGGAGGCGTGGATCGGCGGCGTCAGCACCCGCCGGGTCGACGAACTGGTGCAGGCCATGGGCATGACCGGCATCTCCAAGTCCACGGTCTCCAAACTGTGCAAGGATATCGACGAGCGCGTCCACGCCTTCCTCAAGCGCCCGCTGACCGGCGAGTGGCCCTATCTCTGGCTCGATGCCACCTATCTCAAGGTGCGCGAAGGCGGGCGGATCATCAGCGTCGCCGCAATAATCGCCATGGCCGTCAACACCGAGGGCCGGCGCGAGATCGTCGGCCTGCATATCGGCCCCTCGGAAGCCGAAGTCTTCTGGTCCGACTTCCTCAAGGACCTGGTCCGCCGCGGCCTGACTGGCGTGAAGCTGGTCATCTCCGATGCCCACGAGGGCCTCAAGGGTGCGATCACCCGTGTCATGGGTGCCACCTGGCAGCGCTGCCGGGTGCACTTCATGCGCAATGCCCTGTCCTATGTGCCCAAGGGCCAGAACACCGTGGTCGCCGCCGCGATCCGGCAGGTCTTCCTCCAACCCGACCAGAAAAGCGCGACCCAGGTCTGGCG
>NZ_JACLAU010000118.1 GCF_014230305.1 Novosphingobium aerophilum
GCCGCAGCTTCCGTAATCCCGACGACCTCAACCGGCAGTTCCGCGACTGGCTGGACACGGTGGCCAACGTGCGCCTCCATGCGACCACGCGGCGGATCGTCAGCGAGCACTTCGCCGAGGAGCAGCCCGCGCTGACGGCCCTGCCTGCGGCGCCATACAATGCCGTGCTGACGATCGAGCGCCGGGTCAGTCATGAGGGCATGGTATCGGTCGGCGGCAACCTCTACTCGGTCCCGGACGCCACGCGCAAACGTGTCGTTGAGGTGCAGAACCATCCTCGCGAAATCCGGATCTTCGAGGATCGGGTGCTGATCGCGGTGCACCCCGTGCTCGATGGCCGCAATCAGCGCCGGGTTGATCCTGCCCACCGGCGTCTTGCGCCGGTCCGCTCGGCCACTGTGCCGCTCCCGACCGGACGGGAGATCACCAGGCGCTCGCTGGGCTTCTACGAGGCGGTCGGGCGGCGTCTGGCCGGGACCGAGGTGCGGCCATGAGCGAGATCATCGATCGGATCCGCTCCAGCCTGGTCGGGCTCAGGATGCCCCGTGCGCTAGAGGTGCTCGACCATACCATGCGTTGTCTGGAGCGTGGCGAAATGACCGCGCTCGAGGCGATCGATATCCTGCTCACCCATGAGCATGGAAACCGTGAGAGCCGCCGCTTCACCGTCGGGCTCAAGACCTCCCGGCTCATGCCGCTCAAAACGCTCGAGGGCTTCGACTTCTCGTTCCAGCCCTCACTCGATCGCGGCCGCATCCTGGCGCTGGCGCAGCTGGACTTTATCGAGCGCGGTGAGGTGGTGCATCTCCTGGGGCCGCCGGGCACCGGCAAATCCCACCTGGCGACCGCCTTGGGTGCTGAAGCCGTGCGAGCCGGCAAGCGCGTGTGCGAATTCCGGGGTGAAGCCGCCCCCCATTCCGAGGAATTCCCGCCCGGGATTCCGAACTGATCCCGCCCACCGTTCCGATTAATTCCCGCCCACCCTGGATGGGGTGATGGGCCTGATCGTTGG
>NZ_JACLAU010000119.1 GCF_014230305.1 Novosphingobium aerophilum
TGCGAAGGGTTTCGGGCGCTTGCGTACGAAAGCCTCCAGTGCAGGAACCCGCGGGCCCGACGCGCTGGTCTATGGGTAAAGCGGTTTCGGGATAGGTCTGGCGGGTAAGCGCTGCCGGTGCGGTAGTGCTCCGGGTGACCCGATCGAAGTGATGTCGGGCGGTTTCAGAGTACTGCTGGCATCGGTTTTGTTGACCGATATGCCCTGCGCCCGGCGTAATCTTGGGGAAGGCACGCGCGGGGCCATCGGTCGATGCGCCAAGGGCAAGACCGCTGTGCGGGACGAGCCATGCCGGATCATGGCGCGTGTCTCCGGGTCGGTGGTGCCGAGTGCGGCGGCGCGCGGGGCTGGCACCAGCGGGCGAAGGTCTCGATGATGGTCATGTGCCCACCGCAGCACGGACATGGCGGGCGGTGATCGGGCGGTTCGTCGGGCTCGGGCTCCTCGATCGGCGCCGCCACGTCCAGCAGCCTGCGGGCGAGCGCCAGGGCCTCCTTGTGGGTTGAGCTGGCAAGCAGGCCGTAATGCCGGATGCGGTGGAAGCCGCGGGGCAGGACGTGGAGCAGGAAGCGGCGGATGAACTCGTCGGTCGCCAGCGTCATGACCTGCTGACGTTCGGCCTCGCCGCGGCGGTAGTCCTTGTAGCGGAAGGTGACGCCGTCCTCGCCGAAGGTGATGAGCCGCCGGTTCGAGATGGCCACACGGTGGGTATAGCGCGAGAGATAGGCCAGCACCGCCTGCGGCCCGGCGAAGGGCGGCTTGGCATAGACCACCCAGCGCTTCTTCCGGATCGGGGACAGATGGAGCAGGAATGCCTTGCGGGCAGTGAGCTGGGCTTGAGCGCCGAAGAAGCCCAGCTTGCCGGCATCGAACAGCGCCAACAGGCGGGTGAGGAACAGCCGGCGGAACAACGCACCGAGCACGCGCACCGGCAGCAGGAAGGCCGGGCGTGACGAGATCCAGCGTGTACCATCGAGCGCGATGCCGCCACCGGGCACGATCA
>NZ_JACLAU010000011.1 GCF_014230305.1 Novosphingobium aerophilum
ACCCGGCCCCGCACCTGGCGCCGCGCCCGGCCCCGCGCGCGGCCGGGCGGCCGACCGCCGGCGCAAAACCGGGCCGGCTCCGCCAGGCGGGGCCTGCGCAGGCAGGATGGGACCGCTCAGCCCCGGTCGGGGCCGGGCGGTCAGATGTGGGCGAGTTCTTCCTTGATCCGCAACTTGCGCTTCTTGAGGGCCTGGATCGTCGACGGGTCGGGCACGGGTCGGCTCATTTCCTCCGCGATCTGGCGTTCGATCCCGGCGTGCTTGAGCTGCAGAGCACTGACATGCGATGATTTCATGGAGCATACCTCCTCAGTTTGCCCGTTTGCGCGCGCTCACCGCACCGGCGAAGGCAGGTTGGACAGCCGACTCGCCGGAAATGAGTCGAGCACCGCGATTGTCAGGAAATCATATTAAGCCTATCTTGCGAAGCGGATTAGAACTGGAAGCGACCAAACCCGATGCATTCGCGACGGACCGTTGAACGGGCCATCGCCGGGAGGGTCGCTGGTTCGACGGACGAGGGACGGGCGGATCATCACGTGAGCGAAGAGGAACTGCGCAAGCGCCTGGAAATGCTCAGGATCGAGCACCGGGACCTCGATGCCGCGATCGATGCGCTGAGCTCGACCGGGGCCATGGACCAGTTGCAGGTGGCGCGGCTGAAGAAGCGCAAGCTGCGGCTCAAGGACCAGATCGCCATGCTCGAGGACTATCTGATCCCCGACATCATCGCCTGACTCTCCGCCGGCCTCACCCCGGCGGGCGATGCGTGGCCCGGCCGCTGACCCCGATCCGCCGTATCAATCCGGCACAGTCCCGATTTGGGTGGGGATGAGTTGCGTCCCGCGATTGAAACGCCCGATTCCCCGGGTCTATCGCAGGCCATCATGGCCCGGATGGTAGACCTCAACGCACGGATCATCGAGTCCCTCTACATCGAGGGCCTGATGCTGTCGGACGAGGTGCGGGCGGCATTCGACCTGACCCCAGGGGCGGCCAACGACACCCGCAACGATGGCGATACCGCGCGCATCGCCTTTTCCTGCGAGGCGCTGCGCACGACCACGCGGATGATGCATTCGGTCGCCTGGCTGATCAATCACCGCGCCTACTTCCGGCAGGAGATCAGCGAGTTCCAGTTGCGCCGCTATGGCCGCATCTCGCCCAGCCTGCCCGATGCGGCGCCCGACCGGCTGGCCCTGTTGCCCCCGGCGGTGCAGGAGCTGATCCGCGCGACCGAGCGGTTCTATGCGCGGCTGGTGCGGCTCGATGCCGGCTGGCGGGACCGCGCCCCCCGCACCGGCGAGACGAGTGCGATCCAGCGCCTGCGCGAACGGCTGGTCCACGCGGTCGGCTGAGCGCGGGTCCGTGGGCCCGCTGGCTCCAGCCGGTCGGGACTGCGGACTGCCGGTCGTCCCCCCACGCAAAACGGTGGTCGTGCTCGTCCCGCCCGGCTATAGCCCGGGCGCGGCACGAACGCCGTCGCCGTTGGGAGGGCGCCATGGCCGCGGGCCAACAACAAACAGCGGTCGCGGATGCCGCCCCGGGCCTTGCCGCCCGCCTGCTGCGCCGCCTGCTCGTCGCGCTTTACCGGCACGGCGGCTGGACCTCGACCGGGACGGTGCCGGAACCGCAGCGCTTCGTCCTCATCGCCGTGCCGCACACCAGCAATTGGGACTTCCCCAATTTCCTGGGTGTGACCCAGGCGCTGGGCATTCGTGCCCATTTCATGGCCAAGGCGTCGCTGTTCCGCTGGCCGCTGGGCGGCTTCATGCGTCAGGTCGGCGGGGTCCGGATCGATCGGGCAAAGGCGAAGGACACCGTCAGCCAGATGATCGAGGAATTCGCCCGTCGCGACGAGTTCGTCCTGACGATCGCGCCCGAAGGGACGCGGGGCCGCGCGGAGCGCTGGCGCACCGGCTTTTACCAGATCGCCCTGGGCGCAGGCGTGCCCATCGTGTGCGGCTATATGGACTATGCGACGCGCCGCTCGGGGCTCGGTCCGGTGATCGTCCCCACGGGCGATTATGAGGCCGACATGGCCCCGGCCTTCGCCTTCTATCGCGGTATCACGGGCAAGAACGCGGGACAGACGACGCTGGGCGAACCCTGAGGGATCGCCATCCGGGGCAAGCCAGGGACGAACCTGGCCGGGCGGGGCGCACCGGACGGGTGGGCCCGATCCGTCGGCCCCCTCAGTCCGGCGGAGACCCGCAAGTGGGGTCGGCCGGAAGCGGGCCGGAGAACGCCGCCCCCCCGACCGAGCGGACAAAGGCCGTGAACGGCGCCTTGGGATGGCTCTGATTGAGCCGGGTCAGCGCCGCGAAGAAGGCGCCGCCGCAGGTGTCGAAGGCGATCAACTGGCCGGCCAGGCGGTCCTTCGGCGGCACCGCGGGCCGCGCCTTGCGCCGGACGGGCCAGTCTGTCGTCAGCCCGGGCCCCGCCGCCAGCATGTCGCCGCGCCGCTGGGCATCGTTGTTGGCGATGAAGGCCAGCGCGGTTCCGATCACCACTTCGGCGGCGGACGGCTGGCGCGGATCGTCCGACGGTTCCCAAGGCTGAGCGGCGTAGGTTCCAACCGTGGCCGCCAGGGCGCGCAGCTCCTGCGCGGTGAGGTTCAGGCTATCGAGCCAGACGGGCAGAGCCGCGCTGTCGGCGGCATAGTAGTCGTTCACCGCTCCGGTTCCGACGGTCAGTTGGGTCGGGGCAACGAAGCGAGCATTGTACTCCGCGGTGGTCGCCGCCACGGAACCCGGCCCGCTCTGCGCCATGGCGGGGGCGGTGCCCAGGGCCAGGGGGGCCAGCATCAGAACGGCCTTCATGGTTTCCCTCCCATCCGCGACCCGGCGGGAGACCAACCGAGCAGAGCCAAGCTGAACGCAGGATGACCGCTGCCCCGGCCGCTTCACATCCCGCCGCAGCAAGGCTCGACAGGGCGCCCGCGAGTATCCATATCGGCCGCCATGGAACTGCCTGCGCGCCCCTGGCCCACCGGCCTTGTCGAACAGCTCGAACCGCTGGTGCGCCGGGTGCTGGCGCCCAATCCCAGCCCCTATACCTACACCGGGACCGAGACCTACCTGATCGGGGCGGGGGACGAGATCGCGGTGATCGACCCCGGTCCGGACGAGCCCGCACACCTCGCCGCGCTGCTCGCGGCGATCGGCCCGGCCCGGGTCACGGCGATCTGCTGCACGCACACCCACCGCGATCACTCGCCCGCCGCCGCCCCGCTCGCCGCCGCCACCGGCGCGCCGATCATCGGCTGCGCCCCGCTGGTGATCGAGACCGGCGACAGCGCGCGCAGCGACGCACCATTCGACCGCACCTATGCCCCCGACCGGGTGCTGGCCGATGGCGAGAGCCTGACCGGGCCGGACTGGACGCTGACCGCCGTCGCCACCCCCGGGCACACCTCCAACCACCTGTGCTATGCCCTGGAGGAAAGCGGCGCCCTGTTCACCGGCGATCACGTGATGGGCTGGTCGACCAGCGTGGTGGTGCCGCCCGATGGCGACATGGCCGCCTATATGGCCAGCCTGGACAAGCTGCATGCCCGTGACGACCGGGTCTACTACCCGGCCCACGGGCCCCAGGTGGACAAACCACAACAGCTCACCCGCGGGATGATCGGCCATCGCCGCCAGCGCGAGCGGCAGATCCTGCGCCTGCTGGAAGAGACCCCCGCCGAAGTGGCGGCGCTGGTCCCGCAGATGTACAAGGGCTTGAACCCGGCGCTGTGGAAGGCCGCCGGGCAGTCGGTCCTGGCCCACCTGATCGACCTCGAGCAGCGCGGCGTGGTCCGGCGCGAGGAGGAGACATGGACGATCCTCACCTGACCGGACCACAGCGCACCGGGCCGCCGCCGAACAGCGCCGCCCCGCCATCCGGTGCGGGCCAGCCGGAACGCCCGTCCCGCCCGCACCTGAGCGGACCGACTCCCCTGCGGGTGGTGCTGCCCTGGCTGCTGTGCGGCGCCGCCCTCGCCTGGGGCGGGATGACCTCGTGGCAATTGTGGAAGCCGGCGCCGGCGGGCGATCCGCTGGCCACCATGCTGACCGCCTTCGCCCGGCAGGACCGCCTCACCGTGTTTTCGGCCGAACTGGCCCCGGTCGTCGCCAGCGATGACGCGCGGCTGTTCGGCATGCTCAAATCGCGGCAGGTCGCGGTGATCCCGGCGCGGGTCGATTACGCGATCGACCTCTCGGCGATCGGTCGCGACCGGCTGGGCTGGGATGCGGCGGCGCACCGGCTGGACGTGCGCCTGCCCCCGCTGCAACTGTCGCGCCCCAACCTGGACGAGGGGCGGGCCCAGTACCTGCGCGAGGGCACCTGGATCACCGGCTCCGCCCAGGAGCAGCTGACCCGCGAGAACACCCGCCTCGCCGAAACGCAGGCGGCCCAGGCCGCGGCCAATCCCGCGCTGATGACCCTGGCCCGCTCGGCCGCGAAGGACGCCTTGCGGCAGAACCTGACGATCCCGCTGCAGGTCGCCGGCTATGCCGACGCCACCGTGACCGTGCGCTTCGACGGCGAATCAGCGGAGCGCTGAGGCCCCGGGGCGCGCGAACAAACTCCTGTCTCCTCCCGGCCATCTGGGTTAGCCTTGCGGTCGGCGGAAATGGGGAGAAGGCCGATGGCGACACGCATGGTCAGGCGCAGTGACGAGACGGGCTATGCGGCCAATCAGTCGTTCTTCGTCCAGCTCGCCTGGATCTGCGCCGCGATCATCGTCATCGGGTTTGTCCAGAACGCCGCGCTGGGCCGGGTCGCGATTCCGCTGGTGCCGATCTGGGTCCATCTGCATGGTCTGCTGATGCTGGCCTGGCTGGGCTTGCTGATCACCCAGAACCGGCTGGCCGCAAGCGGCGCTCTAGCCCGCCATCGCCAACTCGGCAGGATCGGTGCGGGGCTGGTCGGCGCGATCGTTCTGATCGCCGGATACTCCAGCATGATGGCGCTGGTGCTGCACCGCTATCCGCCGTTCTTCACCCCGGCCTACTTCCTGGCGCTGGGAATCGGCGAGGCGGGCAGTTTCGCCGGACTGGTGGTGGCCGGGATCGCCCGGCGCGCCGATACCGAAACGCACCGCCGCCTGATTTCGGGCAGTTCGCTGGTCCTGCTCGAACCGGCACTCGGCCGGCTGCTGCCGATGCCGCTGATCGGCGGCGAGACAGGGCAATGGGTGATCCTGGCGATCCAGCTGGGATTCGTGGCCGCCATCGCGCGCGAGGATCGCCGATCGCGCGGACGGGTCCTGCCGGCGACCCTGGCGGTGGCTGCCACGCTGATCGCCACCCACACGCTGGTGTCACTGGGGGCGAGGCTGCCTCTGCTCGAAAGCTGGGCCGCACAGCTGGTCGCCCCCTGAACCGGCAGCGGTCCTGACCGATCGGGCACGATGCGGATCGATCCGGCGTTTTTCCCTTGGGTTTCGTGGACAGCGTTTCTATCTGGGCGGCACCCCCGCCTGAGGACACCCCGTGATGACCGCCGCGCCAACCAACCTTGCCGGACTTGACCTGCGTGCCGAGATCGACCGGCTGCGGCGCGAAAAGAACGCGGTCATCCTGGCGCACTATTACCAGCGGCCCGAAATCCAGGACCTGGCGGACTACATCGGCGACAGCCTGGAGCTGAGCCGCAAGGCCGCCGCCTCGGATGCCGAGGTGATCGCCTTCTGCGGGGTCAAGTTCATGGCGGAGACCGCCAAGATCCTCGCCCCGGAAAAGACCGTGATCCTGCCCGACGTCAACGCCGGCTGCAGCCTGGAGGACGCCTGCCCGCCCGAGGCCTTCAAGGCCTTCCGCGCGGCCCATCCCGATCACATCGCGCTGACCTACATCAACTGCTCGACCGAGGTGAAGGCACTGTCCGACATCATCGTCACCTCGTCCTCGGCCGAGACGATCCTGGCGCAGATCCCGCGCGACCAGAAGATCATCTTCGGCCCCGACCGGCACCTGGGCGGCTATCTCAACCGCAAGTTCGATCGCGACATGCTGCTCTGGCCGGGGGTGTGCATCGTGCACGAGGCCTTCTCGGAGACCGAACTGCTCAAGCTCAAGGCGCAGCACCCGGGCGCGCCGGTCGCGGCCCATCCGGAATGCCCGCCGCACATCATCGACCATGCCGACTACGTCGGATCGACCAGCGGCATCCTGGGCTATGCCAAGCAGTTGCCCGGCGACACCCTGATCGTCGCCACCGAACCGCACATCATCCACCAGATGGAACTGGCCCTGCCGGGCAAGACCTTCATCGGGGCCCCGGGCGCGGACGGCAACTGCAACTGCAACATCTGCCCCTACATGGCGCTCAACACGCTGGAGAAGCTCTACCTCGCGCTGCGTGACCTGACCCCGCAGGTGCACATCGAGGAAAGCCTGCGGCTGGCAGCGAAGACGAGCCTGGACCGCATGCTGGAGATGGCGAGCGGGTCGGTCGGCCGGGGCGATCTGGGCGCGCGGAGCTGACACCCGGAGCTTGAGGGGCGGTCAGCCGGCGCCGGGGTTGTCCGAGGCGGCGGCAAGCCGGGCAAGGAATTCGTCCGGCCGGTCGAGCTTGAGG
The DNA here is from genome assembly GCF_014230305.1 of Novosphingobium aerophilum. Taxonomy (GTDB): domain Bacteria; phylum Pseudomonadota; class Alphaproteobacteria; order Sphingomonadales; family Sphingomonadaceae; genus Novosphingobium; species Novosphingobium aerophilum. Next base: position 6,571 of record NZ_JACLAU010000011.1, read on the forward strand.
CGGATGCCGTCGACGGCCAGGCGGCGCAGCCCCAGCACGGTCGCGCGCACCGGGGCGCGGAACACCAGCACCAGGTTGGGACTGGCCAGCAGCGCCCCGTTGAGCACCCGCGCATCGCCCCCGACCTGCCCGGCCGGATCGACCGCCGCGGCCGGGAAGTCCAGCGCGAACAGCAGGCCGACCCGCACCGTCACCCGATCGCCCGCAATGGTCGTGGGCAGGCGTCCCAGCGAGCGCAGGATCGCGATCGCGCAGACCAGCATCGCATCGGACAGCACGGCCAGGACGAGCAGCACCCGCGAATGGCCCAGCATCAGGCCCAGCGCGTGCAGCACGGCGGATTCGAACAGGGCAAGCACGAAGAACACCCAGGCGCTGGCGATCATGTCCGGCGCCGGGTAGAACCGGGCCGTGTCCGGGCTGGACGGCGGGCGGCGCGGCGGCCACAGCGCGTGGCGCACGATGGCCCCCAGGGCGCCGGGTATCATGCCCCCTCCGTCATCCGCCCGGTGCGCAGCGCCACCGCCCAGTCGGGCCGGCCATGGGTCTGGGCCAGTCGCGCGGCGCCGGCCCAGTCATAGCGCACCAGACGGTGTTCGGCCTGCCAGCCGTCCGCTCCCCGCGTGACGATGGCATAGCGGGCGTGGGGTGATCCGGTTTCCACCGCGTGGGGCCAGGGATGATCGTCGGCATAGGCGGGCAGGCCGACGCTGCCCGGGTTCACGATCATCCGGCCATCCCCCAGCACGACCGTGCGCGGGACATGGGTGTGGCCGCACAGGATCAGGCGGACACCGGGCGTGTCCCCGGCCCGCGCCGCGACCTCGGCCGCGGTCGCCGCGCGCAGCCCCTGCGGGGTGACGGTTTCGAGGAAATAGACCAGATCGCTCTCCGGCGTGCCGTGGACCATCAGCGCGTCCTCGCCCAGTGGCAGCCGCGTGGGCAGACCGGCCAGCCAGGCGCGATGATCCGCGCGCAGGCGGCTTGCGGCGAAGCGGTCGGACGGTCCCATCGCCTCGGGCGGAAGGTCCAGCAGCTGGCGTTCGTGATTGCCGCGGATCGTGGGCAGGGCCAGCGCCATGAGGCGGTCCGCGGTTTCCGCGGGAAGCAGCGGGCCGGACAGGATATCCCCCAGGTTGACCGTCTGATCCACGCCTTGCGCGGCAATGTCCGCAAGCACCGCCTCGAGCGCGGCGAGATTGCCGTGAATGTCGGAGAGGACCGCGATCCGCGTCATGCCGCGGCCCCGGAACGCTCCCCCGCCCGGGCGATCACCAGCGCGGCGGCGACCAGCAGCATGCCGATCGCATCGAGCAGGGTCAGGCGTTCGCCGAAGGCCAGCCACCCGGCGGTGATCGCCACGGCCGGCTGGGTCATCAGCACCAGCCCGATGACCAGCGGTTTGAAGTGCTTGAGCGCGAAGACCAGCAGGCCCTGGCCGATCACCTGGCTGCCGAGCGCCAGGGCGAACAGGGGCCACCAGCGGTGGGGCCAGACCGGCTCACCCAGGGCGAGGGCCAGGCCCAGCAGCACCGGCGCCCCGGCCAGGCTTGACCAGGCGAGCAGGGCCCAGTTGCCCAGCGTGGCGCGGGCGCGCTGCAGGACGATGATGTAGAAGGCATAGCACAGGCCCGCGAACAGGCAGAACAGGTCACCGATCAGCGTCGCCCGGCCGATCTCGAGGCTGCGCCCCATCAGGATGGCGGCACCGGCCACGGCCGCGGCCAGCGCGCCCCATTCGAAGCCGTTCGGTCGCCGCCCCAGCGCCATCAGCCCCCAGACCATGATGATCAGGCTGCCCGAGTTGCCGAACAGCGCGGCATTGCCCAGCCGGGTCATGCCGATCCCGATGTGCCAGGTGCCCAGATCGGCGGCGAACATCACGCCTGCCGCGACCATCACCAGCATGGTCTTGGCGGGAATCCCGGTCAGCGGCTGGCGATTGGCCCGGGCAAAGCCGAACAGCAGCGGCAGGGGCAGGAACAGCCGCCAGAACCCGGCCGCGACCGGACCGGAATCGGCCAGGCGGACCGACCAGGGGCCCAGCGCGAGCACCACGTTCGCCAGCAGCAGTGCGGCCAGATGCCAGCCCGACCATGCGGCCCGGGCATCGGTCTGCGGCGGAGGGACCGGCGTGGCGGGTGCGACGGTCACTCGGCCGGAGCCGGGGCAGGAGCGGCGGGGTCCGGATCGGCCTCGGGCTCGGCCGCCTCGGTCGCGCTGTCCTCGGCAGCGGGTCCGGATCGGGCCGCCCGCGCCGCACGGGGATCGAGCGGCGGCTGCGAGGTGGCCGTATCGAGCGGCAGCATGGCATCGCTGGCCGTCCCGTCGAGCACCGGCACCGGGGCGTCGCTCTGGCTCGGCCCGGCCTGCTGGCACCCGGCCAGGGTCGAAGCCAGGCCAAGCGCCAGGACGAAAGCGGCGGGCACACGGATCATTGCGAAATCTCGTCAGCGGCGGGAACGGGAACGGTCTCGGCCTGGCCCGGACAGGGCCGATCGAGCGCGGCGAGGAAGGCGGGCGCCTGGGCCAGCAAGGCCCGGTCCCACTCCGCCGCCGTGACCCGGTGCCCCAGGCGGGCCAGGCTGGTCACCCCGAACTCGTCGATCCCGCAGGGCACGATCCCGCCGAAGTGCGAGAGGTCGGGATCGAGATTGACCGAGAAGCCGTGCATCGTCACCCAGCGGCGGATGCGGACACCGATTGCGCCGATCTTGGCTTCACGGCCATCGATGTCGCGGGTCCAGATCCCGACGCGGCCCTCGGCCCGCCAGGATTCGACGCCGAACTCCGCCAGCGTGGCGATGACCCAGCCTTCGAGCGCGTGGACAAAGCCCCGCACGTCGCGGGCGCGGGTCTTGAGATCGAGCAGCACGTAGCCGATGCGCTGCCCGGGACCGTGATAGGTGTAGCGGCCGCCGCGTCCGGCGCTGACCACCTCAAACCGCGGATCGAGCAGCTCGCCCGGCGCGGCGCTGGTCCCGGCGGTGTAGACCGGCGGATGTTCGAGCAGCCAGACCAGCTCGCGCGCCGTACCCTCGGCGATCGCGGCATTGCGCTCCGCCATGGCCTCCAGCGCGGCGCGATAGGGCACGAGATCCTGCTCGCGCCGCCATTCGATGGTGGCGGGCAGAGCGGCGGCAGGGTCGGGAAACGGGTCGACATGCATCCTGCGTTGCGTGGCGCCATTCGCTGCGGTTATCAAGGGGCATGGACAGCCCTTCCCCGCGCGCCACGCCGCGCTTCGACAGCAACCGCGCCTGGCAACAGGCCCTTGCCGCGATCTCGGCCAACCGGGAGGTGCTGCTGGCCCTGGCCGGCGTGTTCTTCCTGCTGCCCGGACTGGCCTTCTCGCTGCTGTTTCCGCAGCCCACCCCCCCGGCCGGCGCCGACCAGAAGGCGGCCGCCGCCTATCTGATGGACTACTACGGCCGGATGCTGCCCTATGCCCTGCCCGTGTTCGTGATGCAGGCCGGGGGCACGCTGGGCATGCTCACGCTGCTCACGGACCGCCGCCGGCCGACCGTGGCAGAGGCCATCCGGACCGGGTTCGGCGCGATTCTGCCCTATCTCGCCTCGCAACTGATCGTCGGCTTCGTGATGGGCATGGTCGCCGTGCTGATCATGGTCCTGTTCGTGATGCTCAACGCCAAGTCCTTCGGCGTCCTCGCGATGCTGATGATGCTGGTTTACGCGATCGTGTGCACGTCGCTCGCTGCGCCGGTCATCGCCGTGGAAGGCGTGCGCAACCCGATCCGGGCCCTGACCCGGTCCTGGCAACTGGTACGCGGCAACTCGCTGCGCCTCGCGTTCTTCCTGGTGCTGGTGCTGGTGGCGTCGAGCGTGGTGGTGATGGTCATCACCGCGCTGGGCGGAACCCTGCTCGGCCTGCTGTTGCCGCAGGCCTTTGCGGTGATCGGGGCTGCCGTCATTTCGGCGACGCTCGGGGCCCTGCTGGCCCTGATCTTCGTCGCCATCCTGGCATCCACCCACGCCCAGTTGTCCGGGCCCGAGGCCCAGGGCGCCTGACCGCCCGGGCGGAGGGTTCAATCGGCGGGGTCGGCGTCCTTCCAGCCCCAGGAAAGGAAGCAGGGCGGCACGTTGCGCCATTCGATCGCCTTGTCGATCCGGCGGAAGTAGCGGGCCTTCAGCGCCTGTGCACGGGCGGTGAACTGATAGACCAGGAAGGCCCCACCAGAGCGCAGCACCCGGTGCGTCGCGGCGGCGATGGCCGGACCGACGCCTTCGGGCAGGGTCGAAAAGGGCAGTCCCGACAGCACGTAGTCCGCATGGTCATGACCATGGGCCCGGACGATCGCCTCGACATCGGCAGCCGAGCCATGGACGGCGACGAAGCGGCTGTCGGTGATGGTGCGGCGCAGGTAGTCGATGAAATCGGGATTGGTATCGATCACGATCAGTTGGCCATCGCGCCGCAGCCGGTCGAGCACCGGGCGGCAGAACGTCCCGACGCCGGGGCCATACTCGACGAACAGGCGGCAGTTGTCCCAATCGACCGGCGCCAGCATCCGGTCGATCGTGAAACGCGACGACGGGATGATCGATCCGACCATGACCGGATGGCGCAGGAAGCCCTCCAGAAACACGCCCTGCGGTCCCAGCCATTGCTTGATCCGGCGTTTCAGCCGGTGCGAGAGGGCCTGCGGGGCAAGATCGGATGACGGCATCGGCTCTTTCTGTCTAAAGGCAGGTCGGGGCAGGTCGAAGATGGATCGGGGTTTTTCCGGCGATTGCAAATTTGGCGGAGCAAGGCAAGCGCCCGACTGACGCGCGGGACCGGTTCTCCCGGGCCGCGCCGGACAGGCCGTTGCGTTGCGGCGCCGGGCCGCCGGCGGTCAGAGGATCTCGTGCACCCGGTCCTGCGGGCGGCACAGGCGCACGCCCCGTTCGGTCTCGACCAGCGGCCGCTCGATCAGGATCGGATCGGCCGCCATGGCCGCCAGCACGGTGGCATCGTCGGCATCGGGCAGCCCCTTCTCGGCCGCGTCGGTACCGCGCAGGCGCAAACCATGCTGCGGAGTCAGCCCGGCGTCGCGATAGAGCTGGGCGAGCTTGTCCGCCGTCGGCGGCGCCTTCAGGTAGGCGATCACCGTCAGGTCAATCCCGGGGCTCTCCTGCAGGATCGCCAGGGTCTTGCGCGAGGTGCCGCAGGCCGGGTTGTGCCAGATCGTTGCCTTCATCTTGTCCTCGTGCCGGGCGCAGCGGCCCGGGGTTGCTAGTCGAGCGGCGCCGGCGCGGATTCGCCGGGCCGGACGGGAGCCGGGGTTGTCGCCGTGACCGGCCCGGTCACCCGGCGCACCGCGGCGAGCAGGCGCGGATAGACCCCGCACCGGCAGACGTTGCCCAGGGCCGAGCGCACGTCACCGTCGCTGGGCCGGGGGTTGCGGGCGAGCAGGCCGGCGATCGCCACGACCAGCCCCGGGGTGCAGAACCCGCACTGGATCGCCTGCTCGTCGATCAGCGCCTGGATCACCGGATGCCGCGCCGCGCCGGGGGTGCGCCGGGCCAGCGCCTCGATGGTGGTGACCGATCGCCCCTCGGCCTCGGCCAGGGACAGCGTACAGGACGGCAGTGGCTCGCCATCGACCAGGACCAGGCAGGCGCCGCAGTCACCCGTGCCGCAGCCGTACTTGGTGCCGGTGAGATTGGCGACATCGCGCAGGGCCCACAGCAGCGGCATCTCGGGATCGAGCGCGAAATCGACCGGCTGGTCATTGAGGACAAGGCTCGGCATGGCCTCTGCCTAGCGCCGTGGCGCGGTTTGGGACAAGCCCTGTTCCCGGACCATCCCCGATGGCCGGACGCCGCCACGGCGACGGTGCCGGTGAAGCGCCTGAACCCACGACCCGGTTTACACCGCGCCATCCTGCCGCCATGGCGCGCGCAGCCCCGGCCGCACCCCCGGGGGAGCAAGACTTCATTATCCGTTTCAGGTAAGATAGAGACGGCCGGACCACGGGGAACACCGAGATCATGCAGCGCACCGACCAGACCGCGGGACAGGGCCGCGTCGAGGACATTGCGGTCTCGATCGTCATGCCGTGCCTGAACGAGGCGCAGTCGCTGGCGCACTGCATCGCCAATGCGCGCGAGGCGCTGGCCCGGATCGAGGCCACCTATGGCCTGACCGGGGAAATCGTCATCGCCGACAACGGGTCAACCGACGGCAGCCAGGCCCTGGCCCAGGGGCTGGGCGCCCGGGTCGTGCCGGTGGCGCGCAAGGGCTATGGCGCGGCGCTGATCGGCGGCTTCGATGCCGCCGCCGGGCGCTTCCTGGTGATGGGCGATGCCGACGGGTCCTATGACTTCATCGACAGCGTGGCGATGGTCGGCCGCCTGGTCGATGGCGCCGACCTGTGCATGGGATCGCGTTTCCAGGGCGGGATCAAGCCCGGGGCGATGCCCTGGAAGAACCGCTACATCGGCAATCCGGCGCTGACCGGAATCCTCAACCTGTTCTTCCGCACCGGGGTCGACGATGCCCATTGCGGGCTGCGCGCGATCCGGCGCGAGGCCTATGCCGGACTGGCGCTGGAAAGCACCGGGATGGAATTCGCCAGCGAGATGGTGATCAAGGCCAGCCTCAAGCGCCTGCGCATCGACGAGGTCCCGGCCACGCTTTCGCCCGACCTGCGTGACCGCCCGCCCCATCTGCGCCCGTGGCGGGACGGGTGGCGGCATCTGCGCTACCTGTTCATGCTCAGCCCGACCTGGGCCTTCGGCGTACCGGCCCTTTTGCTGATCGCGCTGGGCACATGGATCCTCCTGATCGCGGCCCTGCACGACCTTGGCATCCTGGGCGGACCGGTCCATTTCGGGGTGAGCTGGACGATCCTGGCCACGTTCATGGTCACCACCGGGCACTTCGCGGCCATCATGGCCCTGGCCACCCATCTTTACGGGGTGACCGCCGGGTTCCGCCCGCTGCGCCCGATCCTGCGCCGCTTCGAACGCGTGCTGACCCTGGAAAGCGCGCTGGTCGCGGGGGGGCTGCTGATCGCCGGTTCGTTGCTGGGGCTGACCGGGGTGGGTGTCTGGTGGGGTGCGAACAACTTCGGCGCGCTGCCGACCACCCTGCCGCTGCTGCTGGCAATCGCGGCGGGGGTGATCGGGTTCCAGACCTTGCTGGGCGGGGTGCTGGTGTCGGTGATCGCCGGCCATCGCGCGCAGTTCACGCCGGCCCAGCCCGAGGCGCCCGCCGCACCGCCCCCGCTGCGGGCCGCGGCCTGAGCGTGCCGGTCTGATCGCGCCCGGCAGACCGTGCCGCCCATGCCTCCCGCCGATTTCGCCCGCCGCCACGGTGGCGAGCTGATCCGCTTCCTGGCGGTCGGCGGCGCCTCGGCGCTGCTCAACACCGCGATCATCGTCGCTCTGACCGAGCTGCTGCGGGTCGACTACCTGATCGCCTACGCCCTCTGCTTCGTGCTGGTCACGCTGTTCGGCTTCATCGCCAACCGGCGCTGGTCCTTCGCGCTGGCGGGCGGCGTGCAACGGCGCGAGGTGGTGCGCTATTACGGCGTCACCGTGGCGGGGACCCTCGCCGCCATGGCGGCGAGCCGGGGGCTGGTCGCGCTGGGCCTGCACTATGGCCTGGCGGTGTTCCTTTCCGCCGGGGTCCTGGCCCCGTTCAACTTCGTGGCGCACCGCTGGTTCAGCTTCGCCCCGGAGCGACGCCCGTGACCGCCCCGCCCTGCGCCGCCCGGCCCGGCGATTGTCGCTATGGCACGGCCCCGGAGCTGGTGCTCGACACCGGCAACCACCACATGCCGCAGGTCGAGATCTGGCGCTGCACCGCCTGCGGCCACGGTGTCACCCGGCCGGCCATGGCCGATGTCTCGCCGCTCTATGCCGGGCGCGAAAGCGACGATTACCTGGCCCGGGACAGCGGCTGGATCCAGTCGCTCAAGCGCATCGCGACCCGGCGCCTGGCGCGACGATTGATCGCCTTCGCCCCTGCGCCGCCGCGCCGGATCGCGGATTTCGGCACGGGCAACGGCATGCTGGCCCGCGCGCTCGCCGATGCCGCCGGTCCGGACGCCACGGTCCACGCGCTGGATTTCTTCGACGATCCGCCGGGACCGCTCGATCCGGTGCGCTATGCCAGCTTCGCTGCCGCGGCGCCGCTGCACGGCACGATGGACCTGGTCACCTGCTTCCATGTGCTGGAACACGACGATGATTCCGCCGCCATGCTGGCCCGGGTGCTCGCCTTCGTCCGCCCGGGCGGCACGCTGGTGATCGAAGTCCCCAATGTCGACTGCGTCTGGAACCCCTGGTTCGGCAAGGCCTGCGCCAACTGGTACGCCCCGTTCCACCGGGTCCACTTCACCCGCGCCAGCCTGCGCGCGCTGCTGGTCCGGCAGGGACTGGAGATCGTGGCCGAGCAGGACATCTGCGGCCCGACCTTCGCCCTGTCGCTGGCGCAATGGCTGGCGGTCCGCCCGAACGGCCTGCTGTTCGCCCTCGCGCTGGGGCTGCGCCCGTTGCAATGGGTAGCCGAACGGCTCACCCGGCGACCCAGCGCCCTGCGGATCATCGCGCGGCGGCCGGGCTAGAACCTGTCCTGTTCGGCGCTACCCGGAACGACCGAACCGGCTGCGGCGCGACCGGATCGCGAAACCGGGACGGCGGCTAGAGGCCCAGGCGGGCGCAGATTGCCGCGTAGGACGACGCGAACGACAGCCTTCGCTCGTGGCGGGCGTACCAGTCGTGGACCGAGCGGCGCAGCCCGTCCCCGCCGGCCAGGGCCTGGCCGATCGCCCGGGCGAGCGCAGCCGGGCTCGGGTCCGGGGCAACAAAGCCGTTCTCGCCCTCGTCGACCAGTTCGACCGCCGAATTGTCGGGTCCCGCGACGAGCACCACCGGCACCCCGCGCGCGGCCGCCTCGACCACGACCATGCCATAGCCTTCGCGCTCGGACGGCTGGACCATGACGGCGGCCTCGGCCTGCAGGCGTTCCAGTTCCTCGTTGGAAACAAAGCCCGGCAGCGCGATCTGCCCGGTCAGGCCGAGCGCGGCGATGCGGCTGCGGACCCGCTCCAGATCGGGACCGCGACCCAACAGCACCGCGCGGACCTGCGGATCGTCGCGCATCACCAGGGCCAGCGCCTCGACCAGCAGCAGGACCCGCTTTTCCGGGATCATGCGCCCGGCATAGAGCACCAGCGGCGGCCGGGCCGCCGGCTGCGGAACGTGGGCCGGGCCGCTGTACTGGCCATCCAGCACGGTGACCGGCCCGACCCCCAGCGCCTCGGCCCGGTGGGCATGGAGCCGGGCGAGGGCGAAGGGCACCTGCGGCACGAAAGCGCAGAAGCGCTGCACCCACCAGCCGACCGTACCGCCCAGGGGGCCAAGGTACTGCCGCCAGTAATCGCGGGTCCAGACCTCGATCCAGTCGACCGCCACGCGATAGCGGAAGAACGGGCTGAGCAGCCCGGTGGCGAGCAGCGAGAAGAACGGGAACGAGCAGCCGTGGACCACATCGTAACGGCGGCCATGTCGCAGCAGGTGCCAGAACACGCCCAGCCCGAACACCAGCGGCGGCAGGACGCGCCGCTTGCCATCGGTATAGAGGGCCAGACGCGGGCCGACCGCGATGACCTCAACCCCCGGCAGGTCGGGCGCTTGACCCGCATCCCATTGCCGCAGCGTCAGATAGGTCACACGGATGCCCCGGGCGGCGTGAGCCTCGGCCAGTTGGCGATAGACCCGCTCGGCGCCTCCGATCGTCCAGGGATACAGACAGTCATAGACGATGCAGACGTGCACGCGGGTTGCCTCAGGCGGGTCGGTCGGGCCCTGCATAACGAGGCCGGCATGCGGGGGGAAGGGCGCGCCCGGTCCGGGTCGGCTCAGCGCCGGCTTTCCACCGCCATGCGCACCGCCAGCGCGGCCAGGACGGTGCCCATCAGCCAGCGCTGCACCAGGGCAAAGCCCGGTCGCCGCGTGAGGAACCCGGCGACCGCGGCGGCCCAGCAGGCGATCGTGGCGTTGACCGCGGCGCTGATCGCGATCTGCACCGACCCCAGCACCAGCGCCTGGCCGAGCACGCTGCCGCGCGCCGGATCGATGAACTGCGGCAGCAGCGACAGGTACATCACCGCGATCTTGGGGTTGAGCAGGTTGGTGACCAGTCCCATCGTGAACAGCCGGCGCGGGCTGTCGACGGGGAGCTGGCGCACCGCGAAGGGCGAGCGTCCGCCCGGGCGTACCGCCTGCCAGGCCAGCCACAGCAGATAGGCCGCACCGGTGAGCCGGATCGCGTCATAGGCGAAAGGCACGGCCAGCAGCAGCGCGGTCAGACCGAAGGCCGCGCTCAGCATGTAGACGACGAAGCCGAGCAGCACGCCGCCGAGCGAGATCAGCCCGGCCATCCGCCCCTGGCAGATCGAGCGCGAGACCAGGTACATCATGTTCGGGCCGGGGGTCAGGACCATGCCCAGGGCCAGGGCGGCGAAGGCAAGCAGACTGGCAAGCGAGGGCATCGGCGGGACTCCCGGCCGGGGCAGTGTGGCGCCCCGGCCGGGTTGTCCCTAGCAGGCTGGCCCCGGTGGGACCATGCCGGGCTGCCTTACCGGGCCCCGGGCGCGCTGTCCGACCCGAAGCTCTCCGCCGCCTGCTGCATCGTCGCGCGCCAGGGCGTCTCGTCGGCCCCGCCCTGGGCATAGCGATCGAACTCCTCGAGGAAGCGCCGGGTCAGACGCTGGCGCTCGTCCGCGGGCAGGTTCTGCTGCAGCTCGGGAAACCAGGTCCCCTCCTCCTCGTAGGCGTGATGCAGCACGGCGCCCTGGATATGCTCCAGCTTTTCACGCCACGCCTTGCCCATCGGATCGAGGGGCTCGAGCAGGGCCAGTTCGACCTTGGTCATCGCCTGCTCCTCATAGGCCATGGTGGCGTGGGCCTTGCCGCCGTGATCGGCCAGCGCGGGGTACAGGACGCTCTCTTCGGCATTGGCATGGCCGGTCAGCAGGACTTGCAGCGCCTTGAGCGCGGACTGCCGGCTCTGCGCATCGGGGGCGGTCAGGGCGCGGCTGAAGTGCTGTTCGATCTGGCGATGATGGTCGATCACCAGCGCCAGCCAATCGCCGTTGCCGGCTGCCGCCTGGGCGAGGCGGCGGGCGTTGTCGCGGTCTTCCGCGGTTTCGGGGGGCATGATCGCCGAGGCAAGCTTGTCGAGGAAGGACATGGGCACTCTCCGGAAGGGGTTAGACCTCCCACCAATCCGCCGGGCGGCCGTCCTGTTCCGCCGGCAGGTGCGATCAGACCATGTTTTCGGGGCGCACTATCCGATCGAAGGTCGCGCCATCGACCAGGCCGAGCGCCAGGCCGGCCTCGCGCAGGGTCAGGCCGTGGGCATGGGCATGCTTGGCGATCCGGGCGGCGTTGTCGTAGCCGATCTCGGGCGCCAGGGCGGTGACCAGCATCAGCGAGCGCCCGACCAGCTCGGCGATGCGGGCGCGGTCGGGCTCGAGCCCGTCGACGCAGTGCCGCGCGAACCCGTCCATCCCGCAGGCGAGCAGATCGATCGAACGCAGCACTGCCGCGCCGATCAGCGGTTTGAACACGTTGAGCTCGAGATGGCCCTGCAGTCCCCCCACGGTCACCGCCTGATGATTGCCGATGACCTGGGCGGCGACCATGGTCAGCATCTCGCACTGGGTCGGGTTGACCTTGCCCGGCATGATCGAGCTGCCCGGCTCGTTCGCCGGCAGGACCAGTTCGCCCAGGCCCGAGCGCGGGCCCGAACCGAGCAGGCGGATGTCGTTGGCGATCTTGCCGAGCGCCACGGCGAGCGTCGCCAGCGTGGCCGAGAGCTGGACCAGGGCATCCTGGCTGGCCAGCGCCTCGAAGGGGTTGGGCGCGGGAACGAAGGGATGGCCGGTGAGCGCGGCCAGCTCGGCCGCCATGTCTGCAGCGAAGTTGGGCGGGGCGTTGAGCCCGGTGCCCACCGCCGTGCCGCCCTGGGCGAGCCGCAGCACGAACCGTTCGGCATCGCGCAGCCGCTCGTAACCATCGCGCAGCTGCTGGACATAGGCCGAAAACTCCTGCCCCAGGGTCAGCGGGGTGGCATCCTGCAGGTGCGTTCGGCCGATCTTGACCACATCGCCCCAGGCCTCGCGGCAGCGGCTCAGCGCACCGGTCAGCCGGTCAAGCGCGGGGATCAGATCGCGGTTCAGCGCCACCACCGCGGCGATGTGCAACGCGGTCGGGAAGCTGTCGTTCGAGCTCTGTCCGCGGTTGACGTGATCGTTGGGGTGGACCGGATGCTTGCCCCCGCGCCCGGCGCCCAATGCCTCGTTGGCGCGGCCGGCGATCACCTCGTTGACGTTCATGTTGGTCTGGGTGCCGCTGCCGGTCTGCCAGATGGCCAGGGGGAACTGCGCATCGAGCACACCCGCTGCCACGTCGCGCGCGGCCTCCTCGATCGCATCGGCCAGCGCCGGATCGAGCCCGTGGCGCCGGTTGACGCGGGCCGCGGCGCGCTTGACCAGGGCAAGGGCATGGACAATGCCGAGCGGCATGCGCTCGGCCGGAGCGAAGGCAAAGTTCTCCAGGCTGCGCTGGGTCTGCGCGCCCCAGTAGGCCGAGGCCGGAACGCGAACCTCGCCCAGGCTGTCGCTCTCGATCCGCTGGTCGGTCATCGCCCAATGCTCCTCCGTGAGTGCGCCTCGATGGGGTGCGACCACTGTGCGGCCGGGCACGACAATTGGCGACAAAAATCCTCCCGCACGGCATAGTTGCGCGACAAGGCCTCCCTAAAGCGAGCCTCAGGAAGCCGCCCGGCCGCCCGTCTGCCCCTCTCTCCCCTCCCAGGGCACCGGCGGCTTCCACCACCAGGAGATGGACATGCGCCTTTCGATCCTTGCCCTCGTCTCGGCGGCCTCCGCCACGGCCGCGACCTTCGCCGGCGTGGCCACCGCCCAGCCCGCCGCGCCACCGCCGCCCATGGCCCAGGCGCCGAAGGGCGGCGATCCGCTGGGTGCCGCAACGGTGACCCGGGCCGAGGCCCAGGCCCGCGCCGCTGCCCTGTTCGAACGGTTCGACACCAACCATGACGGCAAGCTGGACCAGGCCGATCGCGCCGCACGGACCACCGCCATGTTCGACCGGATCGACGGCAATCACGACGGCACGATTTCTCGCGAGGAGTTCGCCGCCGCTCACCAGGGCATGGGCGGCCCCGGTCGTGGCGGGCGGCGCGGCCCGGCCCGGATGGATCATGGCGGCATGGATCATGGCGGGATGGATCATGGAGACAGGCCCCCGGCCGGCGCTGTCGGCACGGCGCGGCCGCCGCTCACCCGGGAGGCCTTCATGGCCGAGGCGATGAAGCGGTTCGACGCGGAGGACACCAACCACGACGGCAAGCTGACCCGTGACGAGCGGCGGGCCGGGTTCCGCGCCCGCATGACCGCGCTGCGCAGCCATCGCGGGATGGGGGGCATGCGCGGGATGGACACGCCCCCGCCCCCGCCTCCTGCGCCGGAGCCCGGCAAGTGAGGGCCGCGCGGGTGAGCGCATCCGGCCGCCGCCAGCGCCGGCGCGTCCTGCTGGCCGTGACGCTCGTCGCCGGACTGGGGACCGAACTGGGAACCGGCAGCGCGCTGCTGGCCCAGCCGATGGGCGGACCGGGCATGATGATGCAGGACCCCTATGGCGATGCGACGGTCGCCCGCAAGGATGCCGAGGCCCAGGCCGCCGCGCGCTTTGCCGCGATGGACGCCAATGGGGACGGCGTGCTGACGCCCGACGAACTGCGCGCCATGCGGCGTGACCGACGCGGAGGCGGGCCGGGCGGTCCGGACGGACCCGGCCCCGGGATGGGCGGCGGGATGGGCGGCGGAATGGCCCGCATGCTCGACGCCGATGGCGACGGCAAAGTCTCGCGCGAGGAGTTCGTGGCCGGCAACCTGCGCCTGTTCGACCGGGGCGATGCCGATCACGACGGCCAGCTGACCAAGGCCGAACGCCAGGCCGCGATGGAAGCGATGCGTGCCCGCATGGAGGAGCGCATGCGCGAGATGATGGGGGGCGGCGGCGAGTGAGCCTGATATGACCCGGACGATTGACAGCGTCGCCACGATCTGCCGGACTGCGGCCATGACCGACACCTCCCCGGTCGACCGGCCCGTTCGGCTGATGCTGGTCGATGACGAAGCCGCCCTGCGCGAACCCCTGGCCGATTACCTGACCCGCCAGGGGTTTGCCGTGCAACAGGCGGCGAGCGCTGCCGAAGCGCGCGAGATCCTGCGCGCAGAGACTCCGGACCTGGCCCTGCTGGACATCATGATGCCGGGTGAGGATGGCCTGTCGCTGTGCCGCCATCTAGTCGAAACGCGGCAATTGCCGACCATCTTCCTGACCGCGCGGGGCGAGGCGACCGACCGGATCGTCGGGCTGGAGATCGGCGCCGACGACTATGTGGTCAAGCCGTTCGAACCACGCGAACTGGTCGCCCGGATCCGCTCGGTCCTGCGCCGGGCCACCCGCGCCGCCAGCGAGCCCCAGGCCGCCGAGGACCGGGCCGAGCTGCTGGTGTTCGAAGGCTGGGCACTCGATCCGCTCAAGCGCCGGCTGACCGATCCCGAAGGCGCAGTGGTGGCGATCTCCTCCGCCGAGTTCCGCCTGCTGATGGCCTTTCTGGAACATCCCCGCCGGGTGCTGGATCGCGACCGTCTGCTCGACATGGTCCAGGGCCGCGAGGCGCACCTGTTCGATCGCGCGGTCGACAACCAGGTCAGCCGGCTGCGCCGCAAGATCGAACCCGACAGCAAGAACCCGCAGCTCATCCAGACCGTGTGGGGTGGCGGCTACATGCTCGCGGCCGAAGTGCGGCGCCGGCCGGCGGGCGCCTGAACCGATGCGCGAACGTCTGCTTTCGTGGCTGTGGCCGCGCAGCCTGCGCGGGCAGATGCTGCTGGCCATCGCCCTGGCGCTGTTCCTGGCCCAGGGCATTGGCGCGCTGCTGCTGTACCGGGCCGAGCACGAGCGGATCGAGGGGGCGCTGGTCCACAATGCCGCCTTCCGGTTGGGGGTGGCGATCCAGGGCGAGCCCAAATTGCCGAAAGGCCGGGGACCGGAACGGCACGAGCGCCTGCGCGGCAGCCGCGTGACCATGGCGCCCGCCTCGCCGGTGCGGGCGGACGATCGGCGCGAGACGTCCCAGGAAATGGAACTGCGCCGGATCCTGATCGATCAGGAAGTGCCGGTGGCCGAGGTGCTGGTGGTGCATCGCCCGGTGACCGGCGACGCCCTGGCCCGCGAACTGCTCGATCGCCGCGACCGCCGCTATCGCGGACCCCGGCCCAGCGATGTCATGATCGCCGCGGTGCGGCTGGAAAGCAGCCCGAACTGGCTGGTGGCGCGGGTCTTCGTGCCGCCCACCGAACGGCTGATGCTGCGCACCCTGTTCGGGCAGACCCTGTTCATCTACGCCGTGCTGGTCGGGGCGATGTGGCTGATGCTGCGGCGGATCACCCGCCCGCTCGCCGCGCTCACCACCCGGCTCGAACGGTTTGCCGAAACGCGCGACAGCGCCGGGCAGCTCGAGCCGCAAGGCCCCGACGACATTGCCCGCCTGATCACCGCGCACAACGCGATGGAAGCGGGCATCGTCGCCTTGCTGGACGAGAAGGACGTGATGCTGGGCGCGATCGGGCACGATCTCAAGACCCCTCTCGCGGCGCTGCGCGTGCGGATCGAAACGGTCGAGGACGACACCGAACGCCAGCGCATGGCGACCACGATCGAGGACATCACCCGGACGCTGGACGATATCCTCTCACTCGCCCGCGTCGGGCGGCCGACCGACGAGCGCGAGAGCACCGAGCTGTCCGCGCTGGTCGCGGCCGTGGTCGAGGAATACGAGGACATGGGCGAACCGGTCGAGCTGGGCGACAGCGCCCGGATCGTGCTGCCGTTGCGTTCGACCTGGATTCGCCGCGCGCTGCGCAACCTGATCGGCAACGCCTTGCGCTATGGCGCGGTCGCCCGGGTCAGCCTGACGCGCGAGGCCGGCGCCGCGGTGATCCGCATTGCCGACGATGGCCCGGGCATCGCCGAGGACCAGATCAGTCACATGCTTGAACCGTTCACCCGCGGCGACCCCTCGCGCAACAGCGAAACGGGCGGCGCCGGGCTGGGCCTGACCCTGGCCCGGGCGATCGCCGAACAGCACGGCGGGACCCTGACCCTGGCCAACCGGCGCGGCCCGGGCGGGGCGGTCGAAGGGCTGGACGTCACGCTGCGTTTGCCGGCGTGACGCGGCGCACCGCGCCGACGCCAGCCGGGCCCATCGGCATCAGTCCTTGATGGCCGCGAGCACCGCGCTGGTTTCCGCCGCGCGCGCCTGCTTCAACCGCCCGCAACTGCGCACCCGTTCGACGGCCCGTTCCAGTTCGAGCTGGCCCGGCTTCCCGGCGAACCGCGGGCCCAGATCGCGCGCGAAGGTGTCCGCCTCCTCGACCGAGCAGGCCCCGGCCAGGGTCTGCGGCAGCCTGGCGGCAAAGAAGATCCCGCCGTTGCTGCGCATCACCGCATCGAAATGGGCGATGAGCCAGGCATAGCCCAGGCGGCGCGTCTCGCGCCCGGCCACCACGCGCGAAATCAGCCCGATCCGCTCACTGCGCCGCAACCGGGTATCGTCGGCGTCGGCCAGGACCCAGTTCGCGATGTCGGTCTTGCCACTACTGCCGATCGCCGCCAGGGCCGAGGGCCGGAACACCGGGTCCTCCGAGGCCAGCGCCGCGGCGAACAGCCGTTGCGCGCCCGCCAGTCCCTCGCGCCGCAACCAGGCCGCCAGCGCATCGCCCATGAAGGCATGATCCAGCGCCGCCCGGTCTCCACCGAGATAGGCCGTGGCGGCATCGGCCAGGCGCTGGCCCAGGGCGGGGTCCTCCGCCTCGCCCGCCAGGGTCTCGACCAGCTGGACTCGGGCCTGGCTCTTTTCCGGATCGTCACCGGCATGGGCCCCGGCGCGCGGATCGAAGCCAAGCGCCGCCAGCCGCGGCGCGAGCAGGCCGCGCAACAGGCGCTGGTACCCGGCCGTGCCCGCCGCATCCAGGAACTCGCTGGCATGGAGACCGATCAGCGGGGGGAGCGCCGCACCACTGGCATAGCTGTCGGGATTGGCCGCGAGCTTGCGCGCCAGGGCGATCAACTGGGCCGGGCTGGCGCGCCCCGCCTGATAGCTGGCGCGCAGCGAATCGGCGAGTGCCAACGCCTCGCTGCCCGGCAGCCGGTCGGCCGTGGCGATCAGCGCATCCCACTGGGCGGCAGGCAGTTCGAAGCGGTAGTAACCGGTGCCGCCGGCGTTGGGCATGAACGGGCCCGTGCCGCTGATCGCGAAGGGCGCCGAGGCGGCGGTCAGCAACTGGCAGCGCCGCGTTTCGCCCTGGCGCGCGCAGACCGGCACGCCCCAGCGGGTCGGCGGCGGGGTCGTGCCGAGCCGGGCATAGCGGCTCTGGCGGACGGTCCAGCGGCCGGGACCACCGGTGAAGGTGACCAGCGGCACGCCCTGCTGGTCGGTGAAGCTCTGCATCGCCGGCAGGATGCGGCGATCGCCCGCCACCTCGGCCATGGCGCGGAAGAAGTCGGTGCTGGTGGCATTGCCATAGCGGTGCGCGGCCATGTAGCGCCGCACCCCGGCCTTGAACTTGTCGTCGCCCATGTAGCCGGCGATCATCGCCACGACGTGGCCACCCTTGCCATAGGTGATCGAATCGAAGGCCGCCTCGATCTGGTTGTTGGTGGTGATCGGCTGGTGGATCGGCCGCCCGGCGACCAGGGCATCGGTGCCCATCGCCGCGAAGCCTTCCTCCAGCGCGCCGGCGCCGATGTTGAGATCGGGGCGCCAGGCCTGCCCGATGCGGAAGCCCATCCAGTTGGCGAAGCTTTCGTTCAGCCAGATGTCGTCCCACCAGGCCGGGGTGACGAGATCGCCGAACCACTGGTGCGCCAGTTCATGCGCGACGACCATGCCGAAGTTGCGCTTCTGGGCGACCGGGGCGCCATCGTCCATGACCAGGATCGAATCGTTGTAGAGATCGGCCCCGGCGTTCTCCATCGCCCCGGGCAGGATCGGCGTCGTGATCTGGTCCAGCTTGGGATAAGGGAAGGCCTGGCCGAAATAGTCCTCGAGATGGGCGAGGATGCCCTTGCTGCCTTCGAGCGCGAAGCCGAGCTTGCCCGCGTTCTGCCGGGTCGACACCACGCGCAGCGGCAGGGGCGTGGCGCGATGGGCATTGGCCGGGACCGTGCCCTCGACCGTGACGAAAGGCCCGACCATCATCGCCACCAGGTAGGTCGGCAGGGGCAGAGTCGGGGCAAAGCGGTGCACGTCGAACCCGCCTTCCTGCGTCACGCCCTGTTCGGGGGCATTGCCCACCGCCTTGAGCCCGGCCGGAGTGCGCAGGGTGAGCGTGACCGGGACCTTGAAGCCGGGCTCGTCGAAGCCCGGGAAGGCGGCGCGGGCATCGATCGATTCGAACTGGGTCCAGGCGTACCAGGCGTCGCCCACCTTGACCCGGAACAGCCCCGAGGGCCCGGTCCCGAAGGCCGCGTCATAATCAAAGGCCAGCGTCACCGCCCCGGCCGGCAGGGCTTCGGCAAAGGTCAGCCGGGCCACGCCGGTCTCGTCCAACTGATGCCAGGTGCCGACCAGCTCGCGTCCGCCGACCCGGGCCACGGCCCGGCGCATCGCCAGGTCACGCCCGTGCAGATCGATGAAACGGGCGCCCCGCTTGAGCTGGACATCGATCTCGACATGGCCGGAGAACCGCTCCTGCGCCGGGTCCACCGTCAGGTCGAGGCGATAGGCGCCCGGCCGTGCGGCGTCGGTCAACTGGCCAACGGGCAGCGGGGCCAGCGCCAGCACATCGGCCGACGTGGTCGCCTCGGCCCGCGCGGGCGCAGCCAGGCCGCCAAGGGCAAGCGACAAAGAGGAAACCGCAAACAGCAACCGACGCATGGGAGACCTTCCGGACAAACGGGGCAAACACGGGGGCTTGCCCCGCCAAAGGGGGGCGAAATTGTTGCAAACGTAACTGCTGGTCAAGCGTTCCGGCGGGCAGATGCGCCGACCTGTGCCCCCGGTGCCGACCTCAGCGCAGCAGCCCGCCGAGCAGGCCGCGGGCGAACCGCCCGAGCGCTTCGCCGCCAACCGCCGTGGCGATCGTCCCGGCGACGGCCGACAGCCCCGAAGCCACCGGCGAGGCGCGCGACTTGCGCCCGCTAAGCTGGGCGGCGAGCACCGATCCGGCCGAAGCGGCGACCGCGCCCATCGCCGCCTTGCCCGCCTTGCCCCACAGGCTGGGGGACTGGCGGGCCTGCGCGCGCTGGGCATCCTCGCCCTGTTCCGCCGCGACCTGGGCGGCGGCGGCGGCATCCTGCGCCTTCTGCGCCAGCACCTCGGCCGCGCTCTCGCGGTTGACCGCGGCATCGTACTTGCCGGCGAAGGGGCTGATCGACTGGATGATCGCGCGCTCCTTGTCGCTCACCGGCCCCAGCCGCGAGCGGGGCGGGGCGATCAGGGTGCGCTGGACCACCGATGGCGCACCCTCCATGTCGAGCGTGGAGACCAGCGCCTCGCCCACCTTGAGCTCGGTGATCGCCGTGGCCACGTCCAGCTCCGGGTTGATCCGGAAGGTCTCGGCCGCGGCCTTGATCGCCTTCTGGTCGCGCGGGGTGAAGGCGCGCAGCGCGTGCTGCACCCGATTGCCCAACTGGCCGGCGATCTTTTCCGGAATGTCGATCGGGTTCTGCGAGATGAAGTAGACCCCCACGCCCTTCGACCGGATCAGGCGCACCACCTGCTCGACCTTGTCGAACAGGGCGGCCGGGGCATCGTCGAACAGCAGGTGCGCCTCATCGAAGAAGAACACCAGGTTCGGCTTTTCGGGATCGCCCACCTCGGGCAGGGCCTCGAACAGTTCGGACAGGAGCCAGAGCAGGAAGGTGGCGTAGAGCTTGGGGCTCTGCATCAGCCGGTCGGCGGCGAGGATGTTGATGATGCCCTTGCCGGTCTCGTCCGTGCGGATGAAGTCGTTGATCTCGAAGGCCGGCTCGCCGAAGAACCGGTCCGCGCCCTGGCTGGCGAAGGACAGCAGCTGGCGCTGGATCGTCCCGACGCTGGCCTTGGAGATGTTGCCGTACTGGGTGGTGAGCTCGCCCGCCTGTTCGGCGCAGGCGATCAGCACCTGCTGCAGGTCGTCGAAATCGAGCAGCAGCAACCCGTTGTCGTCGGCCCAGCGGAAGGCGATGTTGAGCACGCCCTCCTGCGTCTCGTTGAGGCCGAGCAGGCGGGCGAGCAGCAGGGGACCCATTTCCGAGACCGTGGTGCGGATCGGGTGGCCCTTTTCGCCGTAGAGGTCCCAGAATACGGCGGGATTGTCGCGGTAGGCGAAGTCGGTGATGCCCAACTCCTTGGCCCGCCCCTCGATCACCGCGGCGTGCTTGAACTCGGGGCTGCCGGGCATGCAGATGCCCGACAGATCGCCCTTCACGTCGGCGAGGAACACCGGCACGCCCTGGGTCGAGAACTGTTCGGCCACGGTCTGCAGGGTCACGGTCTTGCCGGTCCCGGTCGCCCCGGCGACCAGCCCGTGGCGGTTGGCCCGGCCGAGGTGCAGGACCTGCCGTTCGCCATTGCTGCCAAGCCCCAGGAAGATATCGTCCATTGCCGCCGTGCTCCCGCTGCGCCGGGCGGGAAACCCGCCGTGCCCGGTGCAGGCATAGGCTGCCCGCGCGGGCTTTTGCAACGGCGCTGCATCATGTTTACAAGCCCGCTGCCATGCCCGCAGATCGATCCAACCCGCGCCCGGACCGCGCGCCCTTTGTCCTGCTGGACGATGCCCGGCCCGATCGCCCGAGTCCGGCCCGGCTCTACACCGACCCGACCGAGATCGTGGTGGCCCGATCGGGGGCCGATCTGGCCGCCGCGCTGGACCGGCTCGACCGGCTGCATGCCGCCGGGCAGCACCTGGCCGGCCATGTCGCGTACGAAGCCGGGCTCGCGCTGGAACCGCGACTGGCCGGGCGGGCGGCGCCGCGGAGCGGGGCGGGCGGGCCGCTGCTGTGGTTCGGGGCCTTCGCCGGCTATCATGAGATCGCCGCCGATCAGGTCCCCGCCCGGCTGGCCGGGTGGTCCGGCGGCGCAGGCGACGCCGTGGTCGGCCCGCTCGATCCGGCGGTGCCCCTGCCCGCCTACCTCGCGGCCTTCGCGACGCTGCAGCAGGCGATCGCGGCCGGCGATATCTATCAGGGCAACCTGACCTTTCCCCTGGTCGGCACCTACCGCGGCGATCCCCTGGCGCTGTATGCCCGGCTGCGCCCGGCCGGAGGGGCGGGCTATGGCGGGATCGTGTTCGACGGGTCACACTGGCTGCTCAGCCTGTCGCCCGAACTGTTCTTCGCGCTGAAGGGCGCCCAGGCCACGGTCAAGCCGATGAAGGGCACCCGCCCGCGGCCAGCAGACCCCTTGGCCAATCCGACCGAGGATGCTGCTGCCGCCGCCGAGCTGGCGGGATCGGTCAAGGACCGCGCCGAAAACCTGATGATCGTCGATCTGATGCGCAACGACGTGTCGCGGGTGGCCGAGCCGGGATCGGTCAAGGTGGCGGCGCCCTTCGCGATCGAGAGCTATCCGACCGTGCACCAGATGGTGTCCACCGTGCGTGCCACCCTCCGCCCGGGACTGGGGACGATCGACCTGATCCGGGCGCTGTTCCCCTGCGGATCGATCACCGGCGCGCCCAAGATCCGGGCGATGGAGCTGATCGACGCGGTCGAGCCCGATCCGCGCGGACCCTATTGCGGCGCGATCGGCCGCATCGATCCGGCCGGGACCGGCGCGGCGGGTTCAGATGGCTATGGCGACAGCGCCTTCAATGTGGCAATCCGCACGCTTCGCCTGGCCCCCGAGGACAACGGCCGCGGCCGGGCGGTGCTGGGAGTCGGATCGGCCATCGTCGCGGATTCGGACGGCATGACCGAGTGGCGGGAGTGCCTGGTTAAGGGGGGTTTCGTGCGCGCATCCGCCGGCGGTTTCGATCTGATCGAAACCATGGCCTTTCATCCGGACAGCGGGATCGCCCTGCTGGAGGACCATCTCGAGCGGGCCCGGGGCAGCGCCGCGACGCTGGGCTTCGGGTTTGACCGGCACGCCATCCGCAACGCCATCCAGGCGCTGTGCTTCGAACAGGACGGACCGGCCCGGGTGCGGCTGGTGATCGCGCGCAGCGGTGCCTATGCGCTGGAGATCGGTGCCCTGCCCGCGCCGCTGCCCGGTCCGGCGCGCTGCGTGGTCCTGCCGCTGCCGGTCGATCCCGGCGACTGGCGGCTGCGCCACAAGACCACCGACCGCGAGTTCTACACGGCCGCGACCCGCGTTGCCGGCACGGCCGAAGCCGACGAGGCGCTGCTGCTCCACCCCGACGGGGTGCTGACCGAGGGCAGCTACACCAGCCTGTTCGTGGAACGCGACGGCCAGTTGCTGACCCCGCCCGCCTCCCGCGGCCTGCTGCCCGGCGTGCTGCGTGGCAGCCTGATCGCCGCCGGCCGCGCGCGCGAGGCCGACCTGACGCTGGACGATCTGGCCGACGGGTTCCTGCTGGGCAATGCGGTGCGCGGCCTGATCCCGGCGCGGCTGGCCGGATGACCCCGCCGTCGCAGGGCGTGTCGCAGGCGCTCGCCCGGATCACCGCCTCGCGCACCACCGCCATGACCGACCGCGCCATGGCGCTGCGGGCCGAAGGGCGCGACATCATCTCGCTGTCGGTGGGCGAGCCCGACTTCGCCACGCCGGATCACGTCATCGCCGCGGCCAAGGCGGCGATGGACGCGGGCGACACCAAGTACACGGCGGTGGGCGGGACCGCACGGATGAAAGCGGCCGCCACGCTGCATTTCGAGCGCGACCTGGGCATCGCCGTCCCGCCCCGCCAGGTGACGATCAGCGCGGGCGGCAAGCAGGCGATCTTCCACGCCCTGCTCGCCACGCTCGATCCCGGCGACGAGGTGGTGATCCCCAGCCCGTGGTGGGTCAGCTATCCCGAAATCGTCCGCTTCTCCGGCGGCACCGTGACCGACCTGCCGACCGACGCCTCCGGCGGTTTCCGCATTTCGCCCGATCAGCTCGCCGCGGCCATCACCCCGCGCACCCGCTGGCTGCTGCTCAACAGCCCCGGCAACCCGACCGGGGCGACCTATCCCGCCACCGAACTGCAGGCCCTGGGCGAGGTGCTGCGCGCCCATCCCCGGGTGCTGGTGCTGAGCGACGATATCTATGCCCCGCTGCGCTACACGCCGGGGCGCCACGCCACCCTGGCGGTGGAATGCCCCGACCTGGCCGACCGCATCCTCACCGTGTCGGGCGTGTCGAAAAGCCATGCCATGACCGGCTTCCGCATCGGCGTGGCGACCGGCCCGGCCTGGCTGATCGCGGCGATGGAAAAGCTGCAGTCGCACTCCTCGGGCAACCCCAGCTCGGTCTCGCAGGCCGCCGCGGTCGCCGCCTTCGAGGGTCCGCAGGATTTCCTGGCCGCCTGGTGCGAGCGGTTCCGCGCCCGCCGGGATCTGGTGGTGGCCGGGATCAATGCCATTCCCGGCCTGTCCACCCCGGTCCCCGACGGGGCGTTCTACTGCATGATCGACGCGGCCCCGCTGATGCCCCGGTTCGGCGACGACGACGCCCTGGCGCTGCACCTGCTGGAACACGGCGTGGCCATCGTGGCGGCCAGCGGCTTCGGCGGGCGCGACGGCTTCCGCATCTCCTTCGCGGCGGACGAGGCCCGCCTGACCGAAGCCCTGCGGCGCATCGCGGCGGCCGTGGGATGACGGCGCAGCTCCCCCGACCCGCCACCCCCCGACCCGCCACCCCCTGACCCGCCAACCCCCTGCCTGCTCAGCCTGAGCTTGTCGAAGACCACGCGCTGCGCCATGAACCCGGCACTGCCTGCCGCGCGCGGGCTTCGCCAGGCTCTGCCCGAGCCGATCTGGACAGCCGTACCCCCATGACCACCCCTTTCCCCATCCTGTTCGAAGACGGCGAAGCGCTGGTGATCGACAAGCCGGGCGGCCTCCCGCTTGATCGCCCGCGCGCCGGGGGCGTGAGCCTGGAGGACCGGCTGGAGGAGCTGCGCCTGGGCTTCCAGCGCCCCCCCGCACCGGTCCATCGGCTGGACCGCGACACCTCCGGCTGCCTCCTGCTGGCGCGCAATCCCAAGGCGCTGAAGCGGTTTGCCGCCGCCTTCGAGGCGCGGCTGGTCGAGAAGCGCTATCTGGGCATCGTGGCCGGGCCGGTGAGCGGCACGGAAGGGACCATCGCCCTGTCCCTCTCCAAGATCAGCTCGGCCAGCGAGGGCTGGCGGATGATCGTGGCGAAGAAGGGCAAGCCGGCGGTGACTCACTGGCGCAAGCTGGCCGAGCTGGGCGGGCACACCCTGATCGAATTCCGCCCCGAAACCGGCCGCACGCATCAGATCCGGGTCCACGCCGAACATGCCTTCGGCCATGCCCTGCTGGGCGATCCGGTCTATGGCAACGGCCGGGGTGCGGCCCGCACCATGCTGCATGCGGCGGGCCTGACCGTGCCGCGCGAGGGCAAGGATCCGGTCGTGGCGCTGGCCCCGCTGCCGGCGGATTTCGCCGCGCTTGGCTTTGCCGATGACTGATCCGGCCGAGGCCGCGGTCGCCCTGGCCCTGGCCGGGGCGGGCGAGAGCTTCATCGCCGCCGCCGGTCCCGGGGGGCAGAACGTCAACAAGGTGGCGACGGCGGTGCAGCTGCGGGTGGATGTCTTCGCCCTGCGGCTGGCCCCGCCGGTCTATCACCGCCTGCGCGAACTGGCCGGAAGCCGAATGACCGCCAAGGGCGAGATCGTGCTGACCGCCCGCCGCTTCCGCACGCAGGAGCAGAACCGCGCCGATGCGCGCGAGCGGCTGGCCGAACTGATCCGCGCCGCGCACCGCCTGCCCGAACAGCGCGCCAAGAGCCGGCTGAACCGGGTGGGCAAGGCGCAGCGGCTGGACAGCAAGAAGAAACACGGCGCGGTCAAGGCCGGGCGGGGCAAGGTCACGCTCGATTGAACCGCCGCGGCGCGGGGCAGGCTCAGGCCAGGCCGGCGTCCGCTGCGGCCGACCGCGCCGGACGGGCATCGGGCAGATAGCGGCGCAGCCGCTGCAACGGTTTTTCGAACAGGAACCAGCTCAACGTGGCCAGGGCCATGGTCGCCCCGGTGTTGATCGCCAGCCCGGACCAGGTGCGATGTTCGACCCAGGGGATCAGCGCGCGCGGGCCGTGGGTGATGATCGCATAGGCCACCGGCAGGTGCAGCAGGTAGATACCGAGGCTGATCCGGCCGAAGAAGACCAGCGGGCGCCAGTCGAGAAAGGCCCCGGCCGCGCCCAGCTTGCCATCGAAGGCCGACAGGATCAGCACGCTGAGCGGGACCAGCCACAGGCCGGGCAGGACCACGGTATCGATGAACCCGCCGAACATCCCGGCCAGGCTGAGCAGCACGGCCAGGACCAGGGCCCAGACCTGGGCACGGCGTTCCACCAGGAACCCAAGGCGCGCATGGCCGATCGCCAGCAGCGAGCCGACCGCCAGGGCATCGAACGAGGCGAAGGGCAGGGTCTGGAACCCGACCTGGGTGTGCAGGCCGGCCCACCACATGCCCAGCCGGAACAGGACCGCCACCCCCATCATGGCGAACAGCAGCAGGTTGCGGCGGGTGGTGTCGAGCAGCAGGAACAGCAGCGGCCAGACCAGATAGAACTGCTCCTGCACGCAGATGGTCCAGAAATGCGGCAGGAACCATGAGGTGACGTGCCAGTGGTTCTTGATCGCCTGCATGATGTTGGTGACGAACAGGCCGTGGATCGCCGCCTCGCGCAGCTCGATCACGCCGCCGACCAACAGCACGGCGATGATCAGGTAATAGAGCGGCCAGATGCGCAGGGCCCGCTTGGCATAGAAGCTGAGCAGGGCGGCCGTGCCACCATGGGCGGCCACCCCGGCCGACCGCGCCGGCAACTGGGCCATCAGCGTGCGGGTGATCAGGAACCCGCTGAGCAGCAGGAAGAACCGCACCCCGACCGTGCCCGGGAGGAACCGCGTGGAGATCCCGGCATGATCGAACAGCACGCCCGAAATCGCCAGCAGGCGCAGCGAATCGAGCTGCTCGCGGCGGCCCTTGGCCTGAAGGGTGTTGCGGCTCACGCGTGAAGGTCCAGCGCACTCGTCATCGGCAGATGGCGGCGCCAAGCCACGTTCCGCCCCCTGGCACAAGCGCCGCTTTGGGCAGGACGCACGATTTCCCGGTCAGTGTGGCGCGGCTGCGGTCGGGACCGGTGTAGCCTCGGATGCGGCCGGGGCCGGTTCCGGAGGCGCCTGGCCTTCGATCATCGCCGCCGCCCGGTCAAGCGCGCGAGCCTCACCCACGGTCACCCCGCCCGGTCCGGGTTCGTTGTCGGCCTTCTGGCAACCGCCCAGGACCAGCGCCCCCGCCAGCAGCGGCGCTGCCCATCGCAGGGCAGGGGCAGGGGCGATGGCGTGCCCCGGCGGAAAGACCCCGCGCGGCATTGTCACATCGCCCCTTCCGGTCACATCTTCTTTTCGGCCTGGTCGAGCGCCTGATCGGCGCCATCGCCGGCCGCGTTGAAATCGGCCGCGGCAGCCGCAGCAGCGGCGGCGGCATCATCGGGCTTGG
Source organism: Novosphingobium aerophilum (assembly GCF_014230305.1). Classification (GTDB taxonomy): domain Bacteria; phylum Pseudomonadota; class Alphaproteobacteria; order Sphingomonadales; family Sphingomonadaceae; genus Novosphingobium; species Novosphingobium aerophilum. The sequence goes on from NZ_JACLAU010000011.1 coordinate 33,297, forward strand.
CGGCGGCATTGGGGTCGGCCGCCTGAGTCATCGGCGCCGCATCGGGCACCGGCAGGGCGGCGACCGTGCTCATGCTGTCCTCGGCCGGCATCTCGACGTTGTCGGGGCTGGCCTGTTCGTTCGCATCGTCCGAGCTGCCGCAAGCCGAGAGGGCCAGGGTCGCCGCAGCAGCGGTGGCGAGGAGGAGCGCTTTCTTCATGGGAATGGGACCTTTGCTTGGTGCTCTTGCCTGGCAGCCGCTCTAGCCTATGCGGGGGCCGCAGGGCAAACGGGACCAAGGGGTCAATCCCCACTGCAGTTCCATATAAAGATATCCTTATATCTTTCGCTTGAAACGATATAAAGATATCTTTATATGGCTGGGCCATGAAGCTCGAACCGACCCTGCGGGCACTGGCCGATCCGACCCGGTTGCGCATCATGCGCCTGCTCGCCGATATGGAGCTGGCCGTGGGTGAACTGGCCCAGGTGCTGGGCCAGAGCCAGCCGCGGGTCTCGCGCCACATCAAGATCCTGTGCGACGCGGCGCTCGCCGAACGGCGGCGCGAAGGCTCCTGGGTGTTCCTGCGCATGGCGGTGGGGCCCGATCGCGCGCCGCCGCTGGGGGCGGCGGTGGCCCGGCTGCTCGAGGCCGGAGAAGGCGATGACGCGGCGTTCGCTGCCCGCTGCGCCGAAGACCGGCGCCACCTTGCCGCGATCCGTGCGGCGCGCGAGGAACAGGCGGCCGCCTACTTTGCGCGTCATGCCGCCGAATGGGACACGCTGCGCTCGCTCCATTCCCCGGACGAACCGGTCGAGGCGGCGCTGGCCGCCGCGCTGGGCCGGCAGGAGCTGGGCGCCCTGCTCGACGTGGGGACTGGCACGGGCCGCATGGCCGAGCTGTTCGCGGCGCGGGCCCGACAGGTCACGGCGGTCGACAAGAGCCCGGAGATGCTGCGCCTGGCCCGTGCCCGGCTGCAGCACCTGCCCGCCGGGAAGGTCGATCTGCAGCAGGGCGATTTCACCGACCTGCCCTTCCCCGCCGGATCGTTCGATACGGTCCTGTTCCACCAGGTGTTGCACTATGCGCAGGAGCCCGCCCCGGTGCTCGCCGAGGCCGCCCGCGTGACGGCGCCGGGCGGGCGCATCGCCGTGGTCGACTTCGCCGCGCACGCGCATGAGGAGCTGCGCAGCCAGCACGCCCATGCCCGCCTGGGCTTCTCCGACGAACAGATGCTGGACCTGCTCACCGGCGTCGGCTTCGCGCCCGCCGCCCCCCTGGCGATCCCGGGCCAGCCGCTGACCGTCAAGATCTGGACCGGCATCCGCGTGGGCGCGGTGCACGGCCAGCCCTCCCTGCGAAAGACCCTGTCGTGACCCTGCCTGCCACTGCCCCGCTGTTCGCCGATCTGCCCGGCGACATTTCGGTCTCGTTCGAATTCTTCCCGCCCAAGAGCGAGAAGATGGAGGAACAGCTGTGGGATGCGATCACCCAGCTCGCCCCGCTGCAGCCCAGCTTCGTTTCGGTCACTTACGGCGCCGGCGGATCGACCCGCGAGCGGACTCACGCCACGGTGGCGCGGATCGTGCGCGAGACCAGCCTCGTGCCGGCTGCGCACCTGACCTGCGTCAGCGCCAGCAAGGCCGAGATCGCCGAGGTGGCGGACCAGTACTGGGAGGCGGGCGTGCGCCATCTTGTCGCGCTGCGCGGCGATCCGCCGCCGGCCGACGGGGGCACCTTCGTGCCGCATCCGCAGGGCTACACCTGCGCCGCCGACCTGGTCGCCGGGCTGATGGCGCGGCACGATTTCGACATCTCGGTCGCCGCCTACCCCGAGGTCCATCCCGAGGCGGCCAGCGCGCAGAGCGATCTCGACAACCTGAAGCGCAAGCTCGACGCCGGGGCGAACCGCGCGATCACCCAGTTCTTCTTTTCGACCGACGCCTACTTCCGTTTTCTGGACAAGGCCCTGGCCGCCGGGATCAGCGCGCCGATCCTGCCCGGGATCATGCCGGTGACCAGCTTCGCCGCGATCCGCCGGATGAGCGCCAACACCGAGATCCCGGCCTGGATGGAAGCCATGTTCGAAGGGCTGGACGACCGCCCCGGCCCGCGCGCGCTGGTCTCGGCCGTGGCCGCCGCCGACCTCTGCCGCCGGCTCTACGCCGGGGGCGTGCGCGACTTCCACTTCTACACGCTCAACAAGGCCGAACAGGCCTATGCCATCTGCCACCTGCTTGGTCTGAGGCCGAAGGGGTGAAGGATCTATCTTCACGCGTCATCCTGAACTTGTTTCAGGATCCAGCGTGCCCTGGGGCGCGGACGGTGCCCAAGGCGAAATGGACCCTGAAACAGGTTCAGGGTGACGATGATGGAAACAAGCAAGGACCAAGCCGATGAACGCCCTTACCCCCAGCGCCGCGCGCACGGCCTTCCTCGCCGAGGCTGCCAAGCGCATCCTCATCACCGACGGGGCCTTCGGCACCGAGATCCAGGCCTGGAAGCTGGGCGAGGCCGACTATGCCGGCACGCTCGGTCTGGCCAAGGACCAGAAGGGCAACAACGACATCCTGGCGCTGACCAAGCCGGAAGTGCCCGAATCGATCCACCGCGCCTATTTCGCGGCCGGGGCCGACATTGCCGAGACCAACACCTTCTCGGCCAACCGGATCAGCCAGGCCGACTATGCCGCCGAGCATCTGGTGCGCGAGATCAACGTGGCCAGCGCCCAGCTCGCCCGCCGCATCGCCGACGAGTACCAGGCCAGGGATGGCCGCCCGCGTTTCGTGGCAGGCGCGATCGGGCCGACCAACAAGACCCTCTCGCTCAGCCCCGACGTCAACGATCCCGGCTTCCGTGAGATCGACTGGGACACGCTGGTCGATGTCTACAAGGAACAGGCCGCGGCGCTGGTCGAGGGCGGGGCGGACTTCATCCTGATCGAGACCGTGTTCGACACGCTCAACGCCAAGGCCGGGATCATGGCGGTCAAGCAGGTGGAGCAGGACCTGGGCCGCGAGGTGCCGATCATGCTGTCGATGACGCTGACCGACCTGTCGGGCCGCAACCTCTCGGGCCACACGGTCGAGGCGTTCTGGCACGCGGTGCGCCATGCCAGGCCGCTGACCATCGGGCTCAACTGCTCGTTCGGGGCGACCCAGCTGCGCCCGCATGTCAAGCTGCTGAGCGAGATCGCCGACACCGCGATCATGGTCTATCCCAACGCCGGCCTGCCCAACGAGCTGGGCGCCTATGACGAGCTGCCGGAGACGACCGCCGGGCTGGTCCACGAATGGGCCGCGGCCGGGCAGGTCAATGTGCTGGGCGGCTGCTGCGGATCGACCCCGGCGCACATCGCGGCCATGGCCAAGGCGGTGGCCGGCCTGCCGGGGCGGGCGATCCCGTCGCTCGAACCGGTGACGCGCCTCGCTGGGCTGGAACCGTTCATCATGGCGGCCTGATTTCACACCCCTCCCCTTCAGGGGAGGGGCCGGGGGTGGGGGCGCTCCCCACCCGCCACGCTCGACCAGGACACAACCCCCACCCCAACCCCTCCCCTGAAGGGGAGGGGCTTGAAGGCAAGACATGACCCAGACCACCCCCTCCCCCGCAAGTTCGACCGGCGCCCGCTTCGTCAACATCGGCGAGCGCACCAACGTCACCGGCTCGGCCGCGTTCAAGAAGCTGATCCTCGCGGGCGACTATGCCAAGGCGATCGAGGTGGCGCGCCAGCAGGTGGAAAACGGCGCGCAGATCATCGACGTGAACATGGACGAGGGCCTGCTCGATGCGGTCGCCGCCATGACCACCTACCTCAAGCTGCTCGCCGCCGAGCCCGACATCGCCCGGGTCCCGGTGATGATCGACAGCTCGAAGTGGGAAGTGATCGAGGCGGGCCTCAAGTGCGTGTCGGGCAAGCCGATCGTCAATTCGATCTCCATGAAGGAGGGCGAGGCGGCGTTCCTGGCGCAAGCGCGCAAGTGCATGGACTATGGCGCGGCCGTGGTGGTCATGGCCTTCGACGAACAGGGCCAGGCCGATACCAAGGCGCGCAAGGTCGAGATCTGCACCCGCGCCTACAAGCTGCTGACGGGGATCGGCTTCCCGCCCGAGGACATCATCTTCGACCCCAACGTGTTCGCGGTGGCGACCGGGATCGAGGAGCACAACAACTACGCGGTCGACTTCATCGAGGCGGTGAAGGAGATCCGGGTGGCCTGCCCGCATGTCCACTTCTCGGGCGGGCTATCGAACCTCTCGTTCTCGTTCCGCGGCAACGAGCCGGTGCGGCGGGCGATGCATTCGATCTTCCTCTACCACGCGATCCCCGCCGGGCTCGACATGGCGATCGTCAACGCCGGGCAGCTCGATGTCTACGACACGATCGACCCCGACCTGCGCCTCGCCTGCGAGGACGTGATCCTCAACCGCGATCCGGACGCGACCGACCGGCTGATCACGCTGGCCGAACGGTTCAAGGGTAAGGACGCCGTGGCCGAGAAGGCCGCCGAGGAATGGCGCGGCTGGGACGTGATCAAGCGCATCGAGCATGCCCTGGTGAAGGGCATCGACGCGCATATCGTCGACGACACCGAGCTCGCCCGGCAGGAGATCGCGGCGCGCGGCGGCCGGCCGATCGAGGTGATCGAAGGCCCGCTGATGGACGGGATGAACGTGGTCGGCGACCTGTTCGGCGCGGGCAAGATGTTCCTGCCGCAGGTGGTCAAGTCGGCCCGCGTGATGAAGAAGGCGGTCGCGCACCTGATCCCCTTCATCGAGGCCGAGAAGGAAGAGGGCGCCAAGGCCAAGGGCCGGATTATCATGGCCACGGTCAAGGGCGACGTTCACGATATCGGCAAGAACATCGTCGGGGTCGTGCTGCAGTGCAACGGCTACGAGGTGATCGACCTGGGCGTGATGGTGCCGTGGTCGACCATCATCGACACGGCGCAGAAGGAGCAGGTCGACATGATCGGCCTGTCCGGCCTGATCACCCCCTCGCTCGACGAGATGGTGACCGTGGCCGAGGAGATGCAGCGCGCCGGGCTGACCATCCCGCTGCTGATCGGCGGGGCGACCACCAGCAAGGTCCACACCGCGCTGCGGATCGATCCGGCCTATACCGGCCCGGTGATCCACGTGCTCGATGCCAGCCGCGCGGTCGGCGTCGCCAGCCAGTTGTTGTCCGATACCCAGGCCAAGCCGTTCATCGCCGCCACGGCGAACGAGTACGAGGCGGTGCGCGAGGCGCGCGCCGGCAAGGAAGGATCGGCGCTGCTGCCGCTGGACGAGGCGCGGGCCAACGCCTTCGTGCCCGACCTGGCCGAAAAGGCCCCCGCCCCGGCCCAGCCCGGGCTCCACGTCTATGCCGACTGGGACCTGGCCGACCTGGCCGAATGCATCGACTGGACCCCGTTCTTCCGCGCCTGGGAACTGGCCGGGACCTATCCCGCGATCCTGGACGACGCGGTGGTGGGGGACAGCGCGCGGTCGCTCTATGCCGATGCGCGGGCGATGCTGGACAAGATCATCAGCGAGAAGTGGCTGACCGCCCGGGGTGTCGCCGCGTTCTGGCCGTGCCGGCGGGATGGGGATGATATCATCATATCCTCCCCGGCACGGGGAGGGGGGCCGTCGCAGACGGTGGAGGGGCAAGGCGTGGAGTCGGGCCACCTCACCCCCGGTAACACCGTGCCCCTCCACCATCCTGCGGATGGTCCCCCTCCCCGGGCCGGGGAGGAAGTCCGCCTCCCCTTCCTGCGCCAGCAGATCAAGAAGAGCCGCGGCCGCGCGAACTTCTGCCTGGCCGACTTCATCGATCCGACGGGCGACTGGCTGGGCGGCTTCGCGGTGGGCATCCACGGGATCGAGCCGCACCTCGCCCGGTTCCAGGCGGCGCACGACGATTACAACGACATCCTGCTCAAGGCCCTGGCCGACCGCTTCGCCGAAGCCTTCGCCGAACGCCTGCACCAGCATGTCCGCACCACGCTGTGGGGCTATGCCCCGGGCGAGCAGTTGACCAACGAGGCGCTGATCCGCGAGCAATATCGCGGCATCCGCCCGGCGCCGGGCTATCCCGCCTGCCCGGATCACAGCCTCAAGCCGATCCTCTTCGACCTGCTGAAGGCCACCGACAACGCCGGCCTGACCCTGACCGAGAGCCAGGCCATGTTGCCCACGGCGGCGGTTTCGGGCTTCTACTTCGCCCACCCGGACAGCCAGTACTTCGGCGTGGCGCGGATCGGGCGCGACCAGGTGGAGGACTATGCCGCGCGGCGCGGGATCGATCTGGCGACGGCGGAGCGCTGGCTGCGGCCGAACCTGGACTGAACCGTCCGGCAGCGGGGGCTGGTCCGTCAGGCGCTATTGCAGGGTAAAGACTTCCCCCTGGCGCTGCCACTGGCGCGGCCCCAGCTTGATATCGTGCGCAACCCGCACCGAATGGAGCACCGCCTCGACCTCGCGCCGCCAGTGATCGAGAAAGCGGCGCAACTGGGGGAAATGCGGGGCTTCGTCGTACAGCTGCCAGATGAACACCTGCAGCAGCGACGGGTAGTCCGGCAGGTAGTAGCTGATCTCGACGGTCGAAAGGCCCTGGCCCAGCAATTGCCGCCGGAAATCGTCGTGTGGTCCGGGATGACGTGACTCGAACACTCTGCGTCTCCTCGTCGTCGCGCGATCTGGTCGCCTGCTCCCCTGTGGTTGTGGTGATCGGCAATAGATCATCCATGCTTGAGAACTGTCAAGCATGGATCAAATTAAGCCTCTGCGAACAAAAGATATTCTGGCACTCTATCAGGGAGAGTGCCAGAACTCGCGGCCGGGCGGGCGGACCAGCCCGCGCCTGCTGTACGGGCGCGTGCCGTTGTGCTGTAAGCAGGGACGATCGCATCCGCCAGCACCACCGACGGGGACCCTTGCCGGCCATGACCACGCAGCTTCGCATCGGCGTGACCGGGCACCGCCCGGCTCTGCTCGGCGAGACCGATCCGGACCTGCTGCAGGCCCGCGTGGCTGCGGTCTTTGCCGCGGTGGATCAGGCCATGGCCCCGTTCGACGGCCGGGTGACGCTGATTTCCTGCGCTGCCGCCGGGGCCGATCGCCTGGCCGCGGCGGCCGGGGAGCAACGGGGCTGGGCCCATGAGGCCATCCTGCCCTTCCCCGCCGACGACTATGCCCGCGACTTCGCCGGGGGGCCGGATGTCGAGGCCTTCCGGCACAGCCTGGCGACGGCGCAGCGGGTCTTCGCGCTCGACGGCGTGCGGGACGATGCCTCCGGCGAGACCGATCTGCGTCGCGGCGCCCGCGCCTATGAGCGGGCCGGCCGGGTGCTGCTGGCCCAGTGCGACCTGCTGGTCGGGATCTGGAACGGAGGCCCCCCGGGCGGGCCCGGCGGCACCGGCCAGGTGGTCGCCGAGGCGGTGATCGCCGGGGTGCCGGTGATTCACCTGGCCCTCGCCACCGATGTGGCGCCGACGATCCTGTGGAGCGGGCTGAACGCCCATGCCCTGGGCGAGGATACGGTCGATACCGTCGCCCGCGCCGGGCTCGATCGGCTGCCCGAGGTGCTTGCCGCGCTGCCGGGCCTGCGCGGCGCAGACGGTCCGCAGGTGGCTTCCGCTCCGCCGTCGCGCGCCTGGCTCGAGGCGCCGCTGGCCTGGCCCTATCGGATGCTGCTGTGGTTGACCCGGGCCCGGGCGGGGCGCGGGTTTGCTGCCGCGACCCCTGCGGCCCACCCTGCGCCACCGCCGCTGGCCGCCGACCTGGCGGAACGGTTCGCCGCCGCCGATCGCGCCGCCAGCGCGGCCGCAGCGGCCTATCGCGGCGCCTATGTCGCCAACTTCGTGCTCGCCGCTGCCGCCGTGCTGGTGTCGCTGTCGGGCCTGGTCCTGCCGATGGCCGCCAAGCCGCTGCTGCTGGCCGGGGAAATCGCCCTGATCGCGGCCATCCTGACCGTGACCGGGCTGGGCACCCGGCGCGGCTGGCATCAGGTGTGGATCGAGCAGCGCCAGTTGGCCGAGCGGCTGCGCTGCCTGGACCTGGCCGCGCGACTGGGTGATCTGGGTCTGCGCGGGCATGGCGCGGGCACCCGGCCCGGGGTCCAGGCCGAGGCCTGCGTCGCGGCGCGCGCCCTTGGCCTGCCCGCGCAGGCCGTGACGCCGGCCTGGCTGGCGGCGATGCGTGACGAGCTGCTGGCCCTGACGGCCGACCAGCGCGGCTACTTCGCGCGCGAGGCGCGGACCATGCACCGGCTGGACCATGCCTTGCACCGGGCTGGGGTGATCCTGTTCTCGGCGACGGCAGCGGTCTGCGTCGCCTTCCTGGGCTACGAGGCCTGGCTGGGGCTGACCGGCCATCCGGTCGACGAGGAACACCTCCATCACCTGGCCCTGTGGGTGACGCTGCTGACCGCGGCCTTTCCCACCCTGGGCGCGGCCTTGCACGGGATCCGCATGCAGGGTGATTTCGCCGGCGCCGCCGAGCGCAGCCACGCGGTCGACACGCAACTGGCCGGACTGGAGCGCGCGATCCGTGACGAGCCGCCCGGCTTCGACACGCTGGTGGTGCGGATGCGCCGGGTCATGGCCCTGCTGACCGAAGACCTCGATTCCTGGACCTACACGTACCAGGGCCGCCCCCTGGTCCTGCCGGGATGATGGCCACCCCGGGCGAGGACAGCCCGCCGATCGCGGCGATCGTGGCGCGGGCGTTCGGCTGCCAGGACGAGCTGGCCGGGGTGATCGCGGCGCGGGCGCGGCTGCGTGACCATCCGGCGCGGGCCACGATCCTGCGGGGCGAAGCGCCGGTCGAGCACCTCCACCTGATGATCGAGGGGCACGCCCGGATGATCGCCACCGCGCTGGAAGGGCGCATGGCGGTGATCGAGGACTATCGCCCGGGCGACCTGTTCGGCGAGCGCGGCCTGTTCGATCCGCTGGGCCTGCCGCACGATGTCGTGGCAGTGCGGGCGTCGCGCACCGGAGCCTTCGCCAATGCCGAGTTCGTTGGCCTGATGAGCCGCTATGCCGCAGTGGCCCTGGCGGTGTCGCGGCTGCTGGTGGCGCGGCTCAACCTGGCCCAGCGGCGCCTGGCCGAGGGGACCACCCTGTCGGTCCGGGGCCGGGTCTGCGCCGAGCTGCTGCGGCTGGCCCGCGCCGCCCCGGACCTGACGATCGCCCCGGCCCCGGTGCTGGCACAACTGGCCCTTGCGGTGGACAGCACCCGGGAATCGGTGTCGCGCACGATCAGCCTGCTCGAGCGGCGCGGCCTGATCCGCCGGACCGACCAGGCGCTGACCGTCGTCGCGCCGCACCGGCTGGAGGAACTGCTCTACTGATCGGGGCGGCGGCGGATGGCATAGAGCGCCCCGCCGTCATCCTCGCCGATCTCCTCGACCAGCAGGTCGTGGCTGTGGCGCACGCAGAGCGAGGCGGCGAGCGTGTCCGAGGCGAGCAGCACGCCCGGCAGGGCGGCGCGGCGGAGCGGCTCCAGCCGGGCCAGCGCCGCCCCGGCAAAGGTCGTCGCGCCACCGGCCGCAATGGCGTGGACCAGCCCGTAATGCCCGGCGACGCAGACCTGCGGGTCGGCGCCGGCCAGGGCCAGCGCGGCATAGTCCCAGGCTGGCTCGACCTCGGCGAACCCGGCGATCACGCCATCGGCGGCGGAAAGCATCACGTCGGGCCGGGGCCCCGCATCCAGCCGGTGGAGCAGCGGGGTCAGCGCGTCGTCGACCCGCGCGGCGAAGGCGGCATCGCTCGGGCCGGTCGCAGGGATGGGTGCCAGGTAAAGCCAGGTCATCAGCCGCAGGTCGCGGCGGCCCTCCGCTGGCTTGGTGCCCGATGCGGCCACGGGGGCGCTGCGCGGCTCCGCCAGGCAGGTCTGGCCGGCTCCGCCCGCTCCGGCGGTCTCGCACCAGCGCTCGCCGAGATAGGCCGTGGCCGTGCCCTGGCCATAGCCGGGCCCGGCGGAATCGGTCACCAGCACCTGCACCGCCGCGGTTTCCAGCCGGTGCGCGTGCAGGCGGGCGGCGCCCATCGCTACGTCGGCGGCCAGCCGGTTGGCCAGCGGCTGGTAATCGCCCCCCAGCGTGGTCACGCCCTGCAGGCTGGTCGCCGCATCGGCGACGCGCCGGTACAGCTCCACCCAGAACCCGCCATAGGGCGCGACCGACTGGGCGACGAAGGATTCGGGCGCGGTAGGCAGGACCACGTGGAGCTCCGCCCCTCGGGCCAGCAGGGCGGCCGCCACGACCAGATCGGCCCCGGCCGCGAGAGCGCCATGGCCCGCGATCACGCGCTGTTCGGCCAGCACCGCCTCGACCCGCGTCCCGAGCGCCGCGGCCGCGGTATCGGCGATCCCCAGATGGCCGCCGAAGTGGATCACCCGCCCGGGCCGGTAGGCGTCGAGCCAGCCCGCATCGGTGCCCTGGGCCACCAGGATCAGGCCGAGCTGGCGCAGCGTGGCGGCCTGGTCCTCCCAGGCGTCGGGCTGGCGCGCGATCGCCTGCCCGAGCCATTGCCCCGCGGCGGCGCGATCGCCCAGCAGCAGCAGCGCCTCGGCGCGGGTCGCCGCCAGCCAGTAGGGGGTTTCGGGCGGGTGGTTCCCGGTGTCGAGCCAGGCCAGCACGGCGCGGGCGAGGTCCTCGCCAGCGGCGCGGTCTCCGGCGAGCCAGGTCAGGGTCGCCTGGTTGATGCGGGTGTAGGGCTGCGGGGCCAGGGCATCGGCTGCCGCATAGGCCGCTGCGGCCCGGGCAAGCAGGGCGGGACGCTCCGCCGCGGGCGCCCGCAGCGCCTGATCCTTGGCGAGCCGCCCGGCCACGGCGAGGGCGGCAGGGTCATGATCGGCGCGGTCGAACCCGGCGGCCCGGAACAGCGCGAGGGCATGGGTCAGGCTGCCGGCACGGGCCACCGTTACGATGCGAGCCAACGTGGCCGGGGGGGCGGACAGCGTCATGGGAAAACCTTATGCCGGAAGCGGCGAGCGGAGCAACGGAAACGGGCCGGGGACGGTGCAGCGGACTGCACCGTCCCGCGAGACCCGGCTGCGACCCTGAGGGGGCCGGGTTCAGCGCACCGGCTTGGGATCGACCGCAGCCAGGGCCGCCTTGCCGGTGGCGGTGAAGCCGGAGTCCAGCTGGGCCTGGCGCAGCGCCGCGTAGCGGGCTTCGGCGGTGCGGATCGCCTTGGCGAAGCATTCGCGGGCCAGCAGTTGGGCCTGCAGCGAGGAGTCTTCCGGCGGGCAGACGCGGTGGGCGGCGGCGACGATCCGGCTGCGGATCAGGCCGGCATCGTCGCCCTTGGCAAGGCTGGCGGCGTCAAGCTTGATCGTCGCGGTGGGGCCCTCGGGGGCCGCGTCGCGGGCCAGGGCGGCCAGCGGGGTCAGCATGGCGGTGGCGGCCAGGACAAGGGCGGGAACGGCGAGGTGCGAGCGGATGATGGTCATGGTCTGTCTCCTGATCTGTCTGGTTGCGTCGATCGGGTTCGTTCGACAGGACCCGGACTAGACCCCGGCCCCGGGCCCTGCGCGTGACGGCCGTCACGCTGGACAATTTTTCGCGCCGCCCGGCGGGACCTTGCCGCGACCCTGCGAGGTGTACTATGCGCATCAATCACCTGTCGCCGCGGGCCGCTCCGGGCCCGGGTGCTGTCCCGGAGAGGAACCCGATGTCCCGCCCAGCCCACCGCCAGCTCCTGGCATCCCTGTTGGCCGCCGCCGCCCTGTTCGCCCCCCTGCCGGTCCTGGCCCACGACGAGGTCGCGCCGCGCCCCGTGGTCACCAGCAAGGAGCAACTGCTGGTCGCCCCGGCGGGCGCGCGCCGCTACACCATCAGCTCGATCGCCGGCCAGCATGGCGAGATCGCGCAGTGGACCCTGCCCGACGGCCAGATCGCTTACCGCATGTCGATGTCGCTGCGGGGCTGGATCACCGAGACCGACCAGATCATGACCCTGGGGCCCGATGGCCGGCCGACCCGCATCTCGATCCGCGGCTTCACCGACAGCGGCGACGCGACCGAGGACTACGCGGTCGACGCGGCGGGCGTGGCCCGCTGGAAGACCTCGGTCGATTCCGGCGAGGCACCGCTCGGGGCAAAGCGCTACTCCACCTATGGCGGGCCCTGGCTGGCCGGCGAGGCCGACATCAACGCCCTGGTCGCGGCCGGTGACAAGGGCATCGACATGCTGCCCAGCGGCCATGCCACGCTGAAGATCGTCCGTCCGGTGACGGTCGCGGGCCCGAACGGTCCGGTTTCGCTCAAGCTGGCCTTCGTCCAGGGCCTGGGCTTCGCGCCCTCGCCGATCTGGCTCGACGCGGACAACCGGTTCTTCGCCTTTGCCGGCGGCATGTCGCTGCTGCCTGCGGGTCTGGAGGCGCTGGGGCCCAAGCTGAAGGACATCCAGGAGGCGGAGACCGCCGCCCTGGTGCGCGAGGTGGCCAAGGACTTCCTGAAGCCGGCCAACCGCACGCCCACCCTGGTCGACCACGTGCTGCTGTTCGATTCGCTCAGCGGCCGCTACGTGGCCGACCGGGCGGTGCTGATCGCGGACGGCAAGATCGCCGCGGTCGGGGCCGGCGGACAGGTCAAGGCCCCGGCCCGGGCGACCGTGATCGACGGTCGCGGCAAGACGATCACGCCGGGGCTGTGGGACGCGCACCGCCACGTCGGCGGGGATGACTGGAACCTGCTGCAGAACCTGGCCACCGGGATGACCAACTATCGCAGCCCGGGATCCCAGATCGACGAGGCGCAGAGCATCTTCAAGCGCCGCGCCGAGGGCAGCCTGCTGGCCCCCGATGGCAAGGTCTCGATCATCATCGACCGCAAGGACCCGCTGGCGGCCCAGGGCTCGCTGACGGTCTCCTCGGCCGAGGAGGCGATCGCCGCGGTGCGCCAGATCAAGAATGCCGGGATGTGGGGGGTGAAGTTCTACACCTCGATGAACCCGGCGTGGATCGCCCCGGCCGCGGCCGAGGCGCACCGGCTGGGGCTGCATGTCCATGGCCACGTGCCCGCCGGGATGCGCCCGCTCGAGGCGGTGCGGGCCGGCTATGACGAAGTCACCCACATCAACTTCATCATGATGCAGGCCATGCCGCAGGCCGTGGTCGACAAGGCCAACACCGCGGCGCGGCTGGAGGGCCCGGCCAAGTACGGCAAGGACGTCGATCTCGATTCTCCCGAGATGACGGCCTTCTATGCCGAGCTGGCCCGGCGCGGCACCGTGATCGACCCGACCCTGACCGTGTGGGAACCGCTGATGACCTCGGACGGCAGCGCCATGCCGCCCGAATATGCCCCCTATGCCGACGTGGCCCCGCCGACCGTGGCGCGCGGCTGGAGGATTTCGGGCTACCCGCTGTTCGATGGGCTCACCCGCGACGATTTCCGCAAGAGCTTCGCCAAGATGGTCGGGCTGGTCGGCCGGCTGCACAAGGCCGGCGTGCGGATCGTGGCGGGGACCGATGGTTATGGGCTGGAACTGGTGCGCGAGCTGGAGCTGTACCAGCAGGCCGGGCTGAGCAATGCCGAGGCCCTGCAGACCGCCACGATCGTCCCGGCGCGACTGACCGGCATGGACGGGCGCACCGGATCGATCACCCCCGGCAAGGTGGCCGACGTCATCCTGGTCGAGGGCGACGTGTCCCAGGACATCACCGCGCTGCGCCATGTCCACACCGTGTTCCTCGACGGCTACCGGTTGGACGGGGCCGCCCTGCGCAAGGCCAGCGGGCTGAGCGGCATGCCCCGCTGAGACGATGACCGCGCTGCGGGCCGCCGCTGATCCGGCGGCGGCCCCAGCCGATCCCGATACAATCGATAATTGCCTGATATAAAAGAAATTTCCGGGAACTGCAGGAACGCAACCCGCCAGCTTCGGTTAACCCCCCATTAACCGACCAGCCAAGGCAGGGAGTACCCGGGTATGAAGAGACTTGTAGCAGCACTGGCCGTTGGATCGGCCCTCGTCATGGCACCGGCCTCGCAAGCGGCCACCACGGTCGCCGCCAGCAACACCGACACGGCCGCCGACGGATCGTTCACGACCACGTTCAGCGATGCCAACATGCCGGTCGGGCCGGGCGGCCTGTTCACCCGCACGCTGGATTTCACCACGCTGGCCGGTATCCTGGGGATCAGCATCGAGACGATCGCCAACTATCCGGGCGGTCCGAACGACACCGACATCACCCGCGTGTGGCTGTCCGGGGGCTCGCTCGGCGTGCTGGACATCTTCCCGACCGTGTTCAGCATGGATACCGATGAACAGTACCGGCTCTATCCGTTCCCGGTCGATGCGGGCAACTACACCCTGTCCATCCAGGGCACGCCGGCATTGGAGAACAGTGGCTACAGCGGCCAAATCGTCTTTTCCGCCGGAGACATTCCGAACCCCAGCGCGGTCCCCGAACCGGCGACCTGGCTGCTGCTGATGACGGGCCTGGGAATGATCGGCTTCGCCCTGCGCCGTCACCGCGCCCACAGCGGCATTGCCCAGGTGCGCGTCCGGCTCGCCTGATCCTGCCCGACCAGGGGGACCTTTCACGACCGGCTCCGTCGCGCGACGGAGCCGGTCGTGTCTTGTGCCAAGGCGCATTGTGCGGCGCGGCGCGCGCCCTGACATAGACCAACTAGCCCAACGAGTTAGATTTCTATCAAATGGCTTAGGGAAAGCCGACCGCACCCTGGGTAAACACGCCGCCGACGGCAGGCAGGTGCGACAAACAGCGCAGGTCCGCCTTCAAGTCTGGGTCTCCGCGCATGTCATTCATCCGGCCAAAGTGCAGCGATCGTGCATGTGCCCAAGTCGGATAGCATCGATGAATTTCAGCAGGGTTGTCGGCAAGAGGTTGTTGCGGTTGCGGTCGGCGAATGGGGTGGCAGAGGACAGCGCGGCGCTGCGCGCGTTGGTCTTCACCGAGGATAACCGTAAGGCGGGGCTGTTCGACCCCGACTGGTATCTTCAGGCCTATCCCGACGTAAAGGCCGAAGGCCTCGATCCGCTGCAGCACTACCTGCTTCACGGACATGCCGAGGGGCGCAATCCGGGCCCCTCCTTCGATACCCGATTCTATATCGAATCCTCCCCCGACGTGGTCGCATCGGGGATCAACCCGCTGGTCCACTACCTGCGCTGGGGCCAAGGCGAAGGTCGGGCACCGAACGGGCGGGTCGCGCCTTCGCGGCGGGGCAAGGCGGTGCGGCACGTGATCGTCAAGGAGATGGCGTTCGAACCGGGCCATGAAGCGGCCGTCCTGGTCACCCATGCCCCGGCCGGGCGCCTCAAGCCCCACGTGCAACCCTATATGGAGGCCTTGCGCGCCAATGGCCTGACCGTGCTGCTGGTGGCCGTGGTTGATCGCCCGCTTGAACTGCGACCGGCCGAGATCGCCACCGCCAGCGGGATCATCGTGCGCGACAATGCTGGCTACGATTTCGGCGCCTGGGCCCATGCCCTGCAGATCGAACCTGCACTGCTCGGCGCCAGCCGGCTGATCCTGACCAACGACAGCGTGGTCTGCAGCAGCGACCCGGCCCGCTTCCGCACGTTGATCGAACGCCTGCGGGCCAGCGGCGCAGACGTGACGGGGCTGACCGCAAGCCACGAGCATGGCTGGCACCTGTCGAGCTATTTCCTGGCCCTGGCCCCCCGGGCACTGGGGTCCTGGGCCTTCCAGCATTTCTTCCGCGACATCCGCAACCTGAGCGACAAGGACGAGGTGATCCGCACCTATGAGGTGCCCTTCGCGGCCCGGATGCAGGCCGCCGGGCTTTCCGTGGCAGCGCTCTACACCGGATCGGGCCCTGGCAATCCCACCCTGTTCTGCTGGCGGGAACTGATTGCGCAGGGCTTCCCCTTCGTAAAGCTGCTGCTGCTGCGTGACAGTTTCGCAACGGGCAGTGACTGGCCCGAGCCGGTCCGGCGGGCGCTCCGGGATCTGCGCGAAAACTGGCCGGGAATCCTGAGGGCTGCCGGGTTCGATGTCCGTCTGGTCCAGGCGGCGATTGACGCCGCGGACTGCAGCCACATTCCGGCAGGCCCATCGACCGATCTGCTCGTGGCCGGATCGGGTAGCACGGCGATTTCCCGCGACCATACCCTCAAGGTGGCGTTCCTCGGCCCCTGGAACTACGACAACGGCCTGGGCTCGGCCAGCCGAGAACTGCTGTGCGCACTGCGCCACACCGGCGTCCGGCTGAACGTCCATCCCGTGGCCCGGCCGTTCCACGTGCACCGCCAGATCTGCCCCCCGGTCGCCACCACCGACTTCGCCGGCCAGCCCGACATCGCGGTGGTGCACCTCAACCCTGATTCGTGGCACCTGCTCACTGCGGACCAGCGCGAGATCGTGCGGTCCGCGAGGCAGCGGATCGGTTACTGGGTCTGGGAGACCGACACCATTCCTCCGGCCTGGCAGCACGACCTGCACTCGGTCGACCGGATCTGGGCTCCCAGCCAGTACTGCGCCGACATCTTCTCCGCCCATGTCGATCTACCGGTCGACGTGATCCCGCATCCGGTCCCCGTGCCGGCAGGCATTGCCGCCGGGCGCGAGACCATGCTGCGGCGGGTGGGCGTCGATCCCGACCGGCGGGTGATCCTCTACATTTTCGACGGGGCCAGCTACCTAATCCGCAAGAACCCCGAGGCGCTGGTCCGGGCCTTCGCGGCGGCGGGGCTGGCCCGCCGCGGCTGGTCCCTGCTGCTCAAGACCAAGCATCTTTATGACCGGCCAGCGGCAGGAGAGGCGCTGGCGAGGCTGGTCGCCGCAACGCCGGGAGCGGTTCTCGCCGACATTTCGCTGGACGCGGACGAGGTGACCAGCCTGATCGCGGCCGCTGACGTCTATGCTTCACCACATTGTTCGGAAGGCTTCGGCCTGACCGTGGCCGAGGCCATGGCGGTGGGGCGGCCGGTAGTGGCGACCGACTTCGGCGGCACTCGCGATTTCCTGTCCGCGGATTGCGGCTATCCGGTGTCCGCCACCCGCGCGGTCCTGGAAGAGGACCATGGCCACTATCTCAAGGGCCATGCCTGGGCTCGGATCGATGAGGGTGCGCTGGCGGCCGCGCTGACCCGAGCCGCCGATGCGGCCAGCGCGGGGGATCATCGCATGGGCCAGGCGGCCCGTGCCGCGGTGGCACACAGGCTGAGCTATGCCAGCGTAGCACGCCGGATTGAGGACAGCTTCGCCGCCGCTGTAGAGGACAGCGCGGGGCATGACGGCAAGGCGAAGCCAGTTGCCCGACGCAGCGCGGCCATCCAGCCGCCGCCTGTCCCCGATGTTCGGATCGATCCGACCGCGGGGGTGCCGTTCGGCCGTGTCGCCTTCGAGGCGGGCGTCATTCCGGTCAGGCTGGCGGACGACCTGGCCTGGGACGCGACGCCCCTGCCGCCGGGTCCGGCGAACGACTGGCTGGTGCTGGCGCCGCGATCGTCGCGGATCCGGGCCGATGCCGACCGGGTGATCCTGCAGGCCGCGGCGCAGCGGCCCGACGTGGCGCTGTTCTATGCCGACGATGCGGCGGTGGAGGCCCCGGCGCAACACCGGGTGCGGCTCAAGCCCGACTTCAATGCCACGCTGCTGGTTTCGCAGGACTATATCGGCGCGCCGGTGATCATCCGCCGCGACCTGTTCGACGCACTGGGCGGACTGGCACGCGAACGGCGCGGTGCTGCGCTGTATGACCTGGTCCTGCGCGTCGCCGAGGCCGGGCGGACGATCGCGCGCATTCCCGAGGTGCTGCTGGTCCATCCCGGGGAACGCCCCTTGCCTCCGGTCGAGCAGCGCCGCGCCGCCCTGGTCGCCCGCCGCCATCTGGCCGGCGTCGACCTGGTCGAGGCCGGTGCCCCGGGCCAGCTCCGACAGCAGCGGCAATTCGGCGAGGGCCTGTTTCCCCGTGTCTCGCTGCTGATCCCGACCAACCGGGCGCTGCGGCCCGGGGAAGACGGCACCTATATCGAGCGTCTGCTTGGGGCGATCGCTCGGGCCAACTGGCCACTGGAAACGATCACAGCCATTGTTGGCGACAATTTCGCCGATGAACCCGGCTGGGCAAGGCAGCGCTGGCCATTCCGCCTGATCCGCGTCCACACCCCCGAACATGCCGGAGCCCAGTTCAACTATGCGGCGAAGGCCAACCAACTGTGGCGGCTCGCCCCGGACGATCACGTGATCTTCCTCAACGACGATGCCGAGCCCAGCGATGCGGAGTGGCTCAAGGCCCTTGTGGGGTTCCTGGCCGAACGCAGCGTGGGCGCCGTGGGGGCCAGGCTCCTTTATGCCAACGGATCGATCCAGCACGCGGGGATGATCCCGGCGCTGCGCACGGCGGTGCACGCCTGGCTGGGCTGGCCGGCCGACGCCGGAACGTACTTCGGCTGGGCTGAGGCCCAGCGCGAATGGTCGATGCTGACCGGTGCCGTGCTGGCCACAAGGCGGTCGATCCTGGAACGGGTCAACGGCTTCGACGAGCGCTTCAGTCTTGAGTTCAATGATGTCGACCTGTGCCTGCGCATCCGGGGGCTTGGCTACCGGCTGGTCTACAACCCCGACGCCTGCTTCACTCACGCCGAGAAGGCCTCTCGCGGCGAGACCGCACCGCCCGGGGCGGAGGTGGCACTGTTCCTGTCGCGCTGGTCGGAGTGGCTGGCACACGATCCGGCCTACCATCCCATGTTTGATCCGCACAGGTTCGATCCGGTGCCAGCGGTGCCGGCCGATGCGTGGTTCGTGAAGCGCTAGAGTTTGCGACGTAGCGGCGCTGTTGCCGTTTCGACCGGACTGAAACAGACTCCGGATTCGACGGTCAGGCCGTGACCAGGCCCAGGTGTTCGCGCCGCGACCAGCGCCAGAGCAGCAGCCCCGCGACGATCGCCAGCGAGATCAGCAGGCCCAGCCAGACCCCCAGGCCCGCCAGCGGTGTGAACAGGCCCAGTCCGATCGAGGCTGCGGCGCCCGGCACCCAATAGGCGAACAGCGCGATCAGCATCGGCACGCGGGTGTCCTGCAGCCCGCGCAGCACGCCGGCCGCCACGGCCTGGATCCCGTCGAACAGCTGGAAGGCGGCGGCAACCAGCATGAACTGGGTGGCGAAGCCGATCATCGCGGCATTGGCCGGATTGGCGATGTCGACATAAAGCGCGACGAGCGGGTGGGGGATCAGCACCATGGCGCTGGCGGTCAGGGCCATGAACCCGGCTCCGGTCGCCAGGGCGACCCACCCGGCCCGGGCCACGCCGGCCCGGTCCCCCGCGCCGAAGTGATAACCGACCCGGATGGTCGCGGCCTGGCCGATGCCGAAGGGCACCTGGAAGCAGAACGCGGCGACCTGCAGCGCCACGGTGTGCCCGGCCAGTTGGGCCTCGCCAATCCGCCCCATCAGAAAGGCCGCGCCGCTGAACAGCCCGGCCTCGGCCAGGATCGTCGCGGCGATCGGCAGGCCGATCCGCAGCAGATCGCCCAGCCGTTGCCATTCGGGGCGCCACAACCGGCCGAACAGATGATAGCGCCGCAGCCGCCGGTCACCGCGGATCGCCGCGACATAGGCCAGCAGGGTGAGCAGCGCCGTGATCGCGGTCGACACGGCCGAGCCCCGCAGACCAAGCGCCGGCGCGCCGAAATGGCCGAACACGAACACATAGTTGCCGGCGGCGTTGACCCCGATCGACAGGGCCGTGATCGCGGTGGCGAAGTAGGGCCGGCCCATGGCCGAGACGAAGGTGCGCAGCACATTGGCGGCGATCATCAGCGGCAGGGACAGCATCAGCACCGCCAGGAAGGATCCGGCCCGGGCGGCGACGTGGGGGTCCTGGCCGGTCAGCAGCATCAGCCGTTCGCCCTGGGCGCAGATCGCCATGCCCACCCCCGCGCAGGCCAGGGCCAGCCACAGCGCCATGCGCACGCTGCGGCGGATCTGCCGGACGGCATGGCGCCGGCTGCCGAGCTCGGCGGCGATCAGCGGCGCGACCGCCCCGGTCAGGCCCGAGAAGCACCAGGCGATCAGGCCGAACAGCGCGGTCGACAGGCTGGCCGCAGCGAGCGGCTCGGCCCCGAGCCGCGCGACGAACACCACGTCGATCGCATAGACCATCATCTGCAGCACATTGGCCGCGGCCAGTGGCCCGGCCAGACGCAGGGTGGCACCGATCTCGGCGTGCCAGGGACGGGAAGGGACCGGCGGGGACATCACCCACAGCCGTTAGGCGGCCGGGCGGCGTTAGGAAAGCGCTGCCGGCCGGACCGGGGCAAAAGTTCGGGCGCCAAAGAAAAAGGGCGACCCCACCGGGGCCGCCCTTTCTGCTGTACCGGGAAGAAACCGGAAGCTTACTTGATCTCGACGGTGCCGCCGGCTTCCTCGATCTTCTTCTTGATGTCTTCGGCCTCGGCCTTCGACACGCCTTCCTTGACGGCCTTCGGCGCGCTTTCGACGAGCGCCTTGGCTTCGGTCAGGCCCAGGTTGGTGATCGCGCGGACCTCCTTGATGACCTGGATCTTCTTCCCGCCGTCGCCGGTCAGGATGACGTCGAATTCGGTCTTCTCTTCGACCGCGGCGGCGGCTTCGCCACCACCGGCCGGAGCGGCCACGGCAACGGCGGCAGCGGCGCTCACGCCCCAGGCCTCTTCCAGGGCCTTGGCAAGGTCAGCCGCCTCGAGGACGGTCAGCTTCGACAGTTCTTCAACAAGCTTGGCGATATCGGCCATGATGCTTCACTCCTGATTGATGGTCCGGGACAGTCCCGGAAATTCGTCTGAAACGTCTTAGGCGGCCTTGTCGGCATAGGCCTGGAAGACGCGGGCCAGCTTGGCCGCCGGAGCGGTCGAGAGCTGGGCGATCTTCGTGGCCGGAGCCTGAACGAGGCCGATGAGCTTGGCGCGCATTTCGTCCAGCGAGGGCATCGTGGCGAGAGCCTTGACCCCATCGGCATTGAGGACGACCGAACCCAGCGAGCCACCGACGATCTCGATCTTGTCGGTGGTCTTCGCGAAGTCGACCACGGCCTTGGCGGCGGCAACCGGATCGACCGAAGCGGCGATCGCGGTCGGGCCGGTGAGGAAATCGATGATCCCCTCGTAAGCCGTGTCCTTGGCGGCAAGCTTGGCAAGACGGTTCTTCGCAACCTTGTAGGTCGCGCCCGCTTCACGGACCTTTCCGCGCAGGGCGGTGGACTGGGCCACCGTCATGCCGAGGTTGCGGGTGATCACCACCACGCCGACCTCGTGGAAAGTCGCGTTCAGCGATGCGACCGATTCGGCTTTCTGCGAACGATCCATGCCTTACTCCTTCACATTGGCCGCCCGCGAACGGACGACCGGCTAGGTTGACCGGATTGCCGAAGCAGCCCGGGCGAGTCCGTTGAGGGGGAAGGAGGTGCGCACCCCGGACAATCAGGAGCAACGCGAAGCACCACGCCGCAGCGGCGGGGGGCGAAAAATCTCATTTCCCCGTCTAGGCTGGAAATTAAGCCGCGGCAGACCCGTGGCACCAACTGTCTCGGACGGATGACCGGCGGGACGAATCCCGGTCGGTCGGGGCGGGCCACTACGCGGGCAGGCGGCAGGAGTCAAGGAAGCCGCGCCCCGCAGACCCCCTAACGGTTTGTTAACCGCGTTCTGGCACCTCGGCAGGCACCGCCACGAGGGGCCCCATGCCATGACCACGACGACCCTGACCAAGCAGCCGGCCTGGCTCCGCCCTGCCGTGCTCGACCGCGCCGAACAGGTGCTGGTCGTGCTGCTGTGGATCGTGCTCGCCTCGCGGGTGGAGGTTTCCAGCAACCCGTGGAGCGTGCTGCTGCTGATCTCGGAAACCGCGGTGGCGGTGTTCACGCTGATCCGGCGGCCGACCGAGAAGCTGTCCATGGCGCTGGGCGACTGGCTGCTGGCGATGACCGCGACCTGCGCCGGCCTGCTGGTCCTGCCGGGCGTGCCGCCGCTGCCGCTGCTGGTTCCGCTCGGCGTGTTCCTGGCTGTGGTCGGCAACGGCATCCAGGCCTGGGCCAAGCTGACCCTGCGCCGCTCGTTCGGGGTCGCCCCGGCCAATCGCGGAATCAAGATTTCGGGTCCCTACCGCTTCGTGCGGCATCCGATGTACGCCGGTTACGCCCTGGTCCACATGGCGGTGATGATCCTGATGTTCCACCCGATGAACATCGTCATCTATGCGATCGGCTGGTGGGCCCAGATCCTGCGCCTGCTGGCCGAGGAGCGGCTGCTGAGCCAGGACCCGGCCTATGCCGAATACATGCAGGTGGTGCGCTGGCGGCTGATCCCCGGACTGTTCTGATCGGCCCTGCCGCGGGCAAAAGGGCGCGGCTCAGGCCGGGCTTGCGGCCAGCCGGCGCCAGACCAGGTCCCAGGGGATCAGCGCCATGAAGGGCAGGATCAGGCCGACGGCGAACAGCGTCTCGGCCATGTCGGCCGACAGCGGACCGGCGCGCCAGGCGGGCCAGGCGATCCGGACTAGCCAGATCAGCTTCCACAGGACTTCGAACAGCAGCACCGGCAGCATGGCGAGCGGGCGGAACAGGCCGACCAGCGAGAGCAGCGACAGCGCCGCGAGCATGGCGTTGACCACTCCGGCCGACAGCGGCCAGGTCCGCTCGGGATCGAGCAGGTCCGGCCACAGCGTGGCGGCCATGCCGACAACGATGATCAGGTAGGCCAGCCGCAGCAGGGCCAGGCGCCAGCGCGGCAGCGGGAAGGGAACCGCGGTCACGACCGCGGCTCCGCATCATAGCCCAGCAGGTCGCCCGGCTGGCAGTCCAGCACCTGGCAGATCGCCTCGAGGGTCGAGAAGCGGATCGCCTTGGCCTTGCCGGTCTTGAGGATCGAGAGGTTGGCCAGGGTGATGTCCACCCGCTCGGCCAGTTCGGTCAGCGTCATGCGGCGCTGGTAAAGCAGCTCGTCGAGCTTGACGGTCACCGGCATCACACGGTTCCTTCCACTTCGTCGCGCAGGCGCGTGCCTTCGCGGAACACCCGGGCGAGGATGAACAGGACCAGGGCGAGCAGCAGGCCGTCGATGTCATGGCCCGCGTCGGTGTGCAGGTGCTCGGTGACGCTTTCCAGCCAGCGCAGGATCGAAACCAGCGGGATGGAGGCCACGTTCACCGCCACCACGATCCAGCCCATCGCGCTGAGACGGCGGGCATTGGCCGGAATGAACGGATCGCCCTCGCCCACCGTCCCGACGATCCGGGCCATGTGGCGAAAGAACAGGAAGCCCAGCGCGGTGCAGAGGGCGACCAGGGCCATGATCGCGACCAGCGCGCCCAACGCCTCGGCCGGGGCTCCGTCGGCCGCCAGTTGGGCCAGCACCGCATCACGGTAGATGACGATGGCCGGGGCCGCGATGAGGGTGGCGACACTGGCCACCGCCATGGCGCCCATCGCGATGAACAGGACGATACGCGCCGCGGCGAGCAGGGGGTCTTTGGGTTTAAGGGACATGGGGGTTCTCCTCGAAAGGGGCTCAGGCCACCGGGGCGGCCGTGGCCGGGCGCAGCACCACGTGAACCTCGAGGGTCAGCGCGGGGCTCCACAGGAGGGCGACAACAAGCAGCACGGCAAGCGTGGCGCGACGGGCGGTCATTGGTTGTTCTCCGATATGCGTCATATTGATATTCAATAATCCGAGTCGGCCTTATCGTCAATCAATAATATTGTTTTTCGATATGGCGACGCGATGGTTGGCCGAACCGGCGGCAAACCGCGGGGTTGCGAACACCATCGCGGGTTGCAATGGATCGCGCCGGAGGTGCCCTGCCCATGAATGCCACCCTTGCCGCGTCCGCCTGGCAGCTCGCCCAGATCAACATCGGCCGCCTGCTGGCCCCCGAGGGCGACCCGCGCGTCGCCCCGTTCTTCGCCGCGCTCGACCGGGTCAACGCCCTCGCCGATGCCGCCCCGGGCTTCGTCTGGCGGCTCCAGACCGAGGACGGCAACGCCACCGCGCTGCAGCCCACCCCGGACCCGCTGCTGATCGTGAACCTGTCGGTCTGGGCCGACGCCGATGCGCTCCACGCCTATGTCTACCAGAGCGGCCACGCGGCCGAGCTGGGCCGGCGGCGCGAGTACTTCGAGCGGTTCGAGGGCGCCTATCACGCGCTGTGGTGGGTTCCCGCCGGGCACCAGCCGACGATCGAGGAGGGACTGTCGCGCCTCTGGCTGCTCGACCGCTATGGGCCGTGCCCGCAGGCCTTCACCTTCAAGACGCGGTTTCCGTCGCCGGAGTGAGGGAATCTCCCCAAGGGGAGGGCTTGCCGCGTGGGCTTCGACAAGCTCAGCCTGAGCGGCTGTGGGTGTGCCTGAGCGGGTGTGGGTGTGCCTGTGCCTGTGCCTGAGCGTTTGGGTTCCCGGCCCGGGACCGCGGGCCCATTCACCAAATCCCGCTCGGCCTGAGCGTGTCGAAGGCCACGCGCCTACTCCGCCCCCCCAGTTTCCCCCAAATCCTTGACTTCGCGGCGCCTTCCCCTATATCGCGCCTTCGCCCGACGCTTCGAGCAAGGCGGCCCATGCGCGGGGGCTGGCCCAGGAAGGAAGCGGAAAACCGGGCTTTCATGCGTGACGCGAACCGGTTCGGACAGCCGATCCCGTGAGGGATGGGGCGCGTCCGACCGATTCGCGTCGGCATGGCCACCGCCGCGCGTGGCGTGATTTTTTCGCCGGGCGGACCCTTCCCCCGGTGCTGAGCGAAGAGGCGAGACACTCCTCCATGGCAACCAAGGCCCAGAACCCCAGCTCGAGCGCTGCTCGAGTGTCGGGCAAGAAGCGCATCCGCAAGATCTTCGGCGACATCCACGAAGTGGTGCAGATGCCGAACCTGATCGAGGTGCAGCGCGAAAGCTACGAGCAGTTCCTGCGCTCCGACCCGGCGACCGGCTATGTCTCGGGCCTGGAGAAGACCCTGCGCTCGGTTTTCCCGATCCGCGACTTCGCCGGCACCAGCGAGCTGGACTTCGTCCATTACGAGCTGGAAGCGCCGAAGTACGACGTGACCGAGTGCCGCCAGCGCGGCATCACCTATGCCGCCCCGATGAAGGTCACGCTGCGCCTGATCGTGTTCGAGGTGGACGCCGAGACCGAGACCCGCTCCGTGCTCGATATCAAGGAGCAGGACGTCTACATGGGCGACATGCCGCTGATGACGGAGAACGGCACGTTCTTCATCAACGGCACCGAGCGCGTGATCGTCAGCCAGATGCACCGCTCGCCGGGCGTGCTGTTCGACCATGACCGCGGCAAGACCCATTCGTCCGGCAAGTACTTGTTCGCGGCCCGGGTGATCCCCTACCGCGGCTCATGGCTGGACTTCGAGTTCGACGCCAAGGACATCGTCAACGTCCGCATCGACCGCAAGCGCAAGCTGCCGGTCACCGCGCTGCTCCACGCGCTGGGCCTGAACGACGAGGACATCCTCAACTACTTCTACGAGACCGTCGCCTGGAACCGCGGCGAGGGCGGCTGGCGCGTGCCCTTCCACGTCGAGCAGTGGCGCGGTGCCAAGCCGGCCTTCGACATCGTCGACGCCAAGTCGGGTGAAGTCGTGTTCCCCGCCGGCACCAAGATCTCGCCGCGCGCGGCCAACAAGGCGCAGAAGGACGGCCTGGTCGAACTGCTGATCCCGACCGAGGAAATCTTCGGCCGCTATTCGGCGCACGACCTGATCGACGAGAGCACCGGACGCATCTGGATCGAGGCCGGTGACGAGGTCACCCCCGAGAACCTCGACGCGCTCGACAAGGCCGGGATCGACCGGATCGAGCTGCTCGACATCGATCACATCAACACCGGTCCGTGGATCCGCAACACGCTGAAGGCCGACAAGGCCCCGGACCGCGACCACGCCCTGGCCGACATCTACCGCGTGATGCGCCCTGGCGAACCGCCGACGCGCGAGACCGCCGAGGCCCTGTTCGACGGCCTGTTCTTCGACGCCGACCGCTACGACCTGTCGGCCGTGGGCCGCGTGAAGCTGAACATGCGCCTGGGCCTCGACGCCGAGGACACCATCACCACCCTGCGCACCGACGATATCCTGGCGGTGGTCAAGGAGCTGGTGAACCTGAAGGACGGCAAGGGCGAGGTCGACGACATCGACAACCTCGGCAACCGCCGCGTCCGTTCGGTGGGCGAGCTGCTCGAGAACCAGTACCGCGTCGGCCTGCTCCGCATGGAGCGCGCCGTGAAGGAGCGCATGTCGTCGGTCGACGTGTCGACGGTCATGCCGAACGACCTGATCAACGCCAAGCCGGCCGTGGCTGCGGTGCGCGAGTTCTTCGGATCCTCGCAGCTCTCGCAGTTCATGGACCAGACCAACCCGCTGTCGGAAGTCACCCACAAGCGCCGCGTCTCGGCGCTCGGGCCGGGCGGTCTGACCCGCGAGCGCGCGGGCTTCGAGGTCCGCGACGTCCATCCGACCCACTACGGCCGCATCTGCCCGATCGAGACGCCGGAAGGCCCGAACATCGGTCTGATCAACTCGCTGTCGACCTTCGCCCGCGTCAACAAGTACGGCTTCATCGAAACCCCGTACCGCAAGATCATCGACGGCAAGGTGACCAACGAGGTCGTCTATCTGTCGGCGATGGAGGAGCAGAAGCACACCGTGGCCCAGGCCTCGGCCGAGCTCAACGCGGACGGCTCGTTCGTCGAAGAGCTGGTCTCGGCGCGTGAAGGCGGCGAATTCGTGATGGCCCCGCGCGAGCAGGTCACGCTGATGGACGTCAGCCCCAAGCAGCTCGTTTCGGTCGCCGCCTCGCTCATTCCGTTCCTGGAAAACGACGACGCCAACCGCGCGCTGATGGGCTCGAACATGCAGCGCCAGGCGGTGCCGCTGGTCAAGGCCGAGGCGCCGTTCGTCGGCACCGGCATGGAAGCGACCGTTGCCCGCGATTCCGGCGCGGCGATTGCCGCGCTGCGCTCGGGCGTGGTCGACCAGGTCGACGCCACCCGCATCGTGATCCGCGCCGCGGGCGAGATCGAGGCCGGCAAGTCGGGCGTCGACATCTATCGCCTGCAGAAGTTCGAACGGTCCAACCAGTCGACCTGCATCAACCAGCGCCCGCTGGTGAAGGTGGGCGACCTGATCGAGGCCGGCGAGATCATCGCCGACGGCCCCTCGACCGAACTGGGCGAGCTGGCCTTGGGCCGCAACGTGCTCGTCGCGTTCATGCCTTGGAACGGCTACAACTACGAAGACTCCATCCTGATCTCCGAACGGATCGTGAAGGACGACGTCTTCACCTCGATCCACATCGAGGAGTTCGAGGTCATGGCCCGCGACACCAAGCTCGGGCCCGAGGACATCACCCGCGACATCCCGAACGTCGGTGAGGAGGCCCTGCGCAACCTCGACGAGGCGGGCATCGTCTACATCGGTGCCGAAGTGCACCCGGGCGACATCCTGGTCGGCAAGATCACCCCGAAGGGTGAATCGCCGATGACCCCGGAAGAGAAGCTGCTGCGCGCGATCTTCGGCGAAAAGGCCAGCGACGTGCGCGACACCTCGCTGCGCCTGCCCCCGGGCGTGTCGGGCACGATCGTCGATGTGCGGGTGTTCAACCGCCACGGTATCGAGATCGACGACCGTACCCGCGCGATCCAGAACGAGGAAATCGAACGCCTCGCCAAGGACCGCGAGGACGAACGCGCGATCCTCAACCGCGCCACCTTCAACCGCCTGCGCGAGATGCTGATCGGCCAGGTCGCCGCGGCGGCGCCGAAGGGCGTGAAGAAGGGCGTCGAGATCACCGACGAGGTGCTCGCCGAGGCCGAACGCTATGAATGGTGGAAGTTCGCCGTGGCGGACGATGCCGCCCAGGCCCAGGTCGAGGCGCTGAAGGCGCAGTACGACGAGGCCGTCAAGGCGATCCAGGAGAAGTTCGAGGACCGCAAGGAGAAGCTGGAGCGCGGCGACGAGCTGGCCCCGGGCGTGCTCAAGATGGTCAAGGTCTTCGTCGCGGTGAAGCGCAAGCTGCAGCCGGGCGACAAGATGGCCGGCCGTCACGGCAACAAGGGCATCATCAGCCGCATCCTGCCGCAGGAGGACATGCCCTTCCTGGAGGACGGCACTCCGGTGGACTTCGTGCTCAACCCGCTGGGCGTGCCCAGCCGCATGAACGTCGGGCAGATCTTCGAGACCCACCTTGGCTGGGCCGCGCGCGGTCTGGGCAAGCGGGTCGGCGCGGCGCTGGATGCCTGGCGCGAGGCCAACCCGAACCCGGTCCCGGGCGAGGCGCCGGAAGCGGTGCGCGAGCTGCTGGTCGAGATCTATGGCGACAACTACTCCGCCGAGATCAAGGGCCGCACTCCGGAGCAGGTCGTCGACCTGGCCGAGAACGTCCGCGGCGGCGTGCCGATGGGCACTCCGGTGTTCGACGGCGCGGTGGAAGCCGACGTGTCGGCCATGCTGCGGCTGGCCGGGCTCGATGAATCGGGCCAGGTGACACTGTATGACGGACGCACCGGCGAGGCCTTCGACCGCAAGGTCACCGTCGGCTACAAGTACGTGCTGAAGCTGCACCACCTGGTCGACGACAAGATCCACGCGCGTTCGATCGGGCCCTACTCGCTCGTCACCCAGCAGCCGCTGGGCGGCAAGGCGCAGTTCGGCGGCCAGCGCTTCGGCGAAATGGAGGTCTGGGCGCTCCAGGCCTACGGCGCCGCCTATACCCTGCAGGAAATGCTCACGGTGAAGTCGGACGACGTGGTCGGCCGCACCAAGGTCTACGAGGCGATCGTCAAGGGCGACGACACCTTCGAGGCCGGCATTCCCGAGAGCTTCAACGTGCTCGTCAAGGAAATGCGCTCGCTCGGCCTCAACGTCGAACTCTCGTCGCTCGACAACGACGACGATGACGACGGCCTGGCCGCAGCCGCGGAGTAACAGGAGCGGGCGGCGCCCCTGGCGCCGCCCCGCCCTCGCCTCACCAGTTTGACCCCTAGAGGGACCAAGACATGAACGACCTGACCAAGTTCACCAACCAGATGGCGAAGCCCGAAACCTTCGACCAGATCCAGATCGGCATCGCCAGCCCCGAGCGCATCCGCTCGTGGTCGTTCGGCGAGATCAAGAAGCCCGAGACGATCAACTATCGCACGTTCAAGCCCGAGCGTGACGGCCTGTTCTGCGCGCGCATCTTTGGCCCCGTGAAGGACTACGAGTGCCTGTGCGGCAAGTACAAGCGCATGAAGTACAAGGGCGTGGTCTGCGAAAAGTGCGGTGTCGAAGTCACCGTGACCAAGGTCCGCCGCGAGCGCATGGGCCACATCGAGCTGGCCGCCCCGGTCGCGCACATCTGGTTCCTCAAGAGCCTGCCCAGCCGCATCGGCCTGCTGCTCGACATGCAGCTCAAGCAGCTTGAGCGCATCCTCTACTTCGAAAGCTATGTGGTGATCGAGCCGGGCCTGACCCCGCTCGAGAAGTACCAGCTGCTGACCGAGGACGAGCTGTACGAATACCAGGACGAGTACGGCGAGGACGCCTTCTCGGCCGGGATCGGCGCCGAGGCGGTCAAGCACATGCTGATGTCGCTCGACCTCGAGCAGGAGCGCGAGGACCTGCTCAAGGAGCTGGCCGAGACCAAGTCGGAACTGAAGCCGAAGAAGATCATCAAGCGCCTGAAGGTCGTCGAATCGTTCATCGATTCGGGCAACCGTCCGGAATGGATGATCCTGGAAGTCGTGCCGGTCATTCCGCCGGAACTGCGCCCGCTGGTCCCGCTCGACGGCGGCCGCTTCGCCACGTCGGACCTCAACGACCTGTACCGCCGCGTGATCAACCGCAACAACCGCCTGAAGCGGCTGATCGAGCTGCGCGCGCCGGACATCATCGTCCGCAACGAAAAGCGCATGCTGCAGGAAGCGGTCGACGCCCTGTTCGACAACGGCCGCCGCGGCCGCGTCATCACCGGCGCCAACAAGCGTCCGCTCAAGTCGCTGTCCGACATGCTCAAGGGCAAGCAGGGCCGCTTCCGCCAGAACCTGCTCGGCAAGCGCGTCGACTATTCGGGCCGTTCGGTGATCGTGACCGGTCCCGAGCTCAAGCTGCACCAGTGCGGCCTGCCCAAGAAGATGGCGCTCGAGCTGTTCAAGCCGTTCATCTATGCCCGGCTTGACGCCAAGGGTCTGTCGATGACCCTGAAGCAGGCCAAGAAGTGGGTCGAGAAGGAGCGCAAGGAAGTCTGGGACATCCTGGACGAGGTGATCCGCGAGCACCCCGTGCTGCTCAACCGCGCGCCCACCCTGCACCGCCTGGGCATCCAGGCGTTCGAACCCGTGCTGATCGAGGGCAAGGCGATCCAGCTTCACCCGCTGGTCTGCTCGGCCTTCAACGCCGACTTCGACGGTGACCAGATGGCGGTCCACGTGCCGCTCAGCCTGGAAGCCCAGCTCGAAGCGCGCGTGCTGATGATGTCGACCAACAACATCCTCAGCCCTGCCAACGGCAAGCCGATCATCGTGCCCTCGCAGGACATGGTGCTGGGGCTCTATTACCTGTCGATGGACCGCAAGGGCGAACCCGGCGAGGGCATGATCATGTCCGACATGGCCGAGGTGCACCAGGCGCTCGAGGCCGGCGCGGTCACCATGCACTCGAAGATCACGGCCCGCGTGCCGCAGACCGACGAGAACGGCGTGACCTACATCAAGCGGTTCGAGACGACCCCGGGCCGCATGCTGATCGGCGAATGCCTGCCCAAGAGCCACAAGGTGCCCTTCGAGGTGGTCAACCGCCTGCTCACCAAGAAGGAAATCGGCGACGTCATCGACCAGGTCTATCGCCACACCGGCCAGAAGGACACGGTGCTGTTCGCCGACGCGATCATGGCGCTGGGCTTCCGCCACGCGTTCAAGGCCGGCATCTCGTTCGGCAAGGACGACATGATCATCCCCGACAGCAAGGATGAACTGGTCGAGCAGACCAAGGCGCTGGTGGCCGATTACGAGCAGCAGTATCAGGACGGCCTGATCACCCAGCAGGAAAAGTACAACAAGGTGATCGACGCCTGGAGCCGTTGCGGCGACCAGGTGGCCGCCGCCATGATGGACGAGATCCGCGCCACCCCGGTGGACGAGCATGGCCGCGAGAAGCCGGTCAACTCGATCTACATGATGAGCCATTCGGGCGCGCGCGGTTCGCCGACCCAGATGAAGCAGCTCGCGGGCATGCGCGGCCTGATGGCCAAGCCTTCGGGCGAGATCATCGAGACGCCGATCATCTCGAACTTCAAGGAAGGCCTGACCGTCCTTGAATACTTCAACTCGACTCACGGCGCCCGCAAGGGTCTGGCCGACACCGCGCTCAAGACGGCGAACTCGGGCTACCTGACCCGCCGTCTGGTCGACGTGTCGCAGGACTGCGTGGTGGTGATCCAGGACTGCGGGACCGAACGGGCGCTGGAAATGCGCGCGATCGTCCAGGGCGGCTCGACCATCGCCTCGCTGGGTGAGCGCATCCTGGGCCGCACCCTGGCCGAGGACATCGCCGACAAGAGCGGCGCCGTGCTGGTCGCCAAGGGCACCCTGCTCGACGAGCCCGCCGTGGCCAAGATCGAGGCGGCCGGCGTCCAGGGCGCGCGGATCCGCTCGCCGCTGATCTGCGAGGCCGAACAGGGCGTCTGCGCGACCTGCTACGGGCGTGACCTGGCCCGCGGCACCCCGGTCAACATCGGCGAGGCCGTCGGCGTGATCGCGGCCCAGTCGATCGGCGAGCCCGGCACCCAGCTGACCATGCGCACCTTCCACATCGGTGGTGCGGCCCAGGTCAACGAGCAGTCGCACCTCGAGGCAATCTGCGACGGCACCGTCGAATACCGCGACATCCCGACCATCACGGACAAGCGCGGCCGCCGGCTGTCGCTGGCCCGGAATGGCGAGATCGTGGTGCTCGACAGCGAGGGCCGCGAGCGCGCGCTGCACCGCGTGCCTTACGGCACCCACCTGCTGCACGAGAACGGCGCGATCATCAGCCAGGGCGATCGCCTGGCCGAATGGGACCCCTTCACCACCCCGATCATCACCGAGAAGTCGGGTGTCGTGAAGTACCAGGACCTGATCGACGGCCGGACCATGACCGAGCTGACCGACGAGGCCACCGGTATCGCCCAGCGCGTGGTGACCGAGAACCGCGGCGCGTCGCGCGGCAAGAAGGAAGACCTGCGTCCCCGCCTGACCCTGCTCGACGAGCAGTCGGGCGAGGCCGCGCGCTACCTGATGGCCCCGGGCACCACGCTGTCGGTCGAGGACGGGCAGGCGGTCGAGGCCGGTGACGTGCTGGCCCGTGCCAGCCGCGAAGCCGCCAAGACCCGCGACATCACCGGCGGTCTGCCGCGCGTCGCCGAGCTGTTCGAGGCGCGCAAGCCCAAGGACAACGCGATCATCGCCAAGGTCTCGGGCCGGATCGAATTCGTCCGCGACTACAAGGCCAAGCGCAAGATCGCGATCATCCCCGAGGAGGGCGAACCGGTCGAGTACCTGATCCCCAAGTCGAAGGTGATCGACGTCCAGGAAGGCGACTGGGTCAAGAAGGGCGACAACCTGATCTCGGGCTCGCCCGATCCGCACGACATCCTGGAAGTGCTGGGGGTCGAGGCGCTGGCCGAGTACCTCGTCGCGGAAATCCAGGAAGTCTATCGCTTGCAGGGCGTGAAGATCAACGACAAGCACATCGAGGTGATCGTTCGCCAGATGCTGCAGAAGGTCGAGATCACCGACGGTGGCGACACCGTGCTGCTCGCCGGCGAGCAGGTCGACCGTCAGGAGATGGACGAGTACAACGCCAAGCTGTCGGGCGACCAGAAGCCCGCCGAAGGCAAGCCGGTGCTGCTGGGCATCACCAAGGCTTCGCTGCAGACGCGTTCGTTCATCTCGGCCGCCTCGTTCCAGGAGACCACCCGCGTGCTCACCCAGGCGGCGGTCGAAGGGAAGAAGGACAGCCTGATCGGGCTCAAGGAGAACGTCATCGTCGGCCGGCTCATCCCGGCGGGCACCGGCGCCGGCATGAACCGCCTGCGCGTGGCGGCCTCCAGCCGCGACGCGGCGCTGCGCGCGCAGTACCGCAAGCTGCAGGAATCGCTCATCGCCCCGGCCTCGGCCGCGGAAGAGCATGCCGCCGAGCTGGCCCAGGGTCCGGAAGCGGCGATCGGCGACGATCCGCTGGCTGCGGTCGAGGGTGAAACCCACGGCACCGACGCCGATGCCGGCGATTACCTGATCGAGGGCGACGAGGCGTAAGTCTTTCAGCCTAGGTGACACAGAAGGCCCCGCCGGAGCGATCCGGCGGGGCTTTTCGTTGGGCGCTCCTGCCCGCTGGGACAGGGCCGGGGCGGAGCGGAATTGCCCCCTTGGCGCGGTCGGGACGATCGGGCATCGTCGCGGTTCAGCAACAACGCCCCAGGGGAGCAATCAGCATGAAGCAAGCGAAGCGCAGCATGGCCGGAGCCGTTTCCGGGCTGGTGATGGCCGGCCTGTTGAGCACGGCCGCGACGGCCCAGCCGGCTTCGGCGCCCGGGGCCCCCGCCCCCGTCCTCGCCCCCGATCTCGCCACCTTCCGGGCCCTGTTCCAGGACATGGTCGAGACCGACACCTCGATCACCACCGGATCGTGCACCCTGCTGGCCGACAAGGTTGAGGCTCACCTGCGCGGCGCTGGCTTCGGCGATGCCGAGATCTTCCGTTTCGCCGTGCCGGAAGCGCCGAAGGAGGGCGGGATCGTCGTCACCCTGCCCGGCACGTCCAAGACGCTGAAGCCGATGCTGCTGCTGGGCCACCTCGACGTGGTCGTGGCCAAGCGCGAGGACTGGACCCGCGATCCCTACAAGCTGATCGAGGAAAACGGCTACTTCTATGGCCGCGGCACCGCCGACATGAAGGCGATGGACGCGATCTGGGTCGATATGCTGGCCCGCTTCCGCAAGGAGGGCACCAAGCTGCCCCGCACGATCAAGCTGGCGCTGACCTGCGGCGAGGAAACCTCCACCGCGTTCAACGGCGCCCGCTGGCTGGCGCAGAACAAGCCTGACCTCATCAGCGCCGAATTCGCGCTCAACGAAGGTGGCGGCGGGCGGACCGACGGCAAGGGCACGGTGGTTGTGCAGAACCTCCACGTGGGCGAGAAGGTCGTGGCCAATTTCCGGATCGAGGCGACCAATCCGGGTGGCCACTCCTCGGCCCCGGTCAAGGACAACGCGATCTACGAGCTGTCCGATGCCATGGTGAAGCTGCGCGAGTTCGACTTCCCGGTCATGCTCAACGACACCACCCGCGCCTTCTTCAGCCAGGCCGGCAAGGCGCGCGGCGACGAGATGGGCAAGGCGATGGAAGCGATCGCCGCCAACCCGGGCGACAAGGCGGCCGAAGCGCTGCTCAACACCGACAAGTCCTTCCACTCGATGCTGCGCACCACCTGCGTCGCGACCCTGGTCAGCGCCGGCCACGCCAACAATGCCCTGCCCCAGCGCGCCACGGCCAACGTCAACTGCCGGATCTTCCCCGGCGTGGCGATCGAGGACGTGCGCAAGGACCTGGAACGCGTGATCGCCGACCCGCGCATGACCGTGACCCTGGCCGACGACCGCGGCCCTCCGGGCACGCCGCCGCCGCTCGATCCCAAGATCGTCGGCCCGGCGCAGAAGCTGGCCGCCAAGTACTATCCCAAGGCGCCGCTGGTGCCGTTCCTGTCGACCGGCGCGACCGACGGGATCTATCTCTCGGCGATCGGCATCCCGTCCTACGGCCCGCCGGGCGTGGTGGGCGATCCGGATGGCAATGGCACCCACGGCCTGAATGAACGGATCGGCGTCCAGGGCGTCTACACCGCACGGTCGATGCTGACCGAGCTGGTCAAGGCCTACGCCAGCAAGTAGGGGCGGGCAGCCGACCCACAAGCCCTCGCGTCTGCCTTCCTCGTCATCCTGAACTTGTTTCAGGATCCATCGCGCCCCTTGACCCAAGTGGAGCGATGGTGCGGAGCGAAGGCAGACGCGTCGGTCAGGAC
The DNA here is from genome assembly GCF_014230305.1 of Novosphingobium aerophilum. Classification (GTDB taxonomy): domain Bacteria; phylum Pseudomonadota; class Alphaproteobacteria; order Sphingomonadales; family Sphingomonadaceae; genus Novosphingobium; species Novosphingobium aerophilum. The sequence goes on from NZ_JACLAU010000011.1 coordinate 68,281, forward strand.
TCCGCGACCGGCGGCAGGATGGATCCTGAAACAGGTTCAGGATGACGGTTTTCGGCGCGGGCACATCGCCCCATCAACGGGGCCTGCCCCCGCAACCCGATTGCCCCCCGACCATTGCCTACCTAAGGAAGGTGCATGGTCGATACGCTTTCCATCACGCTTGCCCAGCTCAACCAGGTGGTCGGCGATCTTGCCGGCAATGCCGCCGCCATGCTCGCCGCGCGCGAGCGGGCGCGGGGGACCGACCTGATCGTCTTTCCCGAACTGCACCTGATCGGCTATCCGCCCGAGGACCTGATCCTCAAGCCCGCGCTGATCGAGCGCGCCGCGGCCGAGCTGCAGAGGCTGGCGGCGGCCACGGCGGATGGCGGCCCGGCCATGCTGGTGGGATCGGTCTTCGTCCGCGACGGGGCGCTGCACAACGGCGTCGCCCTGCTGGACCAGGGCAAGATCGCGGCGGTGCGGTTCAAGCATGAGCTGCCCAATTACGGCACCTTCGACGAGGTGCGCCTGTTCCAGCCAGGCCCCCTGCCCGAACCGATCGTGTTCCGCGGGGTGATGATCGGGGTGCCGATCTGCGAGGACATCTGGCAGCCCGACGTGTGCCGCCACCTGGCCGATTTCGGCGCCGAGCTGCTGATCGTGCCCAACGGCAGCCCTTACGAGATCGACAAGGACACGCTGCGGATCGACGGCGTGGCCAAGCTGCGCGCGGTCGATACCCGGTTGCCGCTGGCCTATCTCAACCGGGTCGGCGGGCAGGACGAGCTGGTGTTCGACGGCGCCAGCTTCGTCATCAACGGCGATGGCAGCCTGGCGGTGCAACTGGCCGACTGGGAAGAGCAGGTGGTCGAGACCCGCTGGACCCGCACCGCCACCGGCTGGCGCTGTGACCGGGGCGAGGTGGCGAAACTGGCCGACCACCCCGAGGATATCTACTGCGCCATGGTGCTGGCGCTGCGTGACTATGTGGACCGCAACCGCTTCCCCGGGGTGGTGCTGGGCCTGTCGGGCGGGATCGACAGCGCGATCTGCGCGGCGATCGCCGCCGATGCGCTGGGGCCCGAGCGGGTCTGGGCGGTGATGCTGCCCAGCCGCTTCACCAGCCAGGAGAGCCTGGACGACGCGACCGAATGCGCCCGGCTGATCGGCTGCCGCTATGACACGGTGCCGATTGGCCCGGCGGTGGAGGCCTTCACCGGCATGCTCGCCCCGGTCTTCGCGGGCCGGGCGCCGGACCTGGCCGAGGAGAACCTGCAGAGCCGCATCCGCGGGGTGACGCTGATGGGCCTGTCCAACAAGTTCGGGCCGATGCTGCTGACCACCGGCAACAAGAGCGAGATGAGCGTCGGCTATGCCACGATCTATGGCGACATGGCCGGCGGCTACAACCCGCTGAAGGACGCCTACAAGACCACGGTCTTCGCAATCGCGCGCTGGCGCAACGCGCACCGCCCGAAGATTGGGCTGGGGCCGGAGGGCCCGGTGATGCCGGACAACATCATCACCAAGCCGCCCACCGCCGAGCTGCGCGAGAACCAGAAGGATTCGGATTCGCTGCCGCCCTACGACGAGCTCGACGCGATCCTGCTCGGCCTGGTCGAGCACGAAAAGAGCGTGGCCCAACTGGTGAGCGAGGGCTTCACCCATGACACGGTGGCGCGGATCGAACGCCTGCTCAACCTGGCCGAATACAAGCGCCGCCAGGCCCCGCCCGGAGTGAAGCTGGGCAGCCGCAACTTCGGCCGCGACCGGCGCTATCCGATCACCCATTCCTTCCGGAGCGCGTGAAGGCCCGGCAAGTCGGACCATGATGGCCATTGGTTCGTGTATTCGCGATCAGCAGGTCGCTTCTCCGCTGCACCTCTCAACTGGAAGGGTTGGGTGGCTTTGATCGTGACTTTAGGCGTGACAATCGCCGGTGGAAGGATCGTCAGTTCATTTGTGGTCAGATGGGGTCCAATCGCTCACCTGGTCGGACTTGCAGCGGTGATCCTGTCGGGTGGGTTCGTGATTGTTCGACTGGTGCTCGCGAAAGGTAAGGCGGCACACTGACAGGGTCCGCATTGCGGCAGGACCAAAGCACGCGCTAGCCTTGGCCGAGCCAGCGCGGTAGGGCGCTGGGCATGACCACTGTCACCCGTTTCGCCCCCTCGCCCACCGGGCTGCTGCATGTCGGCAACATCCGCACCGCCCTGCACAACTGGCTGCTCGCCAGGCGCGCGGGCGGGCGTTTCCTGCTGCGGATCGACGACACCGATGCCGAGCGCAGCCGCGAGGACTATGTCACCGCGATCCGCGCCGATCTGGCGTGGCTGGGGCTGGAGCCCGATGGCGAGGAGCGCCAGTCCCTGCGGTTTGCGCTGTATGAGCGCGAGTTCGCCCGGCTGGTCGCGGCGGGGCGGGTCTATCGCTGCTATGAGACCGCGCAGGAGCTGGAGCTGAAGCGCAAGGTCCGGTTGGGGCGCGGGCTGCCGCCGGTCTATGACCGTGCCGCGCTCGACCTGACCGAGGCCGACCATGCCGCGAAGGCGGACGCGGGCGAGGCGCCGCACTGGCGCTTCCGGCTCGACCACGACGAGCCGATCGTCTGGGACGACGGCATCCGCGGACCCCAGCGGTTCGATCCGGCCCAGTTGTCCGACCCGGTGGTGCGCCGCGCCGACGGATCGTGGCTCTACATGCTGCCCTCGGTGATCGACGATATCGCGATGGGGATCACCCAGGTGCTGCGCGGCGAGGATCACGTCAGCAATACCGCGGTCCAGGCCCAGATGTTCACCGCGCTGGGCGCGACACCTCCGGCCTTCGCGCACGAGGCGCTGCTGGTGGGGAGCGAGGGCAAGCTGTCGAAGCGGCTAGGCTCGCTGGGGATCGCCGAGCTGCGCGAGGCCGGGATCGAACCCGAGGCGCTGGTCGCGCTGCTCGCCCGGCTGGGCACGTCGCAGCCGGTCGAGCCGATTGCCGACCGGGCGGCGCTGGCGGCCACCTTCGATCTCGCCCACTTCGGCCGCGCCCCGGCGCGCTTCGACGAGGCCGAGCTGCACCGGCTGAACGCCCAGATCGTCCACCAGTTGCCCTATGCCCGCGTGGCGCACCTGCTGCCGGACGGCATGGGCGTGGCCGCGTGGGAGGCGATCCGGCCAAATCTGGCGCACATCGGTGAGGCGGGCGACTGGTGGCAGGTGGTCACGGGGCCGGTGCCCACGCCCGAGCTGGCGGACGAGGACCAAGCCTTCGTGGCCGGAGCCGCGACCACTCTGGCGGGGCTGGACTGGAACGCCGACATCTGGAAGGCGCTGACCGGCGCACTCAAGGAGGCGACCGGACGCAAGGGCAAGGCCCTGTTCCTCCCCCTGCGCCTCGCGCTCACCGGCCGCGAGCATGGCCCCGACATGGCCGCGCTGCTGCCGCTGATCGGGCGCGAGGAAGCCCTGCGCCGATTGGGGTAGGCTCGACCCTGACCCCCCCCGGTCGTCATGCTGAACTTGTTTCAGCATCCATGCCGCCTTAGCTTCAGGTCTTGAAATCGCGCGCGTCGCTGCCGTCAGCTTCCCCCTGCTGGAACCGTGCCCCGTGCGAAATGGATGCTGAAACAAGTTCAGCATGACGAAGCTGGTTATGTCGTGAAGGCAGCCTTGCGGCCACAGCCCTTTCACACCCGCCAGTCGATCGCCCCGCGCCCCTGGGCCTCGAGGAAGGCGTTGGCCTGGCTGAAGTGGCGACAGCCGAGGAACCCGGCATGGGCCGAGAGCGGGCTGGGATGTGGCGCGGTGAGCACCAGGTGGTGGCTCTGCGCCAGGCCGGGGACGGCCAACGCCTTCTTCTTCGCATGGCTGCCCCACAGCAGGAACACACAGGGCTGCGGCTTGGCCGCGACCGCGGCCACCGCGGCATCGGTGATCGCCTCCCATCCCTTGCCGGCGTGCGATCCGGCCTGGCCGTCCTCCACGGTCAGGGCATTGTTGAGCAGCAGCACCCCCTGCCGCGCCCAGGCTTCCAGGTTGCCGTGAGCGGGGCGCGGCAGGCCCAGATCGCTTTCCAGCTCCTTGTAGATGTTGACCAGGCTGGGCGGCACCCTGACCCCGCGCTGGACCGAGAAGCACAGCCCGTGCGCCTGCCCCGGACCGTGATAGGGGTCCTGCCCCAGGATCACCACCTTGACCGCGTCGAGCGGGGTCAGCTCCAGCGCGGCCAGGCGGGTCCCGCGCGGTGGATAGATGCGCTTGCCCGCCGCTTCCTCGGCCTGGAGGAACCCGCCGAGCTGGCGCGCCTGCGGCGTGCCCAGCGCCGGGGCCAGCGCGTCTCGCCATGAAGGGGGAACCGACTGCAGCATCGCGGCCTCACATGCCTTATAGGGGGCTTCCGCTGGCCCCGCATTGCGCCTAAGCACGGCGGTCATGGCTGTCCATCTCCACGAAGAAGATCTCCCCCAGGGCGTGCTTGCCCCGGGGCCCATCGCCGTCGACACCGAAACCATGGGGCTGATCACCCCGCGCGACCGGCTTTGCGTCGTGCAGATTTCCGACGGCGGCCCCGACGAGCACCTGGTGCGGTTCAAGCCCGGCTCCGACTATGCCGCACCCAACCTGCGCGCGGTGCTGGCCGATCCGGCGCGTTTGAAGCTGTTCCACTTCGCCCGGTTCGACCTGGCCGCGATCGAGCACTACCTGGGCGTCACCGCCGCGCCGGTGTTCTGCACCAAGATCGCCAGCAAGCTGGTGCGCACCTACACCGACCGGCACGGCCTGAAGGAGCTGGTGCGGGAGCTGCTGGGCAAGGAAATCTCCAAGCAGCAGCAATCGAGCGACTGGGGCGGCCCGGTGCTGAGCGAGGCGCAGCAGGACTATGCCGCGTCGGACGTGCGCTATCTGCACGCCATGCACACGATCTTCGTCGAGCGGCTGGCGCGCGAGGGGCGGACCGAGCTGGCCCAGGCCTGCTTCGATTTCCTGCCGGTGCGCGCCCGGCTCGACCTGGCCGGGTGGGCGGAAAAGGACATTTTCAGCCACGAATAGCGGCTGGACCAGCCCATGACCGAGATCGCATGACGGATCAGGCCGACATCATCCGCAATCGCCGCCGGCTCTTCGCGATGCCGGGCGGGTCGCATGACCGGCTGGTGGCGTTCCTGGCCCGGTTCCTGCCGGCCGGGATCGGTGCGGTGGTGGCGGTGATGGTCATCGCCCCGCTGTTTCCGCGCGGCGAGGTGAGCTTCCTGCTGGATCGCAACAAGGTGGCGCTGACCACCGAACGGCTGCGCGTGGAACAGGCGATGTACCGCGGCGAGGACCAGCGCGGACGGCCCTTCTCGGTCACCGCGGGCAAGGCCGTGCAGCATTCCAACGCGGTGCCCGTGGTGCAGATGAATGACCTGTCGGCGCGGATCCTGCTGAAGGACGGCCCGGCCGAGCTCAAGGCCGGATCGGCCCGCTATGACGTCCGGGCCAATGCCCTGGACGTGGCCGGACCGATCGATTTCCGCGCCGCCGACGGCTATCGCATGACCACCAGCAACGTGCAGATCGATCTCAAGGCCCAGCAGGTCACCGGCACCGGCGGGGTGGCCGGGGCCGTGCCGAGCGGCACCTTCAGCGCCGACCGGATCGAGGCCGACCTGGACGAACGGGTGGTCGCGCTGAAGGGGCGGGCGCACCTGCGCATGCAGGGTACCCCCGGCGGGGGACGGTGATGGCGCCGGCACGGAAAAAGCCGTTCCCACTTGGCGCGGCCTTGGTCTAGAAGGCCGTCATGCCCGACCTGCCGTCCGCATCCGCCGTGCCGCTGCTCCGCCGCCTCCCAATTGGACTGGCCATCGCCCTGCTCGTCCTCGGCGCGCCGTCGGGGCGCGAAGCCGGTGCCCAGTCGCTCAGCGGGTTCAACAGCAATGCCCCGGTCGACTATGCGGCCGACAGCATCGTGCTGCAGGACAAGCAGAACCGCGTCATCCTGGCCGGCAATGTCGACATCACCCAGGGCGATCTCAAGCTGCGCGCGGCGCGCACCACGGTGGCCTATACCGACAACGGCGGAGTCAAGATCCAGCGGATCGACGCGACCGGCGGCGTCACGGTGTCGCGCGGCGGCCAGACCGCCCGTGGCGACGTGGGCGTCTATGACTTCAACCGCCGGGTAATCACCCTGGCCGGGAACGTCTCGCTCAATCGCGGGGCGGACACACTCAAGGGCGGGCGGCTGGTGATCGACCTCAACACCGGCCTGGCCAGCGTCGACGGGCGCGGCACGGCCCAGCCCGGCAGCCCTAACCCCGGCGGCCGGGTGAGCGGCAGCTTCAGCGTCCCCAAGAAGAACTGAGCGCAGGCAGCCGCCAGAGAAAGCCGCCGCGCGCGGGACGGAGCCCCCTAGGTCGTAAACTCATAAACAGCGCCATCGAGGCGCCCAAATGGCGAACAGATCGGGCTAAGCCGCCCGCAGGGAAGGCTGCTTGCCTTTCCAAGGGCGGATTTGGCCGAGATGGAAGGCATTTGGGCGTCCCGCAGGGATTTGCCCAGAAAGGCCCATCGCCGCGTTGGATAGGCTTGAAATAGAACCACTATTCCTGCGCCTATCCGCCTTGCGCTGGGCCTTTCTGCCTCAAACCTCGATGGCGCTGTTTATGCGTTTACGGCCTAGACCTTCTCCCCGAAAACCACCGCGCGCAGCATGGCGGGCACCGCCGGGTCGTCGATCGTCGGCGGGGTCGGGGCCTCCTCGCCGTTGACGATCTTGCGCAGCAGGTTGCGCAGGATCTTGCCCGAGCGGGTCTTGGGCAGCTGCGGCACGACGAAGGCGGTCTTCAGCGCGGCAACCGCCCCCAGTTCCCCCCGCACCGCGGCGATCACCCGGGCGGACAGCGTGGCATCGGCCTCGGCCCCGGCGCGCGGGACGACGAAGGCGATCGGGATCATCCCCTTCAGCGCATCGTCCGCGCCGATCACCGCACCTTCGGCCACGCCATCCACCGTGGCGACGATCTGTTCCATCTGCCCGGTGGAGAGGCGGTGCCCGGCGACGTTGATGATATCGTCGGTGCGGCCCATGATGTGCAGGAAGCCGTCGGCATCGAAGAACCCGGCGTCGCCGGTCTCGTACCAGCCGGGAAAGGCGGCGAAGTTCTTCGCGTAGCCGGCAGGATTGTTCCACAGCGTGCGGAACGCGCCCGGCGGCAAGGGCGCCTTGATCGCCACGGCGCCACTCTGCCCGGTGGGGACCGGCTGGCCGCTTTCGTCGAGGATCGCGAAGGCATAGCCCGGCACGGGAAAGCCCGCCGAGCCGCGCCGCCGGCGCAGATCGCCCAGCGCCACGCAGGAGGCGACGCCCGGCCAGCCGAGTTCGGTCTGCCACCAGTGATCGATCACCGGCAGCCCGGTCCTGGCCTCGGCCCAGGCGATCGTCTCGGGATCGGCGCGCTCGCCGGCCAGGAAGATCGCCTGGCACGGCCCGGTGCCGATCTCGGCCAGGAAGCGCGCGTCCGGGTCCTCCTTGCGCACGGCGCGGATCGCGGTCGGCGCGGTGAAGAAGGCCTTCACGCCATGCCGCGCGATGACGCGCCAGAAGGTTCCGGGATCGGGGGTGCCCACCGGCTTGCCCTCGAACAGCACCGTGGTCGCGCCAACCAGCAGCGGGGCATAGACGATGTAGCTGTGGCCCACGACCCAGCCCACGTCCGAGGCGGCCCAGAACACGTCGCCCGCGCCGACGCCATAGATGTTCGCCATCGACCAGGCGAGCGCCACGGCATGCCCGCCGTTTTCGCGGACCACGCCCTTGGGCGTGCCGGTCGTGCCCGAGGTATAGAGGATGTAGAGCGGATCGGCTGCGGCCAGCTCGGCCGCCGGGGGCACCGGATCGCCCGCGGCAGCGGCGTGCAGCGTCATCCAGTCGTGATCGCGCGGGCCGGTCAGCTCGGCCGCCAGCCGTTCGCGCTGGTAGACCACCACGTGATCGACCGCATGCCGGGCCAGGGTCAACGCCTCGTCGACCAGCGGCTTGTAGGCGATCGTGCGCGATCCCTCGATCCCGCAGGATGCGGTCAGCACGGCCTTGGGCGTGGCGTCGTCAATCCGCTTGGCCAGTTCCAGCGGAGCGAAGCCGCCGAACACCACCGAATGGACCGCCCCGAGCCGCGCGCAGGCGAGCATGGCGAAGACCGTGGGCGGGATCATCGGCATGTACAGCACCACCCGGTCGCCCTGGCCGACCCCCAGCCGCGCCAGCATCGCCGCGACCCGGCCCACCTCGCCCTGCAACTCGGCATAGGTGTAGCGGGCAACCGTATCGGTGACCGGGCTGTCATAGATCAGCGCCAGGGCCTCACCCCGCCCCGTCGCGACGTGACGATCGATGCAGTTGTAGGCCGTGTTGAGCCTGCCGCCGGGAAACCAGCCGTCCTGCTCGCGATAAGCCGCCTGCGGCGCATCGATCCAGTCGATCGCCCCGGCCGCTGTGGACCAGAAGCCCTGCGGATCGTCGATGCTCGCCTGCCAGGCGCGGGTATAGGCCTCGCTCATGGGTCCCCTCCGGTGCAGCAGCGGTCGCCGGCGCGACTCCGTCCGCGCCGGCGACTCTGCGCCTCAGCGGAAGGTCTTCGCAAGGACGACCAAAGTCGGATCCCCCTCGAAGGCCTCGGGAACGAAGCCCTCGTCGCGTTCCACCTCGATCGCGGCGTGGTTGTCGCGGCTTTCGATCGCGATGACCCGGCGCACGCCGCGGCGCTGGGCCTCGGCGGTGAGGTGGTCGAGCATGGCCCAGCCGATCCCCTCGCCCTTGCGATCCCCGCGGACCGAGACGGCGACCTCGCCGGTGTCGAGCGCGTTGTCGCAGGCGAGCAGCGCCGAGGCGACCAGCGCCCCACTGGCCTGGTCGAAGGCGAGGTAGCTTTCCGAGCGGAAATGGTCGGCGTGGATCAGCGGCTCGAGCTGGTCGTGGCTGACATGGGCCGCGGCGGCGAAGAAGCGGAAGCGGCGGTCCTCATCACTCACCGCGTCGAAGAAGGCGACCAGCGCGGGCTCGTCGGCCGCGGTCGCGGGACGGACGGTCAGGACCACGCCGGTGCGGGTGGTCAGCTTGGTGAGGGTTTCGAGATCGCTCATCGGAAGTCTCCATCAGGGGGGTGACTTCGCATGTGCAGCAAAAATCGCTGTGTTGCCTTGATCGAGAGCAAGAAGCCGGCGAATTGCAGCGGTCCAATGAAAAGCCCCTCCCCTGGCGGGGAGGGGCTTTCTGCCGCACCGGGCGGTCCCGGTCAGCCGTCGATGCTGCGCTTGTAGGTTTCGGGCAGGAAGAACAGCCCGATCACCAGGGTCGCGGCGGCGACCACCACCGGATACCAGAACCCGTGGTAGATGTTGCCGTTGGCCGCCACCATGGCGAAGCCGATCGCCGGCAGCAGTCCGCCCAGCCAGCCGTTGCCGATGTGGTAGGGCAGCGACATCGACGAGTAGCGGATGCGGCTGGGGAACAGTTCCACCAGCATGGCGGCGATCGGGCCGTAGACCATGGTCACCAGCAGGACGAGGTACCACAGCAGGGCGATCACCAGCGGCTTGTTGATCTGCGCCGGATCGGCCTTGGTCGGATAGCCGACCTTGGCGAGCTCGCCCACGACGGCCTCCTTGGCCTCGACCGCGGGCTTGCCGCCCTCGGCCGGCTTGGCCTTGACCGCCGGAGCGCCGACGACCCTGGCGGTGAAGGCGGCGATCGCCTTCTTCTTGTCATCGCCCGTGACCTTGGCCGGATCGGGCGCGACCACGGTGGTCGAACCGATCGTGATCGCGGCGATCGTCCCCGCCGGGGCGGCGACGTTCTCGTAATTGATCCCGGCCTTGGCGAGGGCGTTCTTGACGATGTCGCAGCTGGTCGTGTCGAACTTGTTGGCGCCGACCGGATCGAACTGCGACGAGCATTCGGCCGGATCGGCGGTGACGGTGACCGGGGCCGTCGCCAGCGCATGCGCCAGCGCCGGATTGGCCGCCTTGGTCAGGGCGTGGAAGGTGGGGAACAGGGTCACCGCGGCGAGCGCGCAGCCCGCCATGATGATCGGCTTGCGCCCGATCTTGTCCGACAGCGCGCCGAACACCAGGAAGAAGGGGGTGGCGAGCAGCAGCGCGACGATGATCAGGCTGTTGGCGGTCAGGCCATCGACCTTCAGCATCTTTTCCAGGAAGAACATCGCGTAGAGCTGGCCGGTGTACCAGACCACCGCCTGCCCGGCGATCGCGCCGAAGAAGGCGATAAGCACGATCTTCAGGTTCTTCCATTCGCCGAAGGCCTCGGTCAGCGGCGCCTTGGATTGGGTGCCTTCCGCCTTCATCTTCTGGAACACGGGGCTTTCGTGCAGCTTCAGGCGCAGCCACAGCCCGATCGCCAGGAACACTCCCGAGATCAGGTAGGGAATGCGCCAGCCCCATTCCTTGAACGCGTCCTCGCCCACGCCGGTGACCGGCGAGCGGACGGTGATGACGATCAGCAGCGCCATGGCCAGACCCGCCGTGGCGGTGATCTGGATCCAACTGGTATAGAACCCGCGCTTGTTGTCGGGGGCGTGCTCGGCCACGTAGGTCGCCGCGCCGCCGTATTCCCCGCCCAGGGCCAGGCCCTGGCACATGCGCAGCGCCACCAGCATGATCGGCGCGGCGACGCCGGCCGTCTGGTAAGTGGGCAGGCAGCCGACCAGGAAGGTGGAAAGACCCATCACCAGCAGGGTGATGATGAAGGTGTAGCGCCGCCCGAAGGTGTCACCGATCTTGCCGAAGACCAGCGCGCCGAACGGGCGGACGATGAAGCCCGCGGCGAAGACCAGCAGCGCCATGATGAACGAGGTGGTCGGGTTCAGCCCGGTCAGGAACTTGGCTGCGATGATCGCGGTCAGCAGGCCGTAGAGATAGAAATCGTACCACTCGAACACGGTGCCGAGCGAGGATGCGGTGATGATCAGTTTCTCGCTGTGCGTGGCCTGGTGATGGCGTGGCAAGGCGGAGAAATCGTCGGATATGTCCAGTTGCGACATGGGCCCTCTCCTTTTGTGTCCTTATCAGAAGCTGTATTTGGCGGCGAATTCCACCCGGTCGATCTGGCCCTTCGCCTCGCCGTTCGCGATCGTCGCATTGACGACGGTGCGCTCACCATGGCGATACTCGATGCCGAGGTCGATGTTCTTGACCGGGGTGTAGAACAGGTTGGCGGCGGCGCTCCAGGCGCGCTTGTTGAGGCCGTTGAGCTGGGCGAAGGTCAGCCCGCTGGCATAGTGGACCGTCTGGACCGAACCCATCAGGTTGACCCGCAGATGCGGCGTGACGGCCAGGTGGGCCGAGGCCAGGGCGGCAAAGACATCGACATCGGCCAGACGGTTGGTCGCCGGGTTGTAGACCGCGTCGGGCGCGAAGTTCAGGCCGACATAGCGGCCGATGTTGCGCCCGTAAGCGGTGATGAAGCGGATGTCGCTGGTCCGGGCGTCATTGAGGAACAGCTTGCCGCCCAGGCTGCCGCCGAGCCCCCCTGCGGTGACCCCGCTGCCCACTGCCCCCGCGCTGGCGGTGTTGTTGACCAGCGCCGTGCCGGTGCTCTCGCCGCGGACCTGGCGGACCAGCCCGGCGACCGACAGTTCGCCGCGCTGGCCGGCAAAGACGAGGCGCGCGGTGAAATCGGGCATGTGATCGGTGCCGCTTTCCATCACTGCGGCCGATCCGGCCATGGCCAGCGCGCTTTCCGGGTTCTCGATCCCGAGATGCAGCGTGACCTGCCGCGACAGCGGGGTCGAATAGCGGATCAGCGGTTCGCGGACGAAGACCGTGCCCTCGGCGCCGCCGACATAGTCGGTGCTTTCGGGCAGGGCGCCGGTGTACTGGAAGGTGGTCCAGTCCTGGCCGAAGGTGAATTTGTCGACCGTCAGGATCGCCCGGCGCAGCGCCAGGGTGTAGCCGTTGGTGGTGCGCTGCGATCCGCCCCCGGTGACGCTGGTCGAGGCACTGGGCGTGGTCTGGAAGTCGGTCTCGAGATACCCCTTCACCGCATGGCCGGCGACCTGCGAATCGAAGTTGAGCCACAGCCGGGTCTGCTTGGCGGTGAAGTCCTCGGTGGTGAAGCCGCGCCCGCCCGGCGTGGTCGGGATCGCCTGGGGCAGGTAGAAGTCGCGGCCGAGCGTGTTGCTGGGCACCGATCCGTTGCTGAAGTGGCTGTAGGCGGCAATCAGCTTGAGATAGCCACCCAGCTTGAGCGTGGTGTTGCCATTGCGGAAGCCCTCGGGCTGCGGCCTGGTCTCCAGCGCGGCAAGCTTGGTGCGGGCCTCGCCGGCCTGGGCGGTGGCGGCCTGGGCCTGGGCCGCAGCCGCCTGGGCCTGGGCGGTGGCGGCGCGGGCCTCGGTGACGGCGGCCGCGGCCTGGGCCTGTTCGCCCTGGGCGGCGGCGAGCTGCGCCTGCAACTGCAGCATCTGGGCTTCCAGCTTCTCGAGCCGGGCCTCCAGCGCCTTCTCGCGCGCGGTGGCCGCCATGGCGGTGTGCGGCGCGACGAGCGCGCTGGCGGCCAGCAACGTGGCGAGCGTGGTTGTCCTGAACGTCATCGGTTCCCTCTCCGTCGTGCGGTCTTGTCGTGCGGTCTTTGGGCGCTGGGCGCCTCGGTCCTGACCCTCGTGTCCCGCTTCAGGGGCTATCAGGCGGATCGGACCGGCACAGGCACGACCATGGTAGAGGAGAGGGCGGAGGAGAGGGGTGGGGGCCTACGACCTAGGTCTTAGTGCTTGTCACGCGCCCCCGCGCTACGACACACTCACAGCCACCAGCACAGCCATCAGAGCGTGAGAGGAACCGAACATGGCCGAGGCCGTCTATCCCGTCCCTGCCGAATGGGCCGCGAATGCCCTGGTCGACGAGGCGCGCTATCACGAACTCTATCGCCGCTCGGTGGACGAACCCGATGCGTTCTGGGGCGAAATGGCCCAGCGAATCAGTTGGATGCGCCCCTTCACCCAGGTCAAGCAGACCTCGTTCCACGCCGCCGATTTCCGGATTCGCTGGTTTGCCGACGGCACCCTGAACCTCTCGGCCAACTGCCTCGACCGGCATCTGGCCGAACGCGGCGACTCGGTGGCGATCCTGTGGGAACCCGACAGCCCGGCCGACCCGGAACGGCGCATCACCTATCGCGAGCTGCACGAGCAGGTCTGCCGCTTCGCCAACCTGCTCAAGGCGCGCGGGGTCAAGCGCGGCGACCGGGTGACGCTTTACCTGCCGATGGTGCCCGAGGCGGCCGTGGCCATGCTGGCCTGCGCGCGGATCGGCGCGATCCATTCGATCGTCTTTGCCGGCTTCTCGCCCGAGGCGCTTGCCGGGCGGATCGAGGACTGCGGCAGCCGGATCGTGGTGACCAGCGACGAAGGTCTGCGCGGGGGCAAGAAGGTTCCGCTCAAGGCCAATGTCGATGAGGCGCTGGGCCACTGCGCCGGGGTCGATACGGTGATCGTGCTGAAGCGCACCGGCGCGGCGGTGGCGATGCAGCCGGGCCGCGACGTGGACTGGCACGAAGGCGTCGCCGCGCAGAGCGCCGATTATCCGCCCGAGGAGATGGACGCCGAGGATCCGCTGTTCATCCTCTACACCTCGGGGTCCACCGGCAAGCCCAAGGGCGTGCTCCACACCACCGGCGGCTATGCGGTCTGGGCCTCGCTGACGCACGAGCTGGTGTTCGATTACCGCCCGGGCCAGATCTACTGGTGCGCGGCGGACATCGGCTGGGTCACCGGCCATTCCTACGTGGTCTATGGCCCGCTGATGAACGGCGGCACCACGGTGATGTTCGAAGGTGTGCCCAACTTCCCCGATCCCAGCCGCTTCTGGCAGGTGGTCGACAAGTTCCAGGTGGAGATCTTCTACGGCGCCCCCACCGCGCTGCGCGCGCTGATGCGCGAGGGCGACGAGTGGGTGAAAAAGACCAGCCGCCAGAGCCTGCGCCTGCTCGGCTCGGTGGGCGAGCCGATCAATCCGGAAGCCTGGGAGTGGTATCACAAGGTCATCGGCGAAAGCCGTTGCCCGATCGTCGACACCTGGTGGCAGACCGAGACCGGCGGGGTGATGATCACCCCGCTGCCCGGCGCCACCGCGCTCAAGCCCGGTTCGGCGACGCGGCCGATGCTGGGGGTCAAGCCCGCGCTGGTCGACAACGACGGCACCCCGATCGAGGGCGCCGGGGAAGGCTGCCTGGTGATCACCGATTCGTGGCCGGGCCAGATGCGCACCGTCTGGGGCGATCATGAGCGCTTCTTCCAGACCTATTTCACCACTTTCGCCGGCCAGTACTTCACCGGCGACGGCTGCCGCCGCGACGCCGATGGCTATTACTGGATCACCGGACGGATCGACGACGTGATCAACGTGTCCGGCCACCGCATGGGCACGGCCGAGATCGAGAGCGCGCTGGTCGCCCATGCCAAGGTGGCCGAGGCCGCCGTGGTCGGCATGCCGCACGAGATCAAGGGCCAGGGCATCTATGCCTATGTCACGACCAACGCCGGGATCGAACCCGACGAGGCGCTGCGCAAGGAGCTGGTCCAGTGGGTGCGGCACGAGATCGGGCCGATCGCCACGCCCGACGTGATCCAGTTCGCCCCCGGCCTGCCCAAGACCCGGTCGGGCAAGATCATGCGCCGCATCCTGCGCAAGATCGCCGAGAACGACGTTTCGAACCTGGGCGACACGTCGACCCTTGCCGATCCGTCCGTGGTCGATAATCTGCTCGCGAACCGGCCCCGGTTGCCCGAGGCGGTCTAGGCCCGCGGCCCGACTCCCGACAGGGAGCGGGCGGGCGGGCCGAGCGAGCGGGGGGTGCCATAGAGACGATCCTGATCGCGGACGATCATCCGCTGTTCCGCCAGGCCCTGGCCCTGGCCGTGGCGAATGTCGTGCCGCAGGCCCACGTGATCGAGGCGGGAACGCTGGCGGCCGCCGCCCGCGCGACCGGCGAGGCGACGGACCTGCGACTGATCCTGCTCGATCTCAAGATGCCCGGCGCGGTCGGCTATTCGGGGATCGCCCTGCTCCATGCCGAAAGGCCCGAGGTGCCAATCCTGGTGGTGTCGAGCGCGGACGGCGCCGGGGCCGCCGACGAGGCCCGCGCCTTCGGGGCGGTGGGCTTCCTGCCCAAGGATTCGGACCTGGGGGTGATCGAGCGGGCCATCGCCGAGGCGCTCGGCACCACGCCGCTCGGCACCACCCCGCGCGGCCCGGGCCCGACCGGCGACCAGCCGGTCGATGCCGTGCGCCGGGAGGTCGCCAACCTGACCCCGACCCAGCTCAAGGTCCTGCTCGCCGTGCTCGACGGCAAGCTCAACAAGCAGATCGCCTATGACCTGTCGATGAGCGAGGCGACGGTGAAGGCGCACATGACCGCGATCATGCGCAAGCTCGACGTCCAGAACCGCACCCAGGCGGCCCTGGCAGCGCGCGCGCTGGGGCTGGACCTGCGGCACTAGGGTCGGGTGAACGTCGGCTAGGGCGGCAGCAGTTCCCTTCTCCTGCTCACGACGCCCCGAGTGTCCGCAGGGCGTCCTCCAGGGCCGCTGCGAAAGCGGCGATCGCGAAGTTCGGATTGGCCGCGACATTCCGGATCCAGCGTTCGCCTGCCAGCGTGGTCAGCGAACAGGATCCGGCCGGCATGGCGGCGAACAGCCGGTCGGTGAGTGCAGCGGATTTGGGCCGCCACACCACCACGCCGGTCTGCGGCGGCGCCAGAAGCTCGAGCTGCGCGCAGGACGACACCAGGTCCGCCAACCGGGCTGCCAAGGCCATGCAGGCGTCGATGCGGGCGGCGGTACCTTCGCGCCCCCAGGCCAGCAAAGTGGCCAGCAGGGGAACGGCCGCGGCGCCGTGCGATCCGAGCACCCCCACATTGGGGGCCGCCAGATAGGCGCCACCAAAGGCGATGGCGGAATGGGCCCGGGCGGCATCCCGGAACAGGATCAAGGCTGACTCTTTGGGCTGGAACAGCCATTTGTGCGCCGAGATCGCCACCGAATCGGCACGCTCGATCCCGGCCAAAACCGGCGCGTGCCGGTGGCTGAAGCGGAGCGGCCCGGCCCAGGCGGCGTCGACGTGGGTCCAGGCGGCCCGCCCGCACAGCGACAGGTCGTCGACCGCGCCTGTGCTGGTCGTGCCGGCCGTCAAAACCAGAGCCGTCCGCCGCAGATCCACCGGCAGGGCCTCTGGCACCAGCGCTCCGGAGGGTCGGCACGGCAGGGGATGCGCAGCCAAGCCCAGGATATGCGCCGCCTTGCCCACCGACAGATGCGCCGACTCCCCATAGGCGACGGCCTGGACGCCTGCGCATTCGCGGGCCGCCCATAGCGCGGTCAGGTTGGCCAGCGTCGAGCCCGGCACCATGTGCCCGCCGCCCATCGCGAACAGCGGGACGATCCAGTCAATGACCCTCTGCTCGATATCCCGAGCCACGGGGGCCGTCGCCGGATGCAGCAGGTTCTGGTTGACCGACGCGTTCCACAGGGTCGTGGCCCACGTGATCCAGGGCGTGGGCGGATCCATGTGGGCAAAGGCCGTCGCCTCACCGAGCCGGGCTGCGCCGCCAATCACATGGGGAGCGAGCCGATCCAGCGCGGCGCAGGTCCCACAGCCCACCTCGGGCAAGGTGCTCGGCAAGGGAAGCGCAGCTTCAGCGCCCTCAGTGACCGCACCCAGCAGCTCCAACGCATGCGACAGCCCAGCAAGGTCGAACGAGAAATCGGCATCGGCCATGGGACCAGCTAACCCGGGTGGGCCAGCCTGCCCAAGTCATTTCTCGGCTGAGACCGCGTCCGCCCGTCCTGTCCGGGCGCCGCCGGCTTACGGTCCTTGCGCTACACCCGCCCGAGAAACGCCTCGATCGTGGCGGGATCAGCAGGCTTGGCCAGCACCGGCACACCCATCGCAGCGGCGCGCGCGGCGACCTGGCTGTCGCGCTCGGCGGTGACGAGGGCGACCGGCAGCCCGGGGCGCGTCCGGCGCAGTGCAGCCGCAAGGTCGAGGCCGTCGGCCCCGTCGCCGAGCTGGAAATCGACCAGCGCGGCATCGACCTCGCCCGCCAGGGCCCTGGCCTCGGCGGCGGTGGTTGCCGCGTGCGCGGTGTGGCCCATGGCGGCGAGCAGCGCGGCCGTGGCGGCGACGATTTCGGGTTCGTTGTCGACCACCAGTACGGTCAGCGGGCGGGCCTCGGCCGGAGTGGGCACGGTGCCGGAGGGCAGGACCGGAGGCGCGGCTTCCCCCCGTGGCAGCACCAGGCTGAAGCGGCTGCCCCGCCCCGGCGTGGACGCGAGCTCGATCCGCCCGCCGAGCAGCCGGACGATCCGCTGGGCAATGGCCAGGCCCAGCCCGAGCCCCTCGGCCTCGACCTGGCCCAGGCGGGTGAACTCGCCGAACACCTCGTCGTGCCGGTCGGGCGCGATGCCGATGCCGCTGTCGATCACGTCGATCCTGAGGTCCTCGCCCCTTCGGCGCACCCCCAGCACAATCCCGCCTCGATCGGTATAGCGCACCGCATTGGTCAGGAAGTTCTGCAGGACCGAGCGCAGCAAGCCGGGATCGGTCACCACCGCGCCGGCCAGCGGGCCCAGCCGCAGGGTCAGGCCCTTCTCCTCGGCGAGCGGGCGGATGCCTTCGGCCAGGTCGGCCAGAAACGGTGCCAGATCGATCGGGGCGCAGTCGGGCTGGACCCCGCCGGCATCGAGCTTGCTGATGTCGAGCAGGGCGCGCAGCAGCGCCTCGGCCCCGACGATCGCGCGATCGACCCGTGCCACCAGATCCTGCCGCGCCGTGCCGGGATCGCGCGCAAGGGCGGCGGCGAACAGCCGCGCGGCGTGGAGCGGCTGGAGCAGGTCATGGCTGGCGGCGGCGAGGAACCGGGTCTTGTCGCGGGTGGCCCGGGCCAGCAGCGCATTGGCGGCGGACAGCTCACGGGTCCGGTCGGCGACACGGCTTTCGAGTTCGGCCAGGGTAGTCTCCAGCTCGTCGCGGACCCGCGCCTCTTCCGACACGTCGGTGAAGCTCATCACGTAACCGCCGCCGGGCATCGGCCCGCCCACGGTCTTGATCACCCGCCCGTCGTTGCGGCGCCGCTCGAACCCGTGGGGGCTGCCGCGGCGCATGTGCTCGAGCCGCTTGGCGACATGGAACTCCACCTCGCCCGGGCCGAAATCGCCGTGCCGGGCGTTGTGCCGGATCAGCTCGGCGACCGGCACCCCGACCTGGACCAGCCCCGGGGGATAGCCGAAGATGTCGAGATAACGGCTGTTCCAGGCGACCAGGTTCATCTCGGCATCGACCACGCTGATCCCGGCATCGACATTTTCGAAGGTGGCGGCGAGCAACTGGCGCGAGAAGCTTAGCGACTGCGATCCTTCGTCGAGCAGACGGGTGACATCGCCCAGCGACATCTGCCCTCCCGCCAGCGCCGAGGCGACCAGCGCCCGGGCCGAGGCCGCGCCGACCACCCGGGCGATCAGCTCACGCGCGCGGCGGGCCGACTTGCGATCGATCGGGCGTCCGTGGCGATCGGCGGGAAATTCGCGGCTGGCGGCATCCTCGCCGACGAAGCTGGCGACCAGCCGGTGCAGGTCCCCGATGTCGCTGACCCCGCGGGCGAACGGCGCGATCCGCAAGCGGGGCGAAGGGCGGGCGGCGCGCGCGGCGAAGAGGCCATAAGCGAGGACGTTGGCACCCAGCGACCAGACCACGCCATGGACCAGCGGGCTCGCCTGCCCCACCCCGAACAGCCGCAGCGGGTCGAGCGGGCCGTGGCGCAGCGCATCGAGCCAGGGCTGGGGCAGGATCGGCGGCAGGGCGAGGGTGTAGAGCCACAGCGCCATCCCCACCCCCAGGCTGACCCGCGCCGCCAGCACGTCGCGCCGCTCGGCATAAGTGGCCAGCAGCAGGTGCGGCGAGATCTGCGCCATCGCGGCGAAGGCAACATAGCCCATCGAGGCGAGCGATTCGCGTGGCGAGACCAGCAGTGCCCAGGCCAGCGCCAGCCACATCACCGCCATGATCGAGATCCGGCGGACCCGCAGCATGCGCCGTCCCAGCGCCCCGGCCTGGAGGATCGCCGCATCGCCTCCGCCCGGACCCGCCGCCCCGCGCCGGTGCAGCGTGGGGAAGATCAGATCGTTCGAGACCATCGTGGCCAGCGCGGTCGAATCGACGATCACCATCGAGGCCGCGGCGGCGATCCCGCCGATCAGCGCGAGCACGAGCATGCCCGGGTTGCCGGCATGGGTCGGCAGGTCGAGCACGAAGTTGTCCGGAGACTCTCCCGCCGGCAGGAGCGTGACCCCGGCCAGCGCGATCGGCAGGGCCATGGCGGCCATGATGGCGATGAAGGCGGCAAGGCCGTGGCGCGCCTCGACCAGATCATCGGGGGTGCGCGCCTCGACCACGGCCATGTAGAACTGGCGCGGCAGGATCAGCACGGCAAAGACCGAGATGACCATGATCGCCAGCGTCTCGAACGAGATGTGACCGGGATGGAACCGTTCGCCCAGGGTGGCGAGGCCCGCCGCCAACTGGGCCGGGGGCGCGGCGATCAGCAAGCCCGTCGCCATGGCCGCCACCGCGATCAGCGCGACCGCCTTGATCAGCGATTCGGCCCCGATCGCGAAGACCAGCCCTTCGCTCCGCCCGGCGAGCTCGAATCGGCGTGCGCCGAACAGGATCGCGAACAGCGCGAGCAGCGGCGCCGCGACGATCATCGCCGGCACCGCCACCGGCTGCCCGGTGACCAGGCTCAGGGCCTTGCCGATCGACCGGAACTGCAGCGCGACGTAGGGAATCGTGCCGAGCAGCGCGATCACCGTCACCAGCCGGGCCACGATCGGATCATGATCGAATCGGGCGGCGATGAAGTCCGACAGGGTCTTGGCCTGTTCGTTGGCGACGGCCTGCGACAGCGCGCGCAGGAAGCGCGGCGCAAACAGCAGCAGCAGCACCGGTGCGACGTAGATCGGCAGATAGTTCCACCCTTCGCGCACGGCGGAGCCGACTGCGCCGTAGAAGGTCCAGCTCGAACAGTAGACCCCCAGGGCCAGGGTGTAGGCGCGGTGGCGGATCGTCGGATGGCGCGCCGGCGCCCAGCGACCGCGCTCCACCAGCGCCGCCACGCCGAACAGGGCGATCAGGACGGCCAGTGCGTAAAAGGCGGCCCAGTGCCAGCTCATCGATAGTCCCCCGCCGCAGAGCCTAATGCGAAACGCCGCCGTGTAAATCCGCCATGCCCAACGCCGATAGCGCTGCAATGACCGTTGCGCTTTGCCGCCGTTCCGAGCATCCAGTGGTCATGAGCGAAGACGACAAGGCGCGGGGGCTGACCCGCCGCAAGTTCTACAAGGCCGAACAGGAAGCCTCGTTCGCCGAAGCCCACCCCCACACCACGCCGCAGACCCAGGACCCGGCCTATCGCCTGGCCTTCCGCGACACCGATTTCCTGCTGCGCGAGGAACTGCGCCCGGTGCGCTTCCAGCTTGAGCTGCTCAAGGCCGAGATGCTGCTGGAAGAGGCCAGGATCGGATCGACCCTGGTGGTCTATGGCTCGGCCCGGATTCCCGCCCCGGAAGCCGCCGAGGCCGCGCTGGCCACGGCGACCACGCCCGAACGCCGCGCCGTGATCGAACGGCTGGTGGCCAAGGCGCCGTGGTACGACGAGGCCCGCCAGCTCGCCCGGATCGCGACGGAGGCCGCCGTGGTCGAAAACGGCATGCGCCAGTTCGTGGTCTGCTCGGGCGGGGGCCCCTCGATCATGGAGGCGGCCAACCGCGGGGCAATCGAGGCCGGGGGCGAGACGGTGGGGCTCAACATCCTGCTGCCGCACGAACAGGCACCCAATGCCTATGTCACACCGCACCTGTCCTTCCAGTTCCACTACTTCGCGCTGCGGAAGATGCACTTCCTGCTGCGCGCGCGGGCGGTGGCGGTGTTCCCGGGCGGGTTCGGCACCTTCGACGAGTTCTTCGAGCTGCTGACCCTGATCCAGACCGGCAAGATGAAGCCGATCCCGATTCTGCTCTACGGCGCCGATTTCTGGAACCGCGTGATCAACTTCCGGGCCCTGGCCGAAGAGGGCGTGATCAATGCCGCCGACCTGAACCTGTTCACCCCGGTCGAGACCGCGGCCGAGGGCTGGGCGGTGATCCGGCGGTTCTACGAACTCGATTGATGGGGCGGCCCGGTCCGTCAAGACTGTGCCGAGCATAGGGGCTCAGGGGAAGGGAACGGGCTGATGATTGCTCGGACACTGCGGCGTGCCGGTGCCCGGTCGGGGCGGGCCAGGATGCTGGCAGCACCGCTGCTGTTCGCCCTGGGCGGAGCTTTCGGTCCTACCGCCCTGGCCGCGCCACCACCGCTTGAAGCTTACGGACGGCTGCCCGGCTTCGAGGATGCGGCCATCTCGCCCAGCGGGCGCCATGTCGCCATGCTCGCGACGATCAAGGGCGGTCGTACCCTTCTGGTGATCGACCAGCAGGGCGCGCTGGTGACCAGCTTCCCGTTCGGCATGAACGACAAGCTGCGCGCGATCCGATGGGCCGGCGATCAGGCCGTGCTGGTCAGCTACAGCGTGACCGCTGCGCTGCCGATGGGCTTCATCACCAGCAAGACGGAACTGGGGGCCGTGTTCGTCCTGCCGCTCGACAAGTCACCGCCTTGGGCTGTTTTCCATGACGATCACGATATCACCGGCGGCGTGCGCGGCACCTTCGGCCTGATCGAACGGGACGGCCGCTGGTTCGGCTATTTCGGAGGCGTCACGCTGGTGCGTGGGGTGGCGGGGTCGGACAGCTATCTGCCGACTGGCGCGGTGCGGCCGGACCTCTACGAGGTCGACCTGCAGACCCGTAAATCCAAGCGCATCGCCAGGCGCGCCGAAGACGGCGACGCCGAGCGCGACTGGCTGGTCGATGGCCATGGCATGGTCGGTGCCACACTCAACTGGGTTCACAGTAACGGTCACTGGACGCTGCTCAACGGCCAGCATGCCACGATTGCCTCGGGCGTGGCAAAGGGCTCCGCCTCGCTGATCGGCTTCACCCCCGATGGCAGCGGGGTGGTCTATTCGACCCAGGACGATGCCGGTGTCGAATCCCGCTGGTTCACCGTTCCGATCGCGGGGGGAACGCCTCAACCATTCCTCGACGATCTCGACGTGGATCGGGTGTGGCTGGACAAGGGCCGGCAAATGACCGGCTACACCAGCGGCCGCGCCGGCGGTGGCAGCGCCTTCTTCGATCCCGCACGCGACAAAGCCTACCGCAAGCTCCAGGCCGCCTTTGCGGGCAAGCGATTGTCGATCGAGAGCGCCAGCGACGATTTCGATCATTTGCTGGTCAAGGTTGATGGCGGCGATGATCCTGGCACCTGGTACAGGGTCGACGTCTCGCAGCACCGCGCCGCGCCTATCGGCTTCGCTTATCCTCTCGATCCGAAGGATGTCGGCTCCAGCCGGTTCATCAGCTACACTGCCAGCGATGGGCAGAAGATGGAGGGCGTGCTCACCCTGCCGCCCGGACGCACGCCGCGTAATCTGCCGGCGGTGGTCATGCCGCACGGCGGCCCAACCGCTCATGACGAGCCCGGCTTCGATTGGTGGGCCCAGGCCTATGCTTCGCGCGGCTACGCCGTGTTCCAGCCCAATTTCCGCGGCTCGACCGGGTATGGCGACGCCTTTCAGCAAGCCGGGCACGGCGAATGGGGCCGCAAGATGCAGACCGACATATCGGATGGCGTCGCCGAACTGGTCCGACAGGGCATCATCGATCCCAAGCGCATGGCGATCGTTGGCGCCAGCTATGGCGGCTATGCCGCGCTGGCAGGGGTGACGCTGCAGCAAGGACTGTACCGCTGTGCCGTCTCGGTCGCCGGGATCGGCGATCTCGGCCGGTTCGTTGCAGGCCGGATCAACGACTATCAGGACGCCGCCCTGAACCGTGCACTCAAGGCCGAAATCGGCACTGGCCGCGATCTCAAGCTGGTCTCACCGCAGCGCTATGCCGACAAGGTGACGGTGCCCGTGATGCTGATCCACGGCAAGGATGACACCGTGGTCGACTATGCCCAGAGCAGCGCCATGGCCAATGCCCTGCGCGACGCCGGCAAGCCGGTGGAGTTTGTCACCCTGCAGGGCGAGGATCACTGGCTGTCGAAAAGCGCGACCCGCCAGGCCATGCTGGAGGCCTCGGTGAACTTCGTGCTGAAACACAATCCGCCCGATCCGGAACCCGCTGGCGAAACGAAGCGCTGAGCCGGGGCCCGGATCAAGTCCGGGGCGACGACAAAAGACCAGGCGGTGGAACCGGTCTAAGGCCACGCCCCGAACAGCTGCTTCCGAGCGCCAACGGCCGTTGGACATCGTGCCGGTCGAAATCGTGTCGGCCGCCTAGCTATCGGCGGCGATGCCCCGGCGGAGAAAGTCGTTGGCGAGCGCCGCCAGATCGTCGGCGGGCAGGTCATCCCCCCAGACGACGTAGCGCAAGCCCAGGAACACGTTCATCCCCATGATCGCCCAGACGTGGGCTTCGGACAGGTCCGCGCGGAAATCGCCGCGTTCCACCCCGGCGCGGAGGCGTTCGTGCATCCGCCGCGCCGTGCTTTCGTAGTGAATGCGGAAGCTGGCCGGATCGACGAACTCGGCCTCATCGATGATCCGGTAGATTTCCTTGTGCTCGCGCACGAACCGCAGGAAGCCGAGCAGGGCCGCGCGTTCGCGCGCAAAAGCGTCGCCCTCGCCGACCGCGGCCTTGCGTGCGGCATCGCGCACCCGGCCCGACAGGTCGCGGACCAGCGCCTGGTAGATCTCCTCCTTGGATTCGAAATAGGTGTAGAAGCTGCCCAGCGCGGTTCCCGCCCGCCGGGTGATCCCGGTGATGGAAGCCTCGTGGAACCCCTTCTCGCCGAACTCCACCGCCGCGGCATCAAGCAGCTTGCGCAGCGTCTTGCGCCCGCGCTCGGTGCGCGGCGTGCGGTCCGCCGCGGGCTCGGGACGATCGGCACCTGTGGTCATTGCGCCACAGCTAACCGGATTGCCGCGCCATGGCAAACAATGAAAGTTGAATCAGTTTTCAGGTTGGCCTAGCTGTACGCTCATAATGGATGCTGCTGGGAGGTAAGGCCATGATTAAGCGTTCAATCTTTGCGACTCGTGCAAGCGCCGTGGCCCTCGCCACGCTCCTCGCCACCGGGACAAGCCCGTTCATCACGGCGGCCCAGGCCCAGGATCAGGCCGCTGCCGCCACCACCGACGAAGGCGAAGGCGCGATCGTCGTGACCGCCCGCCGCCGCGAGGAGCGCCTGGTCGACGTGCCGATCGCGCTCAGCAGCTTCAGCGGCGAGCAGCTTGCCCGCAGCGGCGCGCTCGACATCACCGATCTGGCCCAGGCCGCCCCCAACGTCACGCTCGAGCCGTCGCGCGGGACCAACTCCACCCTGTCGGCCTTCATCCGCGGCATCGGCCAGCAGGACCCGGTCTCGGGCTTCGAGCAGGGCGTCGGCATCTATCTGGACGATGTCTACCTCAACCGCCCGCAGGCGGCCGTGCTCGACATCTATGACGTCGAGCGGATCGAGGTGCTGCGCGGACCGCAGGGCACGCTTTATGGCCGCAACACCATCGGCGGCGCGCTGAAGTACGTCACCAAGTCTCTGCCCGACACCCCCTCGCTGCGGGTCCGCGCGACCTACGGCACCTACAACCAGGCCGAAGGCGTGATCACGGCCTCGGCCCCGATCTCGGACCTGATCCGCGTTGGCGGATCGCTGGCCCGGCTGCGCCGCGATGGCTTCGGCAAGAACCTCACCACCGGGCTCGACAACTACGACAAGAACATCTGGGCCGGCCGCGCCACGGTCGAGCTGGGTGGCAACGGTCAGCCGGTGCTGGTCCGCTTCTCGGGCGACTATACCCGTGACAAGTCGAACCCCCGCGGCGGCACGCGCCTGATCCCGGGCCTGCTGTCGGGCGCGCCGGTCCTGCCCAACGTGTTCGACACCCGCGGCGGGCTGAACGATCCGCGGCAGGACATCGAGGCCGGCGGCTTCGCGATCAATGCCACCGCCGAACTGAGCGATGCCATCACGCTGCGTTCGATCAGCGCCTGGCGCAAGGACGTCAGCCGCACCCCGATCGACTTCGACGCCCTGCCCGCCTCCGACGTCGACGTGCCGGGCATCTACCGCAACGAGCAGGTCAGCCAGGAATTCCAACTGCTCTACGATGAAGGGCCGCTCAAGGGCCTGGTCGGGGCCTATTATCTGGGCGCGAAGGCTGACACCGCCTTCGACGTGCGCCTGTTCACGACGGTGGCCGGCCTTGCCGCCTTCACCCAGGCCAATGTCGATACCGAGACCTGGGCGGTCTTCGCCAATTTCTCCTACGACCTGACCGAGCAGCTCAGCCTGGAACTGGGCGGCCGCTACACCTCGGACGAGCGTCGGGCCTCGATCCTGCGGCAGAACTACCTGGGTGGCGGCTCGCCGGTGTTCGGCGGGGCGGGCGTGGCCTTCGGCGCGCCGAGCACCAATTTCACCGGTCGCCAGCTGTTCCGCAAGTTCACGCCGCGCGCCTCGGTCAGCTTCAAGCCCAGTCCCGATCACAACCTCTACGCGTCCTATTCGCAGGGCTTCAAGGGCGGCGGCTTCGATCCGCGCGGCGTCGGCGTGAACGCGCCCGACACCAACGGCGACGGCGTCCGCTCGCAGGATGAGATCGCGCGATTCCTCAGCTTCCGTCCGGAAAAGGTCGATTCCTACGAGCTCGGCTACAAGGGCAACCTGTTCGACGGCGGGCTCTACATCTCGCTGACCGGCTTCTATGCGGACTACACCGACGTGCAGATCCCGGGTTCGGTGGCCTGCACCGTGGGCAACCTGCCCAGCTTCTGCGGCGTGGTGTCCAACGCCGGCAAGGCCCGCTTCAAGGGCTTCGAGGCCGAAGGCACCGCCCGTCTGGGCCGTGACCTGCTGAGCTCGGGTGACCGACTCAACCTGTCGGGCTCGTTCGGCTATATCGATGCCGAATATCGCCAGTACATCACGCTGATCGCCGGCCAGCCGACCGACGTCGCCGCCTTCCGCAAGGTGCAGAACACCCCGCGGCTGACCTGGAGCGGGACCCTGGCCTACGAAACCCCGGTGGGCGACGGCAAGGTCAACCTCGGGACCACCGTGTCCTACCGGTCGAAGACCTACCAGTTCGAAATCCCCAACCCCTACATCGATCAGCCGGGCTTCGCGCTGTGGGACGCCAGCGCGGTCTACACCGCGCCGGGCGGGCGGTGGAGCCTGGGGCTTTACGGCCGCAACCTGCTCGACAAGAAGTACAAGACCTCGGGCTACACCTTCATCGCCGCCAATGCGACGACCGGTGCCCCGACCCTGGGCGCCAATGGCCTGCCGATCGCCTCGCTCGGCCGCGAAGGCACGCTGACCGCGTTCTACGGCAACCCGCGGCAGGTCTTCGCCACAGCGACGCTGCAGTTCTGATCGGGCCGGCCGGACGGAGGTGAGCCTCCGTCCGGCCCCACGGGAGATCGCCATGGACTATCGCGTCCATCGCTACCGCAGCGCCTGCGGGCGGCTCGACCTGTCCGCGCGCCTCTATGGCGAGCAGGGTCCCGCGCTGCTGCTGATGCACGGGCTGACACGCAATTCCGCCGATTTCGAGCCGCTGGCCCGCCACCTCGCCGGGTCCTACCGGCTGATCGTGCCCGACCAGCGCGGTCGCGGCCGGTCGGACTGGGATCCCGATCCGGCGAGCTATCGCCCGGATGTCTACGCGGGCGACATGTTCGCGCTGCTGGACAGCCTGCACGTCCCGGTCGTGAGCGTGATCGGCACGTCGATGGGCGGACTGATCGCCATGGTCATGGCCGCGATGCGCGCCGAGGCGCTGCGCTGCCTGGTGCTGAACGATGTCGGCCCGGTGATCGACCAGGCGGGCCTGACCCGGATCCAGGGTTACGTCGGCCCCGCCGCGCCGTTCGCGTCCTGGGACGAGGCCGCCGCGCGGTGCCGGGCCAACAATGGCGAGGCTTTCCCCGATTTCACCGCGGCGGACTGGCTGGCCTTCGCGCGGCGCACCTGCATCGAACAGGCGGACGGCCGGGTCGCGTTCGCCTACGATCCGCAGATCGCGCTCGGCGTGGCGGGGACCGACCCCGCCACGGTCCCGCCCGACCTGTGGCCGCTGTGGAGCCTGCTCGACGCGAAACCCGTGCTGGTGGTGCGCGGCGCGCTGTCGGACTTGCTCTCCGCGGCGACCGTGGCAGAGATGGGCCGGCGCCATTCCGGCGTTTTCGCCCAGACCGAGGTGCCACGCGTGGGCCATGCCCCGATTCTCGACGAACCGGCCGCGCTCGGTCCGATCCGCGACTTCCTGGCTGCGCATGCCGCCTGAAGCGACCGCTGCGCCGCCGATCCCGGAACGCCCGGCGCGACCGGGGCTGGTCCTGGCCATGTTGCTGGCCGTCTATGTGTTCAACTTCGTCGATCGGCAGATTCTGTCGATCCTGGCCGGGCCGATCCAGGCCGAACTGGCGCTGGACGATGCGCAGATGGGGCTGCTTGGCGGGCTGGCCTTCGCGCTGCTCTATTCCACCCTGGGCGTGCCGCTCGCCTGGCTGGCAGATCGCACCAGCCGATCCTGGGTCATCACCGGATCGCTGGCGCTGTGGAGCCTGTTCACCGCGCTGTGCGGCCTGGCCGGGGGCTTCTGGCAGATCTTCCTCGCCCGGTTGGGGGTGGGCATCGGCGAGGCGGGCGGTGTCGCGCCCTCCTATGCGCTGATCGCCGACCATTACCCGTCCGAGCGCCGCGCCTTCGCCCTGTCGGTCTATTCGCTCGGCATCCCGCTCGGCTCGGCCACCGGGGTCCTGGCGGGAGGCTACATTGCCGCCACGGTCGACTGGCGCGCCGCCTTCCTGGTGGTGGGGGGTGCCGGGCTGCTGCTGGCTCCCCTGTTCAAGCTGGTGGTGCGCGACCAGCCCCGCGCCGACCGCGCCGCCGGCGAAAGCCCGGCCTTTGCGGCGGTGGCCGCGGCCCTGGCGCACAAGCCCTCGTTCTGGCTGCTCGCCTTCGGGGCGGCGGCCTGCTCGATGCTGGGCTATGGCATCGCGTTCTGGCTGCCCTCGCTGCTGCAACGCTCCTTCGCGCTGAGCCTGATCGAAACCGCCTGGTTCATCGGGGCGATCCTGCTGATCGGGGGCACCACCGGCATGCTGCTGGGGGGCCGGATCGCCGACCGGCTCGGCCGCACCCAGCGCGGCTGGTTCGCCTGGCTTCCGGCGCTGGCCTTCGTCATCGCCGCCCCGCTGTTCGCCGCGGGGATCCACAGCGGCAGCGCCGGCCTCGCCTTCGTCCTGTTCCTGGTTCCGCAGGCCCTCGCCTACGTCTGGCTCGGCCCGGTCCTGTCGGCGGTCCAGCATCTGGTCCCCGCCGCCTCGCGCGCGACCGCCTCGGCCTGCTTCCTGCTGATCAACAACCTGATCGGGCTGGGCGGCGGGATCTATGCCCTGGGCGCCCTGTCGCGGGCGCTTGCCCCGCTCTACGGCTCGGAGTCGCTGCGCTATTCCATGCTCTACGGACTCACGCTGTACCTGGTGAGCGCGGCGCTGCTGTTCCTGGCGGGGCGCAAGCTGCCCGCCGACTGGGTGGAGGACGCCGCCGCCTGAACGGCGGCGCCTTCCTGCAGGTTCAGGCCAGCGCCGCGATTTCGGCCTTGGCCTGCGCCACCGCTGCCGCTGCCGCATCCGGCCCGAAGGCCAGGCCTTCGGCTGTCACCACGGTCACGTCGGTGACCCCGACAAAGCCGAGCAGGCTCTTCACATGCGCCGCGCCGAAGGGGAACCCGGCGGCATCGTCGTACTTGCCGGCACGGGCCTGGGCGAGGATCGCGCGCTTGCCCTTGACCAGCCCTTCGGGACCTTCGGCCGTGTACTGGAAGGTCGTCCCGGCGCGGGCGATGTAGTCGAACCAGGCCTTGAGGGTCGAGGGCATGCCGAAGTTGTAGAGCGGCAGGCCGATCAGCAGCACGTCGGCGGCGAAAACCTCGCCGATCAGTTGATCCTGCAGGGCGCGGGTCTCAGCAAAGGCGGCACCCTCCGGCGCCTCGCGGCCGATCCCGGCGAGGCTGGCCGAGGTGACGTGGGGCACCGGATCGGCATCGAGATCGCGCTCGACCACCTCGGCCCCGGGATGGGCCGCAAGATAGGCGTCGATCAGCGTGTTGCTGACCGATGCGGCACCGGTCGCGGCGGAACGGATGACAAGGATCTTGGTCATGGGCTTGGGTTCCTGTTGCAGT
Organism: Novosphingobium aerophilum; assembly: GCF_014230305.1. GTDB lineage: Bacteria > Pseudomonadota > Alphaproteobacteria > Sphingomonadales > Sphingomonadaceae > Novosphingobium > Novosphingobium aerophilum. The sequence goes on from NZ_JACLAU010000011.1 coordinate 97,594, forward strand.
AAGGGTTGGGGATCAGTCGAAGCGGTACGAATCCATGCGCAGCACGCCCAGATCGGTCGAGCTGTGCATACGGGTGGGCCTGGCCCGGGCGCCGGCGGCGCCGAGCGCGACGAACAGGGGCAGCAGGTGCTCTTCGGTCGGGTGATTGTCCTCGGCGTGAGGGGCCAGGCGGCGGTAGGACAGGAGATCGCAGGTCCGGCCGGCCATGATCGCCGCGTCCATCCACGCGGCGAAGTCGGTCACCCAGGCCGGCTCCTGGCCCTCGTGCGCATCCTGCTGCAAGGCCCGCAGATTGTGCGTGAAGCTGCCCGAACCGATCACCAGCACGTTGTCCCGGCGCAAGGCCTCGAGAGCCCGGCCCAGTTGGAGGTGATGGCCGGGACCCAGGGCGCTTTGTACCGACAGTTGCAGCACCGGGATATCGTGCTCCGGCCACATCAACAGCAGCGGGATCCAGGCGCCATGGTCCAGCCCGCGCGCGGGATCGCGATGGCCCCGGAGCCCGGCCGCTCCGATCAGGTCGACCAGACGATCGGCCAGGTCGGGGGCGCCCTTGGCGGGATAGGTCAGCGCGTAAAGCGGCCGGGGAAAGCCGTGGAAGTCATGGATCGTCTCCGGCCGGGCCGCCGCGGAAACCGTGGGAACGGCCGTTCCCCAGTGGGCGGACACCACCATCACCGCGTCCGGCCGATCGAGCTCTTGCCCCAGCCCGGCCAGGAAACCGCGCGCGGGACTGTCCTGCAGGATCAGCATGGGCGAACCGTGGGACAGGAACAGGGTCGGTTGCATCGTGACATCCCGCGAAGGAAGGGCTCGGCCGCGAGATAGTTCAGTGTTATGTGCATGCCCATCCGCTGAAAATGCAACTCTTCTATGCGAAAGTGCATGCCCTTATGGATTGGGACGACGTCCGCAGCTTTCTGGCCATTGCCCGGGCGCGGAGCCTGTCCGGCGCCGCCCGCGAGCTGGGCGTGCGCCAGTCGACGATGAGCCGGAGGCTGGAAGCCCTGGAGCTGCGCGCGGGGGCAAGGCTGCTCCAGCGCACGCCGCGGGGCTATGAGCTGACGCCGCTGGGCGAGGCCGTGCTGGGCAATGCCGAACGGATGGAGGCCGAGGCGATCGCGGTCGAACGACTGGTGCAGGGCCGCGACGTCGCGCTTTCGGGTGTGGTGTGTAGCGCGACAAACTGGATGAGGATTGCGCGTCAATCAGGATGAGAATGTGATTGTCGCGGCGCGTCGATCAGTGCCTGTTTTGATTGTCGCTGGCAAGGTCGTCGTTCTCATCCTGATTGTCGCGGATGGTCTCGAGAACCTTTGGCGTGGTGTAGGCGGGGGGGCGTCCGGCGCCGGTGCGGCTGGCCTGTGCGGTACGTCTGCGGTAACTTTCGACGTTCATCTCGAAGATGGTGGCGTGGTGCACGAGCCTGTCGACGGCGGCGAGCGTCATGGCGGGATCTGGGAAGACCCGGTTCCACTCGCCAA
>NZ_JACLAU010000012.1 GCF_014230305.1 Novosphingobium aerophilum
GAAATCGTCGCCTGGCCAAGGATGTCGAGGCAACCCTCAAATCCGCAGCAGCATTCCTCTACGCCGCCGCTGCCATGCTCATGATCCGCCGACTGGCACGCTCAGCGTGAGTTTCGAAACCGACTCTGAGCCGATATAGTCATACTTCTCGATCCAGTTTGCGCCGGTGGTACCCGATCCATTGTAGTAAAACGGGTAGGGTTTGAGCGGAATGTTGCAAACCGCTTTCCAGGCTTCTGCGGCGGCCACAAACGCTGCGGCTGCGCCATTCTTCGCCCATTCGGATCCCCCTAAGCCGTCCACTCCGCTGGAGCCCGCGCGGCCCTGCAGGACATAGGTAATGCCCGTTGGAAACTGGCTAAGATTGTAGACAGCCGGGCCAAGCAGACCATCCAGAAAGACGTTACCAGTGCGTGGTGGCGCCACTGTTCCATACTCGATGGCCATGGTTTTGACCCCGTATTCCGGCAATCAGGAAAGCAGACACGAGTCCGGCATGCTTTACAAGTGATTTTCCTTACCCAACTCAGCCAAAACACCTGCTCAACTGTGGCCTTCAAATTCAATGAAATGGAAGAGTTTGGACTGGCTCAATCGATGCCGATGGCGGCAAAGCCGGTGACACTTCAGACGCCGCACGATTTTGCCCGAATGAACCGGAGGGATACCATCAATCCCGTGGCTTTCGACCTTTTGGTGTTTGCCTCCATTCGCCGGGCCACTGATCGAGCGGATGCAGAGGCAAGGCTGCGTCGACATTACGCGGTCAAGCAGACCCCCTCCGTCAGTCGCTGACGCGCATGCCATCTCCAGGTGGCTTCGCAGAATGAGAGGGATCTGGTCAGGATGCTTCCCGCATTCGCGCGGGCGCAAACGGGGAGCGGGCAGACGCCGCAGGCGACTGACGGAGGGATGATCTTCAGCCCGGCTCCTGAAACTCCACCCTTCCGGGAAAGTTGACCCAACCCAACAACCCGCTAGGGCCCGCTGCGATGCCCGACCTCTCCCGAATCCTGTCCGCCAGGACCCCGCTGACCCTCGCTTCGGTGGCGCGCGGGGCTCAGCCGCTGGTGCTGGCTGACCTGGCCCGCGCGGCCCATGGGTCGGCCAGCGGCGGGCGCGCGGTGTTCGTGGCGGCAGACGAAGGGGCCATGCGCGGACTGGGCGAGGCCGCCGCCTTCTTTGCCCCCGACCTTGAGGTGATAGAGTTCCCGGCGTGGGATTGCCTGCCCTATGACCGCGCCAGCCCGGCCCTGTCGATCAGCGCGCGGCGGCTGGCGGCGCTGCACCGGCTGCAGCAACCTGCCGGGGGGCCGCAGCTGCTGGTCACGACGATCAACGCCATGCTGCAGCGCGTGCTGACCCCGTTCCGCATCCGGGAATCGGTGCGCCTGCTCAAGCCCGGGATGGAGATTGGCCGCGAAAGCCTGATCGCGCTGCTCCAGCGGCAAGGCTATTCGCGCACCGATACCGTGGCCGATGCCGGCGAGTATGCGGTCCGCGGATCGCTGTTCGATATCTTCCCGTCCGGGCTGGAGGGGGGCCTGCGGCTCGATTTCTTCGGCGACGAGCTGGAAACGCTGCGGCTGTTCGATCCCAACACCCAGCGTTCGACCGGCGAGGTGGCCGAGCACCTGCTGCTCCCGGCGAGCGAGGCCCTGCTCGACGAGGACAGCGTCAAGCGCTTCCGCACCCGTTATCGCGAGTCCTTCGGCGCCAATGCCACGTCCGATCCGCTGTATCAGGCGGTGAGCGACGGGCGGCGGCTGGCCGGGATGGAACACTGGCTGCCGCTGTTCGAGGACCGGATGGCCACGCTGTTCGATCATCTGGGCCAGCACGACCTGGTCCTGATCGACAGCGCCGCGCTGGGCGCCGCCGATGAGCGGCTGGGCGACATCGCCGATTACTTCACCAGCCGGTCGGAGACCACCGGCAAGGCCGCCGGCTCCTACCGCCCGCTGCCCAGCTCCGCGCTCTATCTGGGGCGCGAGGAGCTGGACCGGCAACTGGCCGGTTGGCCGATCCACCGCACCGACCTGTTCGCCCAGCCCGACAGTGCCGGCGCGATGGACTTCGCGTTCCGTTCGGGCCGCGACTTCGCGCCGGAGCGGGCGCGGGGCGACAACGTCTACGAAGCCGCCGCGACCTATCTGACCGGCCAGGCGAAACAGGGCCGCAAGGCGATCATCGCGGCCTATACCCCGGGCAGCCGCGCCCGCCTGGCCTCCATCCTTGGCGAGGCTGCGCGCCCGGCCCCGGTGATCGCAGAAACCTGGCAGGAGGCGCTGGGCCTGGCCGCCAAGGGGGCCCCGGTCGCGCTGGTCCTGCCGCTGGAAACCGGCTTCGCCAACGACGAGCTCGACGTCGTCACCGAGCAGGACATCCTGGGCGACCGGCTGGTCCGCCGCAAGAAGCGCAAGAAAAGCGCCGACGCCTTCCTGGCCGAGCTGTCCGCCCTCACCCCGGGCGATCTGGTGGTCCACATGGAGCACGGGATCGGCCGGTACGAGGGGTTGCAGTCGGTCCCGGTCGGCCAGAGCCCGCACGATTGCGTGATGCTGGTCTATGCCGGGGGGGACAAGCTCTACATCCCGGTCGAGAACCTGGAAGTGCTGTCGCGCTATGGCAGCGACAGCGACCTGGTCGCGCTCGACCGGCTGGGCGGGGAAGCCTGGCAGAAGCGCCGCGCCCGGCTGAAGGAGCGCATCCGCGAAATCGCGCACGAGCTGCTCAAGGTTGCCGCCGAACGCGCCTTGCGGCAGGCCCCGGCCCTGCTCCCCGACGAGCATTCCTATGGCCCCTTCGTCGATCGCTTCCCCTGGGAGGAGACCGAGGACCAGGACCGCGCGATCGAGGACGTGCTGGACGATCTCGGCTCGGGCAAGCCGATGGACCGGCTGGTCTGCGGCGACGTGGGCTTCGGCAAGACCGAAGTGGCGCTGCGCGCCGCCTTCGTCGCAGCCATGGCCGGGCACCAGGTGGTGGTGATCGCCCCGACCACGCTGCTCGCCCGCCAGCACTACACCAATTTCAGGGAACGCTTCGCCGGCTTCCCGCTGGAGGTGGGCCGCTTGTCCCGCCTGGTCACCGACAAGGAGGCCAAGGCCACGCGCGAGGGGCTTGCCGAGGGTAAGGTGGACGTGGTCATCGGGACTCACGCCATCCTGTCAAAGAGCGTGAAGTTCAAGCGCCTTGGTCTTGTTATCGTTGACGAAGAACAGCGCTTTGGTGTGACCCACAAGGAACGGCTGAAGCAACTGCGCGCCGATGTCCACGTCCTCACCCTCACCGCCACGCCAATCCCCCGCACGCTGCAGATGGCGATGAGCGGCCTGCGCGAGCTGTCGACCATCCAGACCGCTCCGGTCGATCGTCTGGCGGTGCGCACCTATGTGATGGAATGGGACGACATGGTGATGCGCGAGGCGCTGCTGCGCGAGCATCACCGCGGCGGGCAGAGCTTCATCGTCGTCCCGCGCATCGCCGACATGGCCGAGGTGGAGGAATGGCTCCACAAGACCGTGCCCGAGATCCGCTTCGTCACTGCGCACGGGCAGATGAGCCCGACCGAGGTGGAAGAGCGGATGAGCGCCTTCTACGAAAAGAAGTACGAGGTGCTGCTGAGCACCACGATCGTCGAGAGCGGGCTCGATATCCCCAGCGCCAACACGATCATCATCCACCGCGCCGACCGCTTCGGCCTGGCTCAGCTTTACCAGCTCCGCGGCCGGGTCGGCCGGTCGAAGCTGCGCGCCTATGCCTATCTCACCACCCCGGCGGACACCCAATTGAGCGAGGTCGCGGAAAAGCGGCTGAAGGTGCTGGGCGATCTCGACAGCCTGGGCGCGGGCTTCCAGCTCGCCAGCCACGACTTGGACATCCGCGGCGCGGGCAACCTGCTGGGCGACGAGCAGTCCGGCCACATCCGCGAAGTCGGCTTCGAACTCTACCAGTCGATGCTTGAGGACGCGATCCTGGCGGCCAAGGCGGGCGAGATGGGCCTGGCGCGCGAGCGCAACACGCTGAGCCCGCAGATCACGGTCGATGCCCCGATCATGATCCCCGAGGACTATGTGCCCGATCTTGCCGTGCGGATGGCCCTCTACCGCCGCCTCAACGATGCCGAGGACCAGCAGGAGATCGAAAGCCTGTCGGCCGAGATGATCGACCGCTTCGGCCCCCTGCCCGGCCCCACCGCGAACCTCATCCGCCTGATCGAGATCAAGCGCCAGGCGATCGATGCCAACATCGCCAAGATCGACGTCGGCGCGAAGGGCACGCTGGTGACCTTCCACAACGACAGCTTCCCCGATCCGATGGGGCTGATCGCCTATGCCCAGCGGCTGGAAGGCACGGTCAAGCTGCGTCCGGACAACAAGCTGGTGGTGACCCGCGTCTGGGGTGACCCGAAGGCCCGGCTGCACGGCCTGTTCCAGTTGACCAAGGGGCTGTCCAAGATCGCGCGCAAGGCGCGGTGAGATCGCCTGTTCCGGCGGAGACCGCCATTGTAATCATTTCGGAAAGATGCCGATGCTATGGGCAGCGAGGCCAAAAACGGAAGAAGCAGCGGGCGGACCGAAACCTTTTGCTCGAAATCGAGTATAGCAAGACCAATTTAGCCAGCCACGCGGCGGGAATGACCTTGAGGACGGCACGGATGTCCGCAAAACCGCTTGTGAGACCAAGCTATCCGTTTGACGCACAAAGACATAGATGTTCAATGACCTTGCTGAACTCCGGTCCACATGGCCGTAGGCAGGCGAAACAGGAAAGCCTCTCTATTCATGCCAGTCGAGAATGCCGGGCGCGCCTATCAAGACATAACCATCGGGCTCCTTTGGCACACCCTTGATTCGGGTAATCAGGGGGTCAACGCCCTCACGGTCAGCAACATGGCGATTGCGACGGCGGCGGCTCGGGATCTCGGCCTAAATCCCCGGTTCATCCTGTTCGCGCCAGGTCGGGCCGGCGATGCCGCGACGACCCCTGACGGGCACCGCATCGTCCGCATCAACCGCGCCACGGTCCTGACCTCAACCGCTTACTGGAAGGCTCTGGGCGAACTTGACTGCATGCTCGATATCTCGGCTGGCGACAGCTATGCCGAAATCTACGGGGGCAAGCGCTTCTTCTGGATGTGGCTCACGAAGCGACTGGCACTGCAGCGCCGCATCCCGACCGTCCTCTCTCCACAGACAATCGGGCCGTTCCATTCGCAGCCGTACATCCGGCTCGCCGCCGGGGTGATGAACGATGCCGAGCTGACCGTGGCGCGCGATCCGATGTCGCTCGCTGCGATCAAGGCCATCGCCCCGCAGGCGAAAGCCCTGCTCGCGGCTGACGTTGCCTTCCGGCTGCCCTACACCCCCCGCCCTCGCGCCACTGATGGCAAGATCCATGTCGGCGTCAATGTTTCCGGTCTTTTGTGGCACCAGAGCCTTTCTGGCGGCAACGCGTATCGCCTCCCTTACGACTACGCCACGGTGATGCGCGCGCTGCTTGACGCGCTGGTCGCCCGGCCCGACATCCAGGTCCACCTGATCACCCACGTGGTCGACCGCAGTCTGCCGCACGATTCCGATGGGGTGATCGCAGACGAACTCGCCCGGAACTATCCCGGAGCGATCCGGTTGGCAGACTTCGCCGGCCCGTCGGAGGCAAAATCATACATTTCCGGCCTCGACCTGCTGATCGCGGCACGGATGCACGCCTGCATCGCCGCGTTCTCAAGCGGCGTGCCTGTCTTGCCGGTCGCCTACAGCCGCAAGTTCATCGGGCTGTTCGGGGAACTGCTGGGCTATACACATACCCTGCCGCACACCGGCATATCGCAGCCCGACGCTATCCGCTTCCTGCTCGACCGGATCGACCAGCGTCCGGCCATGGCGGCCGAAATCGCGGCCGGCAACGCCCGGGTCGCAGCTTTGCTCGATGGCTACGTGGCGGCATTGCAACGGATCTTCACCGCGGCCATCGGGCGGCGTGCCTGACATCGCCATGACCGCTAGCCCCAACCCCAGCCCCGGCCTCGGCGTGGTGATCGTCAGCTACAATTCGAGCGACGTCATCCTGGAATGCCTCGATAGCCTAGCCGCCGCCGGGGACAGCGTCAGCCGCATCGTGGTGGTCGACAACCAGTCATCGGACCAGACAGTGGCACTGATCCGCGCCTGGGCGAACGGAACGCAGGACTACCCGCAACCGGCCGAATCCCCGCTCGCCCGCTACGCCGCGCCGACCAAGCCTGTCCCCCTGGTCGAGATCGCGCCGGGCGAGCTCCCCGCAGCATCGGCTCGGCTCACGGTGATCCGCTCGCCTGTGAACCGCGGCTTCGCCGGTGGTGTAAACCTCGGACTCAATGAGCTGCGCCGTGATCCGGCGATCGACCTGTTCTGGGTGCTGAATCCGGACTGCGTGGTCCCGCCCGAAACCCCAAGGGCGATCCTGACGGCCGGTACTGATCCGGACTTCGCGCTGATGGGCGGCCGAACCATCCATTACGAACAGCCCGAAAGCATCCAGAGCGATGGCGGGCGGGTCAGCCGGCTGACCGGCCGGTGCCACTCGCTCAATGCCGGGGCCCGGCCCGGCGAAACAGCCATGCCCACCGCGGACGTGCTCGATTTCATCAGCGGCGCGAGCATGATCGCCTCACGGCGCATGCTCGAAGAGGTCGGGCTTATGGCGGAAGAGTATTTCCTTTATTACGAGGAGGTCGACTGGGCACGTCGGCGGGGCCCGCTGCCGCTACGGGTTGCCCCCGAGGTGGTGGTCTATCACCGCGGCGGAACCGCGATCGGATCTGGCTCAATCTCCCGCCGCGCATCGCCCTTCGCCAACTACTTCAACTACCGCAACCGCCAATGGTTCGTCCGCCGCTTCATGCCGGACCGGATGCCGCTGACATGGGGGCTTGGCCTGATGAAGGCGTTGCAACTCCTGCTCCGCGGGGCACCTGCCGAGGCATGGGCGATCATCGCGGGAACTTTCGGCCTCGGCCCGCCACGCGCAATACGGGCCCGGGTGTCGGATCCCGCCACCGCCGGCCTGGCCTTTTCACTCCCCCGTCCGGGCCCGGGAAAGCCTCCCAAGAGCTAGCCGACACGCCGTGCAGGTGATCTGCACATCGGAATTTGTAGCAAGAGCGCCGCGATGATATCGACCTCGGTAATTGTACCACACTACAATGATTTGCAGGGTCTCGAACGCTGCCTCGCGGCGCTCGATCGGCAGACCGTGCCGCGGTCCGAATTCGAGATCATCGTTGCCGACAACAATTCCCCGCAGGGTCTGGCCGCCGTCGAGGCCGTCGTGGGCGGCCGGGCGCGCGTGGTGCTGGCGCCCGAGCGTGGCGCCGGCCCGGCACGCAACCGCGGCGTCCTGGCCTCATCCTGCGAACGCCTGGCCTTCATCGATTCGGACTGCGTTGCCGAGCCGCAGTGGCTGGCCAGCGGATTGGCCGGGCTTGCGTCGTTCGATTTCTGCGGAGGCCCGGTGCGGGTCCTGATCGATCACGACGGACCTCTCTCGGCAGCCGAGGCATTCGAGGTGGTCTTCGCCTTCGACAACGAAAGTTACATCCACAAGAAGGGCTTCACCGGCTCGGGTAACCTGTTCACCTTCAGGCGCGTGTTCGACGATGTCGGCGGCTTTGGCGTTGGCCTGTCGGAGGATCTCGACTGGTCCCACCGCGCACGGGCCAAGGGTTACCGCCTGGGCTACGTGGCCGACGCCGCGATCGGCCATCCGGCCCGCACGACCTGGCCCCAGTTGCGCGCCAAGTGGCTGCGCATCCAGGTTGAGACATTCGGACTGCGGCAGCCGAACCTGGCCAACCGGCTGCGCTGGCTCGCCCGGACCTGGGCACTGCCGCTGTCGATCCTGGCTCACACCCCCAAGGTGCTGACCTGCCCCCGCCTGACCACAACCAAGGATAGACTGGCCGCAATCCGCGGGCTAACCCTCGTTCGGCTGTGGCGCTTCTGGGATGGCCATCGACTGATGTTCGGCGTCAAACGCGGTTAGTTTCACCCCGTAAGTCCCGTCTCGCGCCGGAAGAAGGCAGGATCGCATTTGCCCTCGCACCCGGCGACATGCTGATCGTGCCGGTGATGGCACCACATTTCGTGCGCAACTGGCCGAAGCCCTCGGTCTCGCTATCGATGACCTAGCGATCGCACTGGTCCTTCGCCGAAGCCGATGCCCGCGCCTTCAACGGCGTCCTGCGCCGCTGGGGCCTCAGCCCCGCACGCCAGGCGCGCGCCGACTGTTCCGCTTCAGCGGGGGCGCTAGTCATCGTCGTCGACCAGGTCCTCGATCGACTCGTCATCGTCTTCGGCATCGATGTACTCGAGCGGGTTGAGGCCCAGCTCGGCAGCCACCTCAAGCGCGGTGCCGATCACCACGAGCTCCCCGTCGGTATCCAGTTCGATGATGGTTGTCCCCTCCTCGCGGCCGGGCGCGAGGCGGACCACCTCGTCGCTGTCGACTTCGATGTCCTGCTCGTCGGGGGTTTCGAACGTTGCTTTGCCCATGATGGTGTCCTTCGCTGCAAGCCCCGCCGGAACCGCCCGCGCGGGCTGAGGGTTCCCGGGTTGCGACGAAGTGACGGCCCGGGCGATCAGCCGCCCGGGTGGTAGAAGTCATAGACCGTCTGCGCGATCGCCGCGCTGACGCCCGGTGCGCGCTGCAGGTCCTCGAGCGAGGCCGCGCGGACCTTGCCGGCCGTGCCGAAGTGGAGGAGCAGGGCCCGCTTGCGGGCCGGGCCGATGCCGGGAATTTCGTCGAGCGGGCTGGCCGAGATCGCCCGGCTGCGCTTCTCGCGGTGCGCGCCGATGGCATAGCGGTGCACCTCGTCACGCAGCCGCTGGAGATAGAACAGGACCGGCGAGTTGACGGGCAGGGTCTTTTCCCGGCCGTCGGGGAAGTGGAACACCTCGCGCCCCTCGCGCCCATGGTGCGGACCCTTGGCGATGGCGATCAGGGCCAGGTCCTCGATCCCCAGCTCCTCGATCACGGCCCGCACGGCGCTCATCTGCCCCTTGCCGCCGTCGATCAGCACCAGGTCGGGCCAGGTCCCCCCTTCCCGCTCGGGATCCTCGCTCACCGCCCGCCCGAACCGCCGCGCCATGACCTCGCGCATCATCCCGAAATCGTCGCCGGGCAGGGTCTCGACACGCCTGATGTTGAACTTGCGGTACTGGTTCTTGAGGAACCCCTCGGGCCCGGCGACCACCATCGCACCCAGGGCATTGGTCCCCTGGATATGGCTGTTGTCATAGACCTCGATCCGCTGCGGCACCTCGGGCAGCTCGAGGAACTCAGCCACTTCGCGCAGGATCTTCGCCTTGGTGCCGCTTTCCGCCAGCCGCCGGTCGAGCGCCTCGGCCGCGTTGCGCGAGGCCTGCTCGACCAGCCGCCGGCGATCGCCGCGCTGGGGCACCGCGATCTCCACCTTGCCGCCGGCCGACGGACGCAGCGCCTCGGCCAGCAGCTCGGCCTCGGGCAATTCGCGGTCAAGCAGCAGGGTGCGCGGCGGCGGCACCTCCTCGTAGAACTGGGCGAGGAAGGCGGCGAGCACCTCGTCCTCGCCCAGCCCGTCGGTGTGGGTCGGGAAGAAGGCCCGGTGCCCCCAGTTCTGGCCGCCGCGGATGAAGAAGGCCTGGATCGCGATCTGCCCGCCCTTGGCCGCCAGGGCGAAGATATCGGCGCTGTCGAGCCCTTCGGCGTTGATCGCCTGGCTGCCCTGGATGAAGGTGGCGGCGCGCAGCCGGTCGCGCAGCATGGCCGCGCGCTCGAAATCGAGCGCCTCCGCCGCCTCCTGCATCTGCGCCTCGATCTTGCGCTGGACCAGCGAGGACTTGCCGCCGAGGAAGTCCTTGGCCTCGGCCACCAGCTCGGCATAGCCGGCCGCGTCGATCCGTCCGACGCAAGGGGCGGAGCAGCGCTTGATCTGGTACAGCAGGCACGGCCGGTCACGCCGGCTGAAGAAGCTGTCGGTGCAGGATCGCAGCAGGAACAGCTTCTGCAGGGCGTTGATGGTGGTGTTGACCGATCCGGCGCTGGCGAAGGGACCATAATAGTTCCCCACCGCCTTGCGTGCGCCGCGATGCTTGCTGATCCGCGGGAAATCGTGATCGGCCCGCAGCAGGATGAAGGGGAACGATTTGTCGTCGCGCAGCAGGACGTTGTAGGGCGGCCGGAAGCGCTTGATCAGTTGGGCCTCCAGCAACAGCGCCTCGGCCTCGCTGTTGGTGGTGACAATCGTCATGCCCCGGGTCTGGCTGACCATGCGCTGGAGGCGCAGCGGCAGGCGATCGACCTGGGTGTAATTCGCCACGCGGTTGCGCAGCACCCGCGCCTTGCCGACATAGAGCACTTCGCCGCGGGCATCCTGCATGCGGTAGACGCCGGGCCGGGTCGGCAGGGTCGCCACGGTTTCGCGAATCGCAGCGATCCCGCGCTCCAGATCCGGCTGCTCGGTGCCACGCACCGTGTAGGCGGCGCGCTCCTCGTGGAAGCGCTCGGCGCCCTGCGGCGAGGGAGCGGAACCAACAGGACGGCGGGACATGTGCAGAGCGTAGAAGAAAGCGGCCGGTTATGGGAGGGGGCAATTGAGCACACCCGAGGGATCGGATGATCCCGCGCCCCGGGGGCCGCGACGCATCGCCGGTCAGTAGGCCTTGGGGTGGACGATCACCGACAGAGTGCGGAAAATGATCAGAAGATCCCCGAGGAAGGACCAGTTGTACATGTATTCGAGGTCGGCCGAAACCCGGTTGGTAAGGTCGCTGGTGTACTCGGTCGCGCCGCGCAGGCCCTTGACCTGGGCAAGGCCGGTGATGCCGGGCTTGCAGGCATGGCGATGCCAGTAGCGGCTGTCGATTTCCCAGAACAGCTGCTCCTGGGCCGTGGAGTAAACCGCATGCGGCCGTGGGCCGACAACGCTCATGTCTCCCAGCAGGACATTCAGCAGCTGGGGCAGCTCATCGATGCTGGTGGCACGGATGAACTGCCCGACCCGCGTCACACGCGGATCGCAACGGCGCGTCGAATTCCGGCCGCCGGCATCCAGCACGTTCACATTCATGCTGCGGAACTTGTAGACTTGGAACACCCGGTTCTGCCGCCCGATACGCGGTTGCCGGAAGAACACAGGCCCCGGGCTGTCGATCTTGATCGCAATCGCGATGATCACAAGCAGAGGCAGCAGCAGCAGCAGCGTGCCAAGGGCGAAGGCGATGTCAAACCCCCGCTTGCAAAACCGCGCCCGCAAGCCCAGCGGGCCACGAGCCAGCAGCAGGGTGGTGTTGTCCGCGTGACGGGCAATACCAAGCGCGCCGACTTCGCGCAGTTCCGGGGCGATCACCTCGGCGTGGACATTCATGCCGCGCATGGCGTGGGCCCAGTCTGACCTGCGGTCCAGATGGCAGCTGACCACCACCCGATCAGCCTGGCCGATGAGCCGGGCCAGAGCATCGTACTCGCCTGGTCCGGCCGTGGCCGGATCAAACATCCCGCAGATGTCGACCACCGTCGTGCCAGGGCCCACGAACGACGACGCGAAGGTGTTTCCGCCCGATCGATCGAGCAGGACGATCGTGGTATAAAGCGAGCCCCCCAATGCGCGGATGGCGTGCTTCACGAATACGAAGCGCGAGGCCATCAGCAAGCCGGCCCAGATGGCAGCGCCGCAGAGAAACTCGAGCCGTGACATGCGCACCGGGACGAGCAGCAGAAAATGGAAAAAGGTGAACAGCGTTGCCGCAAGCACCAGGGCCCCCAGGGCGCGGGGCAGCGAGCGGCTCCGCATCATCAGCCCGTCCGTGGAAAAGGCCCGCAGGATGAAGGCGGACATCACGTACAGTATCATCATCAGGCTGACCTGGAAGACGAACACCTGCGCAGGGCCCGGGCGCGCGACCAGCAGGTGCGCGCTGCCGAAACCCAGAGCCAGGGCCGCCTGGTCGAGCAGCACCTGACCGAACGCCAGCCGGACTCGCCGAGGAGCGCGGGCGACCGGGATAAGCGGTAGGTCAGCCTCTAGTTCCGCCCGGAATGGCGCCATCCCTGAAAAACGATTCATCGGAAACCACCTCAGACCAGAGCGCCAGCCACCAACTCCAGGGCGGGACCAGATTTAGCACATGTTGCAGCTGCGAAGAAAGGCTGCACTCTCGCTAAACGCAAACCGAGGCCGAATCCAACCACCCTCGGACATTAACATCTTATTGGCCCCATTGATCAATTGTCTTCAACTTAACTTACAATTCCCTCTGCAGACCCGGAGTCTTCAGCCCTCATGCTTTCAGCCGAAACATGGCACGAAGCCTCTGATCTGCAATCCAATTTTTGGGGCTTTTTGCGTTTGCGAGATTGTGGCCCAGATTGGCACACCGCCGGGCGTGATGCTTTCTGACCGTTCTGAAGCCATTGAAACGCCCCTCGTTTGCCGTGTGCCCATTTTCGCACGGAGATCGGTCGTATTCGTGACCCTTGGCCCCGCATGACGGGAAGATGTCGTCGATCGCCGTCAGCCTAACGGCACCACATTAACAGTCAGTGACACCCCGGCGCCGAAACACTTAAGCCGCCGCCCGGGTTCCCCAATGGCTCTCGGCCATGCGCAAAATGGCACGGCGGGCCCTGGGTGATTCGTGCGAGGCCATGCCGGACGGCACGACCTCACCCCCAAGGCGCTCTCGGCCCTCTGGAGGCTTGTTCACGCCACGCCAAGGGCTTTACCCGACAATCGAGCGCTACTGAACGCCCTGCCGCAGCTCCAAGCGGCCCTCGGCGGCAAATGGTCCGGCAACCTTTTGTTTACCCCGGAGCGATACCTTGAACGCGGGTGATATGGAGTTGAAGCATGCCAGCGTTGAACCCTCGCTTCGGCAATGCGGAAACGGTCCGTCCGCGCCGTAGCCAGCGGCGAACGCTGCAGCTTTCCGCGCTGGCAGTCTCGGCAACGGATGGAACCGCAGACACCGTCGACATCCTGAACCTGTCCGAACGCGGTTTCCTGATGCACAGCGAGACCGAATTCATCCTGGGCGACGTTCTCGAGATGGATCTCGCTGGCGCCGAGACATGCGAAGCCCTGATCGTTTGGAACAATGCCCCCCAGTATGGCTGCCAGTTCGCGACGCCGCTGCCCAAGGCTGCCGTCAGCGCATCGCTCCTGCGTTCACCAGCGCTGCGCGGAGAGATCTCTCGTCCGCTCGCGCCTTCGCCGGCTGCCGTGCCATCGCCAGAGACCAGCCTTCCGCAAACGCTCCCGTCTGCGGACGACCGGGTTGCCGAAGGTCAGGACGGGCTCAGCGCAAGGGCCAGGCTGGGACTGGTCCTGACCCTGGCCGCCTTGAGTTGGACCCCGATCGTCGCCGCGATCGCGATCCTGCGTGGCTAGATCAATCCGAGAAATCCGGGTATTCGTGGCGCCCCGGTCGCAGGAATGAGCGCCATCGTCATCCGCACCTGACGAGCCTCCCGGCGCGGCTGTCGGCCCTCAGAACTGCTTGCGCAGTTCCACCCCGATGAAGCGACCCACCGGGTCGATCAGATCCGGCTGGTAGCCGATCGGCACCACGCCGGTGCCGTCCGTCACCCGCTGGCGCTGGTCGAGCACGTTGTCGACCATCAACGCAAAGCGCGCGTTCTTGAGGAAGGGCGCGGCCTTCACCAGGCCCTTCTGCTGCCCCAGGTCGATGAAGGCACGCAGATTGAACTTGGCCAGGGCACCGAAGCGCAGGTCGGAGGAGGCGGGCAGGCCGGTGCTGCGGACCCGTGTCGGCGCGGTCCAGGTGCCGGTGAAGCGCAGACCGAAGCCGCGGTAGAAGGCCCCGCCCTCGGCCTCGAGGCTGTGGCGGGCGACGCCGCCCCCGCTCAGCGCATCGCCGCTCAGCAGATCCAGCACCGGGCCGCCGGCTCCCACGATGACCTGGTTCTCGAACTGGACGGTGTGATAAAGCGACAGGTTCCAGCGGCCTTGCCCGTTGCCGAACCGGCCCGGCGGTCCGCCCCCGAAACCGCCGCCGCGCGGGCCGCCGCCCCCGGCACCGGGTGGCGGTCCAGAGCCTCCGCCCGGCGGAGGGCCACCACCCATCATGCCGCCACCGGGCCGCCCGCCGCCCGCGCCCGGCGCCGGCTTGCCGATGCCACCACTCAGATTCAGGCCATAACGCAGGCGCGAACTGCTCTGCTCGGCCAGGGTCACCGGCAGGCGGTTGAGCGCGATCAGCCGTCCACCGGCATCGCGTGTCACCCGCCCGGGGAAAGCTGCCTCAATCGCGGGGGTGAACACAGGGAAACCGGCGGTGACATTGTCCGAACGGTTGCGGAAATATTCGACGACCAGGTTGGACCCGTTCAGACCCGGCAATTGCCAGTTGAGCCCCAGCTTGATGTCGCGTTGGGTTTCACGCTGCAGCTGGCGGTTGCCCCCGGTGGTCACGGTGACCAGAGCCGTCTCCTGCCGGGAGATGTCATAGATCGCCACATTCGGCGTCACCACCAGCGGCGCGCCCAGATCGGTCAGTCCCGGCGCTGCCTGATTGACGATATAGCTCGCCTGCAGCCCCAGCCGTTCGGTCACGCCCCAGGTCAGCCCGGCGCTCCAGTCGGTCAGCGTGCCGAAATCCGACAGGCGATCGAGATCGGCGCTGAGATTGAGCGTCAGGTCGCCCACCCCGGGCAGCACGGCATTGCGCCGACTGGTCAATGGCACGCCCAGGTTGATCCCGGTCGACAGGTTGCCGCGGCGCAGGCGGGTCTCGGCCAGCAGTGTCCGGGTATCGCTGCTGACGATGCCGGACCAGGCGAACCCGCCCTTGATCGTGGCCGTCACGTCCCCCGCCGGCAGCGACAGCGGCCGCCCCACCGCGGTGACCAGGCTGGTCACGCTGTCGGTCAGACTGCGCGCGCTGTCGGTTTGCCGCGCGACATTGGTGCGGTCGATCAGGGTCAGGCCAGCGGCATGCGACGCATCCACCGTCGCGGTCAGCTGCCAGGTCCCCAGCGGCTTGGCAAAGGTGATCCCCCCCTCGGTCGTCTCGGTCCGCCCGCGCCGGGCGAGCGGATCGAGCGTCAGCCCGTTGAGGCCGAAGAACGAGGTCGTATCGTTGCGGGTGAACGCCCCGTTGAGCGTCAGCGATCCGGCCAGCCCCTGCTCGCCGAGCCCGGTTGTCCAGGTCGCATTCGCGGTCAGGTCCCGGCTGTCGGCGATCAGGGTACGCGCGCCGGCACTGCCGGGCAGACTGCCTGCGGCCTGTTGCACCCCGCGCTCGCTTTCGAACAGCGGCGTGGTGTCGGTGGCGGACAGGGTCAGGTTGAGCCGGCTGGGGCCCATGGTGCGGAACAGCGAGCCCTCGACCTCGGTGGTCGAGCTCCCGCCCCGGTCCGGCTGGCCATACTCCGTTTCGACCGTCCGGGCGCTGAACTTGTCCTTCAGGATGAAGTTGATGACCCGCTGGTCGGGCGGATAGCCGAACCGCAGCGCGACCTCCTCGGGCAGGATCTCGAGCCGGCGGATCGCCTCGGGCGGAATGTTGCGCATCTCGCGGAAGCCGGAAATGCGCTGGCCGTTGAGCAGGACCACCGGCCGGCCTCCACCCCGCCCCCGACCCGAACCGGTCTGCGGGGCCAGGGCCGCGAGCAGATCGGTGATCGAGGCGGCGCCGTAAGCCGCGATGTCCTCTTCGTTGAGTGTCACCAGCGGCGGCTGCGGCGCTTCGACCTGGCCCTTGATCCGCGTGGCGACCACCACGATCTCGCCCCCGCGCGGCGTTTCGCGCGGATCGGCGCCCACCGGATCGGAGGCCGTCAGCGCCTCGGCTTCCGCCCCGCCACCGGTAATGTCACCAGCCGGGGCATCTGCCGCACGATCCACCGCCGCCGGCTCGGCGGCGAAGGCGCTACCGGCCGGGGCCAGGGCTGCGGCCACAAGGCCGGTGGTCAGGCAATGGGTCAGGGTCCGGCGCAAGTGACAATCCTTCATTCGGGTCTTGCCCCTCCCCGACGCCGCGCTGATTGCCGTGGCCGCCCATCAGGAACAAGCCGTTGCCGCGTAACAAATTGTCGCCTCCCCGATACCTGTCCGGAAATCACCCGGTCGCAGGACGGCGGTGCGACACCGCGAAGGCCTTTGCGGCGGGAGAGGATTTCCGCACTGGCCTTTTCCCGCCCCGCCGCGTATGGGGCGCGGCAATCAGCTGAGATTTGAACGGATCAGACGACCGGATGGCGAAAGAAGAACTCCTTGAAATGCGTGGGCAGGTGGTGGAACTCCTCCCCAACGCGATGTTCCGAGTGCGGCTTGAGAACGATCACGAGATCCTGGGCCACACCGCGGGCAAGATGCGCAAGAACCGCATCCGCGTGCTCGTCGGAGACGAGGTGCTGGTCGAACTGACCCCCTACGATCTGACCAAGGGTCGCATCACTTACCGCTTCATGCCCGGCCGCGGCGGTCCCGGCTCCTACTGACGGTCATGGCTGAGGCCGCCCCGGGCGGATCGGGATCCGGCCCCCTTTCGCCTGCCCTCTCGCTGGTGCTGGCCTCGGCTTCGCCGCGACGCCGTGAGCTGATCGGCCGCCTGGGCCTGACACCGGACCGCATCGCCGCTGCCGACATCGACGAAACCCCGCTCAAGGCCGAGGCGCCCCGCGACTATGCCCGGCGCATGGCGCGCGAGAAGGCGCAGGCCGCCGCCGATCCCCAGGCCCATGTCCTGGCCGGCGACACGGTGGTCGCGGTGGGCCGCCGCATCCTGCCCAAGGCCGAAGACATCAACACGGCCCGCACCTGCCTGACGCTGATGTCGGGCCGGCGGCACCGTGTGCTCTCGGCCATTGCCCTGCTGGCGCCCGACGGCACCCTGCGCGAACGCCTCAGCGAGACCGTGGTCCGCTTCAAACCGTTGAGCCGGGACGAGATCGACGCGTACCTGGCGGGCGGCGAATGGCACGGCAAGGCCGGCGGCTATGCCATCCAGGGCAGCGCCGAAGGCCTGATCGCCTGGATATCGGGCAGCCATTCCGGCGTGGTCGGCCTGCCCCTGTTTGAAACGCGCGCCCTGCTGCGCGCCGCCGGGTTCGCGGTTGGCTGACCCGGTTGGCCCCGTGTGGCTGGTCGAGGACGGGATCGCCGAGCAACGCGCGATCCTGATCGCCGACGGCGAGGTCCGGGCCGCCCGCCTGCACTGGCCCGGTTCGCTGACCGCCGGCCAGATCGAGGACGCCGTGCTGGTCTCGCGCACCGCGGGCGCGCGGCGCGGCACGGCCCGCTTCGGCTCGGGCGAGCTGGCGCTGGTCGACAAACTGCCCCGCGAAGCGTCCGAGGGCGCGCCGCTGCGTTTGGTCGTCACCCGCCCCGGCCTGGCCGAACAGGGCCGCCACAAGCTGGCCCAGGCGCGCCCCACCACGGCCGCCCCACGCGCGGCACCCACCCTGGCCGAGGCCCTGGCCGAAGGCGCCGTTCCCGTCCGCAAGGTCCTTGGCTTCCCGGGCGCCGACTGGGACGAGCTGTTCGCCGAAGCCTGGGACGGAACCCTGGCGTTCCCCGGCGGCGCGCTGACCGTTTCCCCCACGCCCGGCATGACGGTGATCGACGTGGACGGCACGCTCCCGACCCCGGCACTGGTCCGCGCCGCGATCCCGGCGGTGGCCAGCGCGATCGCCCGGTTCGATCTGTCCGGATCGATCGGGATCGATTTCCCGACCCTGCCGGAGCGCGCCGATCGCCTGGCCGCGGACGCGGCCTTGGGCCAGGCGCTGGGCGACTGGCCGCACGAACGCACGGCGATGAACGGCTTCGGCTTCGTCCAGATCGTCGCGCGGGTGACCCGGCCCTCGCTCGTCGCGCGGCTGATGCGCGACCCGGCCGGGGCCGGCGCCCGGCTGCTGCTGCGGCGGGCCGAACGGGTGGCCGATCCCGGCCCCCTGCTGCTGGTCGCCCACCCCAAGGTCCGTGCGGCGGTGCTCCCCGCTTGGGAAACCGAGCTCGCCCGGCGCACCGGACGGACCATCGTGTGGCAGACCGATTCGCAGCTTGCCCTGAACGGCGGCTTCGCGCAGGTGATCGCCGCATGATGGCTCCCACCCGCAAGTGCCCGATCTGCGGCAAGCCCCGCAGTGCCGATCACACCCCGTTCTGCTCCACCCGCTGCCGCGACCGCGACCTGGTGCGCTGGCTGGATGACGGCTACGCCCTGCCCGGCCCGCCGGCATTGCAGGACGACGACCAGCCATCCTGACCCGCGCGGCGGTTTCCGGCAAAAGGGGGTTGCCAAGCCCGACCGGCTTCGCCATAGGCGCGCTTCCAATCGCCGGACGGCCCCTTTACCAACCTGGGGCGGTCCTGCAGGGCCGATGGCCAGGCGATGCCCGGGTAGCTCAGTTGGTAGAGCACATGACTGAAAATCATGGTGTCGGTGGTTCGATTCCGCCCCCGGGCACCACTTCCGGTGGTCGCCGCAAGCCTGTGAGGCTTTAGGTCAGCCCCAGTCCCAGCGTCGTCAGTCCCAGCCCGCTCGCCATCGCCACGCGCAGGCGCAGCCAGCTTGGTGGCAGGTCGAGCCTGGCGGCCATCCACCGGTCGACCAGCGGGCTCGCCAGCAGGCAGGCGGCCAGCACCACCAGCGCAGGTCCCGGCCAGCGCCAGCCGAAGCACCACGGCAGCAGCGCGGCCCAGCCGATCAGGCTGGGCATGACGGCTATCGCGTAGAAGTCGGCGCTGGTGCGGCCGGTGAGCAGGCCGGCCATCCACCACATGCCGCCCAGGAACGAGAGGATGACCGCAGCATAGCAACAGCCGGCGGCGAGGACGAACCAGCGTTCGGCCGGGGCGGTCAGGGCGATGAACAGGCAGGCCGCCTGGGGGAGGATCCCGGCGAGACCTAGCGCGACGACAGGGCGAGGAAGCGAGGTGAACAGCATGGCCCGGGCCGTGCCGGTCTGCGCCCGTTCCGGCAAGATCGCCTTTGGGCCATTCCAGCCGGCGGGCCGAGGGGGCTGTGACGCCTCCCTGGCCTCGGTTCCCTTCCCCTATTGGCAGGTCGTCAAACCGGGTGGCGCGGCCGAGGGGACGGGCATGGCCGGTCCACTTCGCCCTTTCCCGATGCAGGATGTCCCGGCCCCGCCGCAGCCCGCCGTGACGGTGTGGTACGACGGCACCTGCCCGCTTTGCCTGCGCGAGATCGCCCTGATGCGGCGGCTGGATCGGGCCGAACGGATCGGCTTCATCGACCTGACCCCGCCGGACGCCGCTTGTCCCACCGACCGGCAATTGATGCTGGAGCGGTTCCATGCGCGCGAGAACGGCGTGCTCCTGTCGGGCGCGGCCGCCTTCGCCGCGATGTGGCGCGCCATCCCCGCGCTGCGGCCGCTGGGCCTCGCCGCGCGGCAGCCCGCCGTGCTGTGGCTGCTCGAACGCACCTATCGGGCGTTCCTCAAGATCCGCCCGCTGCTGCAGGATCTGCTGCGATGACCGATCCGCGCTATCGCAAGGTGCCCAGCAGCCGCCTGTCGCGCCTGGCGGGCTTCGGTCAACTGGCCGGCGGGATCGTCGGCGGGATGGTGGCGGAGGGCGCCCGGCGCCTGGCCAGTGGCGATCGTCCCAGCCTGCCCGACCTGCTGCTCACCCCGGGCAATGCCATGCGCACGGCGGAACAGCTCGCCCGCTTGCGCGGGGCGGCGATGAAGCTGGGGCAGATGATCTCGCTCGACGCCGGCGACATTCTCCCGGCCGAACTGACCGCGATCCTGGCCCGACTGCGCGAGGCGGCCGACTTCATGCCCCCGGCGCAGCTCAACCGCGTGCTGACCGGCCACTGGGGCCCGACCTGGCGCAGCCGCTTCGCGCGGTTCGATCCAATCCCGATCGCCGCAGCCTCGATCGGCCAGGTTCACAAGGCCACCCTGCCCGATGGGCGCGTGGTCGCGGTCAAGGTGCAGTACCCGGGTGTGGCCGCCAGCATCGATGCCGACGTGGACAACGTGGCCACGCTGCTGCGCCTGTCGGGCCTGCTCCCGCCGACCCTGGACATCGCCCCGCTGCTGGCCGAGGCCAAGCGCCAGTTGCACGAGGAGGCGGACTATGTCCGCGAGGCCACGCAGATGCGGCGCTACGCCGCACTGCTGGCCGACGATCCCCGGTTCGTGGTGCCCGCCCCGGTTGACGACCTGTCCGGCGCGGCGGTGCTGGTGATGGATTTCGTGCCGGGGCAGTCGATCGACCGCCTGGCCGATGCCGACGAGGAGACCCGCAACAGCACCGCCTCCGCCCTGGTCGGCCTGGTCCTGCGCGAGGTGATGGGTTTCGGCCTGATGCAGACCGATCCGAACTTCGCCAACTATCGCTGGCAGCCCGAGACCGGCCGCATCGTGCTGCTAGATTTCGGGGCGGCACGGCCCGTCCCGGCCGAAACCTCGCTGGCCTATCGCCGCCTGCTCGAGGCCGGTCTGGCCGAGGACCGCGTGGCGCTGAAGCAGGCCCTGCTCGACGCCGGGTTCGTTGCGCCGGAGATCCTGACCCGCCACGGACCGGCCCTCGACGGCATGATCGAGGTGATGATGGGGCATCTCGGCCGGCCCGATCCGTTCGATTTCGCCGACCGCTCGTTCGTCGAGCGGTTGCGCGGCCATGCCCGCACGATCATGGCCGATCGCAGCGCCTGGCATATCCCGCCGATCGACACCCTGTTCGTCCAGCGCAAGGTCAGCGGGACGGCCCTGCTCGCCGTCCGGCTGCGCGCGCGTTTCGCGCTGCGGGCCATGGTGCGCGATATCCTGGCCGAGTTCCCGCCGCATTCATAATTGGCCATGGCCCTGTGCCGAAGCGGGACACCCCCGCAAATGCCTGTATGACTCAGAGTTAATGCTGGTGCGAAGGTCCGGACAGGTTTGGTAAGTCAGGATCCTGACACTGCCGGACGTTTCGACGCGACCGGCGCGACAGGAACACTTTCGCCGGTCGTCCGCAATCGGACGCTCGGCCGGGAACAAGCCATGTACCACGCCAAGCTGCTTCTTGCCGGTCTGCTGACCCTTTCCGCGACCACCACGGCCGCGATGGCCGCGTCGACGCCCGCCGCTGCTGATCCCGCCGCCACCGCCCGGTGCATCGTCCAGCACCTGCCGCAGGGCGCGCAGATGTTCCGCGCCACGGACGGCAGCCTGAAGGTGGTCACGATCGGGCGCCGTGGCAATGTCGCGCGCTGGACCATCAGCGGATCGGCGAGCGAAGTCCATGTCGCCCAGGAAGGCGGACCCGCGGGGCTCACGCGCGCCGTGGCCGGGGTCTGCTACTGATTGCCCGCCCGGCGCGGGTTTGATCGATCCTGAGCCGGAGCGATCGGTCAGCCCATGGTCGCACTTGCCAAATCGGTCCGCCCTGCGAATGGCGCCGCCGATTTTGACCATGCCATGACCTCCAGCTCTCCGCCGGCCTGCCCCGCACCCGGGCCCAACCTGTTCGTGGGCGCCGTAAGCGCCGGCCGGACCGCTGGCGGCACGCCCTGGCTGGTCCTTGCCCTGATGGCGAGCGGGATCGCGATCGTCCCGCTGATGCTGCACAACCGTCTGTTTCCGGACGTGTCGAACCGGTCGTTTCTGGCGCTGTCGCTGATCATGGCGCTGTGCCTGGGCATCCGCATCGCCATGACGAATGCTCGCACCCCCTGGCAGACCCGCCTGCGGGATTTCTCGTCCCACGCCGGGGCCATGCTGCTGATCGGTATCCTCGGCGCGATCGCCAGCTACGAGACCGCGGCCGATACCTCGGGCTTTTCCGACGCGGCCCTGGCGCGCTCGGACACCGCCCTCCATTTCGACTGGGTGGCGCTTTACCGGATCGTCTGCGGCCATCCCCTGCTCCAGCATCTGGGCGCGCTGGCCTACGGATCGATCTATGTGACGCCGTGGGCCCTGCTCGGCTGGCTGGCGTGGCACGGCGAACGGGACCGGGCGCACCGTTTTCTTTTGAGCTTCTGGGCCGCATCGGTCATGACCCTGGCGCTGTTCCCGCTGTTCCCGGCGCGCGGTGCGCTGGCGTTCCTGTGGCACGGACCGATCCACTACATGCCCACCAGCGGGCTGTACCAGAGCGCGATCATCCCGGCCCGGCGCGCCCATGCCATTCAGGCGATCGATCTGGGCGCCGTGCAGGGAATCGTCTGCGCGCCCAGCTTCCATACGGCCAGCGCGGTGATCTTCATGGTGACGGCCTGGCCGTTCCCGGCGCTGCGGCGCGTGATCGTGCCGGTCAACATCGCCATGCTGCTGTCGACTCCGGTCGAAGGCACCCATTACCTGACCAACATGCTGCTCGGCGCAGCGGTCGCCGCCCTGGCATGTGTTACGATCCGATCGCTTCCCAATACTCCGGCCGCAGCCTGATTTGGATGATTTTTGTCCAATATTTCATTTTGTTGCCGGCCGGACGAGGGCATCAGGCACGCCACTGACTTTGGATCATGCCTCAGGGCGTAGTTTCCCTAACGTCAGGCTTACCCCGAATTCAGGGCCGCACCTTTAAGGTTTCCCGGAGTCTAATGGCCCCGACTGCCGGTGCGCGCCCGTTCCCAGCGCACCGCCATCAGTCCGGGCGGGGGTGCCCGATCATGACGTTCCGTGCCGATGCCTCGATCAAGAAACGCCTGATCCTGTGTCTGATCGTCCTGTCCGTGATCAGCGTGGTGCAGGTCGCGACGGCGTCGTTCCTGCAGTACACGCTTTATCGCAACAGCCAGACGCAGCAGGTCCTGACCAAGGTCGCGACCAGCCAGATGCTGGCCGACATGAAGCATGACGGCATCCAGGGCGATGTCTATCAGATCATCGACGCGGCCAAGCAGAACGACGCGGAAGCGGCCAAGGCCGCACGCGACTCCCTGGCCGAGGACATCGACATCCTGAACGGCGCCTTCGCCGTGGTGACCAGCCAGACCTACTCGGACAAGCTGGCCGCCCAGGTGGCCAAGTCACCGCCGCTCAAGGACGATTAAGTCGCCAAGGCCAAGGCGCTGGCGGACCGGGTGGCCGCCCATCCCGATGATTACCGGGCGGACTATGAGGCATTCAACGCCGCGTTCGACGTGTTCGAGGAGGTTCAGGCCAACCTCACCAAGTCGATCGAGCAGGAGATCGCCGAAACCAGCGCGGCCGCGAACAGCATCGTGATGATCTCGCTCGGCACGACCATACTCACCATCCTCAGCGGGGTGATCGCGCTCGGCTGGTCGGGCCTGTTCGTCTTTCGCAAGATCATCCAGCCGGTCGAGACCCTGGCTGCGGGCCTGCTGCGCATGGCGCAGGGCGACTATGCGGTGCAGCTCGACGGGCGCGACGACGGCGACGAGGTGCAGCGGATGGCGTCGGCCGCAACGGTGTTCCGCGACACCGCCCTGGCCAAGCAGGAAGCCGACCATCACCAGCAGAAGGTGGTCTCGGCGCTCAGCACCGGACTCCAGATGCTCGCCGAGAAGAAGCTCGACCACCAGATTCCGGACCCCTTCCCACCGGCCTACGAGCAATTGCGGCTGAACTACAACAGCGCCACCCTGGCCCTGGCCGACGCGCTGGGATCGGTCCGTACCGGCGCCGACACGGTCGCCACGGCCATCGGCGAGATCCGCGTGGCGGCCGACGACCTGTCCCGCCGCAACGAGCAGCAGGCCGCCAGCCTCGAGGAGACCGCCGCGGCGATGAGCGAGGTCACCTCCAGCGTCAGCGAAACGGCCCAGGGCGCCCAGGCCGTGCGCGAGATGGTCCAGGTGACCCAACGCGAGGCCTCCGAAGGGGGCGAGGTGGTCAGCGAGGCGGTCCAGGCCATGGCCGCGATCGAGCAATCGGCGCAGAAGATCGCCAGCATCACCGTGGTGATCGACGAAATCGCCTTCCAGACCAATCTGCTGGCCCTGAACGCCGGGGTCGAGGCAGCCCGTGCGGGCGAGGCCGGCAAGGGCTTCGCCGTGGTCGCCAACGAGGTGCGCGCCCTGGCCCAGCGTTCGGGCGATGCGGCCCGCAACATCAAGGACCTGATCGATACCAGCGCCCGCCAGGTCAGCACCGGGGTCAGCCTGGTCGCCGCCACGGGCGAGAAGCTGGGCAAGATCGTCGGCCGGGTCGACGAGGTGACCGGGCTGATCAACGACATCGCCACCGCGGCCGAGCGCCAGTCGGGCAAGCTCAAGCAGGTCAATGCGGCCGTGTCCGAGATGGATCGGGTGACCCAGCAGAACGCGGCGATGGTCGAACAGACCACGGCGGTGGCCCACAGCCTGTCGCGCGAGGCGCAGCAACTGACGGCGCTGGTCGACGAGTTCGAAAGCGGCAAGGCCCCCGGCACGGTGCGCACCGCATCGCGTCCGGCCACTCGCCCCCAGACCGCGATCCCAGCCCCCTCCGCCGCCCCGATCCCTGCGGCCGCACCGGCCCGTCCTCCGGTCGCCGGCAATCTGGCGCTCAAGGACGATGACTGGAGCGCGTTCTGACATGGCCCAGAATCAGGATCTCCGCGTCTCGCCGCGCGCGCTCACCCCGGCCCTCACCCCGGTGCTGCTGGCTGGCCTGTCGTTCGGCCTGGCCGATCCGGTCGAGGCCCGGGAGGGGCTTGATCTTGCGGTCACCTACACGGCCGATACCAGCGCCACGGCTTCCGGCGGCAGCGACGCCAAGCTGCGCTACCTCGACAATCTCGAGCTCTCGCTGGACGCCGACCTCGACAAGCTGGCCGGGCTGCGCGGCAGCGTGCTGCACGTCACCGTGCTGAACAACCGGGGGCTGCGCCCCAACGATGCGGGCGGGACGCTGCAGGGGGTGAACAACATCGAAGTGGGGCGGGCCGCGGTCCGGCTGTACGAGGCGTGGGGCGAACAGGCCTTCGGCCCGGCCACCCTGCGCGTCGGGCTCTATGACGTGAACAGCGAGTTCAACACCACCGAATCCGCCGCGGTGCTGCTTTCGCCCACCTTCGGGATCAGCTCGGAATTCGCCTCGAGCGGTCCGGCCGGCCCCTCCACCTTCCCCAGCTCGGCCCTCGCCGCCCGCCTGCGCACCGCGTTCAACCAGTCCGGGGGCTATGCCCAGGTGGTGGTGTCCAACGCCCGGGTCCAGACCTTCGGCGATCCCGGCGGGGTCGACCTGAGCTTTGCCGACGGGCTGCTGGTCGCCGGGGAGGTGGGTACCGGACAGCGCCTGCGGGTCAGCCTGGGCGGCTGGACCTTCACCCAGGCCCGCGACGCGCTGATCTCGCTGGCGCCGGACGGATCGCCGCTGCGCGAGAAGCCGGCCGGCGTCTATGCCATGGCCGAGGCGAAGCTGGCGGAAGGTGGCAAGCGCGCGGTGACGGGCTTCCTGCGCGGCGGCCTGGCCCGCGGCCTGACTCAGCCCTTCGCCCGCGCCCTCCAGACCGGCCTGCTCGTCACCCCGGCCATTGTCGGCCGCGATGCCAGCGCCTTTTCCGTGGGCCTGCACCATGCCGGAACCTCCGGCGAGTTCCGGGCCGCCCAGGCGGCGGCCGGAGAGCCGGCCTGGCACACCGAGTCCGCGGTCGAGCTGACCTATTCCGATGAGATCCTGCCGCATCTGACCCTGCAGCCCGATCTCCAGATCATCCGGCAGACCGGTGAGGCGATGCCCACCCATACGGCGGTGCAGACCACGTTGCGGGTCCAGATCACCTTCTGACCCGCCCGCCGGGCGCCTCGCGACGCTGCGGCAATCCTTGCCTTGTCGGTAAGGTTTACAATTCATTCGGCGGTAACCATCGTAGGCCCTGCGGTTCCGCCACTGGCACGAACGTTGCTCTGTTCACGATGATCTGGTCTACAGCGGCCAGACAGGGTGGGACCGAGTGCGCATGCTGGGCAAGATTGGCCGATTGTTCGTGATCAAGACGCGGATCGAAGCGTTCATGATCATCTATGCCCTGGCGCTGGGTGGCACGGCGCGCGGAGCCCACTACCTTGAACAGTATCCGGGCACCGGCGGCAAGCTGCTGTTCCTGGCCACCACCGGAGCGGTGTTCATGGCCGGGGCCAAGATCCTGGACTGCCTGCGTTACGAACAGGCCGAGCGGGACGCTCGCAAGTCTGTTCCGGAGGACGGGGGAAAGTAGGGGGTTTCTGTTGCCCGGCACCCCCCAAGCCGCTGGAATCCGTTCTGTTGCCCGGTCGGTCCGACCGCGTTCTAACCTTGTAACTTCAGGGCGTTAGCCCCTAGAATTACGCAGCGAGAGCAAGTGCTTCGTTGTCGTTGGCACTTATGGGTTTTGAGCCTTTAACGGGTTACTCAGCCCGGATGAAAACAGCGCCTTTGAACACACGTCGATCCTAGTTCGGCCCCGTCAACGACCCCGCGGAAAGCGAGGCTGATGGTGGAGCCGCCGGGTACCGCCCCCGGGTCCGCTGCGCCTATTCCACGCCGCAGTTTATCATCATAGCCGGGCGAACCCGGCGAAAGCGGATATAGGGAGGGACGAGGCAAAAGAAAAGGGCGGGACTTGCGCCCCGCCCTCCTGCGGCTCCAGCCTGCCCCGTACAGGGGCCGGATCAGCCCTTCTTCAGGGCGTCGCGGATTTCGGCCAGCAGTTCGACCTCGCTCGGCCCGGCGGGCGCGGCGGGCTCGGCCGGCTTGACCAGCACCTTGTTGGCCTGGCGCACGATCAGGAAGATGACGAAGGCCATGATCACGAAGTTGATGATCGCGGTGATGAACGAGCCATAGCCGAGCATGGCCACCCCGGCCTTCTTCAGCGCCGCATAGTCCCCCAGCGATCCGGTGTAGTCGGCGGGTACGGCACCCAGCACGATGAAGCGGTTGGAGAAATCGATTCCCCCCGTGATCCAGCCGATCACCGGCATCAGGACGTCATCGGTCAACGAACTGACGATCTTGCCGAAGGCCGCGCCGATGATCACGCCGACCGCCAGATCCAGCACGTTGCCGCGCGCGATGAATGCCTTGAACTCCCCAAGCATGCTGCCTTGCTCCCTTGTTGTCTCGGGGTTGTTCTTAGCCGGTGCGGCACCGATCGCAATTCCGCTTCCAAGGTCTTTACATTCCCCTACATTCGTCTGCGCTTGTAGGTGACGCTTGGCGTATTATCTATGTGCCACACCGCGATCCGCCCACCGATCGGGCGGAGCGGCCTGAGGAGGTTCTGACCGATGTTCGCCGTGTCCCGTCGCGCCACCTACCGTTATGCCTTCGCCACCGCCGCCGCGCTCAGCCTTGCCGGGTGCGGGGTGAACACCATCCCCACGCAGGAGGAGGCCGCCAAGGCCAAGTGGGCAGACGTGCAGGCCGCGTTCCAGGAGCGGGCCAACCTGATTCCCAACCTCGCCGCCGTGGCCAAGGGCGCGGCCGAGCAGGAAAAGGGCATCCTGGTGGGCGTCACCGAGGCGCGGGCCAAGGCCAGCTCGATCCAGATCTCGGCCGATGACCTGAAGGATCCGGCCAAGATGAAGGCCTTCCAGGACGCGCAGAACCAGCTCTCGTCCAGCCTCGGCGGGTTCGGACGGCTGCTGGCGAACACCGAGGCCTATCCCGAGTTGAAGAGCATCACCAATTACCAGATGCTGCAGAGCCAGCTCGAAGGCCAGGAGAACCGCATCCGCGTGGCGATCCGCGACTACAACGGCGCAGTCCAGCAGTACAACACCACGATCCGCACCTTCCCGGCGGTGATCGGCGCCAAGGTGATCTATGGCGCCAAGCCGATGGTCCCCTACCAGGCGGTGACGCCGGGGGCCGAGGCGGCGCCCAGCCTTGAAGGCAAGCTCTGACGAAGGGGCGCGGGCGATGCCCGGCGTGAGCGGGCGCCGAGCCCACGGTTCGGCCAGGCCCGGGGCCTGGCTCGCCCTGTTGTGCCTGCTCGCGGCGCTGCTGCTGGGCGTTCCGGCGGCACGGGCCGAGCCGACCTTCCCGCCCCTGACCGGGCGGGTGGTCGATGCGGCGGGGATCATCCCCGCCGACGAGGCGGCTCGCCTGGACCAGAAGCTGGCCGCGCTGGAACAGCAGACCGGGCGCCAACTGGTGGTGGCCACCCTGGGCGATCTGCAGGGCTATGACATCGCCGACTACGGCTATCAGCTCGGCCGCACCTGGGGCATCGGCCAGAAGGACAAGAACACCGGGATCATCCTGATCGTCGCACCCAAGGAACGGAAGGTGCGGATCGAGGTCGGCTACGGGCTCGAAGGGACCATCACCGACGGCCTGTCCACACTGATCATCCAACAGCAGATCGTGCCCCGCTTCAAGGCCGGCGATATGCCGGGCGGGATCGAGGCCGGCGTCGATGCCTTGATCCAGCAGCTCAGCCTCTCGCCGCAGGAGGCCGCCCAGCAGGCCCAGACGGCCGACCGGCAGGTGACCCAGCGCCGACGGGACTCGGGGGTCGATCCCGGCCATGTCCTGTTCGTCCTGGTGATCATCGTGTTCTTCGTCCTGCCTGCCCTGCGCGGCGCCTTTCGCGGCCGCCGCTATGACAGCGGCAGCGGCCTGGGACCGCTGATCCTGTTCAACGTGCTCGACGGCCTGTCCCGCGGCAGCCGCGGCGGAGGCGGCTGGGGCGGTCGGGACGACGACTGGGGCGGCGGCGGCGGCTTCGGTGGCGGCGGTGGATTTTCGGGCGGCGGCGGCAGCTTCGGCGGCGGCGGCGCATCGGGGAGTTGGTGACATGGCCGCGACCGTTTCGATGACCGATGGGGAGCGCGCGCGGGTCGCAGCCGCCGTGACCGCGGCCGAGGCCAGCACCTCGGGCGAGATCGTGACCATCCTCGCCGCATCGTCCGACGACTATGACGACGTCGCGATCGCCTGGGCGGCGTTCCTGGGGCTGGCCGGGCTGATCGCCCTGGCCCTGTTCCCGGACTTCGCCCTGGGGGCGTACGATCGGCTGACCGGGGCCTGGGCGCAGGAGTGGCCCGCCGGCAAGCTGTTCGGGGTGGCCGCGCTGGTCGCGGCGCTGGGGTTCACCGGGGCCTGGCTGCTGCTGCTGTGGCGTCCCTTGCGGCTGGCCCTGACCCCGGCCCCGATCCGCCACCGCCGGGTCCATGCCCGCGCCCTCGCCGCGTTCCGCATCGGCGCCGAGCGCCGCACCACCGGGCGAACCGGAGTTCTGATCTATCTGAGCATGGCCGAACACCGGGCCGAGATCGTCGCCGACGAGACCATCGCCGGAAAGGTGCCCGCCGATATCTGGGGGGCAGCCCTTGCCGCGATGCTGGTGGAGATCAAGGCCGGGCGCATGGCCGATGGGCTGATAGCGGCAATCGGCCAGGTCGGCCTGGTCCTCGCCGAACACTTCCCACGGTCCGAGGATGATCGTAACGAGTTGCCGGACCGACTGATCGAGGTGTGAAGCCCCAACCATGACCGATGACCCGCAGGAGCAGATTGTCTGGGAAGGCCGTTACATCACCGCCAAGGTCAGGGGTCAGTGGGAGTATGTCGGCCGCGCCCGCGGCATCCGCGCCGCGGTGATCCTGGCCCTGACGCCATCGCGGGAACTGGTCCTGGTCGAGCAGTTCCGCGTGCCGCTGGGTCGCCCCTGCATCGAACTGCCCGCCGGCCTGATCGGCGATGACGACGGGAGCGAGGGCGAGGACGCCACGACGGCGGCCGCGCGCGAGCTGGAGGAGGAGACCGGCTATCGCGCCGGGCGGATGGAGGTGATCGGCGAGTTCTGGTCCTCCCCCGGCATGGTCAGCGAAAGCTACACCCTCCTCAGGGCCCACGATCTGGTCCGGGTCGGCCAGGGTGGCGGCGTGCCCGGAGAGGACATCACCGTGCACCTCGTCCCGATCGACACCCTGCCCGCATTCATCGCCGAACGCCGGGCCCGCGGGGATGCCATCGATGGCAAGATGCTGCTGGCACTCGGGCCGCACCTGCTCTAGTCAGACCGCCAAGGGGTTTTTCAGCAGCAGCCATGCGACAGCACAGGGTTACATCGTTCGACGTCGCCGCGCTGGCCGGGGTCAGCCAGTCCACCGTATCGCGTGCCCTGGCCGGCGATCCCGTGGTCAGCGAGCCGACCCGGACGCGCGTGCTCGCCGCCGCCGCCGAGCTGAACTATCACATCGACGAGAACGCCGCGCGCCTGCGCACCGGCCGCACCGGCACGCTGGCCGTGGTGGTGATCAGCCGCGAGGGCGAGGATCATAAGGACGTCAATCCGTTCTACTTCTCCCTGCTGGGCGCGATCTGCGCGGCCGCCTCGAGCCGGGGGCACGAGACGCTGGTCTCATTCCAGGACGCGGCCGAGACCCTGTCGGGCCGCTACGAGGAACAGCGCAAGGCCGATGGCCTGATCGTGATCGGCACCACCGCCAACCGCACCGCCTGGAACTATTTCCGCGAGATCGGCGAGAACGGGGCGCACATCGTCTATTGGGGATCGCCGTTCGACGAAGGGCTCGACTGGATCCGTGCCGACAACCAGGAAGGCGCGCGGCTGGCCACCGGTCACCTGATCGCCAACGGCTATCGCCGGATCGCCTGCATCACCTCCGACCATTCGCCCCAGCGCCAGTTCAAGGAGCGCTACGACGGCCATGTCGCCCGCATGCGCGAGGAGGGCCTGCCGACCCGCGCGGTGGAGATCGACGAAAGCCTGCCGCGTGAGGAGCAGGGCCGCAAGGCGGTGTCCGATCTGATCGCCAGCGGCGAGCCGTTCGACGCGATCTTCGTCGTGTGCGACCAGATCGCGCTGGGCGTCCTGCTGGAGCTGCACGAACGGGGCATCGCGGTGCCCGGGCAGGTCGGCGTGGTCGGCTTCGACGGCATCCGTTCGGGCGCCTATGCCATCCCGCCGCTGACCTCGGTCGAGCCGGACTTCCAGTCGGCCGGGACCATGCTGGTCGACAAGCTGCTCAAGCAGATCGCCGGCACGCCCAGCGACGAACGGCGCGTGCCGGTTCGCCTGGTGCCCCGGGCCAGCTCCAAGGGGCCGGGCCTCCTGCCCTGATCCCCCGCTTTTTCGGACCTGCCATGATCGCTCCCGACCGTCCCCGCCGCAGCGCGCTCTACCTGCCCGCCTCGAATGCCAAGGCCCTGGCCAAGGCGCGGACCTTGCCCGCCGACGTGGTGATGCTGGACCTTGAGGACGCGGTTGCGCCCGAATGGAAGGCCGAGGCCCGGTCCGCCGCCGTGGCGGCGGTGCGCGAGAGCGGGTTCGGCCCGCGCGAGGTGGCGATCCGGGCCAATGGGCTCGACACGCCGTGGGGCGCCGAGGACCTGGCCGCCATCGCCACCAGCGGCGCCGATGCGGTGGTGGTCCCCAAGATTTCCACCCCGGCCGATATCCTGGCTTGCGAGGCTGCCCTGGCCGCCGCACCGCCGGGCCTGCAGCTTTGGGCGATGATCGAGACCTGCACCGCAGTGGGCAACCTGTTCCCGATCGCGGCGCTGGCCGCTTCGACCCGGCTCTCGCTGTGGATGATGGGCACCAATGATCTGGCCAAGGAGATGCGCGCGCAGTTGACGCCGGACCGCGCGGCCTTCGTGGCGATCCTGACCCAGGCGGTCTGTGCCGGACGCGCCCATGGGCTGGCCCTGCTCGACGGCGTCTGCAACGAATTCCACGACCTCGACCGCTTCAGCGCCGAGGCGGCCCAGGGCCTGATGCTGGGGTTCGATGGCAAGACGGTGATCCATCCCGCCCAGATCGAACCCTGCAACGCGGTGTTCTCCCCCTCCCCCGCCGAACTGGCCCGCGCCGAGGCGATCATCGCCGCCTTCGCCCTGCCCGAGAACGCCGGCAAGGGCGCGATCCAGGTCGACGGCAAGATGGCCGAGCTGCTGCATCTTGAGCAGGCGCGCCGGCTGGTGGCCGTGGCGGGGCAGATCGCGGCGCTGGGGTGAGCGGGCTCCGCGGGATAGCGGCCGTGCCACGGTCGATCGACCTCAAGGCTCGCCGAAAGCCCCACCACCCCGCTCGGGCTGCGCCTCAGCGGGGTGGCGTGATGAGCAGGATTGTCGCCCGAAGGCTCAGACGCGCCGCCACTCGAAACCATAGGACGCCAGCTCGGCGGAACTGGCCCCGCTCGCCAGCAGGACCTTGCCGGCCGAAACCTCGCTGGCCACCGGCGCGTCCGACAGGTTGAACCGACAGACCACACGCTCCCCGTCGCAATGCCGCTCGAAATACAGCAGCGCGGCGTCGGCCGCCAACAGCCGGAACGTCCCCATACGCAGCGCCCGGCTGGCCTGCCGCAACGCCAGCACCCGCCGGGTGTGGTGCAACAGCGAACCCTCGTCGGCCTCCTGCGCGGCCACGGCCCGCCCCCGGTTGGCCTTGCCCAGCGGCAACCAGGGCGTTCCGGTGGTGAAGCCGCCGCCGGGCTCGTCGCGCCATGGCAGGGGCGTGCGGGCGCCATCGCGCGAAAGGGTCAGCGGCCAGTTGGCAATCGCTTCGGGGTCCTGCAACTGGTCGAACGCGATCTCGTCCTGCTCCAGCCCCAGTTCCTCGCCCTGGTAGACGATGATGTTGCCGCGCAGGGCCGCCAGCAGCGCGATCTTCATCCGCGCGAAGGCGTCGCGGTGCTCGGGAGCGCACCAGCGCGAGACCGCGCGCGGCGCATCGTGGTTCTCGAAGGCCCAGCTTGGCCAGCCCTCGGCCAGGCCATCGGCGCCGGGCAGCCCCTGCCAGTGCCCCATGGCCCGCACGATCATCGCCGGGGTCAGCTCGGGCGCATAGAGGAAATCGAAGCCATAAGCGCTCGACAGCCGGGCCGGGCCGGCGGTGTAGGCCTTCATTTCAGGCAGCGGATCGTCCCCGCCGATTTCGGCCACCAGGTGGATCGCGCCGAACTCGTCGCAGAGCGCGCGGATGCGCTCGACGAAGGGGATCATGCCCGGCTGCGATTGCGAATAGCGCTTGATCTGGAAATCGAACGGGCGGCTGCGCACCCGGCCATCGTCCGGTGCCGGCGGATTGTCGCGCAGCAGCGGATCGTGCATCGCGTGGTTCAGCGCGTCCAGCCGGAACCCGTCGACCCCGCGCTCCAGCCAGAACCGCGCCGCCGCCAGCAGCGCGTCCTGCACGACCGGGTTGGCCACGTTGAGCTGGGGCTGCTCGCGCAGGAACGTGTGCATGTAGTACTGGCCGCGCCGCGCGTCCCAGGTCCAGGCGGGACCGCCGAACACCGATTGCCAGTTGTTCGGGGGAGAGCCGTCGGGCCGCGGATCGGCCCAGACGTACCAGTCGGCCTTGTCCCCCTCACGCGCGCCGCGGCTGGCCGCGAACCAGGCATGCTGGTCGGACGTGTGGGCGAAGACCTGATCGATGATCACCTTCAACCCCAGCCCATGGGCCTTGGCGATCACCGCGTCGAAATCGGCCAGGGTCCCGAACATCGGATCGACCGCGCAATAGTCCGCCACGTCGTAACCGAAATCGCGCATCGGCGAAGTGAAGAAGGGCGAGATCCACAAGGCGTCGACGCCCAGCGCGGCAATGTGGTCCAGCCCGGCGACAATGCCCGCCAGATCGCCGATCCCGTCGCCATTGGTATCGCGGAAGCTGCGGGGATAGACCTGGTAGATCGCGGCCCCCCGCCACCACTCCGCAGGGCCCCATTCGGGATCGGTCATGACTGTCTTTCTGTTGAACCGGGATCGACCATGCCAGCTTGCTGCGCTGCACCAAGCTGAATTGGTATGCACCGCTTCATCAGAAAACTTGTCGAACCGGGCGATGCTCGCCTAGGCTCGTCTGGCGAGACAAGAACGATGCCGGCGTCTCCCCAGGGAGGACAACGTGAACCGGGTCGCAGCAGGAGAGGACCCCGACCCATGCCACCCGCCGTGCGGGTTGCCGATGCAACGGAGCCCGTCGTGACCCTTGATCCCAATTCGTCCGTCGCCCACCTGGATGCGCTGATCCTTGACGTCCTGCGCCACCGGGTCGGCAAGGACGAACTGGCCGCCAAGCCGCACGACTGGTTCAACGCGACCGTCCTGGCCCTGCGCGACAAGATCATCGATCGCTGGATCGCCACGACCCGCCGGACTTACGAGACCAAGGGCAAGCGGGTCTATTACCTCAGCCTGGAATTCCTGATCGGGCGGCTGCTGCGCGATGCCCTGGCCAACATGGGCCTGACCCGGGACATGGAAAAGGCCCTGCGCGAGCATGGGCTGGACCTGTCGGTGCTGGAAGACCTGGAACCCGATGCGGCGCTGGGCAACGGCGGGCTGGGCCGGCTGGCCGCCTGCTTCATGGAGAGCCTGGCGACGCTGGACATCCCGGCCTACGGCTATGGCATCCGCTATGTGAACGGCATGTTCCGCCAGCGCATCGTCGACGGCTGGCAGGTGGAGCGGCCGGAGACCTGGCTGGCCCACGGCAATCCCTGGGAATTCGACCGCCGGGAAAGCGCTTACCGGGTCGGCTTCGGCGGCGAGGTGGTCGAGACCGGCGAAGGCGTGGAATGGAAGCCCGCCGAACAGATCGAGGCCAGCGCGGTCGATACCCCGGTGGTCGGCTGGCGGGGCGCGCGGGTCAACACGCTGCGGCTGTGGACCGCGACCGCGCTCGAGCCGATCAAGCTCGACGCGTTCAACGCCGGCGATCACTTCGGCGCGCTGGCCGACGAGGTCCGCGCCGATGCGCTGGTGCGGGTGCTCTACCCCGCCGATTCCAGCCCGGCCGGGCAGGAGCTGCGGCTGCGGCAGGAATACTTCTTCTCCGCCGCGTCGATCCAGGACATCATGCGCCGCCACGTCCAGTTCCACGGCGATGTGCGCACCCTGCCCGACCAGGCCGCGATCCAGCTCAACGACACGCACCCCTCGGTCGCCGTGGCCGAACTGGTGCGGCTGCTGGTCGACGTCCACGGGCTGGAGTTCGACGAAGCCTGGGACGTGACCCGGCGGGCCATCGCCTACACCAACCACACCCTGCTCCCCGAAGCGCTGGAATCCTGGCCGCTGCCCCTGTTCGAGCGCCTGCTGCCGCGGCACATGCAGATCGTCTATGCGATCAACAGCCGCGTGCTGCGCGAAGCGCGCAAGGCCGGGATGGACGATCGCGCCATCGCCGCGATCAGCCTGATCGACGAGGGCGGCGAGCGGCGGGTGCGGATGGCCAACCTGGCCTTCGTCGGCGCCCATTCGGTCAACGGGGTGGCCGCGCTGCACACCGATCTGATGAAGACCACGGTCTTCGCCGATCTTCACGCGCTTTATCCCAGCAAGATCAACAACAAGACCAACGGGGTCACCCCGCGGCGGTGGCTTCAGCAATGCAATCCGGGCCTGACCGGGGTGATCCGCGACGCCATCGGCGATGCGTTCCTCGACGATGCCGAACAGCTCTCCGCGCTCAAGGCCCTCGCCGGCGATGCCGTGCTGGGCGAACGCGTGGCCGAGGTGAAGCGCTCCAACAAGGTCGCCCTCGCCCGCCATCTCAAGGACCTCATGGGGGTCCGGCTCGATCCCGATGCCCTGTTCGACGTGCAGATCAAGCGCATCCACGAATACAAGCGCCAGTTGCTCAACCTGGTCGAGACCGTGGCGCTCTATGACCAGATCCGCAGCCATCCGGAGCGGGACTGGGTGCCGCGCGTCAAGATCTTCGGGGGCAAGGCCGCGCCCAGCTATCATAACGCCAAGCTGATCATCAAACTGGCCAACGACATCGCCCGGCGGGTCAACTCCGATCCCTCGGTCGGCGGGCTGCTGAAGGTGGTCTTCGTGCCCAATTACAACGTCAGCCTGGCCGAGAGGATCATCCCCGCGGCCGACCTGTCCGAACAGATCTCCACCGCCGGGATGGAGGCATCGGGCACGGGCAACATGAAGTTCGCGCTGAACGGGGCCCTGACCATCGGTACGCTCGACGGCGCCAATGTCGAGATCAAGGACCGGGTGGGGGACGACAACATCTTCATTTTCGGGCTGACCGCCGACGAGGTCGAGCAGCGCCGCGCCGAGGGTTATCGGCCGGGCGAGATCATCGCCGCCTCGCGCGAGTTGCAGCAGGCGCTGTCGGCGATTGCCTCGGGCGTGTTCTCGCCGGACGATCCGGACCGCTACCGCGATCTGATCGGCGGGATCCATGACCATGACTGGTTCATGA
Source organism: Novosphingobium aerophilum (assembly GCF_014230305.1). GTDB lineage: Bacteria > Pseudomonadota > Alphaproteobacteria > Sphingomonadales > Sphingomonadaceae > Novosphingobium > Novosphingobium aerophilum. The sequence continues at coordinate 36,089 of NZ_JACLAU010000012.1, forward strand.
TCGCCGCCGATTTCGATGCCTATGCCGCGGCCCAGCGCCGGGTCGATGCCTACTGGAACGATCAGCCGGCCTGGCGGGCCAGCGCGATCCGCAACATCGCCAATGTCGGCTGGTTCTCGTCCGACCGCACGATCGGGGAATATGCCCGGGACATCTGGGGCGTGAAGTGAAGCCCGGCAAGGCCGCCATCGCCGCGCTTCTCGATGGCAGCCATGCCGATCCCTTCTCGCTGCTGGGCGCGCACGAGGGCCCGAAGGGCACCTTTGCCCGCGCGATCCTGCCCGGCGCCGAAACGGCCGAGGCGCACAACCTGGCGGGGGACGCGCTGGGCGTGCTCACCCGCACGCACGACGGCGGCCTGTTCGAAGGCTTCATCACCGGCCCGCGGCAGCCGCTGAAGTACCGCTGCGCCGCGGGCGACCATGCCTGGTGGGTGACCGATCCCTATTCCTTCGGCCCGGTGCTGGGCCCGATGGACGATTACCTGATCGCCGAGGGATCGCACCTGCGCCTGTTCGACAAGCTGGGCGCGCACCTGATCACCCATGAAGGCGCGCGCGGCGTCCATTTCGCGGTCTGGGCGCCCAATGCCCGGCTGGTTTCGGTGGTCGGCGATTTCAACGACTGGGACCATCGCCGCCACCCGATGCGCCACCGGGCCGATACCGGGGTGTGGGAACTGTTCGTGCCCGATCTGGGCGAATGGCGCGCCTACAAGTACCGGATCGTCGGGCCCGACGGGACGGTGCAGCCGCTGAAGGCCGATCCCTTCGCCTTCGCCGCCGAGATCCGGCCCAAGACCGCATCGCTGACGATCAATCCCGGCAAGCCCAAATGGGGCGACGAGGCGCACCGCGCCCACTGGGCCAGCGTCGACCCCCGCCGCCAGCCCATCTCGATCTACGAGGTGCATGCCGGATCGTGGGACCGTGACGCCGGGGACTGGTTCCTGACCTGGGACCGGCTGGCCGAAGAGCTGATCCCTTACGTGGTCGACCTGGGCTTCACCCATATCGAATTCCTGCCGGTCAGCGAGCATCCCTACGATCCCAGTTGGGGCTACCAGACCACCGGGCTTTATGCCCCAACCGCCCGCCACGGCGATCCGGAAGGCTTTGCCCGGTTCGTCGACGGCGCGCACCGCGCCGGGGTGGGCGTGCTGCTGGACTGGGTGCCGGCCCACTTCCCCACCGACGCGCACGGCCTTGCGCGCTTCGATGGCACCGCCCTGTACGAGCACGAGGACCCGCGGCTGGGCTTCCACCCGGACTGGAACACCGCGATCTACAACTTCGGCCGCCGCGAGGTGGCGAGCTACCTGGTCAACAACGCGCTGTTCTGGGCCGAACGCTATCATGTCGACGGACTGCGCGTGGATGCCGTCGCCTCGATGCTCTACCGCGACTATTCGCGCGCCGCGGGCGAATGGATCCCGAACCCGGACGGCGGGCGCGAGAACTGGGAAGCGGTCGAATTCCTGCGCGCCATGAACAAGGCGCTTTACGCCAGCACCCCGGGGGTGATGACCATCGCCGAGGAATCGACCTCCTGGCCCGGGGTCTCGCAGCCGGTCCACGAGGGCGGGCTGGGGTTCGGGTTCAAGTGGAACATGGGCTTCATGCACGACACGCTGAAGTACATGGCGCGCGATCCGATCCACCGGTGCCATCACCATGACGAGATCACCTTCGGGCTGGTCTATGCCTTCAGCGAGAACTTCGTCCTGCCGCTGAGCCATGACGAGGTGGTCCACGGCAAGGGATCGCTGCTGGGCAAGATGAGCGGGGACGATTGGCAGCAGTTCGCCAACTTGCGCGCCTATTACGGGCTGATGTGGGGCTATCCCGGCAAAAAGCTGCTGTTCATGGGCCAGGAATTCGCCCAGCGACGCGAATGGAGCGAGGCCCGCGCGCTCGACTGGGACCTTCGCAAGGCCCCGGCGCACGAAGGGGTGCGCCACCTGGTGCGCGATCTGAACCGGGTCTACCGCGACTTGCCCGCCCTTCACGCCCGCGATTGCGAGGGCGAAGGCTTTGCCTGGCTGGTGGTGGACGATGCCGCCCGGTCGGTCTTCGCCTGGCTGCGGCAGGCGCCGGGCGCGGCGCCGGTGGCGGTGATCAGCAACATGACGCCCGCGGTGCGCGAAGGCTACCACCTGCCCCTGCCGCACGACGGGCGCTGGCGCGAGGTGCTGAACACCGACGCCGCGATCTATGGCGGCAGCGGCGTGGGCAACCTGGGCGGAATCACGGCGGCGAACGGCGGCGCAACCGTCACACTGCCGCCACTGGCGACACTGATGTTCGAATGGACCGGCTCATAACGGGAGAATCGGGATGCGGGATGTGACAGGACGGCCGCTGGCGCGCGATGCCATGGCCTATGTGCTCGCCGGAGGCCGGGGCAGCCGGCTGAAGGAGCTGACGGACAACCGCGCCAAGCCGGCGGTCTATTTCGGCGGGGTCAGCCGGATCATCGACTTTGCCCTGTCCAACGCGATCAATTCGGGCATCCGCCGCATCGGCGTGGCCACGCAGTACAAGGCGCATTCGCTGATCCGCCACATGCAGCGCGCCTGGAACTTCATGCGCCCGGAACGCAACGAAAGCTTCGATATCCTGCCCGCCAGCCAGCGCATTTCCGAGCTGCACTGGTACGAAGGCACGGCCGATGCGGTGTTCCAGAACATCGACATCATCGAAAGCTACGCGCCCAAATACATGGTCATCCTGGCCGGCGACCACATCTACAAGATGGACTACGAGCTGATGCTGCAGCAGCACGTCGACTCGGGCGCGGACGTGACGATCGGGTGCCTGATCGTCCCCAAGAAGGATGCCACCGGCTTCGGCGTGATGGCGGTCGACCAGCACGACGTGATCACCGCCTTCGTCGAGAAGCCCGCCGATCCGCCGACCATCCCCGGCGATCCCGAGCACTCGCTGGCTTCGATGGGCATCTATGTGTTCGAAACGAAGTTCCTGTTCGAACAGTTGCGCCGCGATGCAGAGGATCCGGAATCCTCGCGCGATTTCGGCGGGGACATCATCCCCTACATCGTCAAGCACGGAAAGGCCGTGGCGCACCGCTTCACCGATTCGTGCATCCGCGCCGCCGAGCAGATCGGCGAATACTGGCGCGATGTCGGCACGCTTGACGCCTATTTCGAGGCCAACCTCGATCTGACCGACACGGTCCCCAAGCTCAACATGTACGATCGCGACTGGCCGATCTGGACCGACCAGATCGTCGCCGCCCCGGCCAAGTTCGTCCACGACGAGGACGGCCGGCGGGGCCATGCGATCTCGTCGCTGATCAGCCAGGACTGCATCGTCTCGGGCGCGCTGGCCAAGCGCTCGCTGCTGTTCACCGGGGTCAAGATGGGGTCCTGGTCCAGCGTCGACGAGGCGGTGATCCTGCCCTATTGCAACATCGGCCGCGGCGCCCGCCTGTCCAAGGTGATCCTGGACACCGGAGTGCGCATCCCCGAAGGCCTGGTGGTGGGCGAGGACCCGGTGCTCGACGCCCAGCGCTTCCGCCGGACCGAAAGCGGGGTCTGCCTGATCAACAAGGCGATGATCCAGCGGCTGACAGCGTAAGGGCGATGTCAGCTGTCTGGTCCGAGCAGGAGGCGATTGGCTCCAACGATCTGGCGGAACGTGCTCTCCATGCAATCGGCACGTCGCCCCTGCGCAGGCAGGGGCCCAATCCAACATCGCCCATCTCCGCCGACCTATCGCGTTCGGACTGATTGGGTTAGGCCCCTGCCTGCGCAGGGGCGACGAACCATTGGATTTAGCTGTTCTATGGGGCTTCTCGCATCATGACATCCCCCCCCATCCGCGTCCTCTCCGTCGCCTCCGAAGCGGTGCCATGGGTCAAGACCGGTGGTCTTGCCGATGTGGCGGGAGCGCTGCCCGCCGCCCTCGCCCCGCACGGGGTGGCGGCCACCACGCTGATCCCGGGTTACCGCGACGTGCTGGCCCGGCTGGGCAAGCGGCCGCGCACCGCGCACAAGTGGGCCGACCTGTTCGGCGGCCCGGCGCGGCTGCTGGCCAGGGACGCGATGCTGGTGCTGGACGCCCCGCACCTGTTCGACCGGCCCGGCCGCCCCTATGGCGACGATGCCGGGCACGACTGGCCCGACAACTGGCGCCGGTTCGCCGCTTTCGCCCGCGCGGCCGCCGATGTCGCGGGCGGCGCGGCCAAGGGCCTGCGCTTCGACCTGCTCCACGCGCACGACTGGCAGGCCGGGCTGGCTCCGGCCTATCTGCGCTTTGCCCCGGTGGCCGGCAGCAAGCCGGTTCCCGCGGTCATGACGATCCACAACATGGCCTTCCAGGGCTATTTCCCGGCCGAGGTGTTCCCCCAACTGGGCCTCCCGCGCCAGGCCTGGGCGATGGACGGGGTCGAATATCACGGCGGGGTGGGGCTGCTTAAGGCCGGGCTGGAAAGCGCCCAGGCGATCACCACGGTCAGCCCGACCTATGCCCGCGAGATCCGCCAGCCCGAATTCGGCATGGGGCTGGATGGACTGATCCGCGCCCGCGGTCAGGCGGTCCACGGGATCGTCAACGGGATCGACGGGGCGGAATGGAACCCGGAAACCGATCCCGCCATCGCTGCCCGCTACACCGCCGCAACCCTGCCGGACCGGTCCGCCAACCGCGCCGCGCTGGCAGCCGAATTCGGGCTGGAGGCGGGGGACGGCCCGCTGTTCATCGTTGTGAGCCGGCTGACCTGGCAAAAGGGCATGGATGTCCTGCTGGAAGCGCTGGACCACCTGGTCTGGCTGGGCGGACGGCTGGCCCTGCTCGGCAGCGGGGATGCCGCGCTGGAGGCGGGCTTTCACGCCGCCGCCGCGCGCCATCCCGGCCGGATCGGGGTGCGCATCGGCTATGACGAAGCGCTGTCCCACCGCATGCAGGCGGGCGGCGACGCGATCCTGGTGCCCAGCCGGTTCGAACCCTGCGGGCTCACCCAGCTTTATGGCCTGCGTTACGGCTGCGTGCCCGTGGTCGCGCGGACCGGCGGGCTGGCCGATACGGTGATCGACGCCAATGTCGCGGCCCTGGCGATCGGCGCGGCGACCGGCGTCCAGTTCGACGGGGTCCATCCTGCCGCGCTCAAGGCCGCGCTCGACCGCACCCTGGCGCTGTGGCGTTGCCCCGAAGACTGGCAGGCGCTGCAGCGCGCCGGCATGGCCCAGGACTTTTCGTGGGCGCGCAGCGGCGCGGCCTATGCCGCGCTTTATCGCCAGTTGGTGGCATGACCCGGTTCCGGGTCCGCGCCCCCGAGGCGGGCCAGGTCTGGCTCTGCCTGTTCGAGGGTGATCGGGAGACGCCGCTGCCCATGGCCCGCGATGGGGCGGATTGGGTGCTGGACCATGCCGCGGCCGGTCCCGGCACGCGCTATGGCCTGCGCGCGGCGGGAACCTATGCGCCCGATGCCGGCCTGTGGTTCAATCCGGCCAAGCTGCTGGTCGATCCGCGTGCGGTCACGCTCGACCGCCGGTTCCGCTACGATCCACGGCTGGGCCAGTATGGAGTGGACACCGCCGATCTGGTGCCCCGGGCCGTGGTGCCGCCTGCCCTGCCCGAGCTGTCGCCCCGCCCGCCGATGTTCACCCGTGGGGGACTGGTCTACGAGGTCAACGTTCGCGCGCTGACCATGCTCCACCCGGACGTGCCGGCCAGCCTGCGCGGCACGGTGGCGGCGCTCGCCCATCCGGCGATCCTGGCCCATCTGCGCAAGCTGCGGGTCAGCGCGGTCGAGCTGATGCCAATCGTCGCCTGGATCGACGAGCGCCACCTGCCGCCGCTGGGACTGACCAATGCCTGGGGCTACAACCCGGTGGTGCCGATGGCGCTCGATCCCGGCCTGTGCCCCGGCGGCGTGGCCGAACTGCGCGACACGGTCGCCGCGCTTCATGCCGAAGGGATCGGGGTGCTGCTCGATCTGGTGTTCAACCACACCGGCGAAAGCGACCGGCTCGGCCCGACGCTCAGCTTCCGCGGGCTGGACCAGCGCGGGACCTATGCCCACGACGCTGCCGGAGACCTGGTCAACGACACGGGCTGCGGCAACACGATCGACTTTGGCCAGGCCCACAACCGCGGGCTGGTGCTGGACAGCCTGCGCCACTTCGTCCGCCACTGCGGCATCGACGGGTTCCGCTTCGATCTGGCCCCGGTGCTGGCGCGCGGGCCGGGGTTCAGCCGACAGGCCCCGATCTTCGCCGAAATCGGCGCCGATCCGGTGCTGGCCGATCGGGTGCTGATCGCCGAACCCTGGGACATCGGCCCGGGTGGCTACCAGTTGGGCGGGTTCCCCCCGCACTGGCTGGAATGGAACGACCGGTTCCGCGACGATGTGCGCCGCTTCTGGCGCGGCGATGCCACGGTGACGGTGGGCCAGCTCGCCACGCGCCTGGCCGGATCGTCCGACCTGTTCGGGCCTGCCGATCCGGAACACGGCTGTCGCAGCGTCAACTTCCTGGCCGCGCACGATGGCTTCACCCTGGCCGATACGGTGGCCTACTCCGGCCGCCACAACTGGGCCAACGGCGAGAACAACCGGGACGGCCACGGCGGCGAAGTGTGCTGGAACCATGGCGTAGAGGGGCCGAGCCGCGATCCGGCGGTGCAGGCCGCCCGCGCCGCGGACTTGCGCGCGATGCTCGGCACGCTGTTCGCCGCGACCGGGACGATCATGCTGACGGCGGGGGACGAATTCGGGCGCAGCCAGCAGGGCAACAACAACGCCTATTGCCAGGACAACCCCCTGACCTGGCTCGACTGGACCCATCGTGACACCGCGCTGGAAGACCATGTGGCGGCGCTGGCGGCATGGCGCGCGGCGCGGGTGCCCTGCTTCACCGCCTTCCCGCGCGAGGGCGCCTGGCTGTCGCCATCGGGGGAGCCGATGACCATTCCGGAGTGGGAGAGCCCCGAGACCGGCGGCCTGGCCTATCGCTCGCTGGAGGCGGAGCGGCGCTATGGGGTGATCATAGACCGAGCGGGGCGACGGGTGGAGTTGGACGGCTCAGAAAGCCGCGCCATGAGCGCGGGTCAGTCATAGATTGTCGCAGTTGGCGGGTCGATGATCGGGATCGCATCGGGCCCCGTCGCCGGGTTTCCGGCCTGCGACCCTCGCTGGCGCCGGGCCGCGCGGTATTCGCGGAGGATCGCGCGGATTTCCGCCTGATCCTCCGCCGGCAGGGTCCGGAATTGCTGGCGCAGGCGCTGTTTGCGGGCTTCGGGCAGGCGGCGGTACTGGCGGGCCAGTTCGGCCAGGTCCGGGGGCGTGGGCGCCTCGCCGCGCGCCTCCTGCCGGCGGGCACGCCGTTCAAGGTAGCGGTTGACCTTGGCCGCCGTCTGCGGGTTGGCCTGCAGTCGCGCGATCACCGGGGCGATCCGCTCCGGCCCGGGTGCGGCGGAGGGAACCGCGACGGGTTCCGGCGCGGCCGGTGGGGCGGCCACGGGGCGCGCGCGGGCCGGTCGGGCGATGGACGGGCGATCACCGGCCACCGGCGCCAGCGCTGCGGCCACCACGGCCTGAACCTGCTGCTGCGCGGCGGGCCCGAACACGCCCCGCTCCGCTGCGGCAGCCGTGACCATGACCGTGCCCGAAAGGATCACTGCCCCATAAAGGCCCTGCCGCCACCGCGGCGCGCGACCCGGTGCGCGCCGCGGTGGCAGAGGGGGCACGGCTTCGCCGCTCACCCCCGCCATGACCCGATCCATCCACTCCGCCGAGGGCGCGGGCACGGCAAAGCTGTCCAGCAGCGCGCGTTCCTCGGCCGTGAAGCCTTCGCGCGGATCAGCCATGGCCATGATCGCTCCCTTCCGGTTCGTCCTGCCGCATGCCCGACAGTTCCTGCCGCAGGGCGGAGCGGGCTCGGAACAGCAGCGATTCGAATGCCTTGATGGTCATGCCCAGCATGTCGGCCGCCGCCGCGTTGGACAGTTCCTCGTAATAGGTCAGCACGATCGCGGCCCGCTGCCGGTCCGGCAGCCGCGCGATCGCCTGCCGGGCGGAATGGGCCGCCTGGCCCTGCATGACCAGCACGTCCGCGCCCGGGGTCCCATCCGCCAGATCCTCCGCCAGGTCATCCGTCTCGCTCCGGCGGCTGCGCTGGCGCAACCGGTCCAGGCAGAGGTTGGTGGCGACCGCCTGCAACCAGCCCGGCACCGAGCGGACCGTGCCCGCCTGATCGCCCAGGCGCCAGAGCCGCAACAGGGCTTCCTGCGCGATGTCCTCGGCATCGGCCGGACTGCCCAGCATCCGCGCCGCGATCCGGTGGGGGATCGCGCCGTACCGTTCGACCACCAGCCGGAAGGCCGCGGCATCGCGCCGGGCGATCCGCGCCAGCAAGGCGCCCTCGTCCGTCCCGGCAAGGCCGGTCGGGCGCAGGGCGAATGCGGGGGCGATCGATCGGATCAAGCAGGGATCACACGGACAGGGCCAATCACCGGAGGCTGGGGCGGCATCATTCCCATCCCCCGGCGATCATGCAAGCCTTGGTCAGAGCCCGCGCGCGCGGCCCGTGCCGCTCACGCCGCCACGCCCGGCCACGCCGCCCCGGCCGCTGAACGTGCCCCGGCCCACGGCCACGCCGCGACCGGACACCGTGCCGGTGCCGCGCTGGCGCTGGATCGAACCGTCCGCCCCGCGATAGAACACCGTCCCGGTCCCGCTCACCGTACCGCGACCGACGGCCACGCCGCGCCCGCTGCCTTCGCCGCTGCCGGTCGCCCAGCCCCGGCCTTCCGCCGTGCCCTCGGCCGCTGCGGCCATCGCCGGAGCCAGCACCACCGCGGCGGCCAGACCCAAACCCAGTGCGGACATCCTGATTGCCTTCATCGTCGCCTCCTGATCGGTCACGCGCACTGCACCAGTGCACTGTTCCCCAGACGCCGCTGCCGGAAAAACCCTTCGTGCCCCGCGTCCTTTTTTTCACGGCTTGATCGGGCGGGTGTCGGCACGTCCCCCCCACGGCAACCGGCCCGCCGCGCGGTTGCGCGACGGGCCGGCCGTTCCTCCCCAGGAACTGTGGCGGGATCAGCGCCCGGCGGCGCTGCCGAGACGGTGGTACAGGTTCGAGAACTTGATCGATTCCGGCACGTCCTCGTGCGCGCGCAGATAGAACAGCACGGCCTCGCGGATCAGCTTGAAATCCTCGGTGGACAGGACCGCACGGGCCCGGGTCGGTTCACTCATGGTCCTTCTCCTCTTCAGGTCCCTCCCCCGATCAGCGGGGGAGGGTTTGCTCATGGTCAGGCGGCCGGCATCAGGCCGCGAACTGGTTCATCGTGTTGTGGGCGCCACCGGCCTTGAGGGCCGCTTCGCCGGCGAAGTATTCCTTGTGATCATCGCCGATGTCCGATCCGGCCATGTTCTGGTGCTTCACGCAGGCGATGCCCTGGCGGATTTCCTCACGCTGGACGTTCTTGACGTAGCCCAGCATGCCCTGTTCGCCGAAGTACTCACGCGCCAGGTTGTCGGTGCTGAGCGCCGCGGTGTGATAGGTCGGCAGGGTGATGAGGTGGTGGAAGATCCCCGCCTCACGCGCGGCGTCACGCTGGAAGGTGCGGATCCGCTCGTCGGCCTCGGCCGCCAGCTCGGTGGCGTCATAGTCGACGCTCATCAGCCGCGCCCGGTCATAGGCGGAGACATCCCGGCCCGCCTCGGCCCAGGCGTCGAACACCTGCTGGCGGAAGTTCAGCGTCCAGTTGAAGCTGGGCGAGTTGTTGTAGACCAGCTTGGCCCCCGGGATCACCTCGCGGATGCGCTTCACCATGCCGCCGATCTGGCCGATGTGCGGCTTCTCGGTCTCGATCCAGAGCAGGTCCGCGCCGTTCTGCAAGGCGTGGATGCAGTCCAGCACGCAGCGGTCCTCGCCGGTTCCGGGGCGGAACTGGTAGAGGTTGCTGGGCAGCCGCTTGGGCCGCAGCAGCTTGCCGTCGCGGCTGATGATCACATCGCCATGGCCGATCGCGGTCAGATCGACCTCCTCGCAGTCGAGGAAGCTGTTGTACTGGTCGCCGATGTCACCCGCTTCGCGGACATAGGCGATCTGCTTGGTCAGGCCGGCGCCGAGCGAGTCGGTGCGGGCGACGATCACGCCATCGTCCACGCCCAGCTCCATGAAGGCATAGCGGACGGCGCGAATCTTGGCGATGAAGTCCTCGTGCGGGACGGTAACCTTGCCGTCCTGGTGGCCGCACTGCTTCTCGTCCGAGACCTGGTTCTCGATCTGGATGCAGCAGGCCCCGGCCTCGATGAACTTCTTGGCGAGCAGATAGGTCGCCTCGGCATTGCCGAAGCCGGCGTCGATATCGGCGATGATCGGCACGACGTGGGTCTGGAACGCGTCGATCTTGCCCAGCAGGCGATGCTGGTTGACCGCATCCCCGGCCTCACGGGCCTTGTCGAGCTCGCGGAACAGGCCGCCCAGCTCCCGCGCGTCGGCCTGGCGCAGGAAGGTGTACAGCTCTTCGATCAGTGCCGGGACCGAGGTCTTCTCGTGCATCGACTGGTCGGGCAGCGGGCCGAATTCGCTGCGCAGCGCGGCAACCATCCAGCCCGACAGGTACAGGTAGCGCCCCTTGGTCGAGCCGAAGTGCTTCTTGATCGAGATGAGCTTCTGCTGCCCGATGAACCCGTGCCAGCAGCCCAGCGACTGCGTGTACTGTGCCGGATCGGCATCGTAGGCGGCCATGTCCTGGCGCATGATCTTCGCGGTGTAGCGCGCGATGTCGAGCCCCGTGCGGAACCGGTTCTGCAGCCGCATGCGGGCGACGTTCTCGGCCTCGATCCCGCTCCAGGTGGGAGCGTTGGGAGTGATCGCGCTGCGCGCCTCGGCGATGGTCTGGGAGTAGGTCACGATTCGTTGTCCTTGCAGGGGGGTCTGGTGGCGACAGGCCCCAGCTAGGCCCCGCTCCCCCCTCCGAACAGCCCGATTTCCGTGCGTTTGTGAAACTTTACAGCTCTTCTTTGTAAAGTTGTATTGATCCGTACAACTTTACAGCTATGTGTTGTGCAGGCGTTAACCACAAGCGGCGCACAAGACCCTCATGAGCCAGTCCCGCCCCCTCTACCTTGGCCCCCGCCTGCGCCGCCTGCGCCGCGAACTGGGCCTGACCCAGCAGGCCATGGCGACGGACCTGGACATCTCGCCCAGCTACATCGCCCTGCTCGAGCGCAACCAGCGGCCTGTCACCGCCGAGCTGCTGATCCGGCTCGCGCGGACTTACCAGCTCGACATGGCCGAGCTCGCCACCGAGGATGCCGACAACTATGCCAAGCGGATCGCCGAGGTGATGCGCGATCCCCTGCTGGAGGGGATCGACCTGCCCGCGCTCGAGATCGCCGATCTCGCCACCTCGTTCCCGGGCGTGGCCGAGGCGATCCTGCGACTGCACGGGGCCTATGCGCGCGAACAGCAGATCCTGGCCGACCGGCGCCTGGGTGCGGCGGCGGCGGAGGGTGGCACCCCCGATCCGGTGCGCGCCGTGCAGGAGTTTTTCTCAAACAATCGCAACCACTTCCCCACCCTGGACAGCCGCGCCGAGGAGCTCGCGGTGGAAATCGCCGAGCATGGCGCGGCCGCCGAATGGCTGCGCAAGCGCAAGGGCGTGCGGGTCCGCTTCATGCCGCCCGAGGTGATGGTGGAATCGGTGCGCCGCTACGACCGCCACAACGATCAGGTGCTGATCGACGATTCGCTCGACACCTCGGCCCGCAAGTTCCAGCTCGCGCTGCACATCGCCTGGACCACCATGCGCGACGAAATCGTCCAACTGGCGCGCGCGGCCGACCTGCCCGACAAGTCCGCGGTTGCCCTCGCCCGCCGCAACCTCGCGGCCTATGCCGCCGCCGCGCTGGTCATGCCCTATGACCGGTTTCTGCGCGCGGCGGAAAGCCGGGGCTACGACGTGGCGGCGCTGGGCGGGGTGTTCGGGGCCAGCTTCGAACAGGTCGCCCACCGGCTGACCACCCTGGCCCGGCCCGGGCACGAGGGCATCCCGTTCTTCATGGTCCGGCTCGACGCGGCCGGAAACGTGTCCAAGCTGCTGGATGGGGCGGGCTTTCCCTATGCCCCGCACGGAGGCTCCTGCCCGCTGTGGCGGGTCCATGACACCTTCCGCACCCCCGGCCAACTGGTCACCCAGTGGCTCGAGCTGCCCGACGGGCGGCGTTTCTTCACCCTGGCGCGCACCGTGGGCGGCGAGCCGCGCCATTTCGGCGCCGCGGCGGTGGTCCGCTCGGTCGCGCTGGTCTGCGCCGCCGACCAGGCCGACAAGCTGGCCTATGCCCGTGGAATCGACCCCGCCGCCGTGACCGCCACCCCGATCGGCGTGAACTGCGGCCTGTGCCAACGCGCCGATTGCGAGGCCCGCGCCGTCCCGCCCCGCGGGCGCGACCTGCTGGCCGACGACCAGCGCCGCAGCGTGGCCCCCTTCATGTTCGCGGATCGTTAGGGGGTTCGGCCCTCGCCCGCCACAAACCTGGGCCGTCATGCTGAACGTGTTTCAGCATCCATGACGCCCCCTTTGCAGGTCCGTCCAAGCCGCGGGGAACCTCGCCCGCGACATCATCATGCTCCGCGCGACAGCAGAGATGGATGCTGAAACGAGTTCAGCATGACGAAGCGGATTTGGACAGCAAACATGGCACAAATGAAAAGGGCCCGCCCCTGCGGACGAGCCCTTTCAATCCCACAGAACGATCAGGTCAGCGCAGCGACACCACGTTGTCCGACATGCGCGGATCGCGCCGGTCGCCGCGGTACTGGCTGGCCATCGGCTCGTCGCCGGCCAGCACGATCTCGCCCTCGCCGAAGCCGTTGAAACGGGTCTTCATCGCCGCGCCATAGGCGCCCAGCATGCCGATCTCGATGTAATCGCCCGCAGCGATGTCGGCCGGCAGCAGGAAGGGGCCCTTCATGAAGTCGCCATCGTCACAGGTCGGGCCATAGAAGGCGAACTCGGCCTCGCCCCCGGCGCGATCGGCGTTCAGGCACTTCACCGGGAAGCGCCAGCCGATGTGGGCCGCATCGAACAGCGTGCCATAGGCGCCGTCATTGATGTAGAGCTCGTCGCCGCGGCGCTTCTCCACCTTGACCACCACCGAATTGTATTCGGCGCACAGAGCCCGGCCGGGTTCGCACCACAGCTCCGACGAATAGGACACCGGCAGCGATTCGGCGGCGCGGTGGATCGCGCCGAAGTAATCCTCCAGCGGCGGCGGCTCCATGCCCGGGTAGATCGACGGGAAGCCGCCCCCGACATCGACGATGTCGATGGTCACGGCCGCATCGACGATCGCGGCGCGCACCCGCTCAAGCGCCTGGACGTAGGCGAAGGGGGTCATCGCCTGGCTGCCGACGTGGAAGCAGATCCCCAGGCTGTCCGCCACCTGGCGGGTCGCCTGCAGCAGCGGCCCGGCATCGGCCAGGTCGATCCCGAACTTGGACGCCAGGCTCAGCTCGGAATACTCCGACGAGACGCGCAGCCGCACGCACAGCGCCAGATCGGTCGCGGCCTCGCCGGCGTCATCGGCGGTCGCCGCGACGATCTTGTCGAGCTCTTCCTGGGTGTCGAGGCTGAAGGTGCGCACACCGTGAACCTTGTAGGCCTCGGCAATGGCACTGGCCGTCTTGACCGGGTGCATGAAGCACAGCGTCGCCTCGGGCAGAGTGGCGCGCACCAGCCGCACCTCGGCGATCGAGGCGACGTCGTAATGCGTCACCCCGCTGTCCCACAGGACCTTCAGCAGGTCGGGCGAGGGATTGGCCTTGACCGCATAGAGCGACTTGCCCGGAAACGCTTCGACGAAGAAGCGGGCAGCACGCGCCGCGGCCTGCGGACGGTTCACGATAACGGGTTCGTCAGGCGCGAGGGCGCGGACTACAGCCGATGCGTCGGGATAGCTGTGCAACTCAAGGGACCCCCAATAGGCCTTGCGGCCAGTTAACAACACAAAGCTGCCTTGCGGTTTGGAAGTCCCCATGGGGCAGCGAGCGGCCGGATATAGGGGGGTGCCGGTGAACTGCAAGTGAAAATGGGACCACGTTTTCACAAATCTGAAACATGGCCTGAAAGTGCAGGATAATCGTTGGATTTGCGCGGAAATATGACATTCAGGCGACGGGATTCAGGCGCGTTCCGGCGGGGTCGGACCGGGCTTGGTCAGCGAATCCGCGAATCGACTGCGGCGAAACCGACTGGCCGGGCCAACCGGCTCAGCTCAACCGGTCGCGGAAGCTTTCCCAGTCGAACCGCTTGACGCATTCCAGCGCATCGGTCTGGCTGTCCCACAGCCAGATCGAGGGCAGCGGCACCCCGTTGAACGTGGTGGTCTTGACCATCGAGTAGTGCGCCTGGTCCAGGAAGGCGAAGCGCGTCCCCGGTTCGGGGGGAAACGGCAGGACATAGTCGCCGATCACGTCGCCGGCCAGGCAGGATGGGCCGCCCAGCCGCACCGGGTCTGCCCCGCTCGCCTCGGCATCGCGTTCGCCCAGCATGGCGGGGCGATAGGGGGCCTCGATCACGTCGGGCATGTGGCACGTGGCCGAAATGTCCACGATCGCCACGGGCATGCCGTTCCATTGCGTGTCGAGCACCGTGCCGATCAGGATGCCGGCGTCGAGCGCCACCGCCTCGCCCGGCTCGAGGTAAAGCTCACAGCCGGTCTCGATCTTCACCTGGCGCAGGAAGGCGATCAGGTCCTCGCGCTGGTAATCCGCCCGGGTGACGTGGTGCCCACCCCCGAAATTGAGCCACTTGAGCTGGCCCAGGAAGGGTTCGATGCGCGGCTTCAGGGCCTCCCAGGTCCGCTGCAGCGGGGCGAAGTCCTGTTCGCACAGGGTGTGGAAATGCAGACCGGTGACGCCGTCCAGATGCTCGGGCCGCAACTGGTCGACCGGGAAGCCCAGCCGGCTGTGCGGCGCGCAGGGATCATAGCGCGGCACCTCGCCCTCGGCATGGAGCGGGTTGATCCGCAGGCCGATGTCGAAGGTGCCGTCCTGCGCGTCCAGCAGCGGGCGGAACCGGGCGATCTGATCGGGCGAATTGAAGATCACATGGTCCGAAATGCGGCAGATCTCGGGCAGGTCCTCGGCCTTGTAAGCGGCGCAATACGTGGCGATTTCGCCCCGGTAATGCGCCTCGGCCAGCCGCGCCTCCCACAGGCCCGAGGTGCAGACGCCATCAAGGTATTCCCCCACGATCGGCGCGACCCGCCACATCGAAAAGGCCTTGAGCGCGGCCAGCACCTTGATCTCGGCACGGTCGCGGATATCGGCGAGGACCGCCAGGTTGGCCCGCAGCTTCGCGGCATCGACCACGAAGGCCGGGCTGTCGACGCGGTGAAGGTCAAAGCGGGCGAAGGCGCCCGGATCGCCGGCTCTGGTTTCCATGTCTTTCCAAGATCCCAAGTGTTCGCATCGGCTTCGACAAGCTCAGCCTGAGCGGATGATGGTGATACGACCTGAATGGATGTCTGCTTCCAATGGACAACAACATCCGCTCAGCCTGAGCCTGTCGAAGGCCACGCGCAAGCCGCCCGTTCCCCCCGAACTTCGGCGCCGTCCCCGCCAGGATCGGGGTCCATGTCATCCTCGCAACGTCGTTGCGATTCAGATCCTCCCCATGTGGGCGCAGCACACATGCGGAGGGGGACCGCCGCCGCGTCAGCCGCGGGGGTGGAGGGGCCCTGGCAACGCCGGATTTGGCCCCTCCGTCAACCGCTTGCAGCGGCTGCCACCTCGCCGTTTGCGTCCTGCGGACGAGAACAGGGAGGATCGGCTCTCCCTCAAAACTCGACCGGCCCCGCCAGTTCCTTCACCTGCCACGGCAGGCCCTGCGTGTTGAGCATGGCCATGAACGGATCGGGGTCCATCTGCTCCATGTTGAACACGCCCTCGCCGCGCCAGGCGCCGGTCAGCATCATCGCCGCGCCGATCATCGCCGGGACGCCGGTGGTATAGCTGATCGCCTGGTTGCCGGTCTCGTGGAAGGCGTCCTCGTGATCGCAGATGTTGTAGATGTAGAAGGTCTTCTCGCCCGATCCGTCGAGCGCCTCACCGGTGGCGATGTCGCCGATGTTGGTCTTGCCCTTGGTGGTCGGGCCCAGCGTTTCGGGCTTGGGCAGGACGGCGGCGAGGAACTGCAGCGGGATGATCTCCTGCCCGTTGTACATCACCGGATCGATCCGGGTCATGCCCACGTTCTGCAGCACGGTCAGGTGCGTGATATAGGCATCGCCGAAGGTCATCCAGAAGCGCCCGCGCTCCAGCTCGGGCAGGAACTTCGCCAGGCTTTCCAGCTCCTCGTGGTACATCAGGTACATGTTCTTGGGGCCGACGCCCTCGAACTCGAAGGACTGGCGGATGCTCATCGCCGGGGTCTCGACCCATTCGCCGCCCGCCCAGTGGCGCGCCGGGGCGGTGACTTCGCGGATGTTGATTTCCGGGTTGAAGTTGGTGGCGAAGGCCTGGCCGTGATCGCCGCCATTGCAATCCAGGATGTCGAGCAGGCGGATGGTCTTCAGCTTGTGCTTCTTCAGCCACATCGCGAAGACGCTGGTCACCCCCGGATCGAAGCCCGAGCCGAGCAGCGCCATCAGGCCCTTCTCGCGGAACTTGTCCTGATAGGCCCACTGCCACTTGTATTCGAACTTGGCCTCGTCCTTGGGCTCGTAATTGGCAGTGTCGAGGTAATCGACCCCGGCCTCCAGGCAGGCGTCCATGATCGGCAGATCCTGGTACGGCAGCGCCAGGTTGACCACCAGCTTCGGCCCGATCTGACGGATCAGCGCGGTCAGCGCCGGCACGTCCTCGGCATCGACCTGATAGGTCGCGATATCGACGCCGGTGCGCTCCTTCACCGAGACGGCGATCGCATCGCACTTCGCCAGGGTCCGGCTGGCCAGGTGAATGTCACTGAAAATGCCCGGATTCATCGCCATCTTGTGGACACAGACCGAGCTCACCCCGCCCGCGCCGATCACCAGAACTTTCGCCATGTGCACTCCCATCGATACCGTTCGGGCGCGCCATCGGGCGCCGCTGCTGGCGAACGCCTCTAGGGCAAGGATGTTGCAAGACCAAGGCCCACCTTGGCCCCTTCCCGCATAGGCAGGCCCGGATGGCCGATCGAGCCAGTCGGTTGCCAAGCGGCCCGATCTGCGCCAGTCCTGCGCGCCGGACAGGGGAGACGCGCCGATGAACAAGGCCATGCTCGCGCCCGCCGCCGTGCTGGTGGCGTGGTCGCTGGTGATGATGATGTGGATGGCGCGATCGCGCTTCGCCGCCTTCGCCAATGCCGGGATCGATCTCGGCAAGGCGCGGCCCGGCGGGCGCGGGCAGGATCTGGAAAAGGTGCTGCCGCCGCAGGTCATGTGGAAAAGCCACAATTACGCGCACCTGATGGAGCAGCCGACGCTGTTCTATGCCGTGGTGGTGATCCTGGCCCTGGCCGGGGCCGGCCCCACCGACGTGCGGCTCGCCTGGGCCTATACCGGACTGCGCATCGTCCATTCGCTCTACCAGTCGCTGGTCAACCGGGTGCCGGTGCGCTTCATGATCTTCCTGGCATCCAGCGTGGTGCTGATGGCCCTGGCCGTCCGCGCGCTGATCGCCACGCTCTGAAAGGACCGCCGACATGACCGCAACCGCGATCCTGCAACCCGTGGTCGCCCTGGCCGCCTGGACCATGGTGGTCTGGCTGTGGATGTACGCCGTGCGCATTCCGGCGATGCAACGCTCGGGGATCGACAGCACGGTCACGGTCGGCGGGACCGGCCGCGATCTGGACACGATCCTGCCCGAACGGGTGCAGTGGAAGGCGCACAACTTCGCCCACCTGCACGAATCGCCCACCGTATTCTATGCCATTGCCCTGGTCCTGGCGGTCAGCGGGCATGGTGGCGAAGGCGGCGCGGTGGCCCTCGCCTGGGCCTATGTCGCGCTGCGCCTGGCCCATTCGCTGGTGCAGATGATCTACAACCGGGTGGTGGTCCGCTGGGTGCTTTACACCTTGTCCAACGGGGTGCTCTCGGCGCTGGTGATCCTGGCCGCGCGGGCAGTCGCCTGACCGGTCAGTCGCGCAGGAACAGGCTCGCCAGCTCGACATGGGTCGACCAGCGGAACTGCCCCACCGGCCGCACCTCGGCCAGGCGGTATCCCCCCGCGATCAGCAGGGCGGCATCGCGGGCCCAGCTTGACGGGTTGCAACTGATATAGACGATCCGCCCCACCGTGCTGTCGGCCAGCCGCTCGACCTGGTCACGGGCACCGGCGCGCGGAGGGTCGAGCACGACCCCGGCGAAGCGGTTGAGCTCGTCCGCCAGCAACGGATTGCGGAACAGATCGCGGTGCAGCGCGTGGACCGGGCGTTGTTGGACCGCTGCGGCGGTCTTGCAAGCCAGATGCGCGTCGCGTGCCGCCTCGGCCGCGAGCACCTTGCTCCCCTCCCCCGCCAGGGCGAAGGCGAAGGTGCCCAGCCCGGCGAACAGGTCGGCGATCGCGGGCAGACCGCCCAGCCATTCGCGCGCCGCGCCGACCAGGGCATCCTCCCCGTCCCGCGTCGCCTGCAGGAAACTGCCCGGCGGCAGGGGCACGCTGACCCCCGACAGATTGACCGTGACCGGCTCGGGCTCCCAGATCATGTCCGGGCCATAGCCCTGGTCCAGCGTCAGCCGCGCCAGGCCATGCAGCCGGGCGAAGTCGAGCATGACCTCGGTGATCGCCAGGCCCTCGGTGGTCAGGCCCTTGATCCCCAGGTCGATCCCCTGCTCGGTCAGGGTCAGTTCGACGTCGGCAGCCATCTTGCCCGGAGCGCTGCCCTTGCCGGGCGCCCGGCCCTTGCGGCCCTTGGCGCCGGCGGCGGCCGACTGGCCGATGCGGATCAGCAGCTTGCGCAGATCGGGCAGCAGGGCCACGAATTCGGGCACCAGCACCGGACATTCGGCCAGCTCCACCAGCCGGTGCGAGCCCGCCTCGCGATAGCCGATGACCACCCGGCCGGACGAGCTTTCGGCCCGCAGCGCGGCGCGGCGACGCGATCCCGGGGGCGAGAGGTGCGGCGGGGTGATCCGTTCCGCCCCCAGCTCCTGGCTGGCCGAGGCATTGGCCACCCGCGCCTCGACGAAGGCGGCCAGGCTCTCCTCGTCGAGCTGCTGGAGCTGGCACCCGCCGCATCGGCCGAAATGGCGGCAGACCGGCGCGACATGATGCGGCCCCGGCTGCAGCGTGCCATCGGGCAGCAGCAGATCCCCCGGCGCGGCGCCCCAGGCATAGCGCCCGGACGCGGTCACGCCATCGCCCTTGGCGGCGATGCGCAGGATCTCTTCGGGCTGGCTGGTGTCGGGTGCGCTCACAGGCAGGCCGCGTAGGCGCTTCGCACCGTGGCGGCAAGCTGGCTGGCGGAAAAGGCCGGGCCGGCAAGCCGCGCAGCCTCGCCATGCAGCCAGACGGCCTCTCCGGCGGCCGCGAAGGGATCGCGATGGCTGGCCAGCCGCGCGGCGGCGATTCCCGCCAGCACGTCGCCCGTCCCCGCCACCGACAGCCACGACGAGGCGCGCGGGGCGAAAGCGGTCCGGCCATCGGGCGCGGCGATCACCGTATCCGGGCCCTTGGCGATCACCACGGTACCGGTCGCCTGCGCCAGCGCCCGGGCGCGGTCCAGCCGGGTGCCCTGGCCTGGCTGGGCCCAGGCCCGTTCCAGCGCGACCAGTTCGCCTTCGTGCGGGGTCAGCAGCAACGGGGCGGGATAGCCGACCAGATCCTGCGGCTGCAGCAGCATCAGGGCATCGGCATCGATCACGGCGGGATGACTGTGGCTCAGCGCGGCCACCAGCCGTTGCCGGGCCTGATCATCGCGGCCGAGCCCGGGTCCGACCAGCACGGCCCCGGTCCGCCCATCCCCCAGCAGAGCGAAGCCGCCGGGCACGATATCAGGAGCGCTCTCCCCCGCAGTCACGGTGCCACCCGCGGCGTCGGACGGGGACCGGATCAGCCGGACATAGCCGGCCGCGGCGCCCTGGGCCGCCAGGCTGGCGAGCCGCGCCGCACCCGGCATGGCCCCGGCCACCACGGCCACCAGCCCGCGGCGGTACTTGTGCGCATCGGCACCCGGGGCAGACAGGCAGGGCCGCGCGACCACCCCCGCCGCACCCGGCACCGGCGCGCAGCCGATATCGACCAGCCGCAGTTCGCCCATGGCGGCGCGGGCCGGCATCAGGAAATGCGCCGGCTTCCACGCGCCCAACGCCACGGTCATGGACCAGTCCGGCAGGCCCGGGTTGAGCGCCAGTGCCATGTCGCTGTCGATCCCGCTCGGCACGTCGATGGCGATGCGCAGGGCATGCCCCCGGGCCAGACTGGCCAGCAGGGCCAGGAGTTCACCCGAGAGCGGGCGGGTCAGGCCGCTGCCGAACAGGCAATCGACCAGCACCTCGCCGGTGGGGTCGGCGCCGGGTCCGCTCACCTCGCCGCGGTACAGTCCGCGCGCCGTGCGGGCGGCCTCGGTGCGCGGTTCGGTCGCGGCGATGACCCGCACCCGCGCCCCGCGCTCGCGCAGGGCCTCGGCGATGACATAGCCGTCGCCGCCATTGTTGCCCGGGCCGCACAGCACGGTGACCGCGCGCCCCGCCGCGATCCGCCATACCCAGTCCGCCGCGCCGCGCCCGGCGCGCTGCATCAGGGCATCGACCGAGGTTCCCGCCGCGATCAGATCCGCTTCCGCCGCGCGCATCTGGGCGACGGTCAGGACCTGCGCGGCGGCAGGCGTCACGGCGTCAGTCCAGGTTGAGCTGCGACAGGTCGCGCACCGCGCCCCGCGCGGCGCTGGTGGTCATCGCGGCATAGGCCTTGAGCGCGACCGAAAGCTTGCGCGGCCGCTCCTTGGCGGGCTTCCACCCCTTGGCGTCCTGCGCGGCACGGCGGCGGGCGAGTTCTTCCTCGCTGACCTGCAGCGTGATGGAGCGGTTGGGGATATCGATCGCGATCACGTCGCCATTCTCGACCAGCCCGATCGCCCCGCCCTCGGCCGCCTCGGGCGAGACATGGCCGATCGACAGGCCCGAGGTGCCGCCCGAAAAGCGCCCGTCGGTCAGCAGCGCGCAGGCTGCGCCCAGCCCCTTCGACTTGAGGTAGCTCGTCGGATAGAGCATTTCCTGCATGCCGGGGCCACCCTTCGGGCCTTCGTAGCGGATCACCACCACGTCGCCCGCCACGACCTGCCCGGTGAGGATCGCGGTGACGGCGGCGTCCTGGCTTTCGTAAACCTTGGCCGGGCCGGTGAACGTGAGGATCTTCTCGTCCACGCCCGCCGTCTTCACGATGCAGCCGTCCAGCGCGATGTTGCCGGTCAGCACGGCCAGTCCGCCGTCCTGGCTGAAGGCATGCTTGGCGGAACGGATCACGCCGGTCTCGCGGTCCAGATCCAGCTCGTCCCAGCGGCGGTTCTGGCTGAAGGCGACCTGGGTGGGGACGCCGCCCGGCGCGGCCTTGAAGAATTCCTGCACCGAGGGGCTGGGATTGCGGGCGATGTCCCACTGGTCCAGCGCCTCACCCAGGGTGCGGCTGTGGACGGTCGGCAGATCGGTGTGGATCAGCCCGGCCCGGTCGAGCTCGCCCAGGATCGCCATGATCCCGCCGGCGCGGTGGACGTCCTCCATGTGCACGTCGGACTTGGCCGGGGCGACCTTGGACAGGCAGGGCACCTTGCGGCTCAGCCGGTCGATATCGGCCATGGTGAAATCCACCCCGGCCTCGAAGGCGGCAGCCAGCAGGTGGAGCACGGTGTTGGTCGAACCGCCCATCGCGATATCGAGGCACACCGCGTTCTCGAACGCGCGGAAATTGCCGATCGAACGCGGCAGCACGCTTTCGTCGTCCTGCTCGTAATAGCGCTTGGCCAAATCAACCACGAGCCGCCCGGCCTCGAGGAACAGGCGCTGGCGATCGGCGTGGGTGGCGAGCGTCGAGCCGTTGCCCGGCAGCGACAGGCCCAGCGCCTCGGTCAGGCAGTTCATCGAATTGGCGGTGAACATGCCCGAGCAGGATCCGCAGGTCGGGCAGGCCGACCGCTCGATCGTTTTCACTTCCTCGTCGGAATAGCTGTCGTCCGCGGCGGCGACCATGGCATCGACCAGATCGAGCGCATGCTCCTTGCCGCGCAGGATCACCTTGCCGGCTTCCATCGGCCCGCCCGAGACGAAGACCACCGGGATGTTGATCCGCATCGCCGCCATCAGCATGCCCGGCGTGATCTTGTCGCAGTTGGAGATGCACACCATCGCATCGGCGCAGTGGGCGTTGACCATGTACTCTACGCTGTCGGCGATCAGATCGCGGCTGGGCAGCGAATAGAGCATCCCGTCATGGCCCATGGCGATCCCGTCATCGACCGCGATGGTGTTGAATTCCTTGGCCACGCCACCCGCCGCCTCGATCTCGCGCGCGACCATCTGGCCCAGGTCCTTGAGGTGGACGTGGCCCGGCACGAACTGGGTGAAGGAATTGACCACGGCGATGATCGGCTTGCCGAAATCGCTGTCCTTCATCCCCGTCGCGCGCCACAGACCCCGCGCGCCGGCCATGTTGCGGCCATGGGTGGTGGTGCGGGAACGATAGACGGGCATGGACGGTCTCCGGTGAGTGGCGCTGGGGCGCAGCGGGGTCCCTACTGCAGGTCGCGGGCAGATTGAAGCAGAAAATTACGAAAATGGCGCAGGCAACGAAACAAAACAATTCATGGTTGCGAGGATCGGGTCACTCCCCACCCAGGCCGAGGGCCACCGCATTGGCCACGCGGAACAAGATCTCGGCCCAGCGCGCCTGTCCCGCCGCGTCGGCGATCTGGTCCTGGCGGATCTCGATGCCCAGGTAGGGCCGCCCCTCGGCCTCGGCGTGGCGGTTCATCGTGTAGTTGAGCTGCTTGCCCGAATAGGGCTGCTGATCGCCCACCACGAGGCCTTCGGCTTCGAGCAGGGGCAACGCGAGCCGCGCGGCGCGATCGTCGTTGTTGTACAGCACGGCCACCTGCCAGGGGCGCGGCTTGTCGCAGGTGCGCAGGGCCGGCGTGAAGCTGTGCAGCGACAGGATCAGCGCCGGGGGCATGGCATCGAGCTGCGCGGCCAGTGCGGCATGATAGGGCCCATGGAACCGGGCGATGCGGGCGGCCCGCGCCGCGGCATCCAGCATGTTGCCGGGGATGGCGTGGCCGTCGCTGGCCTCGGCCACAGCGCCGGGCGCGTCCTCTTCGCGATTGACGTCGCAGACCAGGCGGCTGACCCCGCACTGGAAGGCGGCGAAGCCGGGGCGCTGCGCCAGCAATGCCCCCACCTCGGCCACGCCGATGTCGATCGCCATGTGCTCGGTCAGCAGGTCCGGCGCGATGCCCAGGGCGATGTCGGCGGGCACGTGGTTCGAGGCATGGTCCGAGACCACCAGGATGCCGCCGAAGCGCGGGGTGCCAAGCAGGCGGAAGACCTCGCTCATCGCAGCGCCCCGCCCAGGCTCCACCACTCGGGCGGCAGACCGGCCTGCGCGGCGTCGCGCTCGGCGGCGGTCTCGAACAGGGCGAAGCAGGTGGCTCCCGATCCGGACATCCGCACCAGCCAGGCGGCGGTCCCGCGCAGGTAGTCCAGCACGGCGCCGATCTGCGGGCACAGCGCCAGCGCCGGCGCCTCCAGATCGTTGCGTCCGGTCAGCGCGATGTCCCGCACCGAGCCGTTCGGCAGGGCTCCGCGGTCGATCCCGTCCCAGCCCTTGAACACCGGCCCGGTGGCCAGCGGAACGCGAGGATTGACCAGCAGGACCGGCGTTCCGACCAGATCGCTGACGACCGGCTGGAGATCGGTTCCGGTGCCCCGGCCGATCGCGGTCACGCTGTGCACGCAGGCCGGCACGTCGGCGCCAAGACGGGCGGCCCGAAGGGGCCAGTCCGCGGGCAGGCCGTGGCGCTGCTCGACCATGCGGAACACCGCGCCGGCATCGGCCGACCCTCCGCCCAGCCCGGCGGCCACCGGCAGGTTCTTTTCCAGGGTGATCGCCAGCCCGCCCGGCCGCGGCAGGGCGGCCAGCGCCTGGGCGACGATGTTGCCGGACGGATCGGTCAGGACCCCGCCGAACTCGCCGACCGTATGGAGTTCATCGCGCTGTGCGGGAACGACGCTCAATCGGTCTCCCGCGTCGACGAAGGCGAAGACGGTCTCGAGCTCATGGTAGCCGTCATCCCGACGTCGCCTGACGTGCAATGCAAGGTTGATCTTGGCGTAAGCGGTTTCGTTCATGTGTCCTCCCCGGAACGGGGAGGGGGACCAGCCGCAGGCTGGTGGAGGGGCACCTCGTTTCGGTACGCCAGCTTAGCCGCCCGCTCGGCACAAACCGCCACGATCCGTTCGACTGCGCCTGACAGGTCCTCAAGCACAGCCTTGGCGGGCATTCGCAGAGTGGCGACACCTTGAGACCGAAGGTGGTGCGACTTCGCCTTGTCCCGGTTCATGACCTCGCCTGTTTCGTGCGCAAAACCGTCAACCTCGAGAGCTAATCTCACAGCCGGGCAATAGAAGTCGATGACGTATACTCCCGCTGGATGTTGTCGCCTGAACTTGTACCCGCCTGGCCTTTGGCGCAGCGCCCCCCACAAGAGCCGCTCGGGTACGCTCATCTCGCTGCGCAACTTGCGCGCAAGTTTGAGCGTTGAAGCGGGTCCGGTGATCATGGCACAGTAGCGTACACCCGACCGTGCCCCTCCACCATCCTGCGGATGGTCCCCCTCCCCGTGCCGGGGAGGAAACGCACATCACATGTTCGGATAGTTCGGCCCGCCGCCGCCCTCCGGCGTCACCCATTCGATGTTCTGGGTGGCGTCCTTGATGTCGCAGGTCTTGCAGTGCACGCAGTTCTGGGCGTTGATCTGCAGGCGCGGGCCCGCGTCGGCAGTTTCCACGAATTCGTAGACCCCGGCCGGGCAGTACCGCGCCTCAGGCCCGGCGTAGAGCGGCAGGTTGATCCGCGTGGGGACCGAAGGGTCCTTCAGCCGCAGGTGGCAGGGCTGGTCTTCCTCGTGGTTGGTGAACGAGAACGACACGCTGGTCAGCCGGTCGAAGCTGATCACGCCGTCCGGCTTGGGATAGGCGATGGGCTTGTACAGGTCCGCCCGCTGGGTGGCCGAGGCATCGGTGTGGTGCTTCATCGGCTTGGCCAGGCCAAAGCCGAACAGGGTGCGCAGCCACATATCCGTGCCGGCCAGGATCGTCCCCAGATCGCCGCCGAACTTGGCGACCATCGGCTCGGCGTTCTGGACCAGCTTGAGCTCCTTGGCGATCCAGCTATCGCGGACGGCGGCATCGTACTCGGCCAGTGAATCCCCTTCCCGGCCCGCCGCGATGGCCGCAGCGATCGCCTCGGCGGCCAGCATCCCGCTCTTCATCGCGGTGTGGCTGCCCTTGATCCGCGGCACGTTGACGAACCCGGCCGAGCAACCCGCCAGCACGCCGCCGGGGAAATCGAGCTTCGGCACCGACTGCCAGCCACCCTCGTTGATCGCCCGCGCGCCATAGGACACGCGCTTGCCACCTTCCAGGATCTTGCGGATCTCCGGATGCTGCTTCCAGCGCTGGAATTCCTCGAAGGGATAGACCCAGGGGTTCTTGTAATCGAGCGCGCAGACGAAGCCGAGCGCGACCTGGTTGTTGGCCTGGTGGTAAAGGAACCCACCGCCCCAGCTATCGCTCTCCGACAGCGGCCAGCCCTGGGTGTGGATCACGCGGCCGGGCACGTGCTTGTCGGGATCGATGTCCCACAGCTCCTTCATGCCGATGCCATAGACCTGCGGCTGGCAATCGGCCTCCAGATCGTACTTCGCCTTCAGGCGCTTGGTCAGGTGGCCGCGCGCGCCCTCGCAGAACACGGTGTACTTGGCGAGCAGGTTCATGCCCGGCTGGAAATCGCCCTTGGGCTGGCCTTCGCGGTCCACGCCCATGTCGCCGGTCTGGACGCCGATGACCTCACCCTTGTCACCGTAAAGCACTTCGGCGGCGGGGAAGCCGGGGAAGATTTCCACGCCCAGCGCCTCGGCCTGGCCAGCCAGCCAGCGGCACAGGTTGCCGAGCGAGCCGGTGTAATTGCCCTTGTTCGACAGGAACGGCGGCATCAGGGCATGGGGAATGGCCATCTTGCCGTTCTTGGTAAGGTTCCAGTGCCAGTTGTCGGTCACCGGCACCTCGGCCATCGGGCAGCCGTCGTCGCGCCAGTTGGGCAGCAGCTCGTCAAGCGCCTTGGGATCGTAGGTCGCACCCGACAGGATGTGGGCGCCGATCTCGGAGCCCTTCTCGAGGATGCAGACCGACAGGTCGGGGTTGATCTGTTTCAGGCGAATCGCCGTGCCAAGCCCCGCCGGCCCGCCGCCGACGATGACCACGTCATAGGGCATCGATTCCCGCTCGATCGCATCCTGTTCGGCCATTCTTCCCGTCCTGTCTGCAGGAGCGCCACCGGCGCCCTTGATCGTTTTGCTGTTTGCGCCTTGATTGCTGCGCCGCGACAGGTCAAGGCCGGAAGCGATGGACAGCGGCGATCCACCCCACAGGGCAGGCCTCAGGCCCGCGGATATCTCATCCGCGCTGGGCTGGTGGCGCGAGGCCGGGGTCGATTTCGACTATACCGACGCGCCGATCGCCTGGCTGTCCGCCGCGACAGACGACAGTGCGCCCCTGCCCGCCGCCCCGCGCGCCCGGGCCGAACCCGAGGCGCCGGCCGACCTGCCCACCGTGCCCTTTGGCGGAAACCGGGACGGCTGGCCGGGCTCCCTCGCCGATTTCCCTACCTGGTGGCTGACCGAGCCCACCCTGGACGAAGGCCAGGCGGGACAGCGCGTGCCGCCGCGCGGTGCGGCCGGGGCCGCGCTGATGGTGATCGTGCCGCAGCCCGAGGCGGAGGATGCCGGACATCTGCTTGGGGGAACCGAAGGGCGCCTGCTGGAGGCGATGTTCGCCGCCATGGGGCTGGACGCGACCCGGGTCTATGTCGCCTCGGCCCTGCCCCGGCACACCCCCCTGGCCGATTGGTCGGGGCTGGCGGCGCGCGGGGCCGGCGCGGTCCTGTCCCACCACATCGGCCTGGTCGCACCCGAACGCCTGCTGGTGTTCGGCAGCACCATCCTGCCGCTGCTTGGCCACGATCCAACGCATAGCGCTCAAACTTTACGCGCATTTAACCATGAAGGGCGAAGCGTGCCGCTGCTGGCCGCCCGCGACCTTGGCGCGCTCCTCGCGCGCCCGGCATGGAAGAGCGGATTCTGGCGGACCTGGTTGGACTGGACGGGACAAGAACGCACGTGACATCGGCATGGGCCTCCAGCACGAAGACCATCGCGCGCGCCTGCGCCGCGGCGGTTCTGGCGGCCGCCTGCCTGCCCGCTCCGGCCAGCGCCAACAGCGCCGCGGTCGACTATTTCCGCAACCGCGCCGACCGCACGGCGGTTCCCACCCTGCTGACCCAGGACGAGCGGACCTATTACAAGGACCTGTTCGGCGCGATCGAGCACCAGGACTGGACCAAGGTCCAGACCCTGCTGCAGGCCCGCCCCGATGGCCCGCTGCACCTGGTCGCCCGCGCCGAATACTACCTTGACGCCAAGAGCCCACGGATCGACCTGCCCGCCCTGACCGACTGGCTGGGCAAGGGCGCCGGCCTGCCGCAGGCCGAACAGATCGCGGCGCTGGCCACCAAGCGGGGCGCCACCGCCGTGCCGGCGCTGCCCGCCGCCCAGCCGCTCTACAGCCTGCCGACCAGCCAGAAACGGGTGCGCCCGCGCGACACCAACGACGGGACCATGCCCGCGCTGGTCGCCAGCAGCATCCAGGACAAGATCAAGGCCGATGATCCGTCGGGCGCGAAGATCCTGCTCGACGGGATCGACGCCGGGCTGAGCCTGCCGGCGCGGGCCGAATGGCGCGCCAAGATCGCCTGGTCGTTCTACATCGAGAACGACGACGCCTCGGCCTATGCCCTGGCCCAGTCCGCCGCCGAGGGGTTCGGCCCCTGGGTGGCCGAGGGCTGGTGGACCGCCGGTCTGGCGGCCTGGCGGACGGACGATTGCCAGGGCGCGGCCGATGCCTTCGCCCGCACCGCGGCGGCGGCCGACAATGCCGAGCTCAAGGCCGCCGCCTGGTACTGGCAGAGCCGCGCCCTGGTTCGCTGCCGCAAGCCCGAAGGGGCGAGCGCACCGCTACGACTGGCGGCCGCGCGCGACGAGACCTTCTATGGCATGCTCGCCGCCGAACAGCTCGGCCTGCGCCTGCCCGCCACGCACCAGTCCCCGGACTTCACCCAGGCCGACTGGCAGCGCCTGCGCGACAATCCCACGGTCCGCACCGCGGTCCAACTGGCCGAAATCGGCGAGGATGGGCTGGCGGACGAGGTGCTGCGCTACCAGGCGCGGGTCGGTGATCCGGGGCTGTACCAGCCGCTGTCCCGCCTGGCGCGGGATCTGGGCCTGCCTTCGACCCAACTGTGGATGGCCTATGCCGCGCCGATGGGCGGCAAGCCGGAACCGGCGCTGCGCTTTCCCACGCCGAAATGGACCCCGGCCACCGGCTGGAAGGTCGATCCGGCGCTGGTCTATGCCCACACCCTGCAGGAATCGATCTTCCGCACCAGCGTGACCAGCCCGGCCGGCGCGCGCGGGCTGATGCAGATCATGCCGGCCGCCGCGCGCGACCACGCCGCGGCGCTCGGCGTGTCGCCCGCCGACATAACCCGGCCCGAGGTCAACCTGGCGTTCGGCCAGCGGCACCTGCAAATGCTGCGCGACAACCCGGGCACTCAGGGCCTGCTGCCCAAGGTGATCGCAGCTTACAACGCGGGGCTAACCCCGGTGACCCGCTGGAACACCGAAATCCGTGACAAGGGCGATCCGCTGCTGTGGATCGAGAGCGTCCCCTACTGGGAGACGCGCGGCTATGTGAACATCGTCCTGAAGAACTACTGGATGTACGAGCGGCAGGCCGGCGGCCCGTCGGAAAGCCGGCTGGCCCTGGCCCAGGCCATGTGGCCGACCTTCCCCGACCTGACCGGCAGCCAGGCCGTGCGCATGGCCAGCAACGGCACGCTGCTACGGTCCAGTCGCTAAGCCCCGCTCAGCCGAAGACCGCAAGACCGGCCAGCACCAGCCCACCAAGGGTCAGCCCTGCCCCGAGTAACTGCGTACGACGAGGCGAGGCGGGCGGTGGATAGGCCTGCAGCGAACGCCCCTCCTCGAAAAACCGCTCGGCGGCGCCGGCATCGAGCTCTGCCCGGCGCCGTTCCCACGCCCCTTGCGCCCTGCGCCAGTGGCCCCTTGGGCGCAGCAGCATCGGCAAGCCGCTGCCCAGGGCAAGGGCTGCATAGAGCATGGCCTGATAGTCGATCGCCATGTCGGGTCCCCTCTCCACAGCCGATGCCCCGCCGGTCCGTGGCGCGGCAGGTCCGCCCCACCTGCTACTTCTTCTTCGGCGCCGGGTGGGCATCGAAGAACACGCGGGCCTGCCCCAGCATGGTCTGCCACCAATCGACCACGTCGGCAAAGTTGACCTGGTTGAGCCCGCCCACGGTGCTGACATCGTAAGTCATCATCAGGCTCTTGTCGCTTTCGTCGAAGGACATGACCGAAAAGCGCTTGTCCTTGTTCCATTCGTTGGCGAGCTGCGGGGAATTGGTGCCATCGTCACTGAACGTGACCGAAAAGCCCAGCGAGTTGCAGTTCTCGCCCTTGTCACAGCCGTAGAAGAAGATCGTGTAGTCATAGCCGGCCGCGGCCGAGGTGATCTTGGGGTTGCCGGTGTTGTCACTCCGCCCGAGCGCGGCCTTGAAGCCCTGGGCCTGCAGGCTGGCGACGACACCGGCCGGGTTCGACGCGCAGATCAGCGCCGAGGGGCAATCCGCAGCGGCGGCCGGGGCGGATGCCAGTGCCGTGGCCATGACAAGTGCCGCGATCGCTTTCGATCCCATCGATCATTCCTTCCCGTGCCGTGGCTGCGAACCTTCGATTGTCGGCCCGGACTTGTCAACGCGAACCACGGCGGGTCACGCCACCGCCAACACTGAAGACAAGATCGGTCACAAACGATAATTCGCATATCGCGAACCATTAACTACGATCAAACCATATGCATTTACTAAGTCTTAATCATAAACTTTAAATAAAAACATTGGTTAATGCGATTTATTCGCAAAACAATTTATCCTATATCCGGCCGCCATGATGACGGACGAACGACGGTTAATGGACAACGGCGGAATGGATCGGAGAACTTTGCTTCGTGGCGGGATCGGCGCAGCCGCGCTCACGCTGACCGGCTGCACCGCGCCTTATGGTTCGCACTTCTCCTATGCCACGCAGGTGGTGCCCAAGGACGAGTACGATCCGGCCACCTTCTGGGTCGACGTGCTGCTCCAGCAGATCTGTGCGCAGCGCATCCTGCCCCCGCGTGCCGCCTACAACTGCGCCGGGCCGACCGTGGCTGGCTTCATCGCCGCCAATGCCATCATGGGCGTGTACGAGGACAACTTCGGCATCGGCCAGGGTCCGCAGGGCGCCGATCCCCGGGCGGCCTACGGAGCCGCCTTCGCCACGGTCATGTCCCAGGTCGCCCAGTCGCCCATGATCGGCGAACGTGCCCGGTTCATGCGCATGATCCCCGATGGCGAGGCCAAGTCGGCCGGGGCCGAGTGGGGTCGCAAGGTGGGCCTCGAGATCGTCCGGCGCCGGACCAACGACGGTTCGGCCCCCAATCTCAACGCCAATTACCTGGGCCGCTGGAAGCGTCGGCAGGATGCCCTGCGCTGGGTGCCTTCAGGATCGTTCTACGGCACCCGGCCAGGGCCGATGGTGCCCGACTTCGTCCGGGGCCTCAGCCCGGGCCAAGGCTTCATCACCCCCTGGGCGATCCGGCGCGCCGAGGATTTCTGCGCGGTCGAGTTCCCCGACATGCGCAGCCCCGAATTCGCCGAAGAGTTCGATCTGCTCGCCCGCATGGGCGGGATGGATTCGCGCGAGCGCACGGCCGACCAGACCGAGATCGCGATCTTCTGGGAGGACGGCCCCTGGGGCGTCACCCCGCCGGGCCGCTTCATGCATGTCGGCATGCAATTGATGCAGGAGCGCGGGTTCGACTGGCTGACCAAGGCGCGGGCCTATGCCATGCTCGGCATGGGCATGTGCGATTGCTCGATCGCGGTCTGGTACACCAAGTACCACTACGACGTGCTCCGCCCGGAAACCGCGCTGAAGATGCGGGCGCGCGACTTCCAGAACCCCGATCCCCGGGTGCGGCCGCTGCCGGGCTGGCAGTCGGTTATCACCACCCCGCCGTTCCCGGCCTACACCTCGGGCCATTCCTCGTTCGGCGCGGTCGGCGGGCGGCTGCTCGAGCATGTGCTCGGCACCGACGAGTTGCGCTTCACCCTGGAATGCCCGGATCAGGTGATCTGGCCGCAGATGCGCGGCGTGAAGCGGCATTTCACCCGGATCAGCCAGTCGGTCGACGAGAACGGCCTGAGCCGGATCTACGGCGGCGTCCACTGGCTGCGCGACCACCAGGAATCGATGCGCATCGGCCAGGGCATCGCGGACCATATCTTTGCCAACTTCTTCAAGCGGGTGGCCTGAGCGATGCGGCGCCTTCCCCTCCGCCCGCTCGCCTCTGCGGCCGCGCTGACCGGCCTCGGCCTGGCCCAGCCTGTCCTCGCCCAGAGCGTGTCGATCAACTATGCCAGCCTCTCGACGCTGGAGGAACCGATCGCCTTCCGCTCGGGCCAGACCACCGTGGTACTCAACGGCCTGGTCGACGGCGGCGCCCGGATCAACTTCGACACCCGTAACCTGATCGATCCGGTCGTGACCGGCGTGGTCGCCAATGGCCAGGCGACGATCGAAAGCGAACTGGGCAACCGCTGGACCGTCGGCGCCTCCTACTTCGGCCAGTACGATACCTATGCGCGGACCTACCGCGCCAACAGCGTCGGCTTCATCCGCACCAGTTGGGGCAGCTTCATCGGCGGCAATGTCGCAGGCCTGATCCGCGAGGACACCCGCCGCCGCCGCGGGTTCGGCAACGGCATCCTGGCCTATGACGATTTCATCGGCACCAACGCCCGCTGGGGCGGGGTCTACCGCGTGGTCAACGGCCCCTTCGTCAGCGGCCTGATGGTCGACCAGGAGGGTAACGTCGAGATCGGGACCGTCTACCAGCGCCCCTATGGCACGCATGACATCCGTTGGTCGGCACGGGTGCGCCACGCCCGCACGCGCGATGCCGCCGGGCGGCGCCGCTTCACCACCACCGGCGGCATCGCCGTCGCCGACCTGACCTACGGCTCGTCGATCTACGATCTGGGCCTGGGTTACGAGCGGATCGCGGGTCTAGGCCTCTCGCTCGACCGGTGGTTCGCCTCGGCGGGCGCCCGCACCAAGATCCTCGGCTGGACCATGTCGCTCGAAGGCCATGTCGGGACGATCGACGGATCACCCGAATATGCCGCCGCGGCGGGCCTGGGCTATGCGATCAGCCGTGGGCTCTCGGCCAACCTCGGATTCAACCTCCGCGATGCCAACGTGGTGCGCGGCGGGATCCCGGTGCTGGTCGGCACAGATCAGAGCGCGGCGTTCTCGGTGCGGTACAGCTATTGAGCGGAGGCTGAGCGGAACGGCCCAGCGTTGCCCGCTTGTCATGATGTTCCCTTTGTGTTCCAGAGGGACATGGCAATCAGCCGCTCTCCCTCCCCCGATTCCCGCAAGGGCCGTGGCGCGCCTTCGGCCGAGGTCCCGACGCGGTTCGGGCTGGCCACGCGCGAAACCGACGGGGACTGGCGCGATGCGCGCGGGCTTGTGGACAAGGATGTGGGCAATCCCGAGGACATCCTGCGGACAACCGTCATCGAGGAACGGGCCCGCTCGATCCTGACCTTCAACCAGTCCCCCGACATTCCCTTCGACCGCTCGATCAACGCCTACCGGGGCTGCGAACACGGCTGCATCTACTGCTTTGCCCGGCCGACCCACGCCTTCCACGACCTGTCGCCCGGGCTCGATTTCGAGACGAGGCTGTTCGCCAAGCCCGAGGCCGCCCGGCTGCTGCGCGAGGCGCTGGGCAAGCCGTCCTATCGCTGCGCCCCGATCGCCATGGGCACCAACACCGATCCCTATCAGCCGATCGAGAGCCGCTACCGGATCACGCGCCAGGTGCTGGAGGTCTGCCTGGAGGCGCGCCAGCCGGTGACCATCACCACCAAGAGCGACCGGGTGCTGCGCGACCTTGACCTGCTGGCCGAGATGGCGCGGCACAACCTGGTCGCGGTCGGCCTGTCGGTGACCAGCCTGGACCCGCGCCTTTCGGCCCTGCTCGAACCGCGCGCAGCCGCACCGGCCAAGCGCCTGGCCGCGCTGGGCAGGCTGGCGGAGGCGGGCGTGCCGGCCCACGTCTCGATCGCTCCGGTCATTCCGGCGATCACCGACGAGTTCATGGAGCGCATCCTGACCGAGGCCGCCGGGCTGGGAGTGCGGTCCGCGAGCTGGATCATGCTGCGCCTGCCGCACGAGGTGGCGCCGCTGTTCCGCGAATGGCTGGCGCTGCACTATCCCGACCGGGCGGACAAGGTGATGGGTATCGTCCAGTCGGTCCGCAACGGGCGCGACAACGATCCCTCGTTCTTCAGCCGCATGTCTCCATCGGGCACCTGGGCCGATCTGTTCCGCGCCCGGTTCCGCATCGCCTGCCGCAAGCTGGGGCTGAACCGCCAGCGCGAGACACTGCAACTCGATTGCTCGCAGTTCCGACCGCCCCCACCGGACGGCCAGCTGGCCCTGTTCTGAGGTTCAGGCCACCAACCGCAGCGCCGGACCGCGTTTGGCCGAGAGCGAGACCCCGCTGATGCCGTCGATGCTCGCCACCCGTTCGGCCAGTTCGCCGTCCAGGTGGAAATCGCGGCCCAGTTGCACCAGCGGCTCACGCCCGGCGCCGGTGCGCAGGCGGGCCAGGACCTCGCCCTTGCCGGGCGCGCCGGGGGTGAGCAGCAGGGCCAGTTCCTGCAGCGCCTCGACCGTGGCGATCTCCAGCCGCAGCTCCATCCGCGCCGCCTCGCGCACTTCGGACAGGGGCCGGCCACCGCGCACCGTCACCCGGGGCGGTTCTTCCGGGCTCGGGCTGTCGAGCTCCACCTGCAGCAGCACGCAGGTCCCCTCGCGCGCCCACTGGACGAAGCTTTCGACCAGCGATTCCTCGAAGCACGAGGCCGAGAACTGGCCCGAGCTGTCCGAGAAGTCCGCCATGACGAAGTCCTTGCCGCGCTTGGTCTTGCGCCGCTGCACGCCTTCCACCATCGCCGCCATGACCGCCATTTGCCGCCCGCCGGCCACGCCGCTGGCCATCAGGCTCCCATAGGAGCGCGCGCCGTTGGCGCTGGCGATGGCGCGCCATTGCTCCACCGGGTGGGCGGCGAAGTAGAAGCCGAAGTTCTCGCGCTCCTTGGCCATCTGCTCGGCGCGCGACCAGGTTGGCGCCTCGACCAGCCGCAGCGCCTGCTGGGCGTGATCGTCGCCGCCGAACAGCCCGTGCTGGCCGCTGGTCCGGGTGCGCTCGGCCTCGTCGGCCACGGCCAGCAGCATGTCGGCATTGGCCAGGACCTTGGCGCGGTTGGGCTCAAGGCTGTCGAGCGCCCCGGCCGCGGCGAGCCCTTCCAACTGGCGCCGGTTCATGCTGCCATAGGGCACGCGCCGGAACAGGTCCTCCAGGCTGGCGAAGCGCCCGTTGGCCTCACGCTCGGCGACGATGGCGTCCATCGCCTTTTCACCGACATTGCGGATCCCCGCGAGGGCATAGCGCACGGCATAGCCTTGCTCGGTCTGCTCGACGGTGAATTCCGCCTCCGACCGGTTCATGTCCGGCCCGGCGATCTCGATGCCGTTGCGGCGCATGTCGTCGACATAGACCGCCAGCTTTTCGGACTGGTGCATGTCGAAGCACATCGAGGCGGCGTAGAATTCCTGCGGATAGTGCGCCTTGAACCAGGCGGTCTGGTAAGCCAGCAGCGCATAGGCCGCCGCGTGGGACTTGTTGAAGCCATAGCCGGCGAACTTGTCGATCAAGTCGAACAGCTCGTTCGCCTTCTTGGCGTCGATCCCGGATTCGCTGGCACAGCCATCAACGAAGCGCTGGCGCTGCGCGTCCATTTCGGCCTGGACCTTCTTGCCCATGGCGCGGCGCAGCAGGTCGGCGTCGCCCAGCGAATAGCCCGCCAGGATCTGCGCGGCCTGCATGACCTGTTCCTGGTAGACGAAGATCCCGTAGGTCTCGGACAGAATACCCGCCAGCTTCTCGTGAGGATATTCAATGCTTTCCAGGCCATTTTTACGACGGCCAAACAAGGGAATGTTGTCCATCGGGCCGGGCCGGTAGAGCGAAACGAGCGCGATGATATCGCC
Source organism: Novosphingobium aerophilum (assembly GCF_014230305.1). Classification (GTDB taxonomy): domain Bacteria; phylum Pseudomonadota; class Alphaproteobacteria; order Sphingomonadales; family Sphingomonadaceae; genus Novosphingobium; species Novosphingobium aerophilum. Next base: position 71,566 of record NZ_JACLAU010000012.1, read on the forward strand.
GAAGTTGGTCGGCTTCACCGCCGCCAGGGTGCGGCGCATGCCTTCGGATTCGAGCTGGAACACCCCCACCGTGTCGCCCGACTGGAGCAGGCGGTAGACCTCCGGATCGTCCCAGGCGAGCGCGCCCAGATCGATGGCAATGCCGCGCTTGCCCAGCAGGTCGACCGCCTTGCGCAGCACCGACAGGGTCTTGAGCCCGAGGAAGTCGAACTTGATGAGGCCGGTGTCCTCGACATACTTCATGTCGAACTGGGTCACCGGCATGTCCGAGCGCGGATCGCGGTAAAGCGGGATCAGCCGGTCGAGCGGGCGGTCGCCGATCACCACGCCGGCGGCGTGCGTGGACGAGTTGCGCGGCATGCCTTCCAGTTGCACCGCCAGATCGATCAGGCGGCGAACCTCGTCGTCATTGTCGTATTCGCGCTTGAGCTCGGCCACGCCGTTGAGCGCGCGCGGCAGGGTCCAGGGGTCGGTCGGGTGGTTGGGCACCAGCTTGCACAGCCGATCGACCTGGCCATAGCTCATCTGCAGGATGCGCCCGGTGTCACGCAGCACGGCGCGGGCCTTGAGCTTGCCGAAGGTGATGATCTGGGCGACATGGTCGGCCCCGTACTTGCGCTGGACGTAGCGGATCACCTCGCCGCGGCGGGTTTCGCAGAAGTCGATGTCGAAGTCCGGCATCGACACGCGTTCCGGGTTGAGGAAGCGTTCGAACAGCAGGCCCAGCCGGATCGGATCGAGATCGGTGATGGTCAGCGCCCAGGCGACCAGCGATCCCGCGCCCGAACCGCGCCCCGGCCCGACCGGAATGTCGTTGTCCTTGGCCCACTTGATGAAGTCGGCCACGATCAGGAAGTATCCGGCAAAGCCCATCCGGTTGATGATCTGGGTCTCGAAATCGAGCCGCTCGGAATACTCGACGAACTCCTCGCCGATGGCGGCCGGGCGCAGCCGGGCGAAGGCAGCGCGGCGCTCTCCGGCGTCGGCGATCCCGGACAGGCCGCGCAGCAGCTCGGCGATCTCCGCCTCGCTCGCCTCGGGATAGTAGGGGGCGAGCCGACGGGCGAGGCCGAGGCGGGCATCGTCCTCGAGCATTTTCGCCTCGCCCTCCTTGTCGCCGGCCAGGCTGGGCAGCAGCGGCTTGCGCTTGGGCGGAGCAAAGGCGCAGCGCTGGGCCACGACCAGGGTGTTGGCGGTCGCCTCGGGCAGGTCGGCGAAGATCTGCTCCATCACCTCGGCCGGCTTGACCCAGGCCTCGCCCGAGGAGCGCGGGCGGTCCGGCGCATCGACATGGGTGGAGTTGGCGATGCACAGCATGGCATCGTGCGCGCCGTGGAACTGGGCCTCGGCGAACATGGCCGGATTGGTGGCGACCAGAGGCAGGTCGCGGGCAAAGGCCAGATCGATCAGGGCCTCTTCGGCGGCCTCTTCCGCCGGATCGCCGCGGCGCGCGATCTCGACATAGAGGCGGCCGGGAAACAGCGCGGCAAGGCGCTCCGCCATGGCGTCGGCGCGGTCCGTTCGCCCTTCCGCGAGCAGGCGCACCAGCGCCCCCTCGCCCGCACCGGTCAGGGCGATCAGCCCATCGGTCGCCCCCTCCAGATCGGCCAGGGCCACATGCGGGTCACGCTCGAGCGGGCGGTCCAGGTGCGCGGCGCTGACCAGCTTGCACAGGTTGAGCCAGCCCGCCTCGTTCTGGGCATAGAGCGCGAGCCAGTCGATCGCGTCGGAACCGGGCCGGGCCACCGCCAGCAGCGTGCCGATCAGCGGCTGGATCCCGGCATCCTTGCAGGCCGAGGCGAAGGCCGGGGCGGCGTAGAGCCCGTTGCGATCGCAGATCGCGATCGCCGGAAAGCCCCGCTCCTTGGCCAGCTTGGCGATCGCCTTGGGATCGATCGCCCCTTCCAGCATCGAATAGCTGGAGAGCACGCGCAAGGGAACGAAGGGAGCGAACTGGGCCATCCCGGCAAGGTAGCGGCGGGGTCCCGCCGATCAAGGCAAGGCCCCGGGTGCGCTGGGGAAAAGCGGGCGGAAAAGCGTGGAAGGCCGATGCGGCGCGCGCCCGGCCTTAGCCCTAAAGCAGGGCCTCGATCGCGGAGCGCAACTGTTCCGGGCTGGTGGTCGGGCCGAAGCGGCCGGCGACGTGGCCCTGCCGATCGATCAGGAACTTGGTGAAGTTCCACTTGATCGACTCCGTCCCCAACACCCCCCGCGCGCCGGCCTTCAGCCAGCGGTACAGCGGGGTCGCCTTGCGGCCGTTCACCTCGATCTTGGCCATCAGCGGAAAGCTCAGCCCGAAATTGACCTGGCAGAAGCTGGCGATCTCGTCAGCCGATCCGGGTTCCTGGTGGCCGAACTGGTTGCACGGGAAGGCCAGGACCTCAAAACCGCGGTCGCGATAGTCCTGCCACAGCTTTTCGATCCCGGCATATTGCGGCGTAAACCCGCACTTGCTGGCCGTATTGACGATCAGCAAGACCTTGCCAAGCCGGTCCGCGAGACTAATCTCTGCCCCGCCCGGCAGGGCTGCGGTAAAATCGGCGATGGTGCGGTCATCCGTCATACGCCGAGTGTAGCGGAAAATCGGGCCGTTCTGCCAGCAATCTTATCTCACGAGACAGAAATAGTCGGTCACCAGCCTTGGCGATCGCGTATGCCTCGCGCTCGACCTCCGGCAGACTGGCAACAAAGGCGATCAGTTCGGCGAAAGTGCCGGTGCGCAGGCGCTTCATGCCGTGCAGCACGCCGCCACCGCCATCGCGCAATTGCAGGGTGGCATAATCGGTCCAGCCGATGCCGTGATCGCTGTCGGGTTCGGCGGCAAAAGTCGAGGGGTGCGCGCTCACCGCGGGTTCTCCTTGCTTGGCGTGGCCCCGATGGAAGAACGGCGGCGGACGACGAGGGGTTCCCGGCGACCAGGACGCCATCCCGATGGCATTAGAGCCTGCCCGGCCAGCGGCCCGGTCCGGGTTGGCAAGTTCAGAACGGCGATGCCCGGCCGAAAGGGGTGGGGAGCGGACATCTTCGATCCTCCCCTGTTTCATCCGCAGGATGCAACGGGGGAGGTGTCGGCCGCCGCAGGTGGCTGACGGAGGGGGCCGGTTGCTGTCCCCCTCCACCCCGCTGCCTGCGGCAGCGCGGTCCCCCTTGTATCTTGAAAGTGGTGCATGATGCGATTGCGGGAGGCTCCGCTAGCGGAGCCTCCCGCCCGTTCGCGAGCCCGCGTCCCCCTTGGTCGTAGCAGCCCGCTGGGGAGCTTGGGCCCGGA
>NZ_JACLAU010000013.1 GCF_014230305.1 Novosphingobium aerophilum
CGGGCCCAAGCTCCCCAGCGGGCTGCTACGACCAAGGGGGACGCGGGCTCGCGAACGGGCGGGAGGCTCCGCTAGCGGAGCCTCCCGCAATCGCATCATGCACCACTTTCAAGATACAAGGGGGACCACCGAAGGTGGTGGAGGGGTACTCTCCTTGGGGCACGGCAGCTGGCCAAGGCGGGGTGCCCATCCACCATCCTGCGGATGGTCCCCCTCCCCCGGTGGGGGAGGATCTGAAAACGTCCGTTCCCCACCCGTTTCGGCCCTCCGTCGTTCAGGCGGAGTGGGTCAACCCCGCCGGAACGACAGCCCCGCCTGATCCCCCAACGACAAGCGGCGGGGTTCATGTCCGGTTGTGCCGGTCCATGAACCCCGCCGTCTTGCCTTGCCTGTCCATGGGGGAAGACAGGCACCGACAGGGCGACCCGTCGGGCTCTGCGCCGCTAGGGGCTCAGAACTTGTAGGCGACCTCCGCCCCGACCGTGCGCCGGGCGCCGGGGGAGATGAACGATCCGCCGAACTCGATCGCCGGGATGACTTCGGCCAGGAACTTGCGGTTGAACAGGTTCCGGGCGAAGCCGGTCACCGTGACGTTGCCCATCTCCAGGCTGGCGCGCAGGTCCGCCACGGCGAAGGCGTTGCGGCGCGACAGCGAGTAGTTGGCATTGCCGGTCGACGGCGGGAAGGCCGACAGCGCGGAGATCGGCAGCAGACCCGAGAAGATCGTCGGCCGCACCTGGTTCTGCACCGTGCTGAACCAGGTTGCCCCGGTGATGCGGTAATCGCCGCGCAGCAGGAACTTGCCGACGCCCTCGAAGTTGTGGGTGATCTCGGTGCCGAGGTTGATCGTGTAGTCGGCCGTGTAGGGTGACTTGTTGCCCACGGTGTAGGGGCGCGCGCTGTTCTTCTTGATCTCGCTGTCGGTCAAGTTGGCCGAGCCGAACACGCGCCAGCCGGGGACCAGCCTGGCGTTGACGCTGAGTTCCGCGCCGGTGATGTCGACCCGATCGATGTTCGAGACGACGCGGAGCAGGCCGAAGCTGCCGACGAAGAATTCGAAGAACTGCATGTCGGTCACGCGGGTGTAGTAACCCGCCAGATCGAAGGTCACCCGGTCATCGAACAGGCTGCCCTTGATGCCGACCTCGAACGCGCTCGACTTTTCGCGGCGGTACTGGTCGGTGATGTTGACGCCGGCATTGATGGTGCCGGGGGTCACGCCATTGTTGAAGCTGGCATTGACCACCGCCGACGAGCCCTGGTTGTTGAAACCGCCGGACTTGAAGCCGATGCCCCAGTTGCCGTAGAAATTGAGGCCCTCGGTGGGCTTCCATGACAGGGTGATCTTGGGCTCGAGCAGCGAGAAGGTCTTCTGCGCGGGCTTGAGCGGGCCGAAGGCCTGGCCCGGGTTGATCGGGCCGCCGGTGAACGGATCGGTCGCGATCGGCACCAGCGAGCTGGTCTTGCGGCTTTCCGAGTCATACCGCAGCGCGAAGCCGGCGTTGACCTGGTCGCTGGGCTTCCATTCCACCGAGCCGAACCCGGCGAAGACGTCGGTCTTGAACTTGTCGGCCAGCAGCAGCGAGGTGGGGTTGGCGCTGTTCGGCGCGTTGTAGAGCTGCTTGATCACGCCCTGGCCAAGGTCGGCGCCCAGGCTGACGCCGGTGGTGCGATCGATGTTGAGGTAGTAGCCGCCGATCTGCCAGCTTACCGGGCCGCTGTCGTTCGAGACGAGCCGGATTTCGGCGCTGATGTCCTTCTGCTTGCGCAACTGGTACTGGATGCCGTCGCAGGTCGAGGGGCTGTACGGCCCGAAGGTGGAGCCGTTGGCCGGCGCGAACAGGAATGGCACCGGGATCTGGCCGATGAAGCCCGGCTGGTTGACCGCATAGCCGGTCAGCGCCGCGGTCGAGCTGAAGCACTTGTTGACTGCGGCCTGGCCCGCCGGGTTGCTGGCGCTGATGTAGCGGGCGAAGTCGGCCGAGGTGCCGTCGGCGACCAGGTCCTGGTTGATGTTCGAATAGAGCAGCCAGCCGATCAGCTTGGCCTTGCCGAGATCATGTTCCAGCTTGAGCGAGATGTCGAAGCTGGTCTGGTCGTTGGTCGGCCGGATGTTGCTGTAGAAGTTGAACGGGTGCTTGTTCACGTCCTCGTAGAAGGCCGGGTTGACCGCGCCGAAGTTGGGCAGGGCGAAGGCCGCGTTGAACGGCAGCGAGGCGCCGTGGAATTCCGCATAGCGGGCCTTGAGGTCCAGCTTGGTGTTGGCCCCGACATCGGCCATGATCCGGCCGTCGACCGACCACGAGCGGTGATCGTCCACGACCGCGGCGTTGTTCAGGAACTTGTTGCGGAAGAACCCGTCCGTCCGGTCGTACATGCCCGACAGGACGAAGCCGACGCCTTCGCTCAGCGGCCCGGCGACATTGGCGCGCGCAACCCAGGTGTTGTTGTTGGCATAGGACAGCGCGGCGCCGCCTTCCAGGTGATCGCCCGGCTTGATCGTCTGCACGACGATGGCGCCGGCCGCGGCGTTGCGGCCATAGATGGCGCCCTGCGGACCCTTGAGGATTTCGACCTGGCTGAGCGTTCCCTGGGCCTGGTTGAGCTGCGCGGTGTTGGTCTTGAGGATGCCGTCGACCACCAGCGCGACCGAGCTTTCCGCGTCGCGCGCGCCGTTCATGCCGCGGATGTTGATCTGGGTGTCACCCGCCTCGGCCGTACCGGTGACGATCGTGACGCCGGGGGTCAGCTTGGTGAAGTCCTCGGCCCGGGTCGCGCCGGTGCGGGCCAGGGCAGCGGCGGTCAGCACGGCGACCGATGCCGGCACGTCCTGCAGGCGCTCGCTCTGGCGGCGGGCGGTGACGATGATCTCCCCGCCTTCCTCATTGGCGCCTGCCGCGTCCTGGGCCAGGGCCGGGGCGCCGCCCAGCACGGTGGCCAGCGCAGAGGCGGAGAGGAGCCAGGCGGCCCCCGAACGGCGGGTGTTGCCAAGCGAACTCATGCTCATCACGTCACTCCCTGTTGTCAGCGGCTGCCGCGGATCTCGCCGGCGTTTCCGCACCCCCATGCGCCGCCATACCCTCAAGCGGCATCTTGCAAGTGGGAGGCTATTGTATACAAAGATGCCTCGTCAAGTGATTTGAGGGCCAAATGTCCCGCGCATCCGATCGCGCCTACAACCTGATCCGGGGAATGATCCTGTCGGGCGAGCTTGGCCCGGGCAGTCAGCTCGCCGAAGAGGCCCTGGCGGTGCTGTGCGATGTGTCGCGCACGCCGATCCGGGATGCCCTCCGGCGGCTAGAGGCTGACCTGCTGATCCGTCGCACCGGGACGCAGCGGAGCTTCGTGGCCGATTGGTCGCTGAGCGACATCGAGGACGGTTTCGAGCTGCGCGGCATGCTCGAGGCCCATGCCGCGCGCCGCGCCTGCCAGCGCATGGACGATCGCGCGCTGGCCCGTCTGCGCGGCTGCAATGCCCGAATTCGCGTGGCTATCGAACGATCGGAGCCGGATGTCGGCGGGTTCATGGACGCCAATCGCGAGTTTCATGCGGTGGTGCTGGAGCAGGCCGCTTCGCGGCGCCTCTCCGCCCTGCTGGGGACCTTGGTGGAGCAGCCCGTGGTCCGGCGGACCGCCGAGCATTACGGTTCGGACCAGTTGTGGCAGTCGTGGAGCGAGCACGACGAACTGATCGCTGCCTTCGCCCGGCGGGACAGTGTCTGGGCCGAGGCGGTGATGCAGGGGCACATCCGCCGCGCGTTCCACACCTATGCCGATGCCCATAAGGGCAGGTCGGGGGAGCCGCGCTATCCGGTGCACGATAATTGTATCCAGAACGATGGCCGGAGCGGTACGGGGCCGGCTAACGACGATTCGGGCCGTGGCAATGCCGCGGTGGCACGGGAAAGATGACCATGGCCATTCACGACACCATCCCTGACCGGATCGAGCTCGTCGAGGTGGGCCCGCGCGACGGGCTGCAGAACGAGAAGGTGCTGATCGAGACCGCCGACAAGCTCGCGCTGGTTGGCCGGGCGATCGCCGCGGGGGCGCGGCGCATCGAGGTCACCAGCTTCGTCAACCCGCGGCGGGTGCCCCAGATGGCCGACGCCGACGCGGTCTGTGCCGGTCTGCCCGAGCGCGATGACGTAGCCTACATCGGGCTGGTCCTGAATGCCCGCGGCGCCGAGCGCGCGATTGCCACCGGGCGGATCGATCAGCTCGGCGCGGTCTGCGTCGCGACCGATGCCTTCGCCATCGCCAACCAGGGCCAGACCAGCGATGAATCGGCCGAGGCGGCGATGGAGATCGTCGCCATGGCCAAGGCGGCCGGCCTGTCGGGCCAGGTCACGATCGCGGCGTCGTTCGGCTGCCCGTTTGCGGGGCGCGTGGAAGAGGCGCGGGTGATCGAGCTGGCTGCGCGGCTGGCGGCGGCCGGGCCGGTCGAGATCGCGATCGCCGACACGATCGGCTGCGGCAATCCGGCGCAGGCCGCGCGTCTGGTGGCCGGGGTGCGGCAAGTGGCGCCGGGCCTGCCCGTCCGGGTCCACTTCCACAACACCCGTGGCAGCGGGCTGGCCAATGTCTGGGCGGCGGTGCTGGCCGGTGCCAGCGTGGTCGATGCGTCGATCGGCGGGATCGGCGGCTGCCCCTTCGCCCCCGGGGCGGCGGGCAATGTCGCCAGCGAGGACGTGGTCTACATGCTTGAGCGGGCTGGAGTGGCCACGGGCATCGACCTGCCGGAAATCATCGCCGCCAGCCAGTGGCTGGGCGGCATCATGGGACGGACCCTGCCGGGCATGGCGGCGCGCGCGCCGCTGTTCCCGCAGGCAATCGAGGGAGCTTGAACGGGATGGGTTATCGTCTGGGTGTCGACGTCGGCGGCACGTTTACCGACCTCCTGCTGTTCGACACGGCAAGCGGGGCCTTCTGGCGGCACAAGACGCCCTCGACGCCGCACGATTCGTCGGAGGGCATTCTCAACGGCGTGACCGCGATCTGCGCGAATGCCGGGGTCCAGCCCGCGGACATCGACTTTTTCCTGCACGGCACCACCGTGGCCACCAATGCCGTGCTGGAAGGCAAGGGCGCGCGGGTCGGCCTGGTGACCACCGAGGGCTATCGCCACGTGATGCAGATCGCGCGATCCTTCGTGCCCGGCGGCCTGGCCGGCTGGATCATCTGGCCCAAGCCGACCCCGCTCGCCGCGCTGGAAGACACCGTCACGATCAAGGGACGGATGACCGCCGAGGGCACCGAACTGCGCCCGATCGACGATGCCGACATCCGGACCGCGCTGGGCTGCCTGAAGGGCCAGGGGGTCGAGGCGGTGACCGTGTCGCTGATCAACGCCTATGCCAACGGTGCGCATGAGAAGCGCGTGGGCGAACTGGCGGCCGAGATCCTCCCGGGCGTGCCGGTTTCGCTCAGCCATGAGGTCCTGCCCGAGATGCAGGAGTACGAACGGACGCTGACCACGGTGGCCAACGCTGCCGTGCGGCCGGTGGTGGGCAAGTACGTCTCCAACCTGCGCAGCCGCCTGGCCGAGGCGGGCATGGCGGGCAACCTCTCGCTGCTGCGCTCGGACGGCGGCCTGATGTCGGCCCACAAGGCCGAGGAGCAGCCGGTCAACATCCTGATGTCCGGCCCGGCCGGCGGGGTCACCGGCGCGCTGTGGGTGGCGCGCAATGCCGGGCTGAAGAACATCCTGACGCTCGACGTGGGCGGCACCAGCACCGACGTGGCGCTGATCGAGAACCTCGAGCCGCGCCGCCAGCGTGAGACCGAGGTGGGCCACCTGAAGGTCCGCGCTTCGGCGCTCGACGTGAAGACCGTCGGCGCGGGCGGCGGCTCGATCGCCTACGTGCCCGAACTGACCAAGGCCCTGCGCGTCGGCCCCCAGTCGGCCGGCGCGGTGCCGGGGCCGGTCGCTTACGGCAAGGGCGGCACCCTGCCGACCGTGACCGACGCCAACGTGGTGCTGGGCTACCTGCCCGAGAACCTGCTCGGCGGCACCTTCCAGCTCGACCGCGAGGGCGCGAAGCAGGCGGTGCAGACCATCGCCGACGCGCTGGGCATCGATCTGATGGCCGCCGCGCGCGGGATCATCGATATCGTCAATGAGAACATGTTCGGCGCGCTGCGCATGATCTCGGTCCAGCAGGGCTACGATCCGCGCCACTTCGCGCTGATGGGCTTCGGCGGGGCGGGGCCGCTTCACGTCAATGCCGTGGCTCGGCTGATGGGCTCGTGGCCGGCGGTCTCGCCGGTCTCGCCGGGCGTGCTCTGCGCCCTGGGCGACGCCACCACGCGGATGCGCACCGAGACCGCTCGCTCGTTCTCGCGCCTGGCCAGCAGCGCCACGGCGGAGGAGCTGATCGGCATTCTGGACGAGATGGCGGCCCAGACCCGCGCCGACCTGATGGCCGATGGCGTGCCCGAGGCCGAGATCACCAGCGAGTTCGAAATCGACGTGCGCTATGCCGGTCAGGCCTTCGAGGTGCCGCTCACGATCACCGCGGATGTGCTCCGGGCCGATGGCATTGCCGGAATCCTCGCCCGCTTCGACGAGGAGCACCACCGGCTGTTCACCTTCAACATGGACACCCCGCACGAGATCGTGAACCTGCGCGCCGTCGCCATGGGCCGCCCACTCGACCTGCCGGCGGCGGAGCTGCCCAAGGGCGACGGCAACCCGATCGCCGCCAAGATGCGCGATCACACGCTGTGGATGGACGGGCGAGAGCAGGCGGCGGTGATCTATGACCGCGCCAAACTGCGGCAGGGCGATGTCATCCCGGGGCCGGCGATCGTGTGCGAGATGGATTCGACCACGCTGATCGAAAGCGGCTGCGTCGCCACGGTCGACGCGGTCGGCAACATTCTCATCAACCTGGCCTGAGGGGGAGACACGACCATGCCCGCCACCATTGTCGAGACCAATCCGACCCCTTTCGCCCGCATCGCGATCGATCCGGTGACGCTGGACATCATTGAGAACGCGCTGCGCAATGCCCGCATCGAGATGGATGCGACGCTGGTTCGCACCGCCATGTCGCCCGGCATCCGCGAACAGGGTGACGCCTTTCCGCTGATCGCCGACCACACCGGCAAGATGATCGTCGGCCAGTTCGGCAGCTTCATCGACGGCTTCCTCAAGGGCTACACCGGCACGCTGGAGGACGGGGACATGATCTTCCTGTCCGATCCCTATTCGTGCGAGGGCGCGGTCAGCCACGCCAACGACTGGCTGGTGCTCTATCCGGTGTTCAAGGACGGCCGGCTGCTCGCCTACACGGCGATGTTCGGCCACATGAGCGACATCGGCGGCAGCGTGGTCGGATCGATGCCGATCAAGGCGCGCTCGATCTTCGAGGAAGGGGTGCGCATCCCGCCGGTGAAAATCTGGAAGAAGGGCGAATACAATGAGGAGGTGATCCGCGTGATCATGCACCAGGTGCGCAAGCCCGACTGGTGCCAGGCCGATCTCAACGCGATCATCGCCTCGTGCCGGGTGGCCGCGCGGCGCGTGATCGAAATGGCCGACCGCTTCGGCGACGACGTCTACGTCTCGGCGACGCAGGAACTGCTCGCCCGCAACCACCGCGCGATGCAGGCCCTGATCGGCATGGCGATCGCCGAGGAGCCGGTGAGCTTCGAGGACTATATCTGCGACGATGGCGTGGGGCAGGGCCCCTACCGGATCAAGTGCACGATGTGGCGCGAGGGCGAGAAGGTCGTGCTCGATTTCGCAGGGACCGATCCCCAGAGCAGCGCCTCGATCAACTTCTACCTGAACGAGAACATGTTCAAGATGTTCTTCGGCATCTACATGATCATGGTCTTCGATCCGCAGATCCTGTTCAACGACGGGTTCTACGATCTGATCGACGTGCGCATCCCGGAAGGATCGCTGCTGAAGCCGAAGTTCCCGGCCGCACTGTCGGGCCGGACCCATGCGCTGGGGCGGATCTTCGACATTCTCGGCGGCTTGCTCGGGCAGAAGACGCCGGAGTTCCTCAACGCCGCCGGGTTCTCGTCATCGCCGCACCTGTTCTATTCGGGCAACGACACCCGCCTGGGCAAGAATGGCGAATGGTTCCAGTTGTTCCAGATCGGCTTCGGCGGCATCCCGGGCCGGCCGATGGGCGACGGTCCCGACGGCCATTCGCTGTGGCCGGGGTTCACCAACGTCCCCAACGAGTTCCTCGAGCGCTATTTCCCGATGGTGATCGAACGCTACGAGTGCGAGCCCGACAGCGGCGGCGCCGGCCTGCATCGCGGCGGCAATGGCATCCGCATGACGTACCGTTTCCTGGCGGACGGCACGATCTCGATCCACGACGATCGCTGGTTCGTGCCGCCCTGGGGGGTCAACGGCGGCGAGCCCGGCAAGCGCGCTCGCAAGATCATCGAAAAGCCGGACGGCAGCCAGACGATCGTCGGCAACAAGGTTGAGGAGCTGACGGTCGAGGCCGGCGATCAGCTCCACTTCATCACCTGGGGTGGGGGCGGCTGGGGCGACCCGTTCGACCGCGATCCGGCGCTGGTCGGGAAGGAAATCATCCAGGGCCTCGTCACGCCGGAGGGCGCGCGCGAGTACGGGGTGGTCGCCGATGCCGGGGGCAAGGTGGATGAGGCGGCGACTGCAGCCTTGCGTGCCGATCTGCGCGCCCGGCGGGCACCGCTCGAAACGTTCAATTTCGGTCCGGGCATCGATGCCCTGCGCGCCAATTGCCTGGCCGAAACCGGTTTGCCTGCGCCGGTCCAGCCGGTCTGGCCCTTGGCCGTAGCGGCCGAATAGGGAGTTCGGGACATGAGCGGGGCGCTGCGCGGTTTGCGCGTGATTGAAATGGGCCAGCTTCTGGCGGGACCATTCTGCGGGCAACTGCTCGGCGACATGGGCGCCGATGTCATCAAGGTCGAACCGCCGGGGGCGGGCGACCCGATGCGCGACTGGGGCCAGGGGTCCGAGAAGGTGCAGTGGGAAGTGATCGCCCGCAACAAGCGGTCGGTCTCGGCCAACCTGCGCGTCCCGGAAGGGCAGGCGCTGGTGAGGCGCCTGATCGCCACGGCGGACGTGGTAATCGAGAACTTCAAGCCCGGCACCATGGAGAAGTGGGGCCTGGGTCCCGACCGGCTGCTGGCCGAGCAACCTTCCCTGATCATCGCGCGGATGTCGGGCTATGGCCAGACCGGCCCCTATTCCGACCGGGCGGGCTTCGGCGGCATCGGCGAGGCGATGGGCGGCTGGCGCTATATCGTTGGCGAGCCCGACCGGCCGCCGAGCCGGATGGGCGTGTCGATCGGCGATACGCTGACGGCCACTTACGGCTGCATGGGGATCCTGGCCGCCTTGCATCACCGCACGGCCACCGGCGAAGGCCAGGTGATCGACGCGGCGCTTTACGAAAGCGTTCTCCAGGTGATGGAGGGGTTGGTCCCCGAGTACGACCGCATGGGCCTGATCCGCGAGCGGTCCGGTTCGATCCTGACCGGCATCGCGCCGTCCAACGTCTATACGTGCAAGGACGGCGAATACATGATCGGCGCCAACAAGGATTCGCTGTGGAAGCGGCTCGCGACCGCCATGGGGCTGCCCGAACTGGGTGACGATCCACGCTATGCCACGCACCTGGCGCGCGGCGAGAACCAGCTCGAGCTTGACGAGCTGATCAACGCCTGGACCCGCACGCTGACCGTGGACGAGGTCGACGCGCTGATGATCGCCCACTCGATCCCGGCCGGCCGCGTCTATCGGGCCCCGGAGATGATCGCCGATCCGCATTTCCAGGCGCGCGAGGCCATCATCGAGGTGGAAACCGAACGCTATGGGCCGCTGAAGATGCAGGGTGCGTTCCCCAAGTTCTCGGCCACCCCGGGCGGCGTGCGGCGTCCCGCGCCATCGCAGGTGGGGCAGCACAATGCCGAGATTTATGGCGAGCTGCTGGGCATCGGCGGTGACGAGCTGGCCGCCATGGCCGCTGCCGGCGTGGTGTGACGGGGCCGGCCGGGATGGACGATCTCACGCGGAACTACGCCGGGGCCTTCGATGGTCACCTTCCGTTCGGACGGAGCCCGGCGCTGCTCGTGATCGATCTGGTGCTGGCTTACACCCAGCCCGGATCGCCGCTTTATGCCGGGCCGGGCGTGGCCGATGTGGTGGCCTGCAACGAGCGACTGGTGGCGGCGGCGCGCGCGGCGGGCGTCCCGGTGATCTTCACCAATGTCGAATATGCTCCCGGTGGGGCGGACGGCGGGGTGTTCTTCCGCAAGGTGCCGGCCCTGCGCCTGTTCGAGCGGGGCTCGGCGCTGGGGGCCTTTCCGCCCTCGCTGAGCCCGCAGGCGGACGAGGTGACCATCACCAAGCAGTATGCCTCCGCCTTCTTCGGGACCCCGTTGGCCGCGATGCTGACCGCGCGGGGGATCGATACCCTGCTGATCACCGGCGTTTCGACCAGCGGCTGCGTGCGGGCGAGCGCGCTCGATGCCTGCCAGCACGGTTTCCTGCCGTTCGTGGTGCGCGAAGGCTGCGGCGACCGTCACCCGGCCCCGCACGAGGCCAACCTGTTCGACCTTCAGGCCAAGTACGCCGAGGTGATCGGCGAGGCCGAGGCGCTGGCGCACATCGGCGCGCCGCCTGGCACATCAGGGGCATGACCGATCAGGCGAGCGCGGGCTCTCCCGCGCGGGCGGTTTCGCCGCGCCCCAGTGCCCAGGCCGCTACGGCGGCGCCGCCCATCGTCGCGGCGGCGAAGGCGAAGGTCCAGATCGGCTCGGTCGGGAAGAACATCCGCATCATCGTGCCCATCACGGTCGCCACCAGGAGCTGCGGGACGACGATGAAGACGTTGAACAGCCCCATGAACACGCCCAGCTTGGCCTGCGGCAGCGAACTGGCGAGGATCGCGTAGGGCAGGGCCAGGATCGAGGCCCAGGCGACCCCGATGCCCACTTCGCAGGCCATCAGCCACACCGGATCGCGCACAACCAGGAAGCCGGTGAAGCCGGCCGCGCCGCACAGCAGCCCGGCGCCATGGGCGCGGGCCTTGCCGAGCCGCGCAGCCAGCATCGGCACCACGGTCAGCGCGGCCACGGCCGAGACCCCGCTGTAGACGGCGAACAGCACGTCCACCCAATTGGCCGCCTTCTGGTAAAGGGGACTGTCGGCTCCCTCGGCGCCGAAGGCATATTGCGCGACCACCGGGGTGGTGTTGATCCACATGATGAACATGGCCGACCAGCTGAGGAACTGGACCAGTGCCAGGCGCTTCATCACTGCGGGCATGCCGGTGAAATCGCCGACGATGCTGCCCAGCATGCCGGCCGCCCGACCGGATTTCGCCCGGGCAATGGCCACGGCGGTCAGCACCCCGTAGATCGCCAGCAGGGCGGCGAGGAGATACACCTCCTTTTCCAGCGCCGCCGCCCAGGTCAGTCCGCCCAGGGCGAAACCGGCCAGGACCCAGGCCAGCGAGGTGCCGTACCCGCGTCCTGCCAGGTGATCGACCGGCGCATGGGCCGGCGCGCTGTCGACCGGGGCAAAGGCGGCCATCTCCTCCGGTCCATATTCGCGGGTGGTGAACACCGTCCACAGCACCGAGCAGAGCAGGGCGATCCCGCCGAACCAGAAGCTGATCCGGACGGTTTCGGGAATGGTCCCGGCCGCTGCCACATTCGACACGCCGGCATGCTCCAGCAACCATGGGAACAGCGAACCGATGACCGAGCCGGCCCCGATCAGGCCGGTCTGCACGGCATAGCCCGCCGTGTGCTGACGGGCCGGCAGCATGTCTCCGACGAAGGCGCGGAAGGGTTCCATCGACACGTTGAGGCTGGCGTCGAGCATCCACAGCAGCATGGCCGCCATCAGCAGTCCGCCGCTTTCCGGCATCAGCAGCAGCGACAGCGCGGCCAGCACCGCCCCGGCCAGGAAGTAGGGGCGGCGGCGCCCGAGGCGACCCAGCCAGGTCCGGTCCGACATGTGGCCGATGATCGGCTGGACCAGCAGCCCGGTCAGCGGGGCGGCCACCCACAGCGCCGGCAGATCGTCGAGGCTGGAGCCGAGCGACTGGAAGATCCGGCTCATGTTGGCGTTCTGCAGGGCGAAGCCGATCTGGATGCCGAAGAACCCGAAACTGATGTTGCACAGGCCGCGCAGGCTCTGGGTGGGCTTGTCCATGGGGTTCTCTCCGCTCGGTCGGGCGCCGGGCGCCTCTGTCAGCCGCATCGCTGGCATGTCCGCGCCGCCGCCACAACACGCATACGAATACCTAACCGCCCGGACCCGGGCGCCTTATGCTGCGGTGCGTCATTCGATCGTGCTGCCCCGCACAACGAGCCGGGCCGGGATCATCGCGGGGGGCGGATCGCGCCCCTCGATCCGGGCGACCGCCGTATCGACCAGCAGCGTGCCGGCGGCCTGCATGTCCTGGACCAGGGTGGTGAGCGGAGGGTTGGTATGCCGGGCTGCCAGGATATCGTCGAACCCGACGACGGCGACGTCACCGGGGATCGACAGACCCGCCTCGCCAAGCGCGCGCATCGCCCCGATGGCGATCAAATCGCTCGCGGCGAACAGGGCATCGAAGGGCAGGCCCGCCTCGAGCAGCGACCGCGCGGCGCGATAGCCGGATTCCTCGAAGCTCACCGCATTGCGGGTCAGGCGCGGATCATGGGTGATTCCAGCCTTCTCAAGAGCTTGTAAAAGTCCGCGATAACGATTTGCGAATTCAGGATAATGTTCGTCTGGTTGACCGATGAAGGCAATGTTGCGGCGGCCCTGGGCCAGCAGGTGCTCCCCGGCCAGGCGCCCGCCGCCGGCATTGTCCGATCCCACCGTGCCGCCGATCCCGTCGTCCTGCACGGCCCCCCAGCGCACGAAATGCGTGCCCTGCGACACCAACTGGTCCAGCCGGCTCTCGTAGAGGGTGTAATCGCCATAGCCGAGCAGGATCAGCCCATCGGCGCGGTGGCTGTCCTGGTAGCGCACGTGCCAATCGTCCTCCATCCGCTGGAACGAGATCAGCAGGTCATAGCCCCGGGTGGCGCACTGCGCGGTGATCGAGGCGAGCATGGCCAGATAGAAGGGGTTGATCTTGGCATCGTCCGGCGTCTGCTCGTCGAAGAACAGCAGCGCGATCGTGTTGGACCGCTGCGAGCGGAGCGACGAGGCGTTCTTGTCGACCGAGTAGTGCAATTCGCGCGCGATCGCCTCGATCCGCTGCCGCGTGGCCAGGCTGACCGACTTCGATCCACGCAACGCGCGGCTGACGGTGGGCTGCGAAACCCCCGCCAGATAGGCGATATCGAAACTTGTCGGCTTGGTGGACCGGTTACGCCCCATGCCTTCCTGCTCCCCGCGGATTTCAGCGCCTTACGACACGGAAATGCATTGCACTGCAACATCGGCTTTGTCCCTCTGCGGGGACTTCATGCATGAACTCGGTATACGTATGCCTTCTTCCGCAGCCAAGCCCACGGTGATTATTCGCGAGGGACAGGCGGCACGTTCCACGAAGGAGCGGCTGCTTCGCATCACCTAGCGCCACCCCGCCCGGGGACAATGGCGCGGATCAGGGGGAGGTTAAACGTGGCACTTCGTACCAGGTATTCAGGCGGATTCGGCGTTTCGGCGATCGCGCTCGCGGCGGCTGCCTTCATGCTGCCGATGGCGGCCCAGGCGCAGACGGCTCCGGCCAAGGAAGGCGCCGGCGAGGGCGCTGGCGAGGCTGCGGCCGAAGAAGGCATCGTCGTCACCGGCATCCGCGCGGCGATCACCAGCTCGGCCGCACAGAAGCGCCTGAACACCTCGATCGTCGAAGTGATCAGCGCGGAAGACCTGGGCAAGCTGCCCGACATGTCGATCGCGGAATCGCTGTCGCGCCTGCCGGGCTTCACCACCCAGCGTCTGGACGGCCGCGCCAACGTGGCCTCGATCCGTGGTCTCGGTCCCGACTTCACCACGACGCTGCTCAACGGCCGCGAACAGGTCAGCATCAACAACAACCGCGGGGTCGAGCTGGACCAGTATCCGGCCGAACTCCTGAATGGTGCGACCGTCTACAAGACCCCCGATGCCATGCTGATCGGACAGGCACTCGGCGGCACCGTCGACATGAAGACGATCCGTCCGCTGGCCTACGGCAGGACCTCGACCGTCATCACCGCGCGCGGCGAAATCAACAGCCTGAAGCAGCTCAATCCGGACATTTCGCGCAAGGGTTACCGCGTCAACGTGTTCCATGTCGGCCAGAACGCCGACAAGACCATCGGCTGGGCCATTGGCTATGCCCGCATGCAGTCGCCGATCCAGGAACAGCGCTGGAACGCCTGGGGCTATCCCGATCTCAACGCGACCACGAAGGTCATCGGCGGCGCCAAGCCCTACGTGAAGTCGAACGAGCTGAAGCGTGACGGTCTGATGGGCGTGCTCGAGTTCGAGCCGAACGACCGGTTCCACACCACGTTCGACGGCTACTGGTCGAAGTTCAACGACAAGCAGCGCCTGCGCGGTATCGAGTTGCCGCTGCAGTGGTCGGGCGCCCAGTTGCAGCCGGGCTTTACCACCCAGAACGGGCTGGTGACGGCGGGTCGCTACAACGGCGTGGAAGCCGTGATGCGCAACGACGTGGTGAACCGCGACGCCGAAATCTTCGCCGTCGGCAACAACACCCGGTTCAAGGCGACCGACACCCTGACCTTCGAAGTCGATCTGAGCTACTCGAAGGTGACCCGGACCGAACAGAACCTGGAAATCTACCTCGGCACGGGTCGTGGCGGCGGCGTGGGTGCGACCGACAGCCTGGGCTTCACCATGCCCGCTTCGGGCGGCGTGATCACCTTCGCGCCGACGCTCAACTATGCCGACCCGGCACTGTTCACGATCACCGACCCGCAGGGCTGGAACAGCTGCGGCGGGACCGTGCCCAACTGCCAGGACGGCTTCATCAACCGTCCGCGAGTCACCGACCGTCTGAAGGCCATCCGGCTGCAGGCGATCAAGTCGCTGGGCGGGTTCTTCGACACGGTCACCGTTGGCGCGAACTACTCCGATCGCCGCAAGCAGTTGATCGACGAAGGTTTCGTCCTGACCAACAAGAACTATCCGGCCAGCCCGGCGGTTCCGTCGAGCTACCTGTTCGCGCCGGTCTCGCTTGGCTTCATCGGCATCCCGGGCATGGTCTCGTTCGACTCGTGGCGGTACTACAATGACGGCAACTACAAGCTGACCAGCGAAGCGCTGTGGACGCCGAGCCGTCTGACCAACAGCTATGTGGTCCGCGAAAAGGTGCTGACCGGCTACATCCAGGGCAACATCCTGAGCGGCGGGCTGAAGGGCAATGTCGGTCTGCAGATCGTCCATACCAACCAGTCTGCGGACGGCTATCGCGCCTACAACCCGGGTAGCGGCACCATCTCCAATGCGATCTCGGACGGGGACAAGTACACCAACGTCCTGCCCAGCCTGAACCTGAGCTACGAAATCGCGCCCGAGACCATGGTGCGCTTCGCTGCGGCCCGCGTGCTGGCCCGCGCCCGCATGGACCGGCTCAATCCGGGGGTGAGTGCCAGCTTCAATCTGGCCAACAACGTCCCGGGGGCCAACATCAACCGGTCGCCGTGGTCGGGGACCGTGGGCAATGCCAAGCTCCGCCCGCTGCTGGCCAATTCGGTCGACCTCGCGCTCGAGCGGTACTTCGGCAAGGGCGGCTACGTCAGCGCCGGTGCGTTCTACAAGCAGTTGGACGGCTGGGTGTACCGTCAGGACAACCTGTTCGACTTCACCGGTACGCCGACTCCGGGCAACGTGACGCCGACCTTCAACCAGGGTATCGTCTCGCAGTGGCTCAACGGCACCCGCAAGGGCAAGATGTTCGGGTTCGAAGTGTCCGGCTCGCTGCCGTTCGCGACCTTCTCCGAAGCGCTTGACGGGTTCGGCGTGCTGGCCAGCGCCTCCTACAGCGAGAGCGAGGTTCGCGAGGGCAACAGCCCGCCGATCTCGATCCCCGGTCTGTCGTCGTGGGTGATCAACGGGACCGCCTACTACGAAAAGAACGGCTTCCAGGTGCGTGCCTCGGCTCGCTACCGTTCGAAGTTCCTGGCCGAGGTCTCGGGTCTCAGCCTGGCGCGTGAACTGCAGATGGCCGCCGGCGAAACGATCGTCGACGCGCAGATCGGCTACACGTTCCAGAGCGGCAGCCTGGAAGGGCTTGGCATCCTGCTGCAGGGGACCAACCTGACCAACGCTCCGTTCAAGACCTTCCTCAACAACGACGAGCGCCAGGTCCGCGACTTCCAGCGTTATGGTCGCAACCTGATGCTTGGCGTGACCTACAAGTTCTGACTTAACTGCCGGGCCCGGTTTCGACCGGGCCCGGTTCAGAACTTCGGACCAGGGCCGATCACAACGGCCGGTCCTGTCTTGGGAGAGTCACAAGTGGACGATCGGCGCATCCGCGATGTCGTGGTGGTCGGTGGCGGGACCGCGGGCTGGATGGCCGCGGCGGCGCTGTCGTCGACGATGGGCGACCAGCTCCGCATCCGGCTGGTCGAAAGCGAGGAGATCGGCACGGTCGGCGTCGGCGAGGCGACCATTCCGGCGATCCGCCTGTTCAACGGCCTCTGCGGGATCGACGAGGACGCCTTCGTCAAGGCCACCCAGGGCAGCTTCAAGCTGGGCATCGAGTTCCAGAACTGGGGCCGGGTGGGCGACAGCTACATGCACGCCTTCGGCCAGATCGGGCAGAGCCTCGATATGATCGAGTTCTGGCAGTACTGGCTGCGCGGTCGCCAGGAGGGCGTCGCCGCTCCGCTGGGGCACTATTCCTTCAACGAGACGGTGGGCCGGGCGGGGCGCTTTGCCCGCGTCGGCCGCATTCCCAACACCGAACTGGACGGCATCAGCTATGCCTTCCACTTCGATGCCTCGCTTTACGCCGCGTTCCTGCGCGGGTTGGCCGAGCGCAATGGCGTGGTGCGGACGGAAGGACGCATTCGCGAGGTACGGCTCGATCCGCAGAGCGGACATGTCGCGGCGGTCGAGCTGGAAAGCGGCGAGAGCCTGGCCGGCGAGCTGTTCATCGATTGCTCGGGCTTTCGCGGCTTGCTGATCGAACAGGCGCTGGAGACCGGCTACGTCGACTGGACTCACTGGCTGCCCTGCGACCGCGCGATCGCGGTGCCGACGGCCAATGTCGGGACGCTGCGCCCCTACACCCAGTCGATCGCTCACGCCGCCGGCTGGCAATGGCGCATCCCGCTGCAGCACCGCACCGGCAACGGACACGTGTTCTGCAGCGCCTTCATGGACGAGGACGAGGCCCGCCGCGTGCTGCTCGACACGGTCGAGGGCGAGCCGCTGGCGGACCCGCGCACGATCCGCTTCCGCACCGGCATGCGGCGCAAGGCATGGAACCGCAACGTGATCGCCCTTGGCCTGTCCTCGGGCTTCCTGGAGCCGCTGGAGTCCACCTCGATCCACCTGGTCCAGAACGGCATTGCCCGGTTGCTGTCGCATTTCCCCGACCGGAATTTCGCCCCGGCCAACGTCGAGGCCTACAACCGCCGGATCGCCTACGATTATGAGCGGATCCGCGACTTCATCATCCTCCACTACCACGCCAACCAGCGCGACGAGCCGTTCTGGCGGCAGGTGCGCGAGATGGCCGTGCCGGACAGCCTGCAGGACAAGATCGACCTGTTCCGCGCCACGGGACGCGTGTTCCGCGAGCAGGAGGAGCTGTTCACCGAAGTGGGCTGGTTCCAGGTCCTGACCGGGCAGAACATCGTCCCCGAGACGTACCACCCGCTCGCCGACGTCCTCACGCGCGACGAGCTGGCGGGGTTCCTCAGGGATATCAAGACCATCGTGTCCGCCCCCGTGAGCCGGCTGCCGACTCACGAGGAGTTCATCGCGCATCAGTGCGCGGCCGTGCTGGGCCGCGCCGCCTAGGGTTGCGCGGCCTGCCGCAGCGGTCGCGTTCGTGTTTCAGGGAAACGGTTCAATGCTACGCCTGCTTCTCTCCGCTGCTGCCGTGCTGGCCGTGTCTGCGTCCCTGGCCGCACCCGGCGCGGCGCAACCCGTCCCCGCAGCCACCGATTTCCGCGCCCGCCCGGCCCGGGACGAGGTGATCTACTTCGTCCTGCCGGACCGGTTCGAGAATGGCGACAAGACCAACGATCGCGGCGGCCTGAAGGGATCGCGGCTGCAGACCGGGTTCGATCCGGCGAACAAGGGGTTCTACCACGGGGGAGACCTGAAGGGCCTTGCGGCGCGGCTGGACTACATCCAGGGACTGGGCGCGACGGCGCTGTGGGTCGGGCCGATCTTCAGGAACAAGCCGGTGCAGGGGCCTCCGGGTCAGGAATCGGCCGGCTATCACGGCTACTGGATCACCGATTTCACGCAGGTCGATCCGCATTTCGGAACCAATGCAGAGTTCCGCAGCCTGGTTGATGCGGCCCATGCCCGGGGCATGAAGGTCTACATGGACATCGTGGTGAACCACACCGCCGATGTCATCCACTATGCCGAGGTTCCGTCCGGCAGTGCGCCCTATCGCGGCCGCGCCGACTTCCCGTTCTCGCGCAAGGGCGGCCCGACCGGTCCGGCGATCAATCCCGGTTTCGGGGGCGATGCCGATCCGGCGCCCGCGAACTGGGACAAGCTGCGCGATCCGTCGTTCGCCTATACGCCCGTGGTCGATCCCGCCGAGGCGAAGGTGAAGGTTCCCGCCTGGCTGAACGATCCGAAATTCTACCACAACCGGGGGGACAGCAACTGGCAGGGTGAAAGCGCGCAGTACGGGGACTTTTCCGGGCTGGATGACCTGGCCACCGAGGACCCGCGGGTGGTTGCCGGATTCATCGACATTTTCGGCAAGTGGATCGACGATTTCGGGGTCGATGGTTTCCGGATCGACACCGCCAAGCACGTCAATCCCGAGTTCTGGCGCGCGTTCGTGCCCGCCATGCTGAAGCGTGCCGCCGATCGTGGCATCCCCAACTTCCACATCTTCGGCGAAGTTGCAACCAGCGGTTATGATCCCGCGCTCCTGGCCGGGTGGACGCGCAATGCCGGGCTTCCCGCCGTGCTCGACTTCGGCTTCCAGCATGCCGTGGCCGCAGCCCTGGCGGGGCAGGGCAATGGCGAGCTTGCGCGCCTGTTCGATGACGATGTGCTTTACGCGGGCGGCCCCGACGCGGTGTTGCAACTGCCCACCTTCGTCAGCAATCACGATGCGGGCCGTCTGCCGATGATGATCCGGCAGGCCATGCCCAAGATCGACACCGCCGAGCTGCTGGCCCGGCAGCGGCTGGGCCATGCCATGCTGCTGACGCTGCGCGGCGTCCCGGTGATCTACTATGGCGACGAGCAAGGCATGATCGGCGGCGGGGGCGACCAGCTCTCGCGGCAGGACATGTTCCCTTCGCAGGTCGCGCTCTACAATGCCGAACCGCTGCTGGGCACCGCGGCCACGACGGCCGCCAGCAACTTCGATCCGGCCCATCCGCTCTACCGGGAATGGGCCGCCCTGGCCGCGCTGCGGCGGGGCACTCCGGCCCTGACCGCGGGCCGTACGGTGGTGCGGGCGGGGACCGACAAGCCGGGCCTGTTCGCGGTTTCTCGGTTCGATCCACAGACCGGCCGCGAAGTGGTGCTGGCCTTCAACACCTCGACTCAGCCGATCACCGCGGCGGTGCAGGTGGAGGT
The DNA here is from genome assembly GCF_014230305.1 of Novosphingobium aerophilum. GTDB lineage: Bacteria > Pseudomonadota > Alphaproteobacteria > Sphingomonadales > Sphingomonadaceae > Novosphingobium > Novosphingobium aerophilum. Next base: position 19,715 of record NZ_JACLAU010000013.1, read on the forward strand.
GGCCAGCCGGAGCTTCGTGAGCCTTGCCGGCGCCTGCCCTGCCGAGGCCGCGGCGCCTGGGACCCTGACCCTGACCCTGCCGCCGCTGGGCTACGCGATCTGCGGGCCCCGCGGCGAATGATCCTGTCCGAGCAAAGCTGCGTCCCGAAGCCATGAACGAACTTTCGCCCGTCACCGCCGCACCGGTTCCGCAGGACGCCCAGCCCTGGTGGCGGGGTGCGGCGATCTACCAGATCTATCCGCGGTCCTTCCGCGATTCCAATGGTGATGGCATCGGCGATCTGCCGGGGATCACGGCCGGCCTCGATCATGTGGCCCGGCTGGGGGTCGATGCGATCTGGATTTCCCCGTTCTTCACGTCGCCGATGCGGGATTTCGGCTACGATGTCGCGGATTACTGCGATGTCGATCCGATCTTCGGCCGGCTCGCCGACTTCGATGCGCTGGTGACCCGCGCGCACGAATTGGGCCTCAGGATCATCATCGATCAGGTCTATTCGCACACGTCCGACCAGCATCCCTGGTTCACCGAGAGCCGATCGAGCCGCGACAACCCCCGCGCCGACTGGTACGTCTGGGCCGATGCCAAGCCCGACGGCTCGCCGCCCAGCAACTGGCAGTCGGTGTTCGGCGGTCCTGCCTGGACCTGGGACGCCCGGCGCGGCCAGTACTACCTGCACAACTTCCTGGCGCAGCAGCCGCAGATCAATGGCCACAACCCCGAGGTGCAACAGGCCATGCTGGACGTGGCGCAGTTCTGGCTGGACCGCGGGGTGGATGGCTTCCGGATCGATGCCCTGAACTTCGCGATGCATGACCCGGCCCTGCGCGACAATCCCCCGGCGCCGGCCAACGGCAGGGTGCGGACCCGGCCCTTCGATTTCCAGCAGCGGCTCTACAACCAGTCGCACCCGGACATCGTCCTGTTCATCGAGCGGCTGCGTGCGCTGCATGATCGGTATCCCGGGACATTCTCCGTGGCCGAGGTGGGCGGAGACGACGCCGAGCGCGAGATGAAGCTGTTCACCGCCGGGAATGGCCGGCTCAACAGCGCGTACGGCTTCAATTTCCTTTACGCGGAGCGGCTGACCCCGGCGCTGGTCGCCGACGCGCTGGAAGCCTGGCCCGAGGATGGCACCACCGGCTGGCCGAGCTGGGCCTTCGAGAACCACGATGCGCCGCGCGCGATCTCGCGCTGGTGCGAGCCGGGGCAACACGACGCCTTCGGACGGCTCAAGACCCTGCTCCTCGCATCCTTGCGCGGCAACATCATCCTCTATCAGGGTGAGGAACTGGGCCTGGTGCAGGACGATATCCCGTTTGAACTGCTGCAGGATCCCGAAGCCATCGCCAACTGGCCGCTGACCCTGTCGCGCGACGGGGTGCGGACGCCCCTGCCGTGGCAGGCCCAGGACGAGCATGGCGGCTTCACCACAGCCTCGCCCTGGCTTCCGCTCAGCGCGCAGAACCTGGCCCGGGCGATCGATCGCCAGGAGGCCGATCCCGCCTCGCTGCTGGCCTTCACCCGACAGGCCCTGGCCCTGCGCCGTGCCCATCCCGCGTTGCGGTGCGGCGATTGCCAGGTCTTGCGCGCTGACGAGGATCGCCTGGTGCTGCGCCGTCGTAGCGGCCAGCAATCGATCGTGGCGATCTTCAACCTGGCGGCAACCGAGGTCGCCTGGCCTGCCGAGGTCACCCTCGCCGGCCCGGTCCTCGCGGCCGCGAACGGGGCCACACCTGGCCACCTGCCGGCTTTCGGCGCCTTGCTGCTTGAGGAGACCGCTTCGTGACGTTTCGCCTTCCGCTCTGGCTTCATGCGGTCCTGGCCGTGGTCTGCCTGGCCCTGCAACCCGGTGCGGCCACAGCCCAGTCCGCCGCCCCGTCCGTCGCCAAGGCCATGGCCACTTCGCCCGACGGCAGCCTGGTTCTGACCGTCACCACCGATCAGGATGCGCGGGCGGTGTGGTCGCTGACGCGCAAGGGCAAGCCGCTGATCGCGCCTTCGGGGCTGGGCTTCATCGTTACCGACGGGTTCAACCTGGTGCGCGGCTGGGCGCTGGTCGGGGCCGAGACGGCAAGTGCCGACCAGACCTGGGAACAGCCCTGGGGCGAGCGCCGCTTCGTGCGCGATCATCACAACGAACTGCTGGTGCGCTTCCGCCAGAATGCGCAGCAGGGCGGGCGCCTGATGAACGTGCGGTTCCGCCTGTTCGATAACGGCATCGGGTTCCGTTACGAATTGCCCGAGCAGCCCGCCTTGAAGACGATCCACATCGCCGACGAGCTGAGCGAATTCGCGATCGTCCCCAAGGGAACCGCCTGGTGGGTCACCGGGCTGGAGTGGAACCGCGAGGAACAGGTCTATCAGCGCACCCCGATCGACGGCGTAGCGACCACGCAGACGCCCCTGACGATGAAGCTGGAGGATGGCACGCACTTGGCTTTCCATGAGGCGGCCCTGGTCGATTACGCGGCCATGTACCTCAAGCGGATCGAAGGGCAGGTGTTCCGCAGCACGCTGGCGCCATCGTCCCAGGGGCCGCGCGTGACGCGGGACCTGCCGTTCGCCACGCCCTGGCGCACCGTGCGGATCGGCGGCGATGCGGCCGGGATCGTCGAGAACGATCTGGAGCTCAACCTCAACGAGCCCAACAAGGTGGGCGACGTCAGCTGGTTCAAGCCGATGAAGTACATCGGCATCTGGTGGGGCATGATCCGGGGTGACTGGACCTGGGCCGAGGGGCCGCAGCATGGCGCCACGACCGAACGGGCCAAGACCTACATCGATTTCGCCGCCAAGAACGGGTTCGGCGGGCTGCTGATCGAAGGCTGGAACAAGGGGTGGAATGGTGACTGGGCGGGCCATGGCGCCGACTTCAGCTTCACCGAGCCCACGGCGGACTTCGATCTGAAGGCGGTCACCGACTATGCCCGCAAGAAGGGGGTGGTGCTGATCGGCCACCATGAGACCGGCGGCGACATCGCCAATTACGAAAAGCAGTTGGAAGCGGCCATGGCGCTGTACCAGGAGCGCGGGGTGCCCGCGGTCAAGACCGGCTATGTCGCGTGGATCGGCGGGATCACCGCACCGAACGACGGGCCGAACGTCCGTCAGCCCGGCGCCACCACCATGGAGTATCACGAAGGCCAGCGCATGGTTCAGCACCACCTGAAGGTGGTCGAAACCGCCGCGCGGCATCATCTGGCGGTCAATCCGCACGAGCCGGTGAAGGACACGGGCCTGCGCCGCACCTGGCCCAACTGGGTCGCCCGCGAGGGTGCCCGGGGGATGGAGTACAACGCCTGGGGCCAGTTCTCGAACGGTCCCGAGCACGAACCGACGCTGGTCTACACCCGGCTGCTGTCGGGCCCCATGGACTTCACCCCCGGCATCCTTAGCCTGGAAGGGCACGATCACGTCGCGCTGGCCTCGACCCTGGCCAAGCAGCTCGGCCTGTATCTGGCGATCTATTCGCCGATCCAGATGGCGGCTGATCTGATCGAGAACCTTGCCGCCCACCCGCGCGAACTGGCCTTCATCCGCCAGGTTCCCGCCGACTGGGCCGAAAGCCACCTGATTGCGGGCGAGGTGGGCGAATACGCGATCTTCGCGCGCAAGGATCGCAACAGCGCGGAATGGTACGTCGGCGGGGTCAACGATGCGACCGGACGGACGCTCGATCTGGCGTTCGATTTCCTCGAGCCCGGCAAGACTTACACCGCCACGATCTACAAGGACGGGGAAGGGGCCACTTACCTGACCGAGGCCCGCCACCGGATTGCTTATGAAACGCGCACGTTCCGCAAGGGGGATCGCTACTCCGCGGTGCTGGCGCCCGGTGGCGGACTGGCGATCCGGCTGGCCCCGGGACGCTGAGCCGCGGCCCGGCTAGCCTGACCAGACGCAGGCCCGGTCTCCCCCCAGGACCCGGGACGCGACGAAGCCCGTCGATGCGACATCCGCAACGACGGGCTTCGTTTTGTTGCGCCTTCGGCAGAGGGCCCACCGATGCGACATCCGCAACGACGGGCCTCGTTTTTCTTCGGCCTCCAGCTTGAGGGCCGGGGAGGCCGTTACTCGCGCAGGGCCTCGTCCTTGATCCGGATCATCGGGCCGAGGATGTAGTTGAGGATGGTCTGGTCGCCCGAACGGATAGCCACTTCGCCGGTCATGCCCGGAACCACCGGCTTGCCGGGGCCGAAGTTGGTGGTCGCCGCCTTCAAGCGGACGCGGTAGTAGAGACCGCCGCGAGGATCCTGGATGGCATCGGGCGAGATTTCAACCACTTTGGCATCAAGTGCGCCATAGATAGTTGAATCATAAGCTGAAATCTTGACCTTGGCCGGGAGGCCGGGCCAGATGTCGCCGCGATCCTTGGGGGCGATGCGGGCCTCGATCGTGACGGTGTTGGCCAGCGGCACGATCTCCGCCACCGGCTCGCCGCCGCGGATCACGCCCCCCAGCGTCTGGACGTTGAGGCGGTTGATGATGCCATCGACCGGCGCGCGGATTTCCTCGCGCGTCACGCGGTCGGCCACGGCCGTGTACTGTTCGTCGGCCTTGGCCAGATCCAGCCGGATCTGGGCAGCCTGGGCCTTGGCCTGCTCCATCATGCGGGTCCAGATCTCGCCCCGCCGCGCCGCGGATTCGCTGACGCCGGCGGAGGATTGCGGGATCTGGTTCTCGACATCGGCAATGCGCGTGCGCAGCGACAGCAGCGAGGCGCGCTTGTCCAGCACTTCGCGCTCGGAGATGGCTTCCTCGGCATAGGCGCGCTCAAGCTTGTTGAGCTGGTCGACCGCGAGCCGTTCCTCGCTGCGCAGGTTGTTCAGCCGTGCGCGCAGCAGGCTGACCTCGGCCACGCGGGCGCGGGCCTGTTCATCGATGATGCCGGTCTGCTGGTTACGCTGGGCGCGCCGCGAATTGAACAGCGCCACCTCGCTCGCCGCGATGTCGGGGGCCTGGCGGGCCAGGTCCTCGGGCGGGGAGAAGGTCGGCGCGCCGCCAATCTCGGCATCGAGCCGGGCCAGCATGATCCGCTTGGCGACCACGTCGGTCCGCGCGTTCTCCATCGCCGCGCCGGTATAGGCGTTGGTGATCCGCATCAGGACCTGGCCCTTGAAGACGCGCTGGCCTTCCTGGACCAGGATCTCCTTCACGATCCCGCCTTCCAGGTGCTGCACCATCTGGTTCTGGGTCGACGGCAGGATGCGTCCCGCGCCGCGGGTCACCTTGTCGACCGTGAAGGTCGCGGCCCACAGCAGGAACACCGCGAACACCACCGCGAGCATCCGCGTGAGGTGGGCATGGTTGTCCAGCGCCGGGCGGCCGCTCCATGGCGTGATCGCCCCGATCGGGCTGCTCTTGAGCGGAATGGCGCCCGCAAAGGCTGCGCTGGCCTCACCCGGCTGAAGATCCTCCAGCAGGCTGGCACCGCCGAACTTGCGGATGATGGAATCACGTAGGCGCGGAAAATCCATGTCTGATGTCCAGTTGGGTTGGCCTCATTTACCGGCCGTTATCCACGATCATCGTTAGCAGGATGTTAAGAACATCTACCTAGACCCGTTTTACGGCACGTTTCCCATGAGAGTGCCATTAAGCATCCCGAACGCCGGGGGTAATGGATGGTACGCATGCAATCGGCCGAGCCTGGACAGCAAAGTCTGCTCGGTCACCTCATCGACAAGGCGCGCTCGCGAACGGGCGCAGCACGATCGGACGAGAGCGTCCAGGTCGCGCTGAACCCGTTGCCGATGCTCGACGCCCTCGTGCTGCTCAGCAGCGCGCGGGGAATCGAGACGTCGGTCGGGCAGCTGTCGGTGGCGCTGCCTGCCCATGAGGGCAACCTGTCCCCCCGTTTCGCTCCGCTCGCGCTGTCGCGCGTAGGGCTGGAAGCCCAGTGGCGGCCTCTTGGCCGCAAGGCGCCCCAGCAGGTCGATCTGCCGCTGCTGGCGCCGCTGGCAGACGGCGGGGCCGTGCTGATCACCCGCGTCGCAGCCGACGGCGAAGTGATGCTGCGGGATGCCGCGGGGGAACGGATCGTCGACTACGCGGTGCTCCGCCGGCTCCTCACCGGAGAAGGGCTGCACACCGGTCCGCTTGATCCGGTCAATGGCGCCACGCAGAGCCAGCAACGCGATCTGGTCCGGCGCAATCCCAAGCTGTGGCTGCTCGCCGCCTATTTCGGCGAGCGCAAGATCATGGGGCGGATGCTGCTGGCGGCCGCGCTGCTCAACCTCTGCGCCCTGTCGATCCCGCTGTACATGCGCGCGATCTACGACCGCGTGATTCCCAACCTGGCGATCGAGAGCCTCTGGGCCCTGTCGGCCGGGGTGATCGTCGTGCTGGTGTTCGAACTGCTGCTCAAGAAGCTGAAGAATGCCTTCGTCGACGGGGTCGGGCTCCAGGTGGGCCAGGCGGTGCAGCACCGCGCGGTCCATTCGGTGCTTCGCGCCCGCGAACAGTCGAGCAGCCAGAGCTTCGGCGCGATGCTGACGGCACTGCGCGACGTGGAAAGCCTGGCGCTGATCATTCCCCAGGCGATCTCGACCCTGCTGGTCGATCTGCCGTTCACGATCCTGTTCTTCTGCCTGATCGGCGCGATCGGCGGCTATACCGTGATCGGGCCGGTGGTCGGCGCGATAGCGCTGCTCGGGTTCGGCGCTGTCGCCAATTTCGCGTTGCGGCTCGCCAGCCGGCGCACCAGCAAGCTGGTTCAGGCCCGCAGCGATCTGATTGGCGAGATGACCGAGGGCTGGAGCACGATCAAGGCCAACGGCGCCGAAGGGCTGTTCGAAGGCCGCTGGGACGTGATTTCCGACCATCTGGCGGTGAACAACCGCCAGTTGCGGCACTGGAACGAACTGCCGGCCTCGATCTCGGGGCTGATCATGCAACTGGTGACCGTCATGGTCGTCGTGATCAGCGTGTTCCAGATCAAGTCGGGCACGATGACCACGGGTGCCCTGATCGCGGTGGTCATGCTGACCAGCCGGGCCATGGTGCCGATCGCGGCCACCGTCGCGATCATCGCGCGGCTTTATCAGAGCGGGCCGCAGTTCAGTTCGCTGTCCTCGATCCTGCAGACCGAGCCCGAGGTCGATCAGACCGATCCGGCGATCAGTCAGGGGCGCATCCGCGGAGATATCCGGGCCGGCCGGTTGAACTACACCTTCAAGGGCGCCTCCGAGCCGAGCCTGCGCGACATTTCGTTCCAGATCGAGCCGGGCGAGAAGATCGCCCTGATCGGCAAGTCGGGCTCGGGCAAGTCCACCCTGCTGCGGGCCATTGCCGGGCTCCTGCCCGACAAGGAAGGCCTGCTGACCGTCGACGGGCACGCGATCGAGCGCTTCGCGGTGCCGCACCTGCGCGAGAACATCGTGTTCAGTGCCCAGGACGCCACGATTTTCGACGGATCGCTGTGGCATAACATTCTGCTCGGCATGCCCGAGCCGTCCGAGGACGTGGTGGATCGTGCGATCCGCTGTTCCGGGCTCGACGCGTTTGTTGCGCGGACGGTCGAAGGCTACATGCGCAAGGCCGGCCCCCGCGGCGCCGCGCTGTCGGGTGGGCAGCGCCAGTCGCTGCTGCTGGCGCGCGCGCTGATCCGCGATCCGGCCGTTCTGCTGCTCGACGAGCCGACGGCCTCGCTGGACGTGTCCAGCGAACTGCATGTTATCAATGGCCTGCGCGAGGCAGCGCGCGATCGCACCCTGATCGTCGCGACCCATCGCCTGGCCCTGCTCGAACTGGTGGACCGCGTGATTTGGCTCGACGAGGGCCGGATCATCGCGGACCGGCCCAAGGCCGAGGTCCTGGCCAAGCTGGCCGGGCAGGCCGGCGGCGCCCAGCCGAACCCGTCGCCCAATCCCCGAGCCGCCGCATGACCGGTCCGCTCGCACCCAACAACCCGCATCGGCCCGCGATGGGCCTGCGCAACGCAGGAGAAGCTCGTGGCAGGGGCTAGCGCCGATGGCGAAGTCAATCACTGGCCGGCGTTCGTCGACGTGCTCACCACCGTGATCATGGTGGTGACCTTCCTGCTCGTTATCATGAGCGCGGCGGTGATGCAGCTGTCGCAACGCGTCATCCAGAACTTCAAGAACCAGATGGTCGCCGAACAGAAGCTCAAGGAGCAGGGCGCGACCGGTGGGAAGATCGCCGCGGGCGGCTCCGAAGGTCAGCAGAGCAACAAGCTGAACTCCCCCGCCGATGCGGAATCCGGGACGTCGGTGTCCGAGCTGGGATCGATCCTGCGTTCGGAAACGGCGGTCAACGGCCAGGATCGCCTGACGATCCGGACCCGCGACACCAAGGACACGCTGGCGCTGCAGATCAAGGCGATCGAGCGGCCCGACGACAGCAAGGGGGTGGAGATCAAGACCGCCGACACCCTGCTGAAGATCGGCTTCGCGCCGACCGCGGTCAGCTACGACGACGACAATTCGACCAAGGTGGTCAGCTTCCTGAGGGGCAAGATCCAGCCCGGCACGAAGTATGAAATCTGGGCCTTCACGCCGCAAACGCGATCGGTCACCGAAGCGCAGCGGCTGGGCTTCTATCGCGCGGCCATGACGCGCAACCTGCTGATCAAGGCCGGAATTGCGCCGAACGACATCCTCACCCAGGTCCGCGTGACCGATCCCAAGGCGGCTGACGGGCATATGGTCCGCGTCGTGATCAAACCCTGACCGCACTGGAGCCCTGACGGGAAAAGGCCATGGAAAAGAAGATCAAGACAGAGCTCTTCAAGATGACCGGCATCATGGTGATGCTGCTGGGTCTGGGGATCTATGCGCACGAATTCGTGATCGCGGGCATCATGGCCAAGATGGCTCTGAACCTGTCGATCTTCGCGCTGTTCGGGATCGCTGCGGCCATCTCGTTCCACCACGTGCTGTCGCTGCGCAACGACCTGGTCGCGCTGCACGCCCTGCAGGTGGACTATGGGTCGAAGTCCAGGCGCCCGAAGGACCCCTTCGCCAAGCCGGCGATCGTGTTCTCCGAGCCGCAGTTGCTGGGGCAGGGCTATCGCCTGATCACCGAAGAGCTGGGCAAGCAGGACGATCTGCAGATCTCGAACGGGACCGTCCAGACCCTGCTGCACGACGTCGACACGCGCATCAACGATCGCAAGTCGACCACGCTCTACTTCTCGGGCCTGATGGTGTTCCTGGGCCTGCTCGGTGCGTTCATGGGTCTGATGAAGACCGTCCACTCGGTGTCCGACCTGATCGGCGCGATGGACGTGTCGGGCAAGGGCGGGACCGACAGCTTCGGCAAGATGATCGAGGGCATGAAGGCCCCGCTGAACGGTATGTCGGTGGGCTTCAGCTCGTCGCTGTTCGGCCTCATGACCTCGATGGTGCTCGGCGCGCTCGAGCGTTGCTCGACCTCGGCGATGAAGGCGCTGCGCAACGAATTCGAACACTGGCTGTCCAACATGGCCGCGCTGGAGAGCGCGCAGACCGAAGCGTCGGGATCGGGCCGGTCGTCGACCGCCGAGTTCACCGCCGTGCGCAAGGTGCTGGAGGCCGGCGCCGCCGAGCTGGGCGGGATTCGCGATGTGATCGCGGGCACCACCCGCGGCGTGGCCGATACCCGCGCGGATCTGGATCGCCTGACCGGCGCCGTGGCGGGCCTGACCCAGGCGGTCCACCGCCTGTCCGACCCCACCCCGATGCTGAAACCCATCACCGCCGCGGTCGAAGACCTGGCCCGGAACCAGATGGACATGCTCGCGCAATTCCGCCGCCTCTATGCCGAGGCCGAGGCGGATCGTGCCCATATTCGCAGCACGCTCAACGCCTTGGGCTCGATTGTCGAGCGTTCGTCGCTGCTCGATGGGGCGGAACTGCACCGCCAGCTCGATCGCATGATCGTGCTGCAGGGCGAACTGGCCGAAGCCGCTCCGGCTGCGGTCGAGGCGCTGCAGACCGCGCCGCTCCAGATCACGGCCGCACCGCCGCGCAAGGGCCTGTTCGGCCTGTTTGCCGGGCAGGGCGGGGAAGGTCCGAGCGCCGGCAAGGCGTTGCGCGAAGCCAAGGCCCTGCGGCGCGAGGTGCGCGATTCCCTGGCGGCCAATCGCCGGGTGATGCGCCAGGTCGGTGCCGGGCTCGAGCAGCGGCTCGAACGGCTGGAAGCCAACAGCATCGAAGAGCAGGACCTGGTGGCGCGGCTGGAATCCCGGGCGCGCGACCAGCAGGCCGCGCTCGAGACTCTGGCGGCGACGCTGGAAGGCGATGGGCAGCCTCCGGTCATCGATGGCGCGCGTCCCTACACCGGCGCCCGTGCGGCGATGCAGAGCCTGCGTCAGCGCCTTGGGGCCGCATTCGATCGCCGCGAGGCGCCGCGTGATCGGCAGGAGGAGGAAGCCGAGCTTCCCGCCCGCCGCTATGGCACCACCGACAAGGGAGACCTGTGATGCGCCTTTCCCCGTTCGGCCTGTTCCGCCGCAAGAAGGCCTTTTCCCGGGCCGCCGTGCGCCACGCCTGCCAGATCGATTGCGAACTGCTGCTGACCGACAGCATGGTCAGCTACGACGGCCGTCTGATCGACATCTCCGTCGGCGGCGCGATGTTCCGGCCGCGGCTGGTCTATCTGATGAACCGCCGCAACGAACCGGTGGAGCTGCGCCTTGGCACCTTCGTCATCGCTGGCGAGATCATGGGCACGATGAGCGCAGGCTTCGGCATCCGCTTCGACCAGGAGATGGACGAGCAGAATCTGCTCGCCCTGCTGGCGCGCTTCACCGATCCGGTGCAGCGCGCGGCCTGATCTGCCGGGGCTGATGGCCCCGCAGACCATCCCGATCCGCCAAACCCCGATCCGCTTTAACCCTCACAAGGCGCGTGGCTCCAACGAGCCGCGCGCCCGTTAGCGGTTTGCTAACCATTTTTCCTTACCTCTGAACCTGAGTTCAGGGCGACCGGGTGGGTGTCGTGACCGGAACCGGGCCGAACAGGCCTCGGACAACCGGATACGGAAAACTACCTGTAGCGACCTTGGCCCGCATCTTAATGCCGGTGGGCCAAGTCGGAAGCCGCCTGTTAACCACGTTCGGGAGGCCACATTGAACCGTTTCCACAGCGCCATGCGGACAAGCCTGGCCGTTATCGCCTTCGGGGCGATGGCCGGCGCTGCTCCGCTGCTCGCCGAGCGGCTCCGCCTCGAGTATGCGCTAACGGCCACTCTCCCCGAACCTGCCATCCGTGCGGTGATCAAGGGCGCCATGATGGGGCCCTTGCCCGACGGGTCCACGCTGGCTGCGCTGACCGGTCCGGAATCGGCCAGCAGCGCCTTTGCCCAGGAGATCGAGGTTCCGGCGGTTCCCGTCCCCATCCTGACCCAGGCCGAAGCGGCTGCCGGGGCGGCTGAGGAACTTCCCGCCGTCGCTGCGGCCACGACCGCTGTCACCGACACGGCGCTGGCCGCCGCTCCGGCCGAGCCGAAGCCGGTGGCCGCGGCCGCAGCGCCCGCTCCGGCGAACGCTGCCCCCGCCATGGCCACCCCGGCCGCTCCGGCGCCTGCCGCCAGTGGCGATCCCGCACCGACGCCCGCGCCGACCGCCATTCCGGCCCTGGCCGAAGCCTTGGCCGAGGTCGACCGCCAGGCCAGCGTCGAGCCGCCCGCCGGCGCAACGGAATCGCTGCGCGACGCGATTGTCGCCGCGCTGAAGGACAACCCGGACATCCAGATCGCGCTCGCCCGCCAGGACGATGCGCGATACGGCGTTGACGAGGCCCGCGCCGGATATCTGCCGCACCTCGATCTGCAGGCCGGCTGGGGACGCGAGACCGTGCGCCAGGGTTCAGGCGCCCGCACCCAGGCCTTCCGCACCGAAGGCAGCCTGACGCTGAGCCAGAACGTCTGGGACTTCGGCGTCACGATCAACGACATCAAGCGGGCCCGCGCCACCTATCGGTCGGCCCAGTGGGCCACGCGTGAGCAGATCGAGGGCATCTCCTACGACATCACCAATGCCTATCTGGGCGTTCTGGCCCAACAGCAGCTCCTGGCCCTGACCGAGCAGGAAATCGCCGCGACCAAGAAGATCCTCCGCATCGTGACGGTGCAGAAGGACCTGGGCCTGACGACCCCGGCCGATGTCGGCCGGGCCCAGACCCGGCTGGAAAACGTCCAGTCGCTGCTGCTGGATCGCAGGAGCCAGCTCGAACAGGCGCGCAACGCCTACAAGCGGCTGACCAACCACCTGCCGGCCCGCGTGGTCGATCTGCCGCCCGGCGCCGGGACCTTGCCGGAAAGCGCGGATGCTGCGGTCGGCATGATGGACACGCACAGCCCGCGTCTGGCCCAGGCCGTCCAGGACCGTCGCTCGCTCGACAAGCAGTACGACAGCCAGACCGGCGCCCTGTTCTTCCCGCGCATCGGTGTGATGGTCCAGGGCAACTACAAGTACGACGTGATGGGCCTGACCGGCCGCGCCGACGATGCGCGGGCCATGGTCACCATGTCGTACAAGCTGTTCAACGGCGGCGCCGACCGCGCCGTGCGCCGTCGCATTGGCGCCCGCCTGCGCGAGGCCGATTACGAACTCGACCGCCGCCGCCGCGAGGTCGAGCAGGATATCCGCATCGACTATGAATCCCTGCGCGCCGCGCGGGAGAAGATCGCGACGATCGATGCGGAAATCGAATCCGCCACGCGGGTTGCCGATCTTTACCGCCAGCAGTTCCGCGAGGGCCGCCGCACCGTGTTCGACCTTCTGGATTCCCAGCAGGTGCTGTTCGCGGCCCAGGCCAACCGCATCAACAACGGCGTCGCCCTGCGGGCCGCCGAGTACCGCGTCCTCCAGAAGCTCGGTGGGCTGTTCGATCTTGTCAGCGGAGGGGAAGCCCTTCCGCCGCTCGTCGTCCCGGCTCCCGGGGGGGATGACTAATTCCGCGTAATGCCGCGTCCCGAAATCTCGCCAGTCGGCGATTGACGGACCGTTAACATGGTTGGGGTAGCCAGGTAGCATGGTAAAACTGTCTCGCGGCAAGTCGGGCCTTGGAAACAAGGGACTGAACGGTAAGAATGTGCAGCCGGCACAGGATGCCGCGCACCAGACGTCGATCGACCAGCAGGCCCAGAATTATGGGGCCGCGAAGGTCATCCAGCTCGACACCGACGACAAGGCCAAGATCGGCATCAAGTATGCGCCGTTCAAGGTCGAGATCGTCGACGTCGACGTGATGCTGATCTTCAACGACGGCACCAAGATCATCATCCCGGGCATGGCCCTGGCCGCGTTCTCGGGGCGCAAGCCGGTCATCGTCTTCGACGACAAGGAATTCACCGCCGACCAGGCCGTGGGCATGGTTGGCGAGATCAGCACCCAGGATGCCTCGCTGCAACTGCACCTCAGCAGCGCCGACGCCGAGGTCCAGGCTCCGGATCCGAAGAACGCTTCGGGCGTGCAGCCCGGCGATTCCGGCAAGGCGCAGGCCGATCAGGCCGCCAAGGCCAATGCCCAGGTCAAGGCCGCGGAAAGCACCAGCAAGCTCACCGAAAAGATCAGCGACACCCCGGCCAGCAGCGCCCCGCCGCCGGGCGTGATCTCGCCGCGCGCCGCCGAGCCGGCGCCCGATGATGCGCTTGGGCCGGCCGGTATCGGCAAGCTTGTCCCCAAGCTGACCTACACGCTGTACAACTCGGAAAGCGCGGTCCGCACTGCGGAAGCCGGCCAGACGGTGATCAAGGGCGACACCGGTGGTCCGAACTCGTCCAAGGATGCCACCTTCGCCGGGCAGTCGGCCCAGGAAACGATCAGCGGCACCTCGGGCAATGACACGATCTATGCCGACCGACTGGACCACGCTCCGGTCGGTTCGACCATGCGCGTCCTCCATGTCGAAGCCATGGTGCCTGCCAAGGGGCTGACTCTCAAGGAATTTCTGATTCCGTCGCTGCCGCCGGGCTACACCGTCGTCAACGGCACGCTGACCGACAAGGGCTGGCTGGTCTCGGCCGACCAGGGCAACGTCACCAAGGTGACGACCAAGGTCGATCCGACCACCAACCAGACCATCACCCTGCCGGTCAACCAGTCGTTCTTCAGCTTCGACATCCAGCTGTCGTACAAGCTGCCGGCCACGGGAACCCCGGTCAACAGCAGCGGCTTCCAGGATGAATTCTTCCTGCCCGTGATGCTGGGGCTGTCCTCGGACGGCAAGACCAGTTCGTTCGCGGTGTCGGTGGCGGCGCACTTCGGCATCAAGGAAGTGACCGATGCGGCCGGCATGACCGTGACCGATCCGGTCAGCGGCGAGCCGATCTACGTCCTGTTCTCGAACCCCCCGGGTACCAAGATCGATGCCGGTGACGGCAACGACCGGATCATCACCAGCGCCGGCGCCGACGTGATCGACGGCGGGCTGGGCATCGACACGGTCGAGTACACGCGCTCGGGCGAAGGGGTCGAAGTCAACCTCGCAACCGGCAAGGGCGCCAAGGGCTTCGCCCAGGGCGACACCTACCAGAACGTCGAGAACGTGGTCGGCTCGGACTTTGCCGACAAGCTCACCGGCGACGACAAGGACAACACCTTCGTCGGTGGCAAGGGTGCCGACACGATCGATGGCGGGGCTGGCTTCGACACTGTCGACTATACCAATGCCCTGGCCGACGTGGCGCCCAAGCTCGACAGCAAGGGCCAGCCGATCGTCGACAACACCGGCATCGAGGTCTTCCTGGATGGAACGGCGTCCAAGGGCGGTGAAGCCCAGGGCGATATCCTGAGCGGCATCGAACGCGTCATCGCGACGGACAAGAATGACACGCTGCACGGCGGCGCGAACAGCGAATCGTTCGAAGCGGCAGCGGGCGACGATCTCCTGATCGGCAGCACCGGCGCGGACACGCTCGACGGCGGCGCGGGCATCGATACGGTCGACTATTCCGACAGCACCGCGGCGGTGAAGGTTTATCTCGACGGGACGCCGGGCAGCGGCGGCCAGGCCGAGGGCGATGTGCTGCGCGGGGTCGAAATGGTCATCGGTTCGGCCTTCGCCGACACCCTGATCGGTTCGACCGGCGATGACACCTTCAAGGGTGGTGCCGGGGCCGACAGCATCGACGGCGGTGCAGGCATCGACTCGATCGACTTTTCCTATTCGGAAACCGCGGTCGAGGTGTTCCTCGACGGTCGGGTCAGCCGCGGCGGCGACGCCGAGGGCGACACCTACACCAATATCGAACAGCTCACCGGTTCGAAGTTCGCCGATCGCCTGGTGGGTGCGGCGGCCGATGAAACCATCAAGGGTGGGCTGGGCGACGACACCATCGAGGGTGGCGCCGGCGCCGACGTCATCGACGGCGGGGACGGCTTCGACATCGCCTCCTACGCGTCGGCGGCGGCCGGCTTGGCGGTCTCGCTCGACGGCAAGACCCAGACCGGCGATGCGCTGGGCGATTCGTTCGTCAGCATCGAAGGCCTGGAAGGCTCGGCCTATGGCGACACCCTGATCGGCACGGCCGGCAACGACAAGCTGCTGGGCGAGGCCGGTGACGATCTGCTGCTGGGCGGCGGCGGTGCCGACACGCTTGACGGTGGCGACGGCTTCGACCGGATCGACTACACCACCTCCTTCCAGGCGGTGAACGTCCGGCTGGACGGGGGCGCGAGCTTCGGCGGCGACGCCCAGGGCGATGTCATCACCAATGTCGAGCAGGTGATCGGCTCGAGCTATGACGATACCCTGACCGGTGCGGCCAGCAACGACCTTCTGGATGGCGGCTCGGGCAATGACACCCTGACCGGCGGCGCCGGGGCGGACACGCTGATTGGCGGCACCGGCACGGATAGCGCGTCCTATGCGGGCAGCACGGCCGGCGTGACGGTTAGCCTCGACGGGACGGCCGGCGTTGGCGGCGATGCCGAAGGCGACCAGCTGGTCGGCATCGAGAATCTGGTCGGCAGCGCTCTGGACGACAAGCTTTCGGGCGACGACAACGCCAACCAGCTGAGCGGTGGCGACGGCGACGACACGCTGGTCGGTGGCTACGGCGCCGATACCCTCGGGGGTGGCGCCGGCTTCGACACCGCGGACTACTCGGCGGCGCAGGGCGCCGTGACGGTGCGTCTGGACGGCAACGCCTCAAGCGGGGACGTGGCCGAAGGCGACGTGCTGCGCGGCATCGAGGAGGTCATCGGCGGGGCCTATGCCGATACCCTGATCGGCGATTCCGCCGCGAACAACCTGTTGGGTTCGGCGGGCGACGATACGCTACGCGGCGGCGCGGGGGCCGATACCCTCGATGGCGGCGACGGGCGCGACACGGCTGACTATTCGGACTCCGCTGGTGGCGTGCAGGTCGACCTGGCGGCCAACACCGGCCGCAGTGGCACGGCCGAGGGCGACACCTACTCCAGCATTGAGAACCTGCGGGGGTCGGACTTCGCCGACCGCCTGATCGGCGATGCCAACGACAACCTGCTGACCGGCGGCTTCGGCAATGACACCCTGTCCGGCGGGATTGGTGCCGATACGCTCGATGGCGGCGGCGGCAATGACGTCGCCGACTACTCGAACAGTTCGGCCAGCGTGCAGATCTCGCTCGAGGCGGGCACCGCGACCGGCGGCGACGCGACCGGTGATGTGTTGATCGGCATCGAGGGGCTGACGGGTTCGACCTATGCAGACCAGCTGACCGGTGATGCCGCCAACAACGCCTTGTCCGGCGGTGCTGGCGACGACACCCTGGTGGGTGGCGCCGGGGCAGACCTGCTCGACGGCGGCGCAGGCACCGACACGGCCGACTATTCGCAGTCGTCCTCCGGCGTGATCGTCGGGCTCAACGGCACCCCCGGCCAGGGCGGCGACGCCCAGGGCGACACGATCGTGGGTATCGAGCGCCTGGTCGGCTCGGCCTTCGCCGACCGCCTGACCGGTAGCGACCTGTCCGACACGCTGTCGGGCGGCGCGGGCGATGACATCCTGCAGGGCCTGGGCGGCGCCGACCTGCTGGATGGCGGCAGCGGCATCGACATCGTTGATTACTCGGCCAGCAACGCGGCCGTGGTTGCTGGCCTTGATGGCCGCAGCAACACGGGCGGTGATGCCGAGGGCGACGTCTATCTCAACGTTGAAGGCCTGGCCGGCTCGTCGTTCGCAGACTCGCTCTTTGGCTCGACCAATGGCGATATCCTGCGCGGTGGCGGCGGCGACGACATCCTGTTCGGGTCGCTCGGGGCTGATACGCTGGAAGGCGGCACCGGGTTCGACACGGCGGACTATGCCGCTTCGACCGCGGCGGTGAACGTCAACCTGCAGACCTCGTCGGGTTCGGGCGGTTTTGCCGAGGGCGATCTGCTCGCCGGGATCGAACGCGTTGTCGGCTCGTCGTTCGACGACGTCCTGACCGGCAGCTCGGCTGCGGACGCGCTGCTCGGCGGTGCCGGCAACGACACCCTGCAGGGCGGCGCGGGAGCCGATACGCTGGATGGCGGAGTCGGGACCGACACGGCGACCTACGCCTTGTCCGGGGCCGGGATCCGTCTGACGCTGGACGGCACGGCCGGCCAGGGCGGTGACGCCGATGGTGACCAGGTCAGCAATGTCGAGCGGATCATCGGTTCGCTTTACGACGACACCATCCAGGGCGTTGGCGCGGACGAAATGTTGGAAGGTGCGGCCGGCAGCGATCTGCTGCGCGGCATGGCCGGCGATGACACGCTGCTGGGCGGCACCGGCGACGATACCCTCGACGGCGGCAGCGGGGCGGACAGCCTGGTCGGCGGCGAGGGCGACGACAGCCTGATCGGTGGCACCGGCGCGGATACCCTGGTGGGTGGCTCGGGCGTCGACGCGGCAGACTATTCGACCTCGACCGGCGCGGTCAGCGTGGCGCTGGACGGCAGCGTCGGGACCGGGGGCGACGCCGAGGGCGACGTGCTTTCGGGCATCGAGCGGCTGGTCGGCTCGGCCTATGCCGACCGCCTCACCGGCAGCGCAGGCGCAGACGTCCTCGAAGGCGGGGACGGTGCGGACACCCTGGCCGGTGCGGCGGGGAACGACCAGCTCAGCGGCGGCAGCGGCGACGATCTGCTGCTGGGTGGTTCTGGCGCCGATACGCTGGATGGCGGCTCGGGCTTCGACACGGTTGACTACTCCGCTTCGGGGGCTGGGGTCACCGTCTATCTCAACGGGTCCTCGGGCCTGGGCGGCGACGCGACCGGCGACACGCTGAACAGCGTCGAGCAAGTCATCGGCACGGGCTTCGAAGACAGCATCGTGGGTACCGCCGCCGCGGAATGGCTTGAAGGTGCCGGTGGCAATGACACCCTGATCGGCGGCGCGGGTCCGGACACCCTGGACGGCGGCGCGGGGATCGACACGGCTGACTATTCGGCTTCGGCCGGGGCCGTGAACGTCGACCTGGTCTCCAGCGTCGCGACGGGCGGAGACGCGCAGGGCGATCGCCTGACCTCGATCGAGGTCCTGATCGGTTCGACCGGCGACGATACCCTGGCTGGCTCGATCGCCAACGACACGCTGATCGGCGGGTCGGGCAATGACCGCTTGGCCGGGCGCGACGGCGCGGACGACCTGCGCGGTGGTGCCGGTGACGATACACTCGACGGCGGCGCCGGCGCGGACATGCTCGACGGCGGTCTGGGCAGCGACACGGTCGATTACGGCTCGTCCGCCTCCTCGGTGCAGGTCAGCCTCGATGGCTCGACCGGGACCGGCGGTGACGCCCAGGGCGATGTCCTCATCTCGATCGAGAACCTGTCGGGTTCGGCCTTCAATGACGCGCTTTCGGCCGGCGCGGCCTCGGCCACCCTGCGCGGTGCCGATGGCAACGATACGCTGCGCGGTGGCGCAGCGTCCGATCGTCTGTTTGGCGACGCTGGCGACGATTCGCTGATCGGCGGAGCTGGCGCCGACGTCATCGACGGTGGCGCCGGGTTCGACACCGTTGACTACTCGGCCTCGATCGGTGGCGTGACCATTGGCCTGGACGGCTCGATCGGTCGTGGCGGCGATGCCGAAGGCGATACGGTGTTCGGGGTTGAGCAGGTGATCGGGTCGGCATTTGACGACCGAATCACTGCGGGAACGACCGCAGCGACCCTGATCGGCAATGCCGGTGACGATACCCTGATCGGCAGCGCCGGGAATGACCTTCTTAACGGTGGAGCCGGAGACGACCTGCTGGCTGGCGGTGACGGCGCGGACACCCTGACCGGTGGCAGCGGCATCGACACAGCCGACTACAGCGCTGCGGGTTCCGGGGTGGCTGTGTCGCTCAACGGCACGGTCGGCACGGCCGGCGAGGCGCTCGGCGACAGCCTGAGCGGCATCGAGGTGCTGGTTGGCTCCAACTTTGCCGATACCCTTGGCGGTGGCCTTGGCAGCGAAACCCTGCGCGGCGGGGCCGGCGACGATCGCCTGCTCGGCAGCGGCGGGTCGGATCTGCTCGACGGCGGCGACGGGGTCGACATCGTCGATTACAGCAGCAGCGCCAATGGCGTGAACGTGGCGCTCGATGGCTCGATCGGCATCGGCGGCGACGCGGCGGGCGACCAGTACATCTCGATCGAAGGCGTGACCGGATCCGCCTACGACGATACGCTCGTTGGTGGAACGGCCAACGATCTGATCGAGGGTGGCGCGGGCAACGATCGCCTCAGCGGCGGCGCCGGGGCGGACACGCTGCGCGGCGGTACGGGTGATGACATCCTGGACGGCGGCGCGGGCGCGGACCTGGTGGACGGTGGCGACGGTTTCGACACCGTCGACTATTCGACCTCCAGCGCGGGCGTGAACGTGTCTGTGGATGGGACCACCAGCACGGGTGGCTCGGCGGAAGGCGATCAGCTGCTCAACATCGAGCGCCTGATCGGTTCGAATTTCAACGATACCCTGCTGGGCACGGCGGCGGCGGATTCGCTGACCGGCGGTCTCGGCGATGACGTGCTGGGCGGGCGCGGCGGTGCCGACACGCTGGATGGCGGCGCCGGCTTCGATACGGCCAACTATTCCGATGCGACCAGCGGCGTGGCTGTCAGCCTGGCGACAGGCACCGGCACCGTTGGCGATGCCAATGGCGACGTGCTGCTCAGCATCGAGCGCCTGGTCGGTTCGGGCTTTGGCGACACTCTGACCGGCGGCAGCACCAACAACGCCCTGGATGGCGGTGCGGGTGCCGACATGCTGATCGGTGGAACGGCCAGCGACACCATGATCGGCGGTGCCGGCAACGATACCCTGATGGGCAGTGCCGGGGCTGACGCGCTGGATGGCGGCGTCGATTTCGATACGGTCGACTATTCCGGGTCGAACGCGGCCGTCACGGTCTTCCTCGATGGCCGGACCTCGGCTGGCGGCGGGGCCGAAGGCGACACGCTGACCAGCGTCGAGGCGGTGATCGGCTCGGTCTTCAACGACACGATGGTCGGCGGCACGGCCGATGAGTCGCTGGCTGGCGGCGCGGGTGATGATATCCTGGTCGGCGGCATCGGTGCGGACACGCTTGACGGTGGCGCCGGTGACGACACGGCCGACTATTCGGGTGCGGCATCCGCCGTGGGCCTCAACCTGGTGACGGGCGGCTTCGCCGGCGAGGCCAACGGTGATCGCTTCTTCGGGATCGAGACGGTCCAGGGCTCGAACTTCAACGACACGCTGGTCGGCAGCGCCAATGCTGACGTGCTGAGCGGCGGGGTCGGGAACGACCAGCTGAGTGGCGCGGCAGGTGCTGACACCCTGGAGGGCGGCAGCGGCAACGATACGCTGGTCGGCGGAGCCGATGCCGACGTGCTCGACGGTGGCAACGGTTTCGACACGGTCGATTATTCGACCAGCGGCGCCGGCGTGGTGGTCGGGCTGGACGGCTCGACCGGGGCCGGTGGCGATGCCCAGGGCGATCAACTGATCTCGATCGAGCGTCTGATCGGCTCGAACGTCAATGACACCCTGACCGGCTCCAGCGGCAATGACACGCTGGAGGGCGGCGGCGGCGACGACGTCGTGTTCGGCGGCACCGGATCTGACTCGCTGCTCGGCGGCGCCGGCAACGACACCATCTTTGGCGGCGCCGGCGGTGACGTGATCGACGGCGGCACGGGCACCGACACGGTGTCCTACGCCGGATCGCTGGCCGCGGTGAATGTCTCGCTGGACGGCTCACCGAACACGGGCGGCGACGCCCAGGGCGATACCCTGACCGGCGTTGAAGGGGTGATCGGCTCGGCGCTGGATGACACTCTGACCGGCGCGGCGACCAATGACCGGCTTGACGGTTCGGGCGGCAACGATCTGATCTCGGGCGCGGCGGGCAACGATACGCTGATCGGCGGTTCGGGCGATGACACCCTTGAGGGTGGCGCCGGAGCGGACCAGCTGGACGGCGGCTCGGGTATCGACGTCGCCTCCTACGCCAATGCCGGATCTGGCGTTGCGGTCGACCTCAGCGGTGCAGCCGGCACGGCGGGCGATGCCCTGGGTGACACGCTGACCAATATCGAGGTCCTCCAGGGCTCCGGCTTTGCCGATACGCTGGGTGGCAGCACGGGGAGCGAGACCATCAACGGCGGCGTCGGCGACGACGTCCTGCTCGGCAGTGCCGGGTCGGACGTGCTGGACGGCGGCATCGGCACCGACACGGCCGACTATTCGGCCTCGGGCGGTGGCGTGACGGCTTATCTTGACGGTCGTCTGGGTATTGGCGGCGATGCGGGCGGCGATCGCCTGTTCAATATCGAGCGCCTGACCGGCTCGGGCTTCAACGACGTCCTGACCGGCAGCACCGCCAACGACACCATCGTCGGTGGCGGCGGCGATGATCGGATCGATGGTGCCGAGGGCAACGACCTGTTGCAGGGCGGCACCGGCGACGACACGATCATGGGCAGCGATGGCGCCGACGCGATCGACGGTGGCATCGGCAACGACACCGTCGACTATTCCGCCTCGAGCTCGGCCGTCCAGGTGGCGCTCGACGGGACGGTCGGACGCGGCGGTCAGGCCGAGGGCGACACGATCACGGGTGCGGAGCGCCTGATCGGTTCGGCCTTTGCGGACGTGCTGGGCGGCAGCGGCAACAACGACACCCTGTCCGGCGGCGGCGGGGACGATACCCTGCTCGGCAGTCTCGGGGCCGACCGCCTCGATGGCGGCACCGGCACCAACACCGCGGACTATTCGGCCAGCGGTGCGGCCGTGACCGTCTATCTCGACGGGACCGCCGGCAGCGGTGGCGCGGCCGCGGGTGACACGCTGCTGAACATCCAGCGCGTGGTCGGTTCCGACTTCAATGACAGCCTGGTCGGCGCGAACGGCGATGACGTGCTCGAAGGCGGGATCGGCAATGATACGCTGGTCGGCGGTTTCGGCGCGGATTCGCTGCTGGGCGGCGTGGGCTTCGACACGGCGGACTATTCCGGTTCCTCGGCCGGGGTCACCATCAGCCTGGACGGAACGGCGGGTTCGAGCGGCGATGCCAGCGGCGATCGTCTGACCGGCATCGAGGGCATCATCGGTTCGGCGCAGAGCGACAGCCTGGGCGGCGGGACGACCGACGACCGGCTCGACGGTGGCGCCGGAGACGACTCGCTGAGCGGCAGCAGCGGTAATGACACCCTGCTGGGCGGCGCGGGCGACGATCTGCTCGTCGGCGGCGCCGGGGCGGACAGCCTCGACGGTGGCGCGGGCTTCGACCGGGCCGACTATTCGGCCTCCGGATCGGCCATCGCAATCAACCTGACCACCGGTCTGGGTACCGGCGGCGAAGCCGAAGGCGACCGTCTGACCGGGATCGAATGGGTCACCGGCAGCGACTTCAACGACACCCTGACCGGATCGACCGCCGACGAACAGCTGGAAGGCGGGATCGGCCTTGACGTCCTGTCGGGCGGTGCGGGCGCAGACACCCTGCTGGGCGGAGCCGGGGAAGATACCCTGATCGGTGGCGCCGGGGCGGACAGCATCGACGGCGGAGCCGGGTTCGATACGGCTGACTATTCGACCAGCTCGGGCGCGATCCAGATCATCCTCGACGGTTCGGCAGCATCCGGCGGCGACGCCCAGGGTGATGTCCTGACCGGCATCGAGCGCGTGGTCGGGTCTAACTTCAACGACACGATCATCGGCAATTCTGGCGGCGAGCAGCTGGACGGCGGGGCGGGCAATGACCTCGTCAACGGCGCAGCCGGCTCGGATACGCTTTATGGCGGGGCCGGCGACGACACCCTGATCGGTGGCGCCGGGGCGGACACGCTCGACGGCGGGACGGGCTACAACACTGCCGACTATTCCGGCTCGGCCGCAGCGGTCAGCGTCGATCTCAGCAACGGCAACGGCACGGGTGGCGACGCCCAGGGTGACGTGCTGAGCAACATCCAGCGCGTGATCGGTTCGGCCGGCGACGATGCCCTGACCGGCGGCACGGCCGATGACCGCCTCGATGGCGGCGCGGGCGATGACACGCTGCGTGGTGGCGCGGGCAACGATCTCCTCAATGGCGGCGGTGGCGACGATTCGATCGTGGGCGGCGTCGGCGCAGACACCATCGACGGTGGCAGCGGCTTCGACACGATCGACTACATCGGTTCGAATGCGGCCGTGACCGTCTATCTCGATGGCCGGGCCAGCAGCGGTGGCGACGCCCAGGGCGATGTCATCAGCAACGTCGAACAGGTGCTGGGCACCAATTTCAACGACAGCCTGGTCGGCGGCGTTCTGGCCGAAACGCTCAACGGCGGCGTGGGCGACGATACGCTGGTCGGCTCGACCGGGGCCGACGTCCTGATCGGCGGCGCGGGCTTCGACACGGCCGACTATTCCGGCTCGGGCGCTGCCATCACCGTCTACACCGACAGCTCGATCTCGCTGGGCGGGCAGGCCGCGGGCGATACCCTGACTGCTATCGAGCGCGTGGTCGGCTCCGACTATGCCGACGTCATCACCGGCTCGTCGGCGAACGAACAGTTTGAAGGCGGCGCGGGTGCGGACAGCCTGATCGGTGGCGCTGGTCTCGACACGCTGCTCGGCGGAACCGGCGACGACGTGCTGGTGGGCGGCGCGGATGCCGACAGCCTCCAGGGCGGCCTTGGCTTCGATATCGCCGACTATGCGACAAGCGGCTCGGCGGTGAACGTCGGGCTCGATGGCGCGGCAAATACCGGTGGCGATGCCGTCGGGGACACCCTGACCGAGATCGAGCAGATCACCGGTTCGGCCTTCAACGACACGCTGCGCGGCGGCACGGGCGCGGAAACGCTCGACGGCGGCGCGGGCAACGACCTGATCCACGGCAGCGCCGGCAATGACACTCTGATCGGCGGCGCGGGCTTCGATACGGTCGACTATTCGGGCAGCTCGGCAGCAGTCCAGGCCGGCCTGGACGGATCGGTCGGCGTCGGCGGCGATGCTGCGGGCGACCGCATCAGCGGCGTCGAGCGACTGCTCGGCTCGAATCTCAATGACACCCTGCTCGGCAGCTCGAACGATGACGTGCTCGAGGGCGGAGTGGGCGCGGACTCGCTGGTTGGCGGGCTCGGCCAGGACCAGCTGCTCGGGGGGACCGGCGACGACACCCTGGTGGGTGGCGGTGGTGCCGATCAACTGGATGGCGGACAGGGCACCGATACGGCGGACTACACCAGTTCGGTTGTTGCGGTTCAGGTGAACCTGAACGGCCTGACCAGCTCGGGCGGCGATGCCGATGGCGATCTGCTGACCAGCATCGAACGGGTCATCGGCTCGGCCTTCAACGACGTGATCCGGGCCGGTTCGGCCGATGACACGCTGATGGGCGCGGGCGGCAACGATACGATCATCGCCGGCAGCGGTGCCGACATGATCGATGGCGGCATCGGCATCGATACGGCCGACTATTCGGGCGCCAGCGCGGCGGTCCGCGTGGCGATGGACGGATCGGCTGGCGTGGGCGCTCAGGCAGCGGGCGACCAGCTCACCTCGATCGAACGCCTGGCGGGTTCGGGCTTCAACGACACCCTGGGCGGCAGCACCGGTGACGACGAGATCCTCGGCAACGGCGGGGATGACAGCATTTCGGGCGGCACGGGCAACGACAGCCTGTCGGGTGGTGCCGGCAACGACACCCTGATCGGTGGCGCCGGGGCTGACCTGCTGGATGGCGGGGCCGGCTTCGACACCGCGGATTACGCGGGCGCCGGATCGGCGGTCACCGTGTTCCTCGACGGCACGGCCGGCAGCCGCAGCGATGCGGCGGGAGACGTGCTGACCAGCGTCGAGCGCCTGCTCGGCTCGAACTTCGACGACCGGCTGACCGGTTCGAACACCGCCGAGGAAATCCGCGGCGGAACCGGCAACGATTCGATCATGGGCGCGGGCGGCGACGATTCGCTTTATGGCGAAGCGGGCGACGACACCCTGATCGGTGGCAGCGGCGCGGACAGCCTGGATGGTGGCATCGGCTTCGACACGGCCGACTATTCGACCTCGCTCGCGGGCGTCGAGATCAACCTCGATGGCACGGCGAGCCGCGGCGGCGATGCCGAGAGCGATCTGCTGACCGGGATCGAGCGGGTGGTCGGTTCGAGCCAGGCGGACATCTTCCGCGGCTCGGCAACGGCCGACAGCATCGAAGGCGGCTCGGGCGACGACCTGTTCTATTCCAGCCTTGGGACTGACACGCTGGTCGGCGGCGCCGGCACCGACAGCGTCGACTACGGCGCCAGCAGCGCCGGTGTGACGGTCTATCTCGACGGCACCCAGGGCATCGGCGGCGACGCCCAGGGCGACACGCTGAACGGCATCGAGGTGGTCTACGGTTCGGGCCAGAACGACTCGCTCTACGGCGCCAGCGCGGCCGAACTGCTCAGCGGCGGTATCGGCAATGACCTGGTCTCCGGCGGCGCGGGCAACGACAGCCTCCAGGGCGGGGTCGGCGACGACACCCTGGTCGGCGGCACCGGAGCCGACATCATGGATGGCGGCACGGGCACGGACACGGCCGACTATTCGGGCGCGGTCGCAGCCATCGCCGTGCGCATGGACGGCCTGGCCGGAACCGCCGGCGAGGCGGCAGGCGATACCCTGGCCGGGATCGAGCGCGTGATCGGCTCGGGCTTCGACGATACCGTGAACGGCTCGACCGGGGCCGACACGATCGATGGCGGCGCGGGCAACGACCAGTTGTTCGGCATGGCGGGCAACGATTCGCTGATCGGTGGGACCGGCGACGACACGCTGGTCGGTGGCGCCGGCGCGGATAACCTGGCTGGCGGCCAGGGCACCGACACGGCCGACTATTCGGCCAGTGGCAGTGGTGTGACGGTCTATCTCGACGGGCGCACCGGCGTAGGCGGCGATGCCCAGGGCGATGTCCTGTCCGGCATCGAGGTGGCACTGGGCTCGGCCTTCGCCGACTCTCTGGTCGGCACCACGGGCGACGATCTGCTCAACGGTCAGGATGGCAACGACACGCTGGAGGGCGGCCAGGGTGCCGACATCCTGATCGG
This sequence comes from Novosphingobium aerophilum, assembly GCF_014230305.1. Classification (GTDB taxonomy): domain Bacteria; phylum Pseudomonadota; class Alphaproteobacteria; order Sphingomonadales; family Sphingomonadaceae; genus Novosphingobium; species Novosphingobium aerophilum. The sequence continues at coordinate 46,171 of NZ_JACLAU010000013.1, forward strand.
CGGCAACGGATTCGACACGGCCGACTATTCGCTCAGCGGTGCGGCGGTGAACGTCAATCTGACGACCGGCCTCGGTCAGGGCGGCGAGGCCCAGGGCGATACCTTGTCCGGGATCGAACGGGTCGTCGGCAGCAATCAGGGCGATACCCTCACCGGTTCCAGCGGCTCCGACATGCTCGAGGGCGGAATCGGCGATGACGTGGTCTATGGCGTGGCCGGAACCGACACTCTGCTGGGCGGGACCGGGGACGACACCCTGGTGGGTGGCACCGGGGCCGACAGCATCGACGGCGGCCAGGGCACCGACACGGTCGACTATTCGGCCAGCACCGCGGCCGTGACGGTCTATCTGGACGGCGTCACCGAAGGCACCGGCGGCGAGGCTTCGGGTGACATTGTCGCCAATGTGGAGCGGACCATCGGTTCGAACTTCGCCGACGTGCTGGTCGGCGCGGCGGGCAACGAGACCCTTCAGGGTGGGCTCGGCAACGATACCCTGATGGGCGGCAGCGGGGCCGACTCGCTGGATGGCGGCGTCGGCATCGATGCGGCGTCCTATGCCAATGCGACCAGCGCGGTGGCGGTCAGCCTGACCACCAACAGCGGTACGGGGGGTGACGCCAATGGCGACGTCCTGACCAGCATCGAGCAGCTGATCGGATCGGACTACAACGACACCCTGGAAGGCGGCGCCAACCCCGGCACGCTGAGCGGCGGGCTGGGTGACGATCTGTTCATCGCCGGGGCCGGGGCCGACAGCATCATCGGTGGTGGCGGCAACGACACGGTGACCTATGCCGGCGCGGGTGCTGCGGTCAGCATCGCGCTCGACGGCTCGGCCGGGCAGGGCGACCTTGCCTCGGGCGACCGTTTGAGCGGCATCACCAACCTGCTCGGGTCGGGCTTCAACGACACCCTGACGGGCTCGTTCACCAATGATGGCCTGACCGGTGGTGATGGCAACGACAGCCTGTCCGGTGCCGCCGGGAGCGACACCCTGGTCGGCGGCGAGGGTGACGACACCTTGCGTGGCGGCTCTGGCGCCGACGTGCTCGACGGCGGCAACGGCGTCGACACCGTCACCTACTCGGACTCGGCGATCGGCGTGGTCATCAACCTGGCCACCGGCGTCTCAGCTGGCGGCGATGCCCAGAGCGATACCTTCACCAGCATCGAGAAGTTCATCGGGTCAAGCGGAGCGGATCTGCTCGTCGCCGGAGCCGCGGTCGCCAACTTCGACGGCTATGACGGCAATGACACGCTGACCGGCGGCAATGCCGCGGACTCGCTGGCGGGCGGGGTCGGTGACGACTCGCTCAGCGGCGGCCTTGGGGCGGATACGCTCGACGGTGGCATCGGCTTCGACACGGCCGACTATTCCGGCAGCAATGCCGCCATCACCATCCGCACCGGCGGCGTCTCCAGCGGCGGCCATGCCGAGGGCGATGTCCTGACCGGGATCGAGCGGATTGTGGGCTCCTCGTTCAACGACGTGTTCGAAGGCAGCGACGCCGACGAAACCTTCGAGGGCCGCAACGGCAACGACCAGTTCTATTCCAGCGGCGGCGCCGACGTCTACGACGGTGGCGACGGGCTCGACGTGGCCGATTACTCGCGCAGCGCCAGCTCGGGCATGAACATCTACATGGACGGCAGCTTCGGCACCGGCGGCGACGCTGCGGGCGACCGGATGTTCAACGTGGAGACCGTGATCGGCTCGGACCAGTCCGATCGCATCACCGCCAACAACAGCGGCGTGACGATCCAGGCCGGCAAGGGCGACGACACGCTGGTCGGCGGCAGCGGCAACGACACGCTCGATGGTGGCGACGATAGCGACACCTTCTTCACTGGCCTCGGCGGGGACTCGGTGATCGGCGGGCTGGGTTACGACATCGTCGATTACCGCAATTCCGGTTCGGCCGTGGCCATCTCGAACGACGGCTCGGCCGGCATCGGCGGCTGGGCCGCGGGCGACATCCTGTCGGGCATCGAGCAGATCGAAGGCAGCTTGCTGTACAACGATACCTTGCGCGGCAGCCAGAGCGCCCTGATCGCCACGGTGCTGAACGGCTGGGGCGGGGATGATACCTTCGTTTCCTACATTGCCGCCGACACCATGGATGGCGGCATCGGCACCGACACCGCGGACTACAGCGGCTCGAGCTCGGCGGTAACCGTCCGTCTCGACGGCACGGCCAGCAGCGGTGGGTTCGCCCTGGGCGACGTCCTGACCAACATCGAAGTGGTGATCGGCTCGAACAACAACGACATGCTGATCGGGTCGGGCGCGAACGAGACGCTGCAGGGCGGGATCGGTGACGACACCCTGATCGGTGGCCCGGGCGGTGACCGTCTGGACGGCGGCGTCGGGTTCGACACGGTTGACTATACGGGCTCGGGCGGTGTGGTCGTCTCTATGGATGGCAGCGCTGGCACCGCCGGCGACGCCAACGGCGACGTGCTGGTCAGCATCGAACGGTTGATCGGTTCGGACCTGGCCGACATCATCTATGGTTCGGCCAATGGCGACACGATCCTGGCCGGCAAGGGCAACGACTGGGTCTCCGGCGGGGCCGGGGCCGACACGATCGACGGCGGCGAGGGTTCGGACACCATCGACTATTCCTCGTCGACCGTGGGCATCACGCTGAATGTGCTCAACCCGAACCTGTCGACGGGCGACGCCCAGGGCGATGTCCTGACCAACTTCGAGACCTACAACCTCACCGCCTACAACGATGTGTTCATCGGCACGACGGGTTCGGACTCGGTCTTCGGCGGCCTCGGCGCGGATTCGCTGAACGGCGGCGCGGGCGACGATTCGCTCGACGGCGGCGTCGGCAACGACACCCTGATCAGCGGCCTCGGCGCCGACACCGTGGTTGGCGGTGCGGGCTTCGACACGGCCGATTACAGCGGCAGCCAGTCGGCCATCACGGTCGCGCTCGACAACACCGTCGGCAGCGTGGGCGGCGATGCCGCGGGTGATCTGCTGGTCGGTATCGAAGCAATCATCGGTTCGAACTTCGGCGATTCGATGCTGGGCTCGGCCGCAGCCGATTCGCTCGACGGCGGCGCGGGCGACGACACCATCCTGGGCGGCGGCGGGGCCGATACGCTGGTTGGTGGCCTGGGCAACGACGCCCTGTCCTATTCCAACGCCGGTTCGGCCGTGGCGGTGAGCATGCTGGCCGCAACCGGCACCGTGGGTGACGCCAACGGCGATACCTTCTCGGGCTTCGAGAACCTGATCGGCTCGAACTTCAACGACACCCTGACCGGCGACACCGGGGCGAACCTGATCTACGGCGGTTTTGGCTCCGACATCATCAACGGCGGTGTCGGCAACGACCAGCTCTTCGGCCAGGAAGGCGACGACACTCTCGACGGCGGTGCCGGTGCCGATACCCTCGACGGCGGCACCAACATCAACACGGTGACCTACGTCTCGGCGACGGCGGCCATCGCCGCGAGCCTGGCGACGAACTCCGGCACGGCGGGCGATGCGGCGGGTGACGTGTTCGTCAGCATCAACAACCTGACCGGTTCGAACTTCAACGACACCATCACCGGCAACGGCGGGGCCAACTACCTGCAGGGCCTGGACGGGGATGACCTGTTCGACGGCGGCGCCAGCAACGACAGCATGCTCGGCGGGATCGGCAACGACACCTTCCTGGGCGGCGCGGGCGCCGATTCCATGGATGGCGGCACCGGAATCGACACGGTCGACTATGCGCTGAGCGGCGCGGGCGTGACGGTTGACCTGGTCAACCGCGTCGGCACCAACGGCGATGCCCAGGGCGACGTTTACACCAGCGTCGAAAACGTGATCGGCTCGGCCGCCAATGACCTGATCGCCGGTGACGGCAATGCCAACAGCATCACCGGTGGCAATGGCGACGACATTCTGCTGGGCGGTGCCGGCAACGACACCATCATCGGCGGCGCGGGCAACGACTGGATTTCCGGCGGGGCCGGGGCCGACGTGCTCGACGGTGGCACGGGCAGCAACACCCTGACCTTCGGCACCGACTGGAACAATCCGTGGAGCAGCACCTCGTCGGCTGGCGTCACCATCGTCCTCGACGGCACCACGCTAGGCGTGGGCGGTGATGCGGCGGGCGACACCTTCGTCAACTTCACCGACATCTGGATGACCGGCTTCGCCGACCGGGTGACCGGTGTGGGCAACAACGAAATGTTCCGGGGCAGCGGCGGCGCTGACACCATCGACGGTGGTGCCGGCATCGACTCGATGAGCTACTACTGGGGTGCCTCCGGCGGCGTGTCGGTCGGTCTCGACGGCACGGCCGGCACGGGCAACGGTGCGGCGGGCGACCGCCTGACCAATATCGAGTGGCTCCAGGGTACCGATTTCGACGACACCCTGTGGGGTGGCACCGGCAACGAATACCTGCTGGGCCAGAACGGCAACGACACCTTCCTGGGCGACCTCGGGGCCGATACCATGGATGGTGGCCTGGGCAGCAATCTGGTGTCCTACGCCAGTTCGAGCATTGCGGTGACCGTCAACCTCGCCACCGGCCAGGGCACGGGCGGTCTGGCCGAGGGCGATCGCTACATCAGCATCCAGCATGTCACCGGTTCGACCGGCAATGACCTGCTGATCGGTGATGCCGCGAACAACAACCTGCTGGGCGGCAATGGCAACGATACGCTGCGCGGCGGGCTGGGTTCGGACCTGATCAGCGGCGGCAGCGGCACCGATTATGCCGACTACTCGGATTCGACCGTGGCCATCACGATCAGCAGCGGCAGCGGCACCGGCGGCACCGCCGAAGGCGATACCCTGATCTCGATCGAGGGGATCATCGGTTCGGACTACAACGACAGCATCCGCGGCTCCAGCAGTGACGAAACCCTGCTCGGTGGCCTCGGTAACGACACGCTGAGCGGCGGCACCGGCGCGGATTCGTTGGATGGTGGCGCGGGGACCGACACGGCCTCCTATTCGTCTTCGTCCGGCGCGATCACCGTGGTGCTCGACGGCGTTACCTTGGGCGTCGGCGGGGAGTCCCAGGGCGATCGCCTGAACTCGATCGAGGTGGTGATCGGCTCGAACCAGGATGACTCGATCACCGGTTCGGCCGCCAACGAAACGCTTCAGGGCGGCAACGGCAACGACACGCTGGTCGGCGGCGGCGGGGCGGACAGCCTCGACGGCGGCGCCGGCACCGACCTTGCCAGCTACGCCGCGAACAGCGTGGCGATCAACGCCAGCTTCGCCTCGGGCTCGCTGGTCATCACCGGCGGCGATGCCACCGGCGACGTCTTCACCGCGGTCGAAGGCGTGATCGGCACCAACCTGAACGACACCATGACGGGGGGGACCGGTAACGAGTACTTCGACGGCGGAGTCGGCAACGACACGATCTTCGGGAGTGCGGGCGCCGATACCCTGATCGGCGGCGCGGGTACCGATACCGTGAACTATTCGAGCGCGACCGCCGGGGTCACCATCCAGAACAACGTCCAGGTGACGGGCGCCGTGGCCAGCACCAACGGTGACGCCGCGGGTGACATCGTCGTGGGCTTCGAGACGATCATCGGCTCGAATTTCGACGACATGATTTACGATCTGTCGGGCGCCTCGGCCCTGCTGACCGGCAACGACGGCAACGACTACCTCGAGGGCGGTTCCGGTGCCGATACGCTTGATGGCGGCAACGGCAACGACACGCTGGATGGCGGATCCGGCGCCGATTCGTTCATCGGCGGGGTCGGAACCGACACGGTCACCTATGCCGCGTCGACGGGTGGTGTCACCGCGAACCTGGCCACGCCGGGCTCCAACAGCGGCGATGCCACGGGCGATACCTACAGCGGGATCGAGAACCTCACCGGCTCGAACTTCAACGACACGCTGTTCGGTGACGGCAGCAACAACACGATCGATGGCGGCACCGGAAACGATACCCTGCTCGGCGGCGCCGGTGCGGACTCGCTGATCGGTGGCGCGGGCAACGATACGGCGTCCTACGCGTCGGCGGCGGCCGCCGTGCTCGCCAGCCTGGCGACCCCGGGCAGCAACACCGGCGATGCGGCAGGCGACGCCTACAACGGCATCGAGGCGCTGACCGGGTCGAACTTCAACGACACCCTGGTGGGCGACGGCAGCAACAACACGCTGGACGGCGGGCTGAACAACGACACGCTGACCGGCGGCGCCGGCAACGACGTGCTGATCGGCGGAGCAGGCACCGACACGGCCGACTATTCGGCCTCGTCGGCCCCGGTGACGGTCTATCTCGACGGCACGGTCGGCGTCGGCGGCGATGCCGCGGGCGATACCCTGTCGGGCGTCGAGATCGTTATCGGCTCGAACGGCAACGATACGCTCTACGGAGATGCGAACGCCAACACCCTGGACGGCGGGATCGGCAACGATACGCTGTTCGGCGGGGCCGGTGCGGACTCGCTGATCGGTGGCGTCGGAACGGACACGGCGGACTATTCGGGCTCGAGCCTGGGCGTGACCGTCTACCTCGATGGCACCTCCGGCGTGGGCGGCGACGCCGCAGGCGATCGCCTGTCGGGCATCGAAATCCTGATCGGTTCGAACTCGGACGATGCGCTGTTCGGCGATGGCAGCGCCAACACCCTGACGGGCGGTACCGGCAACGACACCCTGGTCGGTGGCGCCGGCGCGGACTCGCTGGTCGGTGGGGTCGGCATCGATACGGCTTCGTACGTCAATGCGAGTGGTGCGGTTGTCGCCAGCCTGGCCACCCCGGCCAGCAACACCGGCGATGCGTCGGGTGACATCTACAGCGGGATCGAGAACCTGACGGGCTCGAACTCCGACGACTCCCTGACCGGCGACGGCAGCAACAACACCCTCGACGGTGGGCTCGGCAACGACACCCTGATCGGTGGTGCCGGGGCTGACTCGCTGATCGGCGGGTCGGGCACCGATACGGCCGATTACTCGGCCTCGGCGGCGGTCACGGTCTACCTCGACGGCACGGCCGGTGTGGGCGGCGATGCCGCGGGCGATCGTCTGACCGGGATCGAGGCGCTCATCGGCTCGAACTTCGACGACACGCTTTTCGGTGACAGCGGCAACAACACGCTGACCGGCGGCAGCGGCAACGACATCCTGGTCGGTGGCGCGGGTGCGGACTCGCTGATCGGTGGCGCAAACACCGATACCGCCAGCTACATCAACGCCGGCGGGGCGGTGACGGCGAGCCTCGCCAACACCGGGCTCAACAGCGGTGACGCGCTTGGCGACACCTACAGCGGCATCGAGAACCTGACGGGATCGAACTTCGACGACACGCTGTATGGTGACGGTGGCAACAACACCCTCGACGGCGGGTCGGGCAATGACATCCTGATCGGCGGCGCGGGTGCGGACTCGCTGATCGGCGGTGCCGGGAACGACACGGCCAGCTACATCAACGCGGGTGGTGCTGTCGTGGTCAGTCTGGCCACTCCGGCCAGCAACACCGGCGATGCCGCGGGTGACCTGTACAGCGGGATCGAGAACCTGACGGGCTCGGGCTTTGCGGACAGCCTGACCGGCGACACCGGCAACAACACGCTCGACGGCGGCAGCGGCGACGACACCCTGGTGGGCGGCGCTGGTGCCGACTCGCTGATCGGCGGCCTTGGCACCGACATCGCCGACTACTCGGCGTCTGCGGCGATCACGGTCTACCTTGATGGTACGGCCGGTGTGGGCGGTGATGCCGCGGGCGACCGTCTGACCGGGATCGAGGCGATCATCGGCTCGAACTTCGACGACACGCTTTATGGCGACAGCGGCAACAACACGCTGACCGGCGGCAGCGGCAACGACATCCTGGTCGGTGGCGCCGGTGCCGACTCGCTGATCGGTGGCGCCAACACCGATACCGCCAGCTACATCAATGCCGGTGCGGCGGTGACGGCCAGCCTCCTGACGCCGGCCAGCAACACCGGCGATGCGGCGGGCGACAGCTACAGCGGGATCGAGAACCTGACCGGCTCGAACTTCGCCGACACGCTGTTCGGCGATGGTGGCAACAACACGCTCGATGGCGGCAGCAGCGACGATACCCTGGTGGGTGGCGCCGGTGCCGACTCGCTGATCGGCGGGGCCGGCAACGATACCGCGAGCTACAGCAACGCGGGCGGTGCGGTCGTGGCCAGCCTGGCCACGCCGGCCAGCAACACCGGCGATGCCGCAGGTGATGCCTACAGCGGCATCGAGAACCTGACGGGCTCGGGCTTTGCCGACAGCCTGACTGGCGACACCGGCAACAACACCCTCGACGGTGGCAACGGCGACGACACCCTGATCGGTGGCGCGGGCGCCGACTCGCTGATCGGCGGCCTCGGCACCGACACGGCCGACTACTCGGCCTCGGCGGCGGTGACCGTCTACCTCGACGGCACGGCCGGCGTGGGCGGCGATGCTGCGGGCGATCGTCTGACGGGTATCGAGCGGGTCATCGGTTCGGGCAACAACGACACCCTCTATGGCGACGGCAATGCCAACACGCTGGACGGCGGCAACGGCAACGACACGCTGATTGGCGGCGCCGGTGCGGACTCGCTGGTTGGTGGCCTCGGCACCGACACGGCCGACTACTCGACCTCGGCGGCGGTGACCGTCTATCTCGACGGCACGGCGGGCGTGGGCGGCGATGCCCAGGGCGACGTGCTGAACGGAATCGAGCGGATCATCGGCTCGGCCAACAACGATACCCTCTATGGCGATGGCAGTGCCAACACGCTGGACGGCGGAAACGGCAATGACATCCTGGTGGGCGGCGCCGGTGCGGACTCGCTGATTGGCGGGCTCGGGACCGACACGGCGAGCTACATCAATGCCGGTGGCGCGGTGCTTGCCAGCCTGGCGACCCCGGGCAGCAACACCGGCGATGCGGCGGGCGACAGCTACAGCGGGATCGAGAACCTGACGGGCTCGAACTTCGACGACACCCTGATCGGCGACGGCAGCAACAACACGCTCGACGGCGGCAACGGCGACGACACCCTGATCGGTGGGGCCGGTGCGGACTCGCTGATCGGTGGCCTCGGCAACGATACGGCCGACTACTCGGCCTCGGCGGCGGTCACGGTCTACCTCGACGGCACGGCCGGTGTGGGCGGCGATGCCGCGGGCGATCGTCTGACCGGGATCGAGGTGATCATCGGCTCGAACTTCGACGACACGCTTTATGGCGACACCGGCAACAACACGCTGACCGGCGGTAGCGGCAACGACATCCTGGTCGGTGGCGCGGGTGCGGACTCGCTGATCGGCGGCGCCAACACCGATACCGCGAGCTACCTCAATGCGGGTGGTGCGGTCGTGGCCAGCCTGGCCAATTCGGCCGGCAACACCGGCGATGCGGCGGGCGACGTCTACAGCGGGATCGAGAACCTGACGGGCTCGAACTTCGCCGACAGCCTGACCGGAGACACCGGCAACAACACGCTGGACGGCGGCAGCGGCGACGACACCCTGATCGGTGGCGCTGGTGCGGACTCGCTGATCGGTGGCCTCGGCAACGACACGGCCGACTACTCGGCCTCGGCGGCTGTGACCGTCTACCTCGACGGCACGGCCGGCGTGGGCGGCGATGCGGCGGGCGACCGCCTGACGGGGATCGAGCGGCTCATTGGCTCGGCGAGCGACGACACTCTTTATGGCGATGGCAGTGCCAACACGCTGGACGGCGGCAACGGCAACGACACGCTGGTGGGCGCCGCCGGTGCGGACTCGCTGGTCGGCGGGCTTGGCACCGACACGGCCGATTACTCGACCTCGGCCGCGGTGACCGTCTATCTCGACGGCACGGCGGGCGTAGGCGGCGATGCCCAGGGCGACGTGCTGAGCGGGATCGAGCGGATCATCGGTTCGGGCAACAACGACACGCTTTACGGCGACGGCAGTGCCAACACCCTGGACGGTGGCAACGGCAACGACATCCTGGTGGGCGGCGCTGGCGCGGACTCGCTGATCGGCGGCCTCGGCACCGACACGGCCAGCTACCTCAATGCGGGCGGTGCGGTCGTGGCCAGCCTGGCCACGCCGGCCAGCAACACCGGCGATGCCGCGGGTGACGCCTACAGCGGGATCGAGAACCTGACGGGTTCGGGCTTTGCCGACAGCCTGACCGGTGACACCGGCAACAACACGCTCGACGGCGGCAGCGGCGACGACACGCTGGTGGGCGGCGCTGGTGCGGACTCGCTGATCGGTGGCCTCGGCAACGACACGGCCGACTACTCGGCCTCGGCGGCGGTGACCGTCTACCTCGACGGCACGGCCGGCGTGGGCGGCGATGCCGCGGGCGACCGCCTGACGGGGATCGAGCGGGTCATTGGCTCGGCGAGCGACGACACTCTTTATGGCGATGGCAGTGCCAACACGCTCGACGGCGGCAACGGCAACGACACCCTGGTGGGCGGCGCCGGTGCGGACTCGCTGGTCGGCGGGCTTGGCACCGACACGGCCGATTACTCGACCTCGGCGGCGGTGACCGTCTATCTCGACGGCACGGCGGGCGTGGGCGGCGATGCGCAGGGCGACGTGCTGAGCGGGATCGAGCGGATCATCGGTTCGGGCAACAACGACACTCTTTATGGCGATGGCAGTGCCAACACCCTGGACGGTGGCAACGGCAACGACATCCTGGTGGGCGGCGCTGGCGCGGACTCGCTGATCGGCGGCCTCGGCACCGACACGGCCAGCTATCTCAATGCGGGCGGTGCGGTCGTGGCCAGCCTCGCCACCCCGGCCGGCAACACGGGCGATGCGGCCGGCGACGTCTACAGCGGGATCGAGAACCTGACGGGTTCGGGCTTTGCCGACAGCCTGACCGGTGACACCGGCAACAACACGCTCGACGGCGGCAGCGGCGACGACACGCTGGTGGGCGGCGCTGGTGCGGACTCGCTGATCGGTGGCCTCGGCAACGACACGGCCGACTACTCGGCCTCGGCGGCGGTGACCGTCTACCTCGACGGCACAGCCGGCGTGGGCGGCGATGCTGCGGGCGATCGTCTGACGGGGATCGAGCGGGTCATCGGTTCGGGCAACAACGACACCCTCTACGGCGACGGCAATGCCAACACGCTCGACGGCGGCAACGGCAACGACACCCTGGTGGGCGGCGCTGGTGCGGACTCGCTGATCGGCGGGCTCGGCACCGACACGGCCGACTACTCGACCTCGGCCGCGGTGACCGTCTATCTCGACGGCACGGCGGGCGTGGGCGGCGATGCCCAGGGCGACGTGCTGAACGGAATCGAGCGGATCATCGGCTCGGCCAACAACGACACGCTCTACGGCGACGGCAGTGCCAACACGCTGGACGGTGGCAACAGCAACGACACCCTGGTGGGCGGCGCCGGTGCGGACTCGCTGATCGGTGGGCTCGGCACCGACACGGCGAGCTATATCAATGCCGGTGGCGCGGTGCTTGCCAGCCTGGCGACCCCGGGCAGCAACACCGGCGATGCGGCGGGCGACAGCTACAGCGGGATCGAGAACCTGACGGGCTCGAACTTCGACGACACCCTGATCGGCGACGGCAGCAACAACACGCTGGACGGCGGTACCGGCAACGACATCCTGATGGGCGGCGTCGGCAGCGACTCGCTGATCGGTGGCCTCGGGAACGACACCGCCAGCTACGCCAACGCCTCGGCGGCCGTGACCGCCAGCCTGCTCACCCCGGCGAGCAACACCGGCGACGCGGCGGGTGACAGCTACAACGGGATCGAGAACCTGACCGGTTCCGACTTCCACGACACGCTGTTCGGCGATGGCGGCAACAACACCCTCGACGGTGGTGCCGGCAACGACACGCTGATCGGCGGCGCTGGCGGAGATTCGCTGATCGGCGGTCTCGGCACCGACACGGCGAGCTACAGCAATGCCGGCGGCGCCGTGACGGCGAGTCTGGCGAACAGCGGTTCCAATACCGGCGACGCGGCGGGCGACAGCTACAACGGGATCGAGAACCTGACCGGTTCCGGCTTCAACGACGCCCTGTTCGGTGACACCGGCAACAACACGCTTGATGGCGGCAACGGCAACGACACCCTGGTGGGCGGCGTTGGTGCGGACTCGCTGATCGGCGGAATTGGCACGGACACCGCGTCCTATGCCACGGCCGGATCGGCGGTCGCCCTCACGCTGGACGGCGCGGGGAGCGGCACGGGTACGCTGGGTGATGCCAATGGCGATCAGTTGTCGGGCATCGAGCGGGTGCTGGGTTCCGCCTACAACGACAACTTCACTCTCTCGCTCGGCAATGGCTGGACCATCGACGGCGGGGCTGGCACCGATACGGTGGGCTTTGCCCCCAACAGCGGCACGATCACCGAATCGCAGTTGACCGGCGTGCTGACCAACACCGAGGTGCTGGACTTCACCAGCAGCGGCACGGCGGCCAACCTGTCGATCAGCTCCAGCTTCATCCAGTCGCTGGTCAGTGCGGGTAACGCGTCTGAGCTGCAGATCAACATTGACGCCAACGATACGATCTCGATCGGAGCCGGGGCGTTCTACGCCCAGAACAACAACGAGTACACGTTCTACAGCGATGCGTCGCTGACCACCCAGGTTGCGAAGATGACGGTGGTCGGACCCTGATCCCGATCCGCCATGGCCCGGTTTGAACCGGCCATGGCGGACCCGGTTCATCGGGCCGGTGTCAGGCCGTGGGATCGCCCCGCAGCACGCGTTCGATCAACTGCACCTGTTGGGTCAGGCACAGTCGCAGATCGTACTTCGAGACCACGGTCTCGCGCGCCGCGGCGCGCATGCGGGCACCGCTGTCGGCATCGTCGAGCGCGGCGCAGACCGTGTCGACCAGCGCACCGGCATCGTGGAAGGGAAACAGCAGGCCGTTCTCGCCATGCCGGATCACCTCGCGCACCGGTGCCGTGTCGGACCCGATCATCAGGCAGCCGGCCGCCATCGCCTCGAGGCAGCTCCATGACAGCACGAAGGGGAAGGTCAGGTAGAGGTGCGCGGCCGAGATCCGCAGCAGGTTGAGGAAATCGCCGTAGACCAACTTGCCGACGAAGTGCACCCGATCGGCCGCCGCGCCGAGCGGATGTTGCGCCAGCAGGCAGTCCTTCCAGCTCTGGTGCGGTGCCGGCGGGTTGGGGCTGTAGCTGACATCGGTGCCGCCGACGATCACCACCTGTGCCCCCGGGCGCCGCGCGAGCAGCTCGGGCAGGGCCTTCATCACCACATGGAAACCGCGGTGTGGCTCGAGGTTGCGGCCGATGTAGGTGATGATCTCGTCATCGGCGCCGACCGAGCGGCCATCGGGCAGGGTGAACCGTGCGCTGCGGTCGGGCTGCACCCTGACCGTGTCGATGCCATCGAAGATCGTGGCGATTCGTGGCTGGAGAAAATCGGGATGGCGGGATTTCTGCCACTCGGTGGGGGACACGATCGCGTCGGCCTGGGCATGGGCCAGCATCAGGTGCGTGTTCATCATCCGCGCGCGGGCCAGGGCGAGGTGGTTAACCGGGAACAGGGGGTCGAAGCCGATGTCGCCCCCTTCCGGCTGGTAGTAGTACTCGCCGTAAGTGATGATCTTGGCCTTGGGCCAGATATCACGCAGGAACAGCGCCTCGCCCCATCCGGGATGAGCGACGATCAGGTGGGGGTTGTAGCCGGACCGCTTGAGGTTCATCCCCGCGTCGAGCACCGCCCGGCCGAAGCGCAGCACCTTTTCGACCGGGGCCAGCAAGGGGTCGCTGGTCTCGCGCGTCTCGTCGGGGGAGGGGTAGCGCAGCGTCCGGATCCCGGGGAGATCGACCCCCTCGCGCCGCGTGAGAAAGCTCACCGAGAATTGCGGTGACTGCGCAAAGGCGGCGGCGAGGTAGCGGAACTGCCCCGGCATGTTCTGGTGCAGGAACAGCATTTCACACGGACTCATGATCCGGACGGGTCCTTTCCCTGATGCCTTCAGAAGCGGGAGAAAGCCTAGGGACGCCCCGCGCGATCAGCAATGCCCGTAGTTTTCCGGAATGCAGAATTGCCGCTTCTTACAGGCAACGGCGCGATAACCGGGTCATTCCGCAAGGTTAGATCCTGATAGGGGTTCGCAGGCACGGATATGCTGAAGCGTATCGAAATTTCCGATCTCGAACTGGGAATGTTCGTCCACAAGCTGGAAGGGAGCTGGTTCAAGCACCCCTTCTGGCGCAGCAAGTTCGTGCTGGACGATCAGGATACGCTGGACGAGCTGCTGTCCAGCGACGTGCCGGCGGTGATCATCGATACCGAGCGCGGCATCGATCTGCGACCGGCCCGAATCGAGCGACCGGCCCCGGCCGCCGCTCCGGCGGCGGCGAGTGTCGCACTGAAGGAACCGCCGCTGCGCCGGGCGCTGCGGCCGGCTCCAGCAGCCCGGTCCGAGGAGGTTTCGCTCACCTCGACCCTGCCGCTGTCGCAGGCCCGGGAATTCGGCCATGCCAACCGTGTTGTCGACCGGTCGCGCAAGGTCATCTCGAAGGTGTTTCTCGAAGCCCGCCTGGGCAAGACGATCCGGGCCGAGGCGGTCGAGCCGGTGGTCGAGGAGATCTTCGCCTCGGTGCAACGCAACCCGCATGCCTTCAACGGCCTGATGCGTTGCAAGCGCGATCTGGAGTACGTCTATCGCCACGCATTGGCCGTCAGCGCGCTGATGGTCTCGCTGGGCAAGCAGATGAAGCTCAGCCCCGCCGACCAGCGGCTGGCGGGCATGGCCGGACTGATGCTCGATCTGGGAGTCAGCTATCTGCCGGTCGATCTGGAGAGCACCGGTGGGGACTTCCGCCGGATCGACGAGCGGATCTTCCGCGAGCACGCCCGTCTCGGTCATGACCAACTGATGGCCAGCGGGGTGCCCGAACCGGTCGCGCTGGCCTGCCTCGAACATCACGAGCGGGTCGACGGCACTGGCTACCCGCACGGGCTCAAGGGCGACAAGATCAGCCTGTTCGGCCGGATGGCCGCGATCTGCGATACGTACGACTGGCTGGTGAACGATGCGCAGGACCAGATGGGGCTCGACCCGTCGGCTGCCATGCAGCAGCTGTCGATGCTCCACGGGGCCTTCGATCCGGGCCTGCTGACCTGTTTCATCGATGCCGTCGGCCTCTATCCGATCGGTTCGGTGGTCGAACTGGCATCGGGCCGCCTGGCCATGGTGATCTCGCAGGATGATGCCGATCCGGCGAAGCCCCGGGTCAAGACGTTCTTCTCGCTGGCCGAGCGCAAGCCGGTCCCGCCGGTCGAGATCCTGTTGTCGCAATGCTATGGCGAAGACCGGATTGTCGGCGCGGCCAGCCAGGAGGTCTACAGCGGGATCGATTTCCCGATGATCCGCGAAAAGCTGTTCGCCAGCGCCTGACGGCAGGCGGAATCGGACGGATCAGGCCGTGCCGCGCGAGGTTGTGCTGAGCGGTCGCCGCGCGACTGGATAGCCCGCGTCCTCCGGAATGCACAGATGCTCGATCCCGTCGATCGCTTCGGTCCAGGGGCAGATCAGGGCCGGCGGGCGGGCATGTGCCGCTGTCATGGCCTCGGCATAGGATTCGAAAGCCGCCAGCCGTTCCAGATTGCAGACCGTGGGGAACAGGGCCTGGGCCTCGCCCCGCGCGATCATGTCCAGCGTGTCCATCGCGCTGGCCCAGAACAGCCGGGCGGTTTCGCTGCCGTCCTCCATCAGCGCCACATCCCCGGTGCCCAGGTTGGCCAGGTAGAACCGGGTGTCGAAGGCGCGCTCCCAGGGCGGACACCATCGCGCGAAGGGGACGAGGGCGGCCAGGTCGAGCGACAGGGCAAAGCGCTCCAGCACCGGGCCGAGCGCTCCGACCGTGGCGAGGCAGTCCCGCGCTGCCCGCGCCAGATCGGCGGTGACGGCCTGGCTTACACCGGCAAGCAGACCGGTTTCCTCCAGCGTCTCGCGGATCGCGGCGATGCGCGCGGCCGTGTCGTCCGGGTCCAGGAACGGAGCCACTGCTGCGGCCAGTTCGCGGTCCGCCGGATCGATCCGGCCGCCGGGAAACACCGCCGCACCCGCGGCAAACCGCATGTGGGCCCCGCGCTCGATCATCAGCAGCTGCGGCGCGCCGCCCTGGGGGTTCTGGCGGAACAGGATCAGGGTTGCGGCGGGAATGGCGCTGGCCTGGGGTCGTGGGGCAGTGACTGTCATCGGTCCACGTTCGTCCGGTCGGGCGGCGCTGGCAAGGCCGATCTCGCCCGGTCGTGGCGGATCGCCCGGGCGACTGTCGGGTAACTTTACAGAGCCGCGAATTCCGGGCTCGCCGATTTTGCCAAAATCCAGCAAATCAGGGCTTTATCACGAATTGGCACGGTCTGTGCTATATTGGTTGTACCCCAAGCAGTCTCGATGAGGCGGGGTCCGCTTCCTGGTCTCCGCGGCCCCGCCTCAACCCGAGCATAGTGCCCGAAGTTCCCCCCGCCGGGCACAGCAAGGCCCGCGAACTCCCCGGTTCGCGGGCCTTTGGCTGTCCGAAGCCGGTGCAGGGCCCAGCGGTGCCCTGCGCGACGATTAGCTAGCGGTCTTGACCTGGGACTCGGCCATCAGTTGTTGCAGTTCGCCGGCTTCGTACATTTCCATCATGATGTCGCTGCCACCGACGAATTCGCCCTTCACGTAGAGCTGCGGAATGGTCGGCCAGTCGGAGAAGGCCTTGATCCCCTGGCGGATCTCCATGTCCTGCAGCACGTCCACGCTCGCGTATTCCACGCCCAGGTGATCGAGAATGGCGATGGCGCGGCTGGAGAATCCGCACTGCGGGAACAGCGGCGTGCCCTTCATGAACAGGACCACGTCGTTGCCGTTCACGATTTCGGCGATGCGGGCATTGGTATCGGACATCGGTGTGGCGACCTTATCTGGGAGAGGGAAATGTTCAGGTGGGAAGGGCGGTGGTGAGTTGCAAGGCGTGCAGCTCACCGCCCATGCGCCCGCCCAGCGCCTTGTAGACCAACTGGTGCTGGGCCACGCGGCTCTTGCCGGCGAAGGCCGCCGAGACGACGTGGGCAGCGTAGTGATCGCCGTCGCCCGCCAGATCGGTGATGGTCACCTCGGCATCGGGCAGGGCGGCGCGGATCATCGCCTCGATCTGGTCAGCGGCCATGGCCATGGCGCGATCAGGCCTCGCCCATCAGGGCCCGGCGCGCTTCGACCTGCTTGGCGTCGAGGGCAGCACGCACCTCGCCCTCGCTGGCGTCGACCCCGGCCGCGATCAGATCGCCCAGCAGCTTGCGGATCACGTCCTCGTCGCCGGCTTCCTCGAAATCGGCCTGGACCACGCTCTTGGCATAGGCCTCGGCCTCGACCGCCGAAAGGCCCATCCGTTCAGCCGCCCACTGGCCGACCAGGCGGTTGCGCCGCGCGTGGATGCGGAACAGCATTTCCTCATCGTGGGCAAACTTCGCCTCTTCAGCGCGCTCGCGGTCCTGGAAAGTGGTCATCTCGGTTCGTTTCCCCGTAACGAGTGATGGATCGGCAGTGTCACCCCGGATAGGTCGACCCCGCCCGGCGTTCAATCCCGTAATCGTGGCCCGTATTCGTCGTTCACCGCTGCCGCGGGGGCTGCGCGCGTCACGCCGCCTGGTCGATGCCCCTGGCCAGGAACGGCAGCGACGCGCGCGCACGGTCCTCATAGGCGGCGATGGCACTGTCACGGGCCAGCGTCAGGCCGACTTCGTCCAAGCCGTTGATCAGGCAGTGCTTGCGGAACGGATCGATCTCGAAGGTGAAACGGTCCTGGAACGGCGTGGTGACGGTCTGGCTTTCCAGATCGATATGGATCGGATCGGTCTTCGCGACTTCGAGCAGGCGATCGACCGCCTCCTGCGGCAGGACCACCGCCAGGATGCCGTTCTTGAAGGCATTGCCCGAGAAGATGTCGGAATAGGACGGTGCGATCACCGCGCGCACCCCCATGTCGAGCAGCGCCCAGGCGGCGTGTTCGCGGCTTGACCCGCAACCGAAATTGTCGCCCGCGATGACGATCGACGCGCCCTGGTAGGCCGGATCGTCAAAGACGTTGCCCGGTTCCTGCCGCACGCTTTCGAAGCAGCCCTTGCCCAGGCCTTCGCGGCTGATGGTCTTGAGCCACTGCGCCGGGATGATCACGTCGGTGTCGACGTTCTTGCGGCCGAAAGGATAGGCCTTGCCCTCGATCGTGCGCACCGGCTCCATCAGTCGGTCTCCGGCGCGTTTTCGGGATTGATCGGGGCCGGGGCGGGCTTGTCGCCGTCCTTGCGGCGCGAGGCGTAAAGCAGCGCGGCGGCGAGGGCAGCCGAGCCGATGGCGGCGCCGGCAATGGCGGCGGTCCCGGCCCACGAGGATTTTTCGGACTTCTTGGTCATGGCGATTTTCCTAGGTGGGGTGGAGCGAGGGTTCAAGCCTTCAGCCGAGGAAATGTTGGAGCCGGAGCCAGTGTTCCCGCTTTTCCGCCAGCGACCGGGCGGCATGGGCCGGGCTGGACGAGGGCAGATCGATCAGGGCGAGCCCGGTGTCAGCCAGCCCTGTGCCAGCCAGCGCGGCGCGCCCGGTGCGGGCCGACTTGGCGCCATTGAAGGCCATGGCGCGCAGGCTGGGCAGGGCGGTGGCCAGTTCGGCCAGCGGGGCGGCCTCGGGCGCGCGGATGGCACTGTCGAGACTTCCGCTGCGCTGCGCCGAGGCGATCGTGTCCCATAACCCGATTCCGGCCTCGAGCAGGTGGTCGAGACGCGCCTCGTAAGGCAGGGCAGGCAGGGTTTCCATGCCGATCACCGCACCGATCAGTGCCCAGAACTGGTTGCGCGGATGGGCATAGTAGCGCCCGGCCGCCAGGCTCGCCTCGCCCGGGAGCGAGCCCAGCACCAGCACGCGGGTGTCCGGGCGGACGGCCGGGGGGAGGGCCGCCTTGCGCAGGTTCAGACCAGCTCGCGCACGTCGGTCAGGCGGCCGGTCACCGCCGCGGCCGCCGCCATGGCCGGCGAGACGAGGTGAGTGCGGGCACCCGGGCCTTGGCGGCCGACGAAATTGCGGTTGCTGGTCGATGCGCAACGCTCGCCCGCGGGAACCTTGTCGGGGTTCATGCCGAGGCAGGCCGAGCAGCCCGGTTCGCGCCATTCGAGTCCGGCGGCAATGAACACCTGGTCGAGTCCCTCGGCCTCGGCCTGTTCCTTGACCAGGCCCGAGCCGGGCACGACGATCGCCCACTTGACGTTGGGCGCCTTGGTCCGGCCCTTGAGCACGGCGGCGGCTGCGCGCAGGTCCTCGATCCGGCTGTTGGTACACGATCCGATGAACACGTTCTGGATCTCGACCGCGTCCATCCGCTGGCCCGGGGTCAGGCCCATGTAGTCCAGGCTCTTGCGCGCGGCGTCCTGCTTCGAGGCATCGGCGAAGCTTTCCGGCGCCGGGACCACGCCGCCGATCGGCACCACATCCTCGGGGCTGGTGCCCCAGGTCACGCTGGGCTGCACATCGGCAGCCTGGATCGTCACCGACTTGTCGAAGCGCGCTCCGGGATCGGTGGCCAGGCTGGTCCACCAGGCCACGGCGGCATCCCAGTCGGCACCCTTGGGGGCGTAAGGGCGATCCTTGAGATAGGCAAAGGTCTTGGCGTCGGGCGCGATCAGGCCGGCGCGGGCTCCGGCCTCGATGCTCATGTTGCAGACCGTCAGCCGGCCCTCGATGCTCATCTCCTCGAACACCTTGCCGCGATACTCGATCACGTGCCCGGTGCCGCCACCCGTGCCGATCCGGCCGATGATGTGGAGGATCAGGTCCTTGGGCGAGACGCCAAGCGGCAGATCGCCCTCGACGCGGACTTCCATGGTCTTGCTCGGCGAGAGCAGCAGGGTCTGCGTCGCCAGCACATGTTCGACCTCGCTCGTGCCGATCCCGAAGGCCAGCGCGCCAAGTCCGCCGTGGCAGGCGGTGTGGCTGTCACCGCAGACGATCGTCGCACCGGGCAGCGAAAAGCCTTGTTCGGGGCCGACCACGTGGACGATGCCCTGCTCGCGATCGGTCGCATCGATGTAGCGGATACCGAAGGCCGGGGCGTTGCGCTCGAGCATGGCGAGCTGCTGCGCGCTTTCCGGATCGGCGATCGGCAGGCGGTTGCCCGCCGCGTCGCGGCGCGCCGTGGTCGGCAGGTTGTGGTCCGGCACGGCCAGGGTCAGATCCGGACGCCGCACCGGGCGCCCGGCGGCACGGAGCGCCTCGAAGGCCTGCGGGCTGGTCACCTCGTGAACCAGGTGGCGGTCGATGTAGACCAGGCAGGTGCCATCGTCGCGGCGTTCGACGACGTGGGCGTCCCAGATCTTCTCGTAGAGCGTGCGTGCGGTGTCAGCCATAGTGGCCGGGACCTAGGCAGTGACGCAGCGGATGACAAGGGCAAAGGGGCGCCCGGTGGACGTCCCTTCACCTGTCGGACAGGGCTGCCGCGGCAACGCCTGCTGGAGGATCAGCCGCGGCGGTCGTTCCAGTCGGCCCGCTCACCGCGTAGCTGCCAGCGGATGTGATCGACCCGCGCCTGCAGGTGGCGCAGTTCGCGATGGTCCAGCCCGTCGCGGTTCATCCAGCGGAACTGCTCGCGCGCTGCCCGGACCTCGCGGCGCAGGCCCCAGGCCTCACGCTCGGAAATGCGGTCGCGCCGGTCGTTGCGGTCGATCCGGCGGGCCAGATCGTCGAGCTGGTCGCGGATCTCCCCGGCGCGCCATGCGGTCTCGCGCCGCCAGTCGCTGCCATATCGTTCGCGCTCGTATCCACCCGGCCCATAGCCATAGCCGTAAGCCGGCTGGGCCGAGGCGGCTCCGGCCGTTGCCAGCAGGCTGGCGGTGAGCAGGGCGGCGGCGGTGATCCGGGTCAGTCTGGTCATGATCGGCTCCTTCATCGAATAGCGGCGGGGCGCGCCGATGCATTCAGGTTTATGACCCTCCAGATGAACGAAAGTCGAATGGGTCGATCAGTTGCCTGTAAGAATGTGTCGCGATTCTCCGCAGATCGCACTAAGGAGCGCGCATGACCGCGCTCTCTGCCTGCCTGATCGTGCTCGCCACCTTTGCGGCGATGGAATTCGTCGCCTGGTCCAGCCACAAGTATATCATGCACGGCTGGGGCTGGGCCTGGCATCGTGATCATCATGAGCCGCACGACAAGCTGCTCGAGAAGAACGATCTCTACGGCGTGGTCGGGGCGGTGATGAGCATGTCGATGTTCGCGGTCGGCAGCCCGCTGGCGCTGGGCGAACGGGCCTGGGAGCCGGGCACCTGGGTCGGTCTGGGGATCCTGTGCTATGGGCTGGTCTACACGCTGATCCACGATGGTCTGGTCCACCAGCGCTATTTCCGCTGGGTCCCCCGCAAGGGCTACGCCAAGCGGCTGGTGCAGGCGCACAAGCTCCACCATGCGACCATCGGCAAGGAAGGCGGGGTGAGCTTCGGTTTCGTCATTGCGCGAGATCCCGCCGTCCTCAAGCGCGAGCTGAAGGCCCAGGCGCAGCGCGGGATCGCCGTGGTTCGCGACGCGGTGGGAGCCGAGTGAACCGCCGGGGCTGGAACCGGCTTGCATTGGGCGCGGCGGTGGTGCTGACCGCTCCCCTGGCGGCGCCCCAACTCCTCGCTTTCCCTTATGCCGCGCAGGTCCATGCGCACCAGGTCCGCTCGGTGGACCCGATCACACCGGCCATCGTCAGGGCCGTGGAGATCGCCGATCGCCGGGTGGCTGCAGGTCCGCTCGGCCAGGCGCGCCGGCCCGACGAGCCGATCTTCCTGACCGGAGGTGGCTGGCGGTGGGCCTGGTTGGCGTTGACCAGCCGTGGCGCCATGGCCCTGACCCGCCCGATCAACGACGCGGTGATCGTCAACCGGATCGATCCCACCGGTCGCGACGTGCTGAATGGCCGGGCGCTGGGCGGGCGGCGCAGCCTCGAGGGGGTGATCGCGCATGAGATGACTCACGGGTCGCTGCGCGCCCATTTCGGACCGTTCGTTGACGTGACGCGTCCGCAGCAGTTGCGCGAGGGCTTCTGCGATTATGTCGCCGGGGGCGGAACGCTCAGCGATGCGGAAGCCGGGGCGCTGCTGCGGGCCGGTGCGGATCATCCGGCCTTGCCCTACTGGCAGGGCCGCAAACGGGTCGAGGCGGCCATGGCGCGACCGGACGCCTCGGTGGACCGGCTGTTCGCAGACTGGAAGGATTGAACCGGGCCGCTATTCCAGAGCCCCGGCCTCGGCATAGATCCACGCCTCGACCGCACCATCCGCAGTGCTGACGGTAACCGCCACGCGACGGTATCCGTCGCCTTCGAAATCGTCGAGCCGGGCCCAGTGTGCGGGCAGGTCGGCCGAGACGAACAATTGGACCGGAACCGGATCGCCGTCCGGCGCGAGGATGATTGCCGGATAGCCCAGATCGGCGCCCCAGCCTTTCTCGATCAACCGCCCGGCCACTGTTCCGGGACGCCACTCCCCGCTCAGCCCCGCCAGTTCGTGGTGGTTGCACTCTCCCGGGCGGAGCGAGCCGTAAGTGGCGAGGTGGTGATCGATCGGACGGGTCATCATTCGGCCCGGGTCCAGATCCACCAGCCGCTGGCGGCGCAGACCAGCGCCGGAGCCAGCACCCACGGCCATCCCATGAAGACCGCGCTGATCGCCACGCTGATCCCCATGCCGATCAAAGCGGCCCGCTTGGCCCGGCGCGGGATGGCGCGGCGCTCGCGCCACTGGCGCAGCGGCGGCCCATAGCGCGGATGGTCCAGCAGGCGCTGCTCCCACACCGGATTGGATCGGGCGAAGCAGAAGGCGGCCAGCAGGAAAAAGGGCACCGTGGGCAGCAGGGGCAGGGCAATGCCCAGCACGCCCAGTCCCACCGCCAGCAGACCCGCCGTCAGCCAGAACGGACGGGTCACGTGCCTCACGCGGCCTGTCCGCCCTGGGCCAGCCGGGCCGCGGTCTCTCGGATCAGGGCGATCATGTTGGGGACGCCCTGGGTGCGATTGGACGAAAGCTGGTTCTTCAGGTCGAACGGCTCCAGCACGGCGGCGATGTCGGTGGCGGCCACTTCGGCCGCCGGGCGATCCTGCACCGTGGCCAGGACCAGCGCGACGATCCCCTTGGTGATCGCGGCATTGCTGTCGGCGAGGAAGTGCAGGCGGCCCTCGCTGCCCGGGGTCGGGTAGACCCAGACACTGGCCGAACAGCCGCGCACCCGGGTGGCGTCGGTCTTGAGCGCGTCCGGCATGGGATCAAGCTCGCGGCCCAGTTCGATCAGCAGGCGATAGCGTTCGTCGCCGTCGAGGAACTCGTATTCGTCGCGGATATCGTCGAGAGAGCGCATGGGCCGGCTCTAGGCGGGGGGGCGGGCCGGGGCAAGACGCTTGCGCCGGCCCCTTGGTTCAGGCCCCGCGCTCGCCGCGGGGGGGCGGGACCTCACAAAAAGGAGGGCGTGAGCTTCGGCAGATCCCACCCAGCCGGCAGCGAGCGAGGACCAGTGCTCGCTGCCGGTGCCAGGGGATCTGGTGAAGCGCACGCCCTCAGTAGGGGGCTTGGTGTTTCGGCGGGGCTATGCCGCGGGGATCAGAGATCGACCCCGGCGGCGATCGCCTCGAGCTTGCGCAGGCGTTCCTTCACGTCGGCCATTTCGATGCGGGTCACGCTCAGCGGATGCTCGGGTTCGGCCCGGTGGTAGCGATCGGAATGGCGTTCCAGCTCGGTCAGCTTGAGCCGCAGCCAGCCCTGCCACAGGGTCAGGACGGTGAGGGCGACGATCCCGAGGCCGATCAGGCCGGCGATCGCCATGGTGGTGGAGGGTTCGAACATGTCAAACTCCCTTGGCGGTTGGGTGGACGTCGCGTCCAGCGACGCCGGTTCAGTTCATCGGCTTCCCGTCACCACGCAGCGCTTCGATCTGCGCGGTGAGCTGGTAGCCGCTGTCGGTGACGATCCGCTCGACCGTGGCGAGGCGATCCTTGAGGCTGCCGAGCTGGGCGTGCAGTTCGGCGTTTTCGCTGGTCAGCAGCGCGATCCGCTGCATCGCCTGGTCGTTGGTCTTGGGGTAGATTTTCTGCCCCCAGGACCCTTCGAGGGGATAGCCGTGCTTGATGCGGAGCCAGGTGGTGACGACCCAGCCCAGCGTCCCGGTGACGCCGATGGCGGCGATCGGCCCGGCCAGTTCGCGGATGGCGGCAAGGTTTTCCGGGCTCATGACGGCACCTTGGTCGACTGGAGCAGGTCGGCGCGCTGGGCCTGGAGGGCCGGGCTCTCGGCCCGCAGGGCTTCGATCTGGGCGGCCAGGTCGCTGCCGCGGTCGGTCACGATCCGCTCCAGCACCCGGACCCGCTCTTCCAGCCGGGCGTAGGCGTCCGAGGTGGCCAGGTCACCGGTGCGGGCCTGCTGTTCATCGGCCCGCATGCGCAGTTGCAGCTCGGCCATCTTGCTCTGGTGCTTGGTCCAGATCGCCAGGCAGGGAATGGTCAGCGCCAGGATCGGGATCAGCAAGGGAAAAATCTCAAGCATGGTGGTATTCCCCCGGGTCGTGCGGCTCAGCGCAGCTTTTCGATTTCAGCCGAAAGGCGCGGGTTGGAGGTGACGTAGAACTGTTCCACGTCGGCCAGGCGGCGGTCGATGTCGCGGAAGCGGGCCTTCACCTCGCGGGCGGTGCGGGTGGGCGACTGGCGGACACCCTGCCAGAACTTCTGCTCCTCGCGGTCGAGATAGAGCCCGGCGGGCTTGTTGTCCGCGAAAATGGCCAACGCGAAGTAGATCAGCGGGATGAAACCCACGCCGCAGACCGTCAGGGCCACGGTGCCGACCCGGACCCAGAGCACGTCCACCCCGGTGTAGTCGGCGATCCCGGCGCAGACGCCGAAGATCTTGCCGTTGATCTTGTCACGATAGAAGCGGGTCCGCTTGTACGGTTCGGACGAGTTGTTCACCGCAGAGTCCCTTCCTTGTCGGCGAGCCGGCGTTCCAGCGCGCGCAGTTGTTCGTTGTCGCTATCCCGGTCGGGCAGGACCCGGGCCGGGCGGAATTCGGGGTTGTCGGCGGCAACCAGCCGCTCGACCGTATCCATCCGCTCGTCGAGCCGGCGGGCGAGCTGGTAGAGTTCCTCCAGCAGGGCCTCGTCGCCGGTGGTCAGCGTGGCGGCGGTTTTCCACTTGGTCAGGTAGTGCAGGACCACCCAGGGCAACCCGATGAACAGGAAGCCGCAGACCATGATCGGAACGAGCACCTCTTCCATCGATCAGGCCTCCTTGGCCGGGCCATCGCCCTGGTTGAGCGCGCGCTTCATGGCCTCGAGCTCCTCGTCGACCTTGTCGCTCGCGGCGAGGGCCGAGATCTCGTCGGCCAGGGTCGGCTTGGTCGCCTCGGCGAGCGACAGCGCATCGGCGCGGCCCTCGGCGTAGTCGACCCGGCGTTCCAGCTGGTCGAAACGCGCCATCGCCTCGTCAACCCGCTCGCTGGCCAGCAGCGTACGCAGGCGGACGCGGTTCTCGGCGCTTTCGAGCCGGGCCGCGATCGCGGTCTGGCGGCTGCGGGCCTCGCGCAGGCGGGTCTGCAGCTTCTCGATATCGGCCTCGTAGGCCCGCAGGGCGTCGTCGAGCACCTTGATCTCTTCCTGGAGCTGCGCGGCCATGTCCGACGCCTTGCGCTTTTCCATCAGCGCGGCGCGGGCGAGGTCCTCGCGGCCCTTGGACAGGGCGAGCTGGGCCTTTTCCGCCCAGTCGGCCTGGAGCCGGTCGAGCTTCACGGTGTGGCGGTGCATCTCCTTCTGGTCGGCGATGGTCCGCGCCGCGCTGGCGCGGACCTCGACCAGGGTCTCCTCCATCTCGAGGATGATCATCCGGATCATCTTCGCCGGGTCATCCGCCTTGTCGAGCAGATCGTTGAAGTTCGCGGCGATGATGTCGCGGGTGCGGGAGAAGATACCCATCAGTGATACTCCGGTGGCCGGGCTGGCGCGGTCGCGCAGGCGCTCGGTTTCAAGATCGATGCGGGACACTCCGCGCGGGGGCGTGAAATCGTTCATGCGATGACCGACCCCGAGGCGGTGTAGAGCTGTTGTGCCAGCACCACGACGTTGAAGGCAAGCATCGTGGCGATGCTGATGGCGATGGCGTTGTCGAGCATGGTGTTGAGGCGAAGCATTTCCGGTCTCCTTGGACTTTGTGATCCCGCCGCAGCGGGCTATGCCAGGTTAATAGCAAAGGCCGTGCCAATTCCGGAATTGCTGGACTTTCGCCCTTCATTTGCAGTCGATCTTGCGTAAGGTTGGTGAGATTTGCTAACCCGTGGGAATGGATCGGGGCACGCAGTTCATTGGCCAATCGGGGCCCTTTCTCGATGCGGTCGAGCGCGCCAGTCGCGCGGCGGCGCTGCGCCGTCCGGTGCTGGTCGTGGGCGAGCGGGGGACCGGCAAGGAGCTGATCGCCGAGCGTCTCCACCGCCTGTCGCCGCGCTGGGGCGAGCCGTTGATCACCCTCAATTGCGCGGCCCTGCCGGAGACCCTGATCGAGGCCGAGCTGTTCGGGCACGAGGCGGGGGCCTTCACCGGCGCCACCCGCGCCCGCGCCGGGCGGTTCGAGGAGGCCGATCGCGGCACCCTGTTCCTGGACGAGCTCGCCACCCTGTCGGCGGGGGCGCAGGAGCGGCTGCTGCGCGCGATCGAATATGGCGAGGTGGCCCGGATCGGCTCGTCCAAGCCGATCCGGGTCGACGTGCGGATCGTCGCGGCGACCAACGAGGACCTGCCGCGCCTGGCCGACCAGGGCCGCTTCCGCGCCGACCTGCTCGATCGCCTGAGCTTCGAGGTGATCACCCTGCCGCCGCTGCGGGCGAGGGAAGGGGACGTGCAGGTGCTGGCCGACTATTTCGGCCGGCGCATGGCCACCGAGATCGGCTGGCCCGGCTGGCCCGGCTTCTCGGCCACGGCGGCGGCCCAGCTCGAGGCTTACCAGTGGCCCGGCAACGTCCGCGAACTGCGCAACGTGATCGAGCGCGCGGTCTACCGCTGGGACACGCCGCGCCAGCCGATCGCGCGGATCGAGTTCGATCCCTTCGAATCGCCCTGGCGCCCGCCGGTGCTGGAGGGCGGCGTGGAGGTGCAGGCGGATTCGTGTGCGCCGGTGATCGGCAAGGCAGTCGCCGCGGCGGCGAACGGGCCCGATCACGGCGCCGTCAACGACCTGCGCGCCGCAGTGGACGCGCACGAGAAGGCGATCCTCGAATTCCACCTGGCCCGCCATCGCTATAACCAGCGCGCCACTGCCAAGGCCCTGGGGCTGAGCTACGACCAGTTGCGCCATTGCCTGCGCAAGCACGGCTTGCTGGAAAAGACGGCGGGGTAGGGTTGGGTCCCCTTTGGGTGCCCGCCTTCTTCGCGAAATTCACAAACTTCGCGCGTATCCGCATGGCAAAGTTGCCAGCGAAGGCCTGCCTGGGTTCACGGTGCAAAGAGCCGCGCGGAGTGTGACAGGCTTGAGCGCCGTAGGACAGCGGCGGATCGGTTTGCGGTGACCGGTTTCGCCTGGGATCGGACCTTCGCATCCTCCCCCGTTTTGCGAAGCACAAAGGGGGAGGGGAACCGCGCTGCCGCAGGCAGCGGGGTGGTGGGGGATAGCAACCTGGCCCCTCCGTCAGCCGCCTGCGGCGGCCGACACCTCCCCCTTTGCGCCCTGCGGGCGAAAACGGGGAGGATCGATGATTGCCAGCACCCCGTTCCACCCGGAGGTCACGCCATCCCTCTCCCTTCGTCGCCCCGGCCTTGAGCCGGGGCCGGGCTTGCGTCGCAACGGTTGGGGAAGAACAGGCCGGTCCCGGGTCCCTGACTTCCGTCAGGGCAGGCAAGCCTGGTCCCGGGTCAAGCCCGGGACGACGATGGCTTTAGCGATGTGACAATTTGCGGGCGTGCAAATGATTCTTGGGCGGCCGCTGCGCGCTTGCGCCCAACGCCCGCTTCCCACCCTACACCGACACCCCGCCACCCCCTCCATCGTCGCCCCGGCCTTGAGCCGGGGCCGGGCTTGGGTGGCAACGTGAGGGGAAGAACCGCCCGGTCCCGGGTCCCTGACCTCCGTCAGGGCAGGCAAGCCCGGTCCCGGGTCAAGCAACCGTGGATGGTGTTTGGAATGCCGGGTCATCGCGGGCGATGGCATTGAGGATGGAGATGAGCTTCCGCACGGTTGCGATCATGGCGAGTTTGAAGGGTTTTCCGCTGCTTC
>NZ_JACLAU010000014.1 GCF_014230305.1 Novosphingobium aerophilum
GCTCATCGCCAGCACCGTCATAGCCATGTCCTCCCGACCGACGGGAGAACCATGCCACCGTTGCTCCGCCAACCACGCCAGAGAGTGTCATCTCTATCTAGCGGAGGGGTGTCATTTCTATCTGGCGCTTACAACCTTTGAATGTGATAATGCACATTATGTTAAATATAACCCGGGGTGAGGCCGGGGGGGGCCAGGGTCTGTCCCCGCGGGCCTATTCGCCCAGCCGCGCGGCGATGGCTGCCACGAGACCGATGACCACGGCCCATATCGCGCCATAAAGCGCCTTGCGCTGGCCGCTCAAGCGCTGGAGCGCCGCGCTGCGCGACACCAGCGCCAGGCACAGGACAATCCCGAGCAGCGCCACCAGGGTGTCACCGTTCGGGACCGACGCCATCATGCCTCCAGCACCAGGCCGTCATAGCCGACCAGGACATGCGGCGGCACTTCGGCGCTGAGCGTGGCATAGTCCATCGACCGGTCCATGTGCGTCAGAACCGCCCGCTTCACCCGGCAGGCCTCGGCCAGTTCCAGCGACATGGCCAGGTGCGCGTGCGTCGGGTGCGGTTCGCGCTTGAGGCAATCGACCACCAGCAGATCGCAGCCATAGAACAGATCGACCATGTCCCGGTTGATCGCGCTGAAATCGGTGGCGTAGCCGATCGAGCGACCATCGCATTCGAACCGGAACGCGGTGCTCTGTGCCGGGCCGTGGTCCATCTGGCATGAGCGGACCCCGAAGCCGGCACACATCCGCAGGCGGTCGAGCGTGTCGATCGAGCAGATCGTCAGGTAGCCGTGCTGGCCGGCGAACACATAGCCAAAACGGTTGCGCAAGCGGCGCACGGTTTCCTCATGGCCATAGCCCGGGATCGGCGCGCCCCGGCCATAACGCATCGGGCGCAGATCATCGATGCCGTGCGTGTGGTCGGCATGGTCGTGCGTCCAGAACACGGCATCCACTTTGTCGATCCCGTTGGCCAGCAACTGGCTGCGCAGATCGGGCGACGTATCGACCAGCAACCGCGCGCCGGCCCGGTTTTCGACCACGATCGAGACCCGCGACCGGCGGTTGCGCGGCTCGTCCGGATCGCAGTCGCCCCAGTCGCCCCGTCCGTCCGCGCCGCCGATCCGCGGCACCCCGGTGGACGTGCCGCAGCCGAGCATGATCAGTTTCATGCGCCGGGTCCCTCGCTCGGCTGTTGCACCTTACGGAACAAATCATGAAAATTTCGTGTCGTCGTGGCCGCGAGGGCCTCGGGCGTGGTGCCGCGCAGCTCGGCAACGAAGCGCGCCGTATCGGCGACGAAAGCAGGCTCGCACACCTTGCCGCGATGCGGGACCGGAGCCAGGAACGGGGCATCCGTCTCGACCAGCAGGCGGTCCTCGGGGATGTCCCGGGCGATGGCCTGCAGGTCCCTGGCGTTCTTGAAGGTGACGATGCCGGACAGCGAAATGGTCAGGCCCAGCGCCAGCATGTCGCGGGCGAAATCGGCCGAGGCGGTGAAGCAGTGGATCAGCGCGGGGAAGGCCCCCTTCCCCATCTCCTCGGTAACGATGCGGGTGGTGTCATCCTCGGCATCGCGGGTGTGGATGATGAGGGGCAGACCCGTTTCGCGGGCGACGGCGATGTGCACCCGGAACAGGTCCTGTTGCACCTGCCGATCGGAGTGGTCGTAGTAATAGTCCAAACCCGTTTCGCCGATCGCCACGACCCGCGGATGCCGCGCGGCCTCCAGCAGCGCTTCCGCTCCGAGATCGGCGTGCTGGTCGGCCTCGTGCGGGTGGATTCCGACGCTGGCCCAGACGTCGCTCTCCCGCTCGGCCACGGCGATGATCTCGGCCCATTCGCTGCGGCGGGTCGAGATGTTGAGGAAGCCGCCGATGCCGGCTGCCCGGGCGCGTGCCAGCACCGCCGGCTGGTCCTCGGCCAGGCCCTTGTAATTGAGGTGGCAGTGCGAATCGATCAGCATCAGGCCGGTTCGTCCTCGGCGGGCAGTTCCAGCCGCGGGAAGGCCGGGCTGGGCTGGCCGAGCGGCTCGCCGGTGGCCACCCGGCGGGCGAACCATTCGGTGTCACCCAGGGCCGCCAGATCGCGTTCCCCGGCGGGAATGCCAAGCTGGTCCAGCACCTTGGCGGCAGCGGTGGGGACCACCGGGCTGATCGCGATGGTCAGGTCGCGGATCGCCATGAACAGGGTGAGCAGCACCGCGTCCATCCGGGCCGGGTCGGTCTTCTTCAGCGCCCAGGGAGCCTGCTCGTCGATATAGGCGTTGCAGGCGAAAACCGCGCGCATCCAGGCCTCGATCCCGGTCGAGAAGTTCAGCTCGCGGAAGGCCTGCGGGAGCTCGAGCGCACATGCGGTGCGCACCTTGCTGACCAGTTCCTGATCGGCCTCGGTCTCGGCGAAGGTGTGCAGCCTGCCGTCCATGTTCTTGAAGATCATGGAACACACCCGCTGCACCAGATTGCCGAAGCTGTTGGCCAGCTCGGCATTGGCGCGGGTGACGATCGCCTCGGGCGAATAGGACCCATCCTGACCGAAGGCGACCTCGCGCATCAGGAAGTAGCGCAAGGTGTCCACCCCGAACTGCCCGGCCAGCGCCAGCGGATCGGTGACATTGCCGAGCGACTTCGATTCCTTCTGCCCCCGATTGAGCAGGAAGCCATGGCCGAACACCTGCCGCGGCACGGGCAGGCCCGCGCTCATCAGGAAGGCCGGCCAGTAGACCGCATGGAACCGGACGATGTCCTTGCCGATCAGGTGGAGATCGGCCGGCCACCACTTGTCGACCGCAGCCTGATCATCGGGAAAGCCCAGACCGGTGAGGTAGTTGGTCAGGGCGTCGACCCACACGTACATGACATGGCCGTCGCTGCCCGGAACCTTCACGCCCCAGTCGAAGCTGGTCCGCGATACCGACAGATCGCGCAGTCCGCCCTCGACGAAGCGCATCACCTCGTTGCGACGACTGTCCGGCTGGATGAAGTCCGGGTTGTCACGATAGAGCGCCAGAAGCGGTTCGGCATAGTTCGACAGCCGGAAGAACCAGGATTCCTCGACGGTCCACTCGACCGGGGTACCCTGGGGGGAGAGCTTCTCGCCCCCTTCCCCGGTGACGATTTCGCCTTCGTCGTAATAGGCCTCGTCGCGGACCGAGTACCAGCCCTCGTAGCGATCGAGATAGAGGTCGCCCGCGGCCTCCATCCGGCGCCACAGCTCTTGCGTGGCGGCGTGATGGCGGTCTTCGGTGGTGCGCAGGAAGACATCGTAGGACACGTTGAGGGCGTCGCACATATCGATGAAATGCTGCGACATCTCGTCGGCCAGCTGACGCGGGGTAATGTCCAGCTCGCGGGCCTTCTGGGCCATCTTCAGGCCATGCTCGTCGGTTCCGGTCTGGAACCGCACCTCGCGCCCGGCCAGCCGCTGGAAACGGGCGATGACGTCGGCGGCGATCGCTTCATAGGCGTGGCCGATGTGCGGCTTGCCGTTGGGATAGGAGATCGCGGTGGTGATGTAGAAGGGGTCGCCCATGTCCGGCCTGTCTGGAGAAATCGGTCTGGAGAAATCGGTCTGCAGGTGTCTGTCTGACGGTGTCAGGCCGTCTCTCTAGGCAGGGCGACCGAGGCGAGCAACCCGCCGATTTCCATCGCGAGCAGCCCGGGGTCGTAATTGTAGGTCGGCGCCTGCCCCGTCAGCATGGCCAGGCTGGCGTGAGCCTCGATGATCCGGGCCTGCTGCAGGCCAGGCGCGGAGCTCACGGCCCCGGCGAGCACCGCCCGCGCCAGATCGAGCGTGGCAAGCAGCCGCTCACGATCCGGCCGTGCGCCAATCTCCGCCGCCAGTTCGCCACGCAGGGTGAAGTGTTCGTCGCCCTCCCGGATCAGCCGCAGCATGGTGGCGTGCAGCGGGCCGAGTTCCTGTTCGACAAAGCCCAGCGCGATCCCGGGTGAGCCATCGGCGGCGGCGATCGCGGCGGCCCGGGTCGCCGCATCGGCCCGCGGGGCCAGCCGTGCCAGGATCTTGTCCATGTCCTCGCCCCGCAGCGCGGGGAAGCGCACGGTGCGGCAGCGCGAGCGGATCGTGGGGAGCAGCCGTCCGGGACGGTGCGTGACGAGCAGGAAGAAGCTGCCGGTCGGTGGTTCCTCCAGGCTTTTCAGCAGGGCGTTGACCGCGCTTTTTTCCAGATCGTCGGCCGGATCGATGATGATCGCCCGCCGTGCGCCGAGGGTGGGGCGGGTGGTCAGGCGATGCTGGATCTGGCGGACCTGATCGACCGAGATGTTGCGCTTGGTCGCATAGGGCTTGCCCTCTTCTTTGCGGCGGGCATCGTCCTCGGTGGCGGGCAGGGGTTCGACCAGCAGGATGTCGGGGTGCAGCTCGGGCTGCGGCACGCCCGGTTCGGCGACCAGTTCGCGCGCGGCGGCCCTGGCAAAATGCGCCTTGCCGAGCCCCTGCATCCCCGCGAGGATCCAGGCATGATGCATCCGCCCCGACGCCATGGCGGCCCGCCATTCGCGCCAGGCTTCGTCGTGGCCCACCAGCGCCGTCATGTGTTCTGGCCCGTCATGGATTGAGCCCCAGTGCCTGCATGATCAGGGCGTGGGTTTCGCCGGGAGTGCCATTGCCGTCGATGCGGATGAACCGTGCGGGATCAGCGTCAGCCATGGCGGCGAAGCGGGCCGCCACTGCGGCGTGATATTCGGCCGGACGTCCCCCGATGCGGTCTGCGACATCGCCGTCGCGGGCGGCCAGGCGTTCCGTCACCAGCGCCGGACTGACCGTGATGAGCAGCGTGGCATCGGGCAGCAGGCCGCCGCTGCCGATGCGGTGCAGTGCCAGGATATCCTGATCGTCCAGCGCGCCGCCGCCGCCCTGATAGGCGCGACTGGAATCGACGAAGCGATCGCAGATCACCCAACGCCCGGCGGCAAGCGCGGGACGGATCAGGCGCTCGACGTGATCGGACCGGGCCGCCGCGAACAGCAGCGCTTCGGCGCGCGGCCCCCAGCCCTCGCCTTCGGTGGACAGCAGCAGCCGGCGGATCGTCTCGGCGCCGGTCGTTCCGCCGGGCTCACGCGTGACAACGGCGTCGATTCCGCGCGCCGCCAGCGCCTCGGCCAAGAGGCGGCACTGGGTCGACTTGCCCGCCCCTTCCCCGCCTTCGAGAGCAATGAACCGGCCCGTCCCCGTCATGTGAACAGCCCCAGCAGGCCGTTGCGGAGGCGCGCCAGCAGCCCCGCCCGCGGCACGTCGGTGCCTGCCGCCAGCGGAACGCGGTGCCCGGTCCGGTTGCCCACGGTGATCTCCAGTTCGGCGACGATATCACCTTTCCGCACCGGCGCTTCCAGCGGACCGGCATAGACCACCCGCAGCCGCACCGGCGCGCGGGTGCCGCGCGGGCTGGCGGCGGAGATCGGTCCCGGGGCGACCAGCGGCAGGCTGCGCGCCTCGCCCTGCTGCACCGCGGCCGTGCCGACCTGTTCGCCCGCGCTGAACAGGGTGCGGCTGTCGAACGCGGCAAATCCCCAGTTCATCAGCGCCTCGGCGGCCTTGGCCCGGTCCTTCGGGGTGTAGGCCCCGCCGATCACCATCACCAGCCGCCGCCCATCGCGGATCGCCGAGCCGAGGAAGCCATAGCCCGCCTGGTTGGTGAACCCGGTCTTGATCCCGTCGGCGCCTTCCAGCTTGCCCAGGATCGGATCGTGATTGCGCTGGGTGATGCCGTTCCAGGTCATCGTCGGGTGGCCGATATAGGTGCGATACAGATCGGGATGCCGCACCAGCATGGCCTGGGCCAGGGTGGCGAGATCGTGGGCCGAGACATAGGTCTGCCCTTCGTCCATCCAGCCGTTGGGCGTGCCGAAATGGCTGTCCTTCATCCCCAGCCGGCGCGCCTCGGCGTTCATCAACGCCAGCCAGTTGGGCACGCTGCCCGCCGCGCCCTCGGCGAGGACGATGCAACCGTCGTTGGCCGAGACATTGGCGATGCCCATCAGCAGATCGTGAACGGTGACGTCGTGCGCCCGATCCAGGAACATGGTCGAGCCCACCGCATGCCAATCGCGGTAGGCGCCTTCGCTCATCCGGAAGACCTGCTCGGGCCGCAACTGCCCGCGCGCGAGCAGCTCGAAGGCGACATAGAGCGTCATCACCTTGGTGATCGAGGCGGGCACAAAGCGGCGGTCGGGCTCTTTCGCATAAAGCACCTGACCCGATCCCAGATCGACCAGCAGCGCCACCGGCACCGGGGCGAGCTCGGCCGGGGGGAGGTTCGCGTCGGAGAGGGGCGACGGCACGGACGAGGCGGCGCCCATTCCCTGTCCGAACACGCCCTGCCCGACGACGGCGTCGAGCGGCAGGGTGGTCAGCGGCAAGGCTATAGCCAGCAGGACGGCAAGCGAGCGTTTCAAGGAGGCTCCGGTCAGCGCGAGAGCGCGCCGGCCGGATCGCGCAGGGGATCAGTCGGCGTGCTGGATTCGGGCTTCGCTATAGCCCGCTGCCTTGGCCTTGGCGAGGGCGGCGCCGGCCTCCGCGGCCGTGGCGAAGCCACCGATCCGGACGCGGAAGAGCCGCCCGGCCGGGCTGACCGCGCCCCCCACCCGCGCCGCCACGGCAGCGGCCGCCGTCCGGCTTGAAAAGGCACCGACCTGGACAACGACCTGGCCGCCGCCGACCGGGCGCGGCGCTTGGGCCGCCCTGGAGACCGGGGTCGGCCGGGGTTCGGTCATTGTGGCCGGTGCGGGCCTTTGCACGGACGGCATGACGGCGGGCCGCTTGGGTCCGGACGGCGCGGGCGCCGCCGGCGGCGGCGCCGCAACCGGTGCGGGAACGGGAGCTGGTGCCGGGGGCATCGGTGCCGCGTTGGGGTCAAGCCGGCGCATCAGCACGCCGACCAGCGACATCGGGGTATCCATCCGCTGGGCGGCGGGTTGCCCGGACCGCAGCAGGGCCCGTTCCGGCTCTGCCGGGTTGACGCGGCGAATGCGGATCGGGGTCCGGGGATCGCCGGTGCCGAGCTGTTCGGCGGCCCCGGGCGACAAGGCGATGATCGCGTTGCCGCTCATCGGTCCGCGCCGCTCGACCCGGACGAGGATGGTCCTGCCCGTGCGGAGCGAGGTGATCTCGGCATAGCTGGGCAGCGGCAGGGTGCGGTGGGCGATGCTGATCCCCTGCCCCAGCGCGGGATCGATCACCGCGTAGCCCACCTTGTCATAGTTCAGGGTATCGGCCGGGGTGTACGTCACCCCGTCGACCGTGAACGGCGCGCCCAGCACCATCGGGTAATCGGCTGCAGGGCCGGTCGGCGGGGCGGGCGGCAGCTTGTCCCGGGCTACCGCCGTCGCCAGGGTTCCACCCAACAGCATTCCGGCCATAAACCAGCGCTTGAGCCTGTCAGCGCGCAATTTCATCGGCAAGCAATCCCACGGACAAGGCATAGAAGTTCGAGCAGTTGTATTCCAGGATGACCCGATAATTCCCGGTTAACAGGTAGGCGGTCTGCCCCGGCCCGTCTGGTTCGATCAGGCTGGCTAGCACATCATCCGCAATAGCGCCTAGGGGCACCACGCCGTTTGTCCGCCATTCCGCCACGGTCTGCCAGCGGGCGTGGCGGGCATGGACCCGCGGACATTCGGGCGCGGTCAGGCGGCTGGTCACGCCGGCGCGGTCGAACCCGGGCGGGACCTGCGCGGGAACGCCCCAGGGCTGCCCGGTGCGCCAGCCCGCATCGTGGAAGTAGTTGGCGATCGACGCCAGGGTATCGGCCCGGCTGGTCCAGATGTCGCGCCGCCCGTCGCCGTCGCCATCCACCGCCAGCCGCAGGTACATGCTCGGCAGGAACTGGGGATTGCCAAAGGCTCCGGCCCATGATCCCTTCAACTGGGCACGGGGCACTCCGCTGTCCGCCATCTTGAGCACGGCGATGAATTCCTGCGCGAACAGCTCGCGCCGACGTCCCTCGTAGGCGAGCGTGGCGAGCGAGCGCGCCAGATCGAAGTCGCCGGTGTAGCGCCCGTAGTTGGTCTCGTGCCCCCAGATCGCCAGCAGGATCGGCGCGGGCACGCCATAGCGCGCCTCGATCCCCGGAATCATCGGGGCGGCGCTGGCGTACATTGCCCGCCCCGCCCCGATCCGCGCGGCATCGACATGGGTTCGCCGGTAGGGGGCAAAGGCGGGAATGGCGGACGGGGTCGATCCCGGCTGGGCCCGGTCCAGCGCGATCACTTTGGGATTGGGCGTGAGGCCCGCGGTCATCGCCTGAATGGTGGATTCGCGAATCCCCTCCCCCCGCGCCCGCGCGCTCAGGAGCTGGAGATAGGCGGAGAAGCCGTTTTCTGCCTGGCCGGACATCGGCTCGGGCACCAGTTGCGGCACCGCCTGCCCGGGAGGGCGTGGCTGGTCGGACTGCGCCAGCACCGGGGCGATCGTCAGGGCCACACCCCAGGCCAGGATCTTGCGGACTAGGCGAAACGAAAGCGTCATCGCCCAGGTCTTCGCACAGCGGGCCGGCCTTGCAAATCCGGACTGCCGCAAATTCAACGGTAACGGTCTCGCGTCTCGTGCGGACGCGGGGGTGACAAGCGCCGCCGGGAACGCTAGCGCGCATCAGGCGCGGACAGGTGGCCGAGTGGTTTAAGGCAGCGGTCTTGAAAACCGCCGTGGGTGCAAGCTCACCGTGGGTTCGAATCCCACCCTGTCCGCCAAGTTTCCAATACAATCAGCCGGTTATCGCGCGTTTTTCTCTCTTGCCCATGACTAAGCCCACTTAAAGCGGCTGGTTGGCATCGAACGGCTGCGCACTAGCCTGGACCGTTACAGCTTTGCGCGAGTGGGGAAGGTCGGTTACTTTGCCTGGCAAAGCTTCAATGTGGGGGCAGAATGAAACGCGCGCTTATTGTGGTTTGTGGGTTTAGTGTAATGTGCTCGGCTTCGGCGGGTGCGCAGGCCAAGATCG
Source organism: Novosphingobium aerophilum (assembly GCF_014230305.1). GTDB lineage: Bacteria > Pseudomonadota > Alphaproteobacteria > Sphingomonadales > Sphingomonadaceae > Novosphingobium > Novosphingobium aerophilum. The sequence continues at coordinate 8,961 of NZ_JACLAU010000014.1, forward strand.
ATTTTGCGTTGTACGAAGGAAAGCCGGTCGTCCGGACCGGCGAAGGTGGCACCAAGATCACAAAGAACGGAATTGATTACTGGACCAGCGGGGAACCTCCGCGCCGGTATCAGGTAATTGCGATGGTGCAGGACAAGCGCGACGAGTTTTGGGATGGCGGCCATGCAGTCGGAAGCCCATCCATAGCAGCCAAGGTCAAAAAGGCTGGTGGCGATGCCGTCATCATTCAAAGCGAGAATGAGGCGGGACATGGGGGCGGTTACAGCAGCACCACTGGCAGCGCCTCTGGTGGGCTAGGCTGGCTTTTTGGGTTTGGCGCATCGGGCGGCAGCAAAACCATTACAAGGATGGTGGTTGTAAAGTACCTCCCGGACATTGCTGATCCTGCTTCACCGCCATCTCCCTCGAACCCGACGCAATGACTTTGCCCCACTGCCTTAGTCGTTGCCCATAGTTGGGGGGATCGAATGCGCAACACCATCCCGCGTCGGCACCGCTTCAATGTCCAGCGAATCCCACCCTTCGGTAATGAATGCGACCAGCGCCTCCCGGGTAGCGTCTCGCTCATGAGGCCGCACCTTAGGTTCCCACAGCAGCCGAAACAGGTGCTTTGGCGCAACCGCTAGCCGCAGGGCTAGGCGCAATCGCAGATCGGCCGCATGCAGCTTTGTTCTTCTCATGTTCCCATTTGGGATTGGATGGCCCGATTTGGCAAGAGTCGGATGCGAGGTATGTGAATAGCCTCTGCCGTCTCTTCTCAGGCCGTACAGCTAGGCTTGATATGATGTCGGCCTCTGGCGCCTCGCAACGCAATACCGATCAGTGCCAGGCCCGTCATCATGCAAGCCCACGTCGAAGGCTCTGGCACGGCGGAAACGGACACCAGCGGGACATAAGGAGTGATGACAGGCCTAGGGCCAGTCCAAACCCCTTCAGCAACGGACATAGATGTCGTGTAGAACGATCCGTACGCATATTGCTGGAAAGTCCATGCACCGAGCGTGTTGTCGGTGGTGGAGATTTGGAAACCTCCCCCGCCGCTCACCATTCCAGAAAATGGTCCCGTTAGTGCGGCTGGCAAACGGTTCGATTGTTCTGAAACACCGTTCTGGATTAGATTGACTATCTGAAAACGAGAATCTTCAAGCCGATCCCAAACGTTTGAGCTTTGTCCAGAATAAATCAAACCATCAGATGGAGAAACCTGATTGTAGGCATTAAGGGAAGAAAGAAAATTGATATTGTTTAAGGTGACTGTTCGCCCATTGATTATTATAGATGCAGTGATTCCTGGACCTTGTCCCCATGAGCTTGGATCAGTACTAACTAGGTTGTAAGTTGCAGTCTGAACCAAATATGGTGCTATCGCGGTGTCGAAGACATATGTCGTCCTAAAGGACAATCCATCTAAGGCCGTGTTGCTGGCGCCAAAGACCCCGGTGTAATCGAATCCACTTTTGACGGTGCCTTCATAGGTAACATTCACGATCGCGCCATTGGCTACGTCGGAAACGGCCAGCGTTGCGACGGTAGCACCGACCAGTGCCAAGCAATAACGCGCAAAATTCATGGCGTGCCCCGGATCAAAAACCACCGGATTACGATAGCCACCTAAGCAGTTCCGCGAAATCGTGCGCGCCGAAGGCGATCGTTCCGAAACGAGACTGAGCGGTTCAAACCTCCAGGACATCAATCATCCGGCATAGCTCGCGAACCCGGGCCAGGGCATCGATCGTCTCGGCCGATCGCCCACCGTGTCGCCATGCATTGCGGTTGCCCATCGGCGCGCCACTACCCTTGCCGCCGTGCATCCGGCACCGCTTCGCACCCTTCACGGCTGGCGATCGGCACGCCGTTCCCGCTCGGGTTCGGGCATGGCAGCGCGGGGCCTGTGCCAGCCGCGCCGGTTCCGGTTGCATGGGGTTGTCCGCACAGGCTTCCATTTTCTCTACCCCCCTGGTGGTGGTGGAATTGGTCGGCGATCACGGCTTGCCCGCCTTCGTTCACGTGAACGTGTCGCACGGTTTGTTCGCGGGGCTGGTGAAGCTTCGCCAGCGCCTCAATCGCCTGTCGGCTTCCGGCCTGTGCCTTCACGGCAATGCGGGCATAGGTTTCCGTCGCCTGTAGATACTCGCCCATGTTGCAGGCCATGCGCCGCGCCATCTCGGTAAAGATCGCGTCCAGTGTCATGGCTTGGGCCGCAAGCGTGCGGCTGGCGAACGACAGGTCACCTTTCGCGGCCTTGTCGGTCGCCTCCTTCACCGCGTCGGCATAATCCCCGAGCCCGGGGGCTATGTCCGAACCTCTAACATGCGATGCATAAACCTGTGAGGTTGTCTGCCCGCTTGCTGCATTTTTGATTTGGGCTGGAGCGGTTCGCATCATGCGTCCGAAAACCGATGGTGGTGCAATAGCAATCGGCTGCTCCACTTGGCTCTTGAGCTTCATGGCGGCCCTGTTGTTCATATCCTTCAGTGGAATGCAGCTTTATGGCTTCCATTCCGATGAGCCGTGGAGTTGGGCAGGCTGGTTCGTACTGTTCATCTCTCCGATTGGCCTTCCGTTGCTGTTCGGCGCGCCGATGGTCATTGTTCTGAGACTACTGGTTATGTGGTGGAAGCACATCACCGTCAGACGCAATCAATAACTGGTGTGGGTTGGCAATAGACAGCCTTGCTACGCCTCTGACCTAAAGCGGCGTTCACCGGATGGGTACTTTAGCCATCGGTTTAGGAAAATGCGGAACGCGGCCCAGCCATCCGGTTCTCCCTTCTGGCTTGCCCGCCGCTGGGCGGGACCCTCCCTCCCCCTGTTCAGGCCGCCCGTTCAGGCCCCCCGTTCAGGCCCCCCGTTCAGGCCTTGATGAGCAGCCCTTGCCCGGTCGGCAGCGACAGAACCTGCGTTCCCTTGCTGCGGGCGAACTCGTCCATCGCCAGTTTCTGTGAGCGGTAGCCTACGAAGGCATAGTCATCGAGCAGGATCAGCCCGCCGCGCACCAGCCGCGGCCAGAGAAATTCGGCGGCGGCAACCTCGGGCGGGGCACAGTTCATGTCGATGTGGGCGAAGGCAAAGCAGTGCGAATCGATCTGCGCCAGGGTGTCGGGCACCGGCCCCTGGATCACCCGGGCAGCCGGCCATTGCGCGAAGTTGGCGCGCACTGCGTCGACATCGAACGTGTAGAACCCGATATCGATGTCGTGCCGGTTGCGTTCGATCACCCCGATCGCGCGGTCATCATCGTTGATGTAGCGCTCATCGATCCCGGCGAAGGTATCGAGCAGGTAGAACCGCCGGCCAGTCCCGTTCCAGTCCAGCAGGTGCATGATCGCGGAGCTCATGAAGCCGCGGTTGACCCCGAACTCGGCGAAATCGCCCGGAAGCTTCGCCGCCATGCGCGCGGCCCACAGGCCGGTGTGAACCCGCCAGTGCCAGCCATAGTCCGCCCCTGCGGCCTTCACCCCGCGGGCATAGGCGGCCTGGAACTCCGGATCGTGCATGAATTCGTGATTGTGCCGGCTGCGCAGCCCGTCCTGATCATAAACCGGATCCGCATCGTCGGCTTCAGCGGTTGGCTGCGGCGGCGGCACCTCTGTCTCGGCCGGAGCCGTAGGATCAGGCACCGGTTGAGCCGCACTGGTTGCGGGGGTGGCCGGCACCGGCCGGGCGTCGGCCCAGGCCGTGATCGCGATCGCATCGGGAAAACGCACCGCGCTGATCGCCACGCCGCGAAACCCCGCGGTCAGGACCATGGCCCAGACATCGGCACCGAACTCGGTATGAACCAGATAGTCCCCCCGCCCTTCGGCAGGATCGCCATGATAGCTGGGGGCCAGGCCGGCGCGGTTGCGGGTCAGGCGGCCGTGGATCGTCGGCACGGTGAAGCTAAGCTGGCCGCCGGGGGCCAGCAGTCGCCGGCACTCCTCGAGCGCGACGAGCGGGTGTTCGACATGTTCCAGCGTGTCCGAATGCAGGATCAGGTCGAAGCTGCCATCGGCAAAGGGCAGCCTGCGCATGTCATATTCGGGATAGTCGGCGCGAACATAGCCGGGAAGTGCAACCAGCGCCGCCGAGAGCCCGTCGGCGCCGTTGCAGTCAAGCACGCGCCAGCCGTCGAGCATGCCGTCCGCGATCGCCATGCGCAGCGGCAGCGCCGTACCCGCCCGCGCACGGATCGCATCGGCCAGAGCAATGATCCGCAGGTTGGCACCGCAGCCCTCGCACAGGCAGCCCTGCTGCCGGTCGATGGTGTCGCGCTCGGCCTCGGACAGTTGCCATTCGGCAATCAGTTCCGGCCACAGCACCTTCTGCTCACGAAAGGATGTGCCGCCGCATACCCCGCAGTGCAGATCGTGCATCGTTGGCTCCATCTGCCGGAGGCCCCGCCCGGCGCCTGACGGCGTTCAGCCTAGCCGGCTGGCGGCAAAAGACAATTGCGCGCCGACAGGATATCCCGCCGACGCGCTTGCCGGGATCAGATGTGGATGGCCCGCCCGTAGGCCTGCAACACGCTTTCGTGCATCATTTCCGACAGGGTCGGGTGCGGGAATACGGTCTGCATCAGCTCGGCTTCGGTGGTCTCCAGCGTGCGGCCGACGACATAGCCCTGGATCAGCTCGGTCACCTCGGCGCCGACCATGTGCGCGCCCAGCAGCTCACCGGTCTTGGCATCGAACACGGTCTTGATCAGCCCCTCGGGCTCACCCAGCGCGATCGCCTTGCCATTGCCGATGAAGGGGAACTTGCCGACCTTGAGCTCGTGCCCGGCCTCCTTTGCCTTGGCCTCGGTCAGGCCGACGCTGGCGACCTGCGGGTGGCAATAGGTGCAGCCGGGGATGTTGCGCCGGTCGAGCGGGTGCGGATGCACGTCCTTGTTGCCCAGCTCCTGCGCGATGGCCTCGGCGGTGGTCACGCCTTCATGGCTGGCCTTGTGCGCCAGCCACGGGCCCTCGACGACGTCGCCGATCGCCCAGACGCCCTTGACGTTGGTGCGGCCATAGGGGTCGGTCTTGATGTGGAACCGCTTGTCCGGTTCGATCCCCAGCGTTTCCAGTCCGATGTTCTCGACATTGGGCACGATGCCCACGGCGACGATCACATGGCTGAAGGTTTCGGTGGTTTCCTTGCCGGCGCCGTCCTTGATCGTTACCTTGACCCCGTCCGCCCCGTTGTCGACCGCGCTGACGCCGGCCTTGGTCAGGATGCGGATGCCCTGCTTGGTCAGGGCCTTCTCCAGGAAGGCGGAAATGTCGGCGTCTTCCACCGGGACGATCCGGTCCATCATCTCCACCACGGTCACCTCGGTGCCCATGTCATTGTAGAAGCTGGCGAATTCAATTCCGATCGCGCCGGACCCGATGACCAGCAGCTTGCTCGGCAGTTCCGCCGGGACCATGGCGTGGCGATAGGTCCAGATCCGCTTGCCGTCCGACTTGGCGAACGGCAGCTCGCGCGCGCGGGCGCCCGTGGCGATGATGATGTGCTTGGCGGTCAGCACTTCGCTGCCCTTGTCGCCGGTCACCTCGAGCTTGCCCGGGGCGACGAGCTTGCCCATGCCCATGTGCACCGTGATCTTGTTCTTCTTCATCAGGCCGGTGACGCCCATGTTGAGCTGCTTAGCCACCCCGCGCGAGCGGGCGACGATCGCCTGAAGATCGGCGGTGATGTTGTCGGCGGCCAGACCATAGTCCTTGGCGTGCTTCATCTGGTGCAGCACCTCGGCCGAGCGCAGCAGGGCCTTGGTCGGGATGCAGCCCCAGTTGAGGCAGATGCCGCCCAGGTTCTCGCGCTCGACTATCGCGGTCTTGAGGCCCAACTGGGCGCAGCGGATCGCGGCGACATAGCCACCGGGGCCCGAGCCGAGGACGATCACATCATACTGGTCAGCCACGTCGTATCTACTCCTGTCCCACGGGACGGGGTCTGCCGTCCTCGTCCACGGCGACGAAGGTGAAGGTTGCTTCCGTCACCTTGTGCGCCACGTCCTGGTGGCGGTTGCGCCGCCAGGCTTCGATTGCAATCACCATCGAGCTGCGGCCGACCCGGCCGAGCGAGCCATAGACCGAAACCTCGTCCCCGACCTTGACCGGCAGCAGGAACTGCATGCCGTCCATCGCCACGGTCACCGCGCGGCCACGCGAATGGCGCGCCGCGATCAGCCCTGCCCCCATGTCCATGAGGCTCATCAGCCAGCCGCCGAAGATATCGCCATAGGCATTGGCATCGGCCGGCATGGCGGTGACGCGGATCACGGGTTCCTGCGAGGGCGGGGAAGACATGGTTGGGTCCTGCTCCGCCGATGTCAGGCCAGCAGCGCCAGCGGGCTTTCCACCAGCTCGCGGAAGGCGGCCATCAGCCGCGCCCCATCGGCCCCGTCGATCGCGCGGTGATCGAAGCTGCCCGTCACGGTCATCGCCTGGGCCACGCCCAGCGTGCCGTCCGCCATCACCCAGGGCCGCTTCTCACCCGCGCCAACGGCCAGGATGGTCGACTGCGGCGGGTTGATTACGGCGGTGAACTGCTTGATTCCCATCATGCCCATGTTCGAGATGCTGGCGGTGCCGCCCTGATACTCGCCGGGCTGAAGCTTGCCTTCCTTGGCGCGTTGGCCAAGATCCTTCATCGCCGTCGCGATCGAGCTCAGGCTGCGGCCGTTGGCGTCCTGCACGATCGGGGTGATCAGCCCGTTGGGAATGCTCACCGCCACGGAGATGTCGGCGCGCTCGTAATGGATCATCTCGTCACCGGCGAAGGTCACGTTGCATTCCGGCACGCGGATCAGCGCCTTGCCCAGGGCCTTGATCAGCATGTCGTTGACCGACAGCTTGATCCCGTCCTTCTCCAGCGCGGCGTTGAGCTCGGTGCGCAGCGCGAGCAGCTTGTCGAGCTGGACATCGACCGTCAGGTAGATGTGCGGAGCCTGCTGCATCGACTGGGTCAGCCGCTTGGCGATGGTCTTGCGCATGGACGACAGCGGCTGGATGCTGTGCGGGATGCGATCGTCGAGCAGGCTGGCGGTGCTGGCTGCTGCCACCGGTGCCGCAGCGGGCGCCGGTGCGGCGGCCCGAGGGGCCGGCGCCGCGGCTGCCGGGGCGGCCGCTGCGGGAGCGCCAGTCGACTGCGCCGCTTCGATATCGGCGCGAACGATCCGGCCATTGGGTCCGGTTCCGACCACATTGGCCAGGTCGATCCCCCGTTCGGCGGCCAGGCGGCGGGCCAGCGGCGAGGCCGAGAGGCGCGCCGCATCGGCCGATGCCGGGCTCGCAGGGGCAGCGGTGGCCGGCTTGCTCGGTGCGGGCGCGGCAGCCGGGGCGGCGACAGCCGGCGCCGAGGCCTTGGCCGGTGCGGCGCTCGGCGCGGCGGCCTCGCCGTCACCGGCGATGGTCGCGATGACCGTGCCGACCTTCACGCCGGGGGTACCGGCCTCAACCGAAATCGAGGCAATCGTCCCTTCGTCGACCGCTTCGTACTCCATCGTTGCCTTGTCGGTCTCGATCTCGGCCAGGATGTCGCCCGGGCCAACCTTGTCGCCGACCTTGACCAACCACTTGGCGAGCGTACCCTCTTCCATGGTGGGGGAAAGGGCCGGCATCTTGATCTCGATAGGCATCGCTGCGCTCATGCTCCCGGAGTTATCTGATCGTGGCCTGCGGTTTTGGGCGGATGCCCGGCGAAGGCAAGCGACAATGCAGAGGTTTTGCCATATTGGCACTCTGAATTCGTTTCGGGGGTGAAATGAGAACCTATCTGGTAATTCTCGACGAGACAGAGGAAGCCCGGGCGGCCCTGCGCTTCGCCTCGCGCCGCGCCGCCAAGACCGGTGGGGCCCTGCACCTGCTGGCGGTGGTGCCCCGCCAGGAGTTCGTCGCCTTTGGCGGTGTCCAGGCCACGATCGAGGAGGAAGCCTATGCGCGGGCCGAGACGCTGGTCACGTCGCTGGCCGGCAACGTCTTCTCCGAAAGCGGCAAGATGCCGGTCATTGCCGTGCGCCAGGGCGAAGCGATCAGGGTCGTGACCGACTATCTGTCCGACCACCCCGAAGTGGCCGCGCTGGTGCTCGGCGCGGGGGCGGACGGGACACCGGGGCCGCTGGTCACCTGGTTTGCGGGAAGCGGCATGGGGACCCTGCCCTGCCCGCTGTACATCATCCCGCCGACCCTGGACGAGGCGCGGCTCGACACCCTGAGCTGACCCCGGCCGGCCAGCGCCTACTTGCGCCGTCCCTGATGGCGGATGTTGGCCGGTCGCCCGCGTCGGCCGACCAGGTGACCGCCGCGCTTCTTCAGCGCAACCGGGCGGCCACGCGGCTCGATCCGCCCGCCTCCGTCGACCAGTTCGAACTTGAGCGCGCCGGTCAGCGGGTTGGCCTCGGCCAGCCGCAACTCCTGCATCTGCCCGATGGCATATCGCACTCCGCTTTCGATGCCTTCCAGCACCTGGGCCTTCTCGTCATAGGCGAAGTGCTCGTCGCCCAGGGTGGAGACCGGGACCAGCCCGTCGCCGCCCAGCCCGACGATCGTGGCGAAGAAGCCGAAGCTGCGCACCCCGGTGATGCGGGTGGTGAACACCTCGCCCACCCGGGCGGAAAGCCAGGCGGCGACATAGCGGTCGATCGTCTCGCGCTCGGCCATCATCGCCCGCCGCTCGGCCGCGCTGATCGCCTCGCTGATCCGGGACAGGTCGGCGCGGTCGCGCTCGGCCAGGCCCGAGTGCGCGGGGAGCCCATCGCCCGGGGCCGGTTGCTCCAGCGCGAAGGCATCGACCAGGGCGCGGTGGATCAACAGGTCCGAATAGCGCCGGATCGGCGAGGTGAAATGGGCGTAGGAGCCCAGCGACAGGCCGAAGTGGCCGGCATTGCGCGGGCCGTAATAGGCCTGGGTCTGGCTGCGCAGCACGGCCTCCATCACCAGCGCCTTCTCGGCCTCGTCGGTGATGTCCTTGAGCATGCGGTTGAACAGCCCGGGGGTGATCACCTGCCCCAGCGCCAGCTTCTTGCCGAAGGTGGCGAGGTAGTCCTTGAGCGCGACCAGCTTCTCGCGGCTCGGCGGCTCGTGGATGCGATAGACCACCGGGGCGGTCCGACTTTCCAGCGCCTTGGCCGCGGCGACATTGGCCGCGATCATGAAGTCCTCGACCACGCGGTGCGCGTCGAGCCGTTCGCGCACGGCGATCTCGGTGATGCGGCCCTGCTCGTCGAGCTTGACCCGCTGCTCCGGCAGCTCCAGCTCCAGCGGGTCGCGCGCGTCCCGGGCCTTGGCCAGCAGGCGCCAGGCGTCCCACAGGTGGCGCAGGTGCGGCTCGGCGCGGTCATCATCGATCCGCGCCTGGGCGTCCTCATAGGCGATCACCTCGGCAATCCGGACCAGCGCGCGGGTGAAGCGGAAGTCCTTGACCCGCCCATGCGCGTCGATGGCCAGGTGGCAGGCCATGGCCGCCCGATCCGCGCCGCTGCGCAGCGAGCAGACATCGGCGGACAGGACCTCGGGCAGCATCGGCACCACGCGGTCGGGGAAATAGACCGAATTGCCGCGCTTGCGTGCCTCGCGGTCGAGGGCCGAGCCCGGCCGCACGTAGAAGCTGACATCGGCAATCGCCACCACCGCGCGGAAGCCGCCCTCGCCGTCGGGTTCGGCCCAGATCGCGTCGTCATGGTCGCGCGCATCCGACGGATCGATCGCCACGATCGGCAGGGCCCGCAGGTCCTCGCGCCGATCCTCGGTCAGCGCCACGGCGGCGGCGCGCTGGGCCTCGTCCAGCACCTCGCGGGCGAAGACATGGGGGATGCCGTGCTTGTGGATCGCGATCAGGCTGAACGCCCGCGGGGCCAGCGGATCGCCCAGAACGGCGGTCACCTTCACCCCGGCGCGCGGGCTGCGCCCGGCCGGCTCGGCCAGAACCAGTTGCCCCGGCTCGGCCCCGCCAAGATCGGCAATCGGCACGGCGTTGCGCACCCGCTTGTCCACCGGGGCGAGCCAGCCCTTGCCCGCCGCGTCGACCTCGACCACGCCCAGCACCTGCTCGTCCTCGGTGGCGAGCTTCTTCATCGGATGCGCGATCCATCCGGTGCCGGTCTCTTCGGTCCGGGCCAGCACGCGGTCCCCCGGGCGCAGCGCCGGGCTGCGCGCGGCGCCCTTGCCGCGGGCTTCGATCAGCCGCAGCCGTGGCGGTGGGGTGGCATCGTCGGGCTGCCAGGTCGCGGGAATGGCGATCGGTTCGCCATCCTCGATCTCGACCACGCGCAGCACGGTGACCCGCGGCACCCCGCCCAGGCGGTGGAATGCCGTGCGGTTGCCATCGATCAGCCCTTCATCCGCCATGTCGCGCAGCAGGGCCTTGAGCTGGATCTTCTCCTGCCCCTTCAGCCCGAAGGCGCGCGCGATTTCCCGTTTGCCGGCGGGCTCTTCCGACTGGGCGATGAAATCGAGCACCTGCTGGCGCGAAGGCAGGCCTTGCGGGAACGCAGGCTTGCGAAGGGGGGGCTTGCGAAGGGGGGGCTTGGTCATGTCGCGGTCGTCCTTGGGCCCAAAGCGGCCCAAAGACAATCCGCCCTGCGCGCGACCGGGGCCGGGCTTGGGACTGGGACCGGGACCGGAATCAGGGGGCGAGCGGCGTGAACTGGCCACCCGGCAGCGCCGAGGAGATCGGGCTTTCGCTGCCGTCCGCAGCGCGGGCACTGACCCCGAACACCCAGTCATCGCCCCGCAGCCCGTCGAACCGGGTCGTCGTCGCCGGCGCGGCGACGATCACCGGATCGGCATCCCAGGTGCCGGCATCGGTGCGCCGCCGCCAGACCGCATAGTGCGTCGCGCCGTCCACCGGTTGCCAGGACAGGTCGGTGTAGGTCTTGACCGCGAAGTCCGCCTTGGCGACCGGGGGCATCGGCGCCCGGGCCAGGGCCGCGAGGGCCGCCACGTTCAGCTCGGTCACCCGGCGCAGATAGGGAAAGTCCATGGCCTCGGGCAGATCGCCATAGGGCGTGCCGTTGTCCTCGCGCACGTCCTGGTGCTGCCGGTGGAAGTTTTCGACCGCCACGGTGAAGCGGATCGCCGGATAGCCCATCTCCTCGAACGGCAGATGGTCGCCGCCGCGCCCGGCCCGGTCCGCGCGCCAGATCTGCCGCACCGCGAAGCCGTCAGCCCGCTGGCCGGCGAGGGCCGCGACGTAGCGGGAGAGATTGCGGCTCGGGCTGTCGTTCTCGCCGCCATAGGCCCGCTGCGCCTTGCGGGTCTTGTCATCGAGGTCGGCCCGCGGCCCTTCGGAGAACACCCGGACGTGCCGGTCATCGACATAGCCGTCCGATCCCCGCGAATTGCCGACGATATCGTTGTTGAGCACGGCCTTGACGGTCCAGCCCTGGGCCTTGGCATATTCGGCCAGCAACCGCCCGCCATAGAGCCCCTGCTCCTCCCCGCTCAGCACGGCATAGACGATGGTGGTCGGGAAGGTCCGCTTGGACAGGACCCGGGCCGCCTCGAGCACCAGCGCCGTACCCGATCCATCGTCATTCGCACCCGGGGCATCGCCGGTGAAGTCCATCTCGTTGCTGCGGCGCGAATCGATGTGTCCCTGGACGATCACCACCTCGTTCGGCCGCTCGGTCCCGCGCTGGATCGCCAGCACGTCGACCAGATTGACCGGCTCGGGGATCCGGTTGCCCGAGACCACCTTGGCCGGCAGCGCGATCTCCAGGCAGTTGCCGCAAGCCTTGCCGGTCTTGCGGAACTCGGCCTCGGCCCAGGCCCGCGCGGCGCCGATGCCGCGCTTGGGGTCGGTCTGGCTCGACAGGGTGTGCCGGGTGCCGAAGGCGACCAGCCGGTCGACATCGGCGCGCAGCCGCGCTTCGGACACGGTGCCGGACGCCGGCGCCTCGGCGGCGTGGACCGGGGCATGGGCCGTGGTGGCCAGGATGAGCGGAGCGATCAGGAGCAGGGGCTTGGTCATGCGCCGGTTGTCGGCCGCACGACCGGCGATTTCAAGACCTTCCGTGCGTGGCCCGGGCCTGTCTTTTCGGGACAGGCCCGATGCCAGCACCGGTCAGTAGGACCGCGCGACGTAAATCGTCTCGACCGCCGGCTCACCGGTGAAGGGACAGGTCCCCTGCGGCGCCGGAGCCCCCATCGGGGTGTTCCGGATCGTCAGCTTGAGCGCCTTGAGCTGGGCCACCACGGCGTCCAGCGCCGCGCCGGTGGGTCGGGACCAGCCCAGCTCGACCCAGCCCGGGTAGCGGTTGCCCTCGGCGAAGTAGGTGGCCACCCCTTCCAGCGTGGTCACGCCGCGCTCGATCTGGCCGTCGCGCCGGGCGGTCGCTTCGGCATGGAGGCTGCGCTGGATATCCTCCAGCTCCGCCGCCGCCGATGCCACGAAGTACTCGCGCGACTGGGCGACGAACTGGACCTTGCCGTCCTCGCGCCACAGCCGGTCGCGGCGCAGGGCCGAGACCTGGCCATTGGCGGCATCGCGTCCGCCGATCTCCAGGATCAGCGGCACGCCCTTCTTGACCCAGCCCCAGCGCTTCTGGGTGGCCTTGCCGGGGCGCTTGTCGAGCAGCACGCGGGTGCGTTCCCCCAGGGCGGTCAGCCTGGCCAGTTCGGCGCGAAGGTCCTCGCAATAGGCCAGCAGCGCGGCATCGCCGTCATCCTCGCGCAGCATCGGCAGGATCACGATCTGGTGCGGCGCGATCGCCGGGGGCACACGCAGTCCGTCATCATCGCCGTGGGTCATGATGACCCCGCCGATCATGCGGGTCGAGACCCCCCAGCTGGTGGTGTGGCACAGCGTCTGCTGGCCCTCGCGGTCCTGGTAGCGGATGCCCGCCGCCTCGGCGAAGGCGGTCCCCAGGTAATGCGAGGTGCCGGCCTGCAGCGCCTTGCCGTCCTGCATCATGGCCTCGATCGAATAGGTCGCGACCGCGCCCGGAAAGCGCTCATTCTCGGGCTTCTCGCCGGCGATCACCGGCATGGCCAGCACCTCTTCCGAGAAGCTGCGGTACATTTCGAGCGCGCGCAGCGTTTCGACCATGGCGTCCTCGCGGTCGGCGTGGGCGGTGTGCCCTTCCTGCCAGAGGAACTCGCTGGTGCGCAGGAACATGCGGGTGCGCATCTCCCAGCGGACCACGTTGGCCCACTGGTTGGTGAGCAGCGGCAGATCGCGCCACGACTGGATCCAGCGCGACATGGCGGCGCCGATCACCGTTTCCGACGTGGGGCGCACCACCAGCGGTTCTTCCAGCCTGGCTTCCGGATCGGGCACCAGCCCGCCCTTGCCGTCGCCGACCAGCCGGTGGTGCGTGACCACCGCCATCTCCTTTGCGAAGCCCTCGACGTGCTCGGCCTCCTTGGCGAAGTAGGACAGCGGGATGAACAGCGGGAAATAGCAGTTCTGGACGCCGGCATCCTTGATCCGGGCATCCATGATCTGCTGGATGCGCTCCCAGATGCCATAGCCCCACGGCTTGATCACCATGCAGCCGCGAACGCCCGATTCCTCGGCCATTTCGGCTTCTGATATCACCTCCTGATACCATGCCGCGAAATCACGGTCGCGGGTGACGGTCAGGGCGTGCTTGATCGCGGACGGCTTGGTGGCGGGCTGATTCATGGCCGCGCTGTTAGAGCATCGGTCCGGCCGGTGGGAACCCGTTATTTTCCGCAGTCGGCGAAGGGCCTACTTGGCGAGCTTGTCCAGCATGCGCTGCATCTCGGCCATCTGGGCCTTCAGCGCGGCCAGATCGTCCGTCGGCTTGTCCTCGGCCGGAGCCTCCCTGGCGGGCTGCGGCGCGCTGCCGTCGATCCCGGGCATGAAGGCGGCAGCGGCAGCCTTGAACATTTCCATGTTGCGCTGCGCGATCGCCGCCAGCGGATTGTTGCCCAGGCTTTCCTCGAAGGCCTTGCGCAGCTTGAGCTGGTTCTCGCGGAAATGATCCATCGAGGCTTCGAGGTAGTGCGGCAGCAGCGATTGCATCGAATTGCCGTACATCGCGATCAGCTGGCGCAGGAAGTTCACCGGCAGGATCTGCTCGCCGCCGTTGGCTTCCTCTTCCATGATGATCTGGGTGAGGATCGAATGGGTGATGTCGCCGCCGGTCTTGGCATCGACCACCTTGAAGTCGATCCCCTCGCGGGTCATCTTGGCAAGGTGGTCAAGCGTGATGTAGCTGGACGACTGGGTGTTGTAGAGCCGCCGGTTGGCGTACTTCTTGATGATCACCACATCGTCCTGATCGGTCGGCTTGTTGCCCATTTTGCGATTCCCCGCTGCCCGATTCGGCAATCCTCAGGGCCTAGCACCAGACTTGTTTGCAACGCAACACGGGCCATGCTGCGCAGCAAAAGGCGCAAGCCCGCCCCGGGCGGACCGGGGCCGCGAGGTCAGGGGCGCGCCAGCCGGGCGCCGAGTGTCGTCAGCAGCTCGTACTGCGACAGGCCGGTGATGCGGGCGGCGTCCGGAAGGTCGTAGTCGACCGTCACCCAGTCGCCTTCGCGGGCCTCCGGCGCCCGGGCCAGATCGATCACGGTCATGTCCATGGAGACCCGCCCCAGCACCGGCAACCGCGCCCCGCCCAGGGTGACCGAGCCCTTGCCCGACCAGGCCCGCAGATAGCCATCGGCATAGCCCAGCGCGATCACCCCCACGGTCATGGCGGCGGGGGCGACGAAGGTGGCGTTGTAGCCGACGCTGTCCCCGGCGGCCAGGTGGCGGACTTGCAGGATCGCCGCCTGGGGGCGGATCACGGGACGGATATGGTCGGCCAGGGCGGCGCAGGGCACGCCGCCGTAAAGGGCCAGGCCAGGCCGCGTCACATCGCCGTGATAGGCGCTGCCCAGGGCGATGCCGGCGCTGTTGGCCAGGCTGGCGCGCCGGTGCGGCAGGGCCCGGCGGGCGTCCTGCCAGCGACCGAGTTGCCGGGCGTTGAGCGGCGTGTCCTCCTCGGCCGAGGCCAGGTGCGACAGCAGGATGTCGATCTCCAACCCGTCCAGCGCGGGATCGCCCAGATCGGACAGCGGCAGGCCCAGCCGGTTGATGCCGCTGTCCACCATCAGGTGGCACGATCCCCCGCCGCATTCCCGCCAGCGCTGCACCTGGCCCAGCGAGTTGAGCACCGGGCGCACGCCGCTGGCCCGTGCCCAGTCCGCATCCGCCCTGGTCAGCGGACCATGCAGCACGGCAATGCTGGCCGGATCGACCAGGTCGGCGATGGTCGCGGCTTCCGCCCAGTGCGCCACGAAGAAATCACCGCATCCGGCGTCGGCAAGTGTGGCAACCGCCCGCCGGGCGCCCGTGCCATAGCCGTCCGCCTTCACCGCGGCCCCGGCCTGGGCCGTGCCCGAGAGGCGATCGAGCGCGCGCCAGTTGGCGGCCAGAGCCTCGCGGTCGAGCGTCAGGCGAAGCGGAGGGGGTGGGCAGCTCGGGTCGCTCGCTCGGTCAGCCGGCATCGGCGGCCCGGTGGTATGGGCTGTGGTCTGGGCTGTGGTCTGGGCTGTGGTCTGGGCTGAAGTCGCTCGGCTTGCCGCCCTTGAGTCCCCACAGGGCGACGATCAGCGCCACCAGCACGACACCCCACGTGTACCACAGGCCGTTGTAGGGGTTGCCGGTCTTGGCGACGATGTAGGTGGCAATGAACGGCAGGAACCCGCCGAAGTACCCGGTCCCGATGTGATAGGGGATTGACAGCGAACTGTAGCGGACCCGCGCCGGGAACATCTCGGCGAGCAGGGCAGCGACAGGGCCGTAGGTTGCTCCTGACAGGGCCATCAGCAGCAGCAGGGCCGCGACGATCCGCAGCGACTGGCCCAGGCTTGGCCGGATCTTCTCGGCGGTGAAGACCTTCTCCCCGGCCAGCGCGTCGATCGCGGCCTTGCGCGCCT
This sequence comes from Novosphingobium aerophilum, assembly GCF_014230305.1. GTDB lineage: Bacteria > Pseudomonadota > Alphaproteobacteria > Sphingomonadales > Sphingomonadaceae > Novosphingobium > Novosphingobium aerophilum. The sequence continues at coordinate 24,821 of NZ_JACLAU010000014.1, forward strand.
TGGCGTCGGCCCAGTCGAGGTTGGCGACCGGCAAGGGCTTCCCGTCCATCGCCAGCCCCACGCTCGGGGCGGCGACCAGGCGATAACCCAGACCGGCGCCGGTGAAGTCCGCCATCAGGCGGGCACAGGGGCTTTCCTGCTTGGCGGCGAAGGCGCTGTAGGCGCAATCGGGGCCGGAGATGGTCCATTGCCGCTCGCCACCTTCGCGCGCCGTGCTGGCGCCCAGCAGCCAGTAGGCCGGGAACAGCAGCACCAGGGTCATGGCATAGCCGACGACAATCGGCAGCTTGCGGCCGACCCTGTCCGAAATGTGGCCGAACAGCAGGAAGAAGCCCATGCCTAGCGCCGCCGAGATCCCGACCAGGATTTCGGCCGTGGTGTCTTCCAGGTGCAGCGTGCCCTTGATGAAGCCCAGGCCCGAAAACATCGCCGTGTACCAGATGACCGTCAGCCCCGCGGCCACCCCGAACAGCGCGACAAAAATGCGTCGCGGATTGCCCGGATAGGTGAAGCTTTCCTTGAACGGGTTGCCGGCCACTTCCCCGGCTTCCTTCATCGCCTTGAACACCGGGCTTTCCGACAGCTTCAGGCGCATCCACAGCGACACGGCGAGCAACACCAGGCTGAGCAGGAAGGGCACGCGCCAGCCCCATTCCGTCCAGGTCTCCGCCGGCATCAGCGCCTTGCAACCGAGCACCACGACCAGGCTGAGGACGAAGCCCCCGACCACGCTGGCCTGGATGAAGCTGGTGTAGAAGCCGCGCCGGGCAAACGGCGCATGTTCGGCCACATAGATCGCGGCGCCGCCGTATTCGCCGCCCAGGGCGAGGCCCTGGAGGATGCGGAAGCCGATCACCAGGGCCGGCGCCGACCAGCCGATCGTCGCCGCCGAGGGCACCAGCCCGACGCCGGCCGTGGCCACGCCCATCAGCGTGACGGTGACCAGGAACGTGTACTTGCGGCCGAGCCGGTCCCCCAGATAGCCGAACACGATCGCGCCGAGCGGGCGGCAGCCGAAGCCCACCGCGAAGACCAGCCAGAACAGCAGCAGCTCCAGCGTGGGATTGCCCGAGGGAAAGAAGGTCTTCGACAGGATCGTGCTGAGCGTGCCGTAGATGAAGAAATCATACCATTCGAACACGGTCCCGGCCGAGGACGCGGCGATCACCAGACGCATGTCCGAGGCATTCGGCTCGTGATGGTCGTGGCCTGCCGTCTGACCTGCTGATGCGTTCATGCCTGTTCTGTCCTCCCCGTGGGCGCGGTGCGTTCTAGCGGCGGTTTGCCGACCGGGAAAGAGCGTCGAGCGCGGCATTCCAGGGCAGCAGGATCGCGCCGTGCCGCCCCGGAAAGGCCCGCGCCGGATCGAGCAGCGCCAGCCCGGGCCAGTCCGGCATCGCCCCCTCACCCGCCAGCCATTGCTCCAGCGCGGCCCGTGTCGCATCAAGTTCGGCGCGGTCGCGCCCCTTGACCCCGCGCAGGAAAAGGGCGGCGCTCGCCTGACCGATGGCGCAGGCCTGGGCGCGGGCCCCGCTCGCCACGACCCGTTCCCCCTCGCCCAGATCCAGCGACAGGTCCAGCGTGCTCCCGCAACTCGCCGAGCGGGCCCGACCCTGCCAGGGCATCGCGGGATCGAGCGGAGCGCCGGCCAGTTCTACCGCCAGGGCGAGGATTTCCGGCGTGTAAAGCCGGGTGACCGCGCTCATTCAGTCCGGCCGCGTGGGCTTGCGCCGGGCCTTGCGCGCGGGCCTGTCGCCGGCGGGCCTGTCGCGGGCGGGCTTTTCGGTTTCCAGATCGCCGTCGTCGGCCACGTCCCGGCTCGCAGCCTCGGCCGCCTCGCGCCGCCGTTCGCCGATCATGGTCACCAGCGCGTCGCTGCTGGCGTTGATGAAGGGATAGGTCCGCGATTGGGTGATCCAGTCGGGGCGACCATCGACGCCCCAGACCGTGTCGTAGCCCAGGACCAGGATGGAAAAGCCGATCACCGCGATCAGCATGCCCTTCACGGCTCCGAACCCGAAGCCGATGACCCGGTCGACCGGACCGAGGAACGAATTGCGGCTGGCCTGGCCCATCTTTCCGGCAATGAGCTTCACCACAAGATAGGGCACCAGCAGCAGCAGGGCGAAGGCCAGCACGGCATTGGCACCCATCCGGTCGCCCACATAGTCGATCAGCAGGCCGCTCAAGGGCGTGTGCAGATAGTGGATCGCCACCAGCGAGACAGCCCAGGCACACAGCGCCAGGACCTCCTGCACGAAGCCGCGCATGAAGCCCATGATCGCGCCGAAGCCCACCAGCACCAGCACGAAGATGTCGAATCCGGTCATGTCGCGGAACCTAGGTGCCGCCCATGATCCGGTCAACGAGCCGTGGCAGCATGGCGATATCGTAGCGGCGGATTCCCGATACTTCCGGGCCGCTGTCGACCGGGGCATAGGCGCTCTCGAAGCCCAGCTTGGCAGCCTCGCGCAGCCGGATGCCGCCATGCGCCACGGGGCGCACCTCGCCCGCGAGCGAGACCTCGCCGAACCAGGTCGAAGCGGCCGGGAGCGGCCGGTCGGCAAGGCCTGAGACCAGCGCGGCGGCGACGGCCAGATCGGCGGCGGGATCGCTCAGCCGATAGCCCCCGGCGACGTTGAGGTAGACCTCCGCAGTCGAGAAGTTGAGCCCGCAGCGCGCCTCGAGCACGGCAAGCAGCATGGCCAGCCGACCGCTGTCCCAACCCACCACGGCGCGGCGCGGGGTCGCCCCGCTTTGCAGGCGCACGATCAGGGCCTGGATCTCGACCAGGACGGGCCGCGTGCCTTCCATCGCCGGGAACACCGCCGATCCGGGGACCGGATCCTCGCGCCCCGACAGGAACAGCATCGAGGGATTGGACACCTCTTCCAGTCCCTGTCCCGCCATGGCGAAGACCCCGATCTCGTCGACCGGACCGAAGCGGTTCTTCAGGCTGCGCAGGATGCGGTACTGGTGGCTGCGTTCGCCTTCGAAGGCCATGACCACGTCGACCATGTGTTCCAGCACGCGCGGCCCGGCGATCGATCCGTCCTTGGTGACGTGTCCGACCAGCACCAGCGCGACGCCGTTCTCCTTGGCATAACGGATCAGCTCGAAGGCGCAGCCACGCACCTGGCTGACCGTCCCGGGGGCGCCCTCGATCTGGTCGGAATGCATGGTCTGGATCGAATCGATCACCAGCAGCGCCGGGGCATCCATGCTGCCCAGCGTGGTCAGGATGTCGCGCACCGAGGTGGCCGAGGCCAGGCTGATCGGAGCGCTGGCCAGGCCCAGCCGTTCGGCGCGCAGGCGCACCTGCCCGGCCGCCTCCTCGCCGCTGATATAGACCACCAGCCCCCCGCTCCGGGCGATCCGGGCCGAGGCCTGGAGCAGCAGGGTCGACTTGCCGATCCCCGGATCGCCGCCCATCAGGATCGCCGATCCGGGGACCAGCCCGCCGCCCAGGGCCCGGTCGAATTCGGCAAGACCCGTGGTGCGTCGCTGGGGCAGCATCCCCGGCGCGTCGAGCGGTTCGAAGGCGATCGGGCGCCCTCCCGACGACAGATCATGCCTGGTCGAGAACACCGTCTGCGGCGCGTCCTCGGTCAGGGTGTTCCACTCGCCGCAATCCGCGCATTGGCCCTGCCAGCGCGTGGCGACACTGCCGCAGGCGGAACAGACGTAACGGCGTTTGGGTTTGGCCATGCCCGGGCTGTAAACAGAACGTAATGGGAACGCAATTGCGTTCCGCCACGTTCCGGTCCATGTCCTAGCCATGCGGCAGAAGGAACTGCGGATCGCGCTGGTTTGCTACGGCGGAGTCAGCCTGGCGGTCTACATGCACGGGGTGACCAAGGAGCTGTGGAAGCTCGCCTGCGCCAGCCGTGCCTACCACGCCCGTGAGCCTCAGGCCGATGACAGCCAGCGCGTCTACCGCGCCTTGCTGGAGCACCTCGAAACCCGGCACGGCCTGCGCCTGCGGGTTCTTGCCGATATTGTCGCCGGGGCCAGCGCGGGCGGGATCAACGGCGTGTTCCTGGCCCAGGCGATCCATTCGGGGCAGTCGCTCGAACCGCTGACAGGCTTGTGGCTGGACAAGGCCGATGTCGACGTGCTGCTCGATCCGTCGGCCAAACCGGGCTGGCGCTTCGCCAAGTTCTGGGCTGCTCCCCTGATCTGGTTCGCGCTGAAGCGCCCGGGCAATGTCGTGGCGGAAAGCGTCGCGCCCGAAACCCGGTCCGAAGTGCGGGCCAAGCTGTCCCGCCTGATCCGTTCCCGCTGGTTCGACGCGCCGTTCGGCGGAATCGGATTTTCCCGCCTGATCGCCGATGCGCTTGACGCCATGGCCCGCACGACCGGGGCGGCTCCCCTGCTGCCCGCCGGCCACCCGTTGGACCTGTTCGTCACCGCCACCGACTTCAAGGGCCATGCCGAGACGATCACGCTGCACTCCCCCGCCCGGGTCGAGGAGCCGGAGCATCGCGTCTCGATCGGCTTTCGCGCGCCGACCCCGGCCGCGCCCGGCGGTGCCCTGGCCAATCCGCTCGAACTGGTCTTTGCGGCGCGGGCCACCGCCAGTTTCCCCGGGGCCTTTCCCGCGCTGCAGGTGGCCGAGCTTGATCGCCTGGCGGAGGAACGTGGGCGCCCGTGGCCCGGACGTGAGCCGTTCCTGCGGCGCCTGCTGCCCGGACGCGATGCCGAGGCCGACTTTGCCGGGCTGGCCCTGATCGACGGGTCCGTGCTGGTCAACGCGCCCTTTGCCGAAGCCATGGGCGTGCTGCGCGATCGCCCGGCCCAGCGCGAGGTCGATCGCCGGTTCGTCTACATCGACCCCCACCCGGATCGGGTGGGTGGCCTGCGTCGGGACGATCCGCGCCCGCCCAGCTGGTTCTCGGTGATTTTCGGTTCGCTGTCCTCGATTCCGCGCGAACAGCCGATCCGCGACAACCTGGATGTCCTGGCGATCCAGTCGCGCGAGATGGCGCGGCTGCGCAGCATCGTCGAGGCCCTGCGTCCCGAGGTCGAGGAGGCGGTCGAGCGCCTGTTCGGCCACACCCTGTTCCTGGATCACCCGACCGTGCGCCGCCTGGCCGCCTGGCGCGACAAGGCGCACGAGGCGGCGCGGCGGCAGGCGGGATTCACCTGGCACGGCTATGTCGAGCTGAAGTTCGCCGGGATCGTCGAGGCCCTGGCCGCGAACGTGGTTCAGGCGGTGCCGGCCCTGACCCAGGAGACCGCGGCCGGGGCCCTGATGGATCACTTGCGGCGCCAGGGCATGGGCCGCCTGGCCTCGTCCGAAGGGTTGGTGACACCAGCCGCGGTGGCGTTCCTGCGTGCGCACGACCTGTCGTTCCGGATCCGCCGCCTGCGTCTGCTCGCCCGCCGTCTGAGCGAGGACTGGGAGGATGATCCGACCATTCCGGAAGACGCCCGTCACGCCGCCCGCGATGCGATCTATCGCGCCATGTCGCTGTACTTCGACAAGGACGGGATCAGTGCCCTGGGGGATGATTTCGCGGCCCATGCCGCGCGGGTGGCCGAAGATCCGGGGGCGGTGCTGGACCTGATCGCCGCCCGCCGCCAGCTCGTCGCGGCGGACATGGTGGCCGACGCGATCCTTGCCGAGGCCATGGCGGTGATGCCCAAGCCGCTGCGCCGCAAGGTGCTGCTGACCTATCTCGGCTTCCCCTATTTCGATGCGGTGACCCTGCCGCTGATGCGCGGCGAGGGTCTGACCGAGTTCGATCCGGTCAAGGTCGACCGGATCTCGCCCGAGGACTGCCTGTCGATCCGGGCCGGAGGCGCCCAGGCGACGCTGCGGGGGGTGGAGTTCTACAACTTCGGCGCCTTCTTCAGCCGGGCCTATCGGGAGAACGACTATCTCTGGGGCCGTCTGCACGGTGCCGAGCGGATGATCGATCTGGTCGCCTCTGCCCTGCCCCCCGCCAACGCGCTCGACGAGGGCGAGGTCCGGCAGTTCAAGCGCGCGGCCTTCCTGGCGATCCTCGACGAGGAGGAACCGCGTTTGCGCGCCGATCCCGGGCTGGTTCCGGCGATCCGGCGCGAGGTGGAGGCGCGGATGGCGTGATGGAGGGCAGCCCGGGCGGAACTGGCACAGTCCGCGAACCGGGCTCGCCCCCTACTCCGTCAGATCGCTCCAGGCATCCTTGATCCGATCGAAAAAGCCGCGTGATTGCGGGCATTCCTCGCCGGTCTCGGTGGCTTGCAGCTCGCGCAGCAGTTCCTTCTGCCGGGCGGTCAGGCGGGTCGGCGTTTCGACCAGAATCTCGATGATCAGGTCGCCGCGGCCGCGTCCCTGCAGCACCGGCATGCCGGCGCCACGCTGGCGCAGTTGCTTGCCCGACTGGATACCGGCGGGGATCGAGATGGCCAGCCGGGCACCGTCCAGCCCGGGGATCTCGATCTCGCCCCCCAGGGCCGCGGTGGTGAAGCTGATCGGCACCCGCGTCAGCAGGGTGGTGCCGTCGCGCTCGAACACCTTGTGCCGCCGGGTGTGGATGAAGATGTAGAGGTCGCCCGGGGGCGAGCCGAAGGGCCCCGCCTCGCCCTTTCCGGCCAGCCGGATGCGGGTGCCGGTGTCCACGCCCGGCGGGATCTGCACCTCGACCGTCTGCGGCTTGTCGACGCGCCCCTCACCGCCGCATGACCGGCATGGGCTTTCGATCACCTCGCCCCGGCCGTGGCAGGTCGGGCAGGTCCGCTCGACCATGAAGAAGCCCTGCTGGGCGCGCACCTTGCCGTGGCCGCCGCACAGGTTGCAGCGGCGGGTGCCGGTGCCCGGCGTGGCGCCCGATCCGCCGCAGGGATCGCAGGGCGAAGACACCTCGATCTCGATCGCGGCGGTCTTGCCATGGAACGCCTCATCCAGGCTGATTTCCATGTCATAGCGCAAATCGGCGCCGCGCCGCGCCTGCTGGCGTCCGCCTCCGCCGCCAAAGGCATTGCCGAAGATCGTCTCGAAGATGTCGCCGATGTCGGAGAAGCCTTCCCCTCCGCCAAATCCGCCGCCGCCGGCCCCGCCCTGCTGGAAGGCGGCATGGCCATAGCGATCATAGGCGGCACGCTTCTGCGGATCCTTGAGGCAATCGTAAGCCTCGTTGATCTGCTTGAAGCGCGCCTCGCTCTCGGTGCAGCCCGGATTGCGGTCCGGGTGGAACTTCATCGCCAGCTTGCGATAGGCGCTTTTCAGCGTCGCATCATCGGCGGTCCGCTCAACCTCGAGCAGTTCGTAATAGTCGATTTCGGCCGACACGGTCAGTCCCCCCGAACCTTCCCGTCACCGCCGCGGGGGCGGCGATGACGGGCATGGATCGTCCTGTGCATCAGGCCTTGTTGTCGTCGACTTCCGAGAACTCGGCGTCGACCACGTCGTCATCGCCCTGCGGCGCCTCGGCACCCGGCGAGGCCGCCGCGGCCTGTTCCTTCTCGTAGATCGCCTGGCCCATCTTCATGGCCACTTCGGTCAGGGCCTGGGTCTTGGCGGTCATCTCGGCCGGATCGTTGCTCTCGATCGCGGTCTTGGCCGCGGCGATCGCGGCCTCGACCTCAGCCTTCAGCCCGGCGTCGATCTTGTCGCCGTTCTCCTCGAGCTGACGCTCGGTGGCATGGACCAGGCTGTCGGCGTTGTTGCGCGCCTCGGCCGCCTCGCGCCGCTTCTTGTCTTCCTCGGCGAAGCGCTCGGCATCCTTGACCATCTGGTCGATGTCGGCGTCGCTGAGCCCGCCCGAGGCCTGGATGCGGATCTGCTGTTCCTTGCCCGTGCCCTTGTCCTTGGCGCTGACGTTGACGATGCCGTTGGCGTCGATGTCGAAGGTCACCTCGATCTGCGGCACGCCGCGACGGGCCGGCGGAATGCCGAGCAGATCGAACTGGCCCAGCAGCTTGTTGTCCTGCGCCATCTCGCGCTCGCCCTGGAAGACCCGGATCGTCACCGCCTGCTGGTTGTCCTCGGCGGTCGAGTAGATCTGGCTCTTCTTGGTGGGGATCGTGGTGTTGCGGTCGATCATCTTGGTCATGATGCCGCCCAGCGTCTCGATCCCCAGCGACAGCGGGGTCACGTCGAGCAGCAGCACGTCCTTGACGTCACCCTGCAGCACGCCGGCCTGGATCGCCGCGCCCATCGCGACCACCTCGTCCGGGTTCACGCCGGTGTGGGGTTCCTTGCCGAAGAACTCCTTCACCGCATCGCGCACCTTGGGCATGCGGGTCATGCCGCCGACCAGCACCACGTCGTCGATGTCCGAGGCCTTGAGGCCCGCGTCGGCCAGCGCCTTGCGGCACGGCTCCATGGTCCGCGCGATCAGGTCGGCCACCAGCTTTTCCAGGTCGGCGCGGGTGATCGTCTCCACCAGGTGGAGCGGCGTGGTGGCGCCGCCTTCCATGCGGGCGGTGATGAACGGCAGGTTGATCTCGGTGGTCTGGGCCGAGGACAGCTCGATCTTGGCCTTCTCGGCGGCCTCCTTCAGCCGCTGCAGGGCCAGGCGGTCGGACTTCAGGTCCAGGCCTTCCTTGGCCTTGAACTTGTCGGCCAGGTACTCGACCAGCTTGGTGTCGAAGTCCTCGCCGCCCAGGAAGGTGTCGCCGTTGGTCGACTTCACCTCGAACACGCCGTCGCCGATCTCGAGGATCGACACGTCGAAGGTGCCGCCACCCAGGTCATAGACCGCGATGGTCTTGCCGTCGTTCTTCTCGAGGCCATAGGCGAGCGCGGCCGCCGTCGGCTCGTTGATGATGCGCAGCACTTCCAGACCCGCGATCTGCCCGGCGTCCTTGGTCGCCTGCCGCTGCGCGTCGTTGAAGTAGGCGGGCACGGTGATCACCGCCTGGGTGACGGTCTCGCCCAGATAGCTCTCGGCGGTTTCCTTCATCTTCTGCAGGGTGAAGGCCGAGATCTGCGAGGGGCTGTAATCCTGCCCGCCGGCCTGGACCCAGGCGTCGCCGTTCTTGCCCTTGACGATGTGGTAGGGGACCAGCTCGGTGTCCTTCTGGGTCACCGGATCGTCATGCCGACGGCCGATCAGGCGCTTCACCGCGAAGATCGTGTTGTCCGGATTGGTGACCGCCTGGCGCTTCGCCGGCTGGCCGATCAGACGCTCGCCGTCCTTGGTGAAGGCGACGATCGAAGGCGTGGTGCGCGCGCCTTCCGAATTCTCGATGACCTTCGGCTTGCCGCCATCCATGACGGCCACGCAGCTGTTGGTGGTGCCGAGGTCGATGCCGATGACTTTACCCATTATACCCCATTCCTCACGTCGCTAGGTGACACCGCGCAGATGGTCTCCCCGGGCTGGGCAAGACCCCTCGGCGGCTCGTTGACGGGGGCGATATAGGTGTGCTTTCGCTCGGCACAAGAGCCGCCCGGTTTGAGTCGGGCCAACACCATCGCATGCCCTGAAAGGTTGTCTCATGCGCTCCTGCGTCCGCGTTCTGCCGCTTGTCCTTGTCGCCGCGCTGTCGGCCTGCGGGGATGGCAAGCCGGTCGCCCCGCAGCCAACCGGGAGCGCCGCGGTTGCGCCCGAGGCCAAGCCGGGTCTGGCCCTGACCGGGGGCAGGCTGGTCCTGCCCGCGGTCAAGGGCAATCCCGGCGCGGTCTACTTCGTGCTGCGCAACGGATCGGACAAGCCGGTGACCCTCGCCGCGGTCGACGTGGCGGGCGCCGGGATGGCGATGCTGCACGAAACCACCCAGGCCGACGGCCATTCCACCATGGCCGAGCTGAAGGATCCGGTCATCGCCCCGGGGGCCACCCTTGAGCTTGCCCCGGGGGGCAAGCATGTGATGCTGGACGGCGTCCCGGCCGACTGGAAGCCGGGAGGCACCGCCGAACTGACCCTGGTCTTTGCCGACGGGGACAAGCTTTCAGCGCAGCTCAAGGTCGAAGCGCCGGGTGGCGACTGATCGGGACGGCCATCGGCTCGCCCGGGGGGAGGTCCGACCGCTGACAGCGGGCGAAACCGCCCTGGCACGGGACATTTTCGGCAGCGCCCTCGAACCCGCAGGCGTCACGGTCCGTCGCCGCAAGTGGTTTCCCTTTCAGCCGCGGCAGACCGTTATGGCCCCGTGCGGGCACATCCATTTCCATCCCGCGGGAAGCCTCTACTGCGATGACTTTTCCACCGCCGGGCCGTCCGCCCAAGGGCTGTTCGTCCACGAGCTGACCCACGTCTGGCAGACCCAGCGACACGGTCGCTGGTGGCTGCCGCTGCGCCGCCACCCGTTCTGCCGCTACGATTACACGCTCAAGGCCGACTGGCCGATCGAGCGCTACGGCATCGAGCAGCAGGCCGAAATCGTCCGCCACGCCTGGTTCAGCCGCATGGGCTGGCGGATCCCGGATGATCACTCGCCCGAGATCCTGGATTGTCTGCTGCGCTCGGTTCAGCAGCGCACGCGGCGCTCGTAACCGTCTCGGTCGATCCGGTAACAACGGCCGTTCTTCTTCACCACCGAGCCGACCGCCGCGCCCGCTGCTGCGCCGATCGCGGCGCCGGTGGCGACGTCGCCCCCGGTCGCGGCACCGATCACGGCACCTCCCACCCCGCCGGCCAGGGCGCCCTCACCGGCGTAGTTGCCGGCGCAGCCCGACAGGGCCATGGCTCCAACGGCGGCCACGGGAAGAAACTTGCTGATAGGCATGGCACAATCTCCTGGTTCGTCGCGCAGGCAACGAGCCGGGAAAGTGCCGGGTTCCCGCACCCGCCGCGACCGGGCGGGTGGCAGGCTCAGTCGGGCTTCTTGGCCACCGCCACCATGGCCGGACGCAGCAGGCGGTCCTTGATCATGTACCCGGCCTGCAGTTCCTGCAGCACGGTGCCCGGCTCCGCATCGGCCGAGGGGACCTCGATCATCGCCTGGTGCTGGTTGGGGTCCAGCGGCAGCCCCATGGCGGCGATCCGCGTGATGCCGTGGCTGGCGAACACCTTCTCGATCTCGCGCCCCGTGGCTTCGAGCCCGGCGACCAGGTTCTTGAACTTGTCGTCCTCGCGCATGTCGGCGGGGATCGCCTCGAGCGCGCGCGACAGGTTATCCGCCACCGAGAGGATGTCGCGGGCAAAGGCCGTCGCGGCATAGGCGCGGGCATCGGCGATGTCCTTTTCCAGCCGGCGCCGGACGTTCTGCGTTTCAGCCTTGGCGTAAAGCACGTCCTGGCGCGCGGCTTCCAGATCGTTGCGCAGCGCATCCAGCGCGGCTTCCAGCGTTTCTCCGGCGGCTTCGGCGGAGTGGGTCGTGTCCTCGGCGGCCGCCGGGTTATCCTGCGGCTTGGTGTCTTCGCTCATGTTCCGTGATGTTCCAGCTATCCGATCAGCTTGCCCAGGGACTGGGCCGTGAAGTCTACCATGGGGACGACTCGCGCATAATTCAACCGCGTAGGACCGATTACCCCCACCACTCCGATCACCCGGCCTTCGCGATCGCGATAGGGTGAAGCGATCACGGCCGAGCCGGAAAGCGCGAACAGCCGGTTCTCGGCGCCGATGAAGATGCGGGTCGCCTCGGCCTCGCGCGCGGCCTCGAGCAGTTCGGCAACCGACTGCTTGTTCTCCAGATCGTCCAGCAGCGAGCGGACCCGCTCCAGATCGTCCAAGGCCGCCGGATCGAGCAGGTTGGCCTGCCCCCGCACGATCAGCACCGGGCGCTGGCTGGCGTCTTCGCTCCACACGGCCAGGCCGCGTTCGACCAGATCGCGGCTCGCCGTATCCAGCGCGGTGCGCCCGGCGGCGATGTCGGCGCGGATCGCCGCGACCGCCTGGGCCAGGGTGCGACCGCCCAGCCGGGCCGAGAGATAGTTCGACGCCTCTTGCAGGGCGCTGGCGGTCACGCCCGGGGGAATGTCGACCACCCGGTTCTCGACCGCGCCATCCTCGCCGACCAGGATCGCCAGGGCCCTTCCCGGCGCCAGTGCCACCAGTTGGAGGTGCTGCAGCACGGGCTCGCGCCGGGGCACCATGACCAGCCCGGCACAGGCCGACAGGTCCGACAGCAGCGCCGAGGTGGCGGCCAGGGCGGCTTCGACCGGCCCCGGCGCCGTAAGCCGCCGGACGATTGCCGCGCGCTCCTCGGCGGTCGGCTCGGCCACCTGCATCATCCCGTCGACGAACAGGCGCAGGCCCACTTCGGTCGGCATGCGGCCGGCGCTGGTGTGGGGCGCCGCCAGCAGCCCCAGCATTTCCAGGTCGTGCAGGACCGACCGGATCGAGGCCGGGGACAACTTCAGCCCTCCGGCCCCGGCCAGGGTCTTCGAACCGACCGGCTGCCCCGATTCCAGATAGCCTTGCACCGCCAGACGGAAGATCTCGCGGGCACGGTCGGTCAGTTCGGTGATGGGCACAGTGGGCATTTTTCCAGTCCCCTATTTAAGCTGTGCTCTTGCAGCCTCAAGCCCGAAGCGCCAAACGCGCGGGCGATCATCCGTTCCATTCCCTTGCGAGGACTTCTCCGATGCGCCCTTCCGGCCGTGCGCCCGACGAAATGCGGACCCTGTCGTTCGAACCGCACTACACCAAACATGCCGAAGGATCGGTGCTGGTTTCCTTCGGTGACACGAAAGTGATCTGCACCGCCAGCGTCGAGGAGAAGGTTCCGCCCTTCCTGCGCGGCAAGGGCGAAGGCTGGGTCACGGCCGAATACTCGATGCTGCCCCGCGCCACGCACACCCGCGGCAGCCGCGAGGCGGCGAAGGGCAAGCAGTCGGGCCGGACCCAGGAAATCCAGCGGCTGATCGGCCGGTCCTTGCGCGCCGTGTGCGATTTTAAGAAGCTGGGTGAGCGGCAGATCGTGCTCGACTGCGACGTCATCCAGGCTGACGGGGGCACCCGCACCGCCTCGATCTCGGGCGCCTGGGTGGCGCTGCGCATCGCGATCGACAAGCTGATGGCCCAGGGCCTGATCAAGGAAGACCCGATGACCGCCAAGGTCGCGGCGGTGTCTTGCGGCATTCACCAGGGCACCCCGGTGCTCGACCTGGACTACATCGAGGACAGCGCGGCCGACGCCGACGCCAACTTCGTTCTGATCGAGGGTGGCAAGATCGCCGAGGTCCAGGCCACGGCCGAAGGCGCGACCTACGACGAAGAGGGCCTGCTGCGCCTGCTGCGCCTCGCGCGGATCGGCTGCGAGCGGATCTTCGCCGCCCAGGCCGAGGCCGTGGCCCGGGCCAAGGGCTGAGCCATGGCCGCGACCGCGGGGCACAGGCTCGCCGGCAAGCTCGTCATCGCCACGCACAACGCGGGCAAGCTGCGCGAAATCTCCGCCCTGCTGGCGCCCTATGGTGTTGACTGCGTTTCGGCTGGCGAGCTGGGTCTGCCCGAACCGGCCGAGACCGGCACGAGCTTTGTCGAGAATGCCCTGATCAAGGCGCGGGTCGCGGCCGAGGCGGCGGGCCTGCCCGCGCTCGCCGACGATTCGGGCCTTTGCGTGGTCGCGCTCGGCGGGCGCCCGGGGGTCTACACCGCCGACTGGGCGGAACGGCAGTGGTTCGAGGGCGAGCCGGGCCAGGACTGGCAGGGTCGCGACTGGTACATGGCGATGGGCAAGGTCGAAGGGCTGCTGGCCGAGCAGGGGCCCAGCGTCGATCGGTCCGGGTGGTTCGCCTGCGTGCTGGCGATCGCCTGGCCCGACGGGGCGAGCGCGGTCTATGAGGGCCGGGTCGACGGCACGCTCACCTGGCCGCCGCGCGGCGCGCTGGGGTTCGGTTATGATCCGGTGTTCGTTCCCCTGGGCGGAACCCTGACCTTCGCCGAGATCGACCCCGCCGACAAGCACCGCATCAGCCACCGTGCGGATGCCTTCGCCAAGCTGGTCGCGGACCAGTTTGCGGACTGACCTGTCCTACACCCCTGGGCCGTGTCATGCTGCGCACGGCTCTTTCCCATCGTCGATCCGCCACGGGTGTCGCGATCCCGCACCCGGAACGTTTGGCGATCGGGTCGTTTGCAAACTCGACTGTTGAGCCCCCTCCCCGCTGCGACTAGCCCCACCTGCGGCAGGGCAAGTCTCGCTCCCCTCCCCGTTGGGGAGGGGATGGGGGTGGGGGTTCCAGGCTTGTGTTTGCAATCCACCCAATCCCCAAACTTTTGCCATGCTTTCTGTGGGTGATCTTTGTGAAGTTCGCGGTCTTGCATCCCCCCGCTCCCTGCCGGAGGGTGATCGGGACAGGGGCGCGCTTGAAACGGGTTTTGGAACGGGGCTTGGTGCGATAGGGGATCACGATGGCCCGAGCGCTTTACATCCACTGGCCGTTCTGCCTGAAGAAGTGCCCTTACTGCGACTTCAACAGCCATGTCCGTGACAGCGTCGACTACGCCCATTGGCAGGCGGCGCTGCTGGCCGACATGCGGCACGAGGCATTGCTGGCCGGGGGTGAGCCGCTGGAGAGCATCTTCTTCGGCGGGGGCACCCCTTCGCTGATGCCCCCGGCGCTGGTCGCCGCCCTGCTGGCCGAGGCCGAGCGGCTGTGGGATTTTGCCCCGGGGATCGAGATCACGCTCGAAGGCAACCCCTCGTCGGTCGAGGCCGGACGCTTCGCCGATCTGGCCGTGGCCGGGATCAACCGGGTATCGCTCGGGCTGCAGGCGCTCGACGATGCGGCGCTGCGGTTTCTGGGCCGCCTGCACGGCGTGGCCGAGGGGCTGGCCGCACTGGACGTGGCCCAGCGCCATTTCGGGCGGGTCAGCTTCGATCTGATCTATGCCCGGCCCGACCAGACGGCGGCACAATGGCAGGCCGAACTGGAGCGCGCGCTGGGCTTCGGCACCGGTCACCTCTCGCTCTACCAACTGACCATCGAGCCGGGCACCCGCTTCGCCACCATGGTCCGCGACGGCGCCTTCACGCCGCTCGACGATGACCAGGCCGCCGACCTGTTCGACCTGACCCGGGCCATGACCGCCGCCCGCGGGCTTCCCGCCTACGAGATCAGCAACCATGCCTGCCCGGGTGAGGAGAGCCGCCACAACCTGACCTACTGGCGTTACCAGGACTATGCCGGGATCGGCCCGGGCGCCCATGGCCGGCGCGGGGGACGGGCCACCGTGCGCCATCGCAAGCCGGAGAACTGGCTCGCCGCCGTGGCCGGGCAGGGCCACGGCGTGGCGGAGGAGCGCGCGCTGCCGCTGGTCGAGCAGGCGAGCGAGGCCCTGCTGATGGGACTGCGTCTGACCGAGGGGATCGATCTGGCCGCGCTCTCCCGGCGCTGCGGACTGGCCGAGGCGGACCTGATCGACCGCGACCGCTTCGCCTTCTACCAGCGCCAGGGCCTGGTCTGGGCGGCCGGGGAGCGGATCGGGGTCGCGCCGGGCGGGGTCTCGGTCCTCGATGCCCTGCTGGGCGAGCTGGTTCCGGCCGGGCTGGTGGCCTCGTGAGCTCCCGGGCCGAGCTGCTGGAGGCCTGGCACGGGCATCTCGCGCACGGCCGCCGCCGCTCGCCGCATACGGTTCGCGCCTATGTCGCCACGGCGGCCCGCCTGCTGGACGGACGGCCCGACGCGGACTGGACCGATCTGGCGACCCTTGACGGCCCTGCCCTGCGCCAGCACCTCGCGGCGCGCCGTGGGGACGGGTTGGCCAATATCTCGGCCGCCCGCGAACTCTCGGCGCTGAAGGCCTTCCTCGCCTTCGCCCGGGCCCAGGCCGGGGTGCCCGAAGCCCAGGCCCCGCGGGTCCGTGCGCCCCGGGTGAAGAAGAGCATCCCCCGCCCGATCACGCCCGATGACGCGGTTAGCCTGGCGGCCATGGTCCATGACGAGGCGAACGCGGAGTGGATCGGTGCGCGCGATCGCGCCGTGCTGCTCCTGCTCTATGGCAGCGGCCTGCGCATTGCCGAGGCCCTGGCCCTGACCGGTGCGGCCCTGCCGCTGGGTGAGACGATTGTCGTCACCGGCAAGGGCAGCAAGCAGCGGATGGTCCCGGTCCTCCCCCTCGTGCGCGAGGCCGTGGCCGACTACGTCGCCAAGTGCCCCTGGCCGATCACGCGGGAGACGGCCCTGTTCCGCGGGGCCCGGGGCGGTCCGCTGGCGCCGGGACTGGTGCAGAAGGCGGTGGCCCGCGCCCGGATCGCACTGGGCCTGCCCGACAGCGCGACTCCGCACGCCCTGCGGCACAGCTTCGCCACCCACCTGCTGGGCGCGGGGGCGGACCTGCGCAGCCTGCAGGAACTGCTCGGCCACGCCAGCCTGGGCTCGACCCAGATCTACACCAGGGTCGATGCCGCCACCCTGCTCGACGTCTATCGCCATGCCCACCCGCGTGAACAGTAACCGTCAGTGCCGGCTCAGTCGCGCGGGCGCCAGGTGATCACGCGCCACAGATACCACACGACGAACAGCCCGGTCAGGCCGAGCACGGCATAACCGATCACGTCCTCGAAGGCGGACAGGTACTGCGCGACCAGCCGTCCGCCGTGGATCAGCAGGGTATTCCACACCGCCGCCCCGGCGAAGGTGAACAGCAGGAAGCGGCCATGGCGCATGTGCGCGAGCCCGGCCGGCAGCGAGATCATCGTGCGCAGGAACGGTGAAAAGCGCATGGCGAAGACCACCCACTGGCCATGGCGCTGGAAGAAGGCGGTGGCCCGCTCCACGTCGTGCCAGTCCATGGTCAGCCATCGGCCCCAGCGCCCGACGATCGGTTTCAGCCGCTGGTAACCGAAGCGGTCACCCAGCAGAAACCAGACGTAATTGCCCAGGGTCGATCCGGCCGTGCCGACAAACAGCAGCGGCCAGAAGCGCATCGAGCCATGGGCCACGGCAATTCCCCCCATGCCCATGATCAGCTCCGATGGGATCGGCGGGAACACGTTCTCCAGCACCATCAGCACGAAGATGCCAGCGTATCCGCCCTGTTCGATCAGGTGGATGATCCAGTCGTTCATGTCGCTCCGGGCCGGAATTGCGCGTGGCCTTCGACAGGCTCAGGCTGAGCGGGATATGGGTCTGGACGGTCCCAGCGCGGCCTGGTTCCATTACCCCCGGAGCATCGCCGCATGGCGGGTCTCGATCGCATCCCAGATCAGGCCGCCGGTATCGCTGCCATTGAACCGGTCGATCGCGACGATCCCGGTGGGACTGGTGACGTTGATTTCGGTCAGCCACTCGCCGCCGATCACGTCGATCCCCACGAAGACCAACCCCTGCTGCTTCAGCACCGGCCCCAGAGCGGCGCAGATCTCCTCCTCGCGGGCGGTCAGATCGCAGGGCTCGGCGGATCCGCCGACCGCCAGGTTGGAGCGAAACTCCCCCTCGCCCGGCTTGCGGTTGATCGCCCCGGCCACCTCGCCATCGACCAGCACGATCCGCTTGTCACCTTTGGCCACGCCGGGAAGGAAAGGCTGGACCATGAACGGTTCGACCCAGGCATTGTGGAACATCTCGATCAACGCGCCCAGGTTGCTGCCGTCGGCCGGGATCCGGAACACGGCCTTGCCGCCATTGCCGTGCAAGGGCTTGATCACCAGATCGCCACCCAGGCCCTGAGCGATATTGCGCGCCTGAAACGCTTTCACATCCTCGATCCGCCGGGCCACCAGGGTCGGCGGCATGAACCGGGCGAAGTCCAGCACCATGACCTTCTCCGGCGCATTGCGCACCGACACCGGATCGTTGACCACCAGTGTCTCGCCAGCGAGCCGCTCAAGGATATGGGTTCCGGTGATGTAGCCCAGGTCGAACGGGGGATCCTGGCGCATCAGCACCACGTCGATCTCGGCGCCGAGATCGATCTTCCGATAGTCCCCGCGCTGAAAGTGATCGCCCGCAACGCGCTGGACGGTGACGGGAGCCGCCCAGGCCGTCACGCGCCCGCCCGCACCGCTCATCGTATCATAGGCCAGGCTGCCAACGTCGTAGTGCCACAGTTCATGCCCCCTCGCCTGCGCGGCGAGCATCAGGTGGAAGCTCGAATCCCCGTTGATATTGATCGTTTCGAGCGGGTCCATCTGGACCGCGACGCGCAGGGTCATGGGCATTCCTGTTCCGATCGAGGGCGCTCAGGCGAGCGAGGCGTTGGCGATGTGGCGCGGCCAGCGGCCGGGTGCAAGCAGGATCGCATCGATCCGCACCGTATCGCCCGCGCCGGCATAGCGGGCGGCAACGGCCTCGGCACAGGCCACCACCCGGCGCAGACGGTGCTGGTCGAGCGCTCCGGCCAGCTCATCGGCGGTCCGCCGCCACTTGACCTCGACGAAGGCGACCACCCGGCCGCGTCGCGCCACCAGGTCAACCTCTCCCCGGGCGGTTCGTACCCGCCGGGCGACGATGCGCCAGCCCTTCAGGCGGAGGTACCAGCCGGCAAGAACCTCGCCGCGCCGTCCTGACCGCTCCGCCGCCTGCCGGGTCACTTCAGCTCCAGCGCCCGGGCGTAGAGCTGCTTGCGGTCAAGACCGGTGGCCTTCGCGACCTGCCCCGCCGCCTGCGAGGGCTTGCCGGTGGCCAGGGCGGCGCGCAGCAGCGCGTCGACATCGGCCTCGCCGGGCGGCTCGGCCTCGCCCGGCGGCGCGACCAGCAGCACGATCTCGCCCCTGGCTGGGTGCGCCTCGTAGTGAGCGATCAGGTGCTGCACGGTGCCGGTCCGGCAATCCTCGAAGCGTTTGGTCAGCTCGCGCGCCACGGCCACCTCGCGGCCCGGCAGGGTGCGCCCGATCGCAGCCAGGCTGTCGATCAACCGTGGCGCGGTTTCGTAGAACACCAGGGTGGCCCGCACTGCGGCCAGCTCCTGCAGAACATCGCCGCGGGCCTTGTCCTTGTTGGGCAGGAAACCGGCGAACAAAAAGCGGTCGCTCGGCAGCCCGGACAGGGTCAGCGCCACGGTCGCCGCGCTCGGCCCGGGGATGCTGGTCACGGCCACTCCACGCGCCCGGGCCTCGCGCACCAGGCGATAGCCCGGATCGGAGATCAGCGGGGTGCCGGCATCACTGACCAGGGCCAGGGGAGAGGTGGCTGCGATCTGTAAAAGATGGTCTCGCGTGGCATCGCTGGCGTGATCGTCGTAGCGGATGAGCCGCTGCTTCAGGCCCAGCAGTTGAAGCAGTTTTCCAGTAACCCTCGTATCCTCGCAAGCCACCGCGGCGACGGAACCGAGTGTGTCCTTCGCGCGTTGCGACACGTCGCCCAGATTGCCAATCGGCGTGGCGACGATGTAGAGCCCGGGTTCGAGAGGCGTGGCCATGATCGCGCTCATGGACCACGATAGGAGGGTGCGGCAAGGATGTTCGGCGGGAAATTCGATCGGCGCGGCCTGCTCGTCAGCGGTGCCCTGGCTCTGGTGGCGGGCTGCACCGTTGTCCCCAAGGCTCCCCCCGTCGCTCCCGCGCCGGAACAGCCGAGCGCCACGACCCTGCCGGCCGATCAGCAGCGCCACCGGGTGGCCTTGCTGGTGCCGCTGTCCGGCCCCAACGCGGCGGTGGGGCAAAGCCTTGCCAATGCCACGACCATGGCCCTGCTCGACACCGGTGCGGGCAACCTGCGCCTGACCACTTACGATACCGCAGCCGGCCCGGCCGTGGCCGCCACGCGCGCGATTGCCGACGGCAACAAGCTGATCCTCGGCCCGCTGATGGGGGACGAGGCCACGGCCGCCGCTGCCGTGGCGCTTCCCGCCCGGGTGCCGATCATTGCCTTTTCGAACGATATCGGGGTGGCCTCGCCCGGCACCTTCATCATGGGCAGCCTGCCCGAACAGTCCATCGCCCGCACGGTGCGCTTCGCCCGGTCGCGCGGGCTCAGCCGGTTCGCGGCCCTCGTGCCCGATGGCGAGTATGGCCAGCGCGCCGCCGCCGCGTTCCACACCGCGGTGCTGGAAGCCGGCGGCACGGTCGTCGCCACCGAAACCTATGCGCGGGGCAACACCTCGGTGGTCAGCGCGGCCCGCCGGCTGCGCACCCGCGGGGCCTTCGACGCCGTGCTGATCGGTGACAGCGGGCGGTTCGCGGCGCTCGCCGCGCCGGCCTTCAAGGGCGCAAAGACCCCGGTGCGGCTGCTCGGCACCGAACTGTGGAGCGGCGACGGCGCCGCGATCGGCGGCGCGGCCCTTGCCGGGGCGTGGTACTCCGCCGTGCCCGACGGGCGTTTCCTGCAATTCGCCGACAGCTACCAGTCGCGCTTCGGCGCCAAGCCCTACCGCATCGCGACCCTGGGCTATGACGCGGTGCTGCTGACCTTGCGGGTCGCACGCGAATGGAAGCCGGGCTCGGTCTTTCCGACCGGGCGGTTGGGCGACCGCGGCGGGTTTCTTGGGCTGGACGGTCCGTTCCGGTTCGCCGAGAACGGCCGGGTCGAGCGCGCGTTCGAGGTGAACGAGGTGCGGGTCGGTGGGGTCACGACGGTCAGCCCTGCCCCGGCGCGCTTCCAGGATTGACCCGGTCGGCGGAACCGGCCTGGCCCCGTCAACCCTGACGATAACCCCCACCGGACGCTTGCGCCCGGAATCACCCGGCCCGTATAGTCCGGCCCATGTCCGACGATCTGTTCGAGAAGCTGCCTGCGGGCTCCGGGGAAACCTACGACGGTTCGGCCATCGAGGTCCTCGAAGGGCTGGAACCGGTGCGTCGTCGCCCGGGCATGTACATCGGCGGCACCGACGAGCGGGCCTTGCACCACCTGGCCGCGGAGGTGCTCGACAATGCCATGGACGAGGCCGTTGCCGGGCACGCCAATCGGATCGAGGTGACCCTGGAGGAAGGCAACCGCCTGACCATTGCCGACAACGGCCGTGGCATTCCGGTCGACGAGCATCCCCGCTATCCCGGCAAGTCGGCTTTGGAGGTGATCCTCACCACGTTGCATTCCGGCGGCAAGTTCTCGGGCAAGGCCTATGCCACCTCGGGCGGTCTGCACGGTGTCGGCATTTCGGTGGTCAACGCCTTGTCGACCCTGACCCGGGTCGAAGTGGCGCGCAACAAGGAGCTTTACGCCCAGGAGTTTTCCTGCGGCCTGCCGACCACCCGGCTGGAAAAGATCGGCAATGCCCCCAACCGGCGCGGCACCACGGTGACCTTCGTGCCCGATCTCGAGATTTTCGGGGTCGACGCGAAGTTCAAGCCGGCCCGCCTGTTCAAACTGGTCCGGTCGAAGGCTTACCTGTTCGCCGGGGTCGAGATCCGCTGGAAGTGCGCGGCCTCCCTCGCCAGCGAGGAGGTTCCGGCCGAGGCCGTGTTCCAGTTCCCCGGCGGCCTGGCCGATCACCTTGCCGAACAATTGGGCACGCGCGAGTGCGTGACCAGCGAGTTCTTCCGGGGGTCGCAGGATTTCCCGGCCAATGACCGGGGCGAGCAGCAGGGTCGGGTCGAATGGGCCATCGCCTGGCCGCTGTGGTCGGACGGGGCCTTCAGCTATTACTGCAACACCATTCCCACGCCCGACGGCGGCACGCACGAACAGGGGCTGCGGGCGGCCCTGACCAAGGCGGTCCGGGCCTTCGGCGAGCTGGTCGGGCAGAAGAAGGCCAAGGACATCGCTCCGGAGGACGTGATCACCGGCAGCGAGGTGATGCTGTCGGTCTTCATCCGCGATCCCCAGTTCCAGAGCCAGACCAAGGACCGCCTGACCAGCCCCGAGGCGGCCCGACTGGTCGAGAACGCGGTGCGCGATCATTTCGACCACTTCCTGTCGGACAATCTCGAGCGCGGCAAGGCGCTGCTCGGCTATGTGATGGAGCGCATGGACGAGCGGCTGCGCCGCAAGGCCGAGCGCGAGGTCAAGCGCAAGACCGCTACCAATGCCCGCAAGCTGCGCCTGCCCGGCAAGCTTACCGACTGTTCAGGCGAAGGCGATGGCGAGACCGAGCTGTTCATCGTCGAAGGCGATTCGGCCGGGGGCAGCGCCAAGCAGGCGCGCGATCGCAAGACCCAGGCGATCCTCCCGATCCGTGGCAAGATCCTGAACGTCGCCAGCGCGACGGCCGACAAGATCCGCGCCAACCAGGAAATCGCCGATCTGCTGCTCGCCCTCGGTTGTGGCAGTCGCAAGGACTGCAACCCAGACGCTTTGCGCTATGACCGCATCATCATCATGACCGATGCCGACGTCGACGGCGCCCATATCGCCACGCTGCTGATGACCTTTTTCTTCCAGGAGATGGCCGAGGTGGTCCGGCGCGGGCATCTCTATCTGGCGCAGCCGCCGCTCTATCGCCTGACCAGCGGTTCGGTCAGCGCCTATGCCCGCGACGACCTGCACCGCGCCGAGCTGGAGGCGACCAGGTTCAAGGGCAAGAAGGTCGAGGTGTCGCGGTTCAAGGGTCTGGGCGAGATGAACCCGCAGCAGTTGCGGGAGACCACGATGAGCCCGGCATCGCGCTCGCTGGTGCGTATCACGCTGCCCCCCGAGTACGAGGGTCGGGCCGCGGTGAAGGACCTGGTGGACCGCCTGATGGGCCGCAACCCGGAACACCGCTTCATGTTCATCCAGAACCGCGCGGGCGAGATCGATCCCGAACTGATCGACGCCTGATGGCTTGATGCGGGTAAAAGTCATCATTTTTTGCGTGATGACGAATTTGTCCAATTAATGTGCCGACGAAGCCCTAGGGTGGAGGTCAGCGGTTGCGTAAGGACGGCCCGGGTCGGCGCCCGAGCCGCATTCGCTCGAGAAGCCCGCAGAGGCTCTCGTCTCTGATCACGTGTTTCCCGGTGGGGTGATCGCCCCGTTTGTGCGGCGATCACCTTCACCCGACCATCGGTCACCCCACACCAGCCCATCCGACGATCCGTTCGATTGGGACTTGCCGCTACCGTTGCCTGGCCATAGCCTGCGGGCTCGATGGGCAGTGGACTGAATGATGCATCGGTTTGAAGGCACGAAGGATTATGTGGCGACCGACGATCTCAAGGTCGCGGTCAATGCGGCGGTGCTGCTGCGCCGACCGCTCCTGGTCAAGGGCGAGCCGGGCACCGGCAAGACCGTCCTGGCCCATGAGATCGCGCGCGCCGTGGGGGCGCCGCTGATCGAATGGAACGTCAAATCGACCACCAAGGCCCAGCAGGGCCTTTACGAGTACGACGCGGTGGCCCGGCTGCGTGATGGCCAACTGGGCGACGAGCGGGTTCACGACATTCGTAACTACATCAAGAAGGGCAAGCTGTGGGAGGCCTTCACCAGCCCCCAGCTCCCGGTCCTGCTGATCGACGAGATCGACAAGGCCGACATCGAGTTTCCGAACGACCTCCTGCAGGAGCTCGATCGGATGAGCTTCGACGTCTACGAGACCCAGGAACGCATCGCCGCCAAGGACCGGCCGATCGTCGTGATCACCTCGAACAATGAGAAGGAACTGCCCGACGCCTTCCTGCGCCGCTGCTTCTTCCACTACATCAAGTTCCCCGATCGCGAGACCATGCAGGCGATCATCGATGTCCACTTCCCCGGCATCCAGAAGGTGCTGGTCAGCAAGGCGCTGGAAATCTTCTACGAGGTGCGCGAGGTCCCGGGGCTGAAGAAGAAGCCCTCGACCAGCGAACTGCTCGACTGGCTGAAGCTGCTGCTGGCCGAGGACATGCCGCTCGACGTTCTGCAGAACCGTGACCCGACCAAGGCCATCCCGCCGCTGCATGGGGCCTTGCTGAAGAACGAACAGGACATCATGCTGTTTGAACGTCTGGCCTTCATGGCGCGGCGGGGGGCTTGACCATGGCGCACGAGGGCGGCTGCCTGTGCGGCAGGGTTCGCTTCAGCATTTCGGCAGAGCCGGTCGGAGCACGGATGTGCTGGTGCCGGGATTGCCAGCGCATCGCCAGCGGATCGCCGACCGTCAATGTGCTGTTTCCGGAAGAGGCTGCGGCCTTTGACGGTGGGCTCGGTACGTTCCGGATGACAGCCGACAGCGGCAATACGGTGGAACGGGGATTTTGCCCCACCTGCGGAGCGCAGATTTACAGCCGGACGGTCGAGCCCCCCGCAACCCAGCCGATCCGGATCCGGGCGGGCACTCTGGACGATCCCGGCCTCATGGCCCCGACAGCCTATATCTGGGCAGCCAGTGCCCCGCACTGGGCGCCCTTCGATCCTGCGCTACCACGATACGCTCAGGGACCGGGGTCGCCCATGATGGAGCCTGGCGATGACCTATAGCGGACGATGCGCTTGTGGCGCCGTAACCCTGCAGATCAAGGACGCACCGGTCGGGACGCGCCAGTGCTGGTGCCTCCAGTGTCAGCAGATCGCGGCCGGTGGGCCGAGCCACAATGCGATCTTCCCCACTGAGGCCGTCTCCATCGCCGGGCCTTTGCGGCATTCGACATGGACCGCGGCGAGCGGCAACACCCTCACGCACCACTTCTGCCCGTCATGCGGCACACAGGTCTACGCCCAAAGCTCGGCGCGGCCGCATCTGATGACCGTCCGTTTCGGCGTGATCGACGAGCCCCACGGCCTGCGTCCCGAAGTGGTGATCTGGACCGATGAGGCGCCGGCCTGGGCCTGTATTGATCCGGCGCTGGAGCGTTGGCCCGGGCAACCTCCCGCCCCTGCTCCGCCCCCCCCGCCTGCCGGGTGATGGCGCCGGAGTTCGGGTCCGGTCCGGAACCCCGGGGCAAGGCCCTGGCCGGAACCCGGCTGGCCGCCATCCGCGCCCGGATGGAGCGGTTCGAGCCTCGCCCCGGGCCCATGGCCTGGCTTTACGAATTTGTCCTGTTCGGCATCAAGCAGGCCTGGGCCTGCCTGTTCGGCGGGTTGATGCTGGCGCTGCTGCTGGCCACTCACCTGTGGTATCCGCCACAGGCCGCCCTGGCCCGCTACGATGCCCTGACCCTCGCCGCCGTGGCGATCCAGTGCGGGATGCTGGCCCTGCGGCTCGAAACGCTGGACGAGGCCAAGGTGATCCTGGCCTTTCACGTTGTCGGCACGGTGATGGAGCTGTTCAAGACCGCGGTGGGATCGTGGCACTATCCCGAACGGGCAATGCTCAGGATCGGGGGCGTGCCACTGTTTTCCGGGTTCATGTATGCCGCCGTGGGCAGCTACATCGCCCGGGTCTGGCGCATCCTCGACTTTCGGTTCAGCGGCTTTCCACCGCTGGGATGGGCCTGGATCCTCGCCGTGGCGATCTATGTGAACTTCTTTGCGCACCACTGGATCGTCGATCTGCGCCTGGTCCTGTTCGCCGCCCTCGGCCTGATCTTTGCGCGGACGCGCATCCATTTCACCGTGTGGCGGGTGGAACGCTGGATGCCGCTGCTGCTGGGCTGGCTGCTGGTGGCCCTGTTCATCTGGTTCGCCGAGAATCTGGGCACTTTCTCGCGCGCTTGGCTCTATCCGGACCAGCGTGAAGGCTGGCACCTGGTGTCATGGACCAAGCTGGGCGCCTGGTATCTGCTGATGTACATCTCGTTCATGCTGGTGTCGGCCGTCCACGGCATCCGGCGGGAAAGCTGACCGATGTTCCTGACCTTTCTCGATGAACTGCGCTCCGCCGGAATTCCGGCCTCGCTCAAGGAGCACCTGATCCTGCTCGAGGCGCTCGACCGCGAGGTCATCGGACGCTCGCCGGAGGAGTTCTATTACCTGTCGCGGGCCGTCTTCGTGAAGGATGAGGGCCTGCTCGACCGCTTCGACCAGGTCTTCGCCAAGGTCTTTCGCGGGGTTCTGACCGACTATGGCCAGCAGCCGGTTGAGATCCCGGAAAACTGGCTCAAGGCCATCGCCGAGAAGTTCCTGACGCCCGAAGAAATGGAACAGATCAAGGCGCTGGGATCATGGGATGATATCATGGAGACGCTCAAGCAGCGGCTCGAAGAGCAGGAAGGCCGGCACCAGGGCGGAAACAAATGGATCGGAACCGGCGGCACCAGCCCCTTCGGCAATTCCGGCTACAACCCGGAAGGGGTGCGGATCGGCGGGGAGAGCCGCCACAAGCGCGCGGTCAAGGTGTGGGATCGGCGGGATTTCCGGAACCTCGATGCCACGCGGGAGCTCGGCACGCGGAACATCAAGGTCGCGCTGCGCCGCCTGCGCCGCTTCGCCCGCGAGGGTGCCGCGGAAGAGCTTGATCTGGACGCCACGATCCGTGGCACCGCGCGGCAGGGCTATCTGGATATGCACATGCGTCCGGAGCGGCACAACGCGGTCAAGGTCCTGCTGTTTCTCGACGTGGGCGGATCGATGGACCCGCACATCAAGCTGGTCGAGGAGCTGTTCAGCGCCGCGACCAGCGAGTTCAAGAACCTGGAGTTCTTCTACTTCCACAATTGCCTGTACGAAAGCGTGTGGAAGGACAATCGCCGCCGCAGCTCGGAACGCACGCCGACCTGGGACCTGCTTCACAAGTACGGTCACGATTACAAGGTGATCTTCGTGGGCGATGCGGCGATGAGCCCTTACGAGATCGCGCAGCCGGGCGGCTCGGTCGAGCACTTCAATCCCGAGGCCGGAGGGGTGTGGCTGCAGCGCGTCGTCAACACCTATCCCGCCAGCGTCTGGATCAACCCGGAGCCGGAACGGTCATGGGGCTACAGCCAGTCGAACCGGATGATCCGCGACCTGTTCCATGACCGGATGTATCCGCTGACGCTGGGCGGCCTGGACGAGGCAATGCGCGAGCTGACCCGCAAGCGGGGCTGATCCGGCCTGATACACCTGGCCTGCCTGGCCCGGCTTTTATGGCCCGATCAGGCCGGCTTGCGCGCCGCGATGTAGAACCAGTCCCCCATTCCCACAAGCGGGCCCAGCTTGGCGAAGGGGGCGAAGACCATGGCGTAGGCGAGCCGCTGCGGCATGCGCAGCAAGGCGGGGAACTGGCCGAAGGTATAGCTGAGATCGATGTTGCAATGGCGGACGGGACCGGGCTCGAACCCGGCCGTGCGCAGCATGGCGCTCAGCGTCGCCACGCTGAACTGGTAGAGGTGATGCGGGGGTTCCGGGTGGGGCCAGTGCCCCAGGACCCCGGCCAGCGGGAACGACAGGCGCGGAAACAGCCCATCGATGTTGGGGGTGGACAGGACCAGCCAACCGCCGGGCTTGAGCAATCCGTACATCCGGGCCAGATCGTCAGCCGGATCGGGAACGTGTTCGATCACGTCGAAGGCGCACAGCACGTCCAGCGATCCCGGCGCGACTGAACTGTCGGCCAAGGTTCCATGCTCCACCGGGCACCCCGTCATCTCTGCGGCAAAGTGGGCGGAGTCGCGGGCATATTCGATCCCGCTCGCCTCGAAGCCCGCAGCCTTGGCCTTGCCCAGAAAAGCCCCGGTCGAACATCCCAGGTCGACCAACCGCCCGGTCGTGGCGACGGTGCGGACAAAGTCCAGATGTCGCTCGGCGATCTGCGCCATGCGCGCCACTTCCGGGTTCGCGGGATCGCGCAGTTGGGCGTGATAAGTGCCCCCGCCCTCTGCGGCATAGAGTTCGGCCAGTTCGGCGGCCGAGGGGGGATTGGCGATGTAGGCCAGCCCGCAGCCGCTGCAGCGGACCAGGCGATAGCCCTTGTGAACGAACAGCTGATCGCTGCTGGTGGCTTGGCAATGAATGCAGCCCGACATGTGCGGCCTCGGCTTGTGGAGTGCCGCAGCTTACAGCACGACTTTCTGAACTCCGCGTAAAGCCGGCATCACGCGTTCAGTAGATTCGCAGATCGCGGGTTGTTTCCGCCCATTCCGCTTCGTCATGCCCGGTCAGGACGTCGAGGTCAGCGGGCTCTGCCGATGGATCATCGACCCACTCGCGCAGGCCGGGGCCACCGTTGATCACATCGATCGCCAGCCGTTCGAACTCGTATTCGTAGGGGAAGTCGCGCCACAGCGGATAGTCAGGGTAGAGCTGACGGATCGCCTTGAACGCCAGCGCCTGCAGCCGCCAGGGGCGGAACCGGTGGTGATCGTAGAAGGCGCCCTCGGCATGGATCATCAGCGCGCTGCACAGGCTCTTGGCATGCTTGTGGAAGGTCGGTTCGAACCAGCACTCGCGCAGGGCGCAGCCCGCCAGCCAATCCGGGGCCAGCTGTTCCATCACATGGCGAACCGCACGGGCATCGACATCCGGCGCGCCGAACAGCACTTCGAGCGGCCGGGTGGTCCCCCGGCCTTCCGACAGCGTGGTTCCTTCCAGCATCACCGTGCCGGCATAGGCCCGCGCCATGTTGAGATTGGCGGCATTCGGGCTCGGGTTGATCCACAGCCGACTGTCGGGCCAGCCCCAGCCCGGGCCAGCCTCGGGCTGCCAGCCTTCCATCGCGATGACCCGGTAATCGACATCAAGGCCGAACTGACGGATGAACCAATGCCCCATTTCGCCCAGGGTGAGCCCGTGCCGCATCGGCATCGGCCCGGCCCCGACAAAGCTCTCCTGTCCCGACCGCAGGGTCAGGCCTTCGATCGGACGCCCCGCCGGGTTGGGCCGGTCGAGCACCCAAACGCTCTTGCCGTGCCGCGCCGCTTCCTCAAGCAAATAGAGCAGCGTGGTGACGAAGGTGTAGATGCGGCAACCCAGGTCCTGCAGGTCGAACAGGAAGACATCGGCCGTATCCATCATTGCCGCGGTCGGGCGGCGAACCTCGCCGTAGAGGCTGAACACCGGCATCCCGTAGAGCGGATCGCGCTCGTCCGGGGTCTCCACCATGTTGTCCTGCTTGTCGCCCTTGAGGCCGTGCTGCGGTCCGAACGCGGCCGACAGAGCCACATCGGGGCAAGCGGCCAGCGCATCAAGGGCATGGACCAGCCGATCCGTCACCGATGCCGGATGCGCCACCAGGGCAACGCGCTTGCCGGCCAGCGGCCGTCGCAGGTCTGGGTCCGCCAACAGGCGGTCGATGCCGAACTTCATGCCTCGGGCGGTGCCCCAAGCCGCGCCGCGAAGCAAGCGGGGGCGTGGAAATCGGGCGCCCCGGCCGGATGGCGCAAGGCCCAGAACGATCGGACGGTGCGCACCTCGCCCATGGGACCATCCGCCTCCGCATCGGCCACGGCCTCCTCGATTACGGCCGTCAGTCCGAACTGCCACGGCAGCGGCGGCAGGGCGGCCATCGGGATCGACGCATCGAAGATCATCAGGTCATTGGCCCCCCGGATCGTGCAGTCGGGATCGCGCGGCATCGGCCGGTCGGCCATGCCGGCACGGTAGGCGGAAAAGTCGTAGGCGGCCCAGCGCTCGGACGGGCTGAGATTAAGCTCGACATAGCCATCCTCGCCCGGCTGGCGCAGGAACAGCTCGAAGCAGGTCTGCTGCCACAGCCCGTCGGTCCGGCCCTTCCCCGCGAACGGCGGGACCAGCACGGCGCCGGCGCCCTCGATCCGCCAGCGCAACCGCAACCAGTATGGGTCAAGACCGATGACGGCGGCCTCGATCGCGCGAACCCGCAGCGGCGGATGATCGGCATGGGGCGCCAGGGTCAGCGTTCCCAAAGCGACAACTCCATGCTAGGCGCGCCCGCCTGAACGGGAACCGACATGACCTACACCTCCTCGCTGCTCCGCCTGCTCGACGAACGTGGCTACATCCACCAGCTCACCGATCCCGCCGGGCTCGACCAGCTGGCCGCGACCCAGATCGTCCCGGGCTATATCGGCTTCGATGCGACGGCGCCATCGCTCCACGTCGGCAGCCTGGTGCAGATCATGATGCTGCGCCGCCTGCAGCAGACCGGGCACAAGCCGATCGTGGTGATGGGCGGCGGGACCACCAAGATCGGCGATCCCTCGGGCAAAGACGAAAGCCGCAAGATGCTGACGCCGGAGGGCATCGCGGCCAACATCGCCTCGATCCACACCATCTTCGAGCGGTTCCTCAGCTTCGGTGATGGCCCGACCGACGCGATCATGGTCGATAACGACGAATGGCTCAGCCAGCTGGGCTACATCGATCTGCTGCGCACCGTGGGGCCGCATTTCACGATCAACCGCATGCTGACCTTCGATTCGGTCAAGCTGCGGCTCGAGCGGGAACAGCCGCTGAGCTTTATCGAATTCAACTACATGATCCTGCAAGCTTACGATTTCCGTGAGCTGGCCCTGCGCCATGGCTGCCGCTTGCAGATGGGCGGATCGGACCAGTGGGGCAACATCGTCAACGGGATCGAGCTGACCCGCCGCATGGAGGGCCGCGAAATGTTCGGCCTCACCACGCCGCTGCTGACGACCGCGGACGGGGCCAAGATGGGCAAGACCGCCGCCGGTGCGGTCTGGCTGAATGACGAAGCCCTGCCCGCCTATGATTTCTGGCAGTACTGGCGCAACGCTGACGATCGCGACGTGGGCCGGTTCCTGCGCCTGTTTACCGATCTGCCGCTTGACGAGATCGCCCGGCTCGAGGCCTTGCCGGGCAGCGAGATCAATGCCGCCAAGGTCGTGCTGGCCAACGAGGTGACCAAGCTGTGTCGTGGAGCAGAGGCGGCAGCGGCCGCCGAGGCCACGGCCGCGGCGACCTTTGCCGGTGGCGGGCTCGGCCAGGACCTGCCGGTGCTGGACCTGCCGGCCGAAGGGCTCACCATTGTCGATGCCCTGGTGGGAATCGGGTTTGCCGCCAGCCGGGGAGAAGCGAAGCGGCTGATCGCCGGGGGCGGGGCCAAGGTTGATGGCGAGGCCGTGGCCGATGAGGCGTTCCACATTGCCGGGGGTGCCGAGCGGCGGATCTCCTCGGGCAAGAAGAAGCACGGAATCCTCCGCCCGAATTAGGGTTTATCCGGCAAATCTTTGCCGGTCAGTTTACCGTTTTTTCGGCATTTTCCGGCAATGTTCTGCCGTCCGCCAACGGGAAAGCAGGCCGGTTATGGGCTTAGGTGCACAACTTTCCGTCACCGACTTGCGTCGGTCGAGTCGCCATCCGGTCGACTTCCGCCTGATTGCGGAACATCGCCAGCGTGGCGATCTGCATCTGCGCATCGTCAATCTGTCGGCGCATGGGTTCATGACGCAGGGCGGCGATCTTGGCCTTGGTCGGGGCGAGCGGGTGAACGTCCGCCTGCCTCACATCGGGCGGATCGAGGCGCACCTGATCTGGCTGTCCGGTGATCGTGCTGGCTTCCAGTTCGAACGGATCATCCGCATGAACGAGTTCATCGGCCTGATCGACGAACTGCAACCCAATCCCCGGTTGCGCAACCGGCGCTGACCCCTCGGCGGACCGGCCTAGGTCCTGGCGGAGAGCCCGGCGGATCCGCGGCACTGCAACGTTGACTTGGCAAGCGCGGATGGCTTTGCCATGGCCGGCTGGTGACTGGCACCCCTTCCCACACCGATCCCCAGCGTGAACCTGGTTCGCCGCTGCAGATTCCCGATTACCGGCTGTTCTGGCTGACCCGGCTGTGTTCGGTGATCGCCTCGACCGGCATGGCCGTGGTGCTGGGCTGGCAGGTCTATGACGTGGCCCGCGCCCAGTACGGGATGGCTCCCGCCCAGGCCGCGTTCCAGTTGGGGATTATCGGGCTGGTGCAGTTCGTTCCGATGCTGCTGCTGGCGCCTTTCGCGGGACTGGTCGCGGATCGTCATGATCGGCGCAAGGTTGGCGCCGGCGCCATCGGGGTGGATTTCGTCATGGCGCTGGCCTTGGGCGCGCTGACCTGGACCGATGCGCTGAGCCTGCCCGCCCTGTTCGGGCTGGCCTCGCTGCACGGCGTGGCCCGCGCCTTCTTCGGCCCGGCCGTGTCCTCGATCGGGCCCAGCATCCTCCCGGCGCGACTGGTGCCCAAGGGGATCAGCCTCAGCTCGATTGCCTGGCAGACCGGATCGGTCGCCGGCCCGGCGCTGGGTGGCTTGCTCTATGCCACCAGCCCTGCCCTGCCTTATGGTATCGCCGTTGCTTTGCTGGGGATCAGCATGGCCTGCCTGCTGCGGATCGCCCCGCTCGCCCAGCCCGTCCTGTCCCGTGATCTCCACCCCCTGCGCCAGATCGCCGAGGGGTTCAGCTTTGTCCGCCGTGAGCGGCTGCTGCTCGGCTGCATCACGCTGGACCTCTTCGCCGTCCTCCTGGCGGGTGCGACCGCGCTGCTGCCGGTCTATGCCCGCGACATCCTGACCTGGAACGGCGTCCCGGTCGGACCGGCGGGACTGGGGCAGATGCGGGCGGCACCGGCGATCGGTGCGGCGCTGGTGGCTGTCGTCCTTTCGTTCCGTCCGATCGAGCGCAATGTCGGCGTGAAGATGCTGTGGTCGGTGGTGCTGTTCGGCGCACTGACCGCGCTGTTCGGGGTGTCACGCCATTACCTTGTCTCGCTGGCCCTGCTGATGGCGCTGGGCGGGGTCGATATGGTGTCGGTCTATATCCGTGGCGCCCTGGTCCAGCTCAATACGCCGAACGCCATGCGCGGCCGGGTATCCTCGATCTCGGGGCTGGCGATCTCGGCTTCGAACGAGCTGGGGGAAATGCAGTCCGGCGTGGCCGCGGCGCTGCTTGGCGCGACGGGGGCGGTTGTCCTGGGCGGGGTCGGCGCGATGGCGGTCACCGCGGCCTGGGCCCTGCTGTTTCCCGAGCTGCGCCGTTCGCGCACCTTCTCCACGCGCTTTGCCGAGGAGTAGATTTTCCTGCTCGAAAGTGCCCGCCGATCCGTTAGGGTTCCACCCATGAACCCACCGCAGGAGCGAGCCACATGAAAGCGGATTCCATTCTGGCGACGATCGGCAACACGCCGCACGTCCGCCTGTCCCGCCTGTTCCCCGACCATGAGGTCTGGGTGAAGAGCGAACGCGCCAATCCCGGCGGGTCGATCAAGGACCGCATCGCCCTCGCCATGGTCGAGGCGGCCGAGGCCGATGGCAGCCTGGCGCCCGGCGGGACGATCGTCGAACCGACATCCGGCAACACCGGGATCGGTCTGGCCATGGTCGCGGCGGTCAAGGGCTACCGGCTGATCCTGGTCATGCCCGAATCGATGTCGCTCGAGCGGCGGCGGCTGATGCTGGCCTATGGCGCCTCGTTTGACCTCACCCCCCGCGAAAAGGGCATGAAGGGCGCCATCGAGCGCGCGCGTGAGCTGCTTGCCGAAATCCCGGGATCGTGGATGCCGCAGCAGTTCGAAAATCCGGCGAACATCGCCGTTCACGTCCGCACCACCTCGCAGGAAATCCTGGCCGACTTCGCCGATGCGCCGATCGATGTGCTGATCACCGGCGTCGGGACCGGCGGCCACCTGACCGGTTGCGCTGAAACGCTGAAGCAGACGTGGAGCGGGCTTCAGGCCTTCGCGGTCGAACCGACGCTGTCCCCGGTGATTTCGGGCGGACAACCGGCGCCCCACCCCATCCAGGGGATCGGGGCCGGCTTCATCCCGGGCAACCTCCATACCCAGTCGATTGACGGGGTGATCCAGGTCGATCCGGCCGACGCCAAGGAATGGGCCCGCCGTGCCGCCCGCGAAGAGGGCATGCTGGTGGGCATCAGCTCCGGCGCGACCCTGGCCGCGATTGCCCAGAAGTTGAAGGAGCTCCCCGCCGGAAGCCGGGTACTCGGCTTCAACTACGACACGGGTGAGCGGTATCTTTCGGTTCCGGACTTTCTGCCCGAATGAGCACGCTTGAACCCATCGCCTACGCCGATCGTGGCACGGCCCTGACCGGGTGGCTGGCCCGTCCGGCCGGCATGCCGCGCGCCGCGATCCTCGTCTGGCCGACCATTGCCAATGTGTCCGGCGCCATCGAACGTCGCGCGGCGGCCCTGGCCGAGGCGGGCTATCTGGCCTTCATTGGCGATTTCTATGGCGAGCCGGTGGCCGATTTCGCGGCCTCGTTCCCGCTGGCCGCAGCCCTGCGCGCCGATGTGGATCATTATCGCGCCCGGCTCATGGCGGGTCTGGCCGCGATGCGGGCGCTGCCCGGTGTGGCCGGGCTGCCGGCTGCGGCCATCGGCTACTGCATGGGTGGGCAGGCCGTGCTGGAACTCGCGCGGCAGGGGGCGGATCTGGCCTTTGTGGCCAGCTTCCATGGCGTGTTCGAGACGGACCGGCCGGCCGATCCGGACGGTCCCCACAAGCCCCGCGTGCTGGTGCTGCATGGCGATGCCGATCCGCTCGCCCCGCGCGAAAAGGTCCTGGCGCTGTGGGAAGAGCTGGATGCTGCGGGTTACCCCTGGCACTTCCACAGCTATGGCGGGGTGAAGCACGGCTTCACCGACCCGGGCAGTGACGGGCGGGGCCTGGAGGCACTGGGCTACGATGCCAGCGCTGATCGCCAGAGCTGGGCGGCCTTGCTGTCCTTCGCCGACGAGGTCTTCGGCTGAGGGCGACGGAACACGTCGGAAAACCGAAGGGGCCCCGATCCGAATGACCGGGGCCCTTTGCGGTTCAGGCCGTGGCGAAGGCCTCCAGCGGCAGGGCCATCACCGCTTCGGCTCCGCCCTCGATCTTGCGGCGCAGGGCTCCGGCATCGGGGGCATAGCGTTCGGCAAAGAAGCGCGCGGTGGTGAGCTTGGCCTGGTAATAGGCCGCATCGCCGCTGCCGGCATCGAGCGCGGCCGCCGCGGTGCGCGCCATGCGCAGCCACATCAGGCCGAGCGAGACGATCCCCATGATATGCATGTAGTGGTGCGCCCCGGCCCCGGCGTTGTTGGGGTTGGCCATCCCGTTCTGCATGAACCACATGGTCGCGGCCTTGAGCTCGCCATTGGCCTTTTCGAGCTTGGCCGCGACATCGGCCAGGCGGTTGTCGCCCCGCGCATCGCTGCATTCGCGATCGACCACGGCGAAGAAGGTCTGGATCGCCCGCCCCATGTGGGCCGGCAGCTTGCGGCCGACCAGGTCCATGGCCTGGACTCCGTTGGCGCCTTCATAGATCATGGCGATCCGGGCATCGCGGACGAACTGCTCCATGCCGTTTTCGGCAATGTAGCCGTGACCGCCCCAGATCTGCTGCATGGCGGTGGCGACGTCATAGCCCTTGTCGGTGCCATAGCCCTTGATCACCGGGGTCAGCAGGCCCAGCAGGTCATCGGCCGCCTGGCGCTCCTCCTCGGTCGCGGCGAGATGCGACAGGTCGACCAGCAGGCCGCACCACAATGCCAGCGCCCGCGCGCCTTCGGTGAAGGCCTTGGCGTCCATCAGCATCCGGCGCACGTCGGGGTGAACGAACAGCGGGTCGGCCTTCTCACCCGGCTCGGCCGGCCCGGTCAGCGCCCGGCCCTGCCGCCGTTCCGCTGCATAAGATACGCCGTTCTGATAAGCGACGTCGGCTTGGGCCACGCCCTGGATGCCCACCCCCAACCGCGCGGCGTTCATCATGATGAACATGGCGGCCAGGCCCTTGTTCTCCTCGCCGACCATGTAGCCGGTCGCCCCGTCGTAGTTCATCACGCAGGTGGCATTGCCGTGGATGCCCATCTTGTGCTCGATCGACCCGCACGACACGGCGTTGCGTGCGCCAAGGCTCCCGTCCGGATTGACCAGGATCTTGGGGACCACGAACAGCGATATGCCCTTGGTGCTGTCGGGCGCGTCCGGGGTCTTGGCGAGGACGAGGTGGATGATGTTCTCGGACAGGTCGTGTTCGCCTGCGGAGATGAAGATCTTGGTCCCGGTGATGGCATAGCTGCCATCCATCTGCGGGACAGCGCGGGTGCGGATCAGGCCCAGGTCGGTCCCGCACTGCGGCTCGGTCAGGTTCATCGTGCCGGTCCATTCGCCCGACACCATCTTCGGCAGGTAAAGCGCCTGCTGTTCCGCCGATCCCTTGGTCAGCAGCGCGCTCACGGCACCGCTGGTCAGGCCCGGATACATCGCCAGCGACTGGTTGGCGGCGCACAGGAACTCCTCAACCGCGAAGCCGAGCACGTGGGGGAGGCCCTGCCCGCCGAACTCGGCCGGCATACCCAGCGTGCCCCAACCCGCCTCGACGTACTGCTGATAGGCGTCCTTGAACCCGGTCGGCGCCGTCACCGATCCATCGGGATGCCGGGTGCAGCCTTCCTGGTCACCGGGCAGGTTGAGCGGTGCCCAGACCTCGGCGGCAAACTTGCCGGCCTCGTCCAGCACGGTTTCGACCAAGTCCGGCGTCGCCGCATCGAAGCCCGGCAGATCGGCATACTGCTCGATCCGCAGCACCTCGTTGATGATGAACCGGGCGTCGCGCGCCGGGGCCTTGTAAGTCGGCATGTCAGCTCTCCTTCAGCAATGGGGCCCGATCACCGCTTGCGCGGCAGTTCCAGGGCCTCGATCGTTGCGACGAATCCCGAGATCTCGGCGATCGCGGCATCCAGATCCTCCCGCTGCTGCTGCAGTTGGGCGATCTTCTCGTTGCACTTGATGATGGCGACGCGCCGCTGCTCCACCCGGCCGTCACCCAGATCATACAGGTCGATCAGTTCGCGGATTTCGACCAGGCTGAAGCCGACATTGCGGGCCCGCAGCACCCAGGCCAGCCGCGCCCGGTCGCGCTTGCTGTAGATCCGGGACATGCCCTGCCGCTCGGGCGAGAGCAGCCCCTCCTCCTCGTAAAAGCGCAGGGCCCGGGCCGTGACGCCGAACTCGGCGGTAAGCTCCGAGATGGTGAAGCTGTCCCGGTCGAGGGCGTCAGGCCGCTCGATCTCACCCCGGCGGATGCCAGGTGAGGCCAGCGCGGGGGCAACGCCGTGGGCCGCGGTTGCGTCCGGCTCGGCTGCGTTGGGCGTGCGTTCGGAAGATCGTGTCGCCATGCCGCGACATTTAGTGCCGCTTACGTGAACGTCAAGTGGCTGTCGGCTCCAATGAACCTTCGTGCAGGCGGCGGTAGAAGCAGGTGGGCGCGCCGGTATGGCAGGCCGGTCCGGCGGGGTTGGCGATGATGACCAGCGCGTCCTGATCGCAATCGGTGCGGATTTCCTCGACCCGCAGGACGTGTCCCGAGCTCTCCCCCTTCTTCCAGAGCCGCCCGCGCGATCGCGAGTGGAAGTGCGCAAACCCGGTCTCGATCGTGGCGTCCAGTGCCACGCGGTCCATGAAGGCCACCATCAGGACATCCCGCGTCCGCGAATCGATGACCACCGCGGTCAGGAGCCCCTGGGAATCGAACTTGGGCAGGAAGGCGGTTCCCTGTTCGCGCAGGGCGATGTCATCGGAGGGCATGCGGATCGTTTCCTTGCGAGGCGGC
This sequence comes from Novosphingobium aerophilum, assembly GCF_014230305.1. Taxonomy (GTDB): domain Bacteria; phylum Pseudomonadota; class Alphaproteobacteria; order Sphingomonadales; family Sphingomonadaceae; genus Novosphingobium; species Novosphingobium aerophilum. Next base: position 61,805 of record NZ_JACLAU010000014.1, read on the forward strand.
CGAGACGGCAGACCTTTTGTTGCACGATAACCACAGACCCCAGCCAAAATCCACGGCTGCGGCGAAGCTTGCTTTCCTTTGCTGCGGTTTCAAGGGACACAGGCTCGCAGCCCGGCAACGGGTTGCCCGCAAGACTGCGGCGCCGTGCAAGAGCGCCGAGGTTCAGGGTAATAGGGCAGTGCCAGCCATGAAGCGAGGCGCGCCCGCAATTTGAGGGATCGGGTGGCGCGGCCGTTTTGGGGGCGGCCGATGCGAACCGCTTACGCGGCGCCCGCAAGTTTCGTCACGAGGACGCCCGGAACGGAAGTTCCGGGCGTCTTTCTTTTGTGCTGGCGTCTTTCTTTTGTGCTGGCGAGGGGCCTTCGTCATGACTGGCAGCATGGACGGTCAGTGGCCAGGGTCAGGCCCGATCGGGCGGCAGAGCCTCGTCCAGGACGCGGGCGAAGCAGGCGATCACCACGGTTTTCGCCCCGGCACGCTTCAAGGCGCGGACGCAGGCATTGCTGGTCGCGCCGCTGGTCAGGACATCGTCCACCAGCAGGACCGAAGCGCCGCGAATCCGGGCCGCGGTGCCAGCCTTCAGCGCGATCGCTCCGCGCAGGGCCCGCTCCCGGGCCGTGCGACCCAGTCCGCCCAGGATCGGTGTCGCGCGGCGGCGCACCATGGCGTCCACGATCAGCTCCCCCCCGATCCGGGCGGCAATGTCGCGGGCCAGCAGGGCCGACTGGTTGAACCCGCGGTGCCACAGCCGCCAGCGATGGATCGGGACGGGGACGACCAGCCACGGCTCCCCGGCCCCGAGCGAGCGGGACGCTGTCAGTCGGGCGCTGATCAGTCGGCCGAGCAGCGGGGCCAGAGCGATCCGCCGCCCGTGTTTGAAGGCAATGACCAGGCGCCGGGCGGCGGCATTGTACAGCGTCGCCGCGACGATGCCGTCATGGGCGGGCGGCTGCGCAAGGCATGGCGCGCAGCGTGTGCCGGGCGCAGCCGCGCCGGCAAAGGGGCGTCCGCACCCGGGGCAGCTCGGCTCGCTCGGGATGGCCAGCGTGGGCCAGCACGCAGCGCAGAGACCGCCCTGTCGCGCCACGGCCGCGCCGCACAGCGGACAGCGCGGCGGGAAAATGAAATCGACGATCGGTGCGACCCGATCTGGGACCTGCATCACCAAGGTGTGCGGCGGATCGGGGAATCCCGCAAGCCTCTTGCCGCCCCGGGGGGGCGACGGCTAGCGCAGCGGTATGGCCTCGTCCGCTTCCCCGCCCCCGCCCCAAACGCCCTCGCGCCCTCCGGAGATCTTTGCCCGCCACCGTCGCCTGTCCGGTTGGCAGCGCATGATGGCGCGCCAGGCCCGCCCGGATCATGCCCGCTACCTGTTCGACGAGCTGGCCGAGGACAGTGCCGAGCGGATCGGCTTCCTGCGTCACCGGCCGGCGCGCACGCTGGTGCTGGGTGATCCCACCGGCGCCGTGGCCGCCGCGTTGCCGGGCGTGATGCGGCAGCACGCCTGCCCTGCCTTCCCGCTCGATCAACCCTGGCCAGAGAGGGGTTTCGACCTGATCGTCGCCTGCTTCGCCTTCGATTGCGAGAATGACCTGCCAGGTGCCCTGATCCACGCTCGCGGGGCGCTGGCCCCGGGCGGGCTGCTGCTGGCGACCATGATCGGCGCCGGGAGCCTGCCGGCGCTGCGGGGGATCATGCTCGCCGCCGATGGTGACCGCCCGGCCCCGCGCCTCCATCCCCAGGTCGATGTCCGCGCCGGGGCCCAGTTGTTGCAGCGCGCCGGACTGGCCGATCCCGTGGCCGATGGCCGGAGCCTGAACGTCCGGTTCCGCACCCTGGCCGGTCTGGTCCATGACCTGCGCGACCAGGGCCTGACCAGCGTGCTGGTTCAGGGCGGCCCCCCTCTCGATCGGGCGGCCCTGGCCCGGGCCGAGGCGGCCTTTGCCGACCTGGCCGGGCCCGATGGCCGGGTGACCGAGCGGTTCGAGCTGCTCACCCTGTCGGGCTGGCGCCGAACCGCCTGATCGGCTCAGGCCAGGGCGGCCTGGGCTGCCGCCAGTCGCGCGATCGGCACGCGGTAAGGCGAGGCGCTGACGTAGTCGAGGCCGGTCGCCTCGCAGAACGCGATCGAGGCCGGGTCGCCGCCATGCTCGCCGCAGATGCCCAGCTTGATCTCCGGCCGGGTGGCGCGGCCCCGCTCGGCGGCGAGGGTCACCAGTTGGCCGACGCCCTCGATGTCGAGGCTGACGAAGGGATCGCGCGGATAGATGCCCTGTTCGACATAGGGATTGAGGAAGCGCGCGGCATCGTCGCGGCTGACGCCCAGGGTGGTCTGGGTCAGGTCGTTGGTGCCGAACGAGAAGAAGGTCGCTTCCTCGGCAATCTCACCGGCCATCAGCGCAGCACGGGGCAGTTCGATCATCGTGCCGACCAGATAGTCGAGCGTCCGGCCCTGCTCGGCGAAGACCTGCGCAGCCACGCGATCGACCAGCGCCTTCAGGATCTGCAACTCCTTGCGGGTGGCGACCAGCGGGATCATCACCTCCGGCACCACGGCCTCGCCTGAGGCCTGGGCCACCTCGCAGGCGGCCTCGAAGATCGCGCGGGCCTGCATCTCGTAGATCTCGGGGAAAGTGATCCCCAGGCGGCAGCCGCGATGGCCCAGCATCGGGTTGAACTCGTGCAGTTCCTCGGCGCGGCGCTTGAGCGTGTCGACGCCCACCCCGATCGCTTCCGACAGCTCGGCGAACTCGGCCTCGCCGTGCGGGAGGAATTCGTGGAGCGGCGGATCGAGCAGACGGATCGTCACCGGAAGGCCGGCCATCACCTCGAAGATCTCCCGGAAATCGGCGCGCTGTTCGGGCAGCAGCTTGGTCAGCGCGGCGCGGCGGCCAGCCTCGTCCTCGGCCAGAATCATCTGGCGGACGGCCGAGATGCGCTTGGCATCGAAGAACATGTGTTCGGTGCGGCACAGACCGATGCCCTCGGCGCCGAACTGGCGCGCCATGCGGCAGTCGGCCGGGGTTTCGGCATTGGTGCGCACCTTCATCCGCCGGTGCCGGTCGGCCCAGCCCATCAGCACGGCGAAATCGCCGACCAGTTCGGGCTCGATCGTCGGGACCTCGCCGGCCATGATGTCACCGGTCGCGCCATCCAGGGTGATGACATCGCCCTCCTTCAGCGCCCGATTGCCGATCTTCAGCGTTCGTGCCGCCATGTCGATCGACAGGCCCGAAGCACCCGACACGCAGGGTCGGCCCATGCCGCGGGCGACCACGGCGGCATGGCTGGTCATCCCGCCGCGCGCGGTCAGGATGCCGCGGGCGGCGTGCATGCCGTGGATATCCTCAGGGCTGGTCTCGACCCGCACCAGGATCACCGCGTCGCCCCGGGCGGCGAGTCGCTCGGCGGTGTCGGCGTCCAGCACGATTGCGCCCGATGCCGCGCCCGGCGAGGCGGGCAGCCCCTTGCCCAGCACGTCGCGCGGGGCCTTGGGGTCCAGCGTGGGGTGGAGCAACTGGTCGAGCGCCATAGGATCGACCCGCCTGATCGCGGTCGCCTCGTCGATCAGGCCCTCGTCCACCATGTCCACCGCCATCTTGAGCGCGGCCTTGGCGGTGCGCTTGCCCGAGCGGGTCTGGAGCATGAACAGCTTGCCGCGTTCAACGGTGAACTCGATGTCCTGCATGTCCTTGTAGTGCAGTTCCAGCAGGTCGAACACGCGGGCCAGCTCGGCATAGGCCTGCGGCATCGCCTCTTCCATCGACAGCGGCTTGGCCCCCGCCCGCTCGCGCGCGCCGCGGGTCAGGTACTGCGGGGTGCGGATGCCCGCGACCACGTCCTCGCCCTGGGCATTGACCAGCCATTCGCCATAGTAGGCCCGTTCGCCAGTGGCCGGGTCTCGGGTGAAGGCCACGCCGGTCGCGCTGGTTTCGCCCATGTTGCCGAAGACCATGGCCTGGACGTTGACCGCCGTGCCCCAATCGCCCGGAATGTCGTTGAGCCGGCGATAGACCTTGGCCCGGTCCGAATCCCACGAATCGAACACGGCGGCGATCGCGCCCCACAACTGCTCGGTCACGTCCTGGGGGAACGGGCGTCCCAGCTCTCGCGCGACAATGGCCTTGTATTCGCCGACCAGCGCCTGCCAGTGCTCGGCCGCCAGATCGACGTCGGCGTAGAACCCGTTGTCCTCCTTGGCGATCTCCAGCGCGTCCTCGAACAGGTGGTGATCGATCCCCAGCACCACGTCCGAATACATCTGGATGAAGCGGCGATAGGAATCCCAGGCGAAGCGGTCATCGCCGGACACCGCGGCGAGGCCCTGCACCGTGTCGTCGTTCAGACCCAGGTTGAGCACCGTGTCCATCATGCCGGGCATGGACACCCGCGCGCCGGAGCGGACCGACACCAGCAGGGGATCGGCCGCGTCGCCGAAGCGCTTGCCCACGGTCCGTTCGATATGGCCCAGCGCGGCAGCCACGTCGGCGCGCAACTGGTCGGAAAAGTTCGCGCCTTCCGCCAGATAGCGGATGCATTCCTCGGTGGTGATGGTGAAGCCCGGGGGCACCGGCAGCCCGATCGAGGCCATCTCGGCCAGATTGGCGCCCTTGCCGCCGACAATGGTCTTGTCGCGCGCCCTCGGCTCGTCATGACGGGCATCGCCGCCGAACGTGTAGACCTGCTCCACCCTCACTACTCCACCGGGTGCCCTCGCGGTCTGGTGCCGCGGTTGACACGGTTGACAGGGTTCAGAGCGAAATGCCCCGGCCCCCTCGCGGGAGGGCAATGTCAAGCGACGATCCGGCGCCGAGCCCCCTCCCCGCTGCGACCAGCCCTGCCTGCGGCAGGGCAAGTCTCGCTCCCCTCCCCGGTGGGGAGGGGATGGGGGTGGGGGTTCGGCGGACCGGTGACACCCCGACATCCGCCCCCAAACTCCGCACCCGATGCTCCGAATCTCGTCGGTGCATACGTATGCTGAAACCCGCCCTAGCCTTCGATGCGCGAGAAGTCAGCAACTTTGTGCACTGCAGCACGAAATTGCTCGAGCAGGTCCAGACGGGCGGCGCGTTTGGCGGGGTCGGCATCGTTCACGGTGACCTTGTCGAAGAAGGCATCGATCGGCCCGCGCAGGGTGGCCAGTGCCGCCATGGCCCCGGCGAAGTTCTCCGCCGCCAAGGCCGCATCGGCGCGGGGGCTGGCCGAATCGAGCGCGTCGATAAGGGCCTTTTCCTCGGGTTCGGGCGTGTAGGACAGGGCTGCGCTCTGCCATTCCTCCTTCTTGAGGATATTGGCGGCACGCTTGTAGCCGGCGAGCAGGTTGGCCCCGTCCTCGGTCCCGACGAAGGCCTGCAGCGCATGGACGCGGGCGAGCAGGCGGACGAGGTCGTCCTCGCCCCCGAGCGCGAAGACCGCGTCGATCAGGTCGTGGCGGACCCCGGCTTCCTTCTGCTGGACCTTGAGGCGGTCGGCGAAGAAGGCGAGAAGCTCCTGGGCCAGCGCCGGCGTGTGGGCTTCGACAGGCTCAGCCTGAGCGGCGGTGGCGGCCTGGATCAGCGGAAGCCGAAGTCCATTCTCGGTGACGATGCGGATGATGCCCAGTGCGGCCCGCCGCAGGGCGAAGGGGTCCTTCGATCCGGTTGGCTTCTCGTCAATGGCGAAGAAGCTCCGCAACGTATCCAGCTTGTCCGCCAGCGCCACCGCGACCGTCACCGGCGCGGTAGGCACCTCGTCGCCTTGCCCGACCGGCTTGTAGTGGTCGCGGATGGCATCGGCGACCGCATCGGGCAGATCCTCGGCGCGGGCGTAGTAGCCGCCCATCAGGCCCTGCAGTTCGGGGAACTCGCCGACCATTTCGGTGACGAGGTCCGCCTTGCACAGGCGCGCGGCCTGTTCGGCGAGATCGGCGAGGCTCGCATCCTCCCCGGCACGGGGAGGGGGACCGTCCGCAGGACGGTGGAGGGGCACGGTCGGAGGCGCGCTGGCGGTGCCGGATGCTCCGGCGCCATCATGCGGGTGCCCCTCCACCAGCTGCGCTGGTCCCCCTCCCCGTTCCGGGGAGGAAACCACCACCCCGCTCTCCACGAGCCACCTTGCCAGCTTCGCGACCCGCTCGACCTTGTCGGCGACGGTGCCCAGCTTTTCGTGGAAGGTGATCCGCGCCAGCTTTTCGGCATGGACGGAAAGCGGCGTCTTGCGGTCCTGCTCCCAGAAGAAGCGCGCATCGGAGAGGCGTGCGGCGAGCACCTTGCGGTTGCCCGCGACAATCGCCGCGCCGCCGTCGGTCGCGACGATGTTGGCGGTGCAGACAAAGGCGTTGGCGAGTTGGCCCTGCGCGTCGCGGCAGATGAAGTACTTCTGGTTGGTCCGCGCGGTGAGCTGGATCGTCTCGGGCGGAACCTCCAGATAGGCCTCGTCGAAGCGGCCGAGCAGCGGCACGGGCCATTCGGTGAGCCCGGCGTTCTCCACCACCAGACCCTCGTCCTCGACCAGCGTCAGCCCAGCCTTCGCGGCGGCGGCGCGGGCCTGTTCGCGCACCATGCCCTCGCGCTCGGCATGGTCGACCAGCACGTGGGCCGCGCGCAGCTTGTCCACATAGTCGGCGGCGCCGCCGATCGTGATGGCGCCCGGGTGGTGGAAGCGGTGGCCCAGCGTGGCCGTGCCCGACCGGATGCCGCCAACCTCGCAATCGACCGGTTCATCCCCCAGGATCGCGACGATGCCCGACAGCGGGCGCACCCAGCGCAGGCTCTCGGTGCTGATCGAGGCCGCGCCCCATCGCATCGACTTGGGCCAGGGAAAGGCGCGGCAGATGGCGGGGATCGCCTCGGCCAGCACGTCCTTCGTCGCCCGGCCGGGCTTCTCGGTCACGGCGAACAGCACGCCGCCCCGCTCGACCAGTTGATCCTCGGTAAGGCCGGTCTTGCGCAGGAACCCTTCGAGCGCCTGCGGCGGCGCGCCGACCTTGGGGCCCTTCAGCTCCTCGCTCACGGCCGCGGTGGCCAGCGGCAGGTCGCGCGCGATCAGCGCCAGGCGGCGCGGCGTGGAATAGACCGTGACCGCGCCCAGGCTCACCCCGGCGGCGGTCATCTGTTCGCGGAACAGCTTGTCCAGGCTGGCCCGGGCCCCGGCCTGCATCCGGGCCGGGATTTCCTCCGAGCGGAGTTCGAGAAGAAAATCAGGCATCAGCAAGCCTCCCCGGTCACGGGGAGGGGGACCAGCCACAGGCTGGTGGTGGGGCACGGTCCGCAGGCGCGCATGTTGGTGCCCTCGTGAGAGTGCCCCTCCACCATGCTGCGCATGGTCCCCCTCCCCCAGCGGGGGAGGACATCAACGCCATTCATCATACGCTCCACCCCGGGACCAGTTCGCCCCAGCGGGCCTTGTTCGTCTCGATCCACGCCTCGCACGATCCCTTGGCCAGATCGCGCACCCGGCCGATGTAGCTGGCGCGCTCCTGGACCGAGATCACGCCGCGCGCCTGCAGCAGGTTGAACAGGTGGCTGGCCTCGATCGCCTGGTCGTAGGCGGCCAGCGGCACGCCCGCCTCGATGCAGCGCCGGCACTCGGCCTCGGCGTGCTGGAAGCCCTTGAACAGCTGCTCGGTGTCGGCGACCTCGAAGTTGTACTTCGACATCTGCTTTTCGTTCTCCAGGAAGACCTGGCCATAGCTGACGCCGTCGTTGTTGAACTTCAGGTCGTAAACCCAGTCCACGCCCTGGATGTACATGGCGAGGCGCTCGAGCCCGTAAGTCAGCTCGCCCGCCACCGGCTTGCAGTCGAACCCGCCGACCTGCTGGAAATAGGTGAACTGGGTCACCTCCATGCCGTCGCACCAGACCTCCCAGCCCAGCCCCCAGGCGCCCAGCGTGGGGCTTTCCCAGTCGTCCTCGACAAAGCGGATGTCGTGCGCCAGCGGATCGACGCCGATCGCAGCCAGGCTCTGCAGGTAGAGCTCCTGGAGGTTGTCCGGGTTGGGCTTCAGGATCACCTGGTATTGGTAATAGTGCTGCAGCCGGTTGGGGTTCTCGCCATAGCGGCCGTCGGTGGGGCGGCGCGAGGGCTGGACATAGGCGGCCTTCCACGGCTCGGGCCCCAGCGCGCGCAGCGTGGTCGCGGGATGGAAGGTCCCCGCCCCCATGCGCATGTCATAGGGCTGGAGGATGGCGCAGCCCTGCGCGCTCCAGAACGCGTGGAGCCGCAGGATCATGTCCTGGAAGGAAAGCGGAGCGGGTGTGTCGGCCATAGCGCGCCGCTTTGGCCGATGGGGCGCGGGGAATCAACCTTTGCGCCCGGTCCGGGGGAACGCGATCCGTGCATTTTGTTCATCGATTATCAGGACGCGGCGCGTTAGGTCGCGGACATGTCCATGCGCATCCGCTTCGCCGCCCTTGCCCTGCCGCTGGCCGTGGCCGGGTTCCTCTCCACCACCCTGTCGGCCCGGCCGCCGGTCTCGCCATCGGCAGGACGTGCCGCAGCGGCTTCGGCCAAGCATCACGCACCCCGCCCCGCCCCGGCGGCCCAGGCGCCGCGGCCCGCGCTGTGGAAGATCGCCGATGCGGATACGACGATCTGGCTGTTCGGCACGATCCACGCGCTCCCCGCCGACCTGCCGTGGCTGCAAGGCAAGGTGGCGACCGCGCTGAAGGGCTCGCAGGTGCTGGTCACCGAACTGCCGGACACCCCGCCCGAGGCGATGCAGGCGGCGGTCATGGCCCATGGCATGCTGCCACCGGACCAGACCCTGCGCGCGATCATGAGCGAGGCCGACCGCGCCGCTTATGACAAGGCCATGACGGGCATGGGGTTCCGGCCGGAAACCTTCGACCGGGCCCAGCCCTGGCTGGCGGCGATGTCGCTGGTGCTCGTCCCGGTCAAGCAGGCGGGCTATGACCCGGCCAGCGGCGCGGACGTCAAGCTCGCCGCGCTGGCCAAGGCCCGGGGCATCCCGCGCGAAGGGCTGGAAACGGCCGAGGGGCAGATGGCCATGTTCGCCGGTCTGCCGCAGGAGGTGCAGTACCAGTACCTGCGCGAGGTGGTCGCCGGGATCGGTTCGATCAAGGGCGAGCTGGCGGCGATGATCAAGGCCTGGAGCGCCGGCCAGGCCGACAAGGTGGCCGAGCTGGACAAGGACAAGCAGGACGATCCGCGGATGATCGCCACGCTGATCACCGATCGGAACAAGGCCTGGGCCGATTGGGTGCAGCAGCGCATGGCCAAGCCCGGGGTGGTGTTCATGGCGGTCGGCGCCGGACACCTCGCCGGCAAGGACAGCGTGCAGGAGGTGCTGCGCCAGCGCGGGATCGAGACGGTTCGCGTCCAGTGACGCGGCGGGGCGGGCGCTGGTGGCTGGCCCTGGTCCTGGCTTGGGCCGGTCTGGCGGCGCTCACCGCCTGTGCCCGCCCCGATCCCGCCAGCCCGGCGCTATGGCACGTGACGGGTCCGAATGGGCAGGAGGCCTGGCTGTTCGGCACGGTCCACGCCCTGCCCCGCCCGGTCGCCTGGCGCACCCCCGCCGTGGCCGCCGCGCTCGACCGGTCCGATCGCCTGCTGCTGGAGATCGCCCGGATCGACGACGATGCGGCAACCGCCAAGGTCTTTGCCCGACTGGGCGAGCGCGCCGGGCAGCCGCCGCTCGACCAGCGGGTGCCGCCCGAGCAGCGCCCTGCCCTGCGCCAGATCACGGCCGACCATGCGCTGCCCCCGGACCGTTTCACCGGGCTGGAGACCTGGGCCGCGGCCCTGGTCCTGGCCCAGGCGCTGCAGGCCGATGGCGGGGGTGACAGCGCCAACGGGATCGATCGCGCGCTGGTCGCCGCAGTGCCGGACAAGCCGCGGGTCGAGTTCGAAGGAGCCGCCGGCCAGCTCACCATCTTCGATCGCCTGCCCGAGCGGGACCAGCGCGACCTGCTCGCCGCCGTGGTGCGGGGGGCTGGTTCGGCCGGAGAGGAAGCGCGCATCGCCGACGCCTGGCGCCGGGGCGACATGGCGGCGATCGCCGCGGTGACGCACCAGGGCCTGCTGGCCGATCCGGAACTGCGCGAGGCGCTGTACGCCGGGCGCAACCGGGCCTGGGTGGTGCGGCTCGAGCAGGAAATGCGCGCCGGGCACCGGCCCTTCGTGGCGGTGGGCGCCGCGCACCTCGCCGGAACCGACGGTCTGCCCGCCCTCCTTGCGGCGCGGGGCTGGCAGGTGCGCCGGGTCGATTGAGCCGGGGCTGGAGCGGCCCGGTTTTCCTTGCCTTTCGGCCGCGATCCCGCTAACGGCCCGCGCTTCCCGTCATGGTCATCCCTGGAGGCGTGGCGGGAGATGTTGAACTGAACGCTTTTCGAAAGGCAGAACCATGAGCGAAACGCTGCACCTGCCGGCCGAGACGCGCGATCGGGTTGGCAAGGGAGCCTCCCGTTCCCTGCGTCGCACCGGCCGCGTCCCCGCCGTCATCTATGGCAACAAGGAAGACCCCCTCAGCGTCCACGTCGAGGAGAAGGAACTGGTCCGTCAGCTGATGACCGGACACTTCTTCAACTCGATCGTCGAGATCGAGGTGGGCGGCAAGACGGTCCGCACCCTTCCCAAGGACGTGGCTTTCCACCCCGTCAGCGACCGTCCGCTCCATGCGGACTTCCTGCGCGTTTCGGCGGACCACAAGGTCCACGTCAACGTGCCCGTGGTCTTCATCAACGAAGCTGCCTCGCCGGGCCTGAAGCGCGGCGGCGTGCTCAACATCGTGCTGCATGACCTGGACGTGGTCTGCGCGCCCGACGCCATCCCCGATGACGTGGTGGTCGACGTGACCGGGCTCGATGTCGGCGCCTCGATCCACATCCACGACATCAAGCTGCCCGCCGGCGTCACTGCCGCGCACGCCGATCGTGATGACACCGTCGCCACCATCGTGGCGCCTTCGGGCCTGCGCAGCCAGGAAGGCGACACCACCAAGGGGTGATCCCCAAGGTGTCACCAGGTTGACCGGGGCAGCCCGCCTGCCCCATCTGGAGCCGGGCCGCAGCGATGCGGTCCGGCTTCGTCCTGAAGGGAACCGCTCCGGTGCAAGTCTGGGTCGGGCTCGGCAATCCCGGGCCGCAATATGCGCTCCACCGCCACAACGTCGGCTTCATGGCGATGGACGCCATGGCCGAGGTGCATGGGTTCGGACCGGTGCAGAAGAAGTTCCAGGGCTGGGTCCAGGAGGGGCGGATCGGCGGGGACAAGATCATCCTGCTCAAGCCCGCCACCTTCATGAACGAAAGCGGCCGCGCCGTGGGCGAAGCCCTGCGCTTCTACAAGCTGGGGACCGATGCGCTGACCGTGTTCCACGACGAGCTGGATCTGGCGCCGATGAAGGTCAAGGTGAAGCGCGGCGGCGGGGCGGCGGGGCACAATGGCCTGCGCTCGATCGACCAGCACCTGGGGCCGGATTTCCGCCGGGTGCGGCTCGGCATCGGCCATCCCGGACACAAGGACCGGGTCACCGGCTATGTCCTGGGCAACTATGCCAAGGCTGAGATGGACCCGCTGGCCGACATGCTGGGCGCGATCGCCGGCGAGGCGGATTGGCTGGCCAAGGGCGACGACGTCCGGTTCATGAACGATGTCGCCCTGCGCCAGGCGGACTGATTGATCAGCGTGATCAGCGCGCCAGTGCCCCGCCGATGATCAGCCCGATCACCCCGCTCGCCACCGCCGCCATGACGATGTCGCCGTTGTCGGTGCGGTAATAGCGATAGCCCCGGCGCGGCGCCGGCAGGCCATAGGCGCGATAGTCGGTCACATAGTGGCCGCGATCCCGATAGTACGGATAGCGCTGGCCGGTGCGCCAGCGCCCCTCGTAGCCGCGGTAGCCATAGTTTCCGCCGTAATACCGCCAGCGGCGGCCGTTGTCGTTCCAGCCGGCGCCGCGATCGCGCCGGTTGTCATGACGGTCCCACTGGTCGGGCCGTCCGTCGCGGTCGCGGTCACGGTTCCATTCCGCCCGGTCGGGCAGGCCATCGCGATCGCTGTCGCGCCTTTGCGCCCCTGAGGGCATGGCCGTGAGCGCCATGCTCATGGCCAGGAGGCCTCCCAGCGCACGGGTCAGCTTGCGGTTCATCATCGGTCTCCTTGCTGGAGTGTTCCGGCCTAACGTCGCGCCGACCGAAGCCGTTCCCGCGGCCCCGCCGGTCGGGCGGGCCTGTGCGCCAGGCTGTGGATAACCTGTCGGGATTTCTGACAAAGGCAGAGGGCGCCGAAACCGCGTTAACCACCGGACTCCGCGGAATTCGGCAATTGGCACGCGGTTTGCTCAAACGGTCGTCAACCATTTCATTTCCGCGAAAGGCCCTAAGAGGCCGTTTCGAAAGGGGTTGAGCGGCTGAGACACATGTGATTCCGGGAGTTTGCAGACTTCTCGGAGACAGGCATGTGGACCCCAGCCACCCGCGCGCAGCATACGCGGGTCTCGAAGCGATAC
>NZ_JACLAU010000015.1 GCF_014230305.1 Novosphingobium aerophilum
TTGGGGCACGGCAGCTGGTCAAGGCGGGGTGCCCCTCCACCATCCTGCCCGCAGGGCAGTTTACCCTGAGCGGCCGGCCTGCCGGCCAGCCGAAGGGGATGGTCCCCCTCCCCCGGTGGGGGAGGATCAGGAACGGCAGCCCCCCACCCGACCTTTGCTTTCACCGGCTCCGAACAAGTCCGCGCGGCTTAGCGCTTGCGCACGAACTCCGCGCGCAGGACCAGGCCTTTGATCCCGGGATACTTGCAGTCGATCTCCTGCGGGTCGCCGGTCAGGCGGATCGACTTGATCAGCGTGCCCTGCTTCAGCGTCTTCCCGGCGCCCTTGACCTCAAGGTCCTTGATCAGCGTCACCTGATCGCCGTCGGCCAGCAGGTTGCCGACCGCATCGCGCACCGCGATCGTGTCGGCGGCGGCCTGCCGGACAGCCAGTTCCGATGCGGGAAGCCATTCGCCACTGTCCTCGTCATACACGTAGTCTTCGTCATCGGCCGCCATGGTGCGCCTCCTCGCCGGGCCGCCCTGCCAGCCGGATCGATGTTTGGCCAGGACTCTATTCGGTGACGCGGTAGCCGCGACCGACCGGACCGGGGCCTTTCGGCGCGTTGAACACGGCTCCGGCCGCCACCCGGCTGCCCCGGATCACCAGGACCAGGGTGTCACCGGCCTCGATCCGCACGTCCTCGCCGGGATGGACGAAGCTCTGCGCCGGGCCTTCGCCGGTGGCCGCCCGGTCGATCTGGACGATGAAGAACCCGCCGTTCCCACGCCGCTCGGCCTCGGCCACGCTCGCCCCGGCGAGGGCCGAGTGGCGCGGCACGGTGACCGCCTCGAGCTCGAGCCCGAAATCGTTGAGCCCGCGCTTGAGCTCGCGCAGTTCGGTGCTTTCGCCCACGAAGCGCGCGGTGCGGGGATAGATGATCAGCTCGGCGATGCGCTCGGCCCCGATGTGGGTGGGCAGGACCACCTTGTCGGCCCCGGCGTGGATCAGCTTGCCCTCGGTGCTCGGCGCCTCGCCCCGGGCGATGATTTCGAGCCGTGGATTGAGGTTGCGGGCCGACAGGGTGATGAACACGTTCGTCGCGTCATCGGGCAGGACCGTGGCCAGCACCCGGGCCCGCGCGATCCCGGCCTCCTGCAGCGAGGCCTCGTCGGTCGCGTCGGCGCAGAGGGCCAGGTAGCCGGCGGCACGAACCTCGTCACACTTGGCCGGGCTGCGCTCGACGATGATAAACGGGGTGCGGGCGGCGGCCAGTTCCTTGGCGAGCTGCAACCCGATCCGGCCGAAGCCGCAGACGATGGCGTGGTCGGTCAGGCGTTCGATCTGGGTCTGCATGCGGTCCATCCCGAGAAGGCGCTTCAGTTGATAGTGGGCAAAGACCTGCACCAGGGCACCGGTCAGCACGATCATCCCGGTGCAGCCGAGCATGATCGTGGCGATGGCAAGGCCCCGCAGGTAGGGGGTATCGATCGGGCGGACCTCGCCATAGCCGACCGAGAAGATCGTCAGGGTCACCATGTAGGCGGCGTCGCCGACCGACCATCCGGCCGCCACGAAACCGGCGGTGGCCGCGGCGAACACGGCAATCATGTAGACCAGGGTGCGCTTGAGGTTTTGCAGCGGCGCGCCGATCATGCTGGCGGCCGCCTGGGCGATCATCCCGCGATCGGGGATTGGCTGCTCGGGTCCTCGGCTATGTCGCTGGTCCATGCTACCCCCGGCCTCGTCTGTGGCTAGGCCGTAAACTCATAAACAGTGCCATCGAGGCGCCCAAATGGCGAACAGATCGGGCGAAGCCGCCCGCGGGGAAGGCTGGTTGCCTTTCCAAGGGCGGGTTTGGCCGAGATGGAAGCCATTTGGGCGTCCCGCAGGGATTTGCCCAGAAAGGCCCATCGCCGCATTGGATAGGCTTGAAATAGAACCACTATTCCTGCGCCTATCCGCCTTGCGCTGGGCCTTTCTGCCTCAAACCTCGATGGCGCTGTTTATGCGTTTACGGCCTAGGGCGCGGCGATGTCCAGACGCGTTGCGCGAACGGGTGCGAACGAGACCGGTTGCGGCCCGATGCCGCGTCAGAGGCGGCGCACGCTTTCCAGGATTTCGTGAGTGGCCAACGCGCGTTCGGTCGCGGGGGGAATGGCGCGGCAGAATTCGACGCCCATGTTCTCGTCCTCGCGCCAGCGGACATAGCCCGAGATCGCGCCCAGTCCGGCAAAGTTCAGCGCGATGAAATGGCCGGGGCCGATCGTCGGATCGGCATAGCGCACGCAGCAGCCGAACGAGGACACGTCAACCAGCGCGAGTCGGCCCGCAGGCTGGATCAGGGCATCGATCCGCGCGATGCGGGCGCTGCGCCGGCGGTCATCCGCCTGGGCTTCCAGCGGCGTGGGAGTGGCACCGGACAGACGGTCATCAAGGCATTGGGCACGGGATGGCAGGCGAGCGGGAAGCGACGACACCGATGGTTCTCCTGCGCCGGTCTCAGTGCCGGCGTCGGGGGAAAGCTACGCAGCTCAGGGATAACACCGGGTTAAGGCGGCAAGATTTTGCCGCAGGGCGAGGTGACGCTGCGGCGGGTCGAGGCCGGCGGCCCGGTTCCGCGCGTTGACCGTGGCCTGCGGGCCCATCTGTCGCTGCGCCGCTGCGGGCTCAGGCGCTTTCGCGGACCACCAGGGTCGGGGTCATCACTGTCGAGGGTACCTCGTCGCCGGCAATCCGCTTGAGCAGGCTGGTAACCAGCGTGCGCGCGCCGCCGGCGATATCCTGCCGCACCGTGGTCAACTGCGGCACGGTCTGCGTGGCCAGCGGCAGATCGTCGAAGCCGACGATCGCCACATCCTCGGGCACCTTGCGGCCGCGTTCGTGCAGCAGCCGCAGCGTGCCCATCGCGATTACGTCCGATGCGGCGAAGATCCCGTCGATTGCCGGATCCATGGCGTCCAGATCGGCGGCAATCTGTTCGGACATCTCCTGCTGCGAGAGATGTGTGGGATAGATGTCCAGCGTGGCGCCGGTGCCGCTCTGGGCAATCGCGCTGCGCGATCCAGCCAGGCGCTGCTCGATCTCCAGACCCTTGGTGTCGCCGAAGAAGGCCAGCTTGCGCCGCCCCCGCGCGAGCAGGTGGCGCACTGCCAGTTCGCCGCCGACGAAGCTGTCGGTGCCGACCACGCAATGGCGCTGCCCCGACCGGCGCGTTCCCCAGACGACCAGCGGGCGATAGACCTCGGCGGTGCGCTCGATCGTATCGAACTGATCAGACTGGCCGATCATCACCACGCCGTCGAGCATGCCCGAATCGACAATCCGCTCGAGCCAGTCGTCCCCGTCCGACGGGATCACCCGGCTGAGCATCAGGTCATAGCCGACCTCGGTCAGGCCATCGGCCAGGTGGCCGAGCATGGTCATGAAAAAGGGGTCCGAGATGTGCTGCTTCTTTTCGTGGCCCAGCGGGATGACCACGCCGATCACCCCGGTCTGGCCGGTCCGCAGGCGGCTGGCCATCTGGTTGGGGCGGAACCCGTGTTCCCGCGCCAGCGCCTGGATGCGCTCGCGCGTCTGGCTGTTGACCAGGTCCTTGCCGGCGAGGGCCCGAGAGACGGTCCCGGCCGACACGCCGGCCAGCTTGGCCAGCTCTGAGATGTTGCGAATCCGGCGCGGCTTGGCGTCGATCTCTCCGCTCATGCGATCACTGTCCCCCTCTTGCGGTCGAGGCAGCTATGGCCTGTTTTGCAATGGCTTACGCCCCTGTCACCGTGCAATCAATCGATGACCCGGACACAAGCCACACCCGCATCGCCGTGAAACGATTGTGGCTGCCTGACGCTGAAACGTCTTAGCGCAAAATCTGTTCCCAAGGCGCATCAATTTGTCGCAGGCGCGCCATTCCGGTCCGGGGTCACGGGGCTTTCCGGCCGGACCACCATCGGACTTGTTTCGATGGCCGGCGCGCCCTAGCCAGAGGGGATGAGCCAGACCGCCGAACTCGCCCCCGATCGTCAGCGCCACGCCCCGATTGCCGCGGTCGAACCGTTCCATGCCATCGCCGTCAGCCGGGTCGCGCATGAACTGGCCGATGCCGGGCGGGACATCATCCACATGGAGTTTGGCCAGCCCTCGACCGGGGCGCCCGCCGCCGCGATCGCCGAGGCTCACCGGGTGCTCGATACCGAGGCGATGGGCTATTGGGAAAGCAACCCGCTGAAGGAGCGGATCGCCGCGCATTATGCGGAGACCTATGGCGTGACGATCGAGCGCGAGCAGGTGATCCTGACCTGCGGCGCCTCGCCCGCGCTGGTTCTGGCCCTGTCCTGCCTGTTCGCACCGGGCGCACGTGTGGCGCTCGCCCGGCCCGGCTACGTCGCCTATCGCAACACGCTGCGCGCGCTGTACCTCGAACCGGTCGAGCTGCCGTGCGGTCCGGCCGAGCGCTATCAGTTGACCGCGGCGGCGCTAGCCGCGCTCGATCCGGCGCCGGACGGGGTGATCATCGCCAGCCCGGCCAATCCCACCGGCACGATCATTGCGCCCGACGAATTGGCCGCCATCGCGGCGGTCTGCCGGGCCCGCGGGATCCGCATCGTATCGGACGAGATCTACCACGGGCTCAGCTTCGTCGGCCCGGCGCGATCGCTGCTGGAACATGCCCCCGACGCCTTTGTGGTCAACAGTTTCTCCAAGTACTTCAGCATGCCGGGCTGGCGCCTGGGCTGGGCGGTGGTCCCGCGCGAGAGCGTGGGCGCGGCGCGCGCGCGGATGGGTAACCTGTTCCTGACCCCGCCCGTGATCGCCCAGCGCGCGGGGCTGACCGCTTTCGGCTGCCGTGACGAGCTGGAGCAGCATATCGCGACCTATGCCCGCAACCGTGCGCTGATGCTGGCCGTCCTGCCGCAACTGGGGCTGGACAAGGTGGCGCCCCCCGACGGCGCCTTCTATCTCTACGCCGATATCGGCCACCTGACCGCCGACAGCCTGGGCTTTTGCGAGCGGCTGCTGCGCGACACCGGGGTCTGCACCGCCCCGGGGATCGATTTCGACCCGGTCGAGGGCCACCGCTTCATGCGGTTCAGTTTTGCCGTCTCGACCGACCTGATCGAGCAGGCGATCGCCCGAATGATCCCCTGGTTTGCCGCCCAGCCGCACATAAATGGCGAATGAAGACTTTGTAAAACAAAGTTATTTGGTCAAATTAGGGGTTCTCGTGGACGGGCGTTCACGGGCGCTTCAGCGAATGTTGCGAAATGATACGGGCGCATGCCTCGCGGGGATTCCCGTGATTGACCGCCCGGTCCCGCCCCGGAAGGACAGTGGCATCGCAGCAGGGAGATTCGCTCCGGTGATGAAGCGGAACAATGCCGAGGCCCTTGGGCCAATCGACGGGGAGCCCTCCGGCTGGACCGTGCGGCGCGCGCAGCAAGCCTGGCGCCGGCGCTTGGCCGACCTCGCCAATGCCTGCGCCGGTGCCTATCCGGAAGACGAGGGCGATCGCATCCGCGACGCGCACGAGCTGCTGGCTTCGGCGCCGAACCCGACGCTGATCGCCGGGCTGGCCGTCCCGCCCGAAAGCCGCATCGACGGGATGATCGCCGCCGGCGCCCCGACCAGCGCGGCGATGGCCCTGCTCGGCGAGGGCAGCGGCTACCTGCTGTCGTGTGGCAGCGGGGGCGGGCACCTGGCCAGCGTGGTGCTGCCAGGGTCTGCGCAGGACGTTTCGGCTTGTGGCGACACCCCGGCGCTGGCCCTGGTGGGCGCCATCGCCACGGCGCTGGCCGCAGCGGGACCGGGCGGAACCGCGCTCAACTGACTCTGGTTCATCGGGCCAGCGGGACCGGAGCATAGGCCCTGGTCGAGCCGGACCGGCCGAGCAGACCTAATCGGCCGTCCAGTCCAGGTCAGCCGATCAGTCCCAATCAGCCGACCAGCGAAGCCTCGATCGCGATGCGGATCGCCTCGGAGGTGTGAGTTGCGCCCATCTTGTTGAGCATGTTGGCGCGGTGAATCTCGACCGTGCGCGGCGAGATGTTCAGCTTTTCCCCGATCAGGCGGTTGGACAGGCCACCCGCGACCCCGGCGAGAACCTCGCGCTCGCGCTTGGTCAGCCGTTCGACCCGGCTGCGGGCCACGGCCTCGCGCAGCTTGGCCCCGGCGACCGACTTGGCGCGCTCCTCGGCGACGTCCATGCTTTCGATCAGTTGGCGTTCGTCGAACGGCCAGACCATGTAGTCCACCGCGCCGTGCAGCACCGCCTCGACGATCCGCCGGGGGGAAGGCTCTTCGGCGAAGGCGATGATCGGCAGCCAGTCGCCGGTCTGCCCCATGTGCTGCAGCAGGTCGGCAATCGACGTGCCGCTGTCATGCACCAGCAGCAGGCCGTCGCGCGGCCAGCGGGTGAACAGTTCGGACGTGTCCTCGAACGGTTCGACGTGGAGCCCGCTGCCCGACAGGCAGTGGGAGATCGCGGCACGGCGCCGGAAGTCGCTGTCGACGAGGAGGAGGTTGTTGCGTCGGCTCATGGGTTCAGCTTACCGATTTGTGCCTAAGGGTTAAGACGGAGACGGCTCCGCAATGGAGCAATTTTAAAACCGTTTTGAACACATCTGTGTCCAGGCCCGGTTGCAGGATCGAGACGGGCCGAGCGGCGGGCATCAGTTCCGCTGAGCCCCGGCGGTCATCGCCGATGCGATGTCCACGAAATCGGCCCGAACCCGTGCGATCTGCTCGGGATTGAAGTTCAGCACGCTGTCCAGCATCGCCGAACGCGCAGCCTGGTAGAACTGGTGGAGAGCGGCGGCGACGCCCTCGGTGCCGTTGACGCCCAGTTGGAGCGCGGTGATCGCGGAGATCGCGCGGGTCAGGGCCTTGCTCTTGGTCGTAATGTCGCCGCGCTCGTGCGCGAACAACGCCGAGCCGAGCGCACCGATCAGGTGCTCGTAGCACAGGCTCACCAGCTCCATCGGATCGCAACCGGTAACGCGGGCGTCGAAATCGACCCGGCGGTAGGCGTCCTGGGGATTGTGGCGGGCGAGCATGGTCATGGTGCAGCGTCCTCAGGCGGTTCAGTTGCGGCTCGAATTCCACGCATCGATCTGGTTCTTGAGGAACGTCAGGGTCGAGGTGGAGGCCGATACGGTGGTCTGGGTCTTGGAGAAGCGGGTCACGAGCTGCTGGCGCAGCAGTTCCTGCTTGTCGGTCAGCGAGGTCAGGTCGGTCTTCACCTTGGCCTTGAGCCCGGTGTAGCGGTTGACCGACGCGGCCAGCGAGAAGGCGTCGCCGCTTGCGCTCATCCGGCGGGACAAGGCGTCCACGGTGCCGTAAACGCCGTCGAGGCCGTTGGTGAACATGGCCGCGACCGAGGTCGGATCGGCTTTCAGCGCAGCCGTCAACCGGGCACTGTCGAAGGCGTAGGAGCCGTCGCGCTGGATCGAGACCCCCAGGTCGGAAAGGGTGCGCGGCGATCCCGCGGGCGCGGACGGCATGATGACCTGTCCGGTCAGCCCCGACAGCGACCGCTTGAGCGCCAGCGCCCCGCCATCGCGGGCCAGGTCGCCCGACAGCGGGTCGGTCGCGGCGCGGACCTGCGAGGCCAGTTCGTTCAGGGCCGAGACGAAGTCGGTCATGAACGCGCTGATGGCCGAGGTGTTGTCGGCGAAGCTGAGAGTCGCCGGGGCCCCGACGTTGGTGGCGGTGAGCGTCAGGTTGAGGCCGGGGATGATCTCGTTGACGGTGTTGCTGGCCGAGGACATGGCCAGCCCGTCGAGCTTGTAGGTGGCGTCCTGCGCAGCGGAGATCAGGCGGTTGGTGGTGCCCATCGCCGGGTTCCACGCGAACTGGGCAAGGCCCGGATCGGTGGGCTCCTCGGTGGCGTCGATGACAAAGCCGTTGGTGGCGCCCTGCGGGCCCTTGACCATCAGCTTGGGGCCATCGGTGGTGTTGGCGACATAGGCGGTCAGGCCCACCTTCGCCGCATTGATCGCCGCCGCCACGTCGCCGACCTTGGACCCGGCGGGGATCGTGATGTTGGCTGCGGTCTTGCCGGTATCCTCGGTGAAGGTGCCGCCCGCGACGGTGCCGAAGCGGATCGTCAGCGATCCCGAACCGACCGTCGCCGTGGTGGAGGCCACCGCCGGGCTGACCAGCGACTGCGCGGCGGCAAGCTGGGTCACCTCGAGCGTGTAGCTGCCCTTCGGGGTCGCCGCGCCCGACAGCTTGGGCGTGGCAATGGCGGCCGACAGCGAGGGCTGTGGTGACAGATCGCCGTTGCGCACGCGGTCCCCCACCGAGGTGGCGAGCGAGAGCAGGCTGGAGCGGAGATTGCCGACCGCGCTGATCTGCTTGTCGAGCGTTTCGGACCGGGTGGTGAGCCGGTCGGTCTGGCCGGCGAACTGGGCGACCGAGAGATTGGCCGCCAGGGTGTTCCAGTCAATCGAGTTGCTGCCGTTCAACGACGTGAGGATCGCGCTGGACGCGGAGCTCTTCGTGGTGGCGGCCGTGGTGCTCGACATGATGGAAAGAACGACCTTCTCGGATGGGATTTAATGGGCTTCCGGGGACGAGGACGGAAAAACTGCGGATTTTTCCGGAGGGGTTATGGCCGTGGTGTGAGGGCCGCGCGGGAAGGCGCCAGCAGCACCCGGGCGCGTCTATCAAACCCTTGAAAACAAACCGTCATGCTGGCGCGGGCTGGCATCACGGCTATCGCTGCGCTGGCCATCGCCTCAGGCCGCCACCGGATCGGGCCGGCCCTCGGGGTCGAAGCGCAGCTCCAGCGGCACCTCGATACGCGGCATCGGGCGGGTCTCGCCCCGCTTCAGGGCCATGACGAAGCCCAGCACGCCGGCCACGGCGGCATAGAGCTCTTCGCGGATCACCTGGTTCTCGCGGGTGGTGAAATAGACCGAGCGGGCGAGTGCCGGATACTCGAGCAGCGGCACATCGAATTCCCGGGCGAGTTCGCGCATGGCCAGGGCCTTTTCCCCGCGCCCCTTGGCCAGCACGATGGGCGCGGCGGCCTTGTCGGGATCGTAGACCATGGCCACGGAGAAATGGGTCGGGTTGGTCAGGACGAACTGGGCCTCACGCATGACCTTCTGCATCGATCCCATCGCCAGCTGGCGCTGGCGCTGGCGGATCGCGGCCTTGCGTTCGGGGCTGCCTTCGCTCTCCTTGTGCTCGTCCTTGACCTCCTGCAGGCTCATCCGCAGGCGCAGGAAGCGCCGGACCCACTGGATCGGGAAGTCGATCATCGCGATCAGCACCAGCCCGGCGGTCAGCGCGAAGAGCAGCGAGGTGATCGCATCCCAGGCTTCGACCAGCTGGCCGGACAGCGGCGCGCGGGCCAGATCGATCAGCCCGCCCAGATGGTCGCGCGCCCAGGAATAGGTGATCGCTCCGAGCAGCCCGGCCTTGGCCAGGCTCTTGCCCAGTTCGACCAGGCCCTGGGTTCCGAACATCCGCTTGAGCCCGGAGAGCGGGTTCATGCGGCTGCCCTTGGGCAGCAGGTTGGTGCCGATCCAGCGGCCTTCGCCGAAGCCGAGTTGCGAGGCGATCGAGGCGAAGGCCACCATCACCCCCAGCACCAGCACAGGCGGAGCGACCGCGATCGTCGCCTTCAGCATCATGGCGCCGGGCGCGAAATCGACCACCTCGGCGCGGCCGAAGCGCAGGCCGCCGGCCAGGGTGCCGGTCAGCAGCCCGAACATCCACGGGCCAGCCAGCTTGAGCCAGGCGGCCCCGGCCAGCATCGCGACGGCGGTCGAGAGTTCGCGCGAGCGGAGGACATCGCCTTCGCGCGCCGCGTCGCGTTTGCGCTTTTCGGTTGGGGCTAAGGTTTTCTCGCCGCCGTCATCGTTCATTTCAGCAGCACTCCTTCCGCCTGCCGAAGCGCCTGGGCCGAGAGATCGGCCATCATGTCACCGGTCAGCGGGGCCGAGACGATCAGCGCGGCAAGGCCGGCGAGGACTCCGGCCGGAAGCCCCAGCGAGAACAGGTTGAGCGAGGGCGCGGCGCGGCTGACCACCCCGGCGGCGAACTGCACCAGCAGCAGGATCAGCGTGACCGGCAGGGCGATCGCCACCGCGGTGATGAACATCTGGGTGCCGAACCCGGTGATCGCCCCGATCCGTTCGGGCCCCAGCCAGGTGTGGCCAGGCGGGAAGCTGGCATAGGACTTGATGACCAGGTCGATGAACATCAGGTGCCCGCCCAGACCCAGAAAGACCAGGGTCAGGACCACGCCGTAGTACTGGCCCAGGGCCGGGGAATGCGCGCCGGTCTGGGGATCGGCCGCGGCGGCGATCGACATCCCCATCCCCGCGCCGATCACCTCTGCGGCAATCGTCGGGGCCGCGAAGGACAATTGCAGCACGAAGCCCAGCGATGCGCCGACCAGCACTTCGCCCGCGACGGCGAGCATGCCGTCCAGCGAGAACAGCGCCGGCGGGGCCTGGACTCCGGTCCAGTTGCAGACCAGCACGCCGACCGCCCCGGTGACCACGATCCGCGCCTGCGGCGGCACACCCGTTGCCCCGAAGAACGGCGCCGCGAGCAGGGCCGCGCCGATCCGGGTCATGATGAACAACCAGCGCCAGAACTCGGCTTCAAGCGCGCCCAGGCCGAAGGTCAGCGAGATCATGCGCGGCGCTCAGACCTTGCCCATGCGGGCGATCTCGCCGAAGATCTCCTGGGTGAAATCGCCGACCAGGCCCAGCATAGAGGCGCCCATCAGCACCAGCACCAGCGCGATCACGCCCAACTTGGGGACGAAGGTCAGCGTCTGTTCGTTGACCGAGGTTGCCGCCTGGACGATGCCGATGACGATGCCCACGGCCAGGCTGGCAATCAGCACCGGCGCGGCGACCAGCGCGGTGATGTACAGCATCCGGTCGGCCAGCGAGAGGAGGGAGGCGGTGTCTTCCATGGTCAAGGGTGCCCGGGGCTGGTGGTGCGGGTTGTTCGCGCGGGTTTGGTGTCGCGCGCGGCCTTCGACAGGCTCAGGCTGAGCGGGGTTTGGGTTGAAGTCCCTATCTTTAGCAACGGACCAGATGGTTCCACCTTACCCCCATCCCAAGATCCGCTCAGCCTGAGCCTGTCGAAGGCCACGCGCCCGCCTCTCCCCATAAACCCCATCATCCGAAGCTCGCCGCCAGGCTGCCCATCAGCAGGGCCCAGCCATCGACGAGGACGAACAGCAGCAGCTTGAAGGGCAACGAGACGATCGTCGGGCTCATCATCATCATGCCCAGGCTCATCAGCACCGACGAGACCACCAGATCGATCACCAGGAAGGGCAGGAACAGCATGAAGCCGATCTGGAAGGCGGTCTTGAGCTCGCTGGTGACGAAGGCCGGGAGCAGGATCGAAAAGGGCACGTCCTGGGTCCGGGCGAACTTCGGCGCCTTGGCCATGTCGGCGAACATCGCCAGGTCATGCTCGCGGGTCTGGCGGATCATGAAGCCATGGAACTGCATGCCGGCCGTGGCGATCGCCTGCTCGGCGTTGATCTGCCCGGCAGCATAGGGCTGGAGCGCCTGCTTGCTGACCTGGTCCAGCGTGGGCGCCATGATGAACAACGACAGGAACAGCGACAGCCCGATCAGCACCTGGTTGGGCGGGCTCTGCTGCAGGCCCAGCGCCTGGCGCAGGATGCCCAGCACCACCAGCACGCGGGTGAAGCTGGTCATCATCAGCACGAGGCTGGGCAGGATGGTCAGCAGCCCCATGATCAGGAGCAACTGGAGCGACAGCGTCAGCCCGCCGCCGGGGCCGCCATTCATGGACTGGAAGGCGCGGTCGAGCGCGCCGGGGATGGCCGAGCCGGTGGCCGCCTGGGCGTGCGCGATCGACGGCGTGACCAGCAACTGCAGCCCCGCGATGATCCGGGTCGAACGCTTCATGCCGCGCTCTCCGTGGCCGGTGCGATGGCCGTGGCGGCGCTGCGCGCCGGAGCTTCGGCGAGACGGGTCAGGCCATGGCGCGAAGCCGAGACGAGGATTTCCCGGCCATGGAACTCGATCACTGCCAGCTTCAGCGTGGGTGACAGCATGGTGGTCTCGATGATCCGCACCGACTTGGCCTGGCCCGGCGCGGCGCCATAGCGCGCCTGCATCTTCTGGAGCAGCTTCAGCGTGCCCCAGATCAGCGCGCCGATCAGCGGGAGCACGATGAACAGCTTGACGATGTACCAGAGCATCAGGCGCTCTCCGTCCCGCCCGCCAGCTCGACGATGCGCAGCCCGAAGCGGCCGTTCTCGGCCACGATCTCGCCCTTGGCGATCAGCTTGCCGTTGACCATCACGTCCAGCAGCTCGTCGGTCAGGCGGTCGAGCATGACCACGCTCTCCTCGCCCAGCGAGAGGACGTCCTTCAGCTTCATCTCCGTCCGGCCGAGTTCGACCGTGACGCGCACGTCGACATCCTTGAGGAGATCGAAGCCGCGGGTGGGAAGGTTCATTGGGGTGTTCCTCGAGGTAAGCTGAAAGGCGTTCAGAAGGCGGTGCGGATCTGCAGGGCGACCCGATCGTCGGCGGCGCCGACGGTTCCGGTCGCGACGGTGGCCTGACCCAGCCGGAGCGGCACCTGGCGGGCGACGGCGACGGGCAGGACCATGCCGGGCTCGATCGCGGCGACCGTGGCCATCGACATGCGCATGTCGACCAGGATCGCCGACAGCTGCAGCGGCAGGTCGCCGAAGGGTTCGCTGAGCGGATCGGCCATCGGATGGCGCACGGCCACTGTCCGTTGCGGCGCCGCGCCGAACAGCGCGCCCAGCGTGGGCAGCGGCACGGCCAGGCTGACCTGCCAGGTGTCGCCGCCCGGTTCGGTCACGTCGAGCTCGAGGTGAGCCACCGTGGCATCGCGGGCGAAGGGTTCCAGCAGGTTCAGGTTGCCGTTGCGGCGCAGCGGCTGCAGCGCCTCGGGCTGGCCCGGCAGGAGGACCTCGGCGAGCTCGCGGATCAGGATGGTTTCGAGGCGGACGATCATCAGCTCGGCCGAGACCGGAAACTCGGCTGGCAGCGGCGAGGGCGCCTCGCCACGGCCGCCGAAGGTGCGATCGACCATGCGCAGCACGGCGGCGGCATCCAGCGTGGCCAGCAACGGCAGGCTGTCCGCACCCACGCCGATCAGGCTGTTGGCGGCCAGATCGGGGGCGAACATGGCGATATCGTCCAGCGTGCTGGTTCGCGCCGGCTTGGCCTTGACCGCCAGGCCCTTGCCGCCTGCGAAGGGCGCGAGCGCGGCCAGCAGCGGACGCGTCAGGCGCTCGCCGGCGCGCGTCAGCAGGGGCAGCAGCTCCTCGGCCCCCGGCGCGGCGCGCAGCAGCTCGGGGCAATGCTGGGCGACCGGGCGTTCGGCAACAAGCTGGCGTTCGGGTTTCACCGGCTTGGCCTCACTGCACCAGGAACGACTTGAAGTAGACCTGATCGACCCCGCCGAACCCTTCTTCCTTGGTCAGGACCTGGTTGATCGCCTGGGTCAGCCGCTTCTGCAGCTTCTCCTTGCCGGCGAGCGAGCCGATATCCTCCTCGGGGGTGTCGGCCAGGACGTTGAGCATGGCCGAGCGGATCGCCAGCTCGTGCTTCTTCAGCCACATCAGCACGCGCCCGTCGCGGCGGGTGGAGCAGGCGACCGAAACCTGGACCAGCGCGTCCGAGTTCTTGAGGTTCGAGGTGAATTCCTCGGAGAAGGTGAAGTAGCTGGTCTTGTACAGGCTGCCGCCTTCGCCCTCGACCTCGGCCCCGCCTTCGCCTTCCTTCTCGCCTTCCTTCTTGGGCGCGTAGGGATCTTCCTCGCCCTTGCGGACCAGCTTGGGGTTGTTGTCTTCCTTTTCCTCCTTGCCGTGGCCACCGCCGATCACCCCGGCCACGACCAGGCCGTAGACGCCGCCGCCGCTGATCGCGATCAGCACGACGGGGATCAGCAGCTTCATCAGCATGCCGCCCTTCTTCTTCTTCTTGGGCTTGTCTTCCTTGTCAGAACTCATGGCGGGATCTCTCCGGAGTCAGGCGATGGCGGGGCGGATCAGGCGAAGATGCCGCGCGGCCGCGAGGTGGTGGAATCGCGCGCTTCGGCGCGGCGGTTCGCCGCCGGGAGCGGCGCATCGGCATCGAACCGGGCGGTGCGGCCCTGGCGCTGGCCGGGCTCGCCACCGGCGGCCGAGGCGTCGCCGCGACCGAGGCCCTGGCCGTTGGAGCCGGATGCGGTCTGGCCCGAGCCCTGGCCGCCGTCGCGCGATCCGGCATCGGCGGAGGTGGCGGCGCCAGCCGCCGGAATGGCTGCCTGGACGGCCCGGGCGAAGTCCGGATCGGCGCTCGCGACCGAGACCGCGAGCCCGCGCTGGTCGTGCTGGAAGCTCAGCGAGACCTGGCCGAATTCGGCGTGATTGAGCGCGACCTGGACCGACTGCGGCAGCCCGGTCTGCGCGGCGTCGCGCGCCGCGATCAGGCGATCCATCAGCGCGGCGAAATCGTGCGGCTGGGCGGCGTGGGTCGCGCCCAGCGGGGCGTTTGGCGTGGCGAGAGCAGCGTTCTGGCCCAGCGGGCTGGCCAGCAGCCCGGCACCATCGCTGGACGAGGCCGCTGCGTTCAACGGGTTTTCGCGCTCCAGCGTCAGCTCCGGACGCAGGCTCACCGCGCTCATCGGCCGGGCCGAGCCCGCCTCGAAGCGCAGGTCGCCGGCGGCCCGGGGATCGATCCGCGCCGGATCGAGCCGCAGCGCCAGGGCCGGATCGGCGGCAGTCTTGCCCTTGGTCTCCGCGCCCACGGCAGCGGGCGGCAGGCCTTCGCCCTGGGGCAGCGGACGACCGAGCAACTGGGCCTCGATCATCGGCGGCAGGGCGCCTGCGGCGGCATCGGCCGCAGCGGTGGTGACGGGAATGGCGGGAGTCGGGCTCGCCTGAATGGCGAAGCCGGCCCAAATGGCAGAGGCGGCGGGCTCGCCGTCATCGCCGTCGGGTCCGGCGACGGTCTGCGGCTGGTCCGCGCGGAGCGGGGTCTTGCGGGTCCCCGTGTCCTGCGAGGGCAGACGCAGCGCGCGCAGCGCGGCGAGCAGGCCGGGGACGGCCTGGCCAACGGATTCCGCGCCCGGTTCGTGCGCCGGCTCGCCCGGTCCACCGGCCGCGGTGCCGGCATCCGGCAAGAGACCCGGCAAGATCTTGCCGGTCAGCGGCAAGGCGGCGGCAAGGTTCGGCTGGGCGAGGGCAGGGGAGGAGGCGGGGGCGATGCTGTCGGGCTCGTCGGGTTCGGCTGGCGCCCGAGCCGCGCCGGGCCCGCGGGCGGGTGCCTCGCGATCGGCCAGGACCTGCGCGAAACCTCCAGTTTCCGCCCCCGGCACGCCGTTCTCGGCCGGCTGGCCAGAGAGCAGGCCCGACACTTGGGAGGTCGCGCTGGCAACGTTTGGCGCGGTTGACTGGATCATTATGGCAGGTCCCCAGAGATAGTCCGTGAACTGCTATTCAAGCTCCGTGCCAAGTGACTTGCGCGCGGTGAGCGGGGGCTGCTGGCCCTGGCTCGAAAGGGCCCTGGCCTCTGCCCTGGCGCGGTCCTCGACGGCCTGGCGGCGCCGCTCGGCCTCGGACAGCTGGAGCAGCTTGGCATCGGCCACGCCGCGGGCGCGGTCGGCATCGGCGCGGGTATCGCGGCGGACGCCTTCCAGCCCCTCGCGGAAGCTCGACATCAGGCGCAGCGCCTGACCATCGGCCATGTCGCGGCGGCTGGCATAGTCATGGACCAGTTGACCGGTGCGGTCGGCCAGGGCGAGCAGCTGGGCGAGCGTGCCCTCGGCCCGCGCCGCTTCGGCGGCGGCGGTCTGCTTGGCGATCGCGCGGACCTTTTCCAGCCGCTGCAACCGCGCCAGGCGCTTGCGATCAGGCGCCATCGCCGATCAGCGCCGCCAGCGCGGCGATGCTCTGGTCGAGCGGGACAACCTCGCGCTGGGCCTGGCCCAGG
Source organism: Novosphingobium aerophilum (assembly GCF_014230305.1). GTDB lineage: Bacteria > Pseudomonadota > Alphaproteobacteria > Sphingomonadales > Sphingomonadaceae > Novosphingobium > Novosphingobium aerophilum. The sequence continues at coordinate 15,938 of NZ_JACLAU010000015.1, forward strand.
AAGGCGCGCATGGGCTCCTGCATGGCAATGGCCCGGTCGAGCAGGGGATCGGCCCCCGCGCGATAGGCGCCCATCAGCACCAGATCGCGGTTCGCCTCATAGCTCGCCACCAGCGCGCGGAAGGTGCGTGCCATGCGGGCATGGGCCGGATCGGTGATGTCGCTCATCACGCGTGAGAGCGAGGCAGCGATGTCGATCGCCGGATACTGCCCGCGCTGGGCCAGATCGCGCGACAGCACGACGTGGCCGTCCAGGATCGAGCGCGCGGTGTCGACCACCGGATCGTCCTGGTTGTCGCCATCGGCGAGCACGGTGTAGAGCCCGGTGATCGATCCGCCCGAAGCGACCGAGTTGCCCGCGCGTTCGACCAGCTTGGTGATCGTGGCGAGGGCGGAAGGCGGATAGCCCCGCGCCGCGCCGGGTTCGCCCAGCAGCAGGGCGATCTCGCGCCCGGCATGGGCGACGCGGGTCAGGCTGTCCATGATCAGCAACACCCGCTTGCCTGTCGCGCGGAAGTGCTCGGCGATGGATGTCGCCAGCATGGCGCCGCGGATGCGCAAGTTCGGGGCGTGGTCGGCCGGCACGGCGACCACCACGGTGCGCTCGCGCTTTTCGCCCGCCATGTGCCGTTCGACGAAGTCCGAGACCTCTCGCGCCCGCTCGCCGATCAGCCCGACGACGACGATCTCCGCCTCGGCCCCGCTGGCGATCATGTCGAGCAGGACGGACTTGCCCACGCCCGATCCCGCCATCACGCCGATGCGCTGGCCGACCCCAAAGGTGGTCAGGGCATTGAGTGCGCGCACCCCGGTGTCGAACGGCTCACGCACGGGGGCGCGGTCGAGCGCACCGGTGCGGATGCCGCCGGCGGGCCATTCGTCGCGGAAATGGATCGGGCCCATGCCATCGATCGGATGGCCCTCGCCATCGACCGCGCGGCCCAGGAAAGCCTCGCCCACCGGCAGCATGCCGGGGTGACCCTCGGGCCGGACCCGCGAACCGGGGCGCAGCAGCACCGTGTCGCCCAGCAGCATCATCAGGGTGCGGCCGTTGCGGAAGCCGATCACCTCGGCCAGCGGCTCGCCGCGGCCATGGGCGACGCGGCACAGCGCGCCGACCGGGATCGACAGGCCGGCGACCTCGATCAGGCCGCCGTCGCAGGCCGCGACCACGCCATAGCGGTGCGGGGTGAAATCCGGCTGGGCGGCGGCCAGCTCGTCGAGCAGCGGCTCGAACAGGTTCAGCACGCGTGGAACGCCTCGGCCAGGGCCCGGCGCCATTGCGCGGGGCCGTCCTCGACCCCGCCGTTCTGGGTCTCGACCCGCAGCGCGCCGCGTTCGAGCGAGGGATCGGGGCTGATCTTCCAGTCCTTGGGCAACTGCTTGCCGATCAGCGCCCAGTCGTCCGGGTGGAGGCGGATCGTGCGATCGTCATCGGCGCGGGCCAGCATGGCGACGGCCCGTTCGACCCGGGCGGCGAGCGCGGCGGCGTCATGGGCATAAGGCACCAGGGTCGCCTCGCACAGCGCCATCACGGTGTCCTGCAGGCGCTGGCGCAGCGTTTCGGCCATGTCGGCATCGAAGCGGGTGAAGGCGAATTCCAGCGCGGTGCGTGCCTCGGCCTCGGCGGCCATCTGGGCCTCGGCCTCGGCCCGGGCATCCTCGGCGCCGCGGGCATAGCCTTCCGCCCAGGCCAGGGCGACCGGATCCTCGATCTCGACCGGCTCCGGCGCTGCCCCCGGCAGCCCATAGGCCGGATAAGCGCCGGACGACGGGGCCGGGGCGAAGCGGCTATCCTGCCGGAAGCCGTGCTCGGCCGGAAGTCCTGTCAGGGCCGCGAGACTAGACATAGTCGTCGTCGCCGGCCCCGAACACGATCGTCCCTTCGGCCGCGAGGCGGCGCGCCACGGCGACGATCGCCTTCTGCGCGGCGATCACGTCGGCCATCTTGAGGCGGCCGCGGTTGGCGATCTCGTCCTTGATGCCGTCGGCGGCGCGGCTCGACATGGCCTTGAAGAACACGGTGCGTTGATCCTCGGCGATGCCCTTCAGCGCATCGATCAGGGTGTCGCTCTCGACCTCGCGCAGCAGCGCGCCCATCGCCTGCGGATCGAGCACGAAGAGGTGCTCGAACTTGAACATCTCGCTTTCGATCTGCTTGGCCAACGCCTTGTCGAGCTTGGTGATCTCCGGCATGACCCGCTTTTCCACGGCCTTGCCCGCGGAATTGATGATCTCGGCCGCCTCGCGCGGGCCGCCCATGGTGAGCGGCGCAGAGCCGTGGGCCTCGCGGATACGCTGGCCAAGCAGTTCGTCGAGCATGGCCAGGGCCTCGGGCTGGACCGGGCCCAGCGTGGCGATGCGGTGCACCACCTGGGGCTGCTTGTCCGAGGGCAGGGCGTGCAGCACTTCCGCGGCGATCTCGGGATCGAGCTGGACCAGCAGCACGGCGATCGCCTGGGGGTGTTCCTCGCTGATCAGCGGGACCAGCGCGTCGGGATTGAGCCAGCGCGCCAGCTCGAGCGCGCTCGGCGGCTTGTGGTCGGGCGGAATGATCCGCTGCATCAGGTTGTCGGCCTTCACCCCGCCGACTGCCCGGGTCATCAGCGAGCGGACCTGGCCCAGCCGATCATGTGCCTTCAGGCCCAGCCGTTCGGTCTTGTCGACGAACGAGGCGATGGCATTGGCGATCACCTCGGGGGCGATCTCGCCCAGGGCGCACATCTTTTCGCCCAGCAGCCGCAGTTCGGCGGGTTCGAGGCGGGACAGGATCTGGGCGGCCTGCCGTTCGTCCAGCAGCATGACCATGACGGCAGCGCGATCGGCCTCGGTCAGGCTCTCCGGGTCCAGCGTGGTCACGGCGTTCATGCGGCGGCTTCCGGTTCGGCGGGGGTGTGGTTGAGCATTTCGCGCAGGGCGAGCACGGCATCATCGGGGCGTTCGGCGGCGATCCGCTGGGCCAGGCTGACCTGTTCGACCAGCTCCTCGGCGCTGACCGGCGGCGGCGGGAGCGGCCGGGCGGCGCGCCCCTGGCCCTCGGCGCCCTCGGCCTCGTCCTCGTCCTCGCGGCGCGGGGCGGCGGCGGGCTCGCGCTTGAGCGCATTGATCAGCGGACGTACGCCCAGCAGCAGGACCAGCAGCACGCCGAGCAGGGCCAGGCCATAGCGGACGTAGGACTGGAACCACGGTTGCTGCCACATCGGCATGGTATCGACCACCGGGGCGTCGAACGGGCGGAGCACCACGGCCACCTGGTCACCGCGCGCCGGATCGGCACCGACCGCAGCGCTGACCAGCTGCTTCATCTGTTCGATGTCCTGCGGCTTGGCCTTCTTCAGCGCCGTGGCGCTGAGTGCGACGGCGACCGACAGGCGCTTGATCTTGCCCGGCGTGCCATTGGCCACCGAGACCTCGCGGCCCAGCTCATAAGTGCGGGTGGCGCTCGATTCCCCGTTCGTCGGCGTGGCCCCGGGAGCCGTGGCGGCGGGCTGGGTGCCCTGCGGCGGTCCGGGCGAGGCCGTGGGGGCGGGCGGTGGGGTGTTGGCGGTGACGCCCGGCACCCCGACCGCACCCGGCGCGCCAGCGGTCTGCGACTGCTGCTGCGTTTCGGTGCGAAGCACGCCCTGCTTATCATAAGACTCGCGCGCGGAGGTGACCTGGTCCATGTCGAGTTCGACCTGGACCTCGCTCGAGAAGTTCCCCGCGCCGACCATGGGGGTCAGCAACTGGTCGAGCTGGGTGCGCAGCTTGCTCTCCAGCCGCCCCTGCAGTTCGAGCCGTTCGGAATTGCCATCGGCCTTCTCGGTCAGGAGCTGGCCATGCTGGTCGACCACGCGGACCGCGTCCGGGCTGAGCCCCGGGACCGATCCGGCGACCAGGTTGACAATCGCGGCGACCTGGCTGTCCGACAGTTGCCGGCCCCGGGCCAGGCGCACCATGACCGAGGCCGAGGGCGGCACGTTGTCGCGCACGAAGACCGACTTTTCGGCCTCGGCGAGATGGACCCGCACCGCCTCGACCCCGTCGATCTCCATGATCGACAGCGTCAGGTCATGTTCGCGCGCGGCGCGCAGGCGGTCCCCCTCGATTGCGCGACTCGCGCCGAGCGGCAGCTTGTCGATCGAGCTGGCATCGTCCGGCGCGGCGAGAGCCCCGTCCGAGGCGACCAGCATCTTGGCCTTGTAGAGATCGTCCTCGCCCACGGTGAGCGAACCGGTCTGGTTGTCGATGTGATAAGCGATGCCGGCCTTGTCGAGCGTGGCGACAACCTTGGCGCGTTCGCCGTCATCCAGTTCCGAATACAATGTGCGCTGGGCCTGCGGGGCCAGCGTGGCCCAGGCCAGGGCGACCAGACCGATGCCGGCGACCCCGCCGAACACCGGCAGGACCTTGCGCACCGGCGGCTGCTTCACGAAGCTGCCCATCCGCGACAGGAACGGCCCGCCGGCCGGATCGGTCAGCGGGGCAAGCAGGGAAGGCGCGGGCAGCGGGGCGGTCCCCGCGGCGACGAGATCGGCCATCTATCAGACCCCCATCCGCATGATGTCCTGGTAGGCCGAGAGCAGGCGGTTGCGCACCTGCAGCGTGGCTTCGAATGCCACCCCGGCTTCCTGACGGGCCAGCATCACCTTGGCGACATCGGTTTCCTCGCCGCGTTCATAGGCGGCCGACAGGGCCGAGGCCTTCTGCTGGGTGGCACTGACGCTATCCAGCGCGTTCTTCAGCGCCCCGGCAAAGCTATCGCCCTGGGCCTCTGCCGGCTGGGTCGCCGCCTGGGAAGCTGGGGCCGCATCCTTGACCTGCTGCAGCAGGTTGGAGCGATCGATGATCTGCTGGCGCATGGCGAGGATCTGCTGAAGACCCCCGGCGCCGCCAATCCCGCTGACCCCGCTCATGACCGGCCACCCGCTGCCGCGACTTCAAGCCCGGCCTCGCGGAACGAGGCCAGGCGATAGCGCAGCGTCCGTTCCGAGATGCCGAGCCGCCGCGCCGCCGCGACCCGGCTCCCGCCACATTCGGCGAGGGCCTGCATGATGGCGCGCGCCTCGTGCATCTGGACGATGTTCGACAGGGTCTTGCCCCCGGCCCCGGGCACGGCGGTCGGCAGGCCACCCCCGGGCAGACCACCGCCAGGCAGGCCGCCGAAGCCGCCAGCCGGTGCGCCCGGCTGGGCCGTGGCACCGGCCTCGACCAGGCGGGCGATCCCGTCGAAGTGGATGTGGTGCGGAGCGATCTCGTCCGCGTTGCCGGCCAGCAGCAGGGCACGGCGCATGACATTCTCCAGTTCGCGCACATTGCCCGGCCAGGAATGGGCCTTGAGCAGGGCCAGCGCCGATTCGGACAGCCACGGGATCGGCTGGCCCGGCGCGGCATGGCGCAGCAGCAGGGCGAAGGCGAGCGGCGCGATATCCTCGCCGCGCTCGCGCAGCGGCAGCAGGGCCAGCGGGAACACGTTGAGGCGATAGAACAGGTCGGCGCGGAAGCGGCCCTCCTGCACTTCCAGCGGCAGGTCGCGGTTGGCGCAGGCGATGATCCGCACGTCGACCTTGATCGGCGAGGTCGCCCCGATCGGCACGACTTCGCCTTCCTGCAGCGCGCGCAGCAGCTTGGCCTGCAGCGTCAGCGGCATCTCGGCGATTTCGTCGAGCAGCAGCGTGCCCCCGTCTGCGGCGCGGAAGAAGCCTTCCGAGGACTGGCTGGCGCCGGTGAAGGCGCCCTTCTGGTGGCCGAACAGCAGCGCTTCCAGCATGGCCTCGGGCATGGCGGCGCAGTTCACCGCGATGAAGGGGCCATCGCGGCGCGGGCTGCGGGCGTGGATGAAGCGCGACAGCACTTCCTTGCCGGTGCCGGTCGGGCCGTTGATCAGGACCGGGATGTCGCTGGCGGCCAGGCGCTCGGCCAGGGCCAGCACGGTCAGGCTTTCGGTGTCCGCGGCGATCGGCAGCCCGGCCGGCGTCGCCGCGGCGAGCAGGGCGGCCAGGGTCGTCTCGTTCGAACCATCGAGGTAATCGAGCTCGAGACCCGATTCGGCGCGGCGCAGGGCGGGCCGTGGGCCGCGGGTCAATCGCACGCTGGCGCGGCCCGGTTCGGTGCGGTCGGCCAGGACGATATCCGGCCCGGGACCCCCCGTGATCATGCCCATTGCGGCGAAAATGCCGTCGACGCGCTGAACCAGCGGAGCGTGGTTGGCAGCAGTGGCAGCAGAAAATTCAACAGCGGACATCGTTTGAGACCCCAAGCGGATTAACCATCCCCTGGCCTTGTTTTGGCGCGGGAACGTCAAAGGCTTCGGTAATTTAAGTCCTTGTATATTTGCGTATGTGGAAACCCGTGGATTCCGGCAGCTTCTTGCCGGTCGCGTTGCCGCCCCGGCTTAAACTTGCCGCCCGGTTGCCGCTCTTAGCCTCGGTTGCCGTGCCGGATGGGCCGGTCGGCGCCGGGACCTTCTCGGCCGGGATCATTCCGGAACGTACACGGGAGTAGACCATGTCGGTTATCAACACCAATGTCAGCGCGATCCGCGCTTCGAATGCCTCGACCGCTGCCGGCAAGATGCTGGGCACGGCGATGGAGCGCCTGTCGACCGGCAAGCGCATCAACAGCGCCAAGGACGACGCTGCGGGCCTCGCGATTTCGACCTCGATGACCTCGCAGATCAAGGGCATGGCCCAGGGCATCCGCAACGCCAACGACGGCATCTCGATGGCGCAGACCGCGGAAGGCGCGCTCGGCGAAGTGTCGAACATGCTGCAGCGCGTTCGTGAGCTGACCGTCCAGTCGCTCAGCGGCACCTATGACACGGCCGACAAGGCCCGCATGAAGTCGGAAGCCGACGCCCTGCAGACCCAGATGACCGACGTGCTGACCAAGACCCAGTTCAACGGCATCAAGCTGTTCGACGGCACCGCCGGCACCGCGGGTGCGGTCAAGATCCAGACTGGTGCGAACACCACCGACACCGTGACGATGACCTTCGCGAACATCAGCACCACGGCTGCGACCACGGTCGACCTCTCGGCCTCCACCTCGGCTGACCTGACCGCGATCGACACGGCCCTCGGCGTGGTGTCGGACACCCGCGCCAGCCTCGGTGCCAGCCAGAACCAGCTGGAATCGGCGGTCAACGCCCAGACCAACAACATCGTCAACCTGTCCGACGCCCGTTCGCGGATCGAAGATGCCGACTACTCGGCTGAAACGACCCAGATGGCCAAGGCCCAGATCCTCTCGCAGGCTTCGACCGCGATGATCGCCCAGGCCAACCAGAGCCAGCAGAACGTGCTGTCGCTGCTGCGTTAAGTCGCCCTACCGCCCTCTCCCGGGCGTCCTGGCCCGGCGGCGCGCCAATCGCCGCCGGGCTTTAGGGTGTCCGGAGCGCGGGCTTCGACATGGTCCCACGGCGGCGCCGGACGATCCCGTCCGGCGCCGCTTGGCGTTGGGGAACCGGGATCGAGGGCGGGGTCCGCGTCAGGATTGCGGCTGGCTGGCCGCTGCCCGCAGGCGATCGATCTCGCGCCGCAGGCGTTCGTTCTCTTCCGACAATTGCAGCAGCATCCGCCGGGCCAGATCGCTGGCACTTTCGGGCGGAGCTGCGGGATCCGGGGTCATGGCGGCCGGTTCGGTCGCGGCTGGCGGGGCAACGGCCTTGCGCTCGAGGCGGGTCCGGGCCTTGGGGAGGGCGGCGCGCTTGCGCCGCGGGATCAGCCGATCCAGCCAGGCGACAACCCGCGCGACCAGGCTGGACTGGGGACGGACCAGTGCCCGGCTGCGCGGCAGCCCGGCGGGAGCGAGCCCGGCCGGCGCGGCCCCGGCTGGTGTGACGATCGGAGCCGGCCGGGCGCCCTCGGTGGCCGGGACAGATGGGGCCGGCGGAGCCTGGACCAGCGCTTCGGGCGCGGCGGGAAGGGGCAGCGCCGGAGTCGTGGCGGCGGCCCGGGTCTGGCGCGATGCCGTGCGGGGCGTCCCTTTGGCGACCTTGCGCGTCGACCGGTCCGTTTTGGCTGAATTGGTCTGTTTCCCTGCCGATCGCTGAGTGGGTTTTGTCCGTTTCGGCGCGGTTTTCTTGGTCGGAGCGCTGGCCGCGGTCTGGCCGGTCCGGCGCCGCGGGGTGGCCTTGGTCCCCGCACCGCCCTCCGTCGCTGGCGCGGGCTGATCGGGCCGGGCTTCGAGCGGAGCGGCGACGATCACCGCCCCGCGGTGGGGCGGCACGCGGATCTCGGTGGGAAAGGCTGCCGGCCCGCGGGCCCATTTGGGGCCGCCAGGCGCCGGGGCGGACACGGCGACGGTGGCGTCCGGTTCGGTCTCGAGCCGACGGGCGACGGACCGTTTGCGGCCGCGAGCCCGGGTACGCGCATCCTGCATCGCGATCGTCCCCCCACGGAAAACCCTAGATGTAGCGTCTCATGGGCGTGGCGGTAACAACAGGGGGAATTCCATCCGGATCGATAAGTATTGACGCGTATGTCAACGCGCCCGCCCCGATCGGAGCGAGCGCGCTGCCTGTTCGCAGTGGGACCTGTGGGGAGCGGCGCCAGGCGGCCGGGCGGGCCTGCGCCGGGAGGGGCGTCAGGCCACCTTGGCCGGAAAGGCGCTGCCGATGCGGCGCTTCACTTCCTCGATGCGCATCGCCTCGACCGCCGCGTGCGGGCAGTCGGCGAGCAGCAGATCGGCGAGATGCAGTTGTTTCTGCGCGATCAGGTCGATGGCCTGAAGCTCGGTGATGTGGTGCGCCACCACCTCGGGATTGGTGCAGAGCTGCGCGCCGAGCGCCTCGACCTGGGCGGCCAGCTCGGCAAGGATGCCGGCCGCCGCCTTCAGGTGCGGGGGCGGCCCGCCTGCCGGGCCGGTCGCAGGGCTGGGTGAGGTGACCATGGACTCACGCCGCCAGTTCGAGGGTCTCGTTGTCCGCCAGAGCCGTCAGATCGAGCACCATGACCATCTGGTCCTCGAGCGCGGCCAGACCCTGCAGGAACGGCAGGACCGAGCTGTCGGCAGTGGCCGGCGGCGCCTGCAGCGTATCGGTGTCGATCGTCACGATATCGCTGACCGATTCGACGATCAGGCCGGTCTGGCGGGTGCCGAGCTGGGTGACGATGATGGCGTGGCGCGGCGTCGCCTCGACCGGGGTCCAGCCGAGCCGGGCGGCCAGATCGATCACCGGCAGCACCGTCCCGCGCAGGTTGACCACGCCGGCGACATAGCCGGGCACGCGCGGCAGGCGGGTCGCCGGGGTCCACGCGCGGATCTCGCGGATCGCCATGATGTCGAGGGCAAAGACCTGGCCTTCGACCTGGAAGGTGATGAGTTCACGCAGCATGAGCGTTCTCCTTGTTGGCGCGGATCAGTGCGAGACGCGGCGGACCGCGGCGACCAGCTTGGTGGCGTCGAACGGCTTCACGATCCAGCCGGTCGCGCCCATCTGCCGGGCGCGGTTCTTCTTCTCGTCCGAGCTTTCGGTGGTCAGCACCAGGATCGGGCGGTCGCGGTGGCGGGTGCCATTGCGCAGCGCCTCGATCAGGCCGAAGCCATCGAGCCGGGGCATGTTGATGTCGGTGATGACGACATCGACCTCGTTGAGCTGGAGCCATTCGAGGGCGGACTGCCCATCGTCGGCCTGGGCCACGTCGAAGCCGTGGGTGGTCAGGGCGTGGTTGAGCAGCGCGCGCATGCTCGCGCTGTCGTCCACGGTCAATACGCGGGTGGTCTTGGTCATGGTCACACTCACTCGGCAGGTCAGAACAGTTCCACCTCGCCGACCGCGGCGACCGGCCGGGCGACCGGACGTTCCTCGGGGGCAAGGGTGTTGGCGACGGTCCGGCACCGGACCAGTCCGGAGGCGGGGCGGAAATCGACTCGGCGGGCGCTGTTGCCGCCCAGATCCTCGCGCACCAGCGTGATCCGCTCGCGCAGCAGGAAGGTCTTGGCGAAGCTGGCGTTGGCGCTGCCGATCTGGGCCATGCCCGGATAGAGGTTCGCGCCGCCATAGAGATTCGCGCGCAGCCGGTGCTTGGCGGCACCGTTGGCGAGCATCTCGTTGATCAGCAGCTCCATCAGGTAGACGCCGTAATGCTCGTCCACGGTCTGGCCGCCGGCGGGCGGCTCGGCCAGCAGGAAGTGGTTCATCCCGCCGACCTGCTCCTCGGGATCGAACAGGCAGGTCGCGACGCAGGACCCGAGCACCGTGGAGAATTCCACCCGCGGACCGGCGCTGACGCGCGCCTGGCCCTGGAGCACGGTCAGCCGTGTGGTCGGCTGCAGGCCCGGTGCCGTCGGGGGCGGGGTCATCATGTTCATGGGATCAGGCTGCCATCCGGAAGATCTGGGCCGGGATGCTGGTGAGCGGCGCGACCACGCCGGCCGCGCCCAGGGCGATCGCCGCCCGCGGCATGCCGAACACGGTGCAGGTCGCCTCGTCCTGGGCGATAGTCAGCGCCCCGGCGCGGTGCATGGCGAGCAGGCCCTGGGCCCCGTCGCTGCCCATCCCGGTGAGGAGGATGCCGGCCGCGGCGGCGCCGACCCGCTCGGCCACCGAGAGGAACAGGGCATCGACGCTGGGCATGTGGCCGCTGATCGGCTGGCCCGGCCGCAGGCGGGCGTGGAACCCGCTCGACGTGCCGGAAACCGTCAGGTGGCGATCGTCGCCGGGGGCAAGATAGACGTGGCCGGGGCGCAGCGGCATGTCCGGCTCGGCGATCAGCACGCGCGGCGGGCAGGCCTGGTCCAGCGACTGGGCGATCGACGGGGCAAAGCGCGCGTTGACGTGCTGGACGATGACCGTGGGCGGGCAATCGATCGGGAAGGCCGAGAGCACCGCGTGGAGCGCCTCGACCCCGCCGGTCGACGATCCGATCGCCACCAGGCTGGGCGGACCGGAACGGCGCGGCATGGCGGTGACATTGCTGACCGGGGCGGGGGCCGGCGCCGCCGGGCGCGGTGCCACGGCCGGACGCTGGAACCGCACCTGCGAGGCTTCGCGGATCATGTCGGCCAGGCGGCCGTCCTTGAAGGCGCTGCCGCCCTGGGCCTTGGCGTAGCAGGCCACTGCGCCGCGGGCGAGCGCCTCGGCGGTGGTGGCGGCGCCCTCCTGGGTCGCGCCCGAGATGATGATCACCGGGGTGGGCCGCAGCGCCATGATCTTGTCGAGGAAGTCGAGCCCGTTCATGCCCGGCATCTCGATGTCGAGCGTGACCACGTCGGGATCGAACTGCCGGATCAGCTCGCGCCCCTCGGCGGCGTTGGCGGCGGTCGCCACCACCTTGATGTCGGGTTCCTCCGACAGGCGCGCCATCAGGATCGCGCGCATGGTGGGCGAATCCTCAACGACAACGACTCGAATGGTCATGCAGCCCTCCGCTGGTAAATCGTGGGTCCGACCTGCACGAGCTCGCGTTCGGCGGGGCCGGTGGCGCGCTCGGAATGGCCGATGTAGAGAAAGCCGCCCGGGCGCAGCTGGGCCGCGAGGCGGGCGACCAGCCGTTCCTTGGTCGGCTGGTCGAAATAGATCATCACGTTGCGGCAGAAGATCACGTCGAACGGACGCGACAGGGGCCACTCGCCCAGCAGGTTGAGCAGCTTGAACCGCACCAGGTTGCGCGCCTCGCCCGAGATTTGCGCGGTGGCGCCCCGCACTTCGGTCCAGGGGTTGCGCAATTCGGCCGGGATCGGCTCGAGATCGCTCGCCGCATAGCTCGCGGCATTGGCCTTGGCGATCACGTGGCTGGCCAGGTCGGTGGCCAGCACCAGCGTGTCCGAGCCCAGGATCGGACGGGCCGCGGCGCGATCGGATCCCAGCAGCGTCAGGACCAGCGACCAGACCTCCTCGCCGCTCGAGCAGGCCGCGCTCCACATCCGCACCGGCTCGCGCGCGGCGATCCGCTGGAGCAGTTCGGGGCGGACCTCGGCGGCGAAATGCTCGAAATGATGGGCCTCGCGGTAGAAGAAGGTGTGGTTGGTGGTCAGCGCCTCGATCGCCCGGGTGCGTTCGGTGGCGTCATGCTCGATCTTCTCGACATAGTTCGCGAAAGTGCCGCAGTTCGTGTCGCGCACCATCGGCGCGAGCCGCGAATAGACCAGCATGGCCTTCGACGGAGCCAGGACGATTCCCGCACCCCGGTAGACGATCGCGCTGATCGCCTCGAAGTCGCGCGCGCTGTACACGCCGGGACTGATCCCGGCGAGCGCGCCCGAGAGATCGTCTGCCAGCATCAGGCCGCGTCCCGCAGCGGCTGGCGCAGCAGGGTCATGGCCGCATTGGCGACCAGGCTGTCCACATCAAGGATCAGCGCGACGCAGCCGTCGCCCAGGATCGTCGCGCCGGCGACGCCTTCCATCGAGCGGTAGTGCGTCTCCAGGCTCTTGATCACGAACTGGCGCTGGTCCGAAATGCCGTCGACCAGCAGGGCCGCCTGGCCCGCGGCCTCGGTCTCGACCACCACCAGCACGCCGTTCTCGGGCGAGGCCGGCTCGCCGGCTGCACCGACCAGGTCGTGCAGCGGCAGGATGGGGAGGAACTTGCCGCGGACGTTGAGCATCTGCCGCCCCACGCCCAGGCCCTTCACGTCTCCCGCGCCGGGGCGCAGGCTTTCCACGACATTGGCCAGCGGCACGACCAGCGACTGATCGCCGACGTTGATGATCATGCCCTCGGAGATGGCGAGGGTCAGCGGCAGGGTCAGGATGAAGGCCGTGCCCTTGCCCTGTTCGCTCTCGATGGTGATGCGACCGCCCAGGTCCTTCACCGACTGGCGCACCACGTCCATGCCGACGCCGCGGCCGGAAATGTTCGAGACCTGCTCGGCGGTGGAGAAGCCGGGGGCGAAGATCAGGTGATCGATTTCCTCGCGGGTCAGTTGCGCGTCGGGAGCCACGATGCCCTTTTCGATCGCCTTGGCGAGCACGCGCTTCTGGTCGATGCCCTTGCCGTCGTCGGCGATGCGGATGTGGATCCGGCCCGAACGATGCTCGGCCGACAGCGAGACCGTGCCCTCGGCCGGCTTGCCCGCGGCGACACGCTCCTCGGCGCTTTCGATGCCGTGGTCGACCGCGTTGCGGATCAGGTGGGTGAGCGGCTCGCCCAGCTTCTCGATCACGGTCTTGTCAAGCTCGGTGCTCTCGCCCGAGACCTCGAGCCGGACGTGCTTGCCGGTAGTCGCGGCCAGTTCGCGCAGGATGCGCGGCACGCGGCTGAACACCGATCCGATCGGCTGGGCGCGGATCGCCATCGCGCTTTCCTGGATGTCGCGCGTCAGGGTCTCGAGCATGCCGAGCTCCTCGATCGCGGTCACATTCTCGTTCGACAGGCGCTGGGCCAGCATGGCCTGGGCGATCACCAGCTCGCCCACGGTGTCGATCAGCCGGTCCAGCTTGACCAGATCGATGCGGATCGACTGGCCGGCGACCGGCGGTGCCGGCGGTGCCGGGGTGTTGGCGGCCGACTGGGCCTGTTCGCTGGCGGGTGCACCCGGCTGGGCCGGGACCGGAGTCACGGCCTCCGCGGCCGGGGCACTGGCGACGGGCGGCGCGGCCGGGGCAGCCGGCGCGGCCTGGCGGACCGCGGGCATCGCCGCATCGGCGCCGATCGCCACGCCGCAGTCGTCGCCGACGAAGTCGAACACGTCGCGGACCTCGGCCTCATCGACCGAGCCGGGCATGGCGAAGGTCCAGCCGAGGTAGCCGGTGCGCCAGTCGAGCAGATCGAGCGCCGGGACCGCGCCGCAATCGACCTGGACGCAGCGTCCGCCCAGCCGCGCCAGTTCGCGCAGCAGCAGCACGGGTTCGCCGCCATTGGTCATGGCCCCGGCATGGGGACGGACATGGACCAGCCATTCGGGCGCCTCGGCGGGCTCGGCCGCGGGCGCGGGGGCAAAATCGTCGGTCAGCGAATCCAGCAGCGAATCGAGATCGACCGCCACGGCATTGTCGTCATCCCCCATCGCGATCGCACCCGATGATGCGGGCGTCGCAACCGGCGCGGAAGTCGGGGCCGGCTCTTCGGCGACCACGGCCGGAGCGGCTCCGGCGTTGCGCGCCTGGGCTGCCTCGAGTTCGGCCAGCAGCCGGGCGTCGGCCGGGGTGTCACCCTCGCCGCGCGCGGCGCTGACATGGTCGCTCAGCGTGTCGAGCGCGCGCAGCAGCAGGTCGACCAGCGGAGCGGTGAGCGCGACGGTGCCGTCGCGCACGTCGGACAGCAGGGTCTCGAACACATGGGTGTAGCCCTGCAGGGCCTCGAACCCGAAGGCCCCGGCGCCGCCCTTGATCGAATGGACCGCGCGGAAGATGGCGTTGATCGTTTCGCTGTCGTGGGTGCCGGCCTGGCACGCGGCAAGGCCCGCCTCGGCGGCCTGCAGCGATTCGTCGCACTCGGCGAAGAAGATGCCCTGGATTTCCTCGGGGTTCATGCCGCGGCCCCTTCGTCGAACAGTTCGCGATCGAGCCCGGTCAGCAGGGCGATGTCGATCAGCGCGGGCGAGGGATCGATCCGCGTGCCCTCGCCGGTGCGGCGGGCGCTGACCAGTAGTTGCAACATGGCCTGTCCGCACTGCTTGGTGCCCGTGCCGTCCACGCGCAGCGGCCCGCTGCCGATCGCGGCGACGAATTCGGGCAACAGCGCCTCAGCGGCAGCGCGATCGCAGCGCTCGGGAAGGGTGATCGTCTGCATCAATACCCCTGTGTTCGGCCGCTGGATGCGGCCGCCTTAAGTCCGTCTCTGCCACGCCACCGGCCGGACCGGGGGCGGGCATTCCGACGGGTCATAGGAAAAGGGACACAAAGGCTGGCTTACGCCCATGTTAAGGAACTTTGCGGGGGGGCGGGCAAGCGGATGGAATGAATTGCGCAGATACACGCTGGACATGTGCCCCGCTCGCCCGGGGCCCGGACCAACAAGGTGATTCCATGCACGAAGCCCGAGTTCTCGTTGTCGACGATTCTGCCGCGATGCGCGCGCTGTTTTCCGATCTGCTCGACCAGACGAAGAACGTGGTGGTTGTCGGCACCGCCGCCAGCGCCGACGAGGCGCGCAAGCAGATCGTCGAGCTGAAGCCCAACGTGCTGACCCTTGATGTCGAGATGCCGGGGATGAGCGGGATCGATTTCCTCAAGGAGATCATGGAAGACAAGCCGATGCCGGTGGTCATGCTGAGCTCGCTGACCCAGGCCGGCACCGACACCTCGCTCAAGGCCTACGAGCTGGGCGCGGTCGAATGCTTCCCCAAGCCGTTGAAGGCCACCCCGGAACAGTTCGCCAAGACCGTCGGCAAGCTCGGCAAGATCGTGCTCGCCGCGGCCAACAGCAACGTGAAGGATGCCAACACCCGCAAGCGCGCGGCCGAGGCCAAGGTCGCCGCGGCGGCCGGGGCCCAGTTCGACTGGAACGGCCACGTCGTGGCGCTGTCCGCCTCGATGGGCGGGATCGACGCGCTGGGTGACCTCCTGGCCTCGTGGCCGGCCCAGTGCCCGCCGACGATCATCACCCTCGGGCTTGAACCGATGGTGGTCGATGCCTTCGTCAACCGCATGTCGGACCAGCTGCCCTGTACGGTCAAGGCCGCCACCGATGGGGCTGCGCTGACCGCGGGAACGATCCACATCGCCGCCGATCCGAGCTGCCACGCCCTGATCGAGGCTGGCCAGCCGCCCAAGGTCCGCCTGGTCGCGCGCGATCCGGTGGAAGGCGCGCGCCCTTCGGCCACCCTGCTGTTCGGCACCATGGCCCGCGCGGGGGTTCCCGCCGTGGGCGCCGTGCTGACCGGCATGGGCGAGGACGGCGCCAAGGGGCTCAAGCTGCTGCGCGATGCCGGCGCCGCCACCTTCGCCCAGGATCCGGCGAGCGCCACCGTGGGCGAGGCCCCGGCCGCGGCGATCGCCGCCGGCGCGGTGCAGACCCCGCTCCCGCTCGAAGAGCTGGCCGCGGCGATCCTCGGCAAGTGCAGCACGACGGGTTCGTTCGCCGGCTGAGCCCGGCTCCCGCAAAGTCATCACCGTCTCCGGGGGAGACCAGGCAAGCCCGTCCGGCCGCGCGCCGGGCGGGCTTCTCTTGGTGCGGCCTTGCCGACCTGCCATCGCTGCGGGCGTAGGCGGGACGCCGCCGCCCGGCCAGTGTCGCCGCACCGCTTCCGGCTTGACTGTCCCGCGCCTCAGATTAGTATAAAAATTCTGATTTGTATGTGATGCGATGGGAGGCGCCCATAACGCGGCCCGTCCCACCAGATGGCCCGCCGGTCGAGCAGGCCCGTCCGAGGAGCCCGAGGCCTGCCCATGGATACCGCCGCGATCGCGATCAGCCTCGACCTGATCAATCGTCATTACCAGGAGCCCAACCGCAACCGCTTCGAAAGCCGGTACTTCTGGGAAGAGCTCTATCCGCTGGTCGCCGCCGCGGGGTTTGCGGCAATCGAGTTGCCCTACGAGCCGGTCTGGCAGTTCGGTGGCCGCAGCGGGGTCCCGTTCAACCGCTATTGCGTGAATGCCAAGTATGGCGACGCCGCCGGTTACCGCCGGGTTCTGGCCGAGAGCGGAATTGATCGGGTCCGCGGCGTCTGTTTCGACCCCAACCTGTTCATGCGCAACGCCAGCCTGGACTTCTATTTCGGCGCCGGTGGCCATTTCGCCGGTGAGGCCCTGGCCCATGCCGCCGATCTGGGCGCCGACTATCTCGCGATCAGCCCGACGCCAGGTTATGGCCGGATCGCGCAGTACCACCCCGATCTGGAGGCCCAGCGCTCGGCCTTCACCGATCGCACCGTGACCTGGCTGACGGGGCTGGCCGAGCGGGCCGAGGGGCTGGGGGTCACCCTGGCGCTGCGTCCGGACTACTGGGGCCTGTTCGGCGGTGAGCGGATCCTGCAGCTGGCCGATGCCCTGCCCTCCTCGGTCCGGATCGATCTCGATACTGCCCACCTGTTCGTCGCCGGGATCGATCCCGCCGCGTTTCTCGACGCGCATGTCGGCCGGATCGGGTGCGTTCATCTGACCGACACCGACTTCGTGGATCCCGGCGAGGTCTGGAAAAGTCCCAACCCCGAATTCCCGCGCGAGCGGGCCACCCAGGTGTTTCGCGATCCGGGCACCGGCTCGGTCGATCTTGCCGGCATAACCGCCCGGCTCGATGCGCTCGGCTATGACGGTCCGATCACCTGCAGCGCACGCCAGACCCGCGATCCGTTCCGGGCGCTGCTGCGGATCCGGCACCTGCTCGACCAGCTGCCGCGCTAACGCCGTACGGAGATCCCGCGATGCCCAACATCCGTTACGCCAATATGTGCCACTGGAAGGCGATCCCTTATCGCCAGATCCCCAATTTCCGCGACTTCTACTATGAGGACAAGACCAACACCGCCTACTATTCGGACTGGGACTCCATCCTGAAGTACCAGGCCGCGCTGGGGTTCGAAGGGATCGAGATCGCGCCGTGGGACCTGGCGGACATTCTGCCGCTGTTCGGCTCGCCCGAGGCCTTCGCCGACTTTGCCCGGGAGCGCGGGGTCGAGGTGATCGGCATGTTCCACGGGGCCCACGCCTCGCACGCTGCCGACCACTTTGACGAAGCGGTCCGCGCCGGGCGCGAGGCGGTCGATACGATCGTGCGGTTCGGCGGGACCCACATGAACACCTGCCCCACCCAGAACTATTTCGGCACCGGGCCGCTCAGCCGCGAGGAGGTGCAACACTGCGCGCGGGTGATGAACGAGATCGGCCGCTATGCCACCGATCACGGGGTGAAGATCGGCCTGCACAACGAGTTCTTCTGCGCCATCAACCTGCCCAACCACCGCGAACTGATCGAACTGACCGACCCCGCCCTGGTCCATTACTGCATCGATACCGCGCAGATCTCGATCATGGGCGAGGACCTGCTGACCTTCTATTCGGACTATCATGACCGGATCAGCACGTTCCACCTGAAGGATACGGCCTCGGCCCGGCAGCCGGACAGCGTGCGCTATGCCCAGGATCCGGAGATCACCGACGATGGCACGCGCTGGTTCTGGGAGCCGGGCCTGGGCGAGCTTGACCTGCCCGGCTTGTACCGCCTGCTGAAGGAGCACGGCTTCCAGGGCTGGATGTCGATCGAGTACGACGGTTCGCCCGATCTGCTCGGCTCGATGGCGCTGACCCGCTACCACCTCGATAAGGTGTTGCGGCCGATCTACGACTGAGTCCCGCGGGCGGAGGACGGCCAGGTCATCCGCGTTCCTCGATCGGATCGGAGGGCCGGCGTTCGGCGAAGTCGAACACGGCCGGCTGGCGGCGCAGCGGCGAGACGCGAATCCCTTCGGCGGCGAGCAGCTCGGCCTGACGATCGGTCCCGCCGGGGAACTTGGGGTTGAGGAAGCCCCCGGTCTTGAGCACCCGCCACCACGGAGTGAGCTCGTGATCGGAAACGCCCATCTCGCGCCGCTCCTCGGCCGCGCGGGCCGCCATGTTGAGGAAAATGGCGGTCGAGACCGGGCAGGCCACGGCCACCCCGTGGCGGCGCGCCAGGGCCGCGCGCAGCGCGTCCAGGGTGATCACCTCGCCCGGTCGCAGCTGCCGGACCAGGCCATCGACCTCGTGGGGGGACGAGACCACCATGGCCCCGCCGGCCGCCTCGCGGAAGCCGGGTGCGCCGGGCGGAATCATCTCGACGATGTGCGGCTGGCGCCCGCTGTTCAGGTGATCCTGCGCTGTCTTGCGTCGTGCCATGGTCCGGTCCCCCGTTGACGGGACGACCGGTAGCGCAACCGGGCAGAGGTGAGAATAAGACGGGTTTGTTCCCGGTCTGGTCCGCTCAGTTCGCGATCACGATCGAGATCCGGCGGTTGCGCGGATCGTGCGGATCGGTGGGAATCAACAACTCGCGGTCGGCCACGCCCTCGATCCGCTTGAAGCGGTCCTCGCGGATGCCGTTGCGCATCAGCGATTGGCGGGTCGCTTCGGCGCGGCCGGCGGAGAGCGACCAGTTGTTGGCGAGCGGATCGGCCGCCTTGTAGGGCATGGCATCGGTGTGGCCGCGGATCATCAGCGTGCCGGGTTCGGGCGAGATCGTCTGGCCCAGCGCCATCAGCAGCTGCGTCGCGTCCGGGGTCAGGACCGTGGTGCCGAGCCGGAACATCGAGAAGTTGGCATTGTCGACCAGATCGATGCGGATTCCCTCGGCGGTCTGGACCATCTTCACCTGGTTGGCGAGCCGGCGCAGGCTGTCCGACTTGGCCAGCTTTTCCGCCAGCTTCTGCTGCATCCGCTTGATCCGCCCGGCACCTTCCTTGGGCCCGCCGGTGGTGTCCCGCGGGATGGTCATGGTTTTTATGCCAGTTTGGCCCGCACGATGAGGATAGTTATCCGCATCGGTGATAGAGCTCCCCCCCAGCAGCCCGTTGGACCCGGCGCTCTGCTGGCGCATCTTGACCAGGGTTGGGGTGAAGTAGTCGGCGATGCCCTTGCGCTGCTTTTCGGTTGTGGCGCCCAGCAGCCACATCAGCAGGAAGAAGGCCATCATGGCGGTCACGAAGTCGGCATAGGCGACCTTCCAGGCACCACCGTGGTGCCCCCCGGCGATGACCGTGACCTTCTTGACGATGATTGGTGGCGGCGGCTCGTTCTTGCCACGCTTGGCGGGTCCAGCCATGACTGGGCGTTCCCCTTACCGGCCGCGCAGGCTGTCGAGCAGCTCGGACAGGCCGGGCCGGAAGGCGTGGCCCAGCCCCGAACGCGCGCTTTCGACGACCAGCGGCTGCGGCCACCCGTGCAGGCTGGCGATGATCACCTGCTTGACCGCGTGGAAGATCTGCTCGTCCTGCTCGATCACCTGCTTGAGGCGTCCGGCCATCGGCGCAACCATGCCGTAAGCGAGCAGCACGCCCATGAAGGTGCCGACCAGCGCCGAACCGATCATCGCCCCCAGGATCGCCGGTGGCTTGTCGATCGAGCCCATGGTCTTCACCACGCCGAGCACCGCCGCGACGATCCCCAGGGCGGGGAGAGCATCGGCCAGGTTCTGCAGCGCGTGCTGCGGTTCGTGCATTTCGTGGAAATGGGTCTTCATGGCGTTGTCCATGACCTCTTCCACGGCATGGACTTCCAGCGTGCCCGAGCTGACCACGATCAGCGTCAGCGTGTCGCAGACAAGGTCGATCAGCGCCTTGTTGGCGAGGAGCCGCGGGAACTCGGCGAACAGGGTCGACGACTTGGGATCGGTGACATGGGCTTCGAGCGCGACCGGGCCTTCCGAGCGGAGCAGCTTCATCAGCCGCGTGGCCAGGATGATCGCGTCGATGTGGTCCTGCTTGGTGTGCTGGGGACCCTTGAAGATCTTGCCGAAGGCGCCGCCGATCAGCTTGAGCTCGTGCATCGAGTTGCCGGTGATCGTCGCGCCGATCGCCGCACCGCCGATGATCAGCATCTCGTGCGGGATCGCCTCCATGACCGGGCCCAGCGCACCGCCCGTGATGGCGAAGCCGCCAAACACCATGACCAGCAGGACAACGATACCGATACCAGCGAACATTCGATCAGATTCCCGTAAGTCAGAGGATCACGCAGCCTGGGCGGCCGGCATCAGCGGAGCAGCTGGAACAGCGACAGGCTGGCCAGCTTGGTGAAGCTGGCCTGGCTGGCCTCCAGCACGGTCATGGTTTCCTGCAGCTTGGCCACCGTCGCGGCGATGTCGGTCCCGCCGACGTCGCTCTCCTCGTTGGCGCGCAGTTCGCCCAGGTTGGTCCGGCGTTCGGTGGTGAGATCGATCCACGACAACCGGCTGCCGACCACGGTTTGCGCGGTGGTGACCGCGTCCAGCCCCTGGTTGAGGGCGGCAAGGCCATCCTGCGCTGCCTGCTGCGCCCCCGCCCCGCCGGCCTTGAACGCATCGGCCAGGGTCTTCAACGCGTCGAGCAGGTTGGTCGGATTGCCGTTGACCGAGAAGTTGAACACCTCCGGCCCGGTCAGCGCGCGGGTCACGTTCTGGCCATCGCCGAGCGGCAGGTCGCCGGCCGTGGCGGTCCCGATGTAGGTGGCGTTGCCGGCAGCGTCGATGCTGTAGGCATCGCCGGCCGATTGCCCGCCGAACAGCGCGTTCCCTGCGGCATCGCGCGAATTGGCAAGCTGGATGATGTTGTTGCGGATCGCCTCGATCTCGGTGCCGATGCCCGACCGGGTGGCCGCGGTCATCGTGCCGTTGGCGGCCTGGGTGGTGAGCTCCCTCAGGCGGATCACATAGTCGGCCAGCGAGCCCAGCGCGCCATCGGTGAGCTGCAGGTCGGCCGTGGCCTTGGCAGCGTTGGCGACATCGATCTGCGACAGCGAGTCGGCCCGCTGCAGCTGGCGCAGGCGCGAGGCGCCGACCGGGTCGTCGGACGACCGCGAGATCCGCTGCCCGCGCGACAGGTCGGCCTGGAGGCCCTCGGCACGCTTGCGCAGATCGGCGATGTCCATCGTCGAGCGATCGTAGAAGGCGCTGGTGCTGGTGCTGACGATGGGCATGGCAGTCTAGTCCTCAGCGGATGGCGAGCAGGGTGTCGAAGATGTCCTTGGCGGTCTGCATGACCTTGCCCGAAGCCTGAAAGGCCTGCTGATAGCGGACAAGGTTTACCGCTTCCTGATCAAGATCCACGCCGGCCTGCGACTGGAGGCTGACCGAGGCGGTGTTGGCGATGGTCTGCAGCGCGTCGCGCGTGACCTTGCGGCCGGCGACCGTGCCCGAGATGTCGAACAGCAAGGCGTCGAGCGCCTTGGCCGGATCGTTGGCGGCCAGTGCCGAACGCAGCGCGTTGAGGTTGGTCGCGTCGCGGCTGTTGGCGGCGGCCCCGGCCGGAGCCGTTGCGATCCCGGTGCCGTTGGTCAGCACCAGCGACATGGTTGCCGCCGTGGTGCCGCTGAACATCGCCTGCCCGGCGGTGCCATTCAGGGTGACACCCGCGGTCTGCGCCGCGTTGACCGTATCGATCACCGACTTGGCGATCGTGTCGAGATTGGTCCGGATCGCGGCGAGCTTGGTCAGGGCCTGGCCCTTGCCGGCCAGCGAACCCCCGACCAGGGCCACGGGCGTGCCGCCCAGGTTGAAGGTGATCGTGCCATCGGTTGCCGTGGTCATGGCCAGGGTCTGCGCGGTTCCCCCCTGGACCAGCAACGGTCCGGTGCTGCCACCGATCTGCACGCTGACCGTGTTGTCCACCGCCACGGTGGTGGTCACGTCGGTGAAATTGGACAGCTGCTGCAGCAGGCGGTCGCGCTGGTCGAGCAGGGCGGTCTGGTCGCTGCTGGCGTCGGACGCGCGGGCCAGCCGCAGGTTCACCTGGCTGAGCTGCGCGGCCAGGGTGTTGACCTGACCGATCCCGTCGGTGGCTTCGAAGCGCAGCCCGGCCCCGGCCGAATCCAGCGCCTTTGAGGCGATGTTGAAGCTGCCGGCCATGGTCCGTGCTTCCTCGATGACGCTGGCGCGCAGCGATTCCGAGGTGGGGTTGCCGACGAGCTGCTGGAGCGAGCCCTCGAACTTGACCACGGCATCGTAGACCCGCGACTGCTCGATGGCGGCCTCGGTGTTCTCCAGTCCGGCCACTTCGGCGCCCGCCCGCGCGGCGTCGGCCCCGGTGCGGCGGACTTCGGCCTGGCGGAACAGGTCGGCGTTGCGGACCACAGCGTCGAGCCGCACGCCCGACAGCGAAACGTCGCCAACCCGGCCGAAGCCACCGGTCGAGCTGACCTCGGCCATCCGGGCCGAGCGGCGGACATAGCCTTCGGACGAGGCATTGGCGATGTTCTGGGCGGTGACGTCCAGCGCCACCCGTGCCGCCTGGGCACCGCTGCGGCCGATGGCGAGAAGATCGGAGGCCATGCGTCAGCCCTCCTGCTTGCCCGGAGCCGGGGCGGCCGGAGCCAGTCCGGCGGCCGCGGCCAGCTGGGTTTCGAGCGACTTGGCAAAACCCAGCGCACCCTGGCGGGCGGCGATGTCGGCGAAGTGTTCGTCCTGCATCTGGCGGAAGGTGTCGAGCCCCTGGCCACCGAACAGCGCATCGTCGCCGCCCAGCTTCGCGGCGCGGGCGCTGGCCAGCATCTGGCGGACGAAGATCGCCTCGAACTGCTGGGCAGCCTGCGACAGCTTCTCCCGGTCACTCGGGACCCTGGGCTGCAGCGAGAGCGGGCTGGCGGTGGCGGAGAGCGGGGTCATAGCACCTCCATCTCGGCCTTGAGCGCACCGGCCTGCTTGAGCGCCTGGAGGATCTCGACCAGGTCGGACGGCCCCACTCCGAGGAGGTTGAGCGCATCGACCACCTTGGCCAGCGAGGCACCGCCCTTGGTCAGGACCAGGTGGCTGCCCTGTTCCTCGGCATTGACCTGGCTGTTCGGGGTGACCGCGGTCTGACCCTGGCTGAACGGCGCGGGCTGGCTGACCTGGACCTTCTCGTCCACTTTCAGCACCAGCTTGCCGTGGCTGATCGCGGCCGGCGCCAGGCGCACTGCGCTGTTGATCACCACGGTGCCGGTGCGGCTGTTGACGATCACCTTGGCCTGGGTTTCGGCCGGGACCACGTTGAGCATCTCGATCGCCGCCATCACCGAGGCGCGGCTGTCGGGCGTGGCGGGCAGGGCGAGCGACAGGGTTACCCCGTCCTCCACCCGGGCCGTGCCGGGATAGCGCGCGTTGATCGCGTCACGGACCCGCGCGGCGGTGAGGAAATCGGCCTGGTACAGGTTCCAGCGCAGTTCGGCGCTGCTGTCGAACCCGGTCGCGACCGCGCGCTCGACGCTGGCCCCTTCCGGAATGCGCCCGACGGTGGGCACGTTGACCGACAGCTTCGAGCCGTCGCGGCCCGATACGCCGAGCCCGCCGACCGCCAGGTTGCCCTGGGCCATCGCGTAGATCTGGCCGTCGGCGCCATAGAGCGGCGACAGAATCAGTGCGCCGCCCCGCAGGCTCTTGGCCTTGCCGATGGCGGAGACGGTGACATCGATGTGCTGGCCGGGCTTGGCGAAGGCGGGCAGATCGGCTGTGATCATCACTGCCGCCGCGTTCTTGAGCCCCGGCGAGATGCCGGGCGGCAGTTGCACGCCCATCCTCCCGGCTGTGCCCCGCATCGCCTGGGTCAGGTATTCGAGGTTGTCGTCCCCCGAGCCGTCGAGCCCGACGACGATGCCATAGCCGGTCAGTTGGTTCGAGCGGACGCCCTGGAATTCGCCCAGATCGCGCACACGCTCGGCATGAACCGGCGCGGCCATCAGCGTGAAGGCGATCGACAGGACCAGCCAGCGAATGGCCTGGGCCAGGCTGCGCCGCAGGGTGGTGACGGCCGAAACATGGGTGGTGGGATGGGCAGTGTTCATCGCGGGCCCCATCAGAACGGCGTAATCAGGTTGAAGAAGCGGCTCAGCCAGCCTTCGCGGCTGGCGCGCTGGATCGATCCGTTGCCGGCATACTCCACGCGCACGTCGGCCACCTGGTTCGACCGAACCTGGTTCTGCTGATCGATATCGATCAGGCGCACGATCCCCGAGAACTGGATCCATTCCTGACCCTGGCTGAGCAGCAAGCGCTTTTCTCCTCTGACCAGCGCGGTTCCGTTGGGCCGAACCTCGGCGATGGTGACTCCCACCGCGCCGTTGAACTGGCTGGTCTGCGTAGCGCTGCCATCGCCCTTGAACGACGATTGGCCGGCAGCATTAAGGGCATTGGGATCGAGGAAGGACAGCGGCCCGGCCGAGGGCGGGGTCACCGAGACGTTGCCGTTGCGTCCGGTCTTGGAGCCGGCGGTCTTGTTGGTGATGGTGTTTTCGATCAGCAGGATCGTCACCGGATCCCCCACGCGCCGGGCCACGGTGCCCTGGATCAGCGAGGCATAGCCGAGCGAGCTGTCGAAGATCGCCCCGGTGGCCGGGCGCGCGGCGGCGACCGGCGCGGGCGGCACGGCGGCCTCGAACCCGGGCTTCGGCTTGCCGGCGAGGGCCGGGGCGGCAAGCGCCAGGGCCATCAGGCCGGCGAGGTGGACGCTCGAGAGGCGCAGGTGGAGCTTGAAGGGCATGGTCATGGTGGTCACAGCGTCTGGTTCGCGTTTCTGAGCATTTCGTCGACCGCCGAGATCATCTTCGAGTTGACCTCGTAGGCGCGCTGGCATTCGATCATGTCGACCAGCTCCTCGACGACATTGACGTTTGACGCTTCGAGCATCCCCTGGCGGATGTTGCCGCGGCCCAGGGTGCCGGCGAGGCCGATCTGGGCCTGGCCGCTGGCGGCGGTCTCGCTCAGGAAGTTATCGCCCAGGGCCTTGAGACCGCCCGGATTGGTGAAGCTGGCGACAGTGAGCTGGCCCAGCTGGGTCGGTTCGGTCTGCCCCGGGGCGATGGCCGTGACCAGACCGTCGCCCGATATGGTCAGCGAGATCGCCCCTTCCGGGATGGTGATCGCCGGCTGCACGACATAGCCCTGCGCAGTCACCAGCTGGCCCTGGGCCGAGCGGCTGAAATTGCCGGCGCGGGTATAGGCAAGCGCTCCGCCGGGCATGGCGACCTGGAAGAAGCCGTCACCGTCGAGTGCCAGGTCGAGCGAGTTGTTGGTGGTCTGCAGCGTGCCCTGGGTGTCGATCCGGGTGGTCGACTGGACCCCCACGCCCGTGCCCAGGTTGAGCCCGGTCGCATAGGCGGTCTCGGTCGAGGACTGCTGCCCGGCGACGCGGGCGTCCTGATAGGCCAGTGTGGCGAAGTTGGCCCGGTCGCGCTTGAACGCGGTGGTCCCGACGTTGGCCAGGTTGTTGGCGATCACGCGCATCCGCTGGTCCTGGGCTTCGAGGCCGGTGCGGGCGACGTGAAGGGCGCTGGAAGGCATGGGGTACTACTCCGTCAGGTAAGGCGCATCAGGGCCGAGCTGGACTGGTCGACGTCCTTGGCGGTGCTGATCAGCTTGGTGCGGATATCGAACAGCCGCTGGGCCTCGACCATCTGGACAAGGACCTCGCTCGGCTTGACGTTGGACTGCTCGAGCGAGCCGGGCAGGACCCTGGCTTCGAGATCGTTGGGCAGGGCGCCGCCGCCGTAGACGCGGAACAGGCCGTCGAGCCCCTTTTCGATCCGGGTGCCGTTGGGCGTGGCGAGCTTCAGCCGGTCCACCCGGTTGGGCGGGGCGTTGGGCGTTGCCGGATCACGGACCAGCACCTGGCCGTCGGGACCGATGCTAACCTGCCCGCCCGGCGGGATCGAGATCGGTCCGTTCTCGCCGATCACCGGCCGCCCGTCGCCGTTCTCGAGCACGCCGCTGGGGGAGATCGAAAGATCGCCCCGGCGGGTGTAGGCTTCCTGGCCGTCCTGGCCCTGGACCGTCAGCATGGCCTTGCCGACCATGGCGATGTCGAGCATGCGCCCGGTTTCGGTCAGCGAACCCTCGGCCATGTTCGCGCCGCGCACCTCGCCATCGCTCAGCGCGCGCACCTCCATGCTGTCGCCCTTCACGGTCATCGGCGTGAACTGCAGCGTGTCCTCGCGGTAGCCGATGGTCTGGGTGTTCGCCATGTTGGCGGCGATCACCCGCTGGCGCACCATCGATGCGTTCAGGCCGGAGAAGGCGGTGTAGATCAGGCGGTCCATGGGTTGGCTCCGTCAGGCGGCACGGTCAGGGGGTGATCAGGCCAGGGATCAGGCGGGGGTTCAGGTCCGCAGGTTGATCACGGTCTGCGAGATCTGCGTGGCGGTATCGATGGCCTTGGCATTGGCCTGGAAGTTGCGCTGGGCGGTGATCAGGCCGACCAGTTCCTCCGAAACGTCGACGTTCGACCGCTCGAGCGCGCCCGACATCAGTTCGCCGTAAAGCTCGTCGCCGGGATCGCCATAGGTGGCCACGCCCGACAGCCCGGTGGCAATCCAGTTGGACGATCCGACCTGCTTGAGCCCACCCGGCGCGACGAAGCTGGCCAGGGCCACCTTGCCCACGATGGTGTTGGTGCCATCGGCATAGGATGCGCTGATTTCGCCCGTGGCACTGACCGTGACCCCGGCGAACTGGGCGCCCGCCGCATTGGTGGAGCTGATCCGGGCCGAACTGGGGGTCGTCGCGAAACCGGTACCGGTCGTCGCGAAGACCTGCAGGCGATTCTTGCCGCTGTCCGAGACGTAGCCGGATTCATCCAGCTCGAAGCTGCCGTTGCGGGTATAGTAGGTCTGGCCGGTCACGGCGTTGACCGTTGAGAAGAACCCGTCCCCGTTGATCGCCATATCCAGCGCTGCGCCGGTCTGTTCGACCGGGCCAAGCGTGAAGTTCTGGTTGATGGCCTCGACCGATGAGCCAATTCCTTGGATCATCTTGGGGTTGATGTACGAATTGCCTGCAACGATGTCGGCAAATTCCACGCGGCTCTTCTTGAAGCCGTTGGTTTCGGTGTTGGCAATGTTGTGCGCGATCACGTTGAGTTCGACCTGAGCGTTCTTGAGGCCGTTCAGCGAAGTGTAGAAGGACATCGTAGGTCTCCGGTCAGGTGTTGGGTGAAGTGGTTGACGTGGTCTGGGCGGCCTGCTGCGCGGTCAGCACCGCATCGAGCTTGGTGGCGATCTCGCCCATCTTGAGGTTGAGCTCGGCGATGCCCTTGTTCATCTCGGTCGCTTGCGAGAGCGAGGTGAACTGGGCCATCTGGGCCAGCATGGCCGAGTTGTCGGTCGGGTTGGTCGGATCCTGCTGCCGCAGCTGGGCGGTCATCAGCTTGAGGAAGTCGTTTGCGCCCAGCGAGCTCAGGCTGTTCTTCGACTTGCTGGCCGAAGAGGATGAAGCGGCGGCGGCGGTGGCGGTGGAGAGCACAGAGGTCATTTCATCCTCATCGTTTCGAGCATCAGTTGCTTGGCGGTGGACAGCGCCTCGACCAGGTTCTGGTACTGGCGCGAGGAATCGAGCATCTCGACCATCTCGGCATTCTCATCGACCGGCGCGGTCCAGACATCGCCGTTGGCATCGGCCAGCGGGTGATCGGGTTCGTGCTGGCGGATCGCGGCGGCGGTGGAGCGCACCACGCCCCGCACCTCGGCGGCGGCAAGGCCGGTGGTCTGGTCGAGCGTGGTCTGGAACACGGGGCGGAGCGGCTTGTAGGCGCTGGCGTCGCTGCCCGAGACGGTCCCGGCATTGGCCAGGTTGGAGGCCGCGGCGTTCATCCGCACGAGCTGCGCGGAGAGGCTGCGCTGGGCGAGCGAGAACAGCGAGAGCTGGGCGGGACCGGCCATGGTCAGTCGCCCTTCAGCGCGCGGGTGATGGTTTCGACCCGGCCCTTGATGAACTGGAGCGTTGCCGAGTAGCCGACCGCGTTTTCGGCGAAGGCGGTCTGCTCGGTCATCATCTCGACCGTGTTGCCGTCCATGCTCGGCATGGTCGGAACCCGATAGCGGATCGCGCCGCTCACCGCCTGGCTCTGGCTCTGGCCGCTTTCGGCCGCCTTCAGTGCGGCGCCGAAATCGATGTCGCGGGCCTTGTAGCCAGGGGTCGCGGCATTGGCGATGTTCGAAGTGAGCAGGCCCATGCGTTGCGAGCGCAATGCCAGGGCGGTGCCGTGGATGCCGAACAGGGTTTCACTCATTCGCGTTCTCCGGTGCGGGCGACGGGCGCGCCGCGTGCCAAGAGGGTCTGCAAGGGCCGTGCCAAGTTTCATGACAGGGGCGTTCGCGCGGTCCGTACCGGGGCGGACGGCAAGCCGGTGCCGGAAGGCGGCAAAAAATCGCCGGGCCCGCCTGAAACCGGCCTGCCGCTGCCGTTCTTAGGAGGGCAACGGAAGGACCTCCCGCACGATGGCGCTCACCCTGATCGATGGAACGGCTGCGCTGATCGTGTTCGGTGGAACCGTGCTGGCGACCGTGCTGCGCAGCGGCTTTGCCGAAATCGGCGCGACCCTGCGCGCCTTGCGGCGTGCCTGGGGCCCGCATTACAGCGCCGATGCGGGCAAGGCCGAACTGGCCCCGCAGGTGCGCGAGATCCGCCGTGAGGGGCTGCTCCGGGCAAACCCGCGCAAGCTGGATGACCGCGAACTCGCCGAGGCGACCGAGGCGCTGTTCCACACCCGCTCGCTCGAGGCGCTGGTCAAGGCCCATGCCCGGCATCGCCAGGCCCGCCGCGACGAGGCCGAGACCGGGGTGCGCGTCCTGGCGCAGGCATCCGAGCTGGCGCCGGTGTTCGGCATGGTCGGAACCCTGGTCGCGCTCAACCGCATGCCGGCCGAACTGGCCACCGGCGATGCCGTGACCGGAGCGATCGGCATGGCGGTGGTGACCACGCTGTACGGGATTCTCGCCGCCAATCTGGTGCTCGCCCCCCTGGCGCGCTGGGTCGAACGCGCCGCCGAACGCGAGGAACGCGAGCGGCAGGTGGTGATCGACTGGCTGTCCGAACAGGTTGGCGGAGCCTTGCCGCATGGGCGCGAAGGGCGGGGCGAGAGCCGCGCCGACCAACCGCGCAAGGTGGCGTGATGCGGGTGCGGGCCGGGGTCGGCTGGCAATTTGCCCTGGCCGACCTGTCGCTGATCCTCTTCATGGTCTGTGCCGCCGCCCTCGCGCGCGAGCAGAAGAGCCATGCCCGCGCCGTGCCG
This sequence comes from Novosphingobium aerophilum, assembly GCF_014230305.1. Classification (GTDB taxonomy): domain Bacteria; phylum Pseudomonadota; class Alphaproteobacteria; order Sphingomonadales; family Sphingomonadaceae; genus Novosphingobium; species Novosphingobium aerophilum. The sequence continues at coordinate 45,447 of NZ_JACLAU010000015.1, forward strand.
CCCCCGCCGCCGCCGTCCGCGGTTCAGGCCGTGGCCCTGGCCGATCCGGTCGCGGTGTGGCGCGCCGGGCCCGATATGCCGAGCCTGCAGGAGTGGCTGGCCTCGCAGACGATCGATCGGCGCCAGCGCCTGACCATCGTCGCGCACTACACGGCGGGCCGGGCGCAGGCCGCCTTCGCCCGCGCCGAAACCGCGCTGCGTGAACAGCCCCGTCTGCCCCCCGCCACGCGCATCGTGGTCGAGCCGGCCGCCAGCGATGGCCTGTCCGCCACGCTGACCTGGGATGTCGGGTCGCGCTGATGGCATGACCCTTGCTTCAGGCTCGGGCATGACCCTGCGAGGACATCCTGCCATGAAGCCCTTCGTCTTCACCGCCGCCCTGCTGCTGGCTCCGATCGCTGTCCCGACCGCCAGGGCCGCGCCCTTTGCCGATCCGGCCGCGATCGATGCCGCCGTCGCCCAGTTCACTGGGGTGCCGCTGGGCTCGACCGGCGGTGCAGCCCAGCCGGTCGACCGGCGCCTGCGGCTCCGGCCCTGCGCCAATCCGCTGAGCATCGGCTGGTACGGATCGCGCCGCGACACCGTGCTGGTGCAGTGCCCCGACGTCGGCAGTTGGCGCCTGTTCGTGCCGCTGCTGGTCACCGCCGGCCCGGCCGATGCGCCGGCCGTGCTGCGCGGGGAAGGGGTGACCATCGCGGTCACCGGCCCCGGCTTCAGCGTGTCCCAACCGGGCGAAGCGCTTGATGGAGGTGCGGTGGGCGCCTGGATCCGGGTCAAGTCGACCACCGCCGGAGGCCAGCCGATGCGCGCCCGGATTGTCCGTCCCGGCCTGGTCGAGGTTCAGCTCTCTGGGGAATGATACCTAGCCCAAGGTATTGATTTGCAGAGACTCGGTCGGCCATTGTCGGCCGGCCTGCGGCACGCCATTGCCGCTTTCCGGCAAAAATTGTCGGACCCCCTTAAAAGCCGCTGCAACCCACCGTTCTGCCTCAGTGGAGAACACGGAGCGGCACCATGCCTATCGAATCCAGCCCTAACATCCCGAGCCCCGGCGTCGCTGGGCTGCGGCAAGTCGGCACGATCGATGCGCGAACCGTCAGACTGACGGCTGGCGCCAAGGATCAGGCTTCCGTAGGAAGCGCGCCCGACGCGGCAGCCACCGCGGCGGCGACCTTCCAGCCCAGCCAGGCGCTCGACCCGGGCCAGGCCCCGGTCGACACCGACCGCGTGCAGGTCATCCGGCGCGCGATCGAGACCGGCAACTATCCCCTGATCCCTGCGAAGATCGCCGACGCCATGATCGCGGCCGGCCTGCTGCTGAGGACCCCTGCATGAGCAAGACTCCCACGCTGCGCGACAGCCTCCGGCAGATGGTTGCCGTGCTGCAGGAAGAACGGCAGGCGCTTGCCGGGCTCGACCTGGACGCCATCATGGGGGCGGCCGTCAGCAAGCAGGGCCTGTGCGATCTGCTGCAGGGCAGTGATCCGTCGCAGGTCGACGATGAGTGCCGCGGCCTGCTTGAGGCGGCGCGCCGTCTGAATGAGGTAAACCGGCAGGTTCGCAACCTGATCGCGGCCAATGTGGCTCAGCGCCTCGATGCTCTGGTCGGCTCGCCGCAACTCTATCGCGCCCGTCCGGCCTACGCTTACGCCGGGTCCCACGCCTGAGCCAAGGGCATTTGGCACGACCCTTGCTGAAGAGCCTCGCAGACGATGGTCGCGAGGATGCTGCCCAAGCCTTCCCGCGGTCGACGCAACCGGGGAAGCCGCTTGAGCGAGATCGCAAACAGTTCCATCCCACTGCCGCGGGTTGCGGCCCCGCAGGTCGCAGCCCCTCAGGTCGCAGCCCCTCAGGTTGCAGCAAGGGCCGCGATCGCGCGGGCTGCCCGGGCCACTGGCGTGGACTTCAACTTCCTGCTCGCCCAGGCCAAGCTCGAATCCGGGCTTGACCCCAATGCGCGGGCCGGCACCTCCAGCGCGACCGGGTTGTACCAGTTCCTGGGCAGCACCTGGGTTGATACCCTGCGCAAGCACGGCGCCGAGCATGGCCTGGGCTGGGCCGGGGCGGCGGCCAGCGATCCGGCCATGCGGGCACAGGTGATGGCGCTGCGCCACGATCCCCAGGCCTCGGCCCTGATGGCGGCGGAGCTGGCCGGCGACAACCAGGTCGCCCTGACCTCGGCCCTCGGGCGCGCCCCCGATCCCTCCGAGCTCTACCTCGCCCATTTCCTGGGGGCCCAGGGCGCCACCCAGTTTCTCTCCGCGCTGTCGGTCGATCCCCAGCAGAGCGCCGCCTCGGTGGTGCCCACGGCGGCGGCGAGCAACCGTGCGATCTTCTTTGGCGCCGATGGCGCGCCGCGCACCCTCGATGAGGTGATGACCCTGATGCGCACCCGCCTGGCGGGCGCCATGGAAGGGGGCGATGCCGCGCAGTGGGCTGGCCAGTGGGCCGCCTATCCCGCCATGGCGGCGCCATCGTCCGCGCCGGCGTTCAGTGGCGGTCCGATGGCGCGCGCCTTCCAGGCGGCCCAGGCGGCGGCCGGCGGGGGCAGCGACAGCGGAGCCCGCCCGTCGATGGCCGAGACCCTGCGCCAGACCTTCGCGATCGGTGAGGCGTCGGGCGCGGCCGTGCCGGCCCATGTCCGTACGGCCTATGGCCGGCTTTCGGCGCTGGGGCTGTAAATGCTGGCCCGGCTCTCCAATCCTTCGGCAATCGCGCTTCCGGCAGGAATCCTGACGCTCATCAGCCTGATGATCGTGCCGGTGCCGACGATCCTGCTCGACGTGTTCTTCGTGCTCAACATCGCGCTGTCGGTGGCGGTGCTGATGGCCTCGATGAATGCGGCCAAACCGCTCGACTTCTCGTCATTCCCTTCGGTCCTGCTGTTCGCCACCTTGCTGCGCCTGGCGCTCAACGTCGCCTCGACCCGCGTCGTGCTGGTCAACGGGCACGAGGGCGGGGCCGCCGCGGGCCATGTGATCGAGGCCTTCGGTGCCTTCCTGGTCGGCGGCAACTTCGCGGTTGGCCTGTTCGTCTTCATGATCCTGATGATCATCAACCTGATGGTCGTCACCAAGGGCGCCGGGCGCGTGTCGGAAGTGTCCGCGCGTTTCACCCTGGATGCCTTGCCGGGCAAGCAGATGGCGATCGACGCCGATCTCGCCGCCGGGCTGCTGACCGCCGACGAAGCCAAGGCCCGCCGCCGCGAGGTGGCGACCGAGGCCGATTTCTATGGCTCGATGGATGGTGCCAGCAAGTTCGTGAAGGGCGATGCGGTCGCCGCGCTGCTGATCCTGGGGGTCAACATCATCGCCGGCTTCGTGCTGGGCATGATCAGCCACGGGCTGAGCGCAGGCGAGGCGGCGGAACGCTATATCACCCTGGCGGTGGGCGACGCGCTGGTCGCGCAGGTCCCCGCGCTGCTGCTGTCGATTGCGGCGGCGGTGATCGTCACCCGCGTGTCCGACACCCGCGACCTGGCCGGCCAGATCGGCGGCCAGTTCGCCGATCCGCGCACCTGGCTCCCGGTGGCGGTGATCCTGGGCGCGATCGGGATGATCCCGGCCATGCCGCAGACCATCTTCCTGCCCGCGGCGGGGCTCGCCTTCTGGCTTTATCGCACGCTGCAACAACGGGCCCGGCGACCCGCACCCGTGCTCGAACTGCCCCCCGTGGTCGATCCGCAGAAGATCGCGCTGGGCGACGTGTCGGACCACACCCTGGTCACGATCGAGCTGGGCTATGGCCTGGTCCATCTGGTCGACGACCGGCGCGGTTCGCCGCTCGTGACCCGGGTGACCGGGGTGCGCAAGCAGCTCAGCCAGACGTTCGGCTTCATCGTGCCCCAGTTCCGCGTGCGCGACGCGCTGGAGGTGGCGCCGCACGATTACCGCATCGTGCTGGGCGGGGTGCCGCTGGGCACGGCCACGATCCGGTCGGACAAGGTGCTGGCGATCGACGCCGGCGAGGCGCGCGACAATCACACCCTGGTCGGCGAACCGACCCGCGACCCCAGCTTCGGCTGTCCGGCGCTGTGGATCGATCCGGCCGCGCGCGACCATGCCATCGCCGAGGGGTTCCTGACGGTCGATGCCAGCACGGTGATCGCCACTCACCTCAACCAGCTCCTGGCCGAACGGCCGCAGGCCCTGCTGGGCCCGGACGAGGTCCGTGCCATCCTGGAGGGCGTCAAGGAGTATTCGGCCGGCCTGGTCGAGACGGTCTATCCGCAACCGCTCTCGCTTGCCGCCATCACCCGCCTGCTGCGCAGCCTGCTCGAGGACGGCGTGCCCCTCGGCCATCCGGTGCCGATCCTGCAGAGCCTGTCGCAGGCGGTGCAGATCACGCTGGAGCACGATCGCCTGGTCGATCTGGTCCGGGCCGACCTTGGCGCGCTGATCGTCGGCCGGCTGTGCGGCCCGCAGGAACGGCTGCCGGTCCTGACGCTCGACGCCAAGCTGGAGAACGCCATCGTCCAGGGCCTGCAGGATCCGACCACAGGCCAGCCGATGGTCGAGCCGGACCTGGCCCGCGCGATTGGCGAACAGATCGGCGCGATCATCGACGGGCGGGGCCCCATGGCCCTGCCGCCAGCCCTGATCGTGCAACCGCGTGCGCGCCGCGCGCTGTCCGCCCTGCTGCGGCTGCGCTGCCCGCAATGCACCGTGCTGTCGATCGCCGAGCTGCCACCCGCGCAGCCGATCGAGGTCATCGCGGTGATCGGCGGCGAACAACCGCCGGCGCCCGCGCTGACCCACCAGTCCCATTCCGATAGCCCCTTCGCAGAAGAGCTGGCCGCATGAAACACGACCCCACATCCTTTGGCAGCAGATCCTTTGGCGCCAAGTCCGCGATCGGTGCCGCCTATGGCGGTGACGTGAACGACCGGGTCCGCCGCTTCCTCCCGATGGTCCGGCGACTGGCCTGGCACGTCCATGGTTCAGGCCGTCCCGGCATCGAGCTGGAGGACCTCATCCAGGCCGGCCTGGTCGCCCTGACCGAGTGCGCCCAGCGCCACTCGGGCCCCAGCGAGGACGGCTTCGCGGCCTATGCCAAGATGCGCGTGCGGGGGGCCATGGTCGATCTGATCCGCCGCTCGATCCCGCTGTCGCGGGGCGCCACCGAGCGGCGGCGCCAACTGCGTGAGCAGGAAGATGCCCTGCGCGGCAAGCTCGGGCGCGATCCCAGCCCGGCGGAACTCGCCGCGGCGCTGGAGATCAGCGAGACCGAACTGGCCGACCTGCGCGCCGCCAGCGAGCCGATGCGGTTCGAATCGATCGACGATGCCTATTCCGACAGCGACTTGGCCTTCGCCGACCAGCGCCCGGACGTGCTCAACCAGTTGGCCGACGCCGAGATGCGCGAGGCCGTGGCCGGGGCGATCGCCGCCCTGCCGGAACGGCTTCAGTTGGTCGTCTCGCTGTACTTCGTCGAAGAGCTCAACCTGTCCGAGATCGCCGAGGTGCTCGGGGTGTCGATCCCGCGGGTCCACCAGTTGAAGGCCCAGGCGCTCGAGCAATTGCGCAAGGGGCTGGCGGGTGTGGCCGACATCCTGTGAGTCCCCCCGCGCCGGCCCGGTGGCCGGTGTCGGGTCGCGCCTGGCGGGAAAGGGCTTTTGCGGCAATCGGTTGGCGGCGGCGGATTGCGTCTGCGGGGTGGTGGTGATACCGGATAGGGATGGCTTCCTGCGAAACGTGCGTCGTCCGCAACCGTGCGATCTGTGCCGCGCTTGATGCGCAAGAGATCGGCGCCCTCAACGCCATCGGTCGCACCCGCACGCTGACCCCGGGCGAGGCGCTGATCTGGGAAGGGGACGATTCGGTCCTTGTCGCCAACGTGATCGATGGCGTGCTCAAGCTGTCCACGGGCACGGAGGATGGTCGCGAACAGATCGTCGGCATGGTCTTCGCGTCCGATTTCATCGGCCGCCCGTTCGGCGCCACCACCGGCCACGGCGTGACCGCCCTGACCGAGGCGACCGTCTGCGTGTTCAACCGCCGCGATTTCGATGCCTTCGCCCGCGAACACCCCGCGTTGGAACACAAGCTGCTGCAGCGGACCCTGACCGAGCTGGACCGCACGCGGCGCTGGATGCTGCTGCTCGGCCGCAAGTCGGCCAGCGAGAAGGTGGCAAGCTTCCTGCTGGAAATGGCCGAACGGACCGCCAGCCCGGGCTGCGAGCATCATGAGCCCGCCGGCGAAATCCGTCTCGACCTGCCCGTTTCGCGCCAGCAGATCGCCGACGTGCTGGGCCTGACCATCGAAACCGTCAGCCGCCAGTTCACCCGCCTCAAGGGCGAAGGCGTGATCGACCTTCCCTCGCGCCGCGAAGTGGTGATCCGCAATCGGCACGCGCTTGTGGCCGAGGCGGGCTAGGGGCCTGTCCGGTGGAACCCGGGCAAGCATGAACCGGCTGTATCTGGCATGCCGCAAACGGGGTTGACTGATGTTGGGATGGATCGGGCCAGCGCGTTAAGCTCCTTTTGCTGCCAGTTTTAGTCCCGTTCTTCGTTGTCTCAGCATCGGGCAACGCAGCTTGGCTGCATTATGCCGCTTTGGGCTGGTGTGGGCTTTGGGCCGCGTTTGTCTTCTGGCGGCTCTTCCGGTCTACATCTTCGCGAATGAAGGATTTGTCGCGACGGGGAGACAGGCATTATGATCGCATCGGCAAGTTCCGTCTGAGCAAAGAGTATCACGAGACGGAAAGCGCGGCTGCTGCGGCACGGCGAAGGCTGCACGACCAGGAGCCTTAGACGGTTTGGCCAACTGCGAAAGGCCGTTCTCGCCCGGGATCGGACATTCCGATCCTCCCCCGTTTTGCGAAGCACAACGGGGGAGGGGAACCGCGCTGCCGCAGGCAGCGGGGTGGCGGGGGACAGCAACCGGCCCCCTCCGTCAGCCGGCATTCGCCGTCTGACACCTCCCCCGTTGCATCCTGCGGATGAAACAGGGGAGGATCGAAGATGTCCGCTCCCCACCCAAATCAGCCATCCGCTTGCTGTTCCGCACACAAAAAGGCGCCCCGGGCCTTCCCCCGGAGCGCCTTCCTGTCAGCCCCGATGGAGCGTCAGAAGCGATAGCCCCTAGAAGCGGTAGGCAAGCCCGGCGCTCAGCACCCAGGGGTCGAGCTTGTGGCGCGTCTGCAGGGCGGTGCCGGTGGCGGTGTAGAAGGTGGCTTCGGTGCTGACCCAGTACTTCTTCGCATCGAGCGTCAGGCTGTAGCCGTTGCCGATCGCCACGTCGGCGCCGGCCTGCACCGCCAAGCCGAGCTGGCTGCTCAGCTTGGTGCGGGTCACGCCGAGACCGCGGACCGCGGCGCTGGGGCGGTCGTTGATCATCAGGAACAGGGTCGGACCCGCCCCGACGTAGGGTTTGATGGCGCCCAGCGGCAGGTGGTACTTGGCGGTGAAGGTCGCCGGGATGATCTGCACGTTGTCGATCGCGTCCACCCCCTTGAGCGTGCCCGACGACACCGTCACGTGATGGCTGGTGACGCAGCAGATCGTCTCGACCGAGACCTTGGGGGTGAAGAAGTATTCCACCGCCACGGTCGGGACGACGTTGTCGTTGATGTCGGTGTTGGTCACGCCGCCGGTCGCCACCAGGCGGGCGCCGTCGCTGATCACCTGGCTGACCTTGCCGTCCACCAGCACCGCAGTGCCCAGCAGCTTGACCTGGAGCTTGCCATCGGGATTGCCCGCGTGGGCGGTGCCGGTCATGGCCAGGGCAGCGACAGTTGCGGCCAGATACGCGAACTTTTTCATGTCCCTCATCCTTCGCGCCGCGGGACTGCCCCTTGCAGACCCTGATCCGGGCGGCGTCGACAGGGCGGATGGCGCGATCGTTACTTGGGAACATTGATCGAGCGCAACATTTAGACTTTGGTCTAATAAAGTCAGCGATTTCAGAGAATTTGATCGTCATCAATGTCGCCCGGTCGCGCCGGGCCCAAGGGCTTCCCGATTGCAACATGAGAGGGAAGGCTCATGGTTACCCTGACTGGGCGCGCCGGCATCTGGCTGGTCGTGCTGTTCCTCGCCATTCTGGCCATCGCCGCCGCCGCTGATACCGGCTTCGCGGTCCACATGACGATCGTCGCGCTCGCCGCGGCGATCGGGCTGTTCGTCACCCTGTCCAAGACCGACTACGCGGCGATCGCCCGCGGGGCGCTCAAGGGCCCCGATCACAGCCGCTATGATGACGACCCGATCCGCTGGGGCGTGATCGCCACGGTGTTCTGGGGCATGGCCGGTTTCGCCGCCGGCCTGTTCATCGCGCTGCAGTTGGCCTACCCGGTGCTCAACCTCGGCACCGAGTACACCACCTTCGGCCGGCTCCGGCCGCTGCACACCTCCGCGGTCATCTTCGCTTTTGGAGGCAATGCGCTGATCGCGACCTCGTTCTACGTGGTCCAGCGCACCTGCCGGGCGAGGCTGGCCTTCCCCGGCCTCGCCCGTTTCGTGTTCTGGGGATACCAGCTGTTCATCGTCCTGGCGGCGACCGGCTATCTCCTGGGGATCACCCAGGGCAAGGAATATGCCGAGCCCGAATGGTACGTCGACCTGTGGCTGACGATCGTCTGGGTGGCTTACCTCGCGGTCTTCGTCGGCACGCTGGTCAAGCGCACCGAGCCGCACATCTACGTGGCCAACTGGTTCTACCTGTCGTTCATCCTGACCGTGGCCATGCTCCACCTGGTGAACAATGTGAACCTGCCGATCAGCCTGGTGGGTGCCCACTCGGTGGCGGTCTGGGCCGGGGTTCAGGGCGCGCTGATCCAGTGGTGGTACGGCCACAACGCGGTGGGCTTCTTCCTGACCGCGGGCTTCCTGGCGATGATGTACTACTTCGTGCCGAAGCAGGCCGAACGCCCGGTCTATTCCTACCGCCTGTCGATCATCCACTTCTGGGCGCTGATCTTCCTCTACATCTGGGCCGGTCCGCACCACCTCCACTACACCGCGCTCCCTGACTGGGCGCAGACGCTGGGCATGGTCTTCTCGGTCATGCTGTGGATGCCGAGCTGGGGCGGGATGATCAACGGCCTGATGACGCTCAACGGCGCCTGGGACAAGATCCGCACCGATCCGATCATCCGCATGTTCGTGATGAGCCTGGCCTTCTACGGCATGAGCACCTTCGAAGGCCCGATGATGTCGGTGAAGTCGGTCAATGCCCTGTCGCACTACACCGACTGGACCATCGGCCACGTCCATTCGGGCGCGCTGGGGTGGAACGGCATGGTGACCTTCGCCACGCTGTACTACCTGGTCCCGCGGCTGTGGCAGCGTGAACGCCTTTACTCGCTGCGGATGGTCAACTGGCACTTCTGGCTCGCGACCACGGGGATCGTGTTCTACGCCGCCTCGATGTGGGTGGCCGGGATCACCCAAGGCCTGATGTGGCGCGAATATGGCGCCGATGGCTACCTGGTGAACTCCTTCGCCGAAACCGTCGCCGCGCTTCACCCGATGTATCTGCTGCGGGCCTTTGGCGGGCTGCTCTACCTGACCGGCGCGGTGGTGATGACCGTCAACGTCTGGAAGACCATCGCCGGTTCGCCGCTGCGCATCGAAGCGCCGATGACCGACACTCCCTATGACGCCGCGCAGGACCGCCCGCTGGTCCCCGCCGCCGTCCCTGCCGAATGAGGGGGGCCGATACCATGACTGCAACAACCCAGAAGCCGCCGCTTTCCACTCACGCCAAGATCGAGCGCAATGTCTCGATCCTGGGGGTCCTGGCCTTCCTGGCCGTGACCGTGGGCGGCATCGTCGAGATCGCCCCGTTGTTCTGGATCGACAACACGATCGAGAAGGTGAAGGGGGTCCGCCCCTACACCCCGCTCGAGCAGGCCGGTCGCGACATCTACATCCGCGAGGGCTGCTACGTGTGCCACAGCCAGATGATCCGCCCCTTCCGGGACGAGGTCGAACGCTATGGCCACTACAGCCTCGCCGCGGAATCGATGTACGACCATCCGTTCCAGTGGGGTTCCAAGCGCACCGGGCCGGACCTGGCCCGCGTCGGTGGGCGCTATTCGGACGAATGGCACGTCCAGCACCTGACCGACCCGCGCTCGGTCGTGCCGGAATCGGTGATGCCGATGTACGCCTTCCTCAAGGACCGCGATCTGAAGGCGGGCGAGGGCGGCACGATGACCGGCGAGATCAAGGCGCTGGCGACCACCGGCGTGCCCTATACGCCCGAGCAGATCGCCAAGGCCGACGAGGACCTGAAGGCCCAGGCCGGCATGGGTGACACCACCGAGCTCGCCAAGCGCTGGCCCAAGGCCCAGCCGCGTGACTTCGACGGCAATCCGGGCCGCCTGACCGAGATGGACGCGCTGGTCGCCTATCTCCAGGTCCTCGGCACGATGGTCGACGTCAACGCCGCCGCCGCGCAGGAAGACCTCGCCAAGGAGACCGGCCGATGAGCGCGCCGACCACCTACGAGCTGCTGCGGCACCTGGCCGATAGCTGGGGCCTGCTGGCGATGACGCTGATCTTCCTCGGGCTCTGCGCCTGGCCGTTCCGGCCGGGTGCCCGCTCCGCCAACGAGACGGCGGCCCGCATGATCCTCCACGACGATGATTTCGGAGGCACTGACAATGGCTGACAAAAGACTGGACCAGGCCACCGGGATCGAGACCGTTGGCCATGAATGGGATGGCATCGAGGAGCTCAACACCCCGCTGCCGCGCTGGTGGCTCTACACCTTCTACGCCACGATCGTCTTCGCGATCGGCTATGTCGTGGTCTATCCCGCGGTGCCGCTGGCCCATTCGGGCACGCCGGGGCTGTGGAAGTGGTCGAGCCGCGGCGCCCTGGCCGCCGAGACCGCCGGCGCCGAGCAGGCGCGGGCCAAGACCCTGGCGGCCATCGCCGCCCTGCCGATCGAGGAGCTGCCGGGCAAGCCCGAGCTGATGCAGGCCGCGATCGCCGGCGGCAAGGCGGCGTTTCGCGTCAACTGCGTGCAGTGCCACGGATCGGGCGCGGCGGGGAGCAAGGGCTATCCCAACCTCAACGACGACGACTGGTTGTGGGGCGGTGACCTCAAGGCGATCGAGACCACGATCACGCACGGCATCCGCTACCCCGGCGATGACACCACCCGGCAGAGCCTGATGCCCAGCTTTGGCCACGACGGCATCCTGCCTCCGGGCCAGGTCGAGGACGTGGCCAGCTATGTCCGCTCGCTTTCGGGCCGGGTGGCGCCGGGCAGTGCTGCGGCGCTGCGCGGGGCCGGGATCTTCGCGGCCAACTGCGCGGTCTGCCACGGGCCGGACGGCAAGGGTGGCCGCCAGGTCGGAGCGCCGAACCTGGCCGACGCGATCTGGCTCTATGGCGGCAACCAGGCCGACGTGGTCGCCAGCGTCACCAATGCCCATGCCGGGGTCATGCCGGCCTGGGGCCAGCGGCTCGACGCCGTGACGATCAAGATGCTCGCCACCTATGTCCATTCGCTCGGCGGTGGCGAGAAATTTGCGCCAGGACAAGGCGCCGCCCCCGCGGCCGATGCTACGGCACCGGCAGCCGCCCAGTAGGGCCACAGCAGTGCGGGGCCTGTCCGGGGGAGTCGGACAGGCCCAGGGCACCCAGAAGGTGAACGACAATGCGTAACCCGGCTCCGGTCGCCACCGGGCTCTATGAGAAGCGGCGGGGGGTCTTCCCGGCGAAGATCGACGGGACCTTCCGCCGTTTGAAATGGGCGATCATGGCGATCACCCTGACGATCTACTACGGCGCGCCGTGGCTGCGCTGGGATCGCGGGCCCTATGCGCCGGACCAGGCGATCCTGGTCGATCTGGCCCACCGCCGCTTCTACATGTTTGCGATCGAGATCTGGCCCCAGGAGTTCTACTTCGTCGCCGGGCTGCTGATCATGGCCGGGATCGGGCTGTTCCTGGTGACCAGCGCCGTCGGGCGCGCCTGGTGCGGCTATGCCTGCCCGCAGACCGTCTGGACCGACCTGTTCCAGCATGTCGACCGCTTCATCGACGGGGATCGCAACGCCCAACTGCGCCTGCACAAGGCACCGTGGACCGCCGGCAAGGTGGCCCGCCGCCTGCTCAAGTGGTCGATCTATCTCGTCATCTCGTTCTGGACTGGCGGCGCCTGGATCATGTACTTCGCCGACGCACCGACCCTGGTGCGCGAATTCTGGACCGGCCAGGCCGCCCCGGTGGCCTATGGCTCGGTTGCGGTGCTGACCTTCACCACCTTCTGGCTCGGCGGCTTCATGCGCGAACAGGTGTGCATCTACATGTGCCCCTGGCCGCGCATCCAGGCCGCCATGCTCGACGAGAAGAGCCTTATCGTCACTTACAAGGACTGGCGCGGCGAGCAGCGCGGCAGCGTCAAGCAGGCGGCCAGGGACCCCGGGGCCTTCGGTGACTGCATCGACTGCAACCAGTGCGTCGCGGTCTGCCCGACCGGGATCGACATCCGCGAGGGGCCGCAGATCGGCTGCATCACCTGCGCGCTGTGCATCGATGCCTGCGACCGGGTGATGGCGCAGGTCGGGCGGCCACGCGGCCTGATCGACTACGCCACGCTGGAAGACGCCGCGCGCGAGAAGGCGGGCTGCCCGCCGACCCCTCACGCCAAGCTGATCTGGCACCCGCGCACGCTGGTCTACCTGGGCATCTGGTCGGCGATCGGGGCCGGGCTGCTGTTCGCGCTCGGCACCCGCTCGCACATCGATCTGGCCGCGCAGAAGGATCGCAACCCACCCTACATGGTGCTGAGCGACGGCGCGGTGCGCAACGCCTGGACGCTGAAGCTCAAGAACATGGAGCGCCGGCCGCGCGCCATGCGGGTGGCGCTCGAGGGGTTGCCGGGGGCGGTGATGTGGAGCGACGCGATGGGCCGTGACCAGGCCGCGCGCAGCCTGGACATGACCGTTGCGGCCGACAGCGTCCTGCCGCTGCGGGTCTATGTCGCCGCCCCGGCGGGCACGGCCGAGCATGGGTTCCATTTCGTCCTGACCGCGCTGGATGCCGAAGGTGGGGGCGATCGCACCGAGACCCGTTTCGACGCGCCGGAGGACGAAGCGCTCGAACATCGTGAACATGACCAAGAGGAGCACGCGCGATGAGCATGCCTGCCAGCGTTCTGGCCGCTGAACACCGATCCCCGCGCCGCCCGTTCACCGGTCGCCACATGGCCGCCATCATGATCGCCTTCTTCGGCGTGGTCATTGCCGTCAACGTGCTGATGGCCAGCCTGGCCTCGCGCACCTTCGGCGGCGTGGTGGTCGAGAATTCCTACGTCGCCAGCCAGCATTTCAACCGCTGGCTGGACGAGGCCGGGGCCGAACGCCGCCTGGGCTGGCGGGCCGCGATCCACCGCGCCGCCGATGGCCGGATCGAGGTGACGCTCACCGGCGCGCCCGAGCGGGCGGTGGTGACAGGGGAAGCCTGGCACCCGCTGGGTCAGGCACCGGATCACCTGCTGCGGTTCCGTCCGCAAGGCGCGACGTATCGTTCGACCCGATCCGTGCCCGCCGGGCGCTGGCGGATCCGGATCGAGGTGCGCGCCGGGGCCCAGCGCTGGCGCAGCGAGCAGACCGTGTCATGAGCGCCGCGGTCCGCTTCGAGCCGCCCGCCACGGGCGAAACCGTGCTGGTCGTGCCCGGGATGCATTGCGCCGGGTGCATGGCCAAGGTCGAACGCGGGCTGGCCGCGCTGCCCGCGGTCCATGCCGCGCGGGTCAACCTGACCGCCCGGCAGGTGGCGGTGAGCCACGATCCCGCCCTGGCGCCGCCGGTGCTGATCGAGGCGCTGGCGCGGATCGGCTTCCCGGCCCAGCCACGCAGCCCGGAACTCGCCCCGCCACCCTCGGCCGCGCGGCCGTTGCTCGCCCCGCTGGGCGTGGCCGCCTTCGCGGCGATGAATGTCATGCTGCTGTCGGTCAGCATCTGGTCGGGCGCGGAAGGTCCCACGCGCGAGCTGTTTCACTGGCTCTCGGCCCTGATCGGGGTTCCCGCGATCCTCTACGCGGGGCGGGTGTTCTTCGTTTCGGCGTGGAGCGCACTGCGCCGGGGTCGCACCAACATGGACGTGCCGATCTCGATCGGGGTGAGCCTGGCCACCGGCCTGTCGCTTTACGAAACCGCCACCGGCGGCGCCGATGCCTGGTTCGACGGCACGCTGATGCTGCTGCTGTTCCTGCTGGCCGGGCGCACGCTCGATGCGGCGATGCGCGATCGCGCCCGCGCCGGGGTCGATGCCCTGTTGCGCCAGGCGGCCCCCGGCGCGCTGGTGCTGGGCAAGGACGGCACGCTGGCCTGGGTGGCGGCCAGCGATCTGCTGCCCGGGATGATCATGCGGGTGGCCGCGGGCGAGCGGCTCGCCGCCGATGGCGAGATCGTCACCGGGCAAAGCCGGTTCGACAATGCCCTGCTGACCGGCGAAAGCATCCCGGTTTCGGGCGGGCCTGGCGCCGCGGTCCATGCCGGCACGCTGAACCTCGACGCCCCGGTCGATGTCAGGATCGCGGCCGCCGGACAAGGCACCACCCTGGCCGAGATCGCCCGCCTGATGGGTGCGGCCGGCCAGGCCCGGTCACGCTATGTGCGGATCGCCGATCGCGCCTCGCGTCTTTATGCCCCGGCGGTGCACACGCTGGCGGCGCTGTCCTTCGCCTGGTGGATGATCCAGGGCGCCGGGCTCCACCAGTCGCTGGTGATCGCCATTGCCGTGCTGATCATCACCTGCCCCTGCGCGCTGGGGCTGGCCGTGCCGGTGGCCCAGGTGGTCGCCTGCGGGGCGCTGATGCGGCAGGGGGTGATGGTCAAGGACGGTTCGGCGCTCGAACGGCTCGAAAGCGTCGATCGCGCCCTGCTCGACAAGACGGGCACGCTTACGGGTGGCAGACCGGTGCCCGATCCGGCCTCCCTGGCCGCGCTCGATCCGGCGGCGGCGCAAGTGGCCCTGGCCCTGGCGTCGCACAGCCGCCATCCCCTGTCGCGCGCATTGATCGAGGCGCTGACCCAGCGCGGGGTCAGCGCGGCGATCCTCGACGACGTGGTCGAGGAGGCCGGGAACGGCGTCCGCGGGCAATGGCAGGGCCGGACGGTGGCGCTGCGGCGGCCCGAGGCGGGGACCGGCATGGCCACGGTGCTCGACATGGCAGGGGAGCCCGCGCGCTTGATCGGCTTTGCCGACCGGCTCCGGCCCGATACGCCCGAGGCCCTGGCCGAGCTGGCCGAGCTGGGGATCGCGAGCAGCATCCTGTCGGGCGACAACCCAGCGGCCGTGCGCGAGGTTGCCGCGATCGTCCGGCTCGATTCCCGCGCGGCGGCCAGCCCGGTCGACAAGCTGGCCGCGATCCGCGCGCTGCAGGACCAGGGCCATCGCGTGCTGATGGTCGGCGACGGGCTGAACGACGGACCCGCGCTGGCCGCCGCGGACGCCTCCATGGCGCCCGGCACGGCCAGCGACGTGGGGCGCCAGGCCGCCGACTTCGTGTTCCTGGGCGAGGCCTTCACGGCCGTTCCCCGCACGGTTCGCGCCGCACGCCGGACCATGCGGGTGGTGCGCCAGAACTTTGTCCTGGCGATTGGCTACAACGTGCTGGCCGTGCCGCTGGCCATGGCAGGCCTGGTCACCCCGTTGATCGCCGCGGCGGCCATGTCGCTGTCCTCGCTGATCGTGATCGCCAATTCGCTGCGCCTGACGGGCGCGGCCAAGTGACCGGAGCCGTCCCATGACCGGACTTGTCCTGCTGATTCCCCTGGCCCTGCTGATGGGCCTGCTCGGGCTGGTCGCCTTCTTCTGGGCCCTGCGCAATGGCCAGTTCGATGATTTCGACGGAGCCGCGGCGCGCATCCTCATCGACGAGGATCAGCCCGCACCGGCCGAGCCCCGGTCATGACCCGGCCGATCCGGCGCAGGGTGCTGCTGGGCCTTCTGGCCCTGCTGCCGGCGGCGCTCAACACGAGCCCGGCCCAGGCCGGGGCCCTCTCGATCCCGGTCTGCTCCGGCGACGGACAGGCCCGCTCGGTCTCGGTCCCGCTCTCCTCTGGCGAAGTGCCCGGCCGTGACCAGCCGGGCTGCTGCGCCAAGGGCTGTCACACCGGCTCGCGGAAAAAGAACCAGTCGCGGCAAATTGACACGCGACAATGAACCCCCGGCACGGAGCAGGCATAGCCAACCCATGTGGCCTTTCTTCCCCGACCTGCTGACCCGACCGGTCCCGCGCTACACCAGCTTCCCGACGGCGGCCGAGTTCACCGACGGGGTTGGCGCGGCCGATCTTTCCGCCGCGCTGGAACAGGTCTCGGGGGATGTTTCGCTCTACATCCACGTGCCCTTCTGCGAACAGATCTGCTGGTATTGCGGCTGCAACACGGGCCGATCGAACAAGGTCGCCCGGCTGACCAGCTATCTGGACGCGCTCCACCGCGAGATCGCCCTGTTCGGGCAGCGCCTGCCCGCAGGCACCCGCGTGCGGCGCATTGCCTTTGGCGGGGGCAGCCCCAATGCGCTGAGTCCGCTGGAGTTCGTGCGGCTGGTCGATGCCCTGACCATCCACCTGCCGCTCTACGATCCGGTCGTCTCGATCGAGCTCGATCCGCGCACCCTCGCCGAGGACTGGGCCATGGTGATCCGCTGCGTCGGAATTACCCGCGCCAGCCTGGGCGTGCAAACCCTGATCCCACGCCTGCAGGCCGCGATAGGGCGGGTCCAGCCGGATGAGCTGATCGCGCGCAGCACCGATCTGCTGCGGGGGGCAGGGATCACCTCGCTCAATTTCGATCTGATGTACGGCCTGCCGGGTCAGACCGACGCGGATCTGGCCGAGACGCTGGCCCGCGCGGCCGAACTGGGGGCCGACCGCATCGCCCTGTTCGGCTATGCCCACGTCCCGCACCTGATCCCGCGCCAGAAGCAGATCGACGCGAGCGACCTGCCCGACCTGCCGGCGCGGTTCCGCATGGCCTGGAATGGCTGGGAGCAGCTCACCGCGGCGGGCTACCAGCCGGTCGGCTTCGACCATTTCGCCCTGCCAGGGGATGCTCTGGCCCAGGCCGCACTGTCGGGCCGGCTGCACCGCAACTTCCAGGGCTTCACCGAGGATCAGGCCCCCGTCCTGCTGGGCCTCGGCGCCTCGGCGATCAGCCAGTTTCCGGGCGTGATCGTCCAGAACGAGAAGAACGCCGGTCGCTATCGCATGCTCTTGTCGCAGGATCTGCTGACCGGATCGCACGGGATCGTCCGCAGCGCCGAGGATCAGCGGCGCGGCGCCGTGATCGAGGATCTGCTCTGCCACAACCGGGCGCATCTGCCAGCCGACCTGATGCAACAGCTCATCGGCGATCTGGCCCCCTTCCGCGAGCGGGGCCTGATCGATCTGGCGGGCGACCTGCTGGAGATCCGGCCCGAAGGTCTGCCCTACGCCCGGACGATCGCGGCCCTGTTCGATCCCTACCGCCAGGACTCGGTCCGCCGGTTCAGCTCGGCGGTGTGAGCCCAAGCCAGCCGCACATCCCAACGATCACCGCTGGTCTCCTCCCTCCTCTTGGGGAGGGGATGGGGGTGGGGGTTTGGCACCCGTGTAAGGCAACCGGCCCGACCACCGAAAAAAGGGGGGCGTCCGCTCAGCGCGTCCGCCCCCTTGGGAGTTGGGGAGAATGATGCCGGAGGGAGCGAGCGCGGCTGGCTGCCCTCTGGACAGGACCGGTTTATGCCGCGCGCCCCGGTCCAACCTTGACCGCGATCAAATCGGCGCGGCGTAAGACCAAAGTCTAGGCCGTAAACTCATAAACAGCGCCATCGAGGTTTGAGGCAGAAAGGCCCAGCGCAAGGCGGATAGGCGCAGGAATAGTGGTTCTATTTCAAGCCTATCCAACGCGGCGATGGGCCTTTCTGGGCAAATCCCTGCGGGACGCCCAAATGGCTTCCATCTCGGCCAAACCCGCCCTTGGAAAGGCAACCAGCCTTCCCTGCGGGCGGCTTCGCCCGATCTGTTCGCCATTTGGGCGCCTCGATGGCGCTGTTTATGAGTTTACGGCCTAATGCCGTTCGGCCGTTCCGGTCCGATGGGGCGCGGCGGTCGCCTCCCGCAGGAAACCGGCGATCAGGTCGGACGGGCAGGGCTTGCTGGCGCTGCGAGCGCCCGGATAGCGGTCGTGCAGCAGCCGCCCGTCGGCATGGCCGGAATGGAAAATGATCGGAACGCCCAGCCGCACCAGTTCGTCGGCCAGGGGGAAGACCTCGCCGTCGGCCAGTTGGACGTCGAGGATCGCGGCATCGGGCGGGCTCCGGTGCACGGCGGATAGGCCCTAGGCCAGGGTGGCAAAGGGGCCCGCCACAGCGAACCCCAGATTCTCCGCCATGCCGGACAGATCCATGGCGACGATGAATTCGTCTTCCATGATCAGAATGCGTGCGGCTGGGCCTGGTCCCGTCCCCCCGCCGCCCTGCTTGTTGTACGCCATGTCGCTTCGGTACTCGCGCAATCGGATCGAATTGGCATGCTGAGCGCGAGGCACCCGCCAGCCGTCTCGGCCTTCTACCTGGCCGAAAATGCGCGGAACACCGGTTGGTTCCGGTCAGCCCTATCGTTTGCCGGTGAGCGAGGTGAGGCTGTCGGGCGTGAGCAGTTGGGGCAGTGTCACCGGAGCCGCGCTGCCCCCGGGGTACCAGACGTACAAGGGCACCCCCGCCGCGCCGCGCCCGGCGAGATAGCGGGTGATTTCCGGATCGCGTCGGGTCCAGTCGCCCTTGAGCACCACCACCCCGCCGCGAGCGAAGGCGTCACGGGTTTCCGTCCGTTCGATCGCGACCCGTTCGTTGACCTTGCAGGTCAGGCACCAGTCGGCGGTCATCCACACGAACACCGGCTGGCCTGACGCCTGGGCCCGGGCCAGCGCCGCGGCCGAGAACGGCTGGCTCGGGACGACCCCACGTGCCTTGTCCGGGGCCTGCGGGGCGATCACCAGCGGGATCAGTGCCGCGGCGAGTCCCAGCCCGACCAGGCCGCCCGTCCCGATCCCGGCTGCGCCCAGCCCGCGGCGCTGGCGCCCACCGACCACGGCCAGCACGCCGACCAGCGCGGCGGCCAGCATCAGGTCGAGCGCCAGGATGGTCGGCCCGGCGAGCCGCCAGGTCAGCCAGGCGAGCGCCAGCGCGGTCAGGGCCATCGGCACGGCCATGGCGTGGCGAAAGCGCACCATCCATGCGCCCGGACGGGGCAGGGCGCGGCGCAGCGGCGGCACGAAGGCGATCGCCAGGAAGGGCAGGGCCAGGCCGAGGCCCAGCGCGACGAACAGCAGCATGGCCTCGGCCACGGGCAGCAGCAGCGCCGCGCCCATCGCCGCGGCCATGAACGGACCGGTGCAGGGCGTGGCGACGAAGGCGGCCAGCAGCCCGGTGGCGAAGGCGCCGTTGGCTCCGCTCCCGCCGGCGCGGTTGACGAAGCCCGGCACGGCGAATTCGTAAAGCCCGGCGAGATTGGCGGTGATCGCCAGCGCCAGCAACAGCAGCAGCGCGACCACCGACGGGTCCTGCAACTGGAACGCCCAGCCGACCTCGCTGCCCCCGGCCCGCAGGGTCAGGAGCAAGGCCCCGAGCCCGGCGCAGGCCAGCACCACGCCCGCGGTATAGGCCAGTCCCTCGCGCCGCGCCTCGGCCTCGCTCTCCCCCGCCCGGGCGAGGGACAGGGCCTTCAGGCTGAGGATCGGGAAGACGCAGGGCATGATATTGAGCAGCAGGCCTCCGCCCAGGGCGGCCAGCACCAGCCAGATGAGCGAGCCCGGTCCTGTCGCTCCGGCCGCGCCGGCGATCGGCTCCCCTCCGGCGGCCACAGCTCCGGGAGCGGCCGCGAAGGCCAGGCCGTCGCCCGCCCGGTTGAGCTTGAGCACGCCGTTCAACCCGGCCGGCGGGCTGGTCGCACCGCTCGCGCGCTTCAGCGTCACCACCAGCAGATCGCCCTGGCGGCGGAAGTCCTGCGCCGCGGCGTAATCGATCACCCGTTCGTCGCTGACGAACACATGGGGCGCCTGTAGCGGGACCGAGGCGGGCAGGGGAATGCCCAGCCGCAGCACCGGGCCCTCGATCGCGACCCGGGCCGGGCTGCCCAGCGGGGCGGGCAGGCGCGCGCGCCAGGCGTCGAACTGCGCGCTGGTGGCGGCGGGCCCCTGGGGCGCGACCACCCGAACCTCGGCCGCCAGCCGGGCCTGTTCGGGGACGCAGATCTGGTCGGTGCAGGCCAGCCACTGCGCCCGCACTGCGATCGGCAGGACTGTGCCGGGACGCGCGTTGGCCGGGACGCGATAGGGGATCAGCACGGCATAGTCGTGCTCGTAGACATGGTTCATCAGCCCGGCGATCACCAGGGTTTCGGGCACCGGGTACAGCGGCGTGCCAAAGTCGGCGTCGGCCGCGACATCGCCTTGCGTCCACTTGAGCGTCATGCCGAAGCCGGCATCGCCGGGGTTGGACCAGTAGCCGTGCCAGCCCTTGGCGGGCTTCATGTCGAGCGCGACCATCACCGTGCTGCCGGGGGCGGCAGGACCTTCGATCCGCAGCGCGGCCGCAATGTGGGTGGGCGCCGCGCCCTGGGCTTGCACCACCCCCGGCAGGACCGCGAAAAGGCACTGCAACAGCAATGCCATAAGCCTGCGATAAGACTGTTTCACGGTGCGGGCCGACTCCAACGGAATTGCCTGTTGCGCGCGCATGCGGCGCCCGGCATGGCTGGTTCCTGCCGCGTTGCCTGCGCCAAGACAAGCAAAGCTTCAAGGAGCCCCGATGCCCTTTCGTGCCAGCCACTTCCATGGTCGTCCGGTCGCCCGTTCCCTGCTTGGTCTGTCCCTGACGGCCAGCCTTGTCGCACTGGGCGGTTGCACCGCACCCTATGGCCGGATTGCCCGATCGCCGGCGCCGGCCCCGGTCGCGCCGGTGGTTCCGGCCCCCTCGGGACCGCCGCGGCTGGTGGTTGCCATCTCGGTCGACCAGTTCTCGGCCGATCTCTTTGCCCAGTATCGCCAGCACTACACCGGCGGCCTGGCCCGTCTGCTGCAGGGCGGGGTGTTTCCCAGCGCCTTCCAGAGCCATGCCGCGACCGAGACCTGCCCGGGCCATTCCACCCTGCTGACCGGGGCACACCCCTCGCGCACGGGGATCATTGCCAACACCTGGTTCGATCCCGGCCTCGCCCGGGCCGACAAGGCGGTCTACTGCGCCGAGGACGAGACCGATCCCGCCAGCAGCCCGCGCAACCCGGTGGTCTCGGCCGGGCACCTCAAGGTGCCGACCCTGGGCGAATGGATGAAGCAGGCCAATCCGGCCAGCCGCAATGTCGCCGTCTCGGCCAAGGACCGGGCCGTGATGATGATGGGCGGACAGGCGATCGACCAGGGCTGGTGGTATCTGAAGGGGCAGTTCGTCACCCTGCGCGGGCGGACCCCGACTCCTGCGGTCGCGGCAGCCAATGCCGCGCTGGATGCCGCGATCAAGGCCGGCGCCGCACCCTATGCCGCACCGGCCTGGTGCGCACCGCGCGACCGGGCGGTGAGCGCCGGCAAGGATTTCGCGGTCGGGCAGGGGCGCTTCGCGCTGGCGCCCAACCAGCCTGACGGGTTCCGCGTCTCCCCGCGGATGGATGCGGCGACCGGAGACCTCGCCGAACGCCTGATCGACGAGCTGCAGCTCGGCCGCGGTGCCGCTCCGGACCTGCTGTCGGTCAGCTTCTCCGCCACGGACTACATCGGCCACGGTTTCGGCACCGAAGGCCTGGAAATGTGCATCCAGATGGCCGAGCTCGATCGCACGCTGGGCAAGCTGTTCGCCAAGCTCGATGCGACCGGGGTGGACTATGTCGCCGTGCTCAGCGCCGACCACGGCGGGCTCGACCTGCCCGAGCGGCTGGCGGCCCAGGCCCTGCCCAATGCCGTGCGGGTCGATCCCGCGCTGCTGCCCGGGGCGCTGGGCAAGGGCCTGGCCGCCGAGCTCGGCCTGACGGTTGAAGGGCCGCTGCTTTATGGTGACGGGCCTTTCGGTGATTACTGGGTGACCAAGGCCCTCCCCGAAGCGCAGCGGGCCCGGGTCGCCGCGGCGCTCGCCACCCGGCTGAAGGCCCACCCCCAAGTCGCGGCGGTGTTCACCCGCGACGAACTGGCCAAGGTCACGACTCCGGCGGGCAACCCCCAGGACTGGACCCTACGCGATCGCGCCCGCGCCAGCTTCGATTCCCAGCGGTCGGGCGACGTGGTCATGCTGCTCAACCGGGCGATCGTCCCCATTCCCGCCGCCGGCCCCGGCTATGTCGCCACGCACGGCAGCCCGTGGGATTACGATCGCCGCGTGCCGCTGCTGTTCTGGCGCAAGGGCTGGACCGGCTTCGAACAGCCCGCCCCGGTGGAAACGGTCGACATCGCGCCCAGCCTGGCACGGGTGCTGGGCCTGAAAATCCCCGAAGGCAGCTTCGACGGGCGTTGCCTCGATCTGGACGGCGGGCCGGGGAACAGTTGCCGGTAAGGGGACTTGCCCCTTCGTCTGGGACTGACGGAGGGGCGCACCACACCCTCCTGTCCCAACGCCCGCTTGCCCCACCCCCCGTGGCGGGCGTATGACCCGGGGCATGGACAACACCACCCGTGACCTCGTGATCCTTGGCGGCGGTCTCGTCGGCATGACCCTGGCGCTGGCCGCCGCGCGGCAGGGCATCACCAGCCACGTGATCGACCGCGCCGATCCCGCCGAGCTGACCGCCGAGGGCGCGGATGGGCGCGCCTCGGCGATCTCCACCGCGAGCTGGAACCTGTTCGCCAACATTGGCCTGGCCCCGGCGCTCGAGCCGCTAGGCTGCCCGATCGATGCGATCGCCGTGACCGATCAGATGAAGCCCGGCCGGCTCGATTTCCGGCCCGAGCCCGGCGAGGGATCGCTCGGCCGGATGTTCGCCAATCGCGACATCCGCCTGGCCCTGTTCGAGGCCGCCCGGAACGAGCCGAACATCGCCTGGCACACCGCCGCCACGGTGATCGACCGCGATCGCGGCCCTCATGGCGTCTCGGCCACCCTGGCCGACGGGCGCGTGCTGAAGGGCAGCCTGCTGGTCGGCGCGGAGGGGCGGCAGAGCCCCACACGGGAGGATGCCGGGTTCAAGCTGGCCCAGTGGGACTATCACCACCGGGCGATGGTGACCGCGCTGTACCACGAGAAGCCGCATGACAATGTGGCCTGGGAAATCTTCTATCCGGCTGGTCCCTTCGCCCTGCTGCCGCTGCTCGACGAGAATGGCCGGCACCGCTCGGCGCTGGTCTGGACCGTGGCGGAGGAGGATGCGAAGGCCTGGACCGGCCTGTCCGACCGCGCCTTCCTGGCCGAGGTGCAGAAGCGGGTTGGGCCGATCTTCGGGACGGTTGAGCTCTGCGCGCCGCGCATGTCCTATCCGCTCAGCTTCCAGCACACCGCCCGCATCGTCGAGGACCGGCTCGCGCTGGTCGGCGATGCCGCGCACGGGATGCATCCGATCGCCGGGCAGGGCCTCAACCTGGGCCTGCGCGACGTGGGCGTGCTGGTCGAGGTCCTGGCCGAGGGCATGCGCCTGGGCCTGGAGCCCGGCGATGCGCAGGTGCTGAAGCGCTACGAGCAGTGGCGCAGCGTCGATGCGGTGACCGTGATGGCCGCAACCGACACGATCACCCGCCTGTTCGGCGTCCCCGGCAAGCTCCCCTCGCTGGTCCGTCGCGCCGGCATGGGCGCGATCCAGCGCACCCCCGCGCTGAAGAAGTGGTTCATGGACGAAGCCCGCGGGATGAGCGGTAAGCTGCCGGCCCTGCTGCAGGGATAGGGCGCGCGGATCAGTTCGAAGGTCTGGTCGCGCCTGGGATTGGTCATTCCGATCCTCCCCCGTTTTGCGCAGCACAACGGGGGAGGGGACCGCGCTGCCGCAGGCAGCGGGGTGGAGGGGGACAGCAACCGGCCCCCTTGTATCTGGACGAGAGTGTCTCGTTTTGGTGGAAGCGATGAAGTTCCGGGGTGGGTGGCCACCCACCCCGGAACGGCGGCGCTGTCGCCCGTTGCCCCTCAGGTAGCCACCGGGACGGAG
>NZ_JACLAU010000016.1 GCF_014230305.1 Novosphingobium aerophilum
GCCTCGCCGACGCCGGAAAACCGCCAAAGGTCATCCTCGTCGCCATAATGCGAAAGCTAATCGCAACACTCAACGCCATGATCAAAAATCAACAAACATGGGCCGCGTAACAAGACGGTTGCTCCCCCCCCATACAGGTCCTGTCGAGCGGCAGCGTCCCCGCCCCCCGGTCCGGTCGTCTAGCCGACCCGGCGACCGGGGTAGCGGACTGGCGATCGGATTATTGCGGAGCGGGTTATCCCCGATAGGTTGGACGGGCCCACGGCATCGACCAGCCCGCTCATAACGGGAATCGTCGCGGACGTGTCAGGAGGGGGCGTGGGCACCGGGCGCACGCCCCATGACAGGCGCCCGGGCCGCTTGCATCATCGGTTGTCCGCAT
This sequence comes from Novosphingobium aerophilum, assembly GCF_014230305.1. Classification (GTDB taxonomy): domain Bacteria; phylum Pseudomonadota; class Alphaproteobacteria; order Sphingomonadales; family Sphingomonadaceae; genus Novosphingobium; species Novosphingobium aerophilum. Next base: position 383 of record NZ_JACLAU010000016.1, read on the forward strand.
TGGGTGCGGACGCGTTTCGGACGTTAGAACCGGGGGGCAGGCGGTGCGGCGCTTGGCAAAGCGTGGTCCCGGATCGGGGGCGCCGTCCCGGATCGGGGGTGCCTTCCCGGATGGGGGCCCTGCCAGGTCCGATGCCGACCGCCCCAGCCCCGCATTCCCACTTAATCCAAAAGCTTAGCGGACTGACTTAATGATTACTGCGCGGCGGCAGGGGCTTCGCCAAGGTTCCCGGCGGGGGAGGCCCGCTTGGATATCGATGGCTTCATCACGCGCTGGCGCAGCAACGAGGGCGGAGCCGAACGGGCCAATTTCCCCCTGTTCCTGACCGAGCTGGCGCAGGTGCTCGGCCTGCCCCGGCCCGATCCGGCCAGCGCCAACCACGCCCACAACGATTACGTGTTCGAGCGTGCGGTGGTGGAAATCGACCATGCCGGAAGGCGCAGCAACCGCCGGATCGATCTGTACAAGCGCGGCTGCTTCGTGCTGGAGGCCAAGCAGAGCCGTGAACGCGGCGGGGCCAAGGAACTGGCGCTGCCCGCCGGGCAGAGCGCCTTCCCCGGGTTCGATCCCGATGCCACGGCCGCCCCGCGCGGACGGCGCAGCGCGCACCGCGGCTGGGACGTGCTGATGCGCAACGCGCGCGAACAGGCCGAACAGTATGCCCGCGCCCTGCCGACCGAGCACGGCTGGCCGCCGTTCATCCTGGTCTGCGACGTGGGCCACGCGATCGAGGTCTTCGCCGACTTTTCCGGCCAGGGGAAGAACTACTGCCAGTTCCCCGACCGGGCCGGCTTCCGCATCTATCTGGACGACCTGCGCCTGCCGGACATCCAGGCCCGCCTGCGCGCGATCTGGACCGATCCGCACAGCCTGGACCCGGCGCGGCGATCGGCGGCGGTGACGCGCGACATTGCGCGGCGGCTGGCCAGCGTGAGCAAGCTGCTGGAGGATCGCGGCTATCGGCCCGAGCCGGTCGCCCATTTCCTGATGCGCTGCCTGTTCACGATGTTTGCCGAGGACACCGGCCTGCTCGAGCGCGGCAGCTTTCAGGAGGTGCTGGGCAATGCCCGCGACGATCCCGCCAGTTTCGCCCCGCTGCTGGAGGACCTGTGGCGCACGATGGACACGGGCGGGTTCAGCCCGGTGCTGCGCAAGCCGGTGCGCCGCTTCAACGGCGGCCTGTTCGCCCAGCGCAGCACCATCCCCTTGCAGCGCGAGGAGATTGGCGAACTGTACGAAGCGGCCAAGCATGACTGGACGCAGGTGGAACCGGCGATCTTCGGCACCCTGCTGGAACAGGCGCTGGACAAGGACGAGCGCAAGCGGCTGGGCGCGCATTACACCCCGCGGGCCTATGTCGAACGGCTGGTCAACGCCACCCTGATCGATCCGTTGCAGGCCGAATGGCAGGCCCTGGTGCTGGGTTCGGTCGAGCGCGAGCGGGCCACCGATCCCGAGGCGGCGATCCGGCTGGTCCACGATTTCCATGAGAAGCTGGCCGCCACCCGGGTGCTCGATCCGGCCTGCGGCACCGGCAATTTCCTGTACGTGGCGCTGGAGCTGATGAAGCGGCTGGAAGGCGATGTGCTGGAAGTGCTGCTGGACCTGGGCGGGCAGGAAGCGCTCGCGCTGGAAACCGCCACGGTCCACCCGCGCAACTTCCTGGGGCTGGAGGTGAACCCGCGCGCGGCGGCGATCGCCGAACTGGTTCTGTGGCTGGGCTATCTGCAATGGCAACTGCGCAACGGCAGCGGGATCAGCGATCCCGTGCTGGAAACGCTGACCAACATCACCGCCATGGATGCGGTGCTGAGGCACGATGGCGAACGGCCCACCGCCGACCGGAGCGGCACCGAACTGGTCAACCCGCGCCGACCCGACTGGCCCGAGGCGGACTTCATCGTGGGCAACCCGCCGTTCATCGGGGGCAAGGACCTGCGTGGCCGGCTGGGCGATGCCTATGCCACGGCCCTGTGGCGGGCCAATCCCAAGGTGCCGAAAAGCGCCGATTTCGTCATGCACTGGTGGGACCGGGCGGCCGAGCTGCTGGCCCGCAAGGGCACGCGGCTGCAACGCTTCGGCTTTGTCACCACCAATTCGATCACGCAGGAATTCAGCCGCCGGGTGATCGCCCGCCATCTGGAGGGGCGCCTGCCGATCAGCCTGCTGCTGGCCATCCCCGACCATCCGTGGACCCGCGCCACCCGCGATACGGCGGCGGTGCGGATCGCCATGACCGTGGCGGCGGCGGGCCGGTGCGACGGGCTGGTCCTGACCGTATGCCGCGAAGCCGGGCTGGATACCGACACGCCGGAAATCGACTTTGCCACGGCGACCGGTGAGGTTCATGCCGACCTGACCGTGGGGGCGGATGTCGGGCAGGCAAAGCCGCTGCGGGCAAACGACGGGCTCTGTTCGCGCGGCATGGCCTTGCATGGGGCCGGGTTCATCGTGACGCCAGCCAAGGCCGGAGAGCTGGGGCTCGGCCAGCGTCCAGGGCTGGAGCGGCATATCCGCCCTTACCGCAACGGCCGCGACCTGATGGCGCGGGCGCGTGGGGTGCTGGTGATCGACCTGTTCGGCCTGAGCGAAACCGAAGTGCGTCAGCGCTATCCCGACGTCTACCAGCATTTGCTGGTGGCGGTGAAACCTGAACGGGATGCAAATAGGCGGGCAACGCGAAAAGAGAATTGGTGGCTATTCGGGGAGCTAGCGCCAACGTTTCGGGACTACAGCGCTGGACTACCAAGATACATCGCCACTGTCGAAACCGCCAAGCACAGGGTGTTCCAGTTCCTCGATGCCGCCATTCTGCCGGATAACAAGCTGCTCTTGATCGGGGCTGCTGAAGGTTTTGTCCTTGGCGTAATGTCAAGTTCGGTTCACGTTGCCTGGAGCCTTAAAGCGGGCGGGTGGCTCGGCGCCGGAAATGACTCGGTCTACGTCAAGACCAAGACCTTCGACCCCTTCCCCTTCCCCGATGCCTTGCCCGCCCAGCGCGAAGCCATCGGCGCGCTGGCCGAGGAACTGGACGCCGTGCGCAAGGACGTGCTGGCGCGCCATGCCGACCTGACCCTGACCGGGCTTTACAACCTGCGCGAACGGCTGCGGCAGGGCGATCCGCTCGATCCCGCGGCGCAGGACCAGCGCCAGCGCGGGCTGGTCGACCTGATCGGCGATCTGCATGACCGGATCGATGCGGCAGTGGCGGCGGCCTATGGCTGGCCGGCGGACCTGCCCGAGGCGGACATTGTCGCCCGGCTGGTGGCGCTCAACGCCGAACGCCACGCCGAGGAGCGCGCCGGGCGGGTGCGCTGGCTGCGCCCGGACTACCAGATCGCGCGGGCCGGGCTGACCGAACTGGGCAGCCTGCGCGCGCCGGTGCAGGTCGAGGCCGAGCTGGCCCTGCCCGCCGCCCGCAAGCCGCAGTTTCCGCGCGACGCGATCGGCCAGACCGCCGCGGTGCTGGCCGCGTTGCGCGGCGGCGCGGGCGATGCCGCGACCATCGCCCGCGCCCATGCCCAGGGGCTGAAGGTGGCCCAGCGGGTGCAGCGCACGCTCGACGCGCTGGAGCGGCTGGGCCACGTCGCGCGCACCCCCGAAGGCTATGCCCTGCGCCGCGCCGCCTGATCGCCCCCCGTGCCCATCCTGCCCCCGACCGCACCGGTCCGTTGGCGGTTCTGCGCCAGGTCTCTGCCGGGTCTCTGCCGGTTCTGGCCGCGTGTTTCATTCCGGCTCCGCGATCATGCCTAGCGCCGCGTTAGCGCTTCCCTCGCGCGGACCCCGCGGGTCCGGCAAACCTTTGCGTCATCGCACTCCGCTAATTGCGCTTGCGGTATCAGCCCGGAGCGGAGGCAGCGGCAGGACGTGGCGCGGTGGATCATCAGGCTGGGTGCGCGATGGCATCGGCTCATCGGAATGCCGAAACGGCGCGGCTGGGCCAGGCTGTGGACCATGCGCGGTCTTACCGCCGTGGTGCTCAACAATGTCGCCGGAGCCACCGCGGTCGAATATGGGCTGGTCACCTTGCTGATGGCGGTCGGGTGCTTCGCCCTGCTGCTCGACACCGGCAAGAGCAGCGCCAACACCTTCGCGAAGATCGACACCACGCTGTCGGGCGAGGCGCCCCCGGTCGGCCGGACGCCTGCTTTGGGATCGGCGCCGCAGGGCGCCCCCGAGCCAGAGCCCGAGCCAGAGCCAGAGCCAGAGCGCATGCCCCTGCCGACCTGGGGCGGCGCCCCCGCACCTCCGTGAGCCTCGCCGCGACGGTGCCTGGTGCGATCGTCGCAATCATGCCTACCACGGCGTCAACGGCTGCCTCGCGCCGAGCCTGCGGGCGGGGCCAATCCTTACCGAACCCTCACCAGCCCCCCTCCGTTTCCCCGCATGGTCGCGACAAGGTTTTCGTCGACTTCACAATGCTAAGGCGAAGGCTGACTGAACTCGCGCGAGTGGACGAACGATCGATGCTGGCCCTTACCCAATGCTGGTTCACGAGCACCCACGTGCCCGCCTATCCCGGGCGGAAGAACGCGGAAGGCGTGTTCCGCAGCGATTGCCGGCATTGTGACCGCCCGATCATCTCGTGGGACAAGAAGGCCTGGCACCTGGCCGAGGGCTTCAACCTGCTCAGCGTCTATCAGGGCATGGAGAAGCCGTTTCTCTACCTGATCGACACCCGCAACGATTTCGTCGTCGCGCGCTTTCCGATCGACCATCTCGAGACCGAGCCCGAGGTGGAAGCCTACATGGAGCAGATCAAGGCCGACAACGGGGTCAACGATCCCGAAAGCAGCCTGGCCCTGCGGGATTCGCGCAAGCGCAAGTTCCGCCGCACTCCGCTCAAGCCCAAGCAGCCGGGGATCGAGGCCTTCGCGGTCCCGGCCGGGCCGCCAGAGCCGCTCGATGGTGCCGCTCCGGCCGATCCGCGCGACTGCGACAAGCTGACCGGCCTGCCCGGGCGCGGCACTTTCGAAGCCGTGTTCGAGGCCGAATGCCGCAACGCGCGCGAGCATGGCCTGCCGCTGGTGATCGCCTTCGTCGATCCGGACCGCATGGACAAGCTCAACCGCGCCCAGGGGCTGGATCATGGCGACAAGCTGATCACCCTGATCGCCGACGAGCTGGCCAGCCTGCCCGGCTGCCACCGCCACCTGTCGCGCAACCGCGGGCTGGAATTCGTCCTGCTGCTGCGCAATGCCGATGCCGACGTGGTGGCCAAGGCGCTCGACCAGATCCGCCGCACCGTGGCCGATCGCAAGGAGTTCGCGGTCGAGGGCGAAGGCCCGGGGATCGCCTGCGGCCTGGCCCAGATCGCCGTTGACGGCGACCCGCGCCTCGCCCTGCGCGCCGCCGACGTCGCGCTCCACCGCGCCAAGGCCGAAGGCGGCAACCGCGTGGTCAAGGGCGTGATGGAAGCGCCGGAATGATCCGCTGGTTCATCCGGCTCCGCCGCGACCGGCGCGGAGCCACCGCCATGGAATACGGGCTGATCGCTGCGCTGATCGCCGTGGCCGCGATGACGATCCTGTCCGGCATGGGCAGCCAGTTGAACACGACCTTCAGCCGCACCTCGTCCGGGCTCGCCCGCTCAGGTGGCACAAGCCCGCCGGTGATCCAGTAAGCCTGCGCTAGGGCTGGCCCAGCGCGAGGGCCCGCGTGCCGGGTCCGCCCCACCAGCACGCCTGAACCTGCCACACGCGCGACACCAGCGCGGCCTCCAGCGCCTGTTCCGGCGGTCCGTCCGCCACGATCCGGCCGCGCTCCAACACCACCACCCGGTCGGCCCGGTTCATCGCCATGGCCAGATCGTGCAGGACCAGCACCACCCCGCGGCCCTCGCCCGCCTGGGCGCGCAGCAGGGCGACCAGCGCCGCGGCATGGGCCAGATCGAGGTTGGCCAGCGGCTCGTCGGCGAGCAGCCAGGCAGGCTCTCCCGCCAGGACCCGCGCCGCCAGCGCCCGCGCCCGCTCGCCGCCCGACAGGTGCGAGACCGGGCGGTGCCGCAGCGCCGAGAGGTCCATCGCCGCCAGCGCGCGATCGACCGCCGCGGCGTCCTCCGCCGGGGTGGTCCGCGCGGGATGGCGCGCCGCGCCCTGCCACGGCAGGCGGCCCAGCGACACCAGCGTCTCGACGCTGACGTCCCAGGCGATCTCGGGCGTCTGCGGCAGATAGCCGATGCGCCGCGCCCGTTCGCGCGGGGGCAGCGCGGCGAGCGCCTCTCCCCCGCAGGTCACCGCACCCGTCTCCAGCGCGAGCAGCCCGGCAAGGCAGGCCAGCAGCGAGGACTTGCCCGCGCCATTGGGCCCGACAATCGCGGTGACCTCCCCCGGGCGCAGCGTCAGGTCCACCCCGGTCAGGCGCCCGGGCAGGGTCAGGTCGGTGGCGCGCAGCGCGGTCATCCCAGCCCTCCGTCACGCACGCCGCGGCGCCGCAGCCGCAGCAGCAGCCACAGGAAGAACGGCGCGCCGATCAGGCTCAGCGCGATCCCCAGGCGCAGTTCGGTGACCAGCGGGACCAGGCGGCACAGGCTGTCGGCCAGCAGCAGCAGCAGCCCCCCGGCCAGCGCCGCCGGAACGATCAGGCGCGACGGGCGCCGGTCGGTCAGGGGGCGGACCAGATGCGGCACGACCAGCCCGACGAAGCCGATGATCCCCGCCACGGCCACGCCGGCTCCGACCGTCAGCCCGACACCCGCGATCAGCAGCGCCTGCAAGCGGCGCGGATCGAGCCCCAGCGAGCGCGCGGTCGCCTCGCCCAGCACCAGCGCGTCGAGCCCCGGCCCGGCCAGCCGCAGCAGGACGATCCCCGCCAGCGTCGGCGGCAGCGCCAGCCGCACCTCGGCCCAGCCGCGATCGGTCAGCGCGCCCATCAGCCAGGTGACGATCTCGGACTGGGCGAAGGCATTGGGCGCCAGGCTGATCACCAGGCTCATCAGCGCCCCGGCCAGGCTGGCGATCATCATCCCCGCCAGGGTGAACAGCGCCACCCCGCCGTCACTCCGCCCGGCGATGAGCCCGAGCAGCGCCATGGCCCCGCCCGATCCCACCAGGGCGAACAGCGGCAGGGCCCAGGCCTGGGCGGCGAGGCCGAGCCAGAACGACAGGACCGCCCCCAGCGCCGCCGCCGGGGCGATCCCGAACAGCCCCGGATCGGCCAGCGGATTGCGAAGATAGCCCTGCATCGCGGCCCCAGCCGCCCCCAGCCCCGCGCCCAGCGTCACCGCCAGCACGGCGCGCGGCAGCCGCAGCCCCAGCACGATCAGCGTGGCATTGGGCAGGGCCGGATGGAACGGATCGATCCACACCCGCCCGGCCAGCAGCGACAAGGGCACGGCGACCAGCAGGGCGGTGATGAGGGTGAGATTGAGGCGGGTCATGGGGTGTCGAGCCTTGGGCTGGCGCTGCCCGCCCCCTCCGCCATGCGCCGCACCTCCGCCAGGCGGGCCGCCGCGCGGATGATCGTCGGTCCGCCGCACCACAGCAGCGCGGAATCGAACGGCACGCGGCGGGTGGCGGTCAGGCCGGCCAGGACCGGATGATTCAGCAGCCTGTCCGCGCCATCCCGCCCTCCGGCCGACAGGATCACCTCGGGCGGATCGACCAGCACGCGTTCGAGCGGCAGGTAGTCGGCCTGCCCCAGCCCGCGCGCCGCGGCGGCGTTGCTGAAACCGGTGCGGCGCAGCAGATCGGCAATCAGCGAGGCCTCGCCGGGCACGATCCCGCCCGATTGCCAGACCAGCGCCGACACCGCGCGCCCGTCCGCCGGCCGCGCCGCTGCCAGCGCCGCAGCGATCCGGGCCGCCAGCGCCTCGCCCCGTGCCGGCTGCCCGGCCAGGGCCGCGATCCGGCGGACCTGGGCCAGGCTTTCGGGCACGTCCCGGGCGATCGGCAGTTCGAACAGGGCAATCCCCAGGCGGGCCAGTGCGGCCCGGGTCGCCGGGGGGGTGAAGGTCCCCCCGATGACCAGCGCGGGGCGTAGGGCGGCGATCTCCTCGACCGTGCCGCTCACCGCGGGAAAGCGCCGCGCCACGGCCAGGTCCATCGAGCTCGAGCCCGGCTCGCTGCTGTAGGCGGAAAGGCCGCGGATCTGGCGCGGATCGGCCACTTCGGCCAGCACCGCGTCGGTGCAGGGATTGAGGCTGACGATGCCGGATCGCGCCGGCGCGGGGGCAGAGCCCGGAGCCGCGGCGCAACCGGCCAGCCCCATCGCCCAGGTCGCAGCAAGGAGGAGGGAGACCGGCGCTCTCCTCCAGCGCCGGCTCCCCCCTTCCCATCGCTCCGCGACCCGGACGATCTGCATGCGCGCTAGACCCTGAACCGGGCGCCGACGAAGGCCGAGCGGCCCGGGGTGTTGTACCCGGCAACGGTCTGGTAGCGCTCGTCGGTCAGGTTTTCCACCCGGCCGAACAGCTCCAGCCCATGCGGCAGCGGCAGGCTGGCGCGCAGGTCGACCCGGCGCCAGCCATCGATCCGCACCGTGTTGGCAGCATTGTCGAAGCTGTCACCGACCAGGAACAGCGAGGTGCCGAGGCGCAGCCCGACCGGGCTCTGCCAGTCCAGGCTGATGCTGGCGCTGTGCTGCGGGCGCAGCGGCAGGCGCTGGTTGGCGTTGGGAAACGACCGGTCGAACGCATCGACCAGGGCATAGCTGGCCTCGACCCGCAGGGTCCGGCTGGGCCGCAGCACCAGCGCGGCTTCGATCCCGTTCGCCTCGGCGCGACCGATGTTCTGGGACCGGAAGGTCGTGGCCGAAAAGACAATCAGATTTGTGCTGCGCCGGTGATACCATGTCACCGTGGCGCTCAGCGCATCGCCGAGCAGCGCCTGTTCGATGCCGATGTCCACGTTCTGCGCGGTTTCCGGCTTGAGCAGCGGATTGCCGTAGGGCGGCTGGCCCTCACTCAGGCTGGGCGCCCGAAAGCCCTCGGCGTAGGTGGCGCGCAGCACGGTGCGGCCGCCGTTGGGGGTGTAGGCCAGGTTGCCGCCCAGCGTGGTGTGGGCGCCATAATCGGAATAGACATCGTGCCGCAACCCGCCGGTCAGGGTCAGGCCCTCCAGCGGCCGCAGGCTGAGCTGCAGATAGCCCCCGTTGACGCGGTTGCTGGCGCGATCGGGCCTGGCGCCCTCGAAGGACGTGCTGGCCCGGATCGCCTCATGCTCGAGCCCGGCGGCGATCTGCACGCGCGGGGTCAGGTCGAACACGCTGCGCCATTCGATCCGTTCGGTCAGGCCGGTGGCCAGATAGGTGTTGAAGCTGAACACCACCGGATCGGTCCCGCGCCGGTCGATATCGGCGCGGGTATAAGCGACGCGGCTGCGCAGACGGCCGCCGAGCGCCTCGAGGTTGAGCCCGGCATAAGCGTACCACTGGGTGTTGCGCGCCTCGGCCAGCGAGTTGGCGCCGCCGCTGAAGGCCGAATCGTAGCTCGACCGGACCCGGCTCCAGTTGCCGCGCAGATCCAGGCTGAGCCCCGGGGCCAGCGCCACGGTGACCCGTCCGTTGAGCGCCGCCTGGCGCCCGCCATCGGCCTCGGCCCCGGGCGCGGCGAAGACCGAGAAGCCATCGGTGCGATAGACCGTCCCGCCCAGGCTGTAGCCGACCGCGCCCTGGCTGCCCGACAGGTTGAGCCGGGCGTTCGCGGTGTTGTAGGCGCCGTACTCGGCCGATCCGCGCAGGGCGAGCGGGCCGGTGGGCTTGGCGGTTTCGATGTTGATCACCCCGCCGATGGCCTGGCTGCCCCAGACGATCGAATTGGGCCCGCGCAGCACCTCGATCCGGTCGGTGTTGCCCGCCAGCAGCCCGCCGAAATCGAAGGCCGCGTTCGGGCTCGACGGATCGTTGACCCGCACCCCGTCGATCAGCACCAGGGTCTGCGACGAGTTCCCGCCGCGCACGAACACGCTCGACTGGGTGCCGACCGGGCCACGCTGGGCGACACTGAGCGAGGGCAGCGCACGCAGGGCATCGCCGATGGTCACGGCCTGCAGCGTCTCGATCCGGTCGCGGCTGACCACAGTGATCGCCTGACCGGTGCGGTCAGCGCGCTGGGCGAAGCCGCTGGCCAGGACGACGATCTCCTCCGGCGCGGCCTCGGCGGCCTGCACCACGCCCGGAACGACCGCGGCCAGCGCCGCGGCGGAAAGCAAAAGCTGGAATTTCACGCACAATACTCCCGTCATGAACGTATGCCGTTCATGGCGAGAGACCCCGCGCGAATTCGCGGGACCACGCTGCATTCCGGTACACCCCGCCCGGCGCGGAACGACCGTCAGTGGGCAGGTCTCCTGGCTCCCGGATCAACACGGCCCGCCTGCCTTCCCAGCGGCCCCGAAGGGCTGATGCCAGTGGCGTGAGCGGCGGAACGCTCCCCGGTCACAGTTGCGGGGGCAGCGCGGGATTGAACACCCGCTTCCCTCTTAGGCCCGGTTTCCCGGACAACCCGTGACGTGGAACCGCGCTTAGGCGGGTTGAACTGGCTTCGCAAGAGGCAACCTGTCCTGAGGGGCATTAGAGTAGCGCCGCGGGGCGATCGTCCCCCTGGGCTGTGCGAGCCTATCCAGTCTTCGGCCCAGTCTTCGGCGGAACGCCCGCATGGGGTGGAGAGCTGCCATACTCTCCTCCCCGGCACGGGGAGGGGGACCACCGCAGGTGGTGGAGGGGCGCCCTCCTTGGGGCAAGGCCTCTCGTCCAGACAGGGTGCCCCTCCACCATGCTTCGCATGGTCCCCCTCCCCCGTCGGGGGAGGAAACAAAGGTCCGATCCTGGGCGAAATCCGCCATCAGGACCCGTCCACTCGCCCAAGCCGCCCCAATCCATCGTCATCCCGATGCAAACCGCGATCTCAGGCCGGATGGCGCAGGTTCGCGCTCCGTTAACCGGTTCACCTCCACACCGGGCGGCGTCCCGTGACGGGACAGCCCGGATTCGACGGCTGCGGGCGGGTCCGATCCGGGCTACGCGCGAAGCGCGCCGTTTCGCCCGGCCGCGGCCCCCGGTCCGCGGTGGTGGTGGCGCCCGAAAGGACCTGATTGACCGACCTCCCGCCCGCCCCCTTCCCGCTCGACGCCTTGCCGTCCGACCAGCCCGTGCCGGCTCTGGCTGGACTGCGCCGGCGTGTGCCCGTCGCCCGGCAGGACCGGCGGGAGCGCCTGCGGGCGACGTTCGGGCCGGTCGCTAGGCTGTGGCACGCCGCCCGCCGCAGGATCCGGTCGGGGCTGCGGATCGCCCGAGCCCGGCCGGTCCTGCCGGTGCTGGCGCTCTGTGCCGTGCCCGCCCTCGCCGCGGCCCAGGCCTGGGGACCGGACATGGCGCTGTTCCGGATCGGCAACGCGGTCGGGGTGATCGGCGGGGAGACCGCGATCGAGCCGATGCCGTTCGAGCAGGCCGGGCAGAGCTTCCCCGGTTCGGCGTTTTACTACCTGGCGCCCGATGCTGCCGCGGGCCAGCCGCTGGCCGATGGCGCGCACTGGGAGGGCGATAGCTTTGCCGGCCCGGCCGCCCGGGCGCTGCGCGCCGGGGGCACGGCGCTCGACCGCACGCGCGCCCTCACCTGCCTGACCCAGGCGATCTACTACGAGGCGGCGAGCGAGCCCGACGCCGGGCAGCGGGCCGTGGCGCAGGTGGTGCTCAACCGCGTGGCCCACCCGGCCTATCCCAAGACCGTGTGCGGGGTGGTGTACCAGGGGGCGGAACGGACCACCGGGTGCCAATTCACCTTCACCTGCGACGGCGCCCTGGCCCGCGTGCCCAACCGCCTGTTCTGGCAGCGCGCGGAAACGGTCGCGCGCGCCGCGCTGGCCGGTTTCGTCTATGCCCCGGTCGGGCTGTCGACCCATTACCACACCATCGCGGTCCATCCCTACTGGGCGGACAGCCTGTCCTACGTGGGCACGATCGGCGCGCACCGGTTCTATCGCTTCGGCGGCCCGGCCGGGGCCCCGGCGACCTTTAACGTCGCGGCCTATCGCGGCGGCGAGCCCGTCGCCGCGCCGCCGCCGCGCGCGGCCGGGCTGACCAGCCCCGACGCCGCGCTCGATCCGCTGGCGATCGAACGGGCCTATGCCCAGGGCTACAACGCGGCCCAGGCCGCTGCCCTGGCCCCGGTCAACACGGTGCCGATGAGCCGCATCGGGGGCTTCGGCGCGCCGCCGGCCAACCATCCTGCGCCGGCCTATGCCCCGGCCCTGCAGGCCCGCGGCGGCGATGCGCTCTACACCGCCCAGACCCTGCCCGAGGGCCAGGGCGTGCGGCCCGAATATGCCGGATCGGGCCAGTGGATCGCCCGCCCGGGTAGCTGACACCCGCGGTTTTCCGGGCTTCGCCGACAGTCTCCGCGGCAGCGGCGAAATTCCAAACAAATGTGAAACCATGCTGCGACACGAACCCTTAGGCGGATCGTGCGAGAAGGTGGGCAAGCGTTCATAAGCCAGGGAATCCTGCCCCGATGTCGATCCATTTCGCCGCCTCCCGCCGCCTTCCGACCTCCGCCGTGGCCCGGCACCTGTCGGCACCGCGGTCGATGCAGGCGGTGAACGACAACTACGGTCAGGGCGCGCGTGCGGTGATCGACAACCCGCTGCTCCGCGCCACACTGGAACACTTCGCCACGCATGGCCTGGCTGCCGCGGCCCTGGCCCGCACCCAGGCCGAGGACGCCTTCCTGTCCGAGGATGCCGACAGCTTCCGCCACTGGATGGCCGTCTGCCGCCTGCTCGACCGCCGCATGGCCGGCCGCCTGGGACCGCGCAGCAACGACTGACGGCGGGTGCGGGCCCTGCCCCGCCGTACTCCGGACACGCCTTCGACTGACCACACCCGCTCCAGCTGAGCCTGAGCGGGTGTGGGCCAGCCATGGATGCCTTGCGCTCAGGCCGGATGCGATCTCGCGCCTCATCGGCAGCGCCCTGCGGGCATTATTGCTATTGAGAACTGTTATCGATAAATCCCGGTTTCCGGCCATTTTCCCGGTTGCATTCGCGTCGTCGCGCGCCTAGGGCGGGCGCATCAGCATGGGCCACCGCGACACACAACTCGCGCGGGACACCAGCGGGCGGCCCCCGGCGAGAAACACAGGTCCCGCGTCAGGGAAGGTACTCGATGGCTCGCAAGAAGATCGCCCTTATCGGCGCCGGCATGATCGGCGGCACGCTGGCCCACCTCGCCGCGAAGAAGGAACTGGGCGACATCGTCCTGTTCGACATCGCCGAAGGCATGCCGCAGGGCAAGGCGCTCGACCTGTCGCAGTGCGGCCCGATCGAGGGCTTCGACGCGAAGATCACCGGGACCAACGACTATGCCGACCTGGCCGGTGCCGACGTGGTGATCGTCACCGCCGGCGTGCCGCGCAAGCCCGGCATGAGCCGCGACGACCTACTCGGCATCAACCTGAAGGTGATGAAGGCGGTCGGCGAAGGCATCAAGAACCACTGCCCCGACGCCTTCGTGATCTGCATCACCAACCCGCTCGACGCCATGGTCTGGGCCCTGCGCGAATTCTCGGGCCTGCCGCACAACAAGGTGGTCGGCATGGCCGGTGTGCTCGATTCGGCGCGCTTCGCCACCTTCCTCGCCTGGGAGTTCGGCGTCTCGGTCAAGGACGTGAACGCCTTCGTCCTCGGCGGCCACGGCGACACCATGGTGCCGGTCACCAGCTACACCACCGTCTCGGGCATCCCGGTCGACGACCTCGTCAAGATGGGCAAGTCGAGCAAGGAGGCGATCGACGCGATCGTCGCGCGCACCCGCGCCGGCGGCGGCGAGATCGTCGGCCTGCTCAAGACCGGTTCGGCCTACTATGCCCCGGCCACCAGCGCGATCGCCATGGCCGAGGCCTATCTGGGCGACCAGAAGCGCATCCTGCCCTGCGCGGTCTATGTCGATGGCAAGTACGGGCTCGACGGGCTCTATGTCGGCGTGCCGGTGGTGATCGGCGCAGGCGGCGCCGAGGAAGTGATCGAGATCGCGCTCGACGACGAGGCCAAGGGCAACTTCCAGGTCTCGGTCGACGCGGTCAAGGAACTGCTGGTCGCCTGCAAGGCGATCGACGGCTCGCTGGCCTGATCGCATACCGCCCAAGTTCCAGCCTCCCCAGGAGCATCTGAATGTCCATTCTCGTCAACAAGCACACCAAGGTCATCACCCAGGGGATGACCGGCAAGACCGGCGCCTTCCACACCCAGGCGGCGCTTGATTACGGCACCCAGATGGTTGCCGGCGTGACCCCCGGCAAGGGCGGCACGACCCACATCGGCCTGCCCCAGTTCAACACCGTGGCCGAGGCCAAGGCCGCGACCGGCGCGACCGCCTCGTGCATCTACGTGCCGCCTCCGGGCGCGGCCGACGCCATCCTGGAAGCGATCGACGCCCAGGTCGAGCTGATCATCTGCATCACCGAGGGCATTCCGGTGCTCGACATGGTCCGCGTCAAGCGCGCCCTCTCGGGCTCCAAGTCGCGTCTGATCGGGCCGAACTGCCCCGGCGTGCTGACCCCGGAAGAGTGCAAGATCGGCATCATGCCCGCGAACATCTTCAAGAAGGGTTCGGTCGGCGTGGTCTCGCGCTCGGGAACGCTGACCTATGAAGCGGTGTTCCAGACCAGCAACATCGGCCTCGGCCAGACCACCGCGGTCGGCATCGGCGGCGATCCGGTCAACGGCACCAACTTCATCGACGTGCTGGAGCTGTTCCTGGCCGATGACGAGACCAAGTCGATCATCATGATCGGCGAGATCGGCGGCAGCGCCGAGGAAGAGGCGGCCCAGTTCCTCAAGGACGAGGCCAAGCGCGGGCGCAAGAAGCCGATGGTCGGCTTCATCGCCGGGCGCACCGCCCCTCCGGGCCGCCGCATGGGCCACGCCGGGGCAATCGTCTCGGGCGGCCAGGGCGGCGCCGAGGAGAAGATCGCGGCGATGGAAGAGGCCGGCATCCGCGTCAGCCCCTCGCCCTCGCTGCTCGGCGAGACCCTCGCCGAAGTGCTGAAGGAACGCGTCTGATCGCGCGGGAGGGCCGGCGCCGCGCGTGCCGGCCCTCCTGAAAAATACTTAGCCTCCGGGAAGGTCTGGCTAACCATACCGGTGCTAGGTTCCCCCGACCCTGCGGCGAGCCGCGCCCCGGGTCCGGATTGCTCAGGCCGGCCGCTCCTCCCCAGGATGGCTCCGGCGCTTGCGAGACTGCTCCGAACCGGAGCCAAGGATGAATGCCATGGGCCAGGAATTGCACGATTTTCTTCCCGACATCGGCCAGGATGAGGTTCAGCAGGGACCCAGCTGGGCCCGCAGCAACTGGCCGCTGGTCGGCGGCGCGGCGGAAGATGACCTGACCCAGGCGCTCGATCCCCTGGCCCTGCGCGAGGCGATCAAGAAGTCCGCCGCCAAGACCGGCGCGTCGAACGGCATGGACGAGGCCGCGGTCCAGGCGATGATCACCGACAGCTTCCGCGCCGTCCTGCTGATCCGCACCTACCGCGTGCGCGGGCACCTCGCCGCCGATCTCGATCCGCTCGGCCTGTCGAAGCGCGATCTGCCGGCCGACCTGACGCCCGAGTACCACGGCTTCACCGCGGCCGACTTCGACCGCAAGATCTACCTCGGCGGCTATCTGGGCGTCGAATGGGCGTCGCTGCGCGAGATCGTGGCCACCCTGCGCAAGAACTACTGCGGCAAGGTTGGCCTGGAATACATGCACATCACCGACCTGGAGGAGCGCCGCTTCCTGCAGGACCGGATGGAGGGTGCCGACAAAACGATCGACTTCACCCCCGAGGGCAAGAAGGCGATCCTGGCCGCCGTGGTGCGCGGCGAGCAGTACGAGAAGTTCCTGGGCAAGAAGTACGTCGGAACCAAGCGCTTCGGCCTGGACGGCGGCGAATCCATGATCCCGGCCCTGGAAGCGGTGATCAAGTACGGCGGCCAGCGCGGCGTGCGCGAGATCGTCTACGGCATGGCCCACCGCGGCCGCCTGAACGTCCTCGCCAACGTGATGGGCAAGCCGTACAAGGTGATCTTCCACGAATTCTCGGGCGGCACGGCCAACCCCGACGATGTCGGCGGTTCGGGCGACGTGAAGTATCACCTCGGCACCTCGACCGACCGCGAGTTCGACGGAATCAAGGTGCACATGAGCCTGATGCCCAACCCCAGCCACCTGGAAACGGTGGACCCGGTGGTGCTGGGCAAGGTCCGCGCCTATCAGCAGGAGCGCGACGATATCGGCCCGGGCAAGCACAAGCAGGTGCTGCCGGTGCTGATCCACGGCGATGCGGCCTTCGCCGGCCAGGGCATCGTCTGGGAATGCTTCGGCTTTTCGGGCGTGAAGGGCTACAACACCGGCGGTTGCATCCACTTCGTGATCAACAACCAGATCGGCTTCACCACCAGCCCGCAGTTCTCGCGCGGGTCGCCCTATCCGTCGGACGTCGCCAAGGGCGTGCAGGCGCCGATCATCCACGTCAACGGCGATGATCCGGAGGCCGTGACCTTCGCCTGCAAGTTGGCGGTCGATTATCGCCAGACCTTCGGCCGCGACGTGGTGGTCGACATGTGGTGCTATCGCCGCTTCGGCCACAACGAGGGCGACGAGCCCGGCTTCACCCAGCCGCTGATGTACGCCAAGATCCGGCAGCATCCGCCGGTCAGCCAGATCTATGCCAGCCGCCTCAAGGCCGAGGGCGTGGTCGACGAGGCCTTCCTGGCCGAAACCGAAGGCGCCTTCGTCGGCCTGCTGGAGGAACACTTCTCCGCCGCCAAGGACTACAAGGCCAACGAAGCCGACTGGTTCGGCGGCCGCTGGAGCGGGTTCAACAAGCCCGCCGATCCGGAAACCGCCCGCCGCAACGTCGCCACCGGGATCGAGACCAAGCTGTTCGACAGCCTGGGCCGCACGCTGACCACGGTGCCCGAGGGGCTGACCATCCACAAGACGCTGGGCCGCGTGCTGGACGCCAAGCGCGAGATGTTCGCCAGCGGCGAAGGCTTCGACTGGGCCACCGGCGAGGCCCTGGCCTATGGCTCGCTGCTGTCGGAAGGCTATGCGGTGCGCCTGTCGGGCCAGGATTCGGGCCGCGGCACCTTCAGCCAGCGCCACGCGGTGTGGGTCGACCAGACCGACGAGCACAAGTACGTGCCGCTCGCTACGGTGCCCCACGGCCGCTTCGAGGTGCATGACAGCCCGCTGTCCGAATATGGCGTGCTGGGCTTCGAATACGGCTTCGCCAGCGCCGATCCCAAGACGCTGGTGCTGTGGGAAGCGCAGTTCGGCGATTTCGCCAACGGCGCGCAGATCATGATCGACCAGTACGTCGCCGCGTCCGAAGCCAAGTGGCTGCGCGCGAACGGCCTGGTGATGCTGCTGCCCCACGGCTACGAAGGCCAGGGCCCGGAACACTCCTCCGCCCGCCTGGAACGCTACCTGCAGCTCTGCGCGCAGGACAACATGCAGGTGTGCAACATCACCACCCCGGCCAACTACTTCCACGTGCTGCGCCGGCAGATGCACCGCCCGTTCCGCAAGCCGCTGATCATCATGACGCCCAAGAGCCTGCTGCGGCACCCGCTGGCCAAGTCCAAGGCGAGCGAGTTCCAGGGCGAAAGCCACTTCATGCGCATCCTTTCGGACATGAAGCCGGCGGCCGACAAGGACACCAAGCGGCTGGTGCTGTGTTCGGGCAAGGTTGCGTATGACCTGTTCGAGGCGCGCGATGCGGCCGAAATCACCGACACGCAGATTGTCCGGATCGAGCAGCTCTACCCCTTCCCGGGCGATCCGCTGGCCACCCGCATCGCGCGGATGACCAACCTGGAAGAGGTGGTCTGGTGCCAGGAAGAGCCGCGCAACAACGGTTCGTGGTTCTTCGTCGAACCGCTGATCGAGGAGGCGCTCGCCGCAGCGAAGTGCAAGGTCAAGCGCGCCCGCTATGCCGGTCGCACCGCCAGCGCCTCGCCCGCGACCGGCCTCGCCAAGCGCCACACCGCCGAGCAGACCGCGCTGGTCAGCAACGCGCTGGGGCTGTCGGTGCGGGGCGAAATCCGCCGCAAGTCCAAGGGTTAGAACTCCATCGCCCGCTCACCCTGAGCCTGTCCAAGGGTGATGCGCGGGGGCTTAGGCAGGCTCGGCCCAGACGGGCGCGACAGACATGGGAACGTTGAAGATGGCGACTGAAGTGAAGGTGCCCGTGCTGGGCGAATCCGTGACCGAAGCGACGATCGGCCAGTGGCTCAAGCAGCCCGGCGAGCCGGTCAAGCTCGACGAGCCGATCGCCAGCCTCGAGACCGACAAGGTCGCGATCGAGGTCAACGCCCCGGCTGCCGGCACCATGGGCCAGCAGTTGTTCCAGGTGGGTGACAACGTCTCGGTCGGCGCCTTGCTGGCCCTGATCGAGGAAGGCGCCGCGGGCGCAGCCGCCCCTGCTGCTGCGGCTCCCCCGGCCCCAGCCAGCGCGCCCGCCCCGGCCCCGGCTCCGGTCGCCGCTGCTCCGGCGGCCGCTCCGGCCGAGAGCGGCGATCCGGTCGCGCTGTCTCCGGCCGTGCGCCGCGCGGTGCTGGAATACGGGATCGATCCGGCCTCGGTGAAGGGCACCGGCAAGGACGGCCGCCTGACCAAGGAAGACGTGATCGCCGCGGCTCAGGCCAAGGCCGCAAGCCCGGCCCCGGCGGCCTCGGCCCCTGCCGCCGCTCCGGCTGCCCCCGCCGCAGGCGGTCGCAACGAGGAGCGCGTCAAGATGACCCGCCTGCGCCAGACCGTGGCCAAGCGGCTGAAGTCGGCGCAGGAGACCGCTGCTCTCCTTACCACCTTCAACGATGTCGACATGTCGGCCGTGATGGCCGCGCGCGATGCGTACAAGGATGCCTTCGAGAAGAAGCACGGCGTCAAGCTGGGCTTCATGAGCTTCTTCGCCAAGGCCGCGGTGCTCGCGCTCAAGGACATCCCCGCGGTCAACGCCCAGATCCAGGGCGATGAGATTGTCTACTTCGACTATGTCGACATCTCGATCGCGGTCTCGGCCCCGAACGGGCTGGTCGTGCCGGTGGTGCGCGATTGCGACAAGCTGTCCTTCGCCGGGATCGAAAAGGCGATCGTCGCCTATGGCAAGAAGGCGCGCGAAGGCACGCTGACCATGGAGGACATGAAGGGCGGCACCTTCACCATCTCCAACGGCGGCGTGTTCGGCGGGCTGATGTCCACCCCGATCATCAACCCCCCGCAGTCGGCCGTGCTCGGCCTGCACCGCATCGAGGACCGCCCGGTGGTCCGCGACGGGCAGATCGTGATCCGGCCGATGATGTATATCGCCTTGTCGTACGACCACCGTCTGATTGACGGACGCGAGGCGGTCACGGCACTGAAGACCATCAAGGAAGCGATCGAGAACCCGACGCGGTTGCTGATCGATCTGTAAGGGAAAGGTTGGCGCAGCATCCTTCGTCCTTCGACTGGCTCAGGATGAGCTCAGGATGAGCGGATGTTGTACCTAACCCCAAATACCAAGGTCCGCTCGGCCTGAGCCTGTCGAAGGCCACGCGCGACAGATGACATGTTGAACCAAGACCCGCTCGGGCCGAGCCTGTCGAAGCCCGTGCGTGATGCAAGACCTGACCAAACCAAGGTCCGCTCAGGCTGAGCTTGTCGAAGCCCTCGCGGAACGGAGGCCCAAATGGCTGAATACGACTACGACGTTCTGGTGATCGGTGCCGGCCCCGGCGGCTATGTCGCGGCGATCCGCGCGGCGCAGCTCGGGCTGAAGACCGCCTGCGCGGAAAGCCGCGAGACGCTGGGCGGCACCTGCCTGAACGTCGGGTGCATCCCGTCGAAGGCCATGCTCCACGCCTCGGAGTACTTCTACGCCGCCGCCTCGGGCGAGATGGCGAAGCTGGGGGTGAAGGTCACTCCCGAGCTCGATCTCGAGGCGATGCATGGCCAGCGCCGGGATTCGGTCAAGCAGCTGACCGGCGGGATCGAGTTCCTGTTCAAGAAGAACAAGGTCGACTGGATCAAGGGCCGCGCCACCTTCCAGGACGCGCACAGCGTCAAGGTGGGCGACCGCACCGTCACCGCGAAGAACGTGGTCATCGCCACCGGATCGTCGGTCACCCCGCTGCCGGGCGTGACCGTGGACCAGAAGGTGGTGGTCGACAGCACCGGCGCGCTGGAACTGGACAAGGTTCCGGGCAAGATGGTGGTGATCGGCGGCGGCGTGATCGGGCTGGAGCTCGGCTCGGTCTGGGGCCGGCTGGGTGCGCAGGTGACCGTGGTCGAATACCTCGACCAGCTGCTCCCCGGCATGGACGGCGACGTGCGCAAGGAAGCCGCCAAGATCTTCAAGAAGCAGGGCATGACCCTGAAGCTGGCGACCAAGGTCACCGGTGTGACCGTCAAGGGCGGCAAGGCCACCGTGGCGGTGGAACCCGCCGCCGGCGGTGCGGGCGAGACGCTGGAGGCCGATGTGGTGCTGGTGGCGATCGGCCGCCGGCCCAACACCGAAGGCCTCGGCCTCGACGCAATCGGCCTTGCGGTCAATGCCCGCGGCCAGATCGAGACCGACCACGATTTCGCCACCAAGGTTCCCAGCGTCTGGGCGATCGGCGACGTGATCCCCGGTCCGATGCTGGCGCACAAGGCCGAGGACGAAGGCATCGCCGTGGCCGAGAACATCGCCGGGCTGACCGGCATCGTGAACCACGACGTGATCCCGGGCGTGGTCTACACCATGCCCGAATTCGCCGGCGTCGGGCTGACCGAGGAACAGGCCCGCGAAAAGGCCAAGGAAACCGGGGGCGAGATCAAGGTCGGCAAGTTCCCGATGCTGGCCAACAGCCGCGCGAAGACCAATCACCAGCCCGACGGCTTCGTGAAGGTGATCGCCGATGCCCAGACCGACAAGGTGCTGGGCGTGTGGTGCATCGCCTCGGTGGCGGGGACGATGATCGCCCAGGCCGCCCAGGCGATGGAATTCGGCGCGACCAGCGAGGACATCGCCTACACCTGCCACGCCCATCCGACGCACAGCGAGGCGATCAAGGAAGCGGCCATGGCGGTGACCGGCAAGCCGATCCACATCTGATCCGCAACATCTGATCCATAGGCCGGCCGGTCACCCCTGCCGGCCAGGCTCTAGAGCTTCACCCGCCCCTGAACGAAGGCATCGGCGGTCCGCCGGACCACGTCGCGGTCAAGTTCGGCCTCGACGTGTGGGGGCAGTTCGCGGGTCTCGAGCAGGTCGCGCACCGGCAGGGACCGGAAAAAGCCCACGCCGCAGACATCGTCCTCGATCCAGCGGACCTTGCCCAGGGCGTGGAAGCGGTGCCATTGCAGCACGACCTGCTGATCCAGGCCAAGCCCGGTCGAGCCGATCAGCCGGGCGCCCCGCAACGAGAGATCCTCCAGCGTGCCGCGCCGTGTCCCCTCGGCCGTCGTGACGATGACGGGCACGAGGACGCTGAGCCGGCTCTGCTGCCGGTTCCCCGCTTCGCTGACCAGCAGACCCTGCCCCGTTCCGGCCTTGGCCATCGTGTCTCCGTTCGCTTGCGTGTGTTCCCGGCCGAACCATGCCACGGCCGGCTGAAGCGGGGGCTAAGCGGCAGGGTAAACACCTCGGTGCCGCGATCTCCGGGCTTGCCCCGAGCCGGGCGGCTCTGCCCGAGCACGGGATCAGCCCAGGCGGGTGGGAGCGAAGGGCGCCGGATCGACCGGGCTGATGCCGTGCCCGAGCAGAGCCGCGCCCAGCGCCGCTGCCGCCGGCGCGGTCTGGATGCCGAAGCCGCCCTGCCCGGCAAACCAGAAGAAGCCGGGCTGATCGGGCGCAAAGCCATAGACCGGCAGGCGATCGGGCGCGAAGGAACGCAGTCCGGCCCAGCGATGCTCGACCCGCTCGACCGTCCAGTCGACCACGCCCTCCAGCCGATCGATCGCCAGGGCCACGTCGACCTCCTCCGGCGCCGCGTCGCAGGGCGGACTGGGGGTCTCGTCGTGCGGACTGAGCCACAGCCGCTCGCCCTGCGGCTTGAAGTAGAACCGCTCGTCCAGGTCGAGCACCAGCGGCAGGTTCGCGGGGACCGCCGGGCTGACCCGCAACTGCGCGACCGTGCGACGGTAGGGCTGCAGGCCGATCGGGCGGACCCCGGCCAGGCTGGCAATGCCGTCGGCCCAGGCTCCGGCGGCGTTGACCAGCAGTCCGGCACGCAGCTCCCGCCCGTCGGCCAGGGTCAGCGCCCAGTCCGCGCCCTGCCGCTCCGCCGCGATCAGGCGGGCCGAGGTCCACAGCTCGGCCCCGCCCCGCCGGGCCCGGGCGAGGCTGTCCTGGTGCAACGCGGCGACGTCGATGTCGCAGCAGTCCGGTTCGAGCGCGCCGGCCACCCAATCGGCTCTCAGCCCGGGCACCCGTGCAACGATCGCCGCGCGGTCGAGCGGCTCGACCCGGACGCCGAGCGCGGTGAAGCTGCGGGCGAACCGGTCGAGCGCGGCCTCCTGCCCGGCGCGGGCCAGGGTCAGCGCGCCGCGCGGCGTCAGGTAGCCCCCCTCGTGCAGGGCGGGACCGGACGCAGTGGTCAGCGGCTGGACCGCCGGGCCGCCATAGCTTTCGGTCCAGAAGGCGGCCGAGCGCCCGGTGGCGTGGTAACCGGGGGATTCCTCGGCCTCGAGCAGGACCACCCGGCCACCGCCCGCCACCAGCTGCGCGGCGAGGCTGGCGCCGGCCATGCCCGCGCCCACCACGGCCAGATCGAATCGCTCACCCATGGCTGTCGTCAGTTCCGGGCGGGTGCCACGCGGTCAAGGAAATCGTCGATCGCCTGAAGCAGTCGGTCGCGGATCGGATCGATCTCGCGCAGCAGCTCGTGACGGGCCTCGGGCCCGAAGGCGAGCAGTTCGGCCTGCGGCAGCCACCGCGCCGCGCGCAGGATCGCCGCGGGCGAGACCAGGGCATCGGCCCGTGTCGCGGCGAGGAACACCGGCGTGGTCACCCGGCCGAGCACCTCGGCCCGGTCGATCCGCTGGGTCGAGGCCACGGCGGCGCGCAGCCAGCCCCAGGTGGCCGGGCCCATCGCCAGTTCGGGCCGCTGTTCGCGCCAGGCCAGCTCGTCGGCATAGCGCGCGCCGTCGTGTGTCAGCAGGTGGGCCCGTTCGAGCCGGCCGGCCTGCGGCTTTTCGTTGCCTTTCCAGGCCGGGCGGAGCGGATCGCCGATCGTGCACATGATCGCCGCTGCCAGCCGGAAGGCCCAGCGCGGCATCCAGTCGGGCAGGAAGCCCAGCATCGGCGCGGACAGGACCAGAGCATCCGGATCCACCCGCCCCTCGGCCAGGCTGCGCAGCGCGATGTGGCCGCCCATCGAATGGGCCGCCAGCACCCGCGGCCCCGGCCGGGTGGCGGCCCACTGGCGCCAGAATGCGGCGAGATCGTCGACCCAGATCGCGAAATCCTCGACATGGCCGCTGGTCGCATCGCGACCGAGCCGCCCGGACAGGGCCTGGCCGCGCCAATCGATCGCGGTGACCGCCCAGCCCCGGGCCCACCAGCCCTCCAGCGTCTCGAGATACTTCTCCAGGCAATCGCCCCGCCCCGGCGCGAACAGGATCGATCCGCGCGGCGCGGCGGGCACCGGCCAGTCGACCCGGCGGATCGGCCAGCCATCGGCCGCCGTCCAGACCTGTTCCTGACAATGCCGGGGCATGGCGCGCCGGTCGAACCCGGTTTCGCTCACGCCCGCCCTACCCTGCTGCCTGCCCTGCTCACGCCCGCGGTCCTTACCATCGTTATCCCGGCCCAACCCCTAGCTCAGCGCGCAACCGCGTGGTTACCATTTGGTAAGTGCTTCGTGGCACACCCGCATCCAGGCTTAATGGGCATAGCGGGAACCGTCTCTTGCGCAGCGAAATCGTTACTTATGGACTGCTGGCAGCCTTGGCAATCGGGCTGCTGACGGCCGCCTTCACCGACCTGCGCCGCCGGCAGATCGACAACTGGCTCAACGCCGGCATTGCCCTGGCTGCCCCCGCGTTCTGGTGGGCCAGCGGGCTGAGCCTGTGGCCCGGCATGGCGATCCAGGCGGGGCTCGGACTGGCCGCCTTCGTCGTCCTGGCCGGACTCTTCGCGCTGCGCGTGATGGGTGGCGGCGACGTGAAGCTGCTCGCCGCGCTGGCGCTCTGGATCCGCCCCGATCACTTCCTCTGGCTGGTGCTGGTGATGTCCGTTCTCGGCGGCCTGCTGACGATCGTGTTCGGGGCCTGGCACGTCGCCCGGCGCCAATCCGGACGGATCGCGATTCCCTATGGCGTGGCGATCTGCGCGGCCGGTTTGCTGACCATGTTCGGCAAGTCGCTGCCCGCCTTGCAGGCCCTATCCGCCGGTTGACCCGATCTTAACCAATTTCACCGAATTTACGGCCGTTATCGCGGTCAATTGCCAAGGGGGCTGAACGAGCCATGGACAAGCGGAAGCTCATGTTGCTGATGGGGGCGCTGGTCATTGCGATCGGCACGGCCCTCGCTGCCCGGAGCATGCTGAGCGGCGGAGCGCCCACCCCGGTGGCCCAGGCGATCGTCCCGGTCGCGCCGCAGGGACCCAAGGTGATGGTGGCGCAGCGCGCTCTCCCCACCGGCACGATCATCACCCAGGATGCGCTGAAGTTCCAGGCCTGGCCCCAGGAAATGGTCAAGGACGCCTACTTCGTCGAAGGCAAGGTCGATACCAACAAGCTGCTCGGCACGGTGGTGCGCTTTCCGATCACCGCCGGCCAGCCGCTCACCCAGGGCGCTCTGGTCCGTCCGGGCGACCGCGGCTTCCTCGCCGCGGCGCTGGGCCCCGGCATGCGCGCGGTGACGATCACCGTGTCGGCGCGTACCGGCGTGGCCGGCTTCGTCTTCCCGGGCGACCACGTCGACCTGGTCCTGACCCAGACGGTCACCCCGATCAACAACTCGGGCGACAACAAGACCCTGCCCACGCTCAACGTGGCCGAAACGATCATCCGCAACCTGCGCGTCCTGGCCACTGACCAGTCGACCGACACGGAACAGGTCGATGGCAAGACCGTGGTCAAGACCTTCGGCACGGTCACTCTGGAAGTCAGCCCCAAGCTGGCCGAAAAGATCGCCGTCGCCGACAAGCTCGGCACGCTCAGCCTGTCGCTGCGCTCGATCGCCGACAACCAGTCCGAACTGGAGCGCGCCGTCGCCAGCGGCCAGGTCAAGCTGCCCCCCGGTGCCAGCCGCGAGGAGGAAAACCGGCTGCTCACCGCCGCGCTGAACCGGCCGATCGACAGCAACACCACGTACCAGACCGGCGGCGACGTCTCGCGCTTCTCGACCAAGGCGATGATGAAGCCCGGGCCGGCCAGCGGCGGCACACCGCGACCCAGCATGAGCCCGCTGTTGCCCCCGTCCGGTCCGCCGACCCCCAGCGGCCCGACCGTGCGCGTCACCCGGGGCCAGACCACCACCGTCGAACAGGCGAGGAACTGATCCGATGCTGCGCCCAGAACAGTCGCGCTCCGCAAAGCCGCGCTCGTCGGCGCTTCGCCGGCTCACCGTTCCCCGGCCTGTCGCCGCAAAGGGTAATCCGATGACACTGCGTCTCCGCTCTTCGCTGTTGCCCGCCCTGGCGGTGCTGCTGCCCCTGGCCGCCGCGCCCGCCCCGGCAGCTGCGCAGGTCGTCACCAAGCCGAAGCAGGAAATGGTCCTGTCGATCGGGCGTGGCCAACTGATCAACGTGCCCGGCAAGATGACCGACGTGTTCGTCGCCGACGACAAGGTCGCCGACATCCAGATCAAGTCGACCAACCAGCTCTACGTCATGGCCAAGGCCGCCGGCGTGACCACGATCTATGCCAGTGACGCCAGCGGCGCGGTGATCTTCTCGACCACGGTGCGGGTGGGGTCGAACATCGACACGGTCGACCAGATGTTGCGCGTCGCCATGCCCGATGCGCAGATCGCCGTTTCCACGTTCGCCTCGGACACGGTCCTCCTGACCGGCACCATCGCCTCGCCCGAGGATGCCTCGGAAGCGCAGCGGCTGGTCCAGGCCTTCATGGGCAAGACCACCAACGTGATCACCCGGTTGCGCACGGCCACGCCGCTGCAGGTCAACCTGCAGGTGCGCATCGCCGAAGTGGCCCGGTCGCTGGTCAAGTCGCTGGGCGCCAACCTGACCACGATCGACGGCACCGGCGGGGTCAAGTTCGGCATCAGCCAGGGCCGCAGCGCAAGCTCGTTCATCACCACCGACCCCAACCTGCCGCTCGGCATGGGCAACCAGGTTCAGGGCTGGACCCGCGATTTCAACGCGATCACCGCCACCAACCCGCAAGGTTGGGTGCAGCGCCCGGGCAGCGTCATCACGCCGCTGAACGGCGTCACCACCCTGGGCGGCCTGGGCAACCTGTTCGGGCTCGACATCCTGGGCACGCTCGACGCGGGCGAGACCGTGGGTCTGGTCACCACCCTGGCCCAGCCCAACCTGACCGCGATTTCCGGCGAGACCGCAGACTTCCTGGCCGGCGGCGAGTTTCCGGTGCTCAGCAGCCAGGGCCTCGGCACGACCCAGGTCGAATTCAAGCGGTACGGTGTCAGCCTGAGCTACACCCCCACGGTGATGGCCAGCGGCCGGATCTCGCTGAGGGTGCGGCCCGAGGTCTCGGAACTGTCGACCGACGGCGCGGTCTCGCTGAACGGCTTCACCGTGCCCGCCCTGACGGTGCGGCGTGCGGAAACCACCATCGAGCTCGGCTCGGGCCAGAGCTTCATGATCGCCGGACTGCTCAAGAACTCGACCAAGAACACCATCACGAAGATGCCGGGCGCGGGCGATATCCCGATCCTGGGCTCGCTGTTCCGCTCGACCCGCTTCGAACGCGGCGAATCCGAACTGGTGATCGTGGTCACCCCCTATCTGGTCAAGCCAGTCGATTCCTCGGCCATCAAGCTGCCGACCGATGGCTATCAGGCCGCCAACGAACTGCAGCGCATCCTGGGCAACATGCAGAGCGACGGCGTCACCGGGGCCAAACGGCCGATGCCCAGCGAAGCCCCGCCGGGCCAGTCGGCGGTCCCCGCCGGCAAGGCGCCGCGGCCCTCGATCGGCGCGGCGGACGAGCCGGCCGGCCGCGATGCCGCACCGGCCCTGGCCAGCGCGGGCAGCAATGACAACCGCAAGCGGGACAAGGGCGGCGAAAGCGCGGTCCAGCCCGGCTTCAGCCTGAAGTGAGAGAGGACCCGACCATGCGCACGACGATGCTCAAGCAGGCTCCTGCCCTTCTCGCGCTGTCGCTTGCCGGCCTGCTCGCCGGCTGCGGCGGGATGCCCACCAACCGCTCGCTGGAGAGCATCAACCAGCCGGTGGTGGAGAAGACCAATTACGTGTTCGATCTGAACACCGGCCCCGGTGGCCTGTCGCTGCCCGAGCAGCGCCGCCTGGCCGGGTGGTTCGATGCCATGGGCCTGCGGTATGGCGACAAGGTCTACATCGACGATCCGCTGGCCAGCGGCGGCACCCGTGCGGCGATCGAGGCCGTGGCGGCGCGTTATGGCATGCTGGTCGGCGAAGGCGCCCCGATGACCCAGGGCTACGTCAACGCCGGCACGGCCCGGGTCGTGGTGGTCCGTTCGACCGCCAGCGTTCCCAATTGCCCCAACTGGAACAACAATTCGGACACCAACATCGCCAATGCTACCAGCCGCAACTTCGGCTGTGCGGTCAACAGCAACCTGGCGGCGATGATGGCCGATCCGGCGGACCTGACCAAGGGCGTCCAGGGCCAGGCCGGCGGCGATATCAACCGCGCGGTCAAGGCGATCGACGTGTTCCGCGAGCGTCCGGCCAGGGCCGGAGAAGTGACCACAACTTCCACCAAGGGCAACTGAGCCATGAACGCTCCCTGGAAAGCCAATACGCCCGGCAGCCGCGATCCCTTCGCGGCCTTCATCTGCGACGATGCGGCGCTCGACGTGCTGCGCCCGCTGGTGGTCGAACTCGGTTGGCAGCCGGAAAAGTGCCACAAGGGCGGGCTGCGCAACGCGGTCCAGTCGCTGTCGATCACCGCCAGCCCCAACATCCTGATGGTCGACCTGTCGGAAAGCGGCGATCCGCTGAACGACATCAACGCCCTGGCCGAGGTTTGCGAACCCGGCACGGTGGTGATCGCGATCGGCCAGGTCAACGACGTGAGGCTCTATCGCGACCTGATCGCCAGCGGCATCCAGGACTACCTGCTCAAGCCGCTGACCGCCAACCAGGTGCGCGATGCCCTGGCCCAGGCCCAGGCGGTGTTCACCGCACCGCGGCACCAGGACGGCGCCGGCGCCAAGCGGCACATCTCGACCGCGATCGTCGGCACCCGCGGCGGCGTGGGGGCATCGATGCTGGCCACCTCGCTCGGCTGGGCCTTCTCGACCGAGCACAAGCTGCCGACCGCGCTGCTCGATCTGGACGTGCATTTCGGAACCGGCGCGCTGACGCTCGATCTCGAACCGGGTCGCGGCCTGACCGATGCGATCGAGAACCCCAGCCGCATCGACGGCCTGTTCATCGAACGCGCGATGATCCGGGCCAACGACAATCTCGCGATCCTGTCGGCCGAAGCGCCGATCAACACCCCGCTGATGACCGACGGTTCGGGCTTCGTGCAACTGGAGGAGGAATTCCGCCAGGTGTTCGAGATGACCGTGATCGACATGCCCCGCAACATGCTGATCAACTTCCCGCATCTGCTGGCGGACGTGAACTGCGTGGTCCTGGCGACCGAATACACGCTGGCTTCGGCCCGCGACGCCATCCGCATCCTGTCGTGGCTGAAGGCCAATGCCTCGCATTGCCAGACCTTCGTGGTCGCCAACAAGGTGCAGCCGGCCAGCCAGGAAATCAGCAAGGCCGATTTCGAGGCCTCGATCGAGCGCAAGGTCAGCTATTCGATCCCCTACGACGTCAAGGCGGCGACCAATGCCGCCAAGCTGGGCCAGACCTTCGCCGAGGCGAACCGCACCGCCAAGGGCAGCGCGGTGATCCGCGAGATCGCCCAGGCCATCGTCGGGGTGACCGACGCGGCGGAGAACGGGGATGGCAAGGCCAAGAAGTCGCTGCTCGGCAAGTTCGACCTCAAGAGCCTGCTCGCCAAGAAAGACAAGGCGCCGGCATGAGCCCGGCCGCCGGATCGCGTTGAGGCGGTGACCTGACGATGAACCTGTCCTCCATGATCATCATCGGCGTCGGCGTCCTGCTGGTGTTCGGGATGGCGGCGGCCGCCTTCGCCGGACCCAACACGGCCAAGGCCAGCACGCGACGGTTGCAGGCGGTCCGGTTCCGGCATTCCGACAACGAGGTCGACCGGGTCGAGGCCCAGCTCAAGAAGGCGGTCGCGGCGCGTCGCCCGCCGCCCCAGCGGGTGGCCGGCTCGGCATCGCGTTCCGAGGCGCTGGCGCTACGGCTCCACCGCACCGGGATGGATTGGACCGTCCAGCAGTACATGACCTTTTCGCTCGGCCTGTCGGCCTTCATTGCGTTTCTGGTGTTCATGAAATCCGGCGTGCCGCTCATCTCGCTGGGCGTCGGACTGGTGATCGGCCTGGGCCTGCCGCACATGGTTGTCGGCCACTTCGTCAAGAAGCGGGTCGGCAACTTCAACAACCGCTTTCCCGACGCGATCGAACTGCTGGTCCGCGGCCTGCGGTCCGGCCTGCCGGTGACCGAAACGCTGGGCATCGTCTCGAGCGAGGTGCCGGGGCCCGTCGGCGAGGAATTCAAGCTCGTGTCCGAACGGATCAAGATCGGCAAGACCATGGAGGACGCGCTCCAGGATACCGCCAACCGGCTGGGCACGCCCGAGTTCCAGTTCTTCTGCATCACCCTGGCGATCCAGCGCGAGACCGGCGGCAACCTCGCCGAAACGCTGTCGAACCTGGCTGACGTGCTGCGCAAGCGCGCCCAGATGAAGCTGAAGATCCGGGCGATGAGCTCGGAATCGAAGGCCTCGGCCTATATCGTCGGCGTCCTGCCGTTCGCGGTGTTCGGCCTGATCTGGATGCTCAACCCGGACTACGCCCACAAGTTCTTCATCGACGAACGACTGATGGTGGCCGGCGGATTCGGGCTGGTCTGGATGTCGATCGGCGCGTTCGTCATGACCAAGATGGTCAGTTTCGAGATC
This sequence comes from Novosphingobium aerophilum, assembly GCF_014230305.1. Classification (GTDB taxonomy): domain Bacteria; phylum Pseudomonadota; class Alphaproteobacteria; order Sphingomonadales; family Sphingomonadaceae; genus Novosphingobium; species Novosphingobium aerophilum. The sequence continues at coordinate 30,511 of NZ_JACLAU010000016.1, forward strand.
TGAGGCGGGAAAGGCGCAGGTTATGAACTCCGATGCACCTCATCCCACCCTGATGGGCGTCGACGTGGTCTGGGTCGGCACGCTGCTCGCGGTCGTCGCCGCACTGGCGGTCGTCCTGGCGATCTACGCCGCGCTGACCGTGCGCGATCCGATGGCCAAGCGGGTCAAGGCGCTGAACGAGCGGCGCGAACAGCTCAAGGCCGGGATCATCGTCGGCCCGGCCCGGCGGCGGCAGAGCCTGGTCCGCAAGAACCAGACCACCGACAGCCTGCAGTCGATGCTGTCCAAGCTCAAGGTGCTGCAGGACAGCCAGATCAGCGATATCCAGCGCAAGCTGGCCTTCGCCGGCATTCGCAAGAAGGAATATGCGGTTGCCGTGATCTTCGGCCGCATGGTCCTGCCGATCGTCCTGGGCCTGATCGCCGCGACACTGGTCTACTGGACCGATGCCTTCCCCGACTGGAGCAGCATCAAGCGCTTCGGCCTGTTCGCGGGCGGCGTGATCGGGGGCTACAAGGCGCCCGAGCTGTACATCGACAACATCGCCAAGAAGCGCACCGATGCGATCCGCAAGGGCCTGCCCGACGCGCTCGACCTGATGGTGATCTGCGCCGAAGCCGGTCTCACCGTCGACGCCTCGTTTTCGCGCGTGGCCAAGGAACTGGGCCGCGCCTTCCCCGAACTGGGCGACGAGTTCACCCTGACCGCGATCGAGCTGTCGTTCCTCACCGAGCGGCGCCAGGCCTTCGAGAACCTGTCCTACCGGATCAACCTGGAGGCGGTGCGCGGGGTGGTGACGACCATGATCCAGACCGAGCGCTACGGCACCCCGCTGGCCTCGGCGCTGCGCGTGCTGTCGGCCGAATTCCGCAACGAACGCATGATGCGGGCCGAAGAAAAGGCCGCGCGGCTGCCGGCGATCATGACCGTGCCGCTGATCCTGTTCATCCTGCCGGTGCTGTTCATCGTGATCCTGGGTCCGGCCGGCTGCTCGATCGCCGACGCCTTCGCCGCGCAGAAGTAAGGGCCCGAAGTAGGGGCCAATAGCCAGGGGCGGCCTGACCGGGCGGGTCAGGCCGCCTGAGGGCTGTCCATCCATTCCACGGTGGTGCGCACCCGGGCCAGCAGGTGGCGCAGTTGCAGGCGCTCGGTCTCGCTGAGATCGGCAAAGACCCGGCGCTCGATCGCGAAGGCCGTCGGCATCATTTCGCGATGGATGGCCAGGCCCTGCTCGCTCAGTTCGAGGTGGTGGGACCGCCCATCGCGGTCATTGGGGCTGCGCCGCACCAGCCCGCGATCCTCCAGCGCCTTGCACGCCCGGTTGACCGCCACCTTGTCCATGCCGGTCGAACGCGCCAGGTCACGCTGGGTCAGCGCCCCGGCGTCGCCGAGCACGGCGAGCACGCGCCACTCCGGCAGACGGAGATCGAACCGCTCACGGTACACCTCGGCGCAGACGTCGCTCACCGATTCAGCGGTGATCGCCAGCAGATAGGGCAGGAAGTTGGCCAGGCGAGAATGGCGGGTCGGCATGATCGGCTCCGCGGGTTCGTTCCATCGTCAGGTGGGGCTGTCGGGATACCCGGCCCCAGCCCCGCGCTGCCCAAGTCGCGCGACGAATGCAAGCACCGGCAGGCATCATCGCACGACCACGGCCCGGGAATTCCTTTGCCTCAGGATAGATAATTTTTCAACGGCAACGGGCACGAATGAGCCGCAAGATCACTCGTTCCGCCGCAAATTCGTAATATTATTACAAATCAGCCCGCTGAGCGGGTTCCCCGCAGGACCCGGCCGGCCACCGCGTCAAGCCGCGCGACCAGCGCCGGATCCTGTGCCGAAGGGGCGGTCGCAAGGGCATGGTCGAGCGCGCGATCGATCGGACTGGCCACCCGGTCGGCCGGCAGGAGGGCGGCAAGCTGGCGGACCGCGGCGCGGGCGCGATCGGCATTGGCCTTCATCACCGCGAAGACCTCGGCCGCCTCGACCCCGGCCTCGCTCTCGCGCCAGGCGTCGTAGTCGGTGACCATGCCGAGCAGGGCATAGGGCAGTTCGGCCTCGCGGGCGAGGCGCGCCTCGGGCATGGCCGTCATGCCGATCACGTCGGCACCCCAGGCGCGATACATGGCGCTTTCGGCGCGGGTGGAGAACTGTGGCCCCTCGATGGCGATGTAGCATCCGCGCGGATGGACCGTGGCCCCCGCGGCCCGGGCGGCCTCCCCCACCAGCCCGGCCAGCCGCGGGCAGACCGGATCGGCCAGGCTGACATGGGCGACCAGACCGGGACCGAAGAACGATCGCGCCCGCCCCTCGGTGCGGTCGATCAGTTGGTCGATCGTGATCATGTGCCCCGGCGCCAGCTCCTCGCGCAGCGAACCGATGGCGCTCAGCGAGAGCAGGTCGGTCACCCCGCAGCGCTTCAGCACGTCGATGTTGGCGCGGTAGTTGACCGCCGAGGGCGGGATCCGGTGCCCGGCCCCGTGGCGCGCCACGAAGCTGAAGCGCACCGCGCCGATGCGGCCGGTGGTGACCGGTCCCGACGGCTCGCCGAAGGGCGATCGCACGGTGATGTCCTGCGCGTCCTCCAGCCCGATCCCGTCGGCCAGTCCCGACCCGCCGATCACTCCGATGTGCCAGCCCTGCGCCATGGTGGTTCCCCCTTGCCCCGGCCGCCTCAGCCGCGCGGCACCAGGATGCCGGCGACGACGAATTCGTCGAGGTGGGCGCGGTAGCGGTCGCGCAGCGCCTCGTCGAGCACGTTGGTGGCCGAGCAGTAGCGCAGCACCAGTTGGGCGGTGAAGAACCGGTCCGCCGCGCCGATCACAGTGAAGTAGAACAGCTGCGGATCGACCGGCCGGAACACCCCGGCCGCCACCCCCTGCCCGATCAGCGCCTCGTAAGCGGCGAACATCGGCTTGAGGTAGCTATCGGCCAGCCGCTGCGCCTCGGCCGGAACGCTGTCGCGGATCAGGCGCAGCAGCAGCCGGTGCGTGTAGGGCGTGCGAAAGAAGTTCTCGACCACCTGGGCCATGTGGATGCGCAGCTTGGTCTCGGGATCGTAGTCCCGCGCCAGCAGCACCTCCATCGCCTGGACGCGCACCGACCATTCGCGATCGATCAGCGCCCGCAGCAGCCCGGCCTTGTTGCCGAAGTAGTATTTGACCAGCGCGGAGTTCAGCCCCGACCGCCGCGACAGTTCGGACAGCGAGACATCGTCGATGTCACCGCGGCGCATGATCGCGCTGGCCGTATCGAGCAACTGGGTGCGCGCGTCGACCCCGCTGGCGGGGCTGCCCTCAGCCTCCGGCAGGCGATCGGCTCGGTCGGTGCTCTCGAATGACATGGGCGCTCCTTAGCCCAGTCCGGGCCGGAGGTCAGCCCACCCTCGACCAGAGCGCGAAATTGGCTCGGGAGGTGGAACCGCCACCCCGGCTGAGCGTCTATGTTTCTTGTAAAACCAGATACTTAATTCGCTTCATGAAGCGACGTGAGGCGGTGCGCCGCGGCCGTGGCGCGCTGACGGTGGCGCATGACCAAAAACGACAACACGAATGAGGGCATCTTCTGGGGAGCCCATGGGAGCGGATTTGGCGCCCGTGGTGACGACGGCAGGAACGCCATGACTTGGTCGCGATGGCGTCGCCGATAACCTGCCCCGCCCGGGTTGCTTGCGCCAGAGCGGCCCATGCAATCGGTTACCTTGCCAATTTTCCGTCGAAAAATTCGACACTTGGCTGCCATCAACCAGCCTGGATGGGCATGCGGTATCAACTGTTACCAAAAAAACACGCCGTCATAAATCCGACATGAATCATTCACGAATCCCTAAGGGGAACCTTGCTGGCAGATGAACGAACGGTTAGCCAACCGGTCTTTGGGGTTGCTCAGAAGATTGCGCGTGCGTGATTTTTCCTGTCGCTCCCTGAGATTTTTTGTTTTTAAAACAACAACTTCAATCAAGGGGGCACTTGATGAAACTGCGTCGCACCACTCTCCTCTGGGCCTGCGCAACAGCGGGACTGATTGCTCCGACCCTGGCCGCTACGGCCATGGCCCAGGAAGCCGCGCCCGCGCCGGCCACGCCGACCAAGGCGACCGAGGACGATCGCATTGCCGACATCATCGTCACCGGCTCGCGCATCGTCCGCCCCAACCTGCGCTCGGCCATTCCGATTGCGACGGTCGACCGCGAGGAGTTCATCAAGCAGGGCCAGACCAGCATCGGTGACACGCTGAACGACCTGCCCCAACTGCGCAGCACCTTTGCCCAGCAGAACCCAGGCGCGGGCGTCGGCATCGCCGGCCTCAACCTGCTCGACCTGCGCGGCCTGGGAACCGTCCGCACCCTGGTGCTGGTCAACGGCCGCCGCCATGTCGGCGCCGACATCCTCAACAACGCGGTTTCGCCCGACGTCAACACGATCGCCACCGACCTGATCGAGCGCGTCGACATCGTCACCGGCGGCAATTCGGCGGTCTACGGCTCGGACGCGATCGCGGGCGTGGTCAACTTCGTGCTGCGCCGCAACTTCGACGGCATCCAGATCCGCGGCAACGCGGGCGTGGCCCAGAAGGGCTTCGGCGGGAACCAGTACGTCTCGGGCATGGTCGGCAAGAACTTCGCCGACGGCCGTGGCAACGTGATCCTGCAGGGCGAGTACTCGCGCCAGCAGCGCGTCTACGCTTCGGACATTCCGTGGTATCGTCAGGCCAATGGCCTGGTGACGGTGGACGCCGACAGTCCCGACACGCCGAACGCGACCGACGGTTTCGCCGACTCGATCTACCTCGAGGACATCCGCAGCTCGACCACGCACCGCTTCGGCCTGGTGGCGATCCCGCAGCCGAACTCGGCCGCGGCGGGTTGCGGCCGCGGAACGCTGGCCAACAACGGCCCGGCCAACAACCTCGGCACGGCCTATCACTGCAACTTCATCTTCAACGCGGATGGCACGCTGGTGCCGCAGACCGGGACGCGCGTCGGCACCGGGCCGGGGGGCACCATGCTCGGCGGCAACGGCCAGACCGGTCGTGAGGGCACGCTGCTCTCGATCCTGCCCTTCAATGAGCGCTACAGCGGCAACCTGCTCGCCCGGTTCGAATTCAGCCCGGCGGTGGAAGCCTTCATCGAGGCCAAGTACGTCCGCGTGAAGGCGGTCGGCAACCAGCTCGGGCCGACGTTCCTCAACAACTCGACCGGTTCGCTCGGCAACGACAACCGCATCGATCCGCGGCTCGACAACCCGTTCCTCAACGCCGCCGCCCGCACCACGATCACCAACGGCATTCTGGCGTCGGGCTGCGGCTATGCGCTGGGCACGGCCCTGGGCACGGTGACCTGCCGCGCGCTGACCGCCGCCGAACGCACCGCCATCGCCGATGGCAGCTACCGCTTCCTGTTCGCCCGGACCCTGACCGATTCGGAAGACCGCGACGAGCGCTTCACCCGCGACACCTTCCGCATCGTCGCCGGTCTGCGCGGCCAGTTCAACGACGACTGGCGCTACGAGCTTTCGGTGAACTACGGCAAGTTCAACGAGACCGCCGACATGCGCGGCTTCGTCAACCGCCAGCGCTTCCTGCTGTCGCTCGATGCGGGCCGTAACCCGCTGACCGGCGCGATCGAATGCCGTGCGAAGTTCGATCCGGCCTCGGCCCGCGGCCTGTCCGCCTACACCGACTCCGCCGCCACCCTGGCCGCCGACATCGCGGCCTGCGTGCCCTACAACCCGTTCGGATCGACCGACAACCGCGCCGCGGTGGCCTATTTCAAGCAGAACATCATCAACCGCGCATGGATGGACCAGTTCGACGTGTCGGGCTTCGTCTCGGGCGACACCAGCGGCTTCTTCAAGCTGCCCGGCGGACCGATCAGCTTCGCGGTGGGTGGGGAGTACCGCGCCGAACGCGCCGCCAACGACAGCGATCCCGCGGCCGACAACGGCATCTCGAACTCGGTCTTCCTGGGTGACGTCAGCCCCCGGGCGATGATCGTGAAGGAAGGCTACGCCGAAATCCGGGTGCCGCTGCTGGCCGATCTGCCGATGATCCGCGAACTAACGCTGGGCGCGTCGGGCCGCGTGTCGAACTACAACACGGCGGTCGGAACGGTCTACACCTACAACTACGGCGGCGAATACGCACCGTTCAAGGGCCTGCGCTTCCGCGCCAACGTCGGCCGCGCCATCCGCGCGCCCAACGCCTCGGAAAGCCTGTTCCCCAACGTCCCGAACTTCGCCAACGGGTTCATCGATCCCTGCAACACCAATGCGATCGGCAACAACGCGATCCGTTCGACCAACTGCAATTCGGTGCTGAGCGCCGCCCAGATCGCCAACCTGCCCCCGGCCGGCTACTCGATCGGGATCATCTCGGGCAGCAACGCCAACCTGCAGCAGGAAACCTCGGACTCGCTAACCCTGGGCGTCGTGTTCACGCCGGAATTCATCCCCGGGTTCTCGTTCGCGGCCGACTATTACAAGATCAAGGTCAAGAACACGATCGTCACGCTGTCGGCCCAGACGATCGTCAACTCGTGCTATGACTCGGCCAACCTGTCGAGCCCGCTCTGCAGCGTGTTCAAGCGCAACACCGGCTCGACTGCGGGGCCGCTGGGCGAGCTGTCGGGCCAGATCCTGTTCAACAGCCTGGTCGCGGGTCCGCAGAACTTCGCCAAGCGCATCCGCGAAGGCATCGACTTCGAGGCCAGCTATCGCCGCGCGCTGTCGGACAAGGTCAACCTGACCACGAAGCTGATCTACACGCACCAGCTGACCAACAGCAACTTCGAGAACCCGACCCTGCCGAACTTCGAAAACCGGATCATGTCGGAACTCGGCGATCCGCAGGACGAATGGCGCTGGGACACCAACCTCAGCGTTGGCCCGGTGAGCTTCGGCTACACGCTGCGCTACATCGGCTCGATGTTCACCTCGACCTACGAGGCGTTCAACCCGCTGCCGTCAGCGTGCACCGTGAGCGGCACGACCACCGTGTGTCCGCCGCTCAATGCCGACGCGGTCGATCCGAAGCGCTATCCGGGAGTGTTCTATCACAACGCCCGGATCGAGTGGAACATCCGCACTCCGGAGTCGGGCCGCGACTTCAACCTGTACTTCGGCGTCGACAACCTGAGCAACAAGCTGCCCCCGCTGGGGACCACGGCGACCGGCTCTGGCAGCGCGATCTACGCCGTGCGCGGGCGCAACTTCTACGCCGGTTTCCGCGCCAAGATCTGACGCGGCGGCTCTGCGAAACAGGAAAGGGCCCCGGGAGACCGGGGCCCTTTTCGTTTCGTCCGCGGGGACGAGGGCGCGCGGCTCAGCCCGAACGGGCCGCGCCCGCCCCCCGCCCCGGCTCACTCCACGGCCATGGCCAGGGAACCATCGCCCTCGTCGATCTTGACCGTGCTGCCATCGGGGATCTCCCCCGCCAGCAGCCTTTCCGCCAGCGGATCCTGCAGATAGCGCTGCACCGCCCGCTTCAGCGGCCGCGCGCCATAGACCGGATCGTAGCCGACCCGCCCCAGCCACTTGCGCGCGCTTTCGGTCAGGTCGAGCACGATCTTGCGATCCTTGAGCAGCTTCTGCACCCGCGCCACCTGCAGATCGACGATCGGCGCCATGTGTTCCTGCCCCAGACGGTGGAACAGGATGATCTCGTCCAGGCGGTTGAGGAATTCCGGCCGGAAGTGCGCCCGCACCACGTCCATCACCTGCGGCTCGACCGCCGAGACATCCTGCCCTTCCTCGAGCCCGGCGAGGTACTGGCTGCCGAGGTTGCTGGTCAGGATGATCAGGGTGTTGGTGAAGTCCACCTGCCGGCCCTGCCCGTCCGTCAGCCGCCCGTCGTCGAGCACCTGCAGCAGCACGTTGAACACGTCGGCATGGGCCTTCTCGACCTCGTCGAACAGGACCACCTGATAGGGGCGCCGACGAACCGCTTCGGTTAGAACACCACCCTCATCATAACCAACATAGCCCGGAGGCGCGCCGATCAGGCGGCTGACCGAATGCTTCTCCATGAACTCCGACATGTCGATCCGCACCATCGCGTTGTCATCGTCGAACAGGAAGGTCGCCAGGGCCTTGGTCAGCTCGGTCTTGCCCACGCCCGTCGGGCCGAGGAACAGGAACGAGCCCAGCGGCCGGTTCGGGTCCTGCAAGCCCGCCCGCGCCCGGCGCACCGCCTTGCTGACGGCCACCACGGCATCGCGCTGGCCGATCACCCGCTGGCCCAGCACCTCTTCCATGCGGAGCAGCTTCTCGCGCTCACCTTCCAGCATCCGGTCGACCGGCACGCCGGTCCAGCGGCTGACCACTCCGGCGATGTCGTCGGCGGTCACCTCCTCGCGCAGCAGGGCATTGGTGGTCGCCCCCTGGGCCTCGGCGAGCTGGCGCTCCAGATCGGGGATACGGCCGTAGGACAGCTCGCCCGCCTTGGCATAGTCGCCCTGGCGCTGCGCCTGTTCCAGCTCGACCCGCGCGGCGTCGAGCGCTTCCTTGAGCTTGCCCTCGGCGGCGATCTTGTCGCGCTCGCCCTGCCAGCGGGTGGTCAGCTCGGCCGACTGCTGCTCCAGGTTGGCCAGCTCGGCCCGCAGCGCCTCAAGCCGGTCCTTGCTGGCCTGATCGCTCTCCTTGCCGAGCGCCATTTCCTCGATCTTGAGCTGGATGATCCGGCGGTCGAGCTTCTCGATCTCCTCGGGCTTGCTTTCCACCTCCATGCGGATGCGGCTGGCGGCCTCGTCCATCAGGTCGATCGCCTTGTCGGGCAGGAAGCGGTCGGCGATGTAGCGGTTGCTCAGCGTCGCCGCGGCCACGATCGCACCATCGGTGATCCGCACCCCGTGGTGCAGCTCGTAACGGTCCTTCAGCCCGCGCAGGATCGAGATCGTGTCCTCGACGGTCGGCTCGCCCACGAAGACCGGCTGGAACCGGCGCTGCAGGGCGGGGTCCTTCTCGACGTACTTCTGGTACTCGTCCAGCGTGGTCGCGCCGATGCAGTGCAGCTCGCCCCGGGCCAGCGCGGGCTTGAGCAGGTTGCCCGCATCCATCGCGCCCTCGGACTTGCCCGCGCCGATCAGGGTGTGCATCTCGTCGATGAACAGGATGATGTCGCCCTCGGCGCCCTTCACCTCGTCGAGCACGGCCTTGAGCCGCTCCTCGAACTCGCCGCGATACTTGGCCCCCGCGATCAGGCTGCCCATGTCGAGCGCCATCAGCTTGCGGTGCTTCAGACTGTCGGGCACATCGCCATTGGCGATGCGCAGCGCCAGCCCTTCCGCGATCGCGGTCTTGCCCACGCCCGGCTCGCCGATCAGCGCCGGGTTGTTCTTGGTCCGCCGGGCCAGGATCTGCACGGTGCGGCGGATTTCCTCGTCGCGGCCGATCACGGGATCGAGCTTGCCGTCGCGCGCCGCCTGGGTCAGGTCGCGGGCGTACTTCTTGAGCGCGTCATAGCTTTCCTCGGCCGAGGCGGAATCCGCCGTGCGCCCGCCGCGCAGCTCGGTGATCGCGGCTTCCAGCGCCTGGGCGGTGACATTGCCCGCCTTCAGCGCCTGCCCCGCCGCCGTGGTGGTGGCCAGCGTCAGCGCGACCAGCAGGCGTTCCACCGTGACATAGCTATCGCCGGACTTCGCCGCGATCTGCTCGGCCTGGTCGAGCACGCGGACCGCATCGTTGTCGAGCCCCGGGGTCTGCTGCGCCCCCGAGCCCGACACCGCAGGCACCTTGCCCAGCGCCGCATCGAGCGCCTGGACCACAATCCCCGGGTTCCCCCCGGCCCGCTGGATCAGCCCGGCGGCCATGCCCTGATCATCGTCGAGCAGCGCCTTCAGCACGTGCTCGGGCGTGATCCGCTGATGGCTGAGCCGAATGGCGACGGTCTGCGCGGCCTGCAGGAACCCCTTGGCGCGATCGGTGAACTTTTCGAGATTCATGGGTGAATGCACCTCCTGTACCCCGCGAAGGTAGTGTTGCGTTTGGGCAACACAAGGAGGTGGATCAAAATTTGTGGCGTTGTTGCGCACCGGCATGACCAGCCGCGCACTTGCCAGTCCGGTGCGCCCAAGCCAGCTTGGGGCCATCCAGTGGGGAGCGGGTATGATCATCACCGATGTTCAGGACGATCTTCGGCGCGCCTATGTCGGTGGCGGTCCGGGGGCGGTGGTGTCGGGGCTGGTCTGGCTGGTCGCCGCCGTTGCGATGCTGCGGTATGGCACGGGGGCCGGGTTCGCCCACCTGTTCATCGGCGGGGTGCTGATCTTCCCGCTGTCCAAGCTGGTCTGCCGCCTGCTCTTCCGGCGCGCCAGCGAGATGCCCGGCAACCCCGGTGGGACCATCGTGCTGGAAAGCACCGCCGCGCTGATCGCGGGGCTGTTCGCCGCCTGGGTGATCCTGCCGCAGCGCCCCGAGCTGGTGTTCCCGCTCGCCGCCCTGGCCGTCGGCACCCGCTACTTCGTGTTCCAGAGCGCCTATGGCGACCGCACCTACTGGCTGCTGGCAGCTGCCGTCACCGGGGCGGGGCTGGCCGGGGCCTTCCTGCCGCCGTTCCGCGCGCTGGTTCCCGTGGCGGTGAGCCTGGTCGAGCTGGGCTTCGGCCTGGCGATCACGCTGGGCGAGGTGCGGCGCGACCGGCTGCGGCCGCCCACGCTGCACTGAACGGCGGGCGGGCTTTCCTCAGAACCCGTACCCGATCGACACCTGCAGGATCGGGTAGACCTTGTACTGGTCGATCTTGGCGTTGACCTGGGTCTGTTCGTCGGCAAGCTGGGCCTGGAACGTGGGGTCGGCGGCCAGGGTGCCATTGGCGGTCAGGTCGTTCACGCGCGGGGTGCCCTGCAGCATCACCCCGCCGTCGATCGCGAAGGTCAGGCCGCGGGCCTTGCCGGTGTGGTAGCCCAGCGTGAAGGTCGGGGCGAGATCGGCGACGGTGACCGTGCCCGAAAGCGTGCCGATCTGGTCCGGGGTGAAGGTGAGCTGGCCGACCGATACCGGACCGTTCGGCGTGGCCGTCAGGCGTACCTTGTTGCGGTTGACGCGCAGCCCGGCCGACAGGCGCAGCCCCTTGCGGAACGGGTAGAGATCGATCGTCCCGCCATAGGAGGCCAGCCGCAGCCCGCCGCGATAGTCGATGTCGTTCACCCCGAAGGTGTGGTTGACCGAGAGGAACCCGGCGCTGGCGCGCAGACCCAGGTAGGGCGACGGACGGAAGGTGAACTCCGGCCCGGCGCCGAGCGAGCCGAGCGTCAGCGCCGCCTCGATCCGCGGCGGGGCCTTGTCCTCTGCGCTCTGGGCCTGGGCCGCGGTGGGCAGGGCAAGAACCAGCGCGGCACTGGCCGCAAGAGGGGCGAGCTTCATTGACGGACTCCGCAGGGCGAACCGCAGGATGCGATCCGGACTTTGCCTGCGGGCTAGTCGAAAACCGTCACCGGCGTTTCAAGGACCAGGGTTAAGCGGCCGGCAAGATTCAGGACGGATCCTGAAGCCCGCGCGCCACCGCGGATTCGGGCACGGCCGCCTGGCCGATCGTGAACAGCGCGGCCCGGCCGTCGAGTTCGGGTTTGCCCAGATAGTCCTCTACGACCCGATAGTGGGGGCGCGGGGTGTAGTCGTCGAACATCAGGACGGCACTGACGCCAGCCGCATGAGCGCGCCGGGCGCTTTCGAGGGCGCAGGCGACCCGGTAGCGCCCGTCGACCAGCACCAGGTCGGGAAACGAACCCTCTTCCCATGGTGCCGAGACATAGCGCCAGGCCGCGCGCGGGCTGCGGAACAGGGGATAGCCCCATTCGCGGGTTATGCCCATGGGCACCACGATCTGCCGGACAGCACCCTGACCCAGCCGCGTGGCGACGGCGCGGGCGTAGTAACGGTCATTCTCCACGCTGACCGCGGGAATACCGGCCCGATCGACCAGCACCGTGCTGCCACCGGAGCCGAACTCCACGTACCGCCGGGCACGCGCCAGTTCGCGCTTGAACCGGGCCACCCCGGCCTCATCCATCAGCGGCTCGTCACCCGGGGGACCGAAGCCCTGAATGCGCTGGACATAGAGGAACCTGGCCAGGTTGATCAGGCTCTGCAGCTTGCCGTTCATGCTCGGTATCCCGGTCCGGTGACTGTCTGCGGCCCTACTCGCACCGCGCTGGAGGGTTCCCTAACAGAAACCGCTTAGGGGCCAAGCGGGGCGCCGACACCGTCCGCTTTCAGGACAACGGCGCCTTACTGACCCAGCAAGCCCTTGAGCACCCCGCCGAGCGCCCCGGCCGGATTGTCGCGCAGGCGGCCCTCTTCGTTGCCGATGTAGCGGAAGATGCCGTTGAGTGCCTGTTCGGTCACCGATCCGCCGATCCGGTCGCGAGTCAGTCCGGCGGTCTGCAACAGGGACGAGCGGGCCGAGAGGCGGTCCAGCTCCTGCAGCGCGCCGACCGAGGCAAGGCCCTTGTCGACGAGCGGACGCAACCTGAGCCCCAGGTCGGTCCCGGCCGTGCTGCGCAGGTATTGCGTGGCCCCGTCACGGCGGGTGGCGATGCCGGGCACGTCGGCCAGGCTGAGCCGGCCGATGGCGCTGCGGAAGATCGGCTTGGCCTCGCGCGCGGCGGCGCCCGCGGCATCGTTGAGCTTGCGCACCAGGTTGTCGGTCAGGCCCAGTTGCTGCCCTTTGTCGAGCAGGCCCAGAAGAGTCCCACCCAGTCCGCCGCTGGCACCACCGGCGGCCTTGCCGACCAGCGGCAGGGCAATCCGCACCGCCGGATCGTTGTAGAAGGCTCCGGGCTGGCCGAGCGCATCGAGCGAGGAGTCCGAGGCCCGGCCGAGCAGATCGCGCAGGCCCGGGCCCAGCGCCTTCGCGCCCGGTCCGGCGGCGCGCAGCGGGCCGGCCAGTCCCAGCGCTGCCGCCACACCGAGGGAGGCCAGAATCGTCCGACGATCAAGGTGTTGGTCAGTTTCGGACCCGTGCATCGTGCCTCTCCCGCTGGCTTTGCCGCACTGTGGCACGAAGCGGGGGCGCGACCAATCGGCGAAACGCTTGTTTACCCGTGCCCGGCCAGGAACCCGGGGCTGGCCCCATGGGCAGGCGCCGGTTTTGCACTGGCTTTGGCGGGACGGCTGGCTAGGATCGCCGCCATGACCATGCCCCGCGCCCCGATCGCCGCCCTGCTTGTCCCGCTGCTGCTGGCCGGTTGTGCCGGCACCCCGCCGCCGGTCGCCGTGGCGCCCCCCGCCCCGCCCGCCGCACCGGCGCCGGTAGCTCCCCCCGCTCCCGCCCCCGCCCCGGCGCCGCTCGCCGAGCTGGTCCGGCAGGTCGACATTCCGTTCGAGACCTTCACCCTGGCCAACGGGCTGACCGTGGTGGTCCACACCGATCGCAAGGCGCCGATTGTCGGCGTCACCACCTATTACCGCGTCGGGGCCAAGCACGAGCCGCGCGGCAAGACGGGCTTCGCCCACCTGTACGAGCACCTGTTCTTCGGCGGGTCCGAGAACGTGCCCAACTTCGACATCCCGCTGGAGGCCGCCGGATCGACCGCCACCAACGGATCGACCGACTATGACCGCACCAACTATGTCGAGACCGTGCCCAAGGGCGCGCTCGAGCGGGCGCTGATGATGGAGAGCGACCGGATGGGGCACCTGCTCGGCGCGGTGACCCAGGACAAGCTCAACAAACAGCGCGGCGTGGTCCAGAACGAGAAGCGCCAGGGTGACAACCAGCCCTATGGCCTGACCGAATATGCGATCGGCGACGGGCTGTTCCCGGTCGGCCACCCCTATCGCCATTCGGTGATCGGATCGATGGCCGATCTCGATGCGGCGAGCCTGGCCGACGTGCGCCAGTGGTTCCGGGACAACTACGCGCCCAACAACGTGGTCCTGGCGCTGACCGGGGATGTCGACGTGGCGACCGCGCGGCCGCTGGTCGAAAAGTGGTTCGGCGCCATTCCCCGCGGCCCGGCCGTGGTGACGCGCCCGGCGGCCCCGGTCACCCTGCCCGCCCCGGTGCGCCGGGTGATGGCCGATCAGGTGCCGACCACCCGGCTCTACCGGGTGTGGAGCGCCCCGGGGCTCAACGATCCCCAGGCCGTGGCCCTGGCCGTGGGCATGGACATCCTCGGCGGGCTGGCCAGCTCGCGGCTGGACAATGCCCTGGTGCGCGGCAGCCAGCAGGCGGTCAGCGTCTCGGCCATGGCCCGCCTAAACGAGCAGGTCAGCCAGCTCATGGCGGTGATGGACGTGAAGCCCGGGACCGATCCCGCCGCTGCCGAGGCCGCCTTCACCGGGGTGATCGACCGGCTGGTGAGCGAGGGGCCGAGCGAGGATGAGGTGCGGCGATCCGCCACGCGCCTGACCAGCGCGCAGATCGCCGCGCTGGAGCAGGTCGGCGGGTTCTATGGCAAGGGCGGGACCCTGGCCGAGGGCGCGCTCTATTCGGGCAATCCGGCCAAGTACAAGGAGGATATGGCCGCGCTGGCCGCGCTGACCCCGCAGAGCGTCAAGGCCGCTCTCCAGCAATGGCTCGGCCGCCCGGCCTTCACCCTGGCCGTGGTGCCCGGCGAGCGGACCGAACGCGGCGAGCAGATGGGCGGCTGGGGTGACGAGACGCCCGCCGCCAAGGCCCCGCGCAAGCCCCGGCCGGCAGCCATGCCCGCGCTCAAGCCGGGGCCGAAGCGCGCCCTGCCCGATATCGCCCCGGTGGGCGAACTGGCCTTCCCCGCGGTGGAGCGGGTCACCCTGTCGAACGGCATCCGCGTCACCCTGGCGCGGCGCACCGCCGTGCCCAAGGTGCTGGTCAGCCTGAACTTCGACGCCGGGACCAGCGCCGACCGGCTCGACGCGCCCGGCACCCAGGCCACCATGCTGGCCGTGCTCGACGAAGGCACGACCACCCGCAGCGCCACCGCCATCGCCGAGGAGCAGGAGCGGCTCGGCGCCTCGATCAGCGCCCAGGCCGGGCTCGATTCCAGCGTGGTCCTGCTCGATGCGCTGACCGCCAACCTCGCCCCCTCGCTCGCGCTGATGACCGATCTGGTGCGCAACCCGCGCTTTGCCCCGGAGGACGTGGCACGGGTGCGCGACCAGCGTCTGGCCCAACTGGCCCAGACCGAGGCGAGCCCGGGGGCGCGGGCGATGCGGGTCATGGCGCCGGTCCTGTTCGGCGCGCAGCATCCCTATGGCCTGCCGGGCGACGGACTGGGAACGCGCGAAGCCCTGGCGGCACTCACCCCCGACGCGCTGCGCCGGGCCCATGCCACCTGGTTCCGTCCCGACCTGGCGCGGATCACCGTGGTCGGCGATGTCACCATGGCCCAGCTCCAGCCGCTGCTCGAACAGGCCTTCGGAAGCTGGGCGGCGCCCGCCACCCCGGCTCCGGCCAAGCCGATGGACGCCGCCCTGCCCGCCGCCCACCCGCGCATCCTCCTGGTGGATCGGCCCAACTCGCCGCAGTCCTTCATCCTGGGCGGCAAGGTCCTGCCCCTCACCGGCCGCGATACCGACAAGGAAGCGCTGGAGCTGGCCAACGAGGTGCTGGGGGACGGCTTCCTCTCACGGCTCAACATTGACCTGCGCGAGGACAAGGGCTGGTCCTATGGCGTCCGTTCGCAGATCACCAGCCCGGTCGGTCCGCGCACGCTGATGGTCTCGGCCCCGGTCCAGTCCGACCGCACCGGCGATTCGCTGAAGCTGCTGCTGGCCGACATGAAGGCCCTGCCCGCCCAGCGCGGGGTCGAGCCGGCCGAGCTGGCCCGGGTGACCGACGGGAACATCCGCGGCCTGCCCAACCGGTTCGAAACGAACATGGCCGTGCTCCAGGCGGTGATCCAGAACGACCGGCTCGGCCGCCCCGACGATTACCAGCGCAGCCTGCCGGAGCGCTATCGCCGGATCGACGCCGCCGCGCTCAATCAGGCCGCCGCCACCTGGCTCCAGCCCGAGGGTCTGGTCTTCGTGGTGGTCGGCGATCGCAAGGTGGTCGAACCCCAGCTCAAGGGCCTGCCCCTGCCGGTCGAGATCGTCCCGGCGGGCTCCCCCGCACCCTGAACCCAACCCCATTCCGCCGAACCAAAAGGAGAGACCATGTCCGCCAACGGCACCTGGAACGTCACTGTGCAGACCCCGATGGGGGCACAGTCCGGCACGATTTCGGTCACGATCGAAGGCAGCGCCTTCAGCGGCGCGTTCACCAGCCCGATGATGGGCACCCTGCCGGTCGAGAACGGGCAGATCGACGGCGACCAGTTGACCTGGACCATGGCCATGACCAGCCCGATGCCGATGAAGCTGGACGGGGAGGCCACGGTCAGCGGCGACACCATGACCGGCAAGGTCAAGGCCGGGGTGTTCGGATCGATGGCGCTCAGCGGGACCCGCGCCTGAACCGCGGACGCGCATACGAATACCTCCTGCCCGTGCCGTCCATTCTCGCCTAACCCGTCCGGTGCGGCCCCGCGAAGGGCCGGATCAGGGAGACGAGAGCATGGGCAGGACGGTGCGCACGGTTCGGATGGCGATCATGGGCGGGGCTCTCGCCGCGGTGACCCTCACCGCAACCGCCTCGGCCGCACAATCGCCTGCCGCACCTGCTACCGCCGCTGGGCAACCCTTGCCGCTGGCCGAGGGCGTCAGCGCTGTGCGCCATCCGGCATGGGCCGGGCAGGCCACCATCTATGAGGTCAACATCCGGCAGTACACGCCGGAAGGCACGTTCCGCGCGTTCGAGACACACCTGCCCCGCCTGCGCCGGATGGGCGTCGACGTGCTGTGGATCATGCCGATCCAGCCGATCAGCCGGAAGGAGCGCAAGGGCTCGCTGGGATCGTACTACGCGGTCAGTGACTATCTGGCGGTCAATCCCGAGTATGGGACGCTGGAGGATTTTCGCCACCTGGTCGATGCCGCCCATGCCCAGGGCTTCAAGGTGATCCTCGACTGGGTGGCGAACCACACCGGCTGGGACCACGTCTGGGTGGACCAGCACCCTGACTGGTACAAGCGCAACGCCGCCGGGGAGCTGGAAGGCTACAATTACACCGATCTCAGCACCGGCAAGAAAGAGGTCTGGTCCGACGTGATCGGGCTGGACTACGGCAAGCCCGCGGTGCGCGCGGCGATGATCGAGGCCATGTCCTATTGGGTGCGGACCACCGGGATCGACGGGTTCCGCTGCGATGTGGCCTGGACCCTGCCGGTCGATTTCTGGGACGAGGCCCGCGCCCGGCTCGACGCGATCAAGCCGATGTTCCTGCTGGCCGAGGCCGACACGCCCGACCTGCACCTGCGCGCCTTCGACATGACCTATGACTGGGTGCTGTTCCACCTGCTGGTCAAGGTGGCGCGCGGCGAGGCCGATGCCCGCGATCTGGCCGCACTCTACACCGCGCCCAAGCGCCGCTACCCGGCCGGCGCCTACCGCATGACCTTCACCAGCAACCACGACGAGAACTCGTGGAACGGCACCGACCGCGAGCTCTATGGCGAAGGCGCCAATGCCATGGCCGTGCTCGCCGCGACCCTGCCGGGCATGCCGCTGGTCTATGGCGGGCAGGAGGCTGGGCTCGACCGGCGGCTGAAGTTCTTCGACCGCGATCCGATGACCTGGCCCGCGCCCGGTCAGCCGCTGCCGCGTGCCGCCTTGTACACCCGCTTGCTGGCGCTCAAGCACGCCCACCCCGCCCTCGCCAGCGGGATCGAGCCGGGCAACCTCGAGATCCTCGACACCGGCACCCCCAACGTCTTCGCCTTCCGCCGGATCAAGGGCAAGGACCGCGTCACCGTGGCGGTCAACCTGCGGGGAACCTCAGCGAAGATGACCCTGGCCGGGCGGCCTTTGGCGCTCAAACCGTGGGGCTGGTCAATCATGACGGGCGGCGGACGCTAGGCCGCCAGCCGGCGCGATCATATCCGCGCTTCGTCCATGATCCGGCGCGCCTCCTCCTGTCCGGCATCGAAGTAGTGGAGCGCGGGGGCGGTGAAGTTGATCGCGTGGACCGCGTCCCCGATGATTGCCAGCCGCACCAGGCCACGGGACGGCAGCGCATCTTCGGACAGACTGAAGCGATAGCGGATTTCCACCGCGGGCAGCCCGGCCAGCTTGGCCGGCGATGCCTGCTCGATGACGAAGACCGTCGCCCCCGAGCCGGCTCGGAAACCACTTTCGAACAGGTCGACCAGATCGATCAGCGCGAATTGCGGGGGAAGGACGCCCCCCACTCCCCGTCGACGGTGGCGCTCGCGATAGAGCGGCTCGCCGGACCGGGTAACCGTCACCTCGAGCAGGTTGAGTTCGAAACCGTCGTGCGTCCAGGCCACACCCCGCGCCGTGCTGCCCGTTTGCGCGTTCCACGCCGTCGGCGGGGTCAGCTTGAGCTGACCCACCACCACCGTCTGGCCGGCCGGGACCAAGGTCCAGCCCGCCAGCGCCGGGCTCGCCGTGACCAGGCCTGCCAAGGCCAGGGTCCTGACGATCCACAAAAGCCCGCAATGCCGGACCCGACGCATCACGGTCCGCTGTCCAGCAGGTTGCGGATCAGCGGGGCGTCCGCGGCCGAGGGGGCCAGGGTCAGGTAGGAGGCCAGAGCAGCCTTGCCGGCCGCGTTGCCGCGCCTGAGCTGCACCAGCCCCAGTCCGCGCCAGGCCTCGGGCGGGGCCCGCCCGGCGGCGATCGCCTGGCCGAACAGCTCCTCTGCGGTGACGAGGTCGCGCGGATGTCCCCGCAGACGGAAAAGATCGCCCCGCAACGTCAGCAGGGCGCCGGACCAGCCCAGCGCCTCGCCACGCGATCGCAGGACATAGTCGGCAACGGCAAAGTCCCGCCCGCGCACCAGCGCTGCGAACAGCAACGGCAGCTCCGGTTCCGTGGCCGCGGCATACTCCGCCCCACCATCCAGGCCGCGCGACCCGACACGCAGCTCTTCCGCCGCGAACATGGCCATGCGCTGCCCATCCGCGGGATGATCGTCGGCCAGCGAGGTGATGTCGTGACGAACGCGGCGCAGCCCCTTCTCGCGCCGCAGCGCGTCGTCCTCCTCGATCGCGCGGCGCCACACCGCGGCCATGGCGAGCCGGAACCGCGAGCCTTCGACCAACCGCGCCGCCAGGGCATCGGCCTCGCCCTCCTGTCCCCGGGTGAAGGCGATCAGCCCGATCTGCAGCTCTTGGCGCACCGCACCGGTGCGCACCGCGGTGAGCACGCCCAGCAGCGAGATCCAGGCTGACCAGTTTCCCGCCGACCGCTGGCGCAGGGCCCCGGCCAGGCTGTGCCTGCGCTCAAAATGGGCGAATTCGTGCCCCAGCACGCCCGCCAGCTCGGCCTGTGAATGAAGCCTTGCGAGCAGCCCCGTGTAGATGACGGTCATCCCATTGGGTGCCATGAAGGCGTTGAACCGACTGTCCGCGACGATGTAGCACCGCAGCGCGCCACAGCGATCGGCACCGACCGTGTCGCACAAGACCTGGCGCACGAAGGCATTGAGCCCCGGGTCGCGGACGACGCCGGGCGACTGGCCGAGATCGCGTTCGAATTCGTCGAGGTCCATCCAGAGCCCGCGCTCGTCCACCCCCTGCGGCTCATAGGCGCCGGCATAGGGCGGTCGGACAAAGGGTCCCGCAGCAGCCCCATCCGCTGGCCCGGCCGCCAGGCCGATACCGCCCAGCCAAGCCAGCAAGCCCATGCCGCGACCGAAAAGGCTCCCGATCATGGCGATCCCTCCCTGGTGGGCGGGACCGACGCTGCGCCGGCCTGGGGCATCTGCTCCAGCAGTTGCCCCACGCGCCGGCGCATGCCTTCGGCGGTTCGGACATCACCACCCATCGCCTGATCGGCGCGGAGCCAGACCAGATCGCCGCTTCGCAGGTCCACCAGCCCGGCGAACCCCCGATGCAATCCCGAGGTGATGCTCAGCCCGACCAGCCCGGCCGCCGCGATCTGGAACAGCTTCCGTCCGGTGGACCCATAGGCGTCACGCAGGTCGACGAAGAGCGCATAGCGCGCGCCGGTCAACGCCGCGATGCGCTGCGTCCCGGGGCCGAGCGTCCACGCGAACGGCGCATGCCTGTGCGTGGGCAGGCGGTTGCCGCGAAAGAACTGATAAGTCATCGCCGCCCGGGCGACCGTGGCGAACAGCGCCCGATAGCCGGCCAACAGCGTCCCATCGGCGCCGGTCACCTCAGGCTCGGCCACCAGCTTGCGTCCCAGGAGGGCTTCGCGCTGCTGCAGTTCGGCCGCGAGCAGGGCGCGAGCGGTGTCGGTCCATTCGGCATTGGGTTCGGGCGTCCCACCGGTTGACTGAGCGCCAACCCAGACCGTGGGCCGGATCAGCACGATGGCCTCACCCTGCAGGTCGGCGGCGGAAAAGTCCGCCCGGATGCCCACGCTTTCCTGCGCCGCCAGGGGCGCTGCACCCAGTGCAGCCACGGCCAGTCCGGTGATCCACCACGTGCCCATCGGCATCCCCGCGCAAGGCGGCGACCCGATCGTCAGACTACACCCGGATCAATCCCGAGGACCATTCCCCTGTGGGGTTAGCGGCCTACCCCAGTTGCTTCTTCAGCAGCTCGTTGACCACCTGGGGATTAGCCTTGCCCTGCATGGCCTTCATCGTCTGGCCGACGAAGAACCCGAACAGCGCTTCCTTGCCGGCCTTGTACTGTTCAACCTTGTCGGCATTGTCGGCGAGGACCTTGGCCACCACGGCCTCGATCGCGCCGGTGTCGCTTTCCTGCTTCAGCCCGTCGCGCTCGACGATGGCCGCGGCGCCGTCGCCGCTTTCCAGCATCTTCTCGAACACCTGCTTGGCGATCGTGCCCGAAATCGTGCCGTCGGCCACCAGCGCCAGCAGCTCGGCCGCCTGCGCCGGGCTGACCGGGCTGTCCTCGAGGCTGCGGCCCAGCCGGTTGAGTGCGCCGAACAGTTCGGAGGTCAGCCAGTTGGCGGCCTGCTTGGCGACCGCCTCCTCGCCCTTGCCCTGCTTGGTCGCGGTTTCGGCCAGCAGCGCCTCGAACCAGCGCGCGGTCTCGACCTCGGCGGTGAGCACGCCGGCCACATAGGGGGTCAGGCCCAGCGCGGTCTCATAGCGCTTGCGCTTGGCGTCGGGCAGTTCGGGCAGGCTGGCGCGGCAGGCTTCGACGAAGGCGTCGTCCAGTTCCAGCGGCAGCAGGTCCGGATCGGGGAAATAGCGATAGTCGTGCGCATCTTCCTTGCTGCGCATCGAACGGGTCGTGCCGGTGTCGGGATCGAACAGGCGGGTTTCCTGCACCACCTTGCCGCCGCTCTCCAGCACATCGACCTGACGGCTCGCCTCGTGCTCGATCGCCTGCATGACGAAGCGCACCGAGTTCACATTCTTGGTCTCGGTCCGGGTGCCGAATTCGGCCCCCGGCTTGCGCACGCTGACGTTCACGTCGGCGCGCATCGAGCCTTCCTCCATGTTGCCGTCGCACGAACCGACATAGCGCAGGATCGCCCGCAGCTTGCGCAGGTAGGCCCCGGCTTCGGCGGGCGAGCGCATGTCCGGGCGGCTGACGATCTCCATCAGCGCCACGCCGGACCGGTTCAGGTCGACATAGGACATGGTCGGGTGCTGATCGTGCATCAGCTTGCCTGCGTCCTGCTCGACGTGGATCCGCTCGATCCCGATGCGCTTGACCTCGGCATCGGGATTCTTGTCATCCAGGCTGATGTCGATGTGCCCCTCGCCCACCAGCGGGTGATAGAGCTGGCTGATCTGGTAGCCCTGCGGCAGATCGGCATAGAAATAGTTCTTGCGATCGAACCGCGACCACTTGTTGATCTGGGCATCGATGGCCAGGCCGGTGCGCACCGCCTGGCGGATGCATTCCTTGTTCGGCACCGGCAGCATGCCCGGCATGGCCGCATCGACCAGGCTGACCTGGGCGTTGGGCTCGGCCCCGAAAGCGGTCGCCGCGCCCGAGAACAGCTTGGACTTGGATACGACCTGCGCGTGGACCTCAAGGCCGATCACGACCTCCCACTCGCCCGTGGCGCCCTGGATACGATACGCGGATTCCGTCATGTTCATTCACCGTTCGTGTCGAGCGCAGTCGAGACACCTGCGCTGGCCCGTCCGTCTCTCAATTTCGCTCGAGACGAACGGAGGAAGGAGATCACCACCACTTGGCGGGCTTGGCCGTGAATCCCGCACGTTGCTCCAGCGCCAGCCCCGCGTTGAGCACGCCCTGCTCGTCGAAGGCCTGGCCGATCACCTGCAGGCCGAGCGGCAGGCCCTGGCGGTCGAGCCCGGCGGGGACCGACATGGCGGGCAGGCCGGCGAGGCTGGCCGGGACCGAGAACACGTCGTTGAGGTACATGGCCAGCGGATCGTCGCTCTTCTCGCCCAGGGCAAAGGCCGCGGTCGGCGCGGTGGGCGCGAGGATCACGTCGCAATGCTGGAAGGCCAGCTCGAAATCGCGCGCGATCAGGGCGCGGACCTTCTGCGCCTGGGTGTAGTAGGCGTCATAGAACCCGGCCGAGAGCACGTAGGTGCCGATCATGATGCGGCGCTTGACCTCGGGCCCGAAGCCCGCAGCGCGGGTCGCGGCGTACATGTCCTGCAGCCCCGCCCCATCCGGCAGGTCGCGCAGGCCATAGCGCACGCCATCATAGCGCGCGAGGTTGGACGAGGCTTCAGCCGGGGCGATGATGTAGTAGGTCGGCAGCGCGTACTTGGTGTGGGGGAGCGAGACCTCGACGATCTCGGCGCCCGCGTCCTTGAGCCAGGCGATGCCATCGTCCCAGGACTTCGCGACGTCCGGATCCATCCCGTCGAGCCGGTATTCGCGCGGAATGCCCACCCGCTTGCCGGCCATGCTGGGGTTCAGCCCCGCTTCCCATTCGGGCACGGGCAGGTCGAGGCTGGTCGAATCCTTGGGATCGAACCCGGCCATGGCCTCCAGCATGATCGCGCAGTCCTGCACCGATCGCGCCATCGGGCCGGCCTGGTCGAGCGACGAGGCGAAGGCGACCACGCCCCAGCGCGAGCAGCGGCCGTAGGTGGGCTTGATCCCGGCGATCCCGGTGAAGGCGGCGGGCTGGCGGATCGACCCGCCGGTGTCGGTCCCCGTCGCCGCCGGGCAGAGCCGCGCGGCGATGGCGGCGGACGAGCCGCCCGACGAGCCGCCCGGCGCCAGCGGCGCCGTGTCGTTCGGACGCCGCCAGGGCGAGATCACATTGCCGAAGGCGCTGGTCTCGTTCGACGATCCCATCGCGAACTGATCGAGGTTGAGCTTGCCCAGCATGCCCGCCCCGGCGTTCCACAGGTTCTGGCTGACCGTGCTCTCGTACTCGGGGGTGAAGCCCGCCAGGATCTTGCTGGCGGCCGTGGTCTGCACGCCCTTGGTGGCGAACAGGTCCTTCATGCCGATCGGCACGCCGGCCATCTTGCCGAGCGCCTGGCCCGCCGCCCGCGCCGCATCGACCCGGCGCGCGGCATCGAGCGCGGCATCCGGCGTGGTGACGATGAAGGCGTTGAGCGCCGGCTGCGCGGCGGCGACGGCGGCGTTGAACGCCTCGGCCACCTCCACCGCGGTGAAGGTCCCGGCGGCGACGCCGTTGCGGATGTCGGCAATGCCAAGGTCGGTCAGGTCGGTCATAAATCGTCACCCTGAACTTGTTTCAGGGTCCATTCTGCCTGGAGGCACAGGCCCCGCATGGACACACTGAGTCTTTGTTTCTGGATCCTGAAACGGTCGCGGCTCAAACTTGGTTTGAGCCGCTGTTCAGGATGATCGAGCAAAAATGCATGCATTTTTACTCGATCACCTTCGGCACGCCGAAGAAGCCGTGCTCGGGCGCGGGGGCATTGGCCAGGACGGCATCGCGGATGCCGCCGTCGGTCACCGCATCGTCGCGCAGGCGCAACTGGTTGGGGATCACCGCGGTCATCGGCTCGACCCCGGTCACGTCGACCTCGCCCAGTTGTTCGACCCAGGCGAGGATGCCGTTGAGTTCGGGGACCATGGCCGCGACCTCGGCGTCGCTCACCTTGATCCGGGCGAGCGAGGCGATCTTGGCAACGGTGGCGGTATCGACCGACATGGGGCGTCAGACCTTTTGAAAGACAGGGACGATCAGGGCTGCGGCAGCGCCTGCGGAGCGGCCCCGCCCGCGGCACCGGCGGCACCGCCCTGCTGCTGGGCCTGCAGCATCTGCATCAGTTGGCGCTGCTGCTCGAACTGCTGGCGGCTCATCACGCCGAGCACCTCGATGTCGAAATAGAGGTCGGAATTGGCCGGGATCGGACCGACCGCCTTGTCGCCATAAGCGAGCTTGGCCGGGATCACGACCTTGTACTTGCCGCCCGCCTGCATCTGCTGCAGCGCCTGCGAGAAGCCGGGCACCACCTCGCGCACGGCGAGCGGGGCCTTGCCCTGGTCGAACACCTTCCCGTCAGCCAGGCGGCCGGTGTAGTCGATCAGCGCCACGTCATCGGCGGTCGCGGTCGGGCCATTGCCGGCCTTCAGCGCCTTGACCGAGACCAGCGGGGGCATCGCCGCCCAGGCCACGCCGCCGGCCACCGCCACGGCGGCGGCCAGACCCAGCCAGAGCTTGCCGAGCGAGCCCTTCGCCAGGGGCTGGAGCGGAACGCGGGTGATCTCGGTCATCGATTCGTCCTCAAGGTGCAATGGACCGCGCACAGCAAAAAGGGCGCGGAAAAATCCGCGCCCTCTTGGCGGAAAGCCGCGGCCGAAACAAGTCCGGCCAGCGCGCTTTTCTTTACTTCGCCCCGTCGCGCTCGGCGCGCTTGCGCTCAAGCTTGCGGGCGCGGCGCACGGCGGCAGCCTTTTCGCGGGCGCGCTTTTCCGAGGGCTTTTCGTAGTGACGGCGCAGCTTCATCTCGCGGTACACGCCCTCACGCTGCAGCTTCTTCTTGAGCGCACGGAGAGCCTGATCGACATTGTTGTCGCGAACGAGAATTTGCATAAACCGACACACCTCAACAGATCGGAAGGCGAGAACCCCGCTGGTTCAGCGCGCGGGGGAGCACCTTGTGAATGCCAATACAAACCGCCCCGAATCCTCGCGGGACCGGTTCGAAGAAGCGGGCCGTTAGCAGGGGAGTCGGTCCTTGGCAAGCACGCGCGCCGGGAGAAATGGCCAAGCCACGCCAAGAAAGTGGCATCTTGGGCAAAGCCTCGCTAAGGGCCGGCAGATGAATTCCACTCCCTCCTTCGCCCTGTCCTCCCTGCTGGTCGCCTCGGGCGGCGCGGCCGGAGCCTGGCTGCGCTACCTCACCGGGCGCGCCTGGCTGCTGGCCGGGCCCGCCGCCAGCACGGCCTTCCCCTGGGCGACGCTCACCGCCAACGTGCTGGGGAGCCTGGCCATGGGCCTGCTGGTCGGGCTCCTCGCCCGCCACGGCCAGGGGGGCGAAGGGTGGCGCCTGCTGCTCGGGGTCGGCGTGCTGGGGGGCTACACCACCTTCTCGTCCTTCGCGCTGGAGTTCGCCCTGTTCGTCGAGCGTGGCGCCCTCGGTCTGGCGGCGCTTTATGTCGGGCTGTCCCTGGTGGCCGGCTTTGCCGCACTGTTTGCGGGCCTGTGGCTGACACGCTGGCTGGCGACGGGAACGCTGGCATGAGCGCGCGCGGCCCTCACCCCGGCAACGCGGACCAGGTCCGCCAGTTCACCGTCCAGCCCGATGACGAGGGCGTCCGGCTTGACCGCTGGTTCAAGCGCCACCTGCCCCAGGTCGGCTTCGCCACCGTCTCGCGCTGGGCGCGCACCGGGCAGATCCGGGTCGACGGCAAGCGCGCCGATCCGGCCGACCGGCTCAGCGCCGGACAGGTCCTGCGCGTCCCGCCGGGCGGCAACGAGGCGAGCAAGTCGGGCACCCGCCCCAAGCGCGAGCTGACCGAGGACCAGATCGCGCTGGCCGATTCGATGGTGATCCACCGCGACCGTTCGGCCATCGTGCTGAACAAGCCGCCGGGCCTCGCCACCCAGGGCGGCAGCGGCACTTACGAACATGTCGACGGCCTGCTGGACGCCTATGTCCAGGACGGGCCGCGCCCGCGCCTGGTCCACCGGCTCGACAAGGACACCTCGGGCGTGCTGCTGATCGCGGCGACCCCGGGCAGTGCGGCCTTCTTCTCCAGGCGGTTCTCGGGCCGTTCGGCGCGCAAGATCTACTGGGCGCTGGTGGTCGGCGTGCCCTCGATCGGCGATGGCCTGATCGAACTGCCGCTGGCCAAGCAGCCCGGGACCGGCGGCGAGAAGATGATGGTCGACGAAAGCGAGCACGGCCAGCCCGCCCGCACCCGCTACCGCGTGGTCGACCGCGCCGGCAACCGGGCCTGCTGGGTCGAGCTGCAGCCGCTGACCGGCCGCACCCACCAGCTCCGCGTGCACATGGCGGCGATCGGCCACCCGATCGTGGGTGACGGCAAGTACGGCGGGCAGGAGGCGTTCCTGTCGGGCTCGATCAGCCGCAAGATGCACCTTCACGCGCGCCGCCTGCTGATCGAGCACCCGGACGGCGCCCCGCTGGACGTCACCGCCGAGCTGCCCGAACACTTTGCCAATTCGATGGCCCAGCTCGGTTTCGACGAGGCGCTCGGCGCGGACCTGCCCGAGGCGCCGAGAATGCCCGAGCGCGAGGCGAAGAAGGCCGCCGCCAAGGCCCATGCCAAGCAGTACCGCAAGGAGCGGCGGGGCGAACGCCGCAAGCGCGCCGACGGCGGCGGAGCCACGGCCCGCCCGCCAAGCGGGCAGCGCGCCCGCTCCGGCCCGCCGAAGCCACCTGCAAAGTCCGCCGGGGCGAAATCCGGTGGGGCCAAGCCCGGCGGGACCAAGCCTGCAGCCAGACCCGGGACCAAACCCCCGGCGAAGTCCGGCCCCCGCCCCGGCGCCAAACCGGCCGGTCGTCCTGCTCCGCGCCAGCCCGGTCCGAAGTCCCGCTGATGCACCCGGCCGCCTCATTCCGCCACGACGACCGGGCCCTGCTTGAGGCGCTGGTGGCCGAGGTCGGGTTCGGGATGGTCTTCCTGACCACCCCGGACGGCCCCCGCGTGGCCCATGTGCCGCTGCTCTCGACCGGGGACGGGGCGATCCAGTTCCACCTCTCGCGCGGCAATGCCCTGACGCGCTGGCTCGACGGGGCCCAGGCGCTCGCCGTGGTCAACGGCCCCGATGCCTATGTCTCGCCGGTGTGGTATGAGGATCAGGGCCAGGTGCCGACCTGGAACTATGTGGCGGTCGAGATGGAAGGGCGCGTCCGGCGGATGAGCGAAGAGGGGCTGCACGGTCTGCTGGAAACGGTCTCGGCCCGGCACGAGGCGCGCGTCAATCCATCCGCGCCCTGGACGATGGACAAGGTGCCCCCGGCCAGCATGGCCCGGCTGATGGGCGGGATCGTCGGCTTCGAGCTGGAGGTCGAGGTCTGGCGCTCCACCTTCAAGCTGTCGCAGAACAAGTCCGCCGAGGATCGCGCCCGCGTGGCGGCCGGGCTGGTCGACAGCGGCGCCCCGGCGCTGGCCGAGCTGATGCGGACCCTGGTGCCGTGACCGCGCCGGAAACAACGAGCGCGGGCCCGAACCGCCTGGTGGTGTTCGATTGCGATGGCACGCTGGTCGATGGCCAGGGCGCGGTGATTTCGGCGATGGAGGTGGCCTTCGCCCAATACGGCCTGGCCGCTCCGGAAGCCAGCCTGATCCGCCGCTCGGTCGGCCTGTCCCTGCCCCAGGCGGTGCGGCGCCTCGCTCCGGACAGCGACGATGATGCGGTACGCGAGATCGTGGGCGCCTACAAGGCGGCCTTCCGCGCCGCCCGCGCCGCCGGAGAGTTGTCCGAACCGCTGTTCACCGGCATGGCCGAGCTGCTGGGCGCCCTGGTGGATGCGGGCTACGCCCTGGGCGTCGCCACCGGCAAGTCCGACCGCGGGCTGGAGCATTGCCTGGACACGCACGGCATCGCCCACCTGTTCACCACCCTGCAGACCGCCGACCGGCACCCTTCGAAGCCCCACCCGGCCATGCTGCAGGCCGCGCTCGACGATGCCCTCGCCCGGCCCGAGCACGCCGTGATGATCGGCGACACCGCGTATGACATGCTGATGGCCGCCGAGGCCGGCGTGCGTGCCGTGGGCGTGGCCTGGGGCTATCACGAGGCCGAGGAACTGATCGAGGCCGGGGCCGAATATGTTGCCGGCACCGTTGCCGACCTGAGGACCTACCTGCTGCCATGAGCGAGACCAACCCGACCGGCACGCCAGCCTCCGACGGGGCAAAGGACCCGGCCAAGGCGCGCTTCATCGCCATCACCCTGATCCGCATGAGCGGGGCCGTGATGGTCCTGCTCGGCATCCTGATCACCGAGCGCAAGCTCAACCTGCCGTGGATCGTCGGGGTGGTGTTCGCCGTGGTCGGGTTCTTCGATGTCTTCGTGATGCCGCGGGTGCTGGCGCGCCGCTGGAAGACGAGGAACTGAGCGGGGCGTGGGTTTGGACAGGGTCGAATAAGGGTTTGTGCCGGTTCACTCGTGCCTTGCCTTTGCGACATTGGTAGGAGGAGGAGGAAATCGTGTCCGTTAACCGCCTGACCAAATCGCTCTTTTCTCAAGCAAAAGGGTCAAAAAGCAAGACGCTTTGCGCGCTTTTGTCAATTGCAACCTGCTTCGCAATTACTCACTATTCATATGCGCATGAGGAAAGAATCGATACCCCCTCAAAAGACCTCGTTCTTGCGGTGCAATGCGTGGAAGAGCGTAGCACTGGCATAGATTTGGGCGATTACATAATTAAAGTCAGATCAAACTCCGATGAGATCTTTCTCAGACTGATTTACGTTGGAAACAGCTTGGGCCATGACAGTCTGTACATTGTCAAACGCAAGGACCACAGTTGCACGGTGAGTAGTAGCCAGTGATTTAGCCAATCTCCGCTGGTACGATACCGCGCGTCAGCTTGCCGCTCACGTCGGCCGTTTACTCCGTCGCTGAATTGATCCACTTGGCGCGGCATCAAGACCCTCCCCTCCCCGTTCGTGTCGAGCGCAGTCGAGACACGCCTTTCGACCGCGCTCGACACGAACGGGGCGAGTTCTCGAGATCGTTCAGGATTCCTATTCCGATGAAGCGCTTCTACCAGGACGTTGCCGTAGCATCCCAGGACGGCGGCTGGCGCGTCATGCTCGATGGCCGTCCGATCAAGTCGGTCGGCGGGCGGGCGCAGGTCGTCCCCACCCGGGCCCTGGCCGAACGGCTCGCCGAAGAATGGGCCGCGCAGGGCGAGACGATCGATCCCGCCCGGTTCGTTTACCGCGACATGACCGATTTCGCGATCGACGTGGTCGGCCCCGACCGCAACCAGGCGATCGGCGAGCTGCTGCCTTACGGCGAGACCGACACGCTGTGCTACCGCGCGGAAGCGGGCGACAGCCAGCGGCGCGAACAGGACCTGGTCTGGGAACCCCTGCTGCAGGCCGCCGAGGCGCGCCACGGGCTGGCGTTCGAGCGGATCGACGGCGTGATCCACCGTCCGCAGCCCGCCGCCACCATGGCCCGGCTGAACGCGCTGCTCGCCACCCGCGATGACTTTGCCCTGGCCGCACTGCGCAACCTGGCAGGCCTTGCCGCCTCGTTGGTGATCGGGCTGGCCGCGCTGGAGGACGACGCCGATCCCGAAGCGCTGTGGACCGCCGCCAATCTCGAGGAAGACTGGCAGGCCGACCGCTGGGGCCACGACGCCGAGGCCGAGGCCCGGCGCGAGAAGCGGCGCAAGGCCTTCCTGGCGGCGGCGGACTTCGCGCGGTTGGCGCGGGGCTGAACGCGCGCCCGCGCTGACAGTCGTCACACGGTCAGGGTCAGTGGGCCCAGGCCGAGAACCGCGACCAACAGAGCCAGGGCGATGGCCGGCACCCTGGCGATCTTGCGGCGGTGCGCCCGTTGCCCGGCATCGCTCGCCGGCAGGTTGAGCAGCAGGAAAACCGACGCAACGACCGTACTGGCCAGGGCAAAGGTCAGCAGGTCCACCAGGCTGTTCAGCAAGAACGAAGGCCGGGGATGACGGATCGCCACGCACAGGCCGATGCTCACTGCGGCACAACCGGCCAGGGCCAGCCAGGTCCACGCCTTGCCGCGATGGTACAGGACCAGGATGCCAGCGCCATACAGGGTGCATAGCGCAGCCGTGACGTGCGAAATCATGTCCAGGGTCAGGCCCTGCGACCGAGCGAACGCACTGGACAGGCTCAGCACAAGGGGGAGTGTGGCAAGATACCAGTGGGGCATCTTCCGGTCTTCGCCGACAGTCACCTGTTCGTTCCCTCCTGCTTCGGCCGATCAGCCTAATCTTCTTCCACCAGCACGATATGCGGCCAGCGCCCCACCATGTGCCGGGCCCAGGTCAGCGGCCAGCCGGGAATGACCTCCTCGTCGAGGTAAGGCAGCCGGTCGCCCTGGCGATCGTAGACGTGGATCTCGGTCGCATCGCCCTGCGAGACGTAGCGGATCCGGGCGATCTGCTCGGGCGCGATGCGGCCTTCGTCGCCGGGATGCCTGGCCGTGCGGTTCTGCCACCAGACCAGTTCGTCCGTGGCGGGATCGAGCATGATCCCGCGCTGCGGGTTCGCCAGGAGGGGGCCAAGCGCCATGGCGACGACGCCCAGCCCCATCACCCCGCCCAGAGGCACCAGCCAGGGCGCGCACTCGCCACTGTCGTTACAGTTGGTGGCCGGCTCGATGGTGAAGCCGCCATAGACGAAGACCGCGCCGACCAGCAGCATCATCCAGAAGCGCAGGTCGCGGCGCGCGCTGCGCGTGCCGAACAGGGGATCGGAACGGAACCAGGCCATGCCCCGGGCTTAGCGCCAAAGCGTCAACAGCCGGTCAACACCCCGTTCGCACGAGCGCCGCGGCACCGGCCGGGCTTACCCGATCCAGTCGGCCACCTCGCCGGCCACGGCATTGGCCGCCGCGTTGAGCGCCGGGCCGACCGTCTCCGCATCCGCACGGGCCACCGGTACCCGGCTTTCGAAGCGGCGGGTGGCCAGCTTGCCGCTCTCGCTGCGAACCGCGTCATAGCGCACCACCACGGCATGGCTGCCGGCGTCATAGCCCATGGCCAGCAGGCGGCCGGTGAGACGACGCTGGCTCAGCGCGGCGCGATCATCGGCCGCGAACACCAGCTGCTTGCCGCGGGCGCGGATCGTCTCGGCCAGCAGGGCACCGAACAGCCGCGCCGGACGCTCCACCCACAGCGCGTCCTTCAGGTAGGCCACGTTGCTGGGATCGACCGTGACGGCCACCCGCTGCACCGCCAGGGTCCGATCGACCTCGGGATCGTAGACCACCAGCGCATCCTCGCCCTTGCCGCTGGACCCGTTGCCGGGGGCCAGCGCCTGGCTGGCGGTCAGGGTCAGCAGCGAGGCCGGGGGCTTGCCGGCACCCAGGCGGATGCAGCCGCCCAGCGCCAGGGCCAGGGTGGCGGCGACCAGCAGGGCGGTCGCGCGGCGGCGGCCGGGCAGAGGCCGGTTCGAATGCGGATGCAAGATCGGGCTCCTCATGGCTTGTAGTCCGGCAGCTTCGACTTGCCGATCAGGGCCCCGGCGCCCTGATCGTCGATCTTCTGGGTGATCTCGCGCAGCGCCCGCGAGGTTTCGCGCAGGTCGCGGATCGCCGCCTCGGCCGCCGGCAGGGTTGTGGTCGACAGCTCGCGCGCGGCGGGGCGCGCTTCGGTGACCGTGGCGTTGAGCGCATCGGCGGCCTGCTTGGCCGAGGCCAGGGTTTCGCGCAACTGGCGGGCGAGCGGCTGGCCTTCGTTGGTCAGCAGGCCGTTGGCGCTGTTCGCGGTCTGCTCGAAGGCGGCCAGGGTGGTGCTGGCCTGGCCCAGGGTGACCTGCAGTTCGGCCAGGGTCCGCTGCAACTGGGGCGAGGCATCGGCCAGGTTGCCGGTCAGCCGGTCGGTGTTGCTGAGGATGTTCTCGATCGATTTCTGGTTCTGGTCCGACAGCAGCAGGGTCAGCCGCTCGGACAGGGTGGCGAGCCGTTCGAGCAGGAGCGGCGCGTTGTTGAGCAGCGCGCCCAGCCCGCCGCGCTTGGTCGGGATCACCGGTGCGCCCTCCGGCCCGGGCTCGGTGATCGGCGGCGCGCCCTTGACCGCGCCTTCCAACTGGATCGTCGACACCCCGGTGAAGCTGCCCAGGATCGTCGCCGTGGTGCCCTGCAGGATCGGCACGCCATCGTTCACCTTGATCCGTACCCGCACGAAGCTGGGATCGCGCGGCCACAGCTCGATGGTCTCGATCTGCCCGGCGGGCACACCCGCGAAGGTCACCTGCGAGCCCTTGGCGAGGCCGTCGACCGACTGCTTGAAGAAGATGTCGTAGGCGTCCTGGTTGCCTTCGTTGAGCCGGGCGATCCAGATGACGAAGGCCGCCACCAGCGTGAGCAGCGCCAGCGTGACGACGCCGACCCAGACATGATTGGCCCTGGTTTCCATTGCCTGGTGCTATGCTCCCCCTGGGGCGGACTTGTCCACCGTGTCGGCTGCCTGGCGCGGGGTGGCGGCCAGGGCCTCCCCTGCCCCGCCCCCCGCAGCGCCCGTCCGGCGGGCCCGGCTGTCGCGCGCGGCGCGGCCGCGCGGGCCGTTGAAGTATTCCTGGATCCACGGATGATCGGTGGCCAGCAGTTCCGGAATGGTGCCCACCGCGATCACCCGCTTGTCGGCCAGCACGGCCACCCGGTCGCAGATCTCGTACAGGGTGTCGAGATCGTGCGTGATCAGGAACACGGTCAGCCCCAGCGTTTCCTGCAGCGCGCGGGTCAGCCGGTCGAAGGCGGCGGCGCCGATCGGGTCGAGCCCGGCGGTCGGCTCGTCGAGGAACAGCAGCTCGGGATCCAGCGCCAGCGCCCGGGCCAGGCCGGCGCGCTTCTTCATCCCGCCCGACAGCTCGGCCGGATACTTGCCCACCGCCTCTTCCGGCAGGCCCGACAGCATCACCTTGTAGGCCGCGATCTCGTGCAGCAGATCGTCGCCCAGCTCCGGATAGAACTCGCGCAGGGGAACCTCGACGTTCTCGCCCACGGTCAGGGTGGAGAACAGGGCGCCACCCTGGAACAGCACGCCCCAGCGCGCGCGGATATCGATATCGTCGTCGTCCTGGGCATCGGTGATCGATCGGCCGAGCACGGTGATCGATCCGCTCTCGGGCACCTGCAGCCCGATGATCGAGCGCATCAGCACCGACTTGCCCGTGCCCGAGCCTCCCACCACGCCCAGGATCTCGCCGCGCCGCACGGTCAGCGACAGGCCCTCGTGGATGGCATGGTCGCCGAACCGGTTGACCAGGTTCTCGATCACGATCGGGTCCGGGCTGGCAGCATGGGTCATCGGCTCAGCCCCAGCCGATCTTGGTGAAGAACACCGCGAAGAAGGCGTCGAGCACGATGACCATGAAGATCGCCTGGACCACGGCCAGGGTGGTGCGCATGCCCACTTCCTCGGCGTTGGCCTTCACCTGGATGCCCTGGTAGCACCCGGCGAGGGCGATGATCGCCCCGAAGAACGGCGCCTTGACCAGCCCGACCCACAGGTCGCGGATCGGCACGACCTCCTGGATGCGCAGCAGGAAGGTGAGGAAGGGAATGCCCAGCGCCAGGTCCGAGATCGCCGCCCCGCCGATGATCGCCAGGATGGCGGCATAGAACCCCAGCAGCGGCATCATCAGCACCGCCGCGAGCACCCGCGGGACCACCAGCACGATCAGCGGCGAGACCCCGATCGTGCGCATCGCGTCGACCTCTTCGGTCAGCTTCATGGTCCCGATCTGCGCGGCGAAGGCCGATCCCGAGCGGCCCGCCACCATGATCGCGGTCATCAGCACGCCCAGCTCGCGCATGGCGAGGCGGCCGGTCAGGTTGACGGTATAGACCTCGGCCCCGAACTGCTGCAACTGCACCGCGCCCTGCTGGGCGATGACGATCCCGACCAGGAAGCTCATCAGCCCGATGATCCCCAGGGCCGAGACCCCGACCAGTTCGAGCTGGCGCACCAGCGCCTTGCCCCGCAGCATCCGCGGGTTGCGCAGGATGTGGCCGAGCGCCAGGATCAACTGACCGAGGAAACCGACCACCCCCAGGGTGCCCTGCCACCAACTGACCACCAGATCGCCGACCGCGGCCGGGACCCGTTCGGCCATTTCGGCGCGCGGGGCATGGACATCGACTTCGGCCTCGGCCCGGCTGACCGCCTCGATCAGCCGCTGCGCCTCGGCGCTGGCCCCGGTGATCGGGGCCTGGGCATCGCGGGCCAGGCGCCACGCGATCCAGGCGCCGACCGTGTCGATCGCCGTGACGGCCGACAGATCGACCGCCGCAACCGGCTGGTCAAGCGCGCGCAACTGCCGGTCGAGCGGCCCGACCGTCGCCACCGTCAACGGCCCGGCCAGCGCGATCGCGCCATCGTCGCGGGTGGAGAATTCGGCCGGTTGCCTCATCGGACCCTGTTCATGCGGGAAAAGCGGGACCGCGACAAGGGCGGCAATCGCATGCCCGGCCCGACCCCCGCGTTCCGCCGAACTTGCGCCAGCCCGGCCACGCTGGCATGGCGCCGGCCATGACCGCGCCTGACCAGACCCCCGCCGAGACGCTCGACAAGACCTTCGATCCCGCCGCCATCGAGGCGCGCTGGTATGCCCATTGGGAAAGCCACGGCCTGTTCCGCCCCGAACGCCCGCAGGCCCAGCCCTTCACCATCGTCAATCCGCCCCCGAATGTGACGGGCTCGCTGCACATCGGCCATGCCCTGGACAACACCCTGCAGGACATTCTGATCCGCTATGAGCGGCTGCGCGGCAAGGATGCGCTGTGGGTGGTCGGCACCGACCATGCCGGGATTGCCACGCAGATGGTGGTCGAACGCCAGCTCGAGGCGCGGCAGGACAAGCGCACCAACTACTCGCGCGAGGACTTCATCGCCAAGGTGTGGGAATGGAAGGCCGAAAGCGGCGGCACCATCACCCGCCAGTTGCGCCGCCTGGGCTGCTCGATGGACTGGTCGCGCGAGCAGTTCACGATGGACCCGCACTTCACCACGGCCGTGGTCAAGGTCTTTGTCGACCTCTACAACCAGGGCCTGATCTACCGCGACAAGCGGCTGGTCAACTGGGACCCCAAGCTCAAGACCGCGATTTCGGACCTCGAGGTGGAAACCCGCGAGGTGAAGGGCGGGTTCTGGCACTTCCGCTATCCGCTGGCCGACGGCGTCACCCGAGCCGACGGGCTCGACTATATCGAGGTCGCCACCACCCGGCCCGAGACGATGCTGGCCGATATGTGCGTGGCCGTGCATCCGGAAGACGCGCGCTATGCCAGCGTGATCGGCCAGGAGATCCTCCAGCCGCTCACCGGCCGGCGGCTGCGCATCGTCGCCGACGAGCATGCCGATCCCGAACTCGGCTCGGGCGCGGTGAAGATCACCCCGGGCCACGATTTCAACGACTTCGAAGTGGGCAAGCGCGCCGGGATCAAGCCGGCCGAGATGCTCAACATGTTCGATGCCGAAGCCAGGGTGGTCCAGACCGCCGACGGGCTGGTGCCCGCCAAGTACCTCGGCCTGGACCGCTTCGATGCGCGGACGGAAATCGTGGCCGACATGAAGGCCGCCGGCTGCCTGATCCCGCACGTGATGAAGGACAAGGAGGGCAACGAGAGCCTCCACGACGCCGAACCGCGCACGATCCAGACCCCCTTCGGCGATCGCGGCGGCGTGGTGATCGAACCGTGGCTGACCGACCAGTGGTATGTCGATGCCGAGAAGCTGGCCGTGGCCCCGCTGGAAGCGGTGCGCAGCGGCGCGATCGAAATCGTCCCCAAGACCTGGGAAAAGACCTTCTTCAACTGGATGGAGAACATCCAGCCGTGGTGCGTCTCGCGCCAGCTGTGGTGGGGGCACCGGATTCCGGCGTGGTATGCCGAGGATGGTTCTGTCTATGTCGCCGAGACGGAAGAGCAGGCGCAGGCCCTGGCGGGCAACAGGCCGCTGACCCGCGACGAGGACGTCCTCGACACCTGGTTCTCCTCCGCCCTCTGGCCCTTCGCCACGCTGGGCTGGCCGGACGACAGCGCGCTGGTCCGCCGCCACTACCCCAACGATGTGCTGATCTCGGGCTTCGACATCCTGTTCTTCTGGGATGCGCGCATGGCCATGCAGGGCCTTCATTTCATGAAGGATGTGCCCTGGAAGAAGCTCTACCTCCACGGGCTGGTGCGCGCCGCGGATGGGCAGAAGATGTCCAAGTCCAAGGGCAACGTGGTCGATCCGCTCGGCCTGATCGACCAGTACGGGGCGGACGCCCTGCGCTTCTTCATGGCGGCGATGGAAAGCCAGGGCCGCGACGTGAAGATGGATGAGAAGCGGGTCGAGGGCTATCGCAACTTCGCCACCAAGCTGTGGAACGCCGCGCGGTTCTGCCAGAGCAATGGCGTCACCGGCAGCCGCTCGGTCTCTGCCCCGGCCGCGACCAGCGCGGTCAACCGCTGGATCGTCGGCGAGGTGGTGGAAACGGTCGCCGCGCTCGATTCCGCGCTGGCCGACCTGCGCTTCGACGCCGCCGCCAACACGATCTACCACTTCGTCTGGGACCAGTTCTGCGACTGGTACATCGAACTGGTCAAAGGCAGCTTCGATGAGGAAACCCGCGCGGTGGCGGGCTGGGTGCTCGACCAGATCCTGGTCATGCTCCACCCGTTCATGCCCTTCATCACCGAAGAGCTGTGGAACAAGCTGGGCGAGCGTCCCCATGAGCTGATCGTGGCGCAATGGCCCGCCCCGCAGGCCGCGGTCGATCCGGCGGCCAAGGCCGAGGTGGAATGGCTGATCGCGCTGATCGGCAACCTGCGCACCGCCAAGAACGAACTGGGCATCGCCCCCGGCGCCCGGCTCGACGCCTACCTGCCCGAGGCCAGCGCGGCCACGCGCGGGATCATCGAACGCAACCCCGGCGCGATCGACCGCCTGGCGCGCCTGAGCGCCATCCGCTTCGAACCGGCCCCGGCCGGTGCGGCCATGCAGGTGGGCGCGGGCGATGCCAACATCGTGATCCCGCTGGAGGGCGTGATCGACATCGCGGCCGAGAAGACCCGGCTCGAAAAGGCCCTGGCCGCGGCGGAAAAGGAGGCAAAGTCGCTCGACGGCCGCCTCTCGAACCCCGCCTTCGTCGAAAAGGCCAAGCCCGAAGCGGTCGAAAAGGCCCGCGCCGACCACGCGATGCACGCGGCCGAGGCGGAACGGCTGAAGGCGGCGCTGGCGCGGCTGGGGTGATCGTCTAACACTGCGGCCCATCGGCCCCCTCCGTCAGTCGCCTTGGGCGCCTGCCACCTCCCCCGTTGTGCTGCGCAAAACGGGGGAGGATCTCACCATGGATCCTCCCCCGTTTCATCCGTAGGATGCAACGGGGGAGCAACCGTCTTGTTACGCGGCCCATGTCTGTTGATTTTTGATCATGGCGTTGAGTGTTGCGATTAGCTTTCGCATTATGGCGACGAGGATGACCTTTGGCGGTTTTCCGGCGTCGGCGAGGCGTTGTCTGAAGGCCTTCATGGCCGGGTTGTGTT
>NZ_JACLAU010000017.1 GCF_014230305.1 Novosphingobium aerophilum
TTCCGGGGTGGGTGGCCACCCACCCCGGAACTTCATCGCTTCCACCAAAACGAGACACTCTCGTCCAGATACAAGGGGGCCGGTTGCTGTCCCCCTCCACCCCGCTGCCTGCGGCAGCGCGGTCCCCCTCCCCCGTTGTGCTTCGCAAAACGGGGGAGGATCTCAACGTCCGCTCTCAGGCCAAACCCGACCTCCCCGCTTCGTCCCCGCAAATGGCGGAAACCGGCCCCACCAACCCTTGCCTTTCGCGGCGTTAGGAGCCAAATGCGCGCGCAACTTGGGGACGCTTCGCAGGCCCCGGCGCCGGACCAGACTTCATGACCATGATCGACAGCTCTTCCGATGCGACCCCGTGGGACATCGACGCCGACAAGCTGGGCGAGGAGTGCGGCATCTTCGGGGTGATCGGCACCCGCGACGCCGCCCCGATGACCGCGCTGGGGCTCCATGCCCTGCAGCACCGCGGGCAGGAGGCGGTCGGCATCACCAGCTTCGACGGGCAGGAATTCTATTCCCGCCGCGGGATCGGCCATGTCGCCGCCAACTTCTCCAGCGCCGAGGCCCTGGCCGAACTGCCCGGGATCATGGCGGCGGGCCACGTGCGCTATTCCACCACCGGCGGTTCGGGGCTGCGCAACGTCCAGCCACTGTTCGCCGATCTGGCCTCGGGCGGCTTCGCCATCGCGCACAACGGCAACATCTCGAACGCGATGCACCTGAAACGCGATCTGGTGCAGAAGGGGGCGATCTTCCAGTCGACCTCGGACACCGAGGTGATCATCCACCTCGTCGCGACCAGCCGCTATCCCACCCTGCTCGACCGCTTCGTCGATGCCCTGCGGCTGGTCGAAGGCGCCTATGCCCTGATCTGCATGACCCCGGCGGGCATGATCGCCTGCCGCGATCCCATCGGCATCCGCCCGCTGGTGATGGGTCGCCTGGGCCCCAAGGGCAAGGGCGGCGCCACGGTCTTCGCCAGCGAGACGGTCGCGCTCGACGTGGTCGGGGCCGAATTCGTCCGCGAGATCGAGCCGGGCGAACTGGTCGAGGTCGATCTGGACGGCAAGGTCCGCTCGCACCGCCCCTTCGGCAATCCCTCGGCGCGGCCCTGCATCTTCGAGCACGTCTATTTCAGCCGTCCGGATTCGCGGATGGGCGGCCAGTCGGTCTATCAGGTGCGTAAGGCGATCGGCCGCGAGCTGGCGCGCGAATCGCTGGCCGATGCGGACATGGTGATCCCCGTGCCCGACAGCGGCGTGCCCGCCGCGCTGGGCTATGCCCAGGAATCGGGCCTGCCCTTCGAACTGGGCATCATCCGCTCGCACTATGTGGGGCGCACCTTCATCCAGCCGTCGGACGGCGCGCGCCATGCCGACGTCAAGCGCAAGCACAACGCCAACCGCGCGATCGTGGAGGGCAAGCGGATCGTCCTGATCGACGATTCGATCGTGCGCGGCACCACCAGCCTCAAGATCGTGCAGATGATGCGCGAGGCCGGCGCGGCCGAGGTGCACATGCGCATCGCCAGCCCGCCGACCGAGCATTCGTGCTTCTATGGCGTCGACACGCCGGAACGGTCCAAGCTGCTGGCCGCGCGGATGGACGTGAAGGCGATGGGCGAATTCATCCAGGCCGACAGTCTGGCCTTCGTGTCGATTGACGGGCTGTACCGGGCGGTCGGCCTGGCTGGCCGTGACAATGCCTGCCCGCAATTCTGCGATGCCTGCTTCAGCGGCGAGTATCCGACGCGGCTGACCGATCTGGCCGAGCGCGAAGGCCTGACCAAGCCGGTCGAGAAGGTCGCCTGAACCGATGACCGCTGCGGACAAGCCCTTCGCCGGGCAGCTTGCCCTTGTCACCGGCGCCAGCAAGGGCATCGGCGCCGCCACGGCCGAGGCCCTGGCGGCGGCCGGGGCCCATGTGATCCTGACCGCGCGCGACACCAAGGCGCTGGAGGCGGTCGAGGACCGCATTCACGCCGCCGGCGGCACCGCCACGATCGCCCCGGTGGACCTGGCCGAGGCCGACGGGATCGCCCGGCTGGCGACCGCCATCCGCAGCCGCTGGACCACGCTCGACATCCTGGTGATCAACGCCGCGATCCTGCCGCAGCTCACCGCGGTGACCCAGATCGACCAGCCCAGCCTGAACAAGGCGCTGACGGTCAACGTCCTCGCCACCCAGGCCCTGCTCGCCCACTTCGATCCGATGCTGCGCACCAGCACGAACGCGCGGGTGATCGGGCTGACCAGCACCGTCGCCACTGATCCGCGCGCCTATTGGGGGGCCTATGCCAGCACCAAGGCAGCCTTTGAGGTGCTGCTCGATTGCTACGCGCAGGAGGTGCGCAACATCTCCAAGGTCCGGGTGACCATCGTCAATCCGGGCGCGACCCGCACCGCCATGCGGGCGCGAGCCTACCCCGGTGAGGACCCGGCTTCGCTGAAGGGACCGGAAGTGGTCGCCGATCGGCTCGTGGCGCTGCTGGGCGAGGACTTCGCCAGCCCCTACCGCGAGACCATTAACCGCGCCTGACAAGCCTTTCGCAACCCACAAGTGTCACTTTTCATTCGGAAAACCCGGATGGAGGGAGGAACGCCCGGGGCTGTCAGGAAGGACCATGCGCATGACCGGCATTCCCCGCGACGTTCCCTATGACAAGGCCGCCCAGGAAGACCGCTGCTCGCCCCGGGCCAGGGTCGGTATTCCTGCCACGCTCCGCGCGTCCGGCGGGCGATCCTTCCACACCGTCGTTCATGACCTGTCGCTCGCCGGGTTCTGTGCCTCGGCAGTGAACCGGCTGGCGCCCGACACGATCTGCTGGATCACCCTGCCAGGCCTGCAATCGCTGCAATCGCGCGTGATCTGGTGGGACGCCAGCCTGGTCGGCTGCGCGTTCGAGACGCTGCTCAGCCCCTTCGTGCTCGAAAACATCGTCGCGCGCTGGCAACACGAGACCACCTTCCGCAGCGCGGTGTGATCGGGCTGAGCGGACGGCGGGGCCTGGTCCGGATCGGGTGGGGAGTGGGCGTTGGCCTGCGGCTGCGGATAGAAGGGCCAATAACCCTGCCCTATTTCCCCCAACCCCGCTCAGGCTGAGCGGGGTTGGGTGCGGAACCAGAGCGGTATTTCAAGTCCGACTTTGAACGCCAGCGGTCATTGGGGCTGGTCCACCCCGCCTCTGTCCCCGTCATCCCAGCAAAGGCTGGGATCTCTCTCCGGATAGCGCGGCTTCGAAAACGCACATGCCGCGGGAGCACAATCGCCAGAGATGCCAGCCTGCGCTGGCATGACGGGACGCGGGCGCAAAACGCCGTACCAAGCCCCCCGGTCGGGCGGCTCCCGTCAAGAGCCGCTCACTCCCCCTTGATCGCCGCGAAGGCCGCCAGTGCCCGGGCGCGACCCTCCGCA
Source organism: Novosphingobium aerophilum (assembly GCF_014230305.1). Taxonomy (GTDB): domain Bacteria; phylum Pseudomonadota; class Alphaproteobacteria; order Sphingomonadales; family Sphingomonadaceae; genus Novosphingobium; species Novosphingobium aerophilum. The sequence goes on from NZ_JACLAU010000017.1 coordinate 3,412, forward strand.
TGAGCGATGATCGGGCGCGGATAGCGCGGCGGCCGGCGGACCGGATCGTGGATCTCGGCATCGGACAGGCCGGCCAGTTCGGGGACCCAGCGCCGGATGTAGTCGGCCGCCTCGAACTTGGCCGACTGGGTGAGCGGCGCCATGATCCGCACGAACATGTTGGCGTCCACCCCGCTGCCCGCGCTCCACTGCCAGTTGACGCTGTTCTGGGCATAGTCGGCATCGACCAGGGTGTCCCAGAACCACTGCTCGCCGCGCCGCCAGTCGATCAGCAGGTGCTTGATCAGGAACGAAGCCACGATCATCCGGACGCGGTTGTGCATCCAGCCGGTGTGCCACAGCTCGCGCATGCCGGCATCGACGATCGGGTAGCCCGTCTGCCCGCGCTGCCAGGCGATCAGGTCCGCCTCCGCCTCGGGCCCGGTGCGCCAGGCCAGGGCATCGAACTGGGCCTTGCCGTTGCGGCCACCATAGGCGGGGAACTGCAGGATGATGTTCTGGGCATAGTCGCGCCAGCCCAGCTCGCCCAGGAAGGTGTCGACCGATCCGCCCTGATCGGCCACGGCATGCCAGACCTGCGCGGGAGAGACTTCTCCGAAATGGAGGTGGGGTGAGAGCATCGCCGTGCCGGGCAGGGCCGGCAGGTTGCGGCGCTGTTCGTAGCGCTGCGCCCGCACGACGAACTGCGCGAGTCGCGCTCGCCCCCCCTCCTCGCCCGGCGACCACGTGTCGCTCAGGCCGCCGGACCAGTCGGGACGGGTGGGTCGGAGCTTCCAGTCCTCGAGCCGTTCGCTGGCGGGCCAGTAGGCCGGAGCCTCGAGCCTGGCGGGCGGAGCCAGCGGTGTCGGCGGCGGCAAGTGCTGCTGCAGCGCGCGCCAGAACGGGGTGTAGATCTTGTAGAGCCCCCCGCTTCCGGTGGTCACCGTGCCCGGCGGGGCGAGATAGTTGCCGTGGTGCAACTGCAGGTCGAACTGCTGCTCCACCGCCCGCTCGGCGTTGCGCCACCAGGGCTCGTAATGATGCAGGGCATGGACCGTGCGCGCGCCCGTCTCGCGCCGGATCGCCGCGAGCTCCTCGTGGCAGCGGCCCCGCCGCAGGATCAGCCGCGATCCGAGCGCCTGCAGGTCGGCCGCCAGGCTGGCCAGGCTGTGGTGCAGCCACCAGCGCGATGCGGCGCCCATCCGGCGGTGCTGGGCAATCTCGTCATCGAGGACATAGACCGGGATGACCGGCCCCTTCCGGGCAGCGGCAAGGAAAGCCGCCTGGTCGGCCAGGCGCAGATCGCGTCGGAGCCAAACGATTGAAGGCGTAGTCATCGCGTCCGGGTACCGAAACGGTTGCGCGGATTGCCAGCGGGTTTCTCCGGACCTGCCCCAAGAGACAGGTCCGGCCCGGGCTTACGCCGGATCGCCCGCGGTGCCGCTGACGGTCCAGGTCTGCCCCTTGGCCAGGAGCTTGCCGAGATCGGCCGCCTTGCCCTCGCGCGCCTGACGGTCCTGGCCCAGAACGGCGTCCTCATAGGTCGGCCGCGGATCGTCGTAGAGCACGCCCAGAGCCATCGGGAAGGGTCCGAACGGCATTTCGACCAGCATGTGGGCGATCGCCTTGTTGCGCACGTTGTGGACGATCACCCCGGCACCCTGCCAGTCACCATCGACCACATCGACAACCTTGAGCATCAGGGTTTCGAGATCGAGCGCGATCCCCTTGATCCCGCCCGACTTCTCCGATCCGAACAGCATCGGCTCGCCGTCCTTCAGCCACAACTGGCTCTGCTCGGCCCCCTTGGGCGCGGCGAAGTCGTCGAACCGGTCCTTGTTGTAGACGATGCAGTTCTGGAAGATCTCGATGAAGGCCGCGCCCTTGTGGGCATGGGCGGCCTTGAGCACGCTCGGCAGTTCCTTCGACACGTCGAAGCCGCGGGCGATGAACCGCGCCCCCGAACCCAGCGCGAAGGCGCAGGGCAGCGCCGGGTGGTCGACCGAGCCCATCGGGGTCGACGGGCTGGACGTGCCCTCACGGCTGGTCGGCGAGTACTGGCCCTTGGTCAGGCCGTAGATCTCGTTGTTGAACAGCATGATCTGGCAGTTCAGGTTTCGGCGCAGCAGGTGCATGGTGTGGTTGCCGCCGATCGACATGCCATCCCCGTCACCGGTCACCAGCCAGACATCGAGGTCCGGATTGGCCAGCTTGATCCCCGTCGCCACGGCCGGCGCGCGGCCGTGGATCGTGTGGAAGCCATAGCTTTCGATGTAGTAGGGGAAGCGGCTGGAGCAGCCGATGCCCGAAACGAACACGGTGTTGCTGGGGTCGGCGCCCAGCTCAGGCAGGGTGCGCTGCACCGCCTTGAGGATCGCATAGTCGCCGCAACCCGGGCACCAGCGCACCTCCTGGTCGGTCTCCCAGTCCTTCAGCGTGGTCTGGACCTTCGAGATGGGGGTCATGTCGTTCATGGTTGTTTCCCTCAGGCCAGCGCGGTTTCGATCGCGGCTTCGATTTCCGCGATGGTGAACGGCTGGCCGCTGGTCTTGGTCAGCGGCCGGGCATCGACCAGGAACTGGTCGCGCAGCACGGTCTTGAACTGGCCGGTGTTCATCTCGGGCACGAGCACCTTGTCATAGCCCTTGAGCAGATCGCCCAGGTTGGCGGGCATCGGCCAGATGTGGCGGACGTGGACATGGCTGACATCCAGCCCCTTGGCCCGCGCCCGGCGCACCGCCTGGATGATCGGCCCATAGGTCGATCCCCAGCCGACCACGGCGAGCTTGCCGCCCGCCTCGCCCAGAGTGACCTCCTGCGCCGGGATGCTCGCGGCGACGCCATCGACCTTCGCCTTGCGGGCATCGGTCTGCAACTGGTGCGTGGCCGGCGAGTAATCCAGATCCCCCGTGTCGGGCGCCTTCTCGATCCCGCCGATGCGGTGCATCAGACCCGCGGTGCCGGGCTTGATCCACGGCCGCACGCCGCGTTCGTCACGCTTGTAGGGCAGGACCTTGCCCCCCGCCGGATTGTTGTTTTCCTTCAGGAACGTGGCCGGAAACGGCGTGAAGCCGTCGGGGCTCGGGACCTGCCACGGCTCGGCGGCATTGGCGATGTAGCCATCGGTCAGCAGGATGACCGGGGTCATGTACTGGACCGCGATGCGGCAGGCCTCGATCGCGCATTCGAAGGCGTCGGCCGGGCTGCGCGCGGCAATCACCGGCAGCGGCGCGTCGCCGTTGCGACCATAGACCGCCTGGTAGAGGTCCGACTGCTCGGTCTTGGTCGGCAGCCCGGTGGACGGACCGCCACGCTGCGAATTGACGATGACCAGCGGCAGCTCGGTCATGATGGCCAGGCCCATCGCCTCGCCCTTGAGCGCGATGCCCGGGCCCGACGACGAGGTGACCCCCAGTTGCCCGGCATAGGACGCGCCAATCGCCGCGCAGATCGCCGCGATCTCGTCCTCGGCCTGGAAGGTGGTGACGCCAAACTCCTTGAGCTTGGCAAGGTTGTGGAGGATCGCCGAGGCCGGCGTGATCGGATAGCCGCCGAAGAACATCGGCAGGTCGGCCAGTTGCGCCCCCGCGACCAGGCCCAGGCTGACCGCCTCGGCGCCGGTGACGGTGCGGTACAGCCCGGCCGGGGTCGGCACGGGATCGAGGTGCAGCTTCTTCAGCGGCCCGGCCAGCTCGGCGGTCTCGCCATAGGCATGACCGGCGTTCAGCGCGGCGATGTTGGCATCGGCCAGCACCGGGTTCTTGCGGAACTTGTCCTTCAGCCATTCGACCAGCGGCGCACGGTCACGGTCGAACATCCACAGCGCCAGGCCGAGGGTCCACATGTTCTTGCAGCGCAGGGCTTCCTTGTTGCCCAGGCCAAACGGCTTGACCGATTCGAGCGTCAGCGCGCTGATGTCGAAGGCCATCAGGTCCCACTTCGCCAGGCTGCCGTCCTCGAGCGGGTTGACCTCGTACTTGGCCTTCTCGAGGTTGCGCTTGGTGAACTCGCCGCTGTCGGCAATGATCAGGCCGCCCGGCTTGAGCGCCTGGACATTGGTCTTCAGCGCGGCCGGATTCATCGCCACCAGCACGTCGGGCGCATCGCCGGCGGTATCGATAGTGGTCGACCCGAAGTTGATCTGGAAGGCCGAGACCCCGAACAGCGTGCCTTGCGGGGCGCGGATTTCCGCCGGAAAATCGGGAAAAGTGGCCAGATCGTTGCCGGCCAGCGCGGTGGACAGGGTGAACTGCCCGCCGGTGAGCTGCATGCCGTCGCCCGAGTCGCCGGCAAAACGCACGACGACCGCTTCGGGGGTGGCGCCATCACCCGGCCGCTGGGTGGAGTTCGGTTCGGCCAAAACAGTTGCCATTCTTGTCCTCGCAGGGGGCAATTCCCCCGATATTGCGCCTGGTTCCGGGCCCGGCTCTCGATCGTGTCGCCCTAAGCCACCGGCTCGCGCGGGCCGCAATCCAGAAAAACGTCAGGCCCACAAACCGATGCTTTCAGCCAAAGGCCGTCGCATTCGCCTAGTCAAGCCCGGAGCGTGACGGTAACGCGCATTCATGCCCCCGCACCCGGCCTATCTTGGGCCGCGTGGCGCGGAATCAAGGAACGGGCCCGACGAAGGCCCGGCCAAGCGAGAACAGGACCGCAGATGAACGATTTTTCCGCCCTGCCCTATCGTCCCTGCGTGGGCGTGATGCTGGTCAACCACACCGGGCAGGTCTTCGTCGGCAAGCGGATCGACACACGGCCCGGCACCTCCGAAGGCGACGCCTGGCAAATGCCCCAGGGCGGGATCGACGATGGCGAGGATCTGCGAACCGCCGCGCTGCGCGAGCTGTTCGAGGAAACCGGCGTCGGCGAGAGCCTCGTCACGATCATCGCCCAGACCCGCGAGGAGCTGCTTTACGACTTGCCCGACGAGCTGATGGGCAAACTGTGGGGCGGCCGCTTCCGGGGGCAGCGCCAGCACTGGGTGCTGGCCCGCTTCACCGGAAGCGATGCCGATATCGATCTGGAAGCCCACGATCCGCCGGAGTTCCGGGAGTGGAAATGGGTGGCGGCCGAACAGTTGCCCGACCTCATCGTGCCCTTCAAGAAGCGCGTCTATCGCGCTGTTGTTGAAGAGTTTCGTGAACTGATCTGAGCCGAACTCAGTTGGTCACGGTCGGGCTGGGCTTGATCGCCTCGGCCGAGACCACCTGGGCGGCACCGGCCTTGGCGATCAGACCGGCCAGCTCGCGCGTTTCCGGGCAGGCATCGCCGCACAGGCCCTGCAGCCGGGTCAGATTGCGCTTGGCCTTCTCGATCGCGCCCTTTTCCACCAGGGCGGCACCCTCACCGGAAATGGCGGTCAGGTTCTGGGGGTCGCGCTCCAGCGCCTCGCGATAGTAATGCAGCGCCTTGCCCTGCAGTCCCTGCCGCCGGGTGGCTTCGGCCAGGTCCAGCGTGATTGCCGTGGCACCCGGCTGGATCGCCAGCGCCGATTCGAAGGCATCGATCGCCGCGTTGGGATTGCCTCCGGCAAGGGCCGCCCGGCCCTGCGACACCAGCGCCGCGGCCCGCGGATCGAGCGGTTGCGGCGGCGCGGAATGGCCCACGCTGGCCGACAGGGCCAGCGCCAGGGACAGGGCAACACCGGCCGGGGCAAAGCGCATCAGATCCTCCCGCAAGTCCATCACGATGCCGCCAATCCCCCCGCGATCGCTACGGGAACAGACATGCTCATGAGCGGCTGCGTATCATAGCCGTTCCAGCCTTGCGACGAAAAACCCGTCGGTCCCGTCATGGTACGGCGTCAGCCGCACCCCGTCGCCGCGCGGGCGTCCGGCCCCCAGCGCCAGCGGCGCCGCGCGCCAGCCGGGATGGCGCACCAGAAAGCCCGAAACCTGATCGGCGCCCTCGGCATCGAGCAGCGAGCAGACCACGTGGATCAGCCGTCCCCCCGGCCGCACCAGCGCCGCGGCGACATCCAGCAGCCGGGCCTGCAGCACGGTCAGCCGCGCCAGTTCCCGCTCGTCCAACCGCCAGCGCGCTTCGGGATTGCGACGCCAGGTGCCGGTGCCGGAACAGGGGGCATCGACCAGCACGGCATCGGCCCGGCCCGCCCAGTCGGCGAGGGCCGCCGCCTCGCGCCCGCCATCGAGCAGCCGCGTGGTGGCGATGGTCACCCCGGCCCGCTCTGCCCGCGGCGGCAGGCGCGACAAGCGGGCGCGGTCGGCATCGCAGGCCAGCAGCGTGCCGCGATTGTCCATGGCCGCCGCCAGCGCCAGGGTCTTGCCGCCCGCCCCTGCGCAAAGATCGACCACGGCCTCGCCCGGCTGCGCTCCAACCGCGGCGCAGACCAGCTGCGAACCGGCATCCTGCACCTCGATCGCACCGGCCAGATAGGCTTGCCATTGTTCCACCGGGGTGCCGGGGGGAAAGCGGCGGGCGAAAGGGGCCGGAGTCGGCTCGCCGGGTTCGGGCAGCTCGGCCAGGGCCGCCTTGAGCCCGTTGATGCGGATGTCGAGCGGGGCGCGGTCCAGCAGGGCCCGCAGCTCGGGACCGTCCAGCCCGCTTGCGGTCAGGGCCTGCTCCAGCCAGACCGGAGCGACCCCGGCCGGGGCCACCGGATCGTCGGCAGCGATCGGCGCCGGGGCGTGGCGTGAGCCGTCGAACAGGATCGCCAGCGCGGGATCGTCCTGCGCCAGCCGCAGGACCGCGGCACGGCCGCTGGCGGGGATGTCTCCGCAGGCGCGAATCGCATCGTAGACGATGGCCCGGACCGCCCGCCGATCGCTGCTGCCGGCAAAGCGCCGGGTGCGGAACCATTCGGTGAACAGCCGGTCGGCCGGAGCGCCCTTGGTCCGCGCCGCGGCGATCACCGCATCGAGGATCTCGATCGCGGCCTGGACGCGCGCCTGCGGGGTCATGACGCGGCCCGCCGGAGCGCACAGGTCACAAGCAATGGGGATTGAACCATACCTGACCTCGTTCGTGTCGAGCAAAGTCGAGACAGGCCGCCCATCCGTGTCTCGACTTCGCTCGACACGAACGGATGCAGGGAAGCGCAACGGCCATTCAGGCCGTCGGCGACTCCCCCGATCTCACCCCACCTTGTAGTTCGGCGCCTCGCGGGTGATCGTCACGTCGTGGACGTGGCTTTCCTTGAGGCCGGCGTTGGTGATCCGCACGAAGCGGGCCTTGGTGCGCAGTTCGTCGATCGTGGCGCAGCCGGTGTAGCCCATGGCCGCCTTCACCCCGCCGACCAGTTGGTGGATCACGTCCTTGGCCGGCCCCTTGTAGGGCACCTGCCCCTCGATCCCCTCGGGGACCAGCTTCATCTGGTCCTTGATGTCCTGCTGGAAGTAGCGGTCCGCCGATCCGCGCGCCATCGCGCCGACCGACCCCATCCCGCGATAGGCCTTGTAGGCGCGGCCCTGGTACAGGAAGGTCTCACCCGGGGCTTCCTCGGTCCCGGCCAGCATCGAGCCGACCATGACCGACGAGGCGCCGGCGGCCAGAGCCTTGGCGGCATCGCCCGAGGTGCGCAGCCCGCCGTCGCCGATCACCGGCACCCCCCGCTCGGCCGCGGCCTCGGCCGCTTCCATGATCGCGGTAAGCTGCGGCACGCCGACGCCCGCGACGATCCGGGTGGTGCAGATCGAGCCCGGCCCGATCCCCACCTTCACGCCATCGGCCCCGGCATCGATCAGCGCGCGGGTGGCCTCGGCCGTCGCCACGTTGCCGGCGATCACCTGGGCCGAGTTGGACAGGCGCTTGACCCGCTCGACCGCCCGGGCGACGTCGCGGTTGTGGCCGTGGGCGGTGTCGATGATCACCACGTCGCATTCGGCGGCCAGCAGCGCCTCGGTGCGGGCATAGCCCTTGTCGCCCACGGTGGTCGCCGCGGCGACGCGCAGGCGGCCGGCGCCATCCTTGGTGGCATTGGGATAGGTGACCGCCTTTTCGATGTCCTTGACCGTGATCAGGCCGACGCAGGAATAGCTGTCATCCACGACCAGCAGCTTTTCGATCCGCCGCTGGTGCAGCAGGCGGCGCGCCTCGTCCTGGCTCACCCCGGCCTTGACCGTGGCCAGGTTCTCGCTGGTCATCAGTTCGCGCACCGGCTGCGACGGATTGTCGGCGAAGCGCACGTCGCGGTTGGTCAGGATGCCGCACAGCCGCCCGTTCTCCTCAACCACGGGAATCCCGCTGATGCGGTGCGCCTGCATGATCGCGCGGGCCTCGCCCAGGGTGGCCGAGGGGGCGATGGTGATCGGATTGACCACCATGCCGCTTTCGAAGCGCTTGACGGCGCGGACCGCGGCGCACTGTTCCTCGACCGACAGGTTGCGGTGGAGCACGCCGATGCCGCCGAGCTGCGCCATGACGATCGCCATGTCGGCCTCGGTCACGGTGTCCATCGCCGAGGAGATCACCGGAATGTTGAGCGCGATCTCGCGGGTCAGGCGCGTCCGGGTGTCGGCCATCGAGGGCAGGATGTCGGATTCCGCCGGACGCAGCAGCACGTCGTCGAAGGTGAGGCCGAGGGGAATGTCGATCAGTGCCACGGGATGCCTGCCAGTCTAGAGGGCCTGTTTCGGAGCCGCCCGGGGCCCCTGGGGTCGATTGTGGCGGCCCATGTAACCGCACGGGTGGCCGGGCACAAGGCGGTTGCCGACGGTTTCGGTCGCCCCTTGAGGCACGCCGCTCAACGCGCCAGAGGCACCCGGCGCGGGTCGGCGAACCACTTGCCCAGCGCGACCAGGAAGCTGACGTCCTCGGCCGCGCCGCCCAGCTCCAGCCCGGGCTTCACCACGTCGCTCGGCCGGTGATAATCGCTGTCGAAGAACCGCTCGAGCAGGGTCAGGTCGCCATAGGCGCTGGTCACCATCACGGCGGGCACGTCATGCTGGAGCAGCATCCAGCCGTCCTGGCGCTTGACGTAATCGTTGGCCTGGCTGCCGGCCACGACTGTCCGACGGTTCGCCTTGGCCACGGCCAGGATCTGCGGATCGAGCGGGGTCATCCCCCGGCCCACGATCGCGAGGGGAGTCCCCGCCGGAGCGATCGCGACCGAATCGATGTTGAAGGCAGCCACCACCTGCTTGAGCGGCAGGGGGGGATTCTCCATCAGCGCCGCCGCGCCCAGCAGGCCCAGCTCCTCGGCCGTGGTCGCGACGAAGTAGATGTCCCGCTCCGGTTGCGGGGCCCGGCTCAGCCGCCTGGCCACCTCGGTCAGCGCCGCCACGCCGCTGGCGTTGTCGACGGCCCCGTTGCAGATGGCATGTTCGGCCGGAGGCGAGGCGCATTTGCCGAAGTGATCCCAATGCGCCAGGAACATCACCGCTCCGCTGTCCGGCCGGCGCCCTTCCAGCTTGCCGATCAGGTTGTGGGTGCGGATGGTGGTCTCGCGGGTGGTGGCCTCCATCGTCGCCAGCAGATCGAGCGGGCGCGGGACGAAGGCCGGATCAGCCGCCGCCGCCTTGAGCGCGGCCAGATTGGTCCCACTGCCCAGCAGCAGGCGATCGAAGCTGTCGGCGCCGATGAAGGCCTCCAGGTCCCCTCCCGGCATATCGCTCGCCAGGGCATAGCCGGAGCGCCGGCGCCGGGCCGCAACCTGGTCGAGCGTCCGATCGCTGTCGAGCACGGTCAGCACCGCGGCGGCGCCCGCCTTGAGCAGGGCGTTCTGACGGTCGCTGTCGCGCTGCCCGCCATCGAGCAGCACGGCGACCCGTCCGGCCAGTTCGTTGCGCCCCAGCCGGTCGGTGCGGATGCCAGCGCCGACGAACAGCATCGGGGCGTTCTCGATCAGTGCCCGCTTGCCCGAGGTCAGCGTCAGCACCGCCCCGGGCGGCACATAGAGCCGCTTGCCCTTGCGCGCGAAGACGGCGGCGGAGGCGGCCGGTTCGCGGGCCACCAGGGTCACCGGCGCGAACCACGGGTGCCCGGGATCGTTGGTGCCGGACACCAGGCCGATGTCGAACCATTGCTTGCCCAGGTAACGCAGCGTCTTGGCCTCGCCCTCGGTGCCGGGTTCACGGCCCTCGAACTCGTCGCTGGCAAGAACGCGGATATGGGCCAGGAGCGCCGCCTCGAGCGCCGTGTCACGGCGCGGCGGGGGCGCGGCCGCAGCGAATTCAGGCGCAGGGGCCAGGATCAGGGCGGCCGCCAGCACGCCCCACCGGGCCACACGCTTCATCGCTGCACCCACACGCTTCATCGCCCCTTTTGTGAACGACAACGCTTTGGGGGACAAGGTTTCCCCCAGAAAATGCGCAACCGTTGCATCAAAGTGACGCCTGCCCCTGCGGACAGGGTTGAGGGTCCGATCAGCCCCGGAGAACAGCGCGTGCGGAGGGGTGGTCGGGGCGGTGCCCGTTGGTCATTGGCTGTCGGTCATTGGGCCGTCCAGCCCCCGTCCATCGAGATGTTCGATCCGGTGATCTGCTGCGCCGCATCGCGGCACAGGAACACCGCCAGTTCGCCCAGATCGGACGGCTTGGCGAAGTCCTTGGTGGGCTGGCGTTCCAGCAGGACCTCGCTGATCACCTGCTCGCGCGTCATGTTGCGGGCGGCCATCGTATCGGGAATCTGGTTCTCCACCAGCGGGGTCCAGACATAGCCCGGGCTGATGCAGTTCGCGGTGATCCTGGTCAGCGCCAGTTCGAGCGCCAGGGTCTTGGTCAGGCCCGCCAGACCGTGCTTGGCCGCGACATAGGCCGACTTGTAGGGCGATGCGGTCAGCGAGTGGGCGCTGGCGATGTTGATGATCCGTCCCCAGTTCTGCGCCTTCATGTGCGGGATCGCCAGGCGGCAGGCATCGAAGGCGGCGGTCAGGTTCAGCGCGATGATCTGGTCCCACTTGGCCACCGGGAAGTCCTCGACCGGGGCGACGTGCTGCATCCCGGCATTGTTGACCAGGATGTCGACCGCGCCGGCGGCCGCCATCATCGCTTCGACCCCGGACCGCTGCGACAGGTCGGCGGCGACGTGGCTGGCCTGCAGTTCGTCGCACAACTGCGCGATCAGCTCGGGCGCGCCGAACCCCGACAGCACCACATCCGCCCCCTCCGCGCGCAGGGCGCGGGCAATGGCCAGGCCGATGCCCGAAGTGGATCCGGTGACAAGGGCCCGCTTGCCGGCAAGAAACATGATCGACTCCCGTACGTTGATCGGCCAAGCTGGCCGGGTGGTGAGCGGCAACTGGAGGCCATCTGGACCGCGGCGGGCCGCCCTGTCCAGCACGATGTTGCGCTGCAACGAGGGGAACGATGAGGCTCGACGATTTCGATCCGGACGCCATCGACGTGGAGGATCAGCGCGGCGGCAATTTCGGCGGTATGGGGGGCGGACTGCCCCTGGGCATCGGCGGTGGCCAGCTGGGCTGTGGCACCCTGGTGATCGTGGTGATCGCGGCGCTGGTGTTCGGGGTGAACCCGCTGCAACTGGTGGGTTCGCTGGACCAGGGTGGCGGTACCCAGGTGGGCGGTGCGCTGCCCGGGCAGGTGGCCGGACAGCAGGGCCTGCCGGGCGAAACCCGCCGGGCCGGAACCACCGTCACCGAAATATGCTCGGTCGACGAGGCCAGCCGCGACAGCTGCCAGGCGCTGAGCTCGCTCAACAAGACCTGGGAACCGATCTTTCGCGCCGGGAACCTGCCGTTCCAGCGGCCCCGGCTGGTGTTCTATTCGCAGAACGGCCGATCGGGCTGCGGCGCGGCGCAGAGCGCGATGGGGCCGTTCTATTGCCCATCCGACAACGGCATCTACCTCGACACCGATTTCTACCGCGAGCTGGAGCAGCGCTTCGGGGCCAGCGGGGACTTCGCGCGCGACTATGTGATCGCCCATGAGTACGGCCACCACATCCAGAACCTCCTGGGTCTGTCGGAGCAGGTCCACCGGCTGCAGCAGCGCGCCGGTGACGAGGCCACGGCCAACCGCCTGTCGGTCCGGCTCGAACTGCAGGCCGATTGCTACGCCGGGGTCTGGGCGGCGAAGAACGCCAGCCGGATCGAGCCGGGCGACTTGCAGGAAGGCCTGACCGCGGCGCACCAGATCGGCGACGACACCCTGATGAAGGGCGCAGGGCGGCGGCCGATGGAGGACGCCTTCACCCACGGATCGAGCGCGCAACGCATGGAATGGCTGAAGCGCGGGATCGAATCCGGCAACGAAGATGCCTGCGACACCTTCGCCGACCTGAAGCGGCGGTAGGGCGGAACCGTCCCCGCGATCGAACGTAGCCCTCGCGCGGCCAGTCGAAAGGGACAGAGATGCAACGAGGATGGCTGATCGGACTGGCCCTGGCAGTGCTCTCCAGCCCGCCGCTGCACGCGCAGGACACCGCGCCCGGCAAGGCGCCCGAACAGGACGACAGGCCCTCCCGTCCGGTGACCGACCGCGATCCCAACGCGGTCGACGTGATGGCCACCCCGGTCAGCGACCTCAATCTGCGCAAGGGCGAAATCCCGCCGATCCTGCTCGCCGCCCAGGAGGCCCCCTACTCGCTGGCAGGCTTGCGCCATTGCGCCGAACTCGGCGCCGAGGTCCGCCGCTTCGATGCGGTGCTGGGCGATGACTTCGACGTGGCCGAAGCGGCCAACCGCAAGCTCAGCGCGGGCAAGGTCGCCCAGTCGGTGGTCGGCTCGTTCATCCCCTTCCGCGGCCTGATCCGCGAGATATCGGGTGCGAACGAGAGCGAACGGCGCCTGCAGTACGCGATCTATGCCGGGAGCGCCCGGCGGGCATTCCTCAAGGGCGTGGGATTGCAGCGGGGTTGCCCATGGCCCGCCCGCCCCGCGACGCCAGCCGTGATCGCGCGGGTCCGGGCTGCGGCCGAGGCGGCGAAGGACAAGCCCAAGACGCCCTGAACGTCGAGGGCGCATCAGGGGTTGGTGGACCACCGACAAGGGTGGGGAGAGGCCATGGGGCCCACGGGGACCCGGCCTGCCAGGCCCGTGCTGACCCGTAGAAGATCATCGTCGTCCCGGGCTTGACCCGGGACAGGGCTGTTCTTTCCCCACCGTTGCCCCGCAAGCCCTGCCCCGGCTCAAGGCCGGGGCGACGATAGAAGGGCGTAGCCTGATGTCCGTGTAGGGTGGGGAGCTGCCGTTCTTCGATCCTCCCCTGTTTCATCCGCAGGATGCAACGGGGGAGGATCGGAAGGTCCAAAATCATTCAAAAAGCCGCCGTTGGAACTGCCCCCCGCCCCTTTTCGGGACCCCGTCAGTACTTGCCCGGGGCGCCCCAGACCACCAGCTTGACCCGTCGGCCCGCCGGCAGGGTGGTGACCCCGGCGGGGATGCCGTTGAGCACGCGGAAGCGGTCCTCGCGCGCATCGTCGAACGCCATGCGGGCGGAGAGCGACCCGACCGTGTCCGCCTTGCCCACCGTGACGACCTGGATCACCCGCGGACGCACCGCGGCCGCTTCGGCGGCGGTCATCCGGCGAAAGCTCTGCACCAGCGGCGCCAGGTTGCCGAGACCCGCCCCGCGCGGCGCGATCACGGTGAAGGTGTAGGCCGTGTTGGCCGAGGCGGCGATCGCGACCACCGTCGCGTCGACCGCCTGATTGCCCGAACTGGCCCCCAGGGTGGCGGTGGCGGCGGTCATGCCGTTGATGGTGGTGCGCTGCGGGGTGACGTTGACCCGGGCATTGGCCTGCCCGGTCAGCGCCGCGAACCCCTTGGTCACCAGGGCATCGAGGTTGCCATCGAAGCGTCCGCCGGTGAAGCTGGCCTGGCCGCCCTGCCCGGTGGTGGGGGTGATGGTCACGGCCTCGGCCCCGTTGTTCATGCCGTAGCCGACCGGGGCGGTGAACTGGATGCGATCCGCCGGATAGCGGAACACCTGGCCTTCGATCACGCCCTGGGCCGGGTCGTCACCATAGATCATGCCATTGAGCGCCAGCAGGAAGGCATCGCCATTGCGCAGCCCCCCGCTGGCCGTCTGCTGCCGCGCCCGCTGGAGCGACCGGGCGACGCGCGCGGCGGGATCGGGGTGGGACATGGCCCAACCGGGAGTGGTCCGGCTCTGCCCGGTGAGCCGGGCGTCGAGGCTGGTCTGGGCCGCCAGCGAGGCGAGGATGTCCGAGCTTGCCGTGGCGTCGTACCCGGCCTTGCGGGCGTAAACCACGCCGAGATCATCGGCCTCGAACTCGTCCTGCCGCGAATGGGACATGACATTGCCGACCACCAGCCGCTGGATGCCGACCTGCCCCAGTTGCCCGCCGATCTGGCCGAGCGCACCGTTGCCCAGCACCGCCCCGAGCAGCGTCTGCCCCAGGGTGCCGAGCAGCACGCTGCGTTGGGTCACCTTCTGGCGCCGGTCGGTGTGGCGGGCCGCGATGTGGCCGGTCTCGTGCCCCAGCACGAAGGCCAGCTCGGCCTCGTTGTTCATCAGCGCCAGCAGCCCGCGCGTGGTGTAGACATAGCCGCCCGGGACGGCAAAGGCGTTGGGCACGCCCGAATTGAGCAGCTTGAAGCTGAAATCGCGTTCCACCCCGGCAATGCCGGACTGCTGCGCCACCTTCAGCCCGATCTGCTTGACCAACTGGGCCTGCGGACCGGAATAGGGCCCGCCGTATTCCGCGGTCAGGTCCGGATCGGCCTGGGCCCCGGTCTGCTTGTCCGCCGCGGAAATCGACTGCGGCCCGGGGACGGCAATGGTGCCGCCCGACGACTGGGCCATGGCGGGGGCTGCCAGGGCCAGGGCCGCAACGGCCGCGAGCCAGGTGGGGTGCTTCATCCTCGTCTTCTCCCCGACAGAGCCCGGATGCCGGGCCTTTGGCGGGAATATAGGCAGGGGTCCGGCCGGTTCCACTCAAATTCGCGGAGACATTTCGATCCGCCGGGGAGCACAGGCGCTCCCCATCCCTCGTCATGCCAGCGCAGGCGGGCATGACGGGGATCGAGCATGGCAGGCTCAGTACCCGGCCAGATTGAGGGCTAGGCTTTGGCCTGATCCCGGATCGGCAGGGTGCGGACGCGCTTGCCGGTCAGAGCGAACAGGGCGTTGACCAGGGCCGGAGTGGCCGGAGGCACGCCCGGCTCGCCGATCCCGCCCATCGGGGCTCCGCTTTCGATAAAGTGGACATCGATCACGGTTGGCGCCTCGGCCAGGCGCAGGATCGGGTAGTCGGCAAAGTTCGACTGCACCACCGCGCCCTTGTCGAGCGTGATCTCCTCGGCGATCGCGGTCGACAGCGCCTGGATGATCCCGCCCTGGATCTGCGCCTCGGCGTTGCGGGGGTTTACCGTGGTCCCGCAATCGACCACCGCCGTGACCTTGCGGACCAGCGGCAGACCATCCTCGCGCAGCCCGGCCTCGACCACTTCCGCCACGATCGTGCCGAAGCACTCGACCAGGGCGATGCCGCGTGCCGTCCCGGCCGGCAGCGGCGATCCCCAGCCGGCGCGGCGGGCCGCCTCATCCAGCACCTTCGCCTGGCGCGATCCATCGGCCAGGTGCTTGCGGCGGAAGCGGTAGGGGTCCTCACCGGCGGCATGGGCCAGCTCATCCATGAAGCTTTCGGTCCAGTAGCCGAACTGGTTCGAATTGACCGAGCGGAACGGGCCGTCGATCTGGTTGGTCTTGTACTTGAAGTGGCGCCGTTCGGTCGCTGGAACCTGATAGACGAACCCCACCTCGCCCTCGACGTTTTCGCCCTGGACATAGTCGGTGCGCAACGCCGCGATGCGGCCATCCTTCAGCGCCGCGGTCAACCGGGCCGAGGACTGGACGCGGTACGAGCCGTGCTGCAGCTCCTGCTCGCGGCTCCAGATGAGCTTGACCGGCCACGGGCACTGGCTCGCCACCTTCACCACCTGGTCGATGATCTCGCACTGGTCCGGAAAGCGCCGGCCGAAGCCGCCGCCCATGATCGTGGTGTGGACGGTCACGGCCTCTTCCGGCAGCCCGGCCGCCTTCGCCGCCATCTGCCGGGTGCGGAGCGGGTCCTGCAGCCCGGCCCAGATGTCCAGCCGATCGCCCTGGCGGTGCGCAGTCAGCGCAAACGGCTCCATCATCGCGTGGTGCAGGTAGGGCACGCGATAGTCGGCGGTGATGACCTTGGCCGCCTTGTCCTCAAGCGCGGCGGCAACATCCCCGGCCTTGCTGACCTTGTCGGGCTTGTTCGCGTCGCGCAGCCGATCCTGGGCGGCGAAAATCCCCGGCGAGTTGAGCCCGCCATGACCGCCATCGGAAAACTGGGGAGCCAGCGCGCGGACGCCCTTCAGCGCGGGCCAGTAGCCCTTGCCGACCACCACCACGGCATCGTCCAGCCGGATGACCTTTTCCACCCCGGCCACGGCCAGCGCGGGCTTGTCATCCACCCCGGTCAGCTTGCCGCCCCGCACCGGGGCCATGGCCAGGGTCGCGACCCGCATGTCCGGGAGCTTCACGTCCATGCCATAGACCGCCGATCCGTCGACCTTGCCCGGAATGTCGCGCCGCGGCGGGGACTGGCCCACCGCCTTGCCGGCGCGGGCCGGCAGGGGTTCCGGTTCGGACCACAGCGTCCGCTGCGCCGCAGCCTCGGCGATCTCGCCGATCCGCAGCGACCGGCCGCTGGCCGCATGGCTGGCGCGCCCGCCGGCCAGGACGATGTCGCCTTCGCCCACCTTGAGCCGTTCGGCCGCCTCTTCGATCAGGAGCTTGCGGGCCCCGGCCGCGGCACGGGCCAGGGTCAGCCGGCCGGTGAAGCGGATCGCCGATGATCCGCCGGTCATCTGCATTGGCATCGCCCGCGCCGCGAAACCGAGCAGCGAGGCCGGGAGCGACTTGAAGATCGCTCCGAACGCGTCGGCCCCGAACCCCTCGATGATCCCCGGATTGGCGAAACCGGGCATGGCCGGCGCCTGCTCGACCACCACCTGGGCCGGATCGATGCCAAGCTCCTCGGCCACGATCTGGGCCTGGGCCGTGTGCGAGCCCTGGCCGAAGTCGATGGTCGGCGAATAGAGCGTCACCGTATCGTCGGGCGCGATCTTGAGGAAGGCGGCAAAGCCCCCTTCCCCGGGCTTGACCGTGGCGCTTTGCGCATCGGCCAGGGCCTTGCTGCCGCTCCACTTGAGCCCGAACACACCGGCTCCGGCCAGGGCCATCGAGCCGAACAGGAAAACCCTGCGCTTGATCCCCATCACGCGGCTCCCTGGGCTTGTGCGGCCGGCTGGCCGGGCGCAGCCTGATTTGTGGCGGCCTGAATCGTGGCGGCATGGATCGCAGCGCGGATCCGGGGATAGGTGCCGCAGCGGCAGATGTTGGTCATGGCCTCGTCGATCTGGGCATCGCTGGGCTTGCCGGTGCGGCCAATCAGGGCCACTGCCGCCATGATCTGGCCGGACTGGCAATAGCCGCACTGCGGCACCTGCTGGTCGATCCAGGCCTGCTGGACCGCATGGAGCGTGCCGTCCGCGCCTTTGAGCCCTTCGATCGTGGTGATCGCCTTGCCGGCCGCATCTCCGATCGGCAGCGAGCACGAGCGGACCGGTTCGCCATCGACATGCATCGTGCAGGCCCCGCAGGCCGCGATTCCGCAGCCGAACTTGCTGCCCGTCAGCCCAAGCTCCTCGCGCACCGCCCACAGCAGCGGCGTATCCGGCTCACCCTGGAACGTGACCTTGCGGCCGTTGACCGTCGCTTCGATCGGCATGCCGGCATTCCCCTCCACGCAGGCCTTAAGCGGCCCGTTGACTGACCCTAGGACATGGGCAGGGAACGGAGCAAGTGACCATGCAGGCGGCCGATACGACAAAGGGCCGGAGCGTCGCCGCCCCGGCCCTTGTTGATTGTCCTGTGCGGACGGCGTCAGTACACGCGCTTCTTCGGCTTGATGTACTCGACATCGTCGGTCAGCGTGAACTCGTGGACCGGGCGATAATCGATCTTTACCGCGCCGCCCTGGCCGCCCCAGCCTTCGAACCAGGTGGCGGTGTGCTTCATCCACTCGGCATCGTTGCGGTCGGGGAAGTCCTCGTGCGCATGGGCGCCGCGGCTTTCCTTGCGGTTGTGCGCGCTGTGCAGGGTCACGGTCGCCTGGCTGATCAGGTTGTCGAGCTCGAGCGTCTCGATCAGGTCCGAGTTCCAGATCAGCGAGCGGTCGGTCACCTTGATGTCCTGCATCCGCTGATAGGTCTGGGCCAGCTTGTCCTTGCCCTCGGCCATCAGCTCGTCGGTGCGGAACACGGCGGCGTGGAGGCTCATCGTGCGCTGCATCTCGGTGCGGATTTCGGCGGTCGACGAGCCCCCCTTGGCGTGGCGGAAGTGATCCAGCCGCGACAGGGCCATATCCGCCGAGTCCTTGGGCAGTTCGTTGTGCGCGGTGCCCGGCTTGATGATCTCCTTCAGGCGATGCCCGGCGGCGCGGCCGAACACCACAAGGTCGATCAGCGAGTTCGAGCCCAGGCGGTTGGCGCCATGGACCGACACGCAGGCTGCCTCGCCCACCGCGAACAGGCCGGGGACGACCGTTTCCGGATTGCCGTCGGCCCCGATGGTCACGACCTCGCCCATGTAGTTCGTGGGGATGCCGCCCATGTTGTAGTGGACGGTCGGCACCACCGGCAGCGGCTGGCGGGTCAGGTCCACGCCGGCGAAGATCTTGCCGCTTTCGGTGATGCCCGGCAGACGCTCGGCCAGCACCTTGGGATCGATGTGATCGAGGTGCAGGAAGATGTGGTCCTTGTGCGGGCCGACGCCGCGGCCTTCGCGGATTTCCATCGCCATCGAGCGCGAGACGACGTCGCGGCTGGCGAGATCCTTGGCCGAGGGGGCATAGCGCTCCATGAAGCGCTCGCCCTCGGAGTTGGTCAGATAACCGCCCTCGCCGCGCGCACCTTCGGTGATCAGCACGCCCGCGCCGTAGATCCCGGTCGGGTGGAACTGCACGAACTCCATGTCCTGCAGCGGCAGGCCGGCGCGCAGCACCATGCCGCCACCGTCGCCGGTGCAGGTGTGGGCCGAAGTGGCGGTGTAGTAGCAGCGGCCATAGCCGCCGGTCGCCAGGACCACGGCGTGCGACTTGAAGCGGTGGATCGAGCCGTCATCGAGGCAGATCGCGATCACGCCGCGGCACTGGCCGTTTTCCATGATCAGGTCGATCGCGAAGTATTCGATGAAGAAGTCCGCCGCGTACTTCAGGCTCTGCTGGTACAGGGCGTGCAGCATGGCATGGCCGGTGCGGTCGGCCGCGGCGCAGGTGCGCTGCACCGGCGGGCCTTCGCCCATGTTCTGCATGTGGCCGCCGAACGGACGCTGGTAGATCGTGCCATCGGCGTTGCGGCTGAACGGCACGCCGGCATGCTCCAGCTCGTAGACCGCCTGGGGCGCCTCGCGCACCATGTATTCGATCGCGTCCTGGTCACCCAGCCAGTCCGACCCCTTGACGGTGTCGTACATGTGCCAGGTCCAGTGGTCCGGCGTGTTGTTGCACAGCGAGGCGGCGATCCCGCCCTGCGCCGCGACCGTGTGCGAGCGGGTCGGGAACACCTTGGTGATGCAGGCGGTCCGCAGTCCGGCCTCGGCCGAGCCCATGGTGGCGCGCAGGCCCGAACCGCCGGCGCCGACGACCACCGTGTCATAGGTGTGGTCGATGATCTTGTAGGCAGGGGCGGTCATTATCAGGCTCCGAGCGCGAGACGGACGATGGAGAGGACGCCGAAGGCGGCACCGGCGAAGGCGGCCAGATCGAGCGCCAGCAGGAAGATCAGCTTGCTGCCGTGTTCGTGCTGGTAATCCTCGATGACCACCCGCAGGCCGGCGCGGGCGTGCCAGAAGTTGACGATCACGAACAGGACCATGGCGGTTGCCGGGACGGGCTTGGAAATCCAGGCCTTGACCGTCAGGTAGTTGTAGGCGGGCAGCAGCAGCAGCGAGACGAGCAGATAGATCGAGACGAGCAGGCTGGCGAGGCCGGTGAAGCGTTCCTGCAGCCAGGTGCTCGCGCCGCTGTGCGCCGAGCCCAGGCCGCGGACGCGGCCGATCGAGGTTCCGTTACCCATGACGAGGTTCCTTAGCGCGCGAGGATGATGGCCCAGGTGCCGATGGTCAGCAGGATCGAGAAGACGATCGTCAGGACCGACCAGCGGGCGTTGGTCTCCAGCTCGTACCCCGCGCCGATGTCGAGCACATAGTGGCGAAGGCCGGTGGCGGTGTGCTGCCAGAAGGCCCAGGTCAGACCGATCAGCACGAGCTGGCCGACCGGGTGGACCATGCATTTGACGAACTGGGCATAGGTCTCGGGCCCGCTGGCCAGAGCGCCGAGCCAGTAAAGCAGGACGGCCAGGCCGAGGAGCGACAGGCCGGATCCGGTGACGCGGTGCAGGATCGAGACGAGCATTGCCGGGCCCCAGCGCCAGATCTGCAGGTGGGGCGAAAGCGGACGGTTGCGGGTGCCAACCTTGTTCGCACTGGCCATCTTCGCGGTATTCCTCAAGTTGTTCCGGCTTTTCGCCGGTGACAGGCGGTGGGCTGCCCCCGTCCGCGCGTTCCCCCTTAGTGATTCCGCGCTGCGGTGCAAGCACAAGCGGCGGTCACCCGTACCAATGCGCAGGTGCTTTGCCTTGCGCCCGCTTGGCCCTATGGACAAGCCATGCCCCTGCCTTTCGCAACTCTCCCTGTCCTGCTGCTTGCCGCCACGCCCGTCGCTCCTGCCGCTCCCGTTCCGCCCACGGTCCCGCAAGCCTGCGCCGGCCGCGATGGCTGGAGCGAACCCACTGTGCCGCAAAGGATTTTCGCGAATGTCTGGTATGTCGGAACCTGCGGCATCAGCGCGATCCTGATCACCTCGGCCCAGGGCCATGTGGTGATCGACGGTGGTCCGCGCGATGCTGGCGGGCTGATTGCCGCCAGCATCGTCAAGGCCGGTTTCCGCCTCGGCGATGTCCGCTGGATCCTGTCCAGCCACGAACACCATGATCACGCCGGCGGGATTGCCGAACTGCAGCGCCTGACCGGAGCGAAAGTGGCCGCGACCGCGCCCAACGCCGCGGTGCTCGAAACCGGGGTCCCGGCTCCCCAGGATCCCCAGTCCGGCGATCTCACGCCTTTCCCGGCGGTACGGGTCCGCCGGGTGCTGCGCGATGGCGAGGTGCTGCATCTGGGTCCGATCGCGATCAAGGCCCATGCCACGCCGGGTCATTCCCCCGGTTCGACCAGTTGGACCTGGCGCGCCTGCGAGGGGCGGACCTGCCATGCCATGGCCTATGCCGATTCCATTTCGGCGGTGGCCGCCCCGGGTTACCGCTTCACCGATCATCCCGACTATGTCGCCGGCTTCCGCAAGGCGCTCGCCCGGGTCGCCTCGCTGCCCTGCGATCTGGTGATCACCCCTCACCCGTCGGCCAGCAACCTGTTCGACCGGCTGGCCGGCAAGGCCCCGCTGGCCGAAACCGGCGCTTGTCGACGCTATGCCTCGCAGGGGTTTGCCGGGCTCCAGGCCCGACTCGCCAGCGAAGCCAAGGAGGCCCGCCCGTGAGCTGGAAGATCACCGCGTTCGCTCCGCGACCCGTGGTCGAGGCGGCCCTGATCGCGCACGAGGACGTGTTCGACTGGGACCCCGATATCGTCATTTCCGGCAGCGAAGTGGCCGAGGACCAGCCCGAGGACTGGCGTCTGGAGGCCTGGCTGCCCCGCCGGCCGACCCGGGCGGACCGCGCCGCGGTGGCCGGCCTCTTCGCGGGCGATGTCCCTGACCTGACCGTCGAGAAGCTGCCCGAGACCGACTGGCTCACCCTGTCGCAGCAAGGGGTTCAGCCGATCCGCGCCGGCCGGTTCCACGTCCACACCCCCGAACATCCCGCTGCGGACGAACCGGGGCTGCGCGATTTTGTCATTCCCGCCAGCCAGGCCTTCGGGACCGGCCAGCATGCCACCACCTCGGGCTGCCTGACCATGCTGACCGAAATGCGGCGGCGCGGCGTGATCGTGCGCAATTGCGCCGATATCGGCACCGGCACCGGCCTGCTGGCCTTTGCCGCGCTGGACCTCTGGCCGCGGGCCCTGGCCACCGCCAGCGACATCGACCACGTCTGCACCGGCGTGGTGATCGACAACGCGGGCGCCAACGGCGTGCCGCTCGGCGCCGGGTCGGGCCAGCTGACGATGCTGATCGCGGATGGCATGGATCACCCCTTGCTGACTGCGCGGGGCCCCTATGACCTGATCATCGCCAATATCCTGGCCGGGCCGCTGATCAGCCTGGCGCCCGACTTCGGCCGGCACCTCGTCCCTGGCGGCCACCTGTTGCTGGCCGGCCTGCTCGAAACGCAGGAAGCCCAGGTCCGCTCGGCCTGCCGGGCCGCCGGACTGCGCCTGGCCGCACGGCTGGTCCGGGGCGACTGGTCGATCCTGTGGCTGCGCAAGCGGACCGACTGGCGCAGGCCGAGGGGGCGATAGCCTGCGATCCGGGCAACCGCCGCGTCCACTTTCGGCGACCACCCTGCCTCAACGGGCATGTTGACAAAATCAATTTCGGGAAACGCCGCTTAGGGCGTTCTGCATAGAGTCGGTGCAACCGAATGCATTGATTCTCAACCTAGAGCGGCCTCGTCCAAAAAGGAAGTTGGCGATGCTGCGGTGGTTCGAACGCGATGCTCCGATCCGGGTGAAGTTCCGGTTCATGCTGGCGGTTCACGGCAGTCTGTCCGCCCTGGGCCTGCTGGCCACCGTGGCCGCCGCGCGATCACCCGGAGCTCTGTGGCCCATCGGGGTCTCGGCCCTGGTCCTGCTGGCGACGCTCACCCTGGTTCCGCTGTTCAGCCGCCTTGTCTGCACGCCCTATGTGGACACGGTGGTCCGCATGGAGGCTCTGGCCGGGGGCGACATCGACAGCCCGGTGCTTTACACCCAGCATCACGATTGCGTCGGCCGAATGACCAAGGCCATGGCCGTGTTTGCGCACAACGTCCGGTCCATTCGCGAATCGGAAGCCGCCCTCGAACGGATCGTCAGCACCATGCGCCAAGGGCTGCAGCACCTGGCCAGCAAGGACCTGTCGATCACCCTGAACGAACCGCTGGCACCGGAGTACGACCAGCTGCGCCAGGACTTCAATCGCGCCACGGCGGCGCTGCGCGAAACCATCGGCGCGGTGCTTGACGCGGCTTACGATATCCATGCCAGCGCCTCGGAAATCCGCGCCGCCACTGACGATCTGTCGACCCGCACCGAACAGAATGCCGCGGCCATCGAAGGCACCACCCGCGCGATGAGCGAGGTGAGCACCGGCGTTCAGACCAACGCCGAGTCCGCGGCCGAGGTCAACCGCTCGGTCAGCCAGGTCCATGGCGAGGCCAGCGAAGGCGGCCGCGTGGTCGATCGGGCGGTCGATGCGATGCAGGCCATCCACACCTCCGCCCAGGAGATCTCCAAGATCGTCGGCGTGATCGACGGGATCGCCTTCCAGACCAACCTGCTGGCACTCAATGCCGGGGTCGAAGCCGCGCGGGCCGGGGAAGCCGGCAAGGGTTTCGCCGTCGTGGCCAACGAGGTCCGCGCCCTCGCCCAGCGCTCGGCCGACGCCGCGCAAGAGATCAAGGCCCTGATCAGCCGTTCGAACAGCCAGGTCGAGCAAGGCGTGGCCCTGGTCGGAGAGACTGGCTCGGCCCTGGCCAAGATCGTGGATCGCATCGGCCAGGTGCGCGGCAGCGTCCAGTCGATCGCCGATACCGCTGGCCGCCAGGCGACAAACCTGTCCCAGGTCAACGGCTCGATCGGCGAGATGGACCGCATGACCCAGCAGAACGCCGCCATGGTCGAACAGAGCACCGCTGCCGCGCGCGGGCTGGCGGATCGCGCCGACGAACTCACCCGGCTGGTCAACGCCTTTCGCACCGGCCATGCCCCGCAAGCCGCCGCGCGGCATGCCACCCCCGCGCCGCGCGTTCCGTCATCGCAAGCCGCCCGGCCGGCGTCCCGGCCGGCCGTGGCCGGCAACCTGGCCCTCGCCGAGGCGCCGCAGGATGACTGGTCCGCCTTCTAACGGCGGCCCGGCCGGCCCCGCACGGCGTAGATCGCTCCGCCCAGGAGATTCCAGATCAGGCAGGCGATCAGGGTCTTGGTCGGCAGGCTGATGAACAGGTAGAGGCACCCCGCGACGGCCCCGCAGCCGACCAGGATGCCCCCCGGCACCCGGAACGGCCGGTCGGCCTCGGGCTGCCGGCGGCGCAGCGTGATCAGGCAGATGCCCACCGCGGCAAAGGCGATCAGCGTCCCGGCATTGGCCAGGGCGGCGATCTCCGAGATCGGCAGGATGCCGGCCAGCACCGCCACGATCACGGCGGTCAGCGTGGTCACCCGCGTCGGGGTTCCGCGCGCGCCGAGCCGGGCCAGCGAGGTGGGCAGGAAGCCGTCACGCGCCATGGCGAGGAAGATCCGGCTCTGGCCATAGAGGAAGCCGAGCAGCACGGTGGGCAAGGCGATGATCGCGGCAATCGCGACCACCCGCGCCACCCCTTCGCGGCCCATCTGGCGCAGGATCAGCGCCAGCGGCTCGGGGCTCTGGGCAAAGTCGGCGAAGGGCCGCGCGCCAATCGCCGCGGCGGCCACCAGCACGTAAACCAGCGTGCAGATCGCCAGCGAACCCAGGATCCCGATCACCAGATCGCGTCCGGGATTGTGCGCCTCCTCGGCGGCCGTGGAAATGGCGTCGAAGCCGTAGAAGGCAAAGAAGATGATCGCCGCGGCGGCCATCACGCCGCGCTCGACCCCGTCCGGGCCCAGATGCTTGCTGAAGCCATAGGGCATGAACGGGGTCAGGTGCGAGGCATCGAACGCGGGTAGTGCCACCAGGACGAACAGGCTGAGCGTCAGGATCTTGACCACGACCAGCACGGTGTTGATCCGCGCGCTTTCCCGCGTGCCCAGCGCCAGCATGCCCGCCACCACGGCGATGATCAGGATCGCCGGCAGGTTGACGATCCCGCCCAGCTCCGGCCCCTTCACCAGCGCGCCCGGAACGCCGACCGCCTCGAGCAGCGGGGCGGCATAGCCGGACCAGCCGACCGCGACGGTCGAGACGACCAGCGAATACTCCAGGATCAGGCTCCAGCCGACGATCCAGCCGATGCCCGGACCCAGCACCTTGTGGCTGTAGCTGTAGGCGCTGCCCGCTGCGGGCATCATCGCCGAGAGTTCGGCATAGGCGAGCGCCGCGCAGGCGCAGATCGCTCCGGCGATGGCGAAGGACAGGAGCACCGCCGGCCCCGCCCGATCCGCGCCGACCCCGATCAGCGTCAGAATGCCCGTGCCGACGATCGAGCCGACCCCCAGCGCGATCAGGTGCGGCCAGGACAGGCTGCGGGTCAGCGGGGCATGAGGAGATGCGGTCGGTTCGGTCGGGATCATATGGGCTTCCTGGGATCGCTGGGGCGGCGATACTTGCCGCAAGATCGCCGCTCCGCAATGGCCCGGCGCGGGTTAGCCACGGTCGGATCGGGTCCCGCCCGACCCGGTCCTGCGGGCCGGGCGAAAGGCAAGCCGGGCCCTAGCCGGCCGGCTTGCGGAAGCGCAGGACCATCTGGTCGGTCGCGTCGTGCAGCTTGAACACCGGCAGGGTGTGATCGTCCTCGACCCGGCGCAGCGCCATCGATTCGTCGTCCATGACGAAGCCGGCCCTGAGCACGCCGCTGATGACTGCCGCCTCGTCGATGCGGTGCAGGGTGCCGGCCTCGCTTGTCCCGGTGCCCGCCGCGCCGCGATGGTCAACCACCAGGTAGGTCCCGCCGGGCTTGAGCGCGGCAAACGCCGCCTTGTTCGTGGCATCGGCGTTGCCGCCGCGCAGGTAGAGATCGTGATAGTTCTGGCTGGTCCAGATCATGTCGAGCTTTTCCGGGGCGGCGATGGCATCGCCCCGCACCAGCCTGACGTTGGGATAGGCCTTAAGTATCGGATCGAAGCGCTCGGTCATGCGGCTCGGGCCGGTGCCGGGCAGCCAGGCATAGACCGTCCCGCGCGGCCCCACGGCCCTGGCGAACAGGCGCGAGAAGTACCCGGTCCCGGGCAGCAGCTCACCGATCTTCATGCCGGGACGGATCTGGGCGAAGGCCAGCATCTCGGCGGGCTTGCGCGCCGCATCGCGGGCCGTGTCATCGGCCGGACGGGCCTTGTCCGCCACGGCCGCAGCGATCGGGGCCGCCGGCTTGGCCAGCGCCGGAGCGGTTAGCGCCAGCGCCACGGCGCCGGTCAGGATCTTTGCCATCACACGCATGCCCAGTCTCCTCGTTTGGCGGACCACCCTAGCCCGCGCTTCGCACAATCTCCGCCCAGCCGGCCTCGTCGATCACGGGAATGCCCAGCGCCTCGGCCTGCTTGAGCTTCGATCCGGCACCCGGCCCCGCCACGACCAGATCGGTCTTGGCCGACACCGACCCGGCCGCCCGCGCCCCCAGCGCCTCGGCCTGGGCCTTGGCCTCGTCGCGGCTCATCGTCTCGAGCTTGCCGGTGAAGACCACGGTCTTGCCTGCCACCGGGCTGTCCTTGGTTTCGACCACGTAGTCCGGGGGAGAGACCTCCGAAAGCAGGTCGTCCCACACCGCCACGTTGTGGGGTTCATGGAAGAAATCGCCCAGCGCCTCGACCACGACGGGGCCGACCCCTTCGATACCAAGGAGTTCGGCGCGGGCTTCCTCCCCGGAACGGGGAGGGGAACCACCCGCAGGGTGGTGGAGGGGCAGGCTGTCGGCGGGCATAACCTCGCCCCCGAACCCAAGCTCTCCCTGCCCGCCACGGTGCCCCTCCACCGGCTCCGCCGGTCCCCCTCCCCGTTCCGGGGAGGAAGCAAGCGCCGCCACGGCTCGCAGCGCTGGCAGGGTGACGAAGCGCTTCATCAGGTCCCGCGCCGTCACCGCGCCGACATGGCGGATGCCCAGTCCGAACAGCAGCCGGGCGGCATCGGGGCTGCGCTTGGCCTCGATCGCTGCCAACAGGTTGTCCACAGACTTGTCCTTCCACCCCTCGCGCCCGACGATCTCGTCGCGGCGGCGGCGCAGGCGGAAGATGTCGGCCGGGCTTTCCAGCCAGCCCAGCGTGAAGAATTCGGCGATGGTCTTTTCGCCCAGCCCCTCGATGTCGAGCGCCGCCCGGCTGACAAAGTGGCGCAGCCGCTCGGTCCGCTGGGCCGGGCAGACCAGCCCGCCGGTGCAGCGCACATCCACCTCGCCCTCCTCGGCCACCGCTTCGGACCCGCATTCGGGGCAGTGGTCGGGAAAGGCATAGGGATCGCCGGGCGCCTCGCGGGTCAGGTTCTCGACCACCTGGGGGATGACGTCGCCGGCGCGCTGCAGCACCACCCGGTCGCCCACCCGCACGCCTAGCCGGGCGATCTCGTCGCGGTTGTGCAGGGTGACGTTGGTCACGGTCACCCCGCCGACCGAGACCGGCCGCAGCCGCCCGACCGGGGTCAGCTTGCCGGTGCGGCCAACCTGGATGTCGATCGCCTCCACCGTGGTCTCGGCGCGTTCGGCCGGGAACTTGTGCGCCAGGCCCCAGCGCGGCGCCTTGGCGACGAAACCCAGACGACCTTGCCATTCCAGGCTGTCGACCTTGTAGACCACGCCGTCGATGTCATAGGGCAGGTCGGCCCGCTGGTGGGCGATCGCGGCATAGTGCGCCAGCGCCGTCGCGGCATCCGGACACCGCACCAGCAGCGGCGACACCGGCACGCCCCAGCCCGCGATCCGCTGCATCATCGCGTACTGGGAGGTCTCTGGCACGGCGGAGGCCGCGCCCCAGCCGTGCGCGAGGAAGCGTAAAGGCCGACTGGCGGTGACCCGGGCATCCTTCTGCCGCAGCGATCCCGCCGCGGCATTGCGCGGGTTGGCGAAGAGCTTGTCGCCCTTGTCCTCCTGCGCGGCGTTGAGCGCGAGGAAATCGGCCTTGGCCATGTAGACCTCGCCGCGGATCTCGAACAGGTCGGGGACCTCGCCGGTCAGCATCTGGGGAATGTCGGCAATGTGGGCGACATTGCCGGTCACGTCCTCGCCCACCTGCCCGTCGCCGCGCGTCGCCGCGCGGACCAGCCGGCCCTGCTCATAGCGCAGCGAACAGGACAGGCCGTCGATCTTGTCCTCGGCGGTCAGGGCCACCGGGGCATCCTCGGGCAGGTTCAGGAACCGCCGCACCCGCGCCACGAAGTCGGTTACGTCCTCGTCGCTGAAGGCGTTGTCCAGGCTCATCATCCGCACCTCGTGCGTGACCTTGGACAAGGGCGAGGCCGACACCTCATGACCGACCTGACGCGACGGGCTGTCAGGCCGGATCAGGTGGGGAAAGGCGGCCTCCAGCGCGGCATTGCGGCGGACCAGCGCGTCATAGTCGGCGTCAGAGATTTCGGGCGCATCCTCCGCATGGTAGCGCCGATTGTGGTGGGCGATCTGCCGGGCAAGCCGCATCAGCTCGTTCGCGGCCTCGGCCTCGCTCATGTCCGCCGGATTCACTCTGCCTTCCCCAAAACCGTGACCATCATGTCGCGCCGGATGCGAAAGCCCAGCGATTCGTACAACCGGATCGCCCCGGCATTGCCGGCATAGCTGTGCAGGAAGGGCCGATCGCCGCGCGCGGCGAAGCCCGCCATGACCCGTCGGATCAGCCGTGCCGCCAGCCCCTGCCCACGATACTGCGGCCAGGCGCAGACCCCGCTGACCTCGGCCAGTCCGGCCTGCGGCTGCATCCGCTCGCCGGCCATCGCCGCCAGCCCGCCATCGCGATGGACCCCATAGAACGGGCCGTAACGCCGCGTCGCCGGGCCCCAGGGACCGGGCCGGGTCGCTTGCGCCAGCGCCGCCATGGCGTCCGCGTCCTCCTCGCCGAGCACCGCGATGTCCGGGTCGGCCTCCAGGCCCGGACCCGGGCCATCGGCGATCATCTGGACCAGCGGGGCCTCGCGGATGACCCGCAGACCCGGCGGCGCGGCCAGCGCATCGGGCTGCACGATCCACAGCTCACCGCCATCGTCGATCAGGGCCGCAAGATCGCGTTCCGCCCCCGGTGCCGCCGCGGCGAACGGACCGAAGGCCGGATCGATCCGCAGCGCCCCGCCATGCCGGCGGGCGAGATGGGCCTGGCGACCGGTCAGGCTGTGCCACACCGGAAAATCGAGCGCATCGTTCACCGCTCAGGCCTGCTCGAGCAGGCGATCCGCCTGGGCGCGGGCCTCGGGAGTCACCTCGGCGCCAGACAGCATCCGGGCAATCTCCTCCTGCCGCCCGGCCGCATCGAGCAGGGCGACCGAGGTGCGCGTGACGGTCCCCTCGCTCGACTTCTCGATGAAGTAGTGCCGGTTGCCGCGCGCGGCGACCTGCGGACTGTGCGTGACGGCCAACAGCTGGCCACCCGCCGCCAGACGGGCCAGCCGCTCGCCGATCGCGCTGGCCACCGCACCGCCGACCCCGCGGTCGATCTCGTCGAAGATGACCGTCGCCGCCCCGCCTTCCTCGGCCAGGGCAACCTTCAGTGCCAGGATGAAGCGCGACAGTTCGCCGCCGCTGGCGATCTTGCCGAGCGGAGCGAAATCGGCACCGGGGTTGGTGGCGATCAGGAATTCGACCGCGTCCATGCCCCCGGGACCCCAGCGATCTTCGGGCAGGCGCAGCACCTGGGTGCGGAAGCGCGCGGCGTCCAGCCGGAGGGGCGCAAGCTCGGCCGCCACGGCGCGATCCAGCCGCTGCGCCGCTTCGACCCGCATGACCGACAGCGCCTCGGCCCGGGCCTGGTACTCAAGCTGGGCTTCCTGCGCGCTGGCCGCCAGAGCGGCGATCTCGCCCTCGCCGCCTTCGATCGCGTCGAGCTGGGCCCGCATCACCTGCATCCGGTCGGGCAGATCGTCCACCGCGCAGCCATGCTTGCGCGCGGCGGCGCGCAGATCGAACAGGCGCGTCTCGATCCGGTCGAGCGCGGCGGGATCGTGGGCCAGCGCCTCGGCGGCGGCCGAAAGACGATCCTCGGCTTCCCCGGCCTCGACCACGGCACGGTCCAGCGCGGCCAGCGCCTCGGCCAGCAGCGGGTGCTCGGCAGCGATCCGGTCGAGCCGCCGCGCCGCGCCGCGCAGTTGGGCCAGCGCCGAATCCGATCCGAGCCACAAGTGCTGAAGCTCGGCCAGATCCCCGGCGAGCTTTTCGCCCTTCTGCATCGTGGCCCGGGCCAGTGCGAGCTCGTCCTCCTCCCCGGCAACGGGTGCAAGGGCCGTCAGCTCGGCCAGGTGCGCCAGCAGCAAGTCCTGGTCAGCCGCCGCCTGGGCCACCCGCGCCCGCAAGGCGGACAGCCGGTCCTCCGCCATGCGCCAGGTGCGCCAGGCGGCCTCGACCCCGGCCACGTCCGCCCGGGCGTAGCGATCGAGCAGGGCGCGGTGTCCCCGCGGATTGACCAGGCCGCGATCGTCATGCTGGCCATGCAATTCGACCAGAAACGCCGCGATATCGCGCAACAGGGCCACGCCCACCGGCTGGTCGTTGAGGAAGGCCTTGCTGCCGCCATCGGGCTTGAGCTGGCGCCGGACGATCAGTGGTTCGCCGGGCTCCAACTCGACCTCGGCCTCGGCCAGCGCGGCGCGGATGCCCTCGGGCAGGACCTCGAACTCGAAACTGGCCGAAACCGATGCCTTGTCCTCGCCCGCCCGCACCAGCCCGCTGTCGGCGCGGTTGCCCAGCACCAGGCCGAGCGCATCGAGCAGGATGGATTTGCCCGCGCCGGTCTCGCCGGTCAGCACGCCCAGCCCGCGCCCGAACTCCAGGTCGAGCGCCTCGATCAGGACGATGTTGCGGATCGCAAGTCGGGTCAGCATCGGCAGGCCATATGTTCGCGCGCTGTTCTAGCGAAGGCAAGCGGCGAGGTCACGCCATTGCGCCGCGGCGATCACCAGTTTTTTGTTCGCGCAGAGGCACAGAGGCGCAGAGATCTTCCGCGTGCCCCCCCCCCCCGCGAAGCGGGCGCAACAACCGGTGCGATCCAATGCGCAGTTTGAACAAGAGCGCGGCGCTGCCGCTGCCGCGACCTCTTTGCGCCTCCGCGCCTCTGCGCCTCTGCGCGAACCTGAACAAAAAACCCCCGCCGAAGCGGGGGCTTTTGCATAACCAATGACGTCCCGGATCAGATCCCGGCGATCGCCTGATCGACCAGCGCCTTGTCGGCCCCGGCATCGTGGCGGGCCTTGATCAGCGAACCGGCCGCAGCGGTCGCGGCCGCAGCCGCGCGGGCGCGCAGGTCCTGGACGGCCGCCAGTTCGGCGGCGGCGATCTTCTCGCCCGCCATCTTTTCCCGCCTGGCGATCAGGTCGGTCGTGTCCGCCTCGGCCTTCTTGACGATGGCTTCGGCCTCGTGCCGGGCATGGTCGAGCATCTCGGCCGCCTCGCGTT
Organism: Novosphingobium aerophilum; assembly: GCF_014230305.1. Taxonomy (GTDB): domain Bacteria; phylum Pseudomonadota; class Alphaproteobacteria; order Sphingomonadales; family Sphingomonadaceae; genus Novosphingobium; species Novosphingobium aerophilum. The sequence goes on from NZ_JACLAU010000017.1 coordinate 34,730, forward strand.
CGGCATTGGCGATCTTGTCGGCATACTCCTGGCGGAGCGCCTCGGCCTCGGCCCGCAACTGCTTGGCCTCGTCGAGCTGATGGCGGATTTCCGCGATCGACTTGTCGAGCCCCGACGTGATCACGCCGGGAACCTTCTTCCACAGCATGACGAGGATCAGCGTGGTCATCGCCAGGGCGACGAACCAGCCGGCGCCGAGCCCGGCCACGGTCGGTTCGGCGGCTTCGTGGCCGCCAGCATGCTCGGCAGCGGCGGCGAGCAGGGCAATCAGATCAGCCATGGAGCGCTTCCTTCACCGCGCCGCGCGCCGTGGCGGCATCGACGGTCAGGCCTGCCAGCCGGGCAACGATGTCCCCGGCCGCCTCGGCCGCGACGGCCTCGATCTCATCCAGCGCGCCGGCCCGGGCCGCCGCGATGCGCGCCTCGGCCTCGGCCAGGCGGGCATCGATGCCCTGCCCTGCCACCGCCAGCCGCGCTTCGGCCGCCTTGGCCGCTTCGGCCTTAGCCGCGGCGATGGTCGCCTGGGCCTCGGCACGCTGACGATTGGCCTGGGTGCGCCAGGCCTCTTCCTGGGCGTCTGCCGCCTTCCGCGCGGCATCCGCCGCAGCCAGATCCGCGGCGATCTGCTTGTCGCGCGCATCGACCGTCGCCATGACCTTGGGCACCATGCCCCGGCCGACGACGAAGAAGACAAGGCCGAAGAACACCAGCAGCCAGAAGATCTGGCTGGAATAGGTGGTGGCCAGCTGAGCTATCTGAGGCATTGCACAGGTCCCGGGCTGGAACGGGTCGACCCGGGGCGGAGCGTCCGGTGAAGGAGCGCCGCCGCCCGCGGGCGGTCAGTCGGTCGAATTCGTCAGGCGACGAAGACGAGGATCATCGCGACGACGAACGACAGCAGGCCCAGAAGTTCCGCGGCGGCGAAGCCGATGAACAGGCGGCCCTGCTGGCCGTCGGCAGCGCCCGGATTGCGCAGCGCGCCTTCCAGGAACTTCGCGAAGACGTTGCCCACACCGAGCGAGGCCAGGCCAGCGCCGATTGCGGCCAGGCCAGCACCGAGAAGCTTTGCGCTCTGAGCGTCCATGTCAAAAACTCCTTGTTCTTATTCCGTTAGGGAATGTGTTTGAGAAATCAGTGGAGGTTCTCAGCGTCGTTCAGATAGACGCAGGTGAGAAGGGCGAAAACGTAAGCCTGGATCCCGGCGACCAGCAGCTCGAGCGCGCAGATACCAACCATCAGCACGAAGCTGGGCAGCGCGGCGATGCCGAAGGTGAGCGCGCCGCCGTTGGTGCCCGAGATGACGAAGCCGGACAGCACTTCCAGCAGGACGTGGCCGGCCATCATGGCGACGAACAGACGCAGGCCGAGCGAGAACGGGCGCACCATGAACGAGATCAGCTCGATCGGGAAAATGATCGGGATCATCAGCACGGGCGTGCCGTGGGGCACGAACAGCGAGAAGAAGTGCAGGCCGTGCTTGGCGAAGCCGACCACCAGCACGATCGAGAAGCTCATGATCGCGAGCACCCCGGTCACCGTGAAGTGGCTGGTCGGGGTGAACGGGTGAAGGCCGACCAGGGCCAGCGGGAGCAGGCCGAGCAGGTTGGCGAACAGGATGAACATGAACAGCGAGAACACGTAGGGCAGGTACTTGCGCCCGTTGGCCCCGATGTTCGAGCGCAGCAGATCGTCGACGAAGCCGGTGAAGCTTTCCACCGCCATCTGCCAGCGACCGGGAACGACCGCCTGCTTCGCGCCGCCACCGATGAACACCATCAGGACAAGGGCGGTGATCGCCATCCACAGCGCCGAATTGGTGAAAGCGATGTTGTAGCCCGCGATCGCCAGATGATCGGTGCCGAACAACGGCTCGATCGTGAACTGGTGTACCGGATCGACCTTGCCTTCCGCCACTTTCCGTAACCCCGTGTTCGACCAAAAATCTTTGCCAATCAACCTATTCAGGCGGACGGCTGGCAATTCGGATGATGTTCCGGAAGGCCACGACGCCCCCCATGCACAACATCACGAGGAGCCCCTGGTGCCGTGTCGTGCCCAGGGCCTGGTCCACGACCCAGCCGATGAACGCGCCACCTGCAAGCCCCCCCACCAGCTCACCCAGCACCCGGTTGCCCATGCGATAGTTCGCGTCGGACTCCGTCTTGACCGGGGCATTGCGCTGTTCTTCCCGCTCGCGCGCGGCCTTCAGCCGCTGCTCGAGCGCGTCGATCCGCGCGTCTTCGCCGATGGACTTCTCTTCGGGTGTTTCGTCGGTCACGCCTTGCTCCGCGGTCTGTGGTGCTCGGCACGCCCAACGGTCACCCGCCGAGAGCGCCGCCCCCTTAGGCGGGCGGTTAAACCGAGTCAACCGCATCGGCTTTGTCCTTTGGTATGCCGTCCCGGCCCCATGGCCGCCAAACAGCAACCCCGCCGGAGCGGGGTCGCGGCGGGGTCACGGCAAGGGCGGCCGCGCGGGCCGGCGAAGCTCAGGGACAGCGCGGATCGCGTTGCGGCGGGGCGCTGGTCCGGGTCGCCCACGAACCGTCGGGCGCCTGGTACTTCTCGCCGGGCGCTGTCCGGGCAATGGCCTGGCAACCGGCGGTGAAGGCATACTCCTCGACCGTGGCGTGCTGGGCCTGGGCCTGCTGGGCGTAGACCGCCTTGCGCTTGATGTTGAGGTCCTCGACCAGGGCCTTCAGATCCCCGCTCGGCGGGACGACGAAGCCGAGGTAGCCGTCCATCCGCTCACCCACCTGCCCGGCGGCGCGGGCGGCGGCATAGGCCGGGTCGCGCTGGGCGAGCGCCGGGGCCGCGACCAGGGCGGCGCCGAGCGTGGCGGCCAGGACCGCGACGGAGACAGAGCGGCGAAACAGGGTGGCGGCCATCATCAGAAAATCTCCGGGTTCTTCTCGATCGTCTTGTCCGCATCCGCGGCCAGGCGGTAGACCACCTCCTGCTGGATGTTGATGTTGAGTTCGATGACGATCGGCTTGTCGGGCGCATTCACCGAAATGCACCCCCCCGTCGCCAGCGATCCCGCCACCAGCATTCCTGCCGCCAGCATCACCTTATGGCCCCGAACCCGGCCCCGCTTGCTTCGTCCCTGCATCGGCAGCGTTTTCGCAAGCGAAGCGCGATCGGTCAATTCACGAGGGATTATGGCTTGGTCTCGCTGACTGGGGGCTGAATGCCGGGCGCCACGGGCCTGGCCTGGGCCGGACGCGACAGGGGACGCCCCTGCGCATCGACCAGGCCCAGGCTGCGCGGGTCCTTGATGTAGGCCGGATCGTACATCGCCTTGACCGAGGTGATCAGGCTGTAGAACGGCGCGCGCAGGTTGACGTTGAACTGCAATGGCAGGCGGGCCAGGCGGCGGGTGAGGATGTTCTGCCGCGTCCCGTCGCCCTGCTTGACCCCGTCGAACCGGACGCGGGTGACGATCTCGCCCTCCAGCGCTCCGTCCATCGCGATCCGCATCGCGCGATAATCGAGCGACTTCAGCGCATCGAAGGCGAAATTGGCGATCGGCGACAGGTCCTTGTAGGTCAGGGCCCCGACATAGGACAGGTTGCCGCCCGGCGGGCGCGAGACCAGCAGTCCGCCCTCGATCCGCCCCCCGTTCTCGTCGAACACCAGCGGCAGGCTGCCGTCGAAGGATCCGTTGGCGGAGAGGTTGCTCAACTCCATCCGCTCGATGAAGTGCGCGGCATCGAGCCCGGCAATGTCGATCACGAAGCGCCGCGTCTCGGCCACGCCGAATCGCAGTTCGGTGGGTCGCAGCGCGATCGCCCCGCCCAGGAACGGCCAGCGCGCGCCCTCGATCGCCACGACCGAGCCGGGCTTGAGCTGGAACCGCATCTCGCCGTCGAGCGCCTCGATCCCCGGGTTGATCGAAGCGATGGTGATCCGCTGGTGCGGCGCGGTGACCAGGCCGAGCAGATCGGTGAACTCCACCTCGCCGCGGATGCCCTTGGCGGGGCCGAACGCGGCGGCCAGGTCCAGCGCCGCGGTGCGGAACCGGCCGGTGCTGCGCAGGCGATCCCCGGCCCAGTCGATCCGCCCCTCGCCTTCGACCGTTCCGCTGACATTGGCGACCACGCCCAGCAACTGGCGGGTCAGTTGATCGGGCTGGAGCGCCTTGTCGAAGGTCAGCCTGGCCACGTCCAGGTCGGCATGGCCCCGGGCCGTCGCCAGATCATGGACCAGCGCGACGCGGGTCACGTCGCGACGCGATTCTGGCTCGCTCAGGCGGGCGCTCGCGGTGATGCGGTTGTCGGCCAGGGTCAGGCTGGCGCCGGCGGCCTGCAAGGGCTCGAACCGGGGGACCCGCTCACGGTCTTCCAGCCTGAACTGGGCATCATCGATGGTCAGCCGGCCACCAGCGTAGCGCCAGGTCCCCGCTGCCTCGCGCAGGTCAAGCGGAACGGCGGCCAGCCGCACGTCGGCCCCGGCGAAGGTCCCGGCGGGATCGCCCGACAGCCGGGCCTTGAGATCGGCAATGCGGAAGTGGCTGGCCGTCGCCGCCGGGCCGAGCGTGATATCGAGCGCGCTGACGAACAGCCCGCCCGGTTCGGCATAGCCCGCCGCTCCGCTGGAGATCCGCAACGGCGTGCCGCCCAGCCGTCCGGCGAGGTCGAGCGAGGGCGTTCCCACCGCCAGCCGCAGTCCCCGGCCATCGTCCCGCACGATCGCCCCGCCGGCGACCGGGCACAGCCTCAGGCCGGGACCATCCAGCGCCAGATCCGCGATCGCCAGGGTGGTGAACGTCACCTTGGTGCAGGCCGGCCACAGCGCGAGGCGCCCGCGCGCATCGCGCCGTCCCGCGATGGGCACGGTCAGACCGGTCACCTGCCCGCCGGGCAGGGCGCCGCTGGCCTGCACGGCCCCGGCAAAGGCCAGGGCGCCGCTGCGATCCTGCTCCACGATCAGACGCGGCACCGCCAGCCGGGCCGAGCCCGCCCGATAGTCGGCCATGGTCAGGCTGATCCGGGTGCGGCCCCGCAGGCCCGGTTCCAGCCGGGCGCTGATTTGCGGCAAGTCACGCCCGGCCGTCACCAGATTGCCAGCCAGCCGCGCGGGCCCCTGCCCGATTCCCAACTGCAGCCGTGACAGCGCCAGCAGGGTCGTGCCGCTGCCGCCGGTCAGCCGCCCCTGCGGCACCACCAGGTTCAAACCTAGCGCCCCGGCGCGCAGCACGTAGTGCGCGCGCAGATGGCTGCCGCGCTCCTCGCGCGCGAGCGCCGTGCGCATCTGCCGCAGCAAGGGCGCGGCCAGCGTCTCGGCCCCACCCTGCTCCAGCGCCCCGAGCCGCCGGCGCAGCTCCGCGCCCGCCCGCACGCCCCCGGCATCCAGCGTGCCTTCCACCTCGACGCGATCGAGCGCGCCGCGGCTGCGCAGGACCCCGGACAGCGCGAGCGTTCCGGCGGCGGCCTGGGCCTGCTCCAGACCACGCCCGATGAGGTCATAACGGGCGGTCAGACCAGCGCCGCGATAGGTGGCATCGATCGCGCCGTTCCAGCCAATCGCCCGAACATCACCGGCAGCCATGGCCCTGGTCTGCAGCGTGATCCGCCCCGATCCGCCATAGAGCGACCGGTCCCCGCGCAGCGCCAGCCCCATGGTCACGTCCCGGGCCGCCAGCCCCCCCCGGTCCGGACAGGACACCCCGCCCAGCCGGAGCGGCCCGTCCAGGGCCGGGCGGGCCCGCTCGATGCGGACCTGGCCGAACAGACTGGCCCGCTCAAGCGTGCAGCCACCCGCCCGAAGCTGCGGGGCGACAAGCCCGAGATGGCCGACGAAACCGTCGCGCAGTCCGCCCTGCCCTTCGAACGAGACCCCGATCGGCCCATGGTCACCCAGCAGCCGCGCCCGTCCGTCCTGCACCGTGAGGTTGAGCGCGGGAAGCTGCGGTGGCTGGCCGTCCGAGGGTCCGAAGAGGAGCGGATCGAGCACCCCGAAGCTGATCCGGTTCCCCTGCCAGGTTCCGTAAATCCGGGGCCGGGTGAGGCGCACCGCGCCGATCCGCGGGCCACCAAGCCCGAACGACAGGACAACCTCGGCTCGCGGAATCACCAGATCGGGATCGGCCGGATGGCCGATCACCACATCGCGCAGCACCTGCCGCGTGGGGCCGATCGATTCGATCCGATAGGTGGCCGGCAGCTTGAGGTCGCGCAACTGGCTGGCGATGACGCCATCGGCGATACGCTCCCGCGCCAGCCAGACGGTGCCCAGACCGGCGAGGATCAGCAACCCGGCCGAGGCCATCCAGCGCCACCGGCGCGAGGTCGATCCCGCGGGCCATTCAGCCGCGCCCGGTTCGGGCTCGATCGGCACGGCGCGGGGCGCGGGGGGATCGTCGGCGGCGGCCTCGCTCATCGTCCTACCCTTGCGCTCTCGCCTGCGGAAAGGCAATGCTGCCGGTTCGGGTCGCACGCTCCCCAGGAGGACCGTATTGACCTCTCCCGACATGTTCGACGACGATCCCGATGCCCCGCCGGCAGCCCAAACCGGCTCGGCCGGCCATCGCGGGCGGCTCCGGGCCCGGCTGCTGGCCGGCGGGATCGATGCCTTGGGCGACCATGAGATTATCGAGCTGCTGCTGATGGGCGCGATCCCGCGGCGCGATGTCAAGCCGCTGGCCCGCAGCCTGCTGCAACGCTTCGGCTCGCTGGCGGCGGTGCTCAACGCTGATCCCCGGGCCTTGCAGCACCACCCGGGCATGGGCGAGGCCAGCGCCGCCGCCCTGCGGATCGTGGCCATCGCCGCCCGGCGCCAGGCGCGCGAGCAGGTCCGCGCCAGTCCGGTGCTCAGCTCGTGGCAGGCGCTGATCGACTACCTGACCATCGACATGGCCCATCTGACGGTGGAACGGGTTCGCATTCTCTATCTCGACACCCGCAACATGCTGATTCTCGACGATCATGTCGGCGATGGGTCACTCGACGAAGCGGCGATCCATCCGCGCGAGGTGATCCGCCGGGCGCTCGACATCGGCGCTGCGGCGCTGATCCTGGTGCACAACCACCCGTCCGGATCGCCCGAGCCGAGCCGGGCGGATATCCAGATCACCCATCGCATCGCCGAGGCCGGGCGGCTGCTGGGGATCACCGTTCACGATCACGTGATCGTCGCCCGCGGCGGCCATGTCTCGCTCCGCGCCAAGGGTCTGATATAGGGAGCCGATGAGCGAATCCGGAAAGCCGGCCTGATGTGCCTTGCCGCCCTGGCCCATCAGGCCCACCCGCGATGGCGGCTGGTGATCGCGGCCAACCGGGACGAATTCCACGCCCGCCCCGCCGCTCCGCTGGCCCGCTGGACCGATGGCAGCGGGATCATCGGCGGGCGCGACCTGTCCGCCGGAGGGACCTGGCTGGGCCTGACCGAGGCCGGGCGGCTGGCGCTGGTGACCAATTACCGCGTGCCCGGCTTTCCCCGCCCCGAGCGTCCGTCACGCGGGGGGCTGGTCACCGCGGTGCTGGGCGGGGCGGACCCGGCTGCGGCCGGGCTCGCCGCGATGAATCCCTGCACGCTGCTGACGGTCGACCCGGCCGGGGCCTGCATCCACGGCAACCATCCCCAGCCCCAGGCCAACCCGCTGACGCCGGGGGTCCATGGCCTGTCGAACGGGCCGATCAGCCCGCCCTGGGCCAAGACCCGCCGGGTGATGGACGCGCTGGAACGCTGGCTCAGGCAGGCCGCCACCGGCGATCCCGCCCCGCTGTTCGCCGCCCTGGCCGACCGCACGCCGACCGCCGCCACCTGGGACGAGGGCGGCCCGGAGCCCCGCCTGTCCAGCGTGTTCATCGCCGATCCGGACTATGGCACGCGGTGTTCCACCGTCGTGCTGGTCGACCGGGATGGGCAAGGCACCATCTGCGAGCAGCGGTTTGATGCGGACGGCCGCCCCGCAGGGACGGAAACCATCGCCTTTCGCTGGTGAAAGCGGCCCGCCCCCTGTCCCGGGGCCTTGCCATTCGCCGCCCTGCGCCCTAGCGGCCCGCAGCAGCACCGCGCCCTTGTCCGCCAGGAGTCGAACCATGGTCCCCCGTTACGCCCGCCCCGCGATGACCGCGATCTGGGAACCGGAAGCGCGCTACCGGATCTGGTTCGAGATCGAGGCCCATGCCACCGAGAAGCTGGGTGAACTGGGCGTGGTTCCGCCCAGCGGGGCCAAGGCGCTGTGGGACTGGTGGGCGACCAACCCGGCGATCGACGTCGCCGCGATCGACGCGATCGAGGCGGTGACCAAGCATGACGTCATCGCCTTCCTCGACTGGGTAGCGCAGCAGGTCGGTCCAGAGGCGCGCTTCATGCACCAGGGCATGACCAGCTCCGACGTGCTCGACACCACCCTGGCCGTGCAACTGATGCGCGCCGCCGATATCCTGCTGGACGATCTGGATGCCCTGCTCGCCGCGATCAAGCGCCGGGCGCTGGAGCACAAGTACACCCCCACCATCGGCCGCAGCCACGGCATCCATGCCGAACCGACCACCTTCGGCAAGAAGCTGGCCGAGGCCTATGCCGAATTCAGCCGCTGCAAGACCCGCCTGATCGCCGCGCGCGCCGAGGTGGCGACCTGCGCGATCTCCGGCGCGGTCGGCACCTTCGCCAATATCGATCCTTCGGTGGAAGAGTATGTGGCCGAGAAGCTGGGCCTGGCGGTGGAGCCCGTTTCGACCCAGGTGATCCCGCGTGACCGGCACGCGATGTTCTTTGCCACGCTGGGGGTGATCGCCAGCTCGATCGAGCGGCTGGCGGTCGAGATCCGCCACCTGCAGCGCACCGAGGTGCTCGAGGCCGAGGAATACTTCTCGCCCGGCCAGAAGGGGTCGAGCGCGATGCCGCACAAGCGCAACCCGGTCCTGACCGAGAATCTGACCGGGCTGGCCCGCATGGTCCGCTCGGCCGTGGTTCCGGCGCTGGAGAACGTGGCGCTGTGGCACGAACGCGACATCTCGCACTCTTCGGTCGAGCGCTTCATCGGCCCCGACGCCACGATCACGCTCGACTTCGCGCTCGCCCGCCTCACCTCGGTGGTCGACAAGCTGCTGGTCTATCCCGAGCGGATGCAGAAGAACCTCGACAAGATGGGGGGCCTGGTCCACTCGCAGCGGGTCCTGCTGGCCCTCACCCAGGCCGGGCTGGAGCGCGACGCGGCCTACCGGCTGGTCCAGCGCAACGCCATGAAGGTGTGGGAATCGGACGGCCAGCTCAACCTGATGGAACTTCTCAAGAATGATCCGGAAGTGACTGCTGCACTTACGATTGAGCAGATCGAAGACAAGTTCAACCTGGACTATCACTTCAAGGCGATCGACACGATCTTCGCCCGGGTGTTCGGCGAATAGGGCTCGTTCGCGCGCGTCCCGCTCAGAAGCTCAAGGTCAGGTTCAGGCTGCCATAGCGCGTGGTCGCCCCGGGCGGGGCGTTGGGGGCCGTGCGCAGGAAGCGCCCCTTGGCGAGCAGCACGGTGGTGATCTCGAACCGCCAGCGCTGCGGCACCAGCCACCAGCGGATGCGCCCGTCGAACTGGTGCCCGGCCCAGGTCCCCGAGGCGCCGCTGACGTCACGCACGCCGGTCGAGGAGAACGCATCGCGGCGGTCGGCCAGCCATAGCGCGCGATAGCCGAGAAAGGCATCGACCCGCTTCGACGGCGTCACCTCCACCCGGATCCCGGGCGAGACGACATTGCTGCGGACGATCGCGTTGTAGAGCCCGGCCGGGGCGAGATCGGCCCGGCGCATGCCGTAGAGCGTGTCGAAGCGGCCATAGGAGCCCCCCGGCCCATCGCCGCTCGCCCGGTCGAACTCCAGTTGCACGTGCGGCTGCCACGGCCCGGTGAAGCTGTAGCCGACATGGGCCCGCACGAAACTGGCGCTGACCGACTGGCGCGGGGCACCCGCCGCCGCCGTGGCGCTGATCGAGCCCCACTGGTAGATACCCTCCAGCCCCCACTCCACCGCGCCGGGGCGCGGCTCGCGGACCAGGCGCAGGCTCAGCGTATCGAGCGAGCGGTCGCGACTCGGCCGCCCGGGAACATCGCGCTCGCCGAGGTGGAGGAAGGCGATCTCGCGCAGCAGCGGCGAGCCCTTGCGCTGCTGCGCCAGGAACCCGCCCCACAGCACCGTGTCGAAGCTTTCCTTGTCCAGCGCGAAGCGGTTGGCGCGCAGCCCCGGCCCGTCGTCGGGCAGGCGCAGCAGCGGCAGGGCATAGAACACCGTGGCCTTGATCCCCGAGGGCGTGGCGATATCTCCGCGCAGGCCGGTGAAGGCGGTGATCGTGTTGCGATAGTCGTCGATCGCCACCAGCCGGCGGGACCCCAGCGAGAGGCCGAGCCGCCCGGCCTGGACGCTGGCCGTGCTGCCCGGCCCGAACACCGGCCCCAGATCGGCCTGGACATAGGCAATCACCGGCTCGAGCGTGTTGACCTCGCCCGTGCCCAGCGGCGTGCCCGGGTTGGCGCCCCCCACACGGCTGTCGTGCAGTTCGCCGACCAGGTGCAGCCAGTCGCGCTGCCAGGCGGCGCGGATCTGGGTGCGGCTTTCGTAGAGGACGTCGTGGCTGTTGGCTCCGGTGCGGGCCTGCCCGTCGATGGCATCCAGGCGCAGGCGGATCGTGCCGGTCACGGTCAGGCCGTCATGGCCGGTCTCCGCCCGCAACGGCGCCCCCGCTGTGCCGGCCAGGGCCCCGAGCCCGGCCAGCGCGATCGCACTCCAACGCATGGGTCCCCCTTCTGCCCACCCCCGGGCAGCCCCGCGACAATAGCATGACGGGGCCCGTGCGCACACAGGCCCCTCAGGTTTCAGGCGTATGACACCGTCAGAACGAGACCTTGATCGTCCCGCCGAAGGTGCGGGGATCGCCCGGCTGGCCGGCGATCAGCCCGACATTGCCCGGCGCGACCTGCAGCAGGTCCATGAAGTTGGTGTCGAAGGCGTTGCGCACCCAGGCGAAGACGTCGAGCCCTTCCCCCCGGAAGCCGGCGCGGACGTTGGTCAGGGCATAGGCATCGACCACGGTGTAGCGCGACGGGGAAGCGTTCGAGTTCCAGCTCGACCGGTAGTTGCCGTCGACCCCGAAGTAGATCTGCCCGTCCTTCTCGAGCAGCTTGGCCGGCACGTTGTATTCCGCCCCATAGGAGAAGGCCCACTTCGATACGCCCGGCAGCGCCTGGCCCGAGATGTCGCAGGCGCGAGGGCTGGGCGAACCGGGCACCCCGGCCAGCGACAGGTCCGGCGTCACCCCCACCGCATAGAAGGTGCCGCCAGCGAGTTCCGGCGGGCACGGCGCGTTGGTGAAGCGCTTGTACTTGGCGTCGGTGTAGGCGCCGTTGGCATAGGCGGTGAACCGGTCGCTGGCGACGATCTTGAAATCGGCCTCGATCCCCTGCGAACGGACCTTCTCGGCATTGGCCAGATAACCGCGCACCGTGCCGAACTGGCCGCCATTCACCGTCGCCTGGAAGTCCTTGATGTCGGTGATGAAGGCGCTGAGGTTGAAGGTCGCGCGGCGGTCGAGGAACTGGGTCTTCAGGCCAGCCTCGAAGTGCAGGACCGATTCCGGGCGGACCGTGCTGGTGCTGAGGTCCGGCTGGTTGTTGGCGTCAAGCGGGAGACCGTTCTGGTTGATGCCCAGGGTCTTGAAGCTCTTGGCGAAGGTCACATAGCCCAGCACGTCGCGGGCGAACTTGTAGTTGACGTTGAAGTCATAGGTGAAGTTCCAGGCGCTGGCCGAGGGCGTGGTCAACTGCGGCTGGTAGACCCCGCACTGCGCGGTCAGCACGGCGTTCCCGGCGGTCGCCGTGGGGGCGCAACTGGGGATCACCACGCCGGCTCCGGTGGTCACCACGCGCTGGTAGAACCCTTCCTTCTTGTCGTAGTTCAGGCGCACGCCGGGCTGGATGGTCAGCTCGGGAGTCAGCTTCCAGCTGGCCTGGCCGAACAGCGCGGCGCTGTCGCTCTTGAGGTACTGGGTGTTGGTCGCGGTCAGCCCGGCCAGCGTCGCCGGGATGTTGGCCACATTGGTCGGCGAAGTGGACGGCGACAGGCTCCACAGCGCGGCGTCAGTGCCCTGCTGCTCGGTGCCCTGGGTGTCGATCCGCTGCTTGAACCCGAACAGACCGACCACGAAATCGATCGTGTCGCCCGAGTAATTGTAGCGGAACTCCTGGCTGTACTGGTTCTGCTGCGACGGGTTCTGCGACTTGGCGACGATCGACAGACCGGTGAAGTCGCGATCGTTCTCGGGCTTCCAGTCCCAGAAGCGCCAGGCCGTGATCGAGGTCAGGCTGCCCGCGCCCAGCTCCCAGTTGGCCTTGAGCGAGACGCCGCCGATCTTGTTGCCGGCGTTCAGGTTGGAATCGAGATCGGTCAGGCGATCGTACGGATTGGTGCTGGGCACGGCATAGTTGCGCCCGGGATTGGCCGCGTTGATCGCCGCGACACGGGCGGCGTACTGGCGGTTGAGCGCGCGCTGGGTCAGCCCGGTGCGGACATAGACCGTGCCGCAGCATTCCGGATCCTGCGCGCTGTAATCGCCCGAGAGGGTCAGCGAGAGCGTGTCGCTCGGTTTCCACAGCAACTGCGCGCGCAGGCCGATGTTGTCCTGCGCGTTGATGAACTGACGGCTCGTGACGTTGTAGATCGTGCCGCGGCGGCTGGTGACGGCGCCGGCCAGCCGGATCGCGACGGTGTCCGACAGCGGACCGGACACGGCCGCCTTGCCCTGCTTGAAGTTGAGGTTGCCCACGGTCAGCTCGGCCCGCCCCTCATAAGTGAAGGTCGGCTGGTTGCTGGTGATGTTGATCGCCCCGGCGGTGGTGTTCTTGCCGTAAAGCGTCCCCTGCGGCCCGCGCAGCACCTCGACCTGGGCGATATCGAGGAAGTCGAAGGTCGCGGCGGCGACGCGCGCGTTGTAGACGTCATCCACATAGATGCCCACGCCCTGCTCGAAGCCGTCGCTGGTCAGCCCGAACGGCGCCCCCAGCCCGCGGATGTTGACCGAGGTGTTGCGCGGGTTGGAGGTGTAGACCTGCAACGTCGGCGCCAACTGCTGCAGGCGCACGATGTTGAAGTTGCCGGTCGATTCGACGCTGTCCGCCTTGATCACCGAAATCGCCAGCGGCACGGCCTGGGCGGCCTCCTGGCGGCGGCGGGCGGTGACGATGATGACGTCGCCGCGCGCGCCCGTCGCGTCATCGTCGACCTGGGCGGCGGCAGGCTCGCCCGGGGCAACGGCATCGGCGGCGAGCGCGGCTTCGGGCAGAAGGGTCAGGCCGGCGGCCAGGGCGGTGGCGGCCAGCAGGCCGGAACGGACGAACGTATGCATGATCCAATCCTTGCGTAAGGGAATGGATGCATCCGGAGGCCCGGTCTGCATCGAAAGGGTCCGGCGGAACGCGGCCGGGACGCGGGGTAAGACCTTGCGGACAGCCGGTGCCCGGCAGGTCCGGTCAGGTGAAGCGCTGGCGCTCGGTCACTTCGAGCTGGACCACCCGGCCATCGTGGATGGTCAGACCGATCGTGCCGTAGCGCAGCCGGGCAATCGCCTTGGCGACCGCATCGAGCGCAATGCTTGCCACCTGATCGGCCGGCGGCGTCTCGCGCGGCGGCAGGGGCTGCGGATGATTCGGGTTGGCCATGACAGGGTGCCTCCTTCGGGCTCCCCGTTTAACTCTACCTAATCAGTAGACAACTGTAGGATCGCTTGCCGGTGGCAAAGCTGAGGTTTGTCGGCTCAGTCCGCCAAGGCCGGGGCCGGATCGTCCGCGAAGGGCGGCTCGACCTCGATCGGATCGGCCAGGGTCATCCGGTCGAGCATGGCCGCCATCTCGTCGCGCAGGGTCAGCATCAGCCCGCGCAGGCGGCATTCCACCTCCGGCAGGCAATTGGTGCAGTGTTCGTGCGCATTGCGGCTGGCGCAGGGCACCAGGGCCAGGCTGCCGCGGGTCAGGCGGATGATGTCGCCATAGCGGATGTCGACCGGCGGCAGGGCGAGCTCATAGCCGCCATCGCGGCCGCGATGCGAGATCACCAGACCTTCGCGGACCAGCTCGGCCAGGATCACGGTCAGGAACTTGCGCGGGATGTTCTGCGCTTCGGCCACGGCGTCCAGCCGCACCGCCCCCTGCTGCCAGTGATCGGCCAGGTGCTGCAGCGCGCGGATCGTGTAGCGGGTCTTCTGCGAGAGCATGGGTCACCATGTGCCCTCGCCCGGCGGGAAGTCAACCGTACCGGTAGAAATGCCCGGTCAGGCGGCCGACGAATCCGGCGCGTACTTCTGCATCAGCGCAAAGGCGCGCTGATACCATTCGTCGCCGGGGTAATTGCGGCCGAGCACCGCCGCCGCCTTGCGCGCCTCGTCGGGCAGGCCGAGCGACAGATAGCTCTCGGTCAGGCGGAAAAGCGCCTCAGGCGTGTGGCTGGTGGTCTGGTACTTGTCGACCACGGTGCGGAAGCGCAGCGAGGCCGCCAGCCACTTGCCCTCGCGCTGGTAGGCCCGGCCGATGGTCATTTCCTTGCCCGCCAGGTGATCGTTGATCAGGTCGAGCTTGAGCCGCGCATCGGCGGCATAGCGGGTGTTGGGGTAGCGCCGCATCAGCTCGTTCATCGAGGCGAGCGCCTGGGCCGTGGCCTTCTGGTCACGCGTGACGTCGCTGATCTGCTCGTACTGGCTGATCGCGATCAGGTAATAGGCGTAAGGCGCGTCCTTGTTGCCCGGGTGGATCGACAGGAACCGCTGCGCCGCCTGGATCGCCTTGATGTAATCGCGCGCCGCATAATAGCTGAAGGCGCTCATCAACTGGGCGCGACGGGCCCAGGGCGAATAGGGATGCTGCCGCTCGACCTCGTCGAACAGGGCCGCCGCTTCCTTCACCCGGCCCCGGTCGAGCCGGTCCTTGGCGGCGAGGTACAGCGTATCGACGTCGCGCGCGACATAGGCCGTGTCGCGCGTCTTGCCGCCCCGGCCGCCGCACCCGGTGGTGAGCAGCAGGGCCGTGGTGGCGACGGCGAAAACGGCGAGCTTGAACGGCGAACGGGTCTGCATGGCGTCAGGCTATAGCCAGCGCGGGGATGAACGCCAAGTGAAAGGACAGCACCCATCCCCCGCCCTACCGGCGTTGAGGCGCCAGCAGGAACTCCACGGTCCCCCGGTAGAGCGGATCACGCCGCAGAGCGGCCGGTTCACGCCACCGGCCATCGGCCACGATCCCGACCCGGTAGGGCAGGTGCAGCCGCCCCAGCCCCGCCAGATAGCGGTCGTAACCCGGAATCGTGCGCCGCCCCTGGTAGGTCTGGACCACGATCTCGTCGACGACACCAACGAGCCCGTCCAGATCGGCGCGAGCGCCGTTCGCGCTCCAGTCGAGCAGCCCGGTAACCGACAGCCGCGTGCCGGGAGGCAGGCGGCGGCGCAGATCGGCGAGGAACATCCGGTAGCCGGCCAGCCCGCGGGTCGCGGCATCGAAATCGATCTGCACGCTGATCACCCGATTGCCGGCCGCGCGCCATTGCCGCAGCAGCCGCTGCAACTGGGCGTGGGTCTCCTCATCCCAGTCGAGCCGCTCGGTGCGGACCACCAGCCACAGGTCGGGGCCCGCGATGCGTGGCACCGCGCGGAGCGGCACGAGCCGGCCGGGCTGGCCGTGCCGCACCTCCCCCGCCAGCAGGTAGACCGTTTCGGCTTGCGCCAGCCCGGACGGCGCCGGCACCCCCGCCCAGAGGAAATAGGCCCCGCCCTGCCCTCCGGCCAAGGGATCGGGCCCGCAACCGGCCAGCACAAGGCCCGCCGCCAGGGCCAGCCTTCGTCCAGGCTGAGCACGCCGGATCACCAGTAATAGGACAACTTGCGGGCCCAGCGGCTCTGGGGATAGTCCCGCTTCAAGCGCAGGAACCAGGCCTTGCGCTGGCTTACCGGGACCTCCGCTCCGCCGCAGCCGTTGTAACCGCTGGGAGCATAGCAGTTGACGGCACGGTACAAGGCATAGGCCTTGTCATCGGCGCCCGCCGCCGGATCGGCCATGACCTGGGCATAGATCGTGCCCCGGCTCAACGGCTTGCCGGGGAACAGGCTGGGCGTGCCGCCCAGTTCGTCGGACGGCGGCGCGACATCGGGCTGGGAGAACCCATCGAAACCGTTGAGACGCCAGAACTCGCCAAGGCACAGCTGTGCGCGCGGGTTGGCCGGACTCCGGGCGAGCGTCGCCACCGTGGCGGTCAGGGCCGGACAGGCATAGTCCGGGCCGGTGGTCTCGCCCGCGGTGAACAGCCCGACCGGAATCGCCTCCGCCGCGATCAGGTCCCACAGTCCGCCCTTGGCATCGGCTCCGGCGGGCACCAGCCCCCGGCTGGCCAGGAATCCGGCGTAGTCGCCACGGCTGAGCTGCTTGTAAAGCAGGGTGAACAGGGCAAGGTCGCGTTCGTGCCCGGGCCGGTCGGCGGCTAGCGCCGCTCCCCGCAGCAACGCCGGACCGGCGGAATGGAGCAGCAGGATCTCGCGAACGGTCCGGTCGGTGATGGGCGAGCCCGGCGCGAAGACCTCGCCCAGCTTGCCGCGGCGCTCAAGGTTCATCGCCAGGGCCAGCTCGACCGTGGGGCGCTGCCACAGACCGGTCGCGCCGCCCAGCAGGTCGCGCCAGAACCCGGCCTCGTTGGGATCGCGCAGGGCGGCCAGCGCCAGTCCACGCAGGACCTGGCGGCTGAAGGCCAGCGGACCGTAGCCCGGCTGGCGGGCGTCATCGGGCAGCAGCCGCAGCACCTGCTTCATGTCCTTCTGCACGGCAAAGGCATGACTGGCCTGCAGGTACTGGAACAGGTCTGGCCGGGCCGCGAAGCGGGGCGCCTGGGCCTGCAGCTCCATCAGGGTCAGCCCATTGTCCAGCGGGGCGCGGCCGCTGCCCGCATCCTGGGTGTACTGCCGCATCCGCATCAGGTCCCACACGGCGAGCAGCACCGGCCCCTCGATCGCGCTGCCGGCATCCTTCGCGAACAGCAGCTTGGCGTCGATCTCCTGGACCAGGCGTCCCGCATCCTCGTGATCCGGTGCGACCGAGCCGAGCAGCGCGGTGTAGAGCCGGGCCAGCGCGGCGTTATCCCCCTCGAGCCAGACCGTGCGACGCACCAGCCCTCTCGCGGAATCCGCATAGAGCCCCTGGGGATGGGTGGCGATGTAGCCCAGAAACCCGCCACGGGCCCGCAACAGGGTCACCCGATCCACCTTCTCGGGCCCGGCGAAATCGCCCCACTCGCCAAAGGCACCCGCCATGGCCGCGTTGAGATCGGTCCGCGCCACCATGTAAAGCGCCGCCTCGGCCAGCCAGGGATCGGCCGGCACCTTGCTGCCCTTGGCCGGCAGCAGTCCCGCGAAGCCCTCCCGCGCTTCGGCCCAATGCCCGGCGTAAAAGGCATCGGCGGCCTGGAGATAGGCCAGGAACGCCCGGCCCGGGGCCGACGCGATTCCCTCGGGCCAGGGCGCCTTGGGGGCATCGCTGGCCTCGCAGGTCGCCTTGAGCCGCGCCCGCGCCGCGACCAGCGCGGTGCCTTCCGCCCCGGGCAGCCCCTTGTTGGCCCGGACCGCCCGTTCGAAATCGCTGTCGCCCGAACCCAGGCTGACGCAGACCGAGGCCCAACCGCCATAGCCCGCTCCTCCGTCGGGCCAGTAACCGGCCTGCAGCCGGTCCCAGTCGAAGAAGGTGTTGCCCATGTCCTGCCAGGGATAGTCGGGCTTGGGGTAGACCCTGGGCCCGGCCCCCGCCGGGAGACGGTCGCGCAGCAGGAGCAGCAGGTTCACGCGGGTGTCGTTGCCCGGGGCCAGATAGATCCGGTCGCCGCAGTCCGACCCGGACGAAGCCAGGATCCAACTGGGACTGCAGGAGTAGTCGGAGCTGGCCTGGCTCATCCCCGCTGGCACCAGCGCGGCGAAAATGGTCGCGACCGTGGCGAGCAGGCGGTTGGCGTGGCGCGGCATGGCATCTCCCCCGGAACGGATAGAACATGCGCGGGAGACGCGGCGGCTGGCAATGGGCATCGTGATTGTTTCACCCCATCTTGCCGTTCCCTCATGGTTGCTCCAGCGACAAACGGTTGGGCAAAGACCGGACGTGGCCATGGGACAGGGGCATCGACGGGCAAACCGGCCCGGCCGGCACCCGGGTGGCCCCTGCGTCTCGGCGCCGACCGATTGGTGGTGTGTTCCGGGAAACGGCCACCGTTGCCGGGACCAGCCAGGCCCAGAACCGAACGACAACAGCGCATCGGTCCGGACGCGAAGAAAGCCAAGGTAGAGGCCCACCGTTGCCCGAGCTTGGCCCGCACGAGCGCATTCCAGGCATTTGCACTTGCGAACCCGGTGGAGCGCCCGCAGACTCGCCCGGGTTGCTCGAAACCGGGGCAAACCGAATCCGGACCACCCAGGCTGAGACCCATAGGCTCATGATCTCCATTCCGCTGGTTTATCTGATTTTTGCCGCAGGTTCGGTTGCATTCCTGCTCACCCGAAAGGCGGTCCAGGCCGCCAGGGCCAGATCCTATGCCGCCGTGATCTATCTGGGTGGCCTCGCCCTGCTCCCGGCCGAAGCCTATTACGACATCGATCCTAACGTGGCGGTGCCGTTGTGGATCATGGGCGTACTGATCCCAACCCCATTCTTCATGCTCCACAAGGCTTGGATTGTGGCCCTAACGGCCTTGGTCGCGGCAGCCTGGTGCGATTTCCCCCGTCTGCTGACCTTCCGTCCGAAAATGGTCGATCTTCCTGTTGTGCTGTTCTGCCTGTGGCCCCTGGCACAGGCGGTCCTATTTGTCCCTGACCCCGATCCGCCAACGCTTCGGATTGTGATGTTGCTGATCGGCAACTGGGCGGTGCCATGGTTCCTGGGACGCATCTACTTCTCGCGGGCCGAGGACCGGGTTGTGCTGATCGATGCACTGATCCTCTTTTCGCTCCTGCTGCTGCCGGTCAGCCTGATCGAAACGGTCAGCCCGCTCCGGGTCCATCAGCTGCTTTACGGGCCGCACCCTTTCGACGCGGACGGCGTGACGCGTTATTGGGGCTATCGTCCCATGGCCTTTTTCGAGCACGGCAATCAGTACGGGATCTGGATTGCGGCAGCCGCGGTTGCGGCGTGGTGGCGGGCCCGGTTCTCTGTCGGCCCCGCGTCTCGGGGGGGGCAGTGGGTTCTGGCGGCAATCCTGATCGCCATGACCGTGAGTGCCCAGTCTGTAGGGGCGATCTGCCTGATGGTCCTGGCAATAGCCTGGCTGGAGGTTGCACCCTGGCTTGAGCGACACAACGGCATCTACAGGCTGGGCCTGCTATCCTTGACCGGCGGTGCCGGACTGGTCCTCGAGGGCACAGTGTCCCTCACCAGCTTTGGCGTGACCGCCGATCGCATCGCAAGGCTGTTCGGGTTCCTTGAAGGAATCGGCCGTTACTCACTCGAATGGCGGATCAACCGGGCGATCGCCAATCTGCCTCAGGTCCAGTCGTTCTTGGTAACCGGCAGAGGTCGATGGGACTGGTACACGACCTTCCGGCCCTGGGACCTGACCCTCATGATCGTCGGCTTTTTCGGTCTTATCGGGCTGACATTGGTCGTGCTGATGATCGTCGCCGCAGTCTACCGACCATCGTCGATCGCACCGGCACCGAGGCAATCGTCCCGCTACGTCGCGCTGGCGCTGATCGGGATGACCATCTTTGATGCGCTCATGAACACCTATGTTTTTCTCCCGGCGCTGGTGCTGCTGGGCTCGCTCCCCCGGAAAGCCACCCCTGAACAGGCCGGAGCCGGTCGACCCGCGGCGCGACGATCGGGCCATTCAGGGCCGGTCGCACCGGCGCTTGACCGTTCCAACTCATAAGGAACCCGCCAATGGCCGATCATGCCACCCCCAACCTGCCCTCGCGTGACTTCACCGCGACGGCCGCATTCTTTGCCGCGCTGGGCTTTGGCGAGAGCTGGCGGGACGCAGGGTGGATGATCCTCGAACGCGGGGGGCTGACCCTGGAGTTCTTTCCCTACCCCGATCTCGATCCCGCGCAGAGTTCGTTCGGCTGCTGCCTGCGGCTCGACGATGTGGCGGCGTTCTGCGCGGTCATCGAGGCGGCCGGAGTGCCCGAGACGACCGTCGGCTGGCCGCGGTTCCATCGTCCCCGGCGCGAGGCCTGGGGCGGCTGGGTCGGCGCGCTGATCGATCCCGACGGGACGCTGTTGCGGCTGGTGCAGGAGCCCGACTGAGCGCGATCGGCAGCGCTATTGCTTGGAGCGCAATAGTACTTGCAATTTTGTTTCAACCATGTATATGACAATTACCCATCGTCGAATGCGACGAAACCTGGCCGCGCCTGCCGCGCCCGTTCGTTTCCTTTCATCCCTCAGGGTTCCGCGCCGGGATTCGCCCGTGCGCGGGCAATAGCTTACCCCCGGCCGCCCCTAGCGAGGCAGGCCGGAACCCCGGGACTGTCGAACCGTAGACGGCGCCAGACGCCGCTTCTGTCCGGGCCGCAGCGCTGCATGACCATCCCGGTCATGCCCGCTCCGACCCGTCCCGTTTTGATTGGGCAGCACGCCTGCCCCAGAGGACTTCATGAACACCAGTTATGCCGGCACCGCCCGGTGCCATCCGACCCACTCACGCCCGATCACGGCGTATCGTTCCACCCATGAACGCCCCGAGGGCGCCATGTCGCTCCTGCCCGTCACCGAGCTGCGCCGTCTGGTTGCAGCGATGGTCGATTGAGCGGGACAGACCAGCGCATGGACCTCAACCTCGAATATGCCGCGCATCAGCACGCGCTGATGCAGGCCGAGGCCGCCGGGACATCGGTGGCCCGGCAGGATCACCTGCTGCGGGCCGATCGGATCGCCCGGCGCATCACCCTGTTCCAGGACCGGCTCGGCGCTGCCGCGGCCTGCGCCTGGAGCACCCTCCATCTGGCGGCCTCCGGGCATGCCTGATCATCCCGCCCCGGCACACGGCCGGTGCGGCCCGCTTGCTCTCGTTGATCTTTCGACGGGGCTCGACGCCTTTCCCGATCCGATCGGGCCAACAGCAACAGGGCCTCGGCTCGGTGGCTGCAAGACGACGACCTCCTTTCATTTGACGACTGGACGCACGACCCCGCCGGCACTCCCGCCGGTGGACACTTCGTTTCTTGAAAGGAAACGCGCATGACTATCGGAACCGTAAAATTCTTCAACGAAGACAAGGGCTATGGCTTCATCCAGCCGGATGATGGCGGCAAGGACAGCTTCGTTCACATCTCGGCCGTCCAGGCCGCCGGCATGGCCACCCTGCAGAAGGACCAGCGCGTCTCCTACGTGGTGGAAGCCGGTCGCAACGGCAAGGAATCGGCGGTCAACATCGCCAGCGCCTGATTCACACGCCCGGGCTGGCACCCCTGCGGTGCCGCCCGGGCTGTCCTCCTCTCCGCGGAGTGCCTGCCATGACCCTGAGCTACGAATTCGTCATCGCCCGTGCCGAACAGGCGACGCGCGAGGCCGATGAAGCCCAACTGTCCAATGTGCGCGACCGGGCCCTGCGCTCGGCTGCGGCCTGGCAGGTGATGGCCGACCGCATCGTCAAGCACGCCGAGGAACGCGCCGAGGCGCTGCGGGCCAAGCAGGTGGAGCAATCGGCCGCCGGCTGAGCCGAGCGCGGACCGAGACGGACTACATTCTCCCGAGACACCGTCGCCCCTGCGGCGGCCGGGGCCTGACCCACCTGGTTCGCCTGCGCTGCGCGCGCATGGTCGGGAGAGGTCGGGTCGGGCCCCTGCCTCCGCAGGGGCGACCTGTCGTGTTCGGGCCAGGCAGGCGAGACCAGCCGCCAATCGGCTCCGATGAGCCTGGGGTCCGTCGAACCACAGAAAAAGGGCAGGAAGCCGACCGGCTCCCTGCCCTTTGTCATGTCCGTGGACCCGATCCCCGCCCGTGGGCGGGAATCCGCCGGGATCAGTCGTCGCCCTTGAGGAACGCCGGGATGTGATCCGGATTGCCACCCTCGTCGCGATCGCGACGCGGGCGATCCCCGCCGTCGCGACGCGGGCCGCGATCGCCACCGCCATCGCGGCGCGGTCCGCGGTCCCCACGGGGGCCACGACGATCGCCGCGATCGCCACGGTCACCGCGCGGTTCGCGGGGTTCGCGCGGCGGACGGGTGTCCTCCAGCGCCTCGCCGGTCTCCTGGTCGACCACGCGCATCGACAGGCGGACCTTGCCGCGCTGGTCGATCTCGAGGACCTTGACGAAGACCTCCTGGCCTTCCTTGACCACGTCGGTCGGCTTTTCCACGCGCTCGTTCTTCATCTCGCTGACGTGGACCAGACCGTCCTTGCCGCCCATGAAGTTCACGAAGGCGCCGAAGTCGACGATGTTGACGACCTTGCCCTTGTAGACCTTGCCGACCTCGGCTTCCTCGACGATGCCGAGGATCCAGTTCTTGGCCGCTTCGATCTGCGACAGGTCGGACGAGCTGATCTTGATCAGGCCCTCGTCGTCGATGTCGACCTTGGCGCCGGTGGTGGCGACGATCTCGCGGATCACCTTGCCGCCGGTGCCGATCACGTCGCGGATCTTCGACTTGTCGATCTGCAGCGTCTCGATGCGCGGGGCATGGGCCGAAAGCTCGGTCCGCGCCTCGCCCAGGGCCTTGGTCATCTCGGCCAGGATGTGGGCGCGGCCTTCCTTGGCCTGCTTCAGCGCGACCTCGAAGATCTCGCGGGTGATGCCCGCCACCTTGATGTCCATCTGCATCGTGGTGATGCCTTCGCTGGTGCCGGCCACCTTGAAGTCCATGTCGCCCAGGTGATCCTCGTCACCCAGGATGTCCGAGAGGATCGCGAAGTCCTTGCCTTCCAGGATCAGGCCCATGGCGATGCCCGAGACCGGACGCTTCACCGGCACGCCGGCGTCCATCATCGACAGGCAGCCGCCGCAGACGGTGGCCATCGACGACGAACCGTTGGACTCGGTCACGTCCGACAGGACGCGGATCGTGTAGGGGAACTCGTCCTTGCTCGGCAGGACCGGGTGCAGCGCGCGCCAGGCGAGCTTGCCGTGACCCACTTCGCGACGGCCCGGCGCACCGAAACGTCCAACTTCGCCAACGGAGTACGGCGGGAAGTTGTAGTGGAGCATGAAGCTTTCGTAGCGCAGGCCTTCCAGCCCGTCGATCATCTGCTCGGCGTCCTTGGTGCCCAGGGTGGTGGTGCAGATGGTCTGCGTCTCACCGCGGGTGAACAGGGCCGAACCGTGGGTGCGCGGCAGGAAGCCGACCATCGATTCGATCGGGCGAACCTGGGTGGTGGTGCGCCCGTCGATCCGCTGGCCGTCCTTGAGGATGGCGGTGCGGACGATGTCGGCCTCGACCTTCTTCATGGTCTTGATCGCGACCATCTGGGTCTGCGGGCCTTCATCGGCGAAGGCGGCCTTGGCCTTGGCGCGGGCTTCGTTCAGCGCGTTCGAGCGGGCCGACTTGTCGGTCAGCTTGTAGGCCGCGGCGACATCCTTGCCGACCAGGTCCTTGAGCTTCTTCTTGATGTCGGCGGTGTTGTCGGTGAGGTCGATCTGCCAGGGTTCCTTGGCAGCCTTCTCGGCTAGCTGGATGATCGCGCCGATCACCTTGCGGCATTCGTCGTGCGCGAACAGCACAGCGCCGAGCATCTCGTCTTCCGACAGCTCCTTGGCTTCCGATTCCACCATCATCACGGCGGAGTCGGTGGCGGCGACGACCAGGTCGAGCCGGCCTTCGCTCAGCGCGACGTCCTGCTTCGGGTTGAGCACGTATTCGCCATCGATGTAGCCGACGCGCGCGGCGGCGATCGGCCCCATGAAGGGCACGCCCGAGATGGTCAGCGCGGCCGAGGCGGCGATCATCGCGACAACATCGGGCTCGGTCTCGCCGTCATAGCTCAGCACCTGGGCGATGACGTTGATCTCGTTGTAGAAACCTTCGGGGAACAGCGGGCGGACCGGACGGTCGATCAGGCGGGAAACCAGCGTTTCCTTTTCCGTCGCGCCGCGTTCGCGCTTGAAGAAGCCGCCCGGGATGCGGCCGGCGGCCGAATACTTTTCCTGGTAGTGCACGGTCAGCGGGAAGAAGTCCTGGCCTTCCTTCACCGACTTGGCGGCGGTCACCGCGCAAAGCACAACGGTTTCGCCATAAGTGGCGAGGACCGCGCCGTCAGCCTGACGGGCAATGCGGCCGGTTTCGAGGGTGAGGGTCTTTCCGCCCCACTCCAGCGATACTGTCTTGACGTCGAACATGGTGTTTCCTTCAGCCCGCGGGCCCTATTGCCGGCGGGGTTTGCTGCCGGGGTAATGCCGTCCCGGTCCGGTGCGGGGCACTTTGCGCCCCAATGGCCGAGGCTGCCGAATTGCGAACCTCTGACCCCTAATCGTCATCCCCGCGAAGGCGGGGATCCATTCATCCACCTGGCACAGTTGCCAGATGGATCCCCGCCTTCGCGGGGATGACGCAAAACGTAAACGGCCCGCCGAAGCGGGCCGAACGTTCGCGTCACTTACGCAGACCCAGCTTCTGGATCAACGCGTTGTAGCGCTCGACATCCTTCTTCTTCAGGTAGTCGAGCAGGCTGCGGCGCTTGTTGACCATCATCAGCAGGCCGCGGCGCGAATGGTTGTCCTTGTGGTGGCCCTTGAAGTGCTCGGTCAGGTTGCGGATGCGCTCGGTGAGGATCGCGACCTGCACTTCCGGCGAACCGGTGTCGCCCGCCTGACGGGCGTTGTCCGTGATGATTTCCTGCTTGCGTTCGGCAGCAACCGACATGCTCTTCACTCCGCGACATCGGGAAGGTTGAAACCCCGGCTGACGGTCAGGCTTCCGCCCGAAAGCTCGACCAGCGCGAGTGGCCGTTGGCCGGCCCGCGCCCAGTAAAGCCCGTCATCGTGGGGCAGTCCGGTCAGAACGCGGCCCTGGTGGACCGCCCTTGCCTGTTCCGGACCGAGGTCAAGAGCCGGGATGTCGACCAGCCCTGCCTCCAGCGGCAAGAGTACGTTCTCAAGGGGGGCGCCCTTACCCACTTCGTTCAGTTTGTCCAGCGAAATCGCCTGATTTTCGCCGAACGGCCCCGCCTTCAGGCGGCGCAGCATGGTGACATGCCCCACCGTGCCGAGCGCGCGGGCGATGTCGCGGGCCAGGCTGCGGATGTAGGTGCCCTTGGAGACGTGGGCCTGGAGGGTGATGGAGCCCAGTTCCTCCCCGGCACGGGGAGGGGGACCAGCCACAGGCTGGTGGAGGGGCATCATCGGGGATGCACCCGCTTCTCCGTTCGCACGACCATGCCCCTGCCCCTCCACCATGCTTTGCATGGTCCCCCTCCCCGTGCCGGGGAGGATTTTCAGCGCAAACACAATCACCCCGCGCGACTTGAGCGCCACCTCCGCCCCCGCCCGGGCCAGGTCATAGGCCCGCTCGCCATCGACCTTGATCGCCGAATAGGCGGGCGGAACCTGCTCTATAGGGCCGGTGAAGCGGGGCAGGATCGCCTCGACCTCGGTCAGCGAGGGGCGCGTCTCGCTCTGAGCGACGGCCTTGCCCTCCAGATCGAGCGTGTCGGTCTCCACCCCGAAGGCCACGGTGAACGCATAGACCTTGCTGGCATCCAGCATCCGCCCGCACAGCTTGGTCGCCTCGCCCAGGGCGATCGGCAGGATGCCGGTGGCGAGCGGATCGAGCGTGCCGCCATGGCCCACCTTGATCCCCTTGCCGAAGCCTGCCTCGCGCAGGTTGCGCTTCACGGCCGCGACGGCCTGGGTCGAACCCAGACCGAGCGGCTTGTCGAGCACGATCCAGCCACTGGGGCTCACGCGTTGGCCACCAGGTCGGCCAGACGCAGGTAATGGCCCAGCACCCAGTCAACCGGCGGGCCGACCAGGCGTCCCACCGGATCGAACCCCGGGATGACCTGGGGCAGGACCACCAGCAGCAGCAGGACCAGCATGAACCCGGTCCGGCGAATGCCCGCATAGGCGGCGGCAAGGCGGCGCGGCAGCAGGCCTTCGACCACGTGCGATCCGTCGAAGGGGGGGATCGGCAAGAGGTTGAACAGGGCGAGGAAGACGTTGATCGACAGAAAGTTGAACAGGTTGAGCGCGACAAATCCGACGATCGGCCCGGCCGGGGCGCCATCGGCCAGACGCACCATCAGACCGAGCACCACGGCCCCGAGCGCCGCCAGCACCAGATTGCTCCCCGGCCCGGCCAGCGCCACCAGCATCATGTCGCGGCGGGGATTGCGCAATTGCCGGGGCACGACCGGAACCGGCTTGGCCCAGCCGAACACCGGCATGTGCGCCAGCGCCAGCATTCCCGGCAGGATCACGGTCCCGACGGGATCGACATGGCGCAGCGGATTGAGGGTCAGCCGGCCCATGTCATCGGCGGTCGAATCGCCCAGGAGCCGGGCAACATAGCCATGCGCGACCTCGTGAAACACGATCGCCATGACCAGCGGCAGGATCAGCGCCGCGCCCTGATAAAGGGTATCACTCATGCGCGGCGCGCCTCCCACTCGTCGCGCAGGATCGAAAAATAGGCCGTGTCGCGCACATGGCCGGTCCAGGTCACCCGATCGCGCCGGTGGACGCCCTCGGGCTGGGCGCCCAGCTTGCGGATCGCCGCCTGGCTGCGCTGGTTGCGGGCATCGACCTTCAGGCAGACCCGTTCCAGCCCGCAGGCGAAGGCGTGATCGAGCATCAACTGCTTCATCCGCCGGTTGAACCCGGTGCCACGCAGCCGCGGGACGATGTAGGTGTTCCCGATCTCGATCGACCAGCCCGGCGCGTTGTGGGCCAGCCAGCCGGTCATCCCGACCACCTCGTCCCCCTGCCGCACCGCATAGATGCGGCGGGCAGGACCGCCGGCCAGCATGGCCTCGAACTGCCCGTCGAACTCTTCGCCCAGATAGTTGTGCGGATAGATGTCCCAGATCGCCGGGTCCTGCGCACAGGCCCGGCGCAGGGCTTCGCGATCCCCGGCGGTCAGCGGATCCAGCCGCAAGTCGCCTTCGGCCAGGGGCACGTAGAGCCCGGCGTCAGCCACGCAGCGCCTCGGTGAAATGGCGGCGGCACAGCGCGACATAGCGGTCGTTCCCGCCGATCTCGGTCTGCTCGCCGGCCCGGACCGCGGCGCCGCTTTCGTCGACGCGCAGGTTCATCGTCGCCTTGCGTCCGCAGTGGCACACGCCCTTCAGCTCCACCAGGGTATCGGCAATGCCCAGCAGCACCGCCGAACCGGGGAACAGGTTGCCCTGGAAATCGGTGCGCAGGCCATAGCAGAGCACCGGAATGCCGCCCTCGTCGGCCACCCGGGCCAGTTGCCAGACCTGCTCGGTGGTCAGGAACTGCGCCTCGTCCACCAGCACGCAGGCAAGCGGCTGGACCCGGTGCGCGGCGAGGACGCGGTCCCACAGGTCCGTCGCAGGCGCAAAGGCATGGGCCGGCGCGGCCAGGCCGATCCGGCTGGCCACACCATCCCCGTCGCGCGTGTCGATCGCGGCGGTCCACAGCATCGTGGTCATGCCGCGCTCACGGTAATTGAAGTCCGCCTGGAGCAGGTTGGTGGACTTCCCCGCGTTCATGCTGGCGTAGTAGAAATAGAGCTTGGCCATGTGGGCACTGGACATAGCGATTGGCGCAGGAAAGACCAGCACGGGGATTCCTGCGGGGCGCATGACGAGGTGACGTGATGGCCACACTGCAGCACATGACCCGCCCGATCCTGCTCCAGTTGCTGGCCATGGGCCTGATGGGAGCCGCGCCCGCCCCGCAGAGCTACCGGCTGGACGAGGCGCGCAGCTCGGTGGCCGCCCGGGTCGCCTTCTTCGGCCTGGCCAGCAAGACCGCCCACTTCCCCCGACCATCGGGGCGGGCCGAGCTGTCTCCGGATCGCCCCGACATGATCGGCCTGGTGGTGGACATCGACGCCCGCGCCCTCACCGCGCCCGATCCCGTGACCCTGTCCCGGCTGCGCGGCCCCGCCTTCTTCGATGTCGAACACCATCCCCGGGTGCGCTTTGCCGGATCGCGCATGACCATGACCTCACCGGTCACGGCGACCATCGCCGGCGAACTGACCGCCAAGGGGGTCACCCGGCCCGTCACGCTGCAGGTCACTTTCGCGCAGCCTCCGGGCAAGGCCGGCCCGCAGGACCCGATTCATTTGACCGGCCATGCCACGATCAACCGCCGCGATTTCGGCATGACCGCCTGGCCGCTGATCGTCGGCCGGATGGTGAAGATCACCATCGACGGCTGGCTCCTGCCGGACTGACACTCTGGTTCGGCCGCCCGGGATGCCGCCCCGGCCCGCCGATGCCGATTCCATGCCAGTGGAAAGGCCGCTAGTCTTCCGAAAGGCCCTCGTCGCGCCCGATATCGCGCACGACGCGGGGGTCATTCAACAGGGCATCGATCCGGCTCGCCTCGTCGAAGCTCTCATCGGGCAGGAACTTGATCTTCGCCGCGTACTTGGTCTTGAGCTTGCCCGCGACCTCCTTCTGGAAGAACGCGGTGTGCGTGCGCAGGGCCTTGAGCACGATGTCCTCGTCCGCCCCCAGTAGCGGCTTCACGAAAACCGTCGCGTGGCGCAGGTCCGGGCTCATCCGCACCTCGGTGACCGAAATCGTGTGCGCGGTCAGCACATCGTCGTGGACGATCTGGCGCATCAGCAGCTCGGAAATGACGTGGCGCACCTGTTCGCCCACCTTGAGCAGACGGACGGAGCGGGTTTCGGGCGTGGCGTGCTGACGGGACATGGCGCCCTATGTAGTGGCTTCGGCCAGTTTGGCCAGAATGCGTTGCAGCGACCGGCGGTTGCGGGCCGTACCGTGCAAGCCCAGCCGCCGCTCGATGAAGGCGTTCGACAGCCGGCTCTGCCCGACTCCATCGACGAAATCGATGTAGAGCGCCCGATCCCCCGCGGCGATGCGCTCCGGTCCGCGCGCGGCGTGGTCGGCGACCAGCTTCGCCAGGGCCGCCGGATCGGGCTGACCGGACAGGAGCATGGCATGGACCTGCGCCTCGTCGCCATCGGCAAAGGGATCGGCCGCCAGCAGCGCGACCAGCTCCGCTCCGCTGCGCACCGCGACATGGCTGGCGATGTCGAACCGCTCAGCCATCATGTGGGCGAACAGCTCTTCCAGCCCCTCGGTCGGACGATCATCGAAGGAAAACAGCACGTTGCCGCTGGCCACCACGGTCTCGACCCCGGTGAAGCCCTCACGCTCGAAGGCCCAGCGCAGGTCGGCCATGGTCAGGCGGTTGCCGCCGACATTGATGCTGCCGAACAGGGCGACGTAACGCGGCATGGGGAGAAACACTCCAGTTGGCTCAGCGATGGCACCGAGGATCACGGGTACCGCCGTGCATCAACCGAACCAACCGCCGTTCATGTCGAGCGAAGTCGAGACACGCGCAAGGCCTCTCGACCATACTCGAGGCGAACGGACGTGGGCATTCGGGCCAATCGGCGACGGACCAGCCGGATTTGAGCGAGCGCATTCCCCTGTCCCAACCCTCTCCCCTGCAGGGGAGAGGGCAAAGGGCCAGGAGAAACCGCCTTACAGCGTGCGTTCGCGCATCTCGACGTCGAAGACTTCCAGCGTGTCGCCCGGCTTGATGTCGTTCGTGTCCTGCAGGACCACGCCGCATTCCAGACCGGCGCGCACTTCCGGCACGTCGTCCTTGAAGCGCCGCAGCGAGGCGATGACCGTCTTGCTGACGATGACGTCGTTGCGGGTGAGGCGGGCATAGATACCCTTGCGGATATAGCCTTCCAGCACCAGCAGACCGGCCGCCTTGTCCTTCTTGCCGGCGGGGAAGATCTCCTTGACCTCGGCCCGGCCGACCACGGTTTCGATCCGCTCCGGACCCCAGACGCCGGCCATCTCCTTGGCCACGTCCTCGGTCAGGTGATAGATCACGTCGAAGTACTTCATCCGCACCTTGTTGCGCTCAACCAGTTCGCGCGCCTTGGCGTTGGGACGGACGTTGAAGCCGATGATCGGCGCGTTCGAGGCGACGGCCAGGTTGACGTCGCTTTCGGTGATCGCGCCCACGCCCGAGGTCAGCACGCGCAGCTTGATCTCGTCGTTCGACAAGCGGTTGAGCGCGTTGACGATGGCTTCGGTCGAACCCTGGACGTCGGCCTTGATGACCACCGGGTATTCGATCACGGCCTGCTTGGCGGCCAGTGCCGAGAACATGTTCTCGAGGCTGGCGGGAGCCTGCGCCGTGCGCTTTTCGGTGGCCTTTTCCTGACGATAGGCGGCAACCTCGCGGGCACGGGCCTCGCTCTCCACCGCGGTCAGGGTGTCACCGGCCATCGGCACGCCGCCCAGGCCGAGCACCTCGACCGGCAGCGACGGCGGCGCGACCTTCACCTGGCGGCCCTTGTCGTCGAGCATCGCCCGGACGCGGCCCGAATGGGTGCCGACCACCAGGATGTCGCCGACCTTGAGCGTGCCGCGGTTGATCAGCACCGTGGCGAGCGGGCCCTTGCCCTTGTCGAGCTTGGCCTCGATCACCGTGGCCTCGGCCGGGCGGTCGGGGTTGGCCCTGAGCTCGAGCAGTTCGGCCTGGAGCAGGATCTTCTCGATCAGGGTGTCGAGCCCGGCTCCGGTCTTGGCCGAAACCTCGACGTCCTGCACGTCGCCGCTCATCTCCTCGACCACGACCTCGTGCTCGAGCAGACGCTCGCGGATGCGCTGCGGGTTGGCCTCGTGCTTGTCGGACTTGGTGATCGCCACGATCATCGGCACGCCCGCCGCGCGGGTGTGGCGGATCGCTTCGATCGTCTGCGGCATGATGCCGTCATCGGCCGCCACCACCAGGATGACGATGTCGGTGACATTGGCCCCGCGCATCCGCATCTCGGTGAAGGCCTCGTGGCCCGGGGTGTCCAGGAAGGTGATCAGGTCACCGCCCTTGGTCTTGATCTGGTAGGCGCCGATGTGCTGCGTGATGCCGCCGGCCTCGCCGCGCACCACGTCGGTGCCGCGCAGCGCATCGAGCAGGCTGGTCTTGCCATGATCGACGTGGCCCATGATCGTGACCACCGGGGCCCGCGGCTTGAGCGAGCCTTCCGGATCGACGTCGGTGCTGGTGTCGATATCGACGTCGCTTGCCGAGACGCGCTGGATGTTGTGGCCGAATTCCTCGACCAGCAGCTCGGCCGTATCCTGGTCGATCGTCTGGTTGACGGTGACCATCATGCCCAGCTTGAACAGCGCCTTGACCAGGTCCGCGCCCTTTTCGGCCATGCGGTTGGCCAGTTCCTGCACCGTGATCGCCTCGGGCACGATCACGTCGCGCACCTGCTTCTCGCGCTGCTGCTGCTGCCCGGCGAAGTGGGCGCGGCGTTCCTTCTCGCGGGCGCGCTTCAGCGCCGCGAGCGAGCGGGCACGGGCGCCCTCGTCCTCGTTGAGCGCGCGGGTCACGGTCAGCTTGCCGCCGCGACGGTCCTCGGTCTTGCGATCCCGCTGGGCGGTCGGCTTCTTCGCCGCACCGGCCGGTTCGGGCCGCTTGGGCGCCGGGGGCGGAGCGACCGGGGTGAAGCGGCGCGGCGGCGGAGCGGTGCTCACGGCCGGAGCAGCCACCGCCGGAGCGGGAGCCTCGGGCTCGGGGGCCGCCTGGGGGGACGGCTCGACCGGCGCTGGCGCAGCCGCCTGGATGGCATCCTGCGCGCGGTTGTCCTCGGCCCGGCGACGCTCTTCCTCGATCGCGCGAGCGCGCTCTTCCTCTTCGCGGCGACGCGCTTCCTCGGCCAGGCGCAGACGCTGCTCCTCGGCCTCGCGCAACAGGCGCGCCTGCATTTCCTGCCGGGTTTCCCGGCTGGCCGACGGCGGCGGCGGCGGCGGAGCCGGGCGCGCGGGGGCGGCCACCGGCGGTGGCGGCGGAGCGGCCGGGGTCGGCTCGGGCGCAGC
>NZ_JACLAU010000018.1 GCF_014230305.1 Novosphingobium aerophilum
CCATCAGCTCCGGCGCCACATCTCCCACGGCGCCGACCCGAAATCCCCATAGCGCAACGCCTGCCTCCCGCGGGTCGTACATGTCAGACTTTCGTACGCCTCCCGGCGCCCGAAACCCTTCGACAAACCAGTCATTCCCCCTGAGGGCTCGAAGTGTCCGGTCGCGCTGAAACCGGTCGTTCGTCAAGTCGTTTTGCTGCTCGCTGCTGGAGCTTAGGCGGGGCCCAAGCAAGAACGGCACGTTTTGTCCCACATAGGCCCCAAGCTGATGTTGCGACCGATGACGGAAGTCTGTGGTCAGATGTCTGTCGGATGCCTGTGTCTTCCGTCCAACCAGGCCAGCACTTTCGCAATCGTGCCGCCTTGGACAACCACCGTGAAGAGCACCACGGCGTAGGTTGCTGCGAGGACCACATCGCGTTCCGGTCCCTCCGGGAGGCCAAGGGCCAAAGCGATAGAAATACCGCCGCGCAGCCCGCCCCAGATGAGCGTTATCGGCACGACCGGCCCTGCCGCGCGCGCTTTGCCGAATGCTGAGAGAGGTAACAAAACAGAGAGTGATCGCGCGGCAAGCGACAAGATGATTGCGCCGCCGCCCAAGACAAGCAAACCCGTGTCTCGCGGCACGGTGACCACCTCCAGGCCGATTAGGAGAAACAGCACTGTATTGAGGATGTCGTCGATCAGGTCCCAGAACTTGTGGACATAATCCCGTGTTGTGTCGCTCATGGCATGAGCGACGCCGGCATTGCCGATGATCAACCCGGCGACAGCCATGGCAACGGGTCCGCTGACGTGCAGCGGACTGGCGATCGCGTAACCGCCCATGACCGTGGCCAGACTGATCAGCACCTCGACCTTGTAATCGTCGATAGAGCGCATGGCGCGGTACGCGATCCAGCCAATTACAAGCCCCAGCACAATGCCGCCTCCGGCCTCCTCGACGAACAGCAACGCACCATGAGCAAGGTCAAGGTGGACGCCGCTGACCGCTGCCGAAAGCAGGATCGCGAAAACCACGACCCCGACACCATCGTTGAACAAGCTCTCGCCCGCGACCGTTGCCTCGAGCAGCGGAGACACGCTGGTTCGCTTCAGGACGCTCATCACCGACACGGGATCGGTCGGGCTGATCAGCGCACCGAACACGAAACACCATATGGGCGGAATTGCATAGCCCAATGCCTGCGTGAGCCACAGGAAACCTGCGCCGACGATCAGCGTTGATAGCAGCACTCCGATGGTGCTGAGGACCAGAATTGCCCAGCGCCCGCGGTGCAACTGCTGCCATGAAACATGCAATGCCCCGGCGAACAGCAAGAAGGACAGCATGCCGTCCATCAGCGTGGTGTGAAAGTCGATGCCGGCGATGAATTCCGCGATATCGTGGCTGACTGAACTGGCAGGCAACAGTTCGTCGAGAGCGACGACGACCACCGATGCGACCGCGCCCATGACCGTGAGCCCGATTGATGAGGGCAGTCCAAGAAAACGGAAATTAATATAGCCCAGCACCGCGGCCAGGACGATCAGGATCGCTGCGGCATTGAACGGCGTTAGGGTCAATGTGCCTATCATCTAGTACTCTCACTAAAGCCCGATAGGTGCGTTTCACCCCTAGCCGCGACCAATCGTGTCCCCGAAAACATTCACGAGCAAGCTCCGAACGTCATGGCCAACAGCAAACCGGGTTGCCAGGCCCAAGATCTTACATCCCTCACGGCTGAAGCTGCGACATTTGACATTGCAAATGATAGAGCGTCCCGGACGCTGGTTGACCGGCGCGACCGAGATGGCATGGGGGTTATTGGGCTGGTGCTCAATCACATCTGGAACGAATGATGCAGCAATCCCTTTTCCGACCACAATCAGGTTTGATGCTGGCCCGGGCCCGCGTCGCGATGGTCATTCTGTTTGGCATTTGGGTTGTTCTTGATTCAGACCAATCTGCACGTGCTGCGACTGAAGCTCTGCCCCTGTTTTTGCTTTATCTTGCAGCGTCGTTTTCGCTTCTGATCATAGCAAAACGAAGTTGGTGGTGGGATCATCACTTCGCGTTGGGCGGACTATTCGTTGATGGCATGATGTTCGTGACAGGTCTCTATTTAACCAAAGCGGTAACGCTTGATCTTTTTGGTGTATTTATAACACTTTTCGCCTTCATTATATTGAGTTCGGCAACACGATGGAATTTAAAAATAACAATAACTATTTCTTTTTTGCTTGTTATTTCTTTCAGTTTAGTTGGATTAATTATCCATTTTTTTGAGCAAGAATTAGAGTGGGCCCCTTTGCTTCGTCGACTGGGCTACATGTCTCTCCTGGCCGTCTTGCTGGTATGGTTTGTCCGCAGCCGCCCATGGGGTGTCGTACCTCGCTTTGCTCCAATTTCGGCATTTGAGGGTCACGACCCGCTAGATGACCTGCTAAGGTACTGCATGTCCGTTTGCGCGGCCAATTCAGGCTTCGTAACCTGGCTGGAAGACGGAAGTGATACGTTGCGGATTGTCGGCCGGAGCGGTGTGCAGCTTCGACAAGCGCCATCGCAGCAAGATAACCCCTTTCTGTTCGATGTAGAGAGGCGGCGCGTCTTGATGATCGAACGAGAGGGACGGTTTAGTACCATTCAAGGCGAGGCTGCGGCAGGAGTATTCGGCGACGCGCTAGAGGGCGAGGGCCTTGCGATCCCCTTTCGGGCGCGAGCAGGGCGCGGGCAGCTCGTATTGGGTGGTCTACATTCTCTATGTTTCGACGACCTATACCTTGCGATGGGCATGGCTGAAGAGCTTGCAAGGGCTCTCGACGACGAGGCGGGGCAGGCGATAGCTAGGGAACTCGCTATGTCCCGGCTACGCGCACAGTTGGCGGCGGACCTGCACGACGGGGTCTCCCAAACACTTGCAGGCGTACAATTCCGGTTGGAAGCTCTCAGGAGCCAAATGGTCGCAGGAGTTGCCTCGCCCGACGACGTCATGAAGATCAGTCAGGGCGTTGCTGCCGAGCAGCAGCATGTCAGGACCATGATTGATTGGCTGCATCGCGGCACAATATCGTCTGGTCAGAGGGATCTTCGGCAGGAACTGGCGTCGTTGGTTGCGACTTTGGCTGGGCAGTGGGACGTAGATATCGAGTTTGATGAGGGTGGCAACCGCATCCCCGTGTCGACCACCTTGGTATACGAATTTCAACAGATACTGCGTGAGGCGATCGCAAATGCCGTTCGGCATGGCGGTGCCAAGCACATTCTGCTGACGCTGGCCAATCACACGGACGGTGCCTTCGAGATGGAGGTTCGGGATAACGGGTCGGGCTGCGCTGCAGGAATTGAGCCGCTATCGATCGCCAAGCGTGTAAAGGCTATGGGTGGGGCCTTGAGGTTTAGCTCAAGTTCGACCCATACCAGCGTTCTGATCCAGCTGCCGGGAACATCAACTTGAGTCGAATTGTGGTCGCCGATGATCATGCTTACCTGCGCGCGGGGTTGGAAACCGTTCTAACCAGCGCGGGACATGAGATTGTGGCCTCAGTAGGTGATGGCCATGCCGCCGAAATGGCGATAGCGCGCTGCGATCCCGACATTGTTGTTCTGGACGTCCGTATGCCGCTCAAAACCGGCATCGATATTCTGCAAGCGCTACGGTCCGCCGGTGATGACCGAAAGGTCGTCCTGTTGACCGCGACACTGGACGACGCCTCGTTGGTTGCGGCCATCAAGGCAAAAGTCGATGCCATCGTTATGAAAGATGAGCCGGCACCCGCACTCCAGCAGGCGATTGTCATTGTGACACAGGGGCAGCGTTCGATTCCCTTGACCCTCATGGATCGAGCATTTGAGCTCGCCACGAAGAGCGCTGTGCCCGATCCGCTTGGAACGCTGTCAGAGCGCGATCGACGGATTGCCGAATTCGCCGCTGCCGGACTGAAAAATCGCCAGATCGCTGAACAATTGGGGCTCTCGGAAGGGGCCATCAAGGTCTACTTGCACCGGATTTTCGACAAGCTCGGTATCGGCAACCGGACAGAGCTTGCTCTACTCGTTACACGTGCTCAATCCTGAACCTAATTCAGCGACCCGAGCGCAAACCTATCTGCCCGCGCGGCGACGGTAATCGCAACAAGTAGGCCGTTCTCCGATCGCGTAGCAGGCCAAGCTGCACAGCACTGCTACCAAAAATAACGACTGGTTGTAACTTTAGTTAGTTATTAAGAATTGGTGACTAGACCTTCGCAAGTCGAGCGGGAAGCCGGCTCGCTGAAAGGGGTTACGACCATGAAATCACTACGCGCACTTCTGCACTCTGAAGAGGGGGCTACGGCCATCGAGTACGGCCTGATTGCCGCTCTGATCGCCGTTGCCGTGATGACCACTGTTTCGGGCTTGGGAAGCCAGCTCAAGACCACTTTTTCGAAGACCTCGTCGCAGCTTAACACTGCCAATGCCTGAAGCCGCGGGGCTCGACGTCTAGCAGTCGCGTCGGGTCCTTCGGGTGCACTTCCGCCTTCGGGTGCGATTATCGGTCGCGTTAACAGGTTGAGCGCACGTGCTGGAGACCGTGGGGGTCTCCAGCACGTGTGTTACAGTGGCCGCACCCGCCATAGAGACCTGCAAGCTCAATGGAGTCGAGCCGCAGGCTTGCATCGCTGACGTCATCGCCAAAGTTGCCGGTGACTGGCCCGCAGCGGGCTGGGACGAGCTCATGCCGTGGAACTGGCGTCCAGACTTCCGGGCGATCGCCAAAGCCGCTTAGGCAATGATGCAACCTGTTTCGTTGTGGTTATCGGCGTATCTCACGTCAGTTTTGCAGATCGAGCAAGAAGTGCCGTGGGCCACCGGCTAACAGACTTGATGGATGTTTCCAACATCACCTGTCACACTTCCTTCGGACTATTTACTGGGAAGATGTGATCATGACAGTGTTGTTTCCACGGGGCTACGCGACCCAAGCTCATTCGCCACCGCACTGGCAAAGCTTTGGAGCTTTTGCTGATCAATGGCCAAGGCCGGCATCGGGGCCGACAGCCACGCCAACAGTTCTACCACTTCGCTGTCAGGCGGCAGGAACATCTTTCGCGTTAAAGTTGGTGCGTGCAGCGCAATGGCACCGGCCATGACAGGCTTTGGATCGCCAAAAAACTCTGGAAATTTAACCAATGGGTCAGCAGATGAACGAACTCTCAGTGCTGCAGAAAAAACGAATGCGAGCTGCCCATTCGCTTCTTTCGGGGTCAGAAACTTGTTCGACCGGACGGCTTCATGATCACCAGTCCGGGTGATGAGCAGCCGTTTGCCGACAATATGGATCGGCCGAAACTGGAAAAACCGTAGCAAGGGTTGCAACAGCTTACCTTCGACCATGCCTTTGATTTCGCGTCGAAGCTCTAGATCGGTCACCGGCAGGACGTTCTGGGCCAGATTTTCCTTGGCAGCCTCATGCGCCGCCAGTGGCGACCGTAGATGTGCCGACCGCGGCGCTGACCCCCGATCGCCTGGGCGTGGTTCTGGGTGATGTTGGTCCAGGCGAGGCCCGACATCAGATCATACAGCGGGGCAAGCTGCGGGGCACCGGGGCCGAGCAGGATCGAGTAGTTTTTCGCGTGGGAGTCCACGTTGCCGATGGCGATATTGAAGATCACGGCGTCCAGCAGCCGGGTGATGTCGCGCGCCGTCATATGCTGGCGGACAACCGCGAACATGTCGGCGATTGAGGGGCCGCGCTTGCCGGTGCCGTTGAATTCATACTTGGCGGCAGGCGGGCGCCCGAGGGCTTGGCAGAAGTCTTCCTGATGGAGGCGGCGCACGTTGTTGCCGGTGCCCGTCCGGTCATAGCGCTCGATCAGCAGGTAGCATCGTTGCCCTGCAAGGCCTGTGGTGACCGGCGCGACATTGAGACCGATCCTGCGAGCGAGAACCATGCACAGCGCCTCATTCTGGACGCTGCTGGGCAGGCGTGGATTGTCGGGCTTGAGGATGTGGGTGGAGGGCGCGCCGTTGATCGGCACGGCGATCTGACCGTCGATGATCGCCACCGGCAGCTTCTCCTGCGCGCCGGCTAGGCTCATCGAGACGCCGCCCTCGCCGACCAGGAATGGCCGCGCTGGCAGTTCCTCGATGATCCGCGCCAGTGCGTCGGCATCCGGGATCGTGCGATAGCCGGGCTTGCCGCGCGGCTGCTGCGGAGCGATGCTGAGCGCGCCTGCCAGATCGTTGCCGGTCTGGGCTATCAGGCCGAGCGCGTCCTCCGGCGCTGCACCGAGCGCGCGCGTCATGGCGCGCAGCGGTTCGCCCTCGGGCAGGAGGTTCATCAGCCAAGGGAGGACCTGTTCTCCCTCATAGGGCTCTGGCCGGATCGGCATGGCCAGCGAGACCGGGAAGCTATCAGCGGATGATCGCCAGGCATCCGCATAGGCAAGGCGGGTTGCCTGCGCGTCCGCGCTGATCGTGGCGACCAGACGGTCTTCGTAGTGAACGGGAAGGTCCACCGTCAGGCCTGCGGAATGCCGGTTGCGGTGAGCCGCAGGCCGACTGCCTTGGCTGCGGCGAGTGCCTTGCCGAGCTGCGCAGTGGGCTTCCCAGCTTCCAGATCGACGATGAAACGTTCGCCGCTATTGATGGCGAGCGCCAGCTCCCGTTGAGTAAGGCCTAGGGCCTTGCGGGCGGAGGCAACGGCTGCACCGAATTGGGTTGCGTTGTCGATCATGTCAGTCTTACCGATCGGGAAGATCGCATACAGCAAGCCACGTTTCAAGAGAAACCTTACCGATCGGGAAGAATGCAAACGAAAATCCAGCCCTAGGCTTAATATCTTACCGTTCGGGAAGTTATGCTGGCAAGGCTACTCCATGCGAAACCCTGAGATGGGCAGCGAATGCACGATCAGTCTGCTGAACGAGAAAAACAAAATGCTTGCGGCATTCGTTCAATAGATTCAGCGTGAGCCTCGCTTGCCCGTTATCGCCCTGTAGCCAGTCTACGTCGCCTGGAAGCTCGAAGCCATGGGCAATTGAATGCCGAACCAATACCCAAGTATTTGTTCGTCTTCGAGTTTCCGATTGATTCCACTGCCTTCTCCCTTGGCACCATTCCCAGCTCGGCCAAGGGCTGAAATCGAAGGAATCTTGAAACAGGTCCCTCACTTTTACATCGTCGGGGGTGTTGAACTTTTTGACCGCATTCAAGATGGCGGACCGCCTTAGCTGAAAGATATGCATAGACCATGCCGGGCTAGCAGCTAGGGGATCCCGCATTTGAACGTTGATTAGATCGAGTGCCTCCCTAATGACCTTTTCGACATAAGCCTGCCATGCGGCTACTGTCAGGACCACACCGGCACGATGCAATGCATCCTGTTCGTAGCGACGCCCCCGACCGGCCCGAAGTTTACCATGAATAGCAATCAGCTGATCGACAAGACCGAGTTGGGTTTCAAAACTTGATCGAGCTTCTGACATTCTTCGCCCCTATGACCGTCACCGCATTGCCACATCAGCGAACGAGTCCCAAGGACAGCCTTGGCCACCTCAACGTGAATTCACGATGCTGACGGCTTGCGGAAGCTGCCTTGCAGGACCTTCGCGCCTGAACGTAGCTGGTCAAGGTAATCTGCCCAGCTCTGCATCATCCTGATCCGTTCCTCCCAGTGCTCGCCGCGCGCATAGGCGCGGCGGACGTCATCGGTCTCGGCATGGCCAAGCTGGCGTTCGATCGCGTCCGGGTTCCAATGGCCTTGCTCGTTCAGCAGCGTGCTGGCCATGGCGCGGAAGCCATGGGCGGTCATCGTCGTGCCGTCGAAACCCATCCGCCGCAGTGCAAGATTGATCGTGTTTTCACACATGGGCCGGTCGCGCTTTCCCTGGGCGGGGAAAAGGTAGCGACGGTTGCCAGTAGTCTCGCGCAGCTCTTCCAGGATGGCGAGCACCTGACGGCTGAGTGGCACACGGTGCGCGACGCGCATCTTCGTCTTGTCAGCGGCGATGGTCCAGATGTTGCGCGTAAAGTCGAACTCGCTCCACTCGGCCTGCCGCAGTTCGCCGGGGCGCACGAAGACGTAAGGGGCAAGCCTCAGCGCAGCGTGGGTAACCGGATAGCCTGAATAGGCATCGATCGCGCGAAGCAGGTTGCCCGCCTCCTTGGCCGTAGTGATGGCGGCGCGATGCGTCACCTTCGGCACGATCAGCGCGCCGCGCAGGTCTGCAGAAACGTCGCGGTCCGCGCGGCCGGTCGCGATGGCATAGCGGAACACCTGCCCGCAGGTGCTGCGCAGCCGCCGTGCGGTCTCATAATGACCTCGCTTCTCGACCGAACGCAGCACTGCAAGCAGTTCGGGGGCCTTGATCTCGCCGACCTTGCGGTCTCCGATAATCGGGTAAGCGAATTCTAGCAGCCACGTCAGCTTGCCCACGGTCACATCGGCACGACCCTCGCGTCGGGCCTTGTCGAGCCACTCTTCGGCAACTGCCTTGAAGCTGTTCACATTGGCAAGCGGGCCGGTGATCTTGTCGATCTTGCGCTTGGCGGCAGGATTGATGCCCTCGGCGATCTGTTTCTTGAGCTCGAGCCGTTTGGCTCGTGCTTCAGCCAAGGTGACGGTCGGGTACACCCCCAGCGCGGCCGTCGCTCGCTTTTCCCCAAAGCGATAATCGACTCGCCAGCACCGCTGGCCGGCCTTCGTCACCAGCAGGTACAGCCCGCCCCCATCGGAGAGCTTGTAGGGCTTGTCGCGCGCAACTGCCTTTCGGACTGCCAGATCGGTAAGCATGAAGCCACCTTTTTGCCGGTTTTGATACCGTCAAAAATACCGTCGGATACCGTCAATTGCAACGAATTCGGCCGGATGCAGGTGGACCCCGAACCACATAAAAGCCTTTGATTTCTTGGATTTTTCCGGACGCTTGCGGAAGCGTCCGGAAAGAAAAATGGTGCCCAGAAGAGGACTCGAACCTCCACGCCCTTGCGAGCGCCAGCACCTGAAGCTGGTGCGTCTACCAATTCCGCCATCTGGGCACGGGCAGCAGGCCGAAGCGCTTGCTGCGAGGTAGGAGCGCGCCTCTAGGCGAGGGCGGCGGGGGTGTCAACACGGGTTGGCGAGGAATTTATCCGGCCTCGGCCAGGAGGGCCCTGGTCTCGGGGCTGCTCCAGTCGTTCTCCCCGGTAAAGCGCCAGACTTCCTTGCCTTCGCTGTCGTACAGGACGGTCATCGGCAGGGTTCCGCCGTTGTAGTGGAACGCCAGATCGTTGTTGGGATCGAGCCAGGGCTGCAGCCGCTTCAGCCCCTTGTCCTTGAGGAACGCCGCGACCTTGGCCGGATCGCCCGAATCCTGCGAGACCGTCACCACCCGCACGGCGCCGCTGCCGGCGAGGGCCTCCAGCGTGGGCAGTTCCTTGACGCAGGGCGCGCACCATGTCGCCCACAGGTTGATCAGCACCGGGCGGCCCGCCAGGCTTTCCAGCGCAAGCTCGCGACCGGTGGGATCGGTGAAGCTCAGGTTGGGCAGGGGAGTCCCCGCGTTGGTGTGGTCCGGGCCCTTGCCCGGTTGGGCCGCCGCCGTGGCCGGAGCGGTCGCGGCGGTCGTCGCGCCTTGCGCCGACGGGTCGGCTTGCCTATCGCACCCGCCCAGCGCCAGAACGCCGAACGGCAGGCTGCAGCCAAGGACCAGGGACGTGAGCGAGCGGGATATCAGCAAGACGGGCTCCAATGCGATGTGGGGCGGACGCTTCGCCGAGGGGCCCTCGGCGATCATGCGTGAGATCAACGCCTCGATCCCCTTCGACAAGGCCTTGTGGCGCCAGGACATCGCCGCGTCAAAGGCCCATGTGGCCATGCTGGGGACCCAGGGCATCGTGGCCCCCGCTGACGCGGCGACGATCGCCGCGGGGCTGGACCGCGTCGCGGCCGAATATGAGGCGAATGGCGTGCCCGAGGACTGGGACCTCGAGGACATCCACATGACCACCGAAAGCCGGCTCGCCGAGCTGATCGGGCCGGTGGCGGGGCGGCTCCACACCGCGCGCAGCCGCAACGATCAGGTGGCGACCGATTTCCGCCTGTGGGTGCGCGACGCGATCGACCAGGCCGATGCTGGGCTGGCCGCGCTGCAGCGCGCGCTGGTCGAACGCGCGGGCGAACATGCCGCCAGCATCATGCCCGGCTTCACGCACCTGCAGACCGCCCAGCCGGTGACCCTGGGGCATCACCTGATGGCCTATTACGAGATGGCCGCGCGCGATCGTTCGCGCTTCGCCGCTGCGCGGGCGCGGATGAACCGCTGCCCGCTCGGCTCGGCCGCGCTCGCCGGCACCGGCTTTCCGATCGATCGCCACGCCACGGCCACCGCGCTGGGCTTCGACGGGCCGACCGCCAACAGCCTCGATGCGGTGTCCGACCGGGATTTCGCGCTCGATTACCTGATGGCCGCCAGCCAGTGCGCGCTGCACCTGTCGCGCCTGGCCGAGGAGTTCATCATCTGGGCGAGCCAGCCGTTCGGCTTCGTGCGGCTGCCCGATTCGCTGTCCACCGGCAGCTCGATCATGCCGCAGAAGAAGAACCCCGACGCGGCCGAGCTGGTGCGGGGCCATGCCGGGCGGATCGTGGGCTGCCTGACCGCGCTGATGATCACCATGAAGGGCCTGCCGCTGGCCTATTCGAAGGACATGCAGGACGACAAGCCGCCCGTGTTCGAGGCGGCCGGGCTGCTGACACTGTGCCTGGCGGCGATGACCGGCATGGTCGAGGCGACCACCTTCCGCACCGAGCGGATGCGCGCCGCGGCCGAGCTGGGCTATGCCACCGCGACCGACCTGGCCGACTGGCTGGTGCGCCAGGCCAACATCCCGTTCCGCGAGGCGCACCACATCACCGGCGCGGCGGTGAAGCTGGCCGAGGGCAAGGGCGTGGCGCTCGATCAGTTGTCGCTGGACGAGCTTCGGGGGATCGACGCGCGGATCGACGAGCGGGTCTATGCCGCGCTGTCGGTCGAGGCGTCGGTGGCGGCGCGGGCCAGCCATGGCGGAACGGCTCCGGCCGAGGTAGACAAGCGCGTGGCCGAGGCGCGCGCGGCGCTCGGGCTCGATTGAGGAGGCGACAGGCGATGCGCGGATTCCTGTTCAAGGCCGGAGCCATCGCCCTGCCGCTGCTGCTGGCGGGATGCGGCCAGTCGGCCGAGCTCAAGCCCCGGGCCGGCGCAACCCTGCCGGTCGCGCCGCATGGACGGGGCGATCAGCCCAGCGCCAACGCCCTGCTGACCATGCCCGCCCAGGCTGCGCCCGAACGTAGCGTGGAACTGCGGAGCCGTTCGGAACAGCGCAAGGACGATCCGTTCGACCTGCCTCCGGAGGGGTAAGCCGCGCCCCGGCGGCGCATGGGGTTGGCCCCGTGCCGGCGACGGGCTGGCATTTCGCGCCGGGCACACTAGAGGAGCCGGGATGGATCACTTCACCCTCAGGGACGGCGTCCTGCACGCCGAGGATGTGCCGATTCCCGCGATCGCCGCGGCAGTGGGCAGCCCGGTCTATATCTATTCCCGGGCCACGCTGACGCGTCATGCCCAGGTGTTCCTGGCGGGACTGGGCGGGGTGCCGCGCAAGCACGTCGCCTTCGCGGTGAAATCGAATCCCAATCTGGCCGTGCTGCGGCTGCTGGCCAAGGAAGGCTTCGGCGCCGATTGCGTATCGGGCGGCGAGGTCGAGCGTGCCCTGGCGGCCGGCATGGCGCCCGAAGGCATCGTCTTTTCCGGCGTGGGCAAGACCGCGGCCGAGCTGAAGCGCGGGCTGGAAGCCGGGATCGGCCAGTTCAACCTCGAAAGCGAGGAAGAGGGGGTCGAGCTGGCGCAGATCGCCGCGGCCCTGGGCCTCACGGCGCGCTGCGCGCTGCGGGTCAATCCCGATGTCGATGCCGGCACCCACGGCAAGATCTCGACCGGCAAGGCCGAAAACAAGTTCGGTGTCGCTTATGACAAGGCCGCCGGGATCTATGGGCGCCTGTCCGCTCTGCCGGGGCTGGAGATGCGCGGTCTGGCCGTCCACATCGGCAGCCAGCTCGCCAGTCTCGAGCCGCTGGAGGCCGCCTTCACGCGGATGGGCGTGCTGATGCAGGACATCCGCGTCCAAGGCGACAATGTCACCCACATGGACCTGGGGGGCGGGATCGGCGTGCCCTACAAGGCGGGCGATCGCATGCCCAGCCCCGCCGATTACGGCGCCATGGTCGCCCGGGTCACCGGCAACTGGGGGACGACCCTGATGTTCGAGCCCGGCCGCGTCATCTCGGGCAATTCCGGGGTGCTGGTCACCCGCGTGATCCGGGTCAAGCCGGGGGTGAGTGCGCCCTTCGTGGTGGTCGATGCGGCGATGAACGATCTCGCCCGCCCGGCGCTTTACGATGCCTGGCACGATTTCATCGCGGTCGAGCCCACCGGGGCGCAGATGGTGGCGAACATCGTCGGCCCGATCTGCGAAAGCTCGGACACCTTCGCCATGGGCCGCACGATCGATGCGGTCGGCGCGGGCGATCTGGCCGTGTTCCGCACCGCCGGAGCCTATGGCGCGACCATGGCCAACACCTACAACTCGCGCGCGCTGGTGCCCGAGGTGATGGTCGATGGCGACAAGTGGGCCATCGTGGCCGACCGGATCGAACCGGCGACCATCCTGGCGGCGGAACGGGTGCCGGACTGGCTGGATTGAATGGCCCGAACCGGGGGACAGGCTTGCGCTTGGGCTGCGACAGGATCAGCCTGAACGGGACTGTTTTCTCGATCTGGCTCAAACCCCGCTCAGCCTGAGCTTG
The DNA here is from genome assembly GCF_014230305.1 of Novosphingobium aerophilum. Lineage (GTDB taxonomy): Bacteria > Pseudomonadota > Alphaproteobacteria > Sphingomonadales > Sphingomonadaceae > Novosphingobium > Novosphingobium aerophilum. The sequence continues at coordinate 12,783 of NZ_JACLAU010000018.1, forward strand.
TCGAAGGCCACCCGCCACATCCGGACACTGCACCCATGGACTCGCTTCCCCTCTTCCACCGCTTGACCGGCCAGCCGGTGATCGTGCTGGGCCACGGCGCCGCCGCCGAGGCCAAGGCACGGCTGGTGCGGCGCGCCGGGGGCGACGTGATTGCCGAGCTGCAGGACGGGATCGACCGTGGCGCGCGGCTGGCCTTCATCGCCCACGACGATGCCGGCGCGGCCGAGGCCGACGCGATCCGGGCGCGCTGTGCCGGCCTGCTGGTGAACGTGGTCGACCGGCCCGCGCTCTGCGATTTCACCACCCCCAGCCTGCTCGAACGCGGCCCGGTGCTGGTCGCAGTCGGCACCGGCGGGGTTTCGGCCGGGCTGGCCAAGGCGCTGCGGCTGCGGCTGGAAGCCCTGCTGCCGCCTTCCCTCGACGCTCTGGCGCGGGGACTGGGCGCAATGCGCGAGCGGCTGCGGGCGCGGTTTCCCGATGGCGGGGACCGGCGGCGCGCGCTCGATCTGGCCCTGGCCGCTGGCGGGCCGCTCGATCCGCTCGATCCGCAGAGCGCGGGGCGGCTGGAGGCGTGGATGGGCGATGCCGCGGTGGCACGGTCCGGGCTGGTCGAGATCCGCCTGCGCTCGGCCGATCCCGATGACCTGACCCTGCGCGAGGCGCGCTGGCTGGGTTCGGCCGATTGTGTCGCCTTCGAGCCCGGCGTGCCCGATGCGGTGCTGCTGCGCGCGCGCGCCGATGCGGTGCAGCTCCGCCTGCCTTCGGGCGAGATACCACCTGCGCGGGACGGGTTGGTCGTGGTCATGCGCAGGCCGGACACAGGCTTGACCTGACGGCCGCGGCACCCGGGTTCCGAACGCTCCCCCGGAACCCGGACAAATACCTATGCAACTGTTGCCTTAGCCATGTTTAGCGGCAATCATGGCGCCCGGGAAACCGGTATGGGGCAAATGATGACGTCGATGCGATTGGGGATGATGGCTCTTGCTGCGGCAGCTTTGCCGCAAGCGGCTTCGGCTGCGATTGTGACCTACACCAATGAGGCGGCCTTTCTGGCTGCGATCTCCGCACCGGGCACCGATAGCTTCAACGATCTGTCCTTGCTGTTCATGACATCGCCACTGAGCCGCAGCGCCGGCAGCTACGGCTACACCGCCGGTGCCACCAACGGGTTTTACGCGGGTGGAACCACGCCCGACCTTTGGCTAGGCACCAACATGGCCCATGATCCCATCGTGCTGGGCAGCTTCACGGGGAACGTCTATGGTCTGGGTGGGTTGTTCTTCACCACGGACAACTTGGGCGCTGCCAAGATTGGCAACATCACCGTTTCGGTCACCTCGGGCGCGGTGACCGCCAGCCGGACCCTGACCGAAACCAGCATCGGCAGCTTTGTCGGCTTCGTGTCGGCGACCCCGCTCGATCAGGCCACGATCACCGCACAGCAGCCCCTGCTAGGGTTCACCTGGCCGACGATCAACAATCTGACGCTGGGCGGAGCATCGGTCGCCGCGGTGCCCGAACCGGCCACCTGGGCGATGATGATTGTCGGACTGGGGGCGATCGGGGCCAGTCTTCGCCGTCGCGCAGGCTCGGTTGGAGCACGCTTCGTCCCGGCGCCATGAAAACAAGGATTCGTAGCGGCGCCCTGCCTAAGCTGGTTGCCGCTACAGGACGCCACCTGCCAGAGCGTCTATCGCCGCCTGAAGAATGACGGCCGCCGCCGCCGAATCGATCCGTTCGGCCCGCTTGGCGCGGCTCATGTCCTGATCGATCAGGCCGCGCTCGGCGCCGACCGTCGACCAGCGCTCATCCCACAGCAGCACCGGCAGGCCCAGCGTGGCAAGGTTGCGGGCATAGGCCCGGCTCGACTGGCTGCGCGGCCCTTCGCTGCCGTCCATGTTGAGCGGCAGGCCGATGACCATGCCCTTGATCGACCGTTCGGCGATCAGGGCCGCGAGCAGCCCCTTGTCCGCCCCGAACTTGCCGCGCTTCAGCGTCTTGCCGGGCGAAGCGAAGCGCCAGCCGGCATCGCAGAAGGCGGTGCCGATGGTCTGGGTGCCAAGGTCGATCCCCAGCAGCGCCCCGCCCGCGGGCAGGGCGGCGCGGAATTCGGCATGGGCGGTGGTGACGACCGGGGCGGGCAGGCTCACCGGGCCGGGCTCCCCGCCGCCCGCCATGCCGCCGTGCGCACCGCGACATTGTCCCGCAGGTTGGCCCAGAACAGCGGGATGTCGTAGACGTGGTAATTGTTGCCCGGCAGCACGTAGTCACCCATTTCGGGTGGCGGACCGATCAGCAGGAACTGGTCCGGCCCGCACCGCGCCGGAACCATGCCGGGGGTCAGGGTGCCCGTGCCCTCGGTCTTGCCGGGCACCAATGTGCCGCGATTGGCCGAGGCCGGAGCCGCGGCCCCGATCGTCCAGGTCAGAGGGTTGGTGCAGAGCATCGGGCTATCCCCAGGCGCCTTGCCGTCCAGCGCGGAGTTGCGGCGATAGGCTTCGCGCGTGTCCTGCGGCTCGGCCGGTTCGGCATAGGACAGCCAGCTCGCCACGCAGCCGGTCTGAGCGGCGCTGGCGCAGGCCGGGAGGCCCATCGCCGGCAGGTCATGCGCGATCGAGACCGGCCAGCCGATCACATAGGCCGCGACGATCCGGCGGGCGAGCGGCTTGCCCGCCACCTCGTCGCGGATCAGGCGCTTCAGGTGCAGGCCGCCCTGGCTGTGTCCGACCAGCACGATCGGCTGATCGGCGGGGATCGCGGCGAGGAAGGCGGCGAACGCCAGGCGGACGTCGCCATAGGCCAGATCGATCGCGGCATCGCGGGCGGTGTTGTCGGTCAGGAAGGCACCGAAGGTCGCCTGGCGATAGCGCGGCGCCCACAGTTGCGGGCTGGCGTTGAAGGCGCTCGCCATGCCCCGGGCCATGGCCCCGGCCAGGCGGTTGGCCTCGGCATCGTCCAGCGGGGCGTTCCAGTGCGCGCGGTTGATGTAGCTGGTCGGGTGGATGAAGAACACCGCCGCGCCCAGCGGGGCGGGATCGGCGGCCAGCCCCGTCGGCCGGAACCGGGCGGGATCGTTCGCCGCTCCGGGGCGCGAGAGCCACATCCGCGCTTCGGCATAGGCCCCGGGTGGCAGCGGCGCGGTCCGTTCGTAGCCCCCCGTGGGGACCAGCGCGAGCCGGGCCAGGTCCGTCCCCCAGAAGGTGAGGGCGAGGCGCCCGGCGACGAACAGCCCGGTCAGGATCGCGACGAGATACAGAAACTTGCGGACCATGCCGGACTCCCGAAGGCGGATCGATTCAGGCGGAACCCTGGACTGCGCCGTCGTCGCCCGCCTGGGCGATGCTGGCGTTGCGCGCTGAGTGCCGTTCGAGCCAGACCTTGATCATGGCGACCAGCGGATCGGCCAGGGCCAGGCCCAGGATGCCGAACAGCGCGCCCATGATCAGCTGGGCGCCGAGGACCAGCGCCGGGGCCAGATCCACGGTCTTCTTCGCGACCATCGGGACGATGATGTTGCCGTCCACCGTCTGGACCACGACATAGACCGCGATGCAGTAAAGCCCCATGGTCGTCCCGCCGGAAAAGCCGACCAGCACCATGATCAGCCCTGACAGCGGCGCGCCGATATTGGGCAGGAAGGCCAGCAGGCCGGTGAGCAGGCCGAGCAGTCCGGACATCGGCACGCCGTAGAGTGCCAGGGCCACCCAGGTGCCCACCCCTTCCACCGCCATGCCCAGCAGGCGGCCGAACATCAGCATGCGCAGGCTCTTGCCCATCAGCGCGGCGGTGCCATGGAAATGGGCGCGGCTTTCCATCGGCAGCATCCAGGCGAACCCGCGCTGGTACAGCCGCGGTTCGACCGCCAGGTAGATCCCCAGGACCAGCACCAGGAACAGGGTGGTCGCCCCGCCCAGCAGGCCGCCGACCGCGCGGGTCAGCTGGCCGACTCCGCCCAGCGCCTGCTGGAGGACGCTCTTCATGTCCTCGGCCTGGACGCCCATGTTGTGCTCGTCGAGCCAGGTCAGCGCGCGCATCGCCTGGGTCTCGACCGTGGCGGGGAGCTGTGCGGCCTGATCGGCCAGGGTGGTCCCCGCGAACCAGGCCGTCCAGCCGAGGAAGGCCACCGTGCCGAGCAGGACCAGGGTGATCCGCCAGCCCCGGCCGATCGGCAGGATCCGCCCCAGCAGGCGGGCGCCGCCGTCGATGGTCGCGGCGAAGACCAGCCCGGCGAAGATCACCAGCAGCGGCTGGGCCATGAACACCACGGCGACCACCAGCGCGGCCATGCCGATCCAGATCGCCGCCTTCTTCGCCTCGCGCCGCACCTCGTCGCCGGCATAGTCGGTCGGGCCGGCGCGGTGCGCCCGGGTGCCCACGGGGGTTTCACCCGGAGGCTGGGCCTGAAGATCCATGTCGCCGCTCATGTCTTGTCCCCTGCGTGCTGTGCGTGATCGCTGTGCCCCCGCGACCGGCTCAAGGCTTGCCGGTGACCGGCGGGCGCAGGCTGTGCCACGCGCGGTTGCCGCGCAGGGCGCCCCACCAGGTCAGCGGGTTGAGGTTTTCGGTGCCGTTCAGCGAGAAGGTGATGAATTCGGCCCGGCCACCGATGTCGGACAGCGGCACCGGTCCCCCCAGTCCGTTCTCCCACAGCGGCGCGCGACTGTCGGCCGAATGGTCGCGGTTGTCGCCCATCAGGAAGACATGGCCCGCGGGCACCTTGATCTCTGCCATGTGGTCCAGCGTCTGATCGACGTGATCGATGATCTGGTACGTCGCGCCGTTGGGCAGGGTCTCGCGGTAGGCGGGCAGTTCGTAGACCTCATCGCCGTTCGGCAGCCGGGTGCGATAGGGGGCGAACTCGTCATAGCACGCGGTCGGCCCATAGCTGCCCTCGCAGCGCAGCGCGTCGTCCACCGGAATGCGCACCGGCGTCTCGGCGGTTTGCGGTACGGGCTTGCCGTTCAACACGATCTGCCCGTTGACCACGGCAATCCGGTCACCCGGCCGGCCGACCACGCGCTTGATCAGGTCATCGGTGCGGTTGGGCGGCACCACGATGACGATGTCCCCATATTCCGGGGTCCCGCCGAACACCCGCGCGGTCGATCGCGGCAGGATATGGAACGAGGCCGAGGACCAGTTCCAGCCATAGGGATATTTCGACACGATCAGCCGGTCGCCCACCAGCAGGTTGGGCATCATCGAGATCGAGGGGATGTAGAACGGCTTGGCGATGAAGCTGTGGAAGGCCAGCACCGCCAGCAGCATCAGGGCCAGGCCCCGGATCTCGGCGATCCAGTCAATCGACTTGTGCGCGGCCGCGTCGGGTTCGGGCGCCGGGCCGGGCTCGCGCTGCGCCATGGGCTGATCGGGGGAAGTGTCGGTCACAGCAGGCGGGCGCCGCCGTCGATCGTCGCGGCGAAGACCAGCCCGGCGAAGATCACCAGCAGCGGCTGGGCCATGAACACCACGGCGACCACCAGCGCGGCCATGCCGATCCAGATCGCCGCCTTCTTCGCCTCGCGCCGCACGTCGTCGCCGGCATAGTCGGTCGGGCCGGCGCGGTGCGCCCGGGTGCCTGCGGGGGTTTCACCCGGAGGCTGCGCCTGAAGATCCATGTTGCCGCTCATGTCTTGTCCCCCTGCATGCTGTGCGTGATCGCTGTGCCCCCGCGGCCGGTTCAAGGTTGGCGGCTCAAGGCTGGCGGCTCAAGGCTTGCCGGTGACCGGCGGGCGCAGGCTGTGCCAGGCGCGGTTGCCGCGCAGGGCGCCCCACCAGGTCAGCGGGTTGAGGCTTTCGGTGCCGTTCAGCGAGAAGGTGATGAATTCGGCCCGCCCGCCGATGTCGGACAGCGGCACCGGTCCGCCCAGTCCGTTCTCCCACAGCGGCGCGCGACTGTCGGCCGAATGGTCGCGGTTGTCGCCCATCAGGAAGACATGGCCTGCGGGCACCTTGATCTCGGCCATGTGGTCCAGCGTCTGATCGACGTGATCGATGATCTGGTAGGTCGCGCCATTGGGCAGGGTCTCGCGGTAGGCGGGCAGTTCGTAGACCTCATCGCCGCTCGGCAACCGGGTGCGATAGGGCGCGAACTCGTCATAGCACGCGGTCGGCCCATAGCTGCCCTCGCAGCGCAGCGCGTCGTCCACCGGAATGCGCACCGGCGTCTCGGCGGTTTGCGGGACGGGCTTGCCGTTCAACACGATCTGCCCGTTGACCACGGCGATCCGGTCACCCGGCCGGCCGACCACCCGCTTGATCAGGTCATCGGTACGGTTGGGCGGCACCACGATCACGATGTCCCCATATTCCGGGGTCCCGCCGAACACCCGCGCGGTCGATCGCGGCAGGATATGGAACGAGGCCGAGGACCAGTTCCAGCCATAGGGATACTTCGACACGATCAGCCGGTCGCCCACCAGCAGGTTGGGCATCATCGAGATCGAGGGGATGTAGAACGGCTTGGCGATGAAGCTGTGGAAGGCCAGCACCGCCAGCAGCATCAGGGCCAGGCCCCGGATCTCGGCGATCCAGTCAATCGACTTGTGCGCGGCCGCGTCGGGTTCGGGCGTCGGGCCGGGCTCGCGCTGCGCCATGGGCTGATCGGAGGAAGTGTCGGTCACAGCGGTCCTTGAGTGGCCTTGGGCGGAGGGTGTTCGGGCGTCGTGTGTTGTGCGGCTAATACGCTGCGCGATGGCAGGATGCAATCAGGCGGGGCAGGTGGGTTCAGGGCAGGCTGGTTCAGAGCGGGCTGGTTCAGAGCGGGCGGGCCTCGATCACGACGAAGGCCTGGGCCCACGGGTGATCGTCGGTCAGGGTCAGATGCACCACGGCCTCGTGTCCCGGCGGGGTGATCGCGCGCAGCCGCTCGGCCGCGCCGCCGGTCAGGGCCAGGGTCGGGGCGCCGGACGTGGCATTGACCACGCCGATGTCCTTCATGAACACCCCGGCCTTGAACCCGGTGCCCACCGCCTTGGAAAAGGCCTCCTTGGCGGCGAAGCGCTTGGCCAGGGTTCCGGCCCGCGTGAACGGGCGCCGGGCCGCCTTGGCCTGCTCGGCCGGGGTGAACACGCGCTGCAGGAAGCGGTCGCCATAGCGCTCGAGCGAATGGGCGATCCGCTCGATGTTGCAGAGGTCGGAGCCGATCGCGATGATCATGCCCGCGGTCCTCCCCCGCTCACCGCGCCGCATCCATCAGTTCGCGCATCCTCAGCACCGCCGGGCCCAGCCCGGTGAAGATCGCCTCGCCGATCAGGTAATGCCCGATGTTGAGCTCGGCCAACTGGGGGATCGCGGCGATCGCCTGGACATTGTCGTAAGTCAGGCCGTGCCCGGCATGGGGCTCGATCCCGTTGCGCGCGGCCAGCGCGGCCATGTCGGCGATGCGCTTCAGTTCGGCGGCGCGCTGCTCCCCGTCGGCATGGGCATATTCGCCGGTGTGCAGCTCGATCACCGGCGCCTTCAGCCGCATCGCCGCCTCGATCTGGCGGGGTTCCGGGGCGATGAACAGGCTCACCCGGATGCCCGCATCGCTCAGCCGGGCGACGATCGGGGCAAGGCGGTTGTGCTGCCCCGCGGCATCCAGCCCGCCCTCGGTGGTGCGCTCCTCGCGCCGCTCGGGCACGATGCAGGCGGCATGGGGGCGGTGGCGCAGGGCGATCTCCACCATCTCGTCCGTCGCCGCCATCTCGAAGTTGAGCGGCAGGTCGGTGCTCGCCTGGATCCGGGCGATATCCTCGTCGCGGATGTGGCGGCGGTCCTCGCGCAGGTGCGCAGTGATCCCGTCGGCGCCCATTGCCGCGACGATTTCGGCCGCGCGGACCGGATCGGGATGGTCCCCGCCGCGCGCGTTGCGCACCGTGGCGACGTGGTCGATGTTCACCCCCAGGCGGAGGCGGGCCGGGGCCAGCGCCGCGTTCACGGCTGGGCCCGGCTCCCCGGCTTGATCGCCGGGATCGCCTGGAGGTGCGGCGGGATCTCGTCCGCGGCATAGGTCGGGAAGTCGAGCGCGATCAGCGCGGTGAAGGGGACCCCCAGGTCGATCGTCCCGCCCGACCGGTCGACCAGCGCCGCCGCGGCGATCACTTCGCCCCCGGCGGCCTCGATCGCCTTGATCGCCTCGCGGCTGGACAGGCCGGTGGTGACCACGTCCTCGACCATCAGCACCTGGTCGCCGGGCTCGAGGCGGAAGCCACGGCGCAGTTCGAACGTGCCGGTCGGCCGTTCGACGAACAGGGCGTCGAGCCCGAGCGCGCGGCCCATCTCATGGCCGATGATCACGCCGCCCATCGCCGGCGACACCACCCGCGTCAGCTTTCCGCGCAGCCCGGCGGGGATCGCCGCGGCCAGCGCCTCGGCCAGCCGGGCGGCACGGGCCGGATTCATCAGCACGCGCGCGCACTGCAGATAGTGGCCGCTGTGCCGACCCGACGAGAGTAGGAAGTGGCCTTCGAGCAGGGCCTCGCTGGCGCGGAACTCGGCCAGCACCTCATCTTGCGTCATCCGACGGAAACTCCTGAAATCGCAGGACTGGACCAAGGGGCAGGGACCTGCCCCATCGCACGCTTGCGCAGTGTCAAAAATATCCCCTAGAGGCGCTTGAGGTGCCTCGCAAGCGCGCGTATAGGCCCCGGTTGATAGAGCCTCTAGCGGCGGGAAATGGCGGATTTCAGCCAGAATCCCGTCAGGATTTGGTAACAAAGGCGCGAGAATGATGAAATTCGGCGTACAGGCCCGTCGGGCCGGATCGGCCGCTCTGGCCCTCGGACTCTCTCTGGCGGCCCTGCCGCAAGCGGTGCTCGCCCAGGCGGCGGAAGCCACTGCGGCGGCTGCCCCGGCTGCCGGCGGGTATGTCCCGATGAAACCGGTTCCGGGCATCGGCCAGCCGATCGATGGGGCCTACGGCTTCCAGCAGCAGTTCTCGCCCACCGGGCACTATGCGTTGTGGATGCACGATGCGATCCTGATGCCGGTGATCACCATCATCAGCCTGTTCGTGCTGGGGCTGCTGATCTGGGTTGCCGCGCGCTACAACCGCAAGGCCAATCCGGTCGCCTCGCGCACCAGCCACAACACCCTGATCGAGGTGATCTGGACCGGCGTGCCGGTGCTGATCCTGGTCGGCATCGCGATCCCGTCGATCACCCTGCTGGCCAAGCAGTACAAGCCTGCCCCGGAAACCGCGCTGACCGTCAAGGCCACCGGCAACCAGTGGTACTGGACCTATTCCTATCCCGACAACGGCGGGATCGAGGTGATCTCGAACATGCTCCCCGACGACGAGGCGGTGAAGCGCGGCGAACCGGCCAAGCTGGGCGTCGACAATCGTCTGGTCCTGCCCGTGGGTGAACCCATCCGCCTGCAGACCACCGGCGCCGACGTGATTCACTCGTTCGCCGTGCCCTCGCTGTGGTTCAAGCTCGACGCCGTCCCCGGGCGCGTGAACGAGAAGGTGCTCTTCATCGAGAAGCCGGGCGTCTACTACGGCCAGTGCTCGGAACTCTGCGGCGCGCGGCATGCCTACATGCCGATCGCGATCGAGGCCCTGCCGCGGGACAAGTTCAACGCCTGGGTCGTCGCCCAGGGCGGAACGGTGACCCCGGCCAAGGCTGAGGCGGCCGCCGCTCCGGCCGCGGCCCCCGCCGCCGAGGCCGCTCCGGCGGCCGACGCTTCTGCGCCCGCCGCTTCCGAATCCGCGGCTCCCGCCGCCTGATCTCGCCCAGAAAGACAAGGTTCGCTCATCATGGCCACCACTGCTGAGACCTTCCAGGCTCACGGCGACGCGCACGACCATGCGCACGACCACGATCACAAGCCGGGCTTCTTCGCCCGCTGGTTCATGTCCACCAACCACAAGGACATCGGCACGCTGTACCTGATCTTCGCGATCTTCGCGGGGCTCATCGGCGGCGCGATCTCGGGCCTGATGCGGCTCGAACTGGCGCAGCCGGGGATCCAGTACCTGACCCTGTGGGCCAGCATGGCCGAGGGCAAGGACGTGTCGATGGACAGCGCGCTCCACCTGTGGAACGTGCTGATCACCGCGCACGGCCTGATCATGGTGTTCTTCATGGTCATGCCCGCGATCATCGGCGGCTTCGGCAACTGGTTCGTGCCGATCATGATCGGCGCGCCGGACATGGCCTTCCCGCGGATGAACAACATCTCGTTCTGGCTGACCGTGGCGGGCTTCGTCTCGCTGATGCTGTCGGCCTTCGTCCCGGGCGATGCCACCGGCAACGGCGCCGGCATCGGCTGGACTGCCTATGCCCCGCTGTCGACCTACGGCTCGCAGGGCCCCGCGGTCGACTTCGCGATCTTCTCGCTCCACCTTGCCGGTGCGGGCTCGATCATGGGCGCGATCAACTTCATCACCACCATCTTCAACATGCGCGCGCCGGGTATGACCCTGCACAAGATGCCGCTGTTCGTGTGGTCGGTGCTGGTCACCGCGTTCCTGCTGCTGCTCTCGCTGCCGGTCCTGGCCGCGGCGATTACCATGCTGCTGACCGACCGCAACTTCGGCACGACCTTCTTCGACCCCTCGGGCGGTGGTGATCCGGTGCTCTACCAGCACCTGTTCTGGTTCTTCGGCCACCCCGAAGTCTACATCATGATCCTGCCGGGCTTTGGCATCATCAGCCAGATCATCTCCACCTTCTCGCGCAAGCCGGTGTTCGGCTACCTCGGCATGGCCTATGCCATGGTCGCGATCGGCGTGGTCGGGTTCATCGTGTGGGCGCACCACATGTACACCACCGGCCTGTCGGTGAACACGAAGATGTACTTCACCGCCGCCACCATGGTCATCGCGGTGCCCACCGGCATCAAGATCTTCTCGTGGATCGCCACGATGTGGGGCGGCAGCCTGGAGTTCAAGGCGCCGATGGTTTGGGCGATCGGCTTTATCTTCCTCTTCACCGTCGGCGGCGTGACCGGCGTCGTGCTGTCGAACGGCGGCATCGACGACAACCTGCAGGACACCTACTACGTGGTGGCGCACTTCCACTACGTGCTGTCCCTGGGTGCCGTCACCGCGCTGTTTGCCGGGTTCTACTACTGGTTCCCGAAGATGAGCGGGAAGATGTACTCGGAATTCCTGGCGCACCTGCACTTCTGGGTGTTCTTCGTCGGCGTGAACCTGATCTTCTTCCCGATGCACTTCCTCGGGGCCCAGGGCATGCCGCGCCGCTATCCGGACTACCCGGCCGCCTATGAATACTGGAACCAGATCGCCACGCTCGGTTACAAGATCATGGCGGTGTCGATGGTGTTCTTCTTCCTGAACATCCTCTACGCCTTCGTGGCCGGCCGCAAGGCTGAGGGCAACTACTGGGGCGAAGGCGCGACCACGCTGGAATGGACCCTGTCCAGCCCGCCGCCGTTCCACCAGTTCGAAACGCTCCCCGTGATCGAGGACGCGCACCACTGATCGACCCGCACAGGTTGAACGAAGGGCCCCGGGGGAAACTCCGGGGCCTTTTCGTTGGTGTCAGGCGGGTTCAGGACCCCACCTGCCGCAGGCTCGCCTGTCCTACAGCGCCCGGCCAGGGCACAGTGGCGCGATGATAGTCTGTCCTGCTCCGTTCGCGCCTCCGCAAGGCCGGAAACCCCGGCCCGGGCGCCAGCCAGGCCGAGTGCCGTTTGTTTCGCTCTGGACTGTGTCAACCGTGTCAACCGGCTGCCACCCGCAGGGGCGCGCGCCGGGCCGGACGGACCTTTCCGGGCACCCGTCGCAGCGCGCTTTCCCTTTGCCGCGCACTGGCTTATAGGCCCGCGCGTGACTCAGGCCGCCTCCCTCTCGCTCCCCGCCGACTGGCGCGATTTCTATCAGCTCACCAAGCCGCGGGTGATGACCCTGGTGATCTTCACCGGGCTTTGCGCGCTGCTCGCCGCACCGGGGCACATCAACCCCGTGCTGGGCTTCACCGCCATGCTCTGCATCGCCATGGGCGCGGGCGGGGCGGCGGCGCTGAACCACTGGTGGGAGGCCGACATCGACGCCGGGATGCGTCGCACCCAGTCGCGTCCGATCCCCTCGGGCCGGATGGCGCGCAGCTCGGCCCGCGATTTCGGGATCGGCATCTCGGTCGCCTCGGTGCTGATCATGGGCCTGGCGATCTCTTGGCTGGCGGCCGGTCTGCTGGCCTTCTCGATCGTCTACTATGCCGTGATCTACACGATCTGGCTCAAGCCGCGGACCCCGCAGAACATCGTCATCGGTGGCGGGGCCGGGGCCTTCCCGCCGCTGATCGGCTGGGTCGCGGTGACCGGCGACGTCACGCTGATGCCGATTCTGCTGTTCTCGATCATCTTCATGTGGACCCCGCCGCACTTCTGGGCGCTGGCCCTGTTCGTGCAGACCGATTACGCCAAGGTCGGCATCCCGATGATGCCGGTGGTCGCGGGTGAGGCGTCCACACGCCGCCAGATCCTGCTCTATTCGGCGATCCTGCTGCCCCTGTCGCTGGCACCCTGCCTGATTCCCTTCGCTCAGGGCGGCGCCGGATGGATTTACGGGCTGGCGGCCACTGTCCTCTCGGGCGGGTTCTTCCTCCTGTCGATCCGGGTAGGACTGCGCCGGCCGACCGGCCCGGAGGACAAGCTCAAGCCGGAAAAGCAGTTGTTCTTCTGGTCGATCATCTACCTGTTCGCGCTGTTCGGCGCGCTGGTGGCGGATCGCTGGATCCTTGCCCCGGGACTGTAAGCCACGATGACCGACCTGCCTGATCCGCTCAGCCCCGAATACCAGGCCCAGCGCCGGGCGGTGATCCGCCAGCGCAACCGGGTCCTCGGCCTGTTGCTGGCCTTCTTCGCCATCCTGTTCTTCGCGATCACGATCGCCAAGATGAAGATGTGACCATGGCCACGGCACCCGCGCTGAAGGATCGCAACCGCCGGGTCGCGCTCTACGCGCTGCTCGGGGCGCTGTTCATGCTCGGGCTGGGCTATGCCTCGGTCCCGCTCTACCGGCTGTTCTGCCAGGTCACCGGGTTCGGCGGCACCGCGCAGCGCGTTTCGGAAAACCAGGCGGCCGGCGTCGAGGTCAGCGCGGCGACCATGTCGGTGCGGTTTGACGGCAACATCGATCGCGACCTGCCCTGGGCGTTCCGTCCCGATCAGGTGACCCAGACCGTCCGCCTCGGCGCGCGCAGCCTGGCGCGCTTCACCGCGCGCAATCTTTCGGACCATCCGATCACCGGACGGGCCAGCTTCAACGTCTCGCCCGACGAGGCCGGGAAGTACTTCAACAAGATCCAGTGCTTCTGCTTCACCGAACAGACCCTGCAGCCGGGGCAGGAGGTGAGCATGCCGGTGACCTATTATGTCGACCCGGCGATCCTCAAGGACGAAGAAGCCCGCGCGATCAAGCAGATCACGCTGAGCTACACCTTCCACGAGGACAAGGAGGCGACGGCTGCGCTGGCTGCAAAAGGTGGCGCGAAGCCTCTGGACCGCCCCGCGAACGCGCGATAAGGGAACCCGCAATCTGACTGTACCCGCGCCTGCGAAAGGCGTGAGACGATGGGGACGAATGATCATGGCCGGTGCCAAGAACCACGATTACCACATCCTTCCGCCTGACCTCGTTCCGCTGATCACCACGCTCGGCGCGCTGACCTTCACTTCGGGCATGGTGCTGTTCATGCACAAGCTGCCCGGCGGCCATGTCGTGCCGTGGCTGGGCATGGCCCTGCTGCTGGCGGGCATGTTCCAGTGGTTCACCAAGATCGTGCGCGAGGCCCACGCCGGGGATCACACGCCGGTGGTGCAGCTCCACCAGCGCTATGGCATGATCCTGTTCATCGCTTCGGAAGTGATGTTCTTCGTCGGCTGGTTCTGGGCCTTCTTCGATTTCTCGCTGTTCCCCAGCAAGCTGGCGGAAGAGGTGATCGGCGGTCAGTGGCCGCCCAAGGCGATCGAAGCGGTGATCAACGCCTGGGACCTGCCGCTGCTCAACACGCTGATCCTGCTCTGCTCGGGCACGACCGTCACCTGGGCGCACCATGGCCTGATCCACGGTGACCGCGACGCGCTGAAGAAGGGCCTGTGGGCGACGATCCTGCTCGGCGCGCTGTTCACCTCGATCCAGGCGTTCGAATACATCCACGCGCCGTTCCCCTTCGGCAAGAACACCTATGGCTCGGCCTTCTACATGGCGACCGGGTTCCACGGCTTCCACGTGCTGGTCGGCACGATCTTCCTGATCGTCTGCCTGAAGCGCGCCTACAACGGCGACTTCACCCCCCGTCAGCACTTCGGTTTCGAAGCGGCGGCCTGGTACTGGCACTTCGTCGACGTGGTCTGGCTGTTCCTGTTCGTCTGCATCTACGTGTGGGGGAACTGGGGCGCGGTCATCGAATAGTGACCGTCTCCGTCCCACCGGACGCAACGAAAGGGCAGCCCGGCACCGCCGCGGCTGCCCTTTTCGGCTGTTGCCCCCGCTGCCATGGCCGGACGCTGTTCGCCGGGGTGGCGAAGTTCGCCGATCGCTGCCGGGTCTGCGGGCTCGACTTCACGCAATTCAATGTCGGCGATGGTCCGGCGGCCTTCCTGACCCTGATCATCGGTGCCCTGGTCACCGGCTTTGCGCTGTGGCTCGAGCTGGCGGTCGGCCCCCCGTTCTGGGTCCATGTCATCCTGTGGGTGCCGTTCACCACCGCCGCGGTGCTGGGCGGGCTGCGCGCCTGCAAGGCCTGGCTGCTCCAGGCGGAATACCGCCGCAGCGCGCGCGAGGCGGTGACAGAGGACTGGACCGTCGATCCGCAGGACAGGCCGGAATGATCCGGCGCCTGCCTGTCTTGGCGACGCTGGTCGTGCTGATCGCCGCCGGGATCATGGTCCGCCTCGGCTTCTGGCAGCTCGACCGGCTGCACCAGAAGGAGGCGATGATCGCGCAGTTCCGGGCGGCGGCGGCCGATCCGGCCGTTCACCCCTGGCCCGATGCCGATCGTGCGGCCGTGCCCTACACCCGGGTCGTGCTCGATTGCCGGGCGGCCGGGGCACCGCAGCCGGAGGCCGGGCGCAACCGCGCCGGCCAGGCGGGCTGGGCGCAAGTGGCCGCCTGCACCACGCCGGAGGGCGGCCGGGCGCGGATCGTGCTCGGCTGGTCCGCCCGGCCCGCTGCCGTGGCCTGGACCGGGGGTGCCGTGACGGGAACCTATGTCGCGCGCGACGAAGGGGCGGTGGTCTTCGCCGATCCGCCGCTCGCCGGGCTGCAGCCCAACGCCCGCCCCGACCCGCGCGACCTGCCGAACAACCACCTGGCCTACGCGGTCCAGTGGTTCGCCTTCGCCGCGGTGGCGCTGGTGATCTACGCGCTGGCGCTGCGCAAGCGGCTGCGCGGCTAGCGCCCCCGTCAGCCGCCACCGGCTTTAACCGGGGTGGGGGAGGGGCCGTTGCACCGCCCCACCCCCGAATCCTTGCCTACAGGCCCCCCCGCCGCTACGGCGCCAGTCCCATGGACTACATCAGCACCCGCGGCTCCGCCCCCGCGCTCGACTTTGCCGATGCCACGCTGGCCGGACTCGCCTCCGATGGCGGGCTCTATGTCCCGCGCACCTGGCCGAAGTTCAGCGAGGCTGAGATCGCCGCGATGGTCGGGTTGCCCTATGCGCAGCTTGCCCAGCGGATCATGCAGCCCTTCGTCGGCGACTGCCTGACGCCCGAGCGCCTGCTGGAGCTGACCACCCAGGCCTATGGCCGCTTCGCTCACCAGGCGGTGACCCCGCTGGTCCAGCTGGATCAGCAGCACTGGCTGCTCGAGCTGTTCCACGGTCCGACCCTGGCCTTCAAGGACGTGGCGCTGCAATTGCTGGGCCTGCTGTTCGAGGAGTTCCTCGGCCGGTCCGATCGCAACCTGACCATCGTCGGCGCGACCTCGGGCGACACCGGCTCGGCGGCGATCGATGCCGTCGCGGGGCGCGCCAAGGTCGACATCTTCATGCTCCACCCGCGCGGCCGCGTGTCCGACGTGCAGCGCCGGCAGATGACCACGGTGCTGGCCCCCAACGTCCACAACATCGCCATCGAGGGTTCGTTCGATGATGCCCAGGCGATGGTGAAGCGGATGTTCAACGATGCGGCGATGACCGACCGCTTCGCCATCGGCGCGGTCAATTCGATCAACTGGGCGCGGCTGATGGCCCAGATCGTCTATTACTTCGCTGCCGCGCTGCAACTGGGCGCGCCGGCACGCAAGGTGGCCTTCTCGGTCCCGACCGGCAATTTCGGCGATGTCTTCGCCGGCTATGTCGCGGCGCAGATGGGGCTGCCGATCGAACGGCTGATCGTCGCGACCAACGTCAACGACATCCTCCACCGCGCACTGTCGACCGGGGACTATTCGCAGAGCACGGTCACGCCTACCGCGGCGCCGTCGATGGATATCCAGGTGTCGTCGAATTTCGAGCGGCTGCTGTTCGATGTCGGCGGCCGCGACGGGCTGGCCCTGGCCGAGCAGATGCGCGGGTTCGAAAGCACCCGGGCGATGCAACTCACCAATGCCCAGCGCGAAGGCGCCGCCGCCCTGTTCACCAGCGCCCGGGCCGACGCCGACGAGATGATGAAGGCGATCCGCTGGGCCCATGTCGAAACCGGGCAGGTGATCGATCCGCACACCGCAATCGGGCTCCACGCCGCGCAGACCG
Source organism: Novosphingobium aerophilum (assembly GCF_014230305.1). Taxonomy (GTDB): domain Bacteria; phylum Pseudomonadota; class Alphaproteobacteria; order Sphingomonadales; family Sphingomonadaceae; genus Novosphingobium; species Novosphingobium aerophilum. The sequence continues at coordinate 29,435 of NZ_JACLAU010000018.1, forward strand.
CCGGGATCGATCCCGCCGTGCCGGTGGTGACGCTGGCCACGGCCCACGCCGCCAAGTTCCGCGATGCGGTGGAGCAGGCCACCGGGGTGCGGCCATCGTTGCCGCTGCGGGTCGGCGACCTGTTCGATCGCGAGGAGCGGCTGGTGCAGTTGCCGGGCGACTATGCCGCCGTGGCGGACTACGTCGCCGAGCATGCGTCGCCGAAGGTCTAGGACAATCCGGATACCACACCCGCTCAGCCTGAGCCTGTCGAAGGCCACGCGCGGGCTTCGACAAGCTCAGCCCGAGCGGAGTTGGTGAAGCATGGCCCAGTTGATCGACACTCCCCAACTGCTGATCGGCGAGGGCTGGGCCGACTATGGCCTGGTCGATTCCGGGCATGGCCGCAAGCTGGAGCGCTATGGCGACTACCGCTTCATCCGCCCCGAACCCCAGGCGATGTGGGCGCCGCGGCTCAGCGCGTGGGATGCGCACGGTGAATTCGTCCCCGGATCGGACGAGGATGGCGGCGGGCGCTGGCAGTTCGATCGGCCCGTCCCGCGCGAAGGCTGGCCGCTGGCCTGGCGCGGCGTGCGCTTCACCGCCAGTTGCACGCCGTTCCGGCACCTGGGCTTCTTCCCCGACATGGCACCGGTGTGGGACTGGATGGGGGACCACCTGCCCGACCGGACCGATGCCCAGACGCTCAACCTGTTCGGCTACACCGGGGTCGGCACCCTGGCGCTGTCGCGCTTCGGCCCGGTGACCCATGTCGACGCGTCGAAGAAGTCGGTCGCCCAGGCGCGCGCCAATGCCGAGCTGGCCGGTCTGGCCGACCGACCGGTGCGCTGGATCATCGACGATGCCGCCAAGTTCGCCGCGCGCGAGGTGCGGCGCGGGCGGCGGTATGACGGGATCATCCTGGATCCGCCCAAGTTCGGGCGCGGGCCGGAGGGTGAGGTGTGGCGGCTGGAGGAACATCTGCCCGGCCTGATCGCCGATTGCCGGAACCTGCTCGATGGTGACAGCCGCTTCCTGTTCCTGACGGTCTATGCCGTGCGGATGAGCTCGCTGGCGATCGGCGGTTTGCTGGCCGAGGCCTGCGCGGATCTGCCCGGGCGGATCGAGCACGGCGATCTGGCGGTGCGTGAGGATGGTGCCAGGGATGGCGCCCAGGATGGTCAGGGGCGCTTGCTGCCGACGGCAATCTTCGCGCGCTGGACGAATCCCGGCTAAGGGGCCGCCCCATGACCTTCGTGCCGTCCGATTCGCTGATCCTTGAAGTCGCCGATCTCGTCGTCGATGTCCTCACCGGCATCTACTCCGAGGAAACCGGCAAGCCGCAGCCGCTGCGCATCTCGATCCAGGCGCGGCTGAAGCCGGCCGAGCGCTACACGCCCGATACGCCGCTGGCCGCGAGCAAGAACTACATGGACCTGAAGTTCGCCGCGACCCAGGCGCTGACCCCTGGCGTCCACTTCACCCTGATCGAGGCCGTGGCCGACCATATCTGCGAGACGGTGTTCGTCGGTGATCCCCGGGTCGAGGCGGTCACGGTCAAGATCGTCAAGCTGGCCATCGCCGAGGCGGGCGAGCAGATCGGCATGACCCTCCATCGCGAGCGGCGCTGAGCCGTGCTGGTGCCGGTCGGCCCGCTGCCCGACGATCCGCTGCAGGCCGCGGCGCGCTTTCATGGCGAGGTCTTGCCCGGTCTGCTCGCGCATCTGGAGCAGGCTGGCGATCACCTCACGCTGGTGTTCGATCCCGCATCCTTCCCGCACGAGGACTGGCGCCGCGCCGCCATCGCCACCCTGGCGCGCGAGCGGACCCCGGTGCGGATCAATGCCATCGCGGGCGACGATCCGGCAGCCCTGGCGGCGACGGCGCATTACATTGCCCATGCCCCGGGACTGACCGGACAGTACCTGATCGTCGCGCCGGATTGATCCTCGGTTGCCCTCGCCCCGCTTGTCCGGGTCACGCCCGGGGTGACGGGGGCCGGTGATCGATCAGAAATCCACGGCGATGCCGTTCTGCTCCCAGTCGCCATAGCGGGTGGGGGAAAGCCCGCGCGGATCGGGCTCCAGCTTGGGTTCGGCCGGACGGGGGGCCGGGTCGCTGGTCCAGTGGGCCGGCTTGACGAAGTCCTTGGGACGCTGGGTGGCGCGCTCTGTCATGGTGCCGACATGGCCCCGCTGGCGCCGCTTGGCAATCGCCTCTAGAGGCAGGCCGATGGATATTCCCGGCCTCCCCGCCCGCCGCGCCGCGCTGCGCCTGCTCGATGCCGTGCTGCGCCGGGGCGAGACGCTGGACCAGGCCGTGCACAACGCGGTGCAGGGGCTGGCCGCCGATGCCGACCGCGCCCTGGCCCGGGCGATCGCGGCCGAGGCGCTGCGCTGGCTGCCCGATCTCGATGCCCTGATCGACAGTGCCACGCCGCAGGTGCTGCCGGACGACGCCAAGCCGCGCGCCGTGCTGCGGCTGATGCTGGCGCAGTGGCTGCGCCTGGGCACGCCGCCGCACGCCGTGGTGGCCACCGCGCTGCCGCTGTTGACCGGCGGGCCCAAGCGGCTGGCCCACGGTGTCTTCGCCACGCTCACCCGCCGCCAGGTCGCCCTGCCGGTCCATCCGGGATTACCGCCCGCCGTGGCCGCGCGGTGGGGCGACCGCGCCGGGGCCATCGCCGCCGCGCTGGGCGAACCGCCGCTGCTCGACCTGACCCTGCGCGATCCCGCCGCGACCGCCGACTGGGCGGAGCGGCTGGGCGGTGTCTCCCTGCTTCCCGGCCATGTCCGGCTGCCGCGCGGCGAGGCGATCGAGCGCCTGCCCGGCTTTGCCGAGGGCGCCTGGTGGGTGCAGGACCTGGCGGCCAGCCTGCCGGCGCGCCTGCTCGGCTTGCCGGGAGGTTGGCCGGGCGGCGCGGGCCGCGCGCTCGACCTGTGTGCCGCGCCCGGCGGCAAGGCGCTGCAGCTGGCCGCGATGGGCTGGCAGGTGACCGCGCTCGATTCCAGCGCCAAGCGGCTGGAGCGGATGGCGGCCAACTTCACCCGCTGCGCGCTGACGGCCGAAGTGGTCACCGCGGACCTGCGCGCATGGGAACCGGACGGCCGCTACGACGCGATCCTGCTCGACGCGCCGTGCACCGCGACAGGCACCTGCCGCCGCCACCCCGACGTGCTGCACCGGATCACCCGCACCCAGATCGGCGAGATGGCTGAGCTGCAGCGCGAACTGCTGGACCGCGCCGCGGGCTGGCTCGCCCCGGGCGGGCGCCTGGTCTATGCGGTCTGCTCGCTGGAGCGGGAAGAGGGGGAGGCGGTGGCCGCCGCGCTCGATCTGGCGAGCGACCCGATCCGGACAGACGAGCTTCCCGCCGGCCTCGCGCCGACTCCCGAGGGCTGGCTGCGCACCGATCCCGGGATGCTGGCCGAGGCCGGCGGGCTCGACGGGTTTTTCGTGGCGCGCTGGCGGGCGGGCTAGCCATGCCACGTCGCGCGCCCGACGCGTGACGTGGCAGACCCTCGGCTAAGCCTTGACCTTGGCCGCGAAGCTCTTGCGCAGCTTCTGCAGCTTGGGCGGGATCACCGCCAGGCAATAGGGGTTCCGCTGGCCTTCGCCTTCCCAGTATTCCTGGTGATAGTCCTCGGCCGGATACCATTCGGCCGGACCTTCCAGCGTGGTGACGATCGGCTGTTCGCGGTCCTCCTGGGCGCGGACGATCGCGGCCTCGGCCTCGGCGCGCTGATGGTCGTCGAGCGGGAAGATCGCCGAGCGGTACTGCGTGCCGATATCGTTGCCCTGGCGGTTGAGCTGGGTCGGATCATGCGTGGCCATGAAGATGTCGAGCAGTTCGCCATAGGACACCATGTCCTCGTCGTATGTCACGCGGATGGCCTCGGCATGGCCGGTGCTGCCCGAACAGACCTGCTTGTAGGTGGGGTGGGCAACCGTGCCGCCGATGTAGCCGCTTTCGACATCGCTTACGCCGATCACGTCGCGGAACACCGCCTCGGTGCACCAGAAGCACCCTCCCGCCAAGATTGCCTGCGCCATTCGTCCGGTCCTTTCTGCGGAACCATCGCCCCGCTGTCTCGTCCCGCAGATAGGGATCAAGGGGACGGTTGTCATCGCCCCCGGCCTACCTAGGTTGCATGTCCATTCGTGAGATTCGCCAAGGGAGTTCCATCATGCGCCCGTCTGTCCGCCCGTTGCTGCCCCTGCTTGCCGCCGCTGCGCTGCTGCCCGGGGCGCTGCTGCCTTCGGGGGTTGCCGCCCAGCCCGCCACCCAGACCACCGCCGCTGATCCGCAGATGGCCAAGGTGCTGGCCGATCCCCGCCGCGACAAGGACCGCGCCCGCGACGCCTGGCGGCATCCGGCCGAAACCCTAGCCTTTTTCCGCATCAAGCCGGGGATGACCGTGGCCGATTACATGCCCTCGGGCGGCTGGTACACGCGCGTGCTGGTGCCCTACCTGGGCGATGGCGGCCGGTACATCGGCATCGGTCCCTCGCTCACCGCGCTGCCCGAAGCCGGTCGCCAGCGCTGGGCCGATTTCGGCACCCGCTTCCCGGCCAACGCCGCAGGCTGGACCGGGGTCGCGGCCGACCGCATCCCCGCTTTCACGCTGGATGCCGTCCCCGCCGACCTGAAGGGCAAGGTCGATCGGGTGATCATCATGCGCGAAGTCCACAACATGTGGCCCGGCAACCTGCTGTACAGCGATCTCGCCGCCATTCGCGCCATGCTCAAGGAGGATGGCCTGCTGGGCATTGAGGAGCACCGCGCCCGGCCCGACGCGCCCGCCAGCTACACGCTTGGCACCATGGGCTACATGCGCGAGGCCGACGTGATCGCCCTGGTCGAGGCGCATGGCTTCCGGCTGGTCGGCAAGAGCGAGGTCAACGCCAACCCCAAGGACAGCGCCAACTGGCCGGACGGGGTCTGGACCCTGCCGCCCAGCCTGACGCTCAAGGACAAGGACCGCGAGAAGTACCAGGCGATCGGCGAGAGCGACCGGATGACCCTGCTGTTCGCCAAGCGCTGAGCGCATTCGGCCGCGCCGGGCGGTGGACTTGGGGGGCCGGGCGCCTTACTTGGGCGGCATGACCCAGATCACCGTCGCCGCCCTGCAACTGCCGCTCGGTTCCGCCGACGAGGCCGAGAACATCGCCGCCGTCTCCGCGCTGGTCGAGCAGGCGGCCAGCGCGGGCGCGCAGATCGTGCTGCCACCCGAGCTGTTCTCCGGCCCGTACTTCTGCCGCGAGGAGGACGAGGCGCTGTTCGCGCTCGCCCGGCCCACGGCTGAACATCCGTCGGTCAAGGCCATGCAGGTGCTGGCGGCACGGCTGAACGTGGCGATCCCGACCAGCTTCTTCGAGCGGGACGGGCACCACTACTACAACACCGTGGCCATGATCGACCCGGATGGCGCGATCCTGGGGACTTACCGCAAGAGCCACATTCCGGACGGTCCCGGCTATGAGGAAAAGTACTATTTCCGCCCCGGGAATGACGGCTTCAAGGTGTGGGACGTGGCCGGTGCGCGGATCGGCGTGGGGATCTGCTGGGACCAGTGGTATCCCGAATGCGCCCGCGTGATGGCGCTGCAGGGGGCCGAGCTGCTGTTCTATCCCACCGCGATCGGGTCCGAACCCTATGACGCGGACCTCGACACCAGCCGGATGTGGCGGCGGGCGATGCAGGGCCACGCCGTGTCGAACTGCATGCCGGTGATCGCGGCCAACCGCATCGGCACCGAAGGCGGCCAGCGCTTCTACGGCCACAGCTTCATCACGGATGAGTGGGGCGATCTGGTCGCGGAGTTCGGGGCGGGGGAAACCGGGATGCTGGTGACCCGGCTCGATCTGGCCCGGGCCGCGCGGCATCGGGCCGGGATGGGCTTCTTCCGCGATCGCCGCCCCCAGCTTTACGCCCGGATCGGCCAGGACATCTGATCCTGAGCGCCGTCATGCAGCGCTATCTCATCGCGCTGGGGTCCAACCGCTGGCACCATCGCCACGGTGCCCCGCGCGGCACCCTGGCGGCCGCGCTCGTGGCGCTGCGCGGGGCCGGATTGACGATCCTGGCCGAGGCGCCGGTGGTCTCCAGCGCTCCCGTCGGGCCCTCGCTGCGGACCTACGCCAACGGGGCGGTGGTGGTGGAGACCCGGCTGGCGCCACCCGACCTGCTGGCTGTCCTGCAGCGGATCGAGGCCGCCTTCGGCCGCACCCGCCGCGCCCGGCGCTGGAGCGCGCGGGTGCTCGATCTCGACATCGTGCTGTGGAGCGGGGGGTGCTGGGCCGATCCGCAACTGATCATCCCCCACCTGCACTTCCGCGAACGGGACTTCGTCCTCGGCCCGGCGCGACATATCCGCCCCGAATGGCGCGATCCGCTGACCGGTTTGACCCTGCGCCAGCTCCATGCCCGCTTGACCGCCCCCCGCCCCATCCCTAAGCCCCGCCCACGCTGACGCATGCGTCCGGGCCCTTAGCTCAGTCGGTAGAGCAACTGACTTTTAATCAGTAGGTCGCTGGTTCGAACCCAGCAGGGCTCACCATAATTTTCAAAGACTTAAGTCTTTGAAGCTGCCATCGCGGGTGGCGCAACGACCCGCTAGGCATCATATAGGCATCAGACGCTGTCGATCTCGGCCGGGCCTATACACCGCGCAACCTCAGGCAGCAGGAGCACCCTTCCCGGCGCCCTTAGTCGAGAAACTTTCCGGCATGGCGATCTCAATGCTGCTGCGGCGCATGGGGCGCGATACGATCACCGTGCATGGCTTCCGCTCCACATTCCGTGACTGGGCAGGAGAAGGCACTTCTTTTCGCCGCGAAGTGGTGGAGCGCGCCATGGCGCAACAACTCGCCGACAAGGCAGATGCGGCGTATCAGCGCGGCACGCTGTTTCCCAAGCACACAAAGCTCATGGCCGCGTGGGCGGCCTTCTACCTGCTCAGCAAGCTCTATGAGCGCACCAGCGTTATCATCACCACCAACCTGAGCTTCTCAGAGTGGGCGGTGGTCTTCGGCGATGCCAAGATGACCACCGCGCTCCTCGATCGGCTCACCCATCACTGCCACATCCTGGAGACCGGAAACGACAGCTTCCGCTTCAGGGCCAGCAGCGCCGCAGCCCCCAAATCACGAAAGGCGAAATCACCCGCTTGACCCTAGCCTCGCACCGGGGGGCACATATCCACCCGGGTCAATTCTCGATGGAAATCCCGGGTCACTTCTCAGTGGCAATCAACAAAAAGGGGCCTGATCACGAATGGGTCTTTGTTCCATGGATGTGACGCAGTCAGAAGACCTTGCGCAGCTCCACCGACGTATCGCAGCCCTTGCGCTGGAAGTAGCCGATGTTCGAGTGCACGAGATCGCAGGAGAGCGCGACTGCCGGAATGAAGGGCCCAAGACGGACCTTGTAGGAGCTGGCCGATACCGAACCGAAGATCCGGCGCTCTTTTCGGCGCTCACCGAAGAACGGATCGGCGGCGCCGAACACGGTCAGCGAGGCCTGCAGCCCGCCCTCGAGGTTGATCAGGTCTGATTGGCGCGAAGCTAGCGCGCGGATGGCGACCGCGGTGAAGGCCTGCTCCCGGTAGCTGGCCTCACGGTGGAGGAGGCTGGGGCCGATCGACAGGGCGCGCGCGGGTGACGGCGAGTAGATCAGCGGCACATAGGCTTCCATCTGGATGCCTGATGCCGCCGGCCCCGCATCCGCCCGGTAGTAGGCTGCCGTCATAGCGGGCCGCAATCCGAGCTTCGGTCCGAGCGGCACCGAATAGGCGCCCTGCACGTAGGGCAAGGTGAAGGACAGATCGGTCTGGGACAGCCTCGCTGCGCCGACCTTCACCTCGAGCGGAGTGTTTCCGATCTGGCGGGTAACGCTGCCTTCGAGCCCGACCTGGTCCGCCCTGTCGAGCGGTAGGTTTCGCCAGGATGCGCTGGCGCTCACAAGCCAGCCACCGCGCAGTTCTTTGACGTAGGAGCCGCTCAGTGTCGTGCCCCACTGGTTCCGGTAGCGCTCGTCGGCCTCGTAGGTGAGCGCGATACCGCCGAAGTTGAGGGTGTAGGCGCCGGGTTGCTGAAGCGGGTTGCTGTACCGGGCAAACCCCGTGCCTAGCGTCAGCTTGCCCTTGAGCCGGTCTATCCGGTTCAGGAACGCGAGGATGTTCGCTCGGACGACAGGCGGAGGGTCGTCCTTGAACGCCTCCACGAACAGGTCCCGCGAAGTCTTGAACTGACCCGAGAGCATCAGCGCCCGCGCGAGCTCGAGCCGCACGCGCGGTGTCGGCGTGGCGGCGTAGATCTGCTTCAGGATTTCAGCGCCGAGATCCGGCCGGCCAGTGTCGATCAGTTGGACTGCTTCTAGGAACCGGCTTTCGACAACGGCGCTGCGGATGGGCGCGAGGACGGGTGCAGGAGGCTCACCCGTACCCGGTGCGGCGGCTGTCAGGAGGGCAGCCGCCGCACTGAGCGGGAGCAACGTCACTGCTTCCCGCCGAAGCCTCCGACCATGGCGCCGGCGGCGCCGCGCAGCACGAAGGTTCCGCCCAGCTCCGTTGCGGCAGGGCCGTAGAATGAGCCGGTGCCGATGCCGGTGAGCGTAGAGGTTGTGAGTGTGCCCGAGAATGTGTTGGAACCAGCGGCGTAGGTCATTGTGCCGCTCATCGGCGTCGTCCAGTTGTAGGCCACGTTCGTGTTGATGTTGGTGACGACATCGCCGCTGGTCGACAGGGCGACCGAGCGATTGGCGAAGTTCACGCTGAAGGCTGCGTTGGCGCCGTAGCGGAAGGCGTCACCGTTCGGATTGGTGAAGATCGCGGCCGCATAGCCTCGGAACGTCGCCGTGCCGGTCGTCGGCACGCTGGCTGCCGCTGTCGTGGCGCCGGCCGAGATCGCACCGTACTTGCCGGTCGATCCAGCGACCAGGCCCGTGCCCCAGGCACCGAACGACTGGTAATTGAACCCGACGGCGTAAGGATCGATGTAGATCGCCTGGTTGGAGCCGGTCGAGTTCGACAGCGCGGTGGCGATCGCGGTGGTCCCGACAAAGACCGAGGCAGCGCTCGAGGTCTGGTCAAAGGACACGTTGGACTGCGCGCCGGTAACGGTGAGCGCTGTGATCTGACGGTTGGCGTTGACGGTGAAGTTGACGCTGCCGGTTCCGTCGGTACCGCCTGAGACGTTCGCCGAGGGGATGCCGCCCAACGAGTTGACGCTGAGCGTGCCTTCCTTCGTCGTGCCGTTGACCAGGGTTGGCGTGTTGGCCGCGACGCTGGCGAAATTGGTGAAGGCGGGGGTCGTAGGCGTGGGCGTGGGCGTAGGCGTGGAGACAACGGCCGAGCCTGACCCGCCGTCTCCGCAGGCCGAAAGCGCCGCGCAGGCAGAAATGATCGTCAGAAATTTCGAAAAACGCATTGATTGACCCCCATGTTCGGATCGTGATGCCGCAGTATCCGCAATCGGAACTATAGTTCCTTGTTCGGAATTGTGTGAGCGGAAAGTGGCCGCTCATGTCCGACCTCACGGCATTGCTGCAGACTCTGGCGGTCAACGTGCGCCGGGAGCGGTGCGTTCTGGGGTTGTCCCAGGAAGAACAGGCGCACCGCGTAGGCATCCGGGTGTTCGACCCTGCTTGCGGATCAGGCAATTTCCTCGTGATTGCCTACAAGCAGATCCGCGAAATCGAGGTCGAGATCAATCGCCGGCGAGGTGAGCCATACCGCCGCACCGAGATCCGGCCGACGAATTTCAGAGGCATCGAGCTACGAAGCTTCCCGGCCGAGATTGCGCGCCTTGCCGACCGGCCGCTCAGCGCAGCGAGACCGGCAGCTTTCGGCTCGAGCTGGCATTCCGAGCTCGGGATCGGAACGGCCTATTCTGGTCGACTGCCACCGGAAGCGGTCGCCGGATCTGGGGTTAAGCCGATTGCCTTCAATTCAAGGAAACTTTCGACTGTCCCCCAGCTCGAACTCTGCAAGGCTCAGGACAAAGCCCTACTCCAGCGGCTGGAACCCGCACGCCTCGAGGAACGAGAATATACCATCGTAGTATGCCGACGGGCGCGTCGGGTCCTCGCCGGTGCCTTGCGGGACAAACACAACCAGACCCTGCCGCGCGCGCGTCAGCAGCACACGGTAGGAGTTCGTCAGGTAGTTCTTGCGGGCCGGATCATTGATGCTCTCCCAGCGGCTGCCCTTGAAGCGGTGAACCTCCCAGCCGTTAGCCCCGTGGCGAAAATTTGCATCCCAGCACAGGCAGGCCCAGTCCAGCTCCAGCCCCTGAACATCGAACTCGGTGGCTGCGTCCTCGAGCATGTCGGACGAGCGCACGTCATCGGGCGAAGCCAGAAACCATTTCGCGGGCTCAATCTTGGCCTTGATGAAGATGCCGTGCGGTTTGAGACGCGCGGCGTTGGACGAGGCCAGCAGGCCCGAACGCTCATTGCCCCGCCGTTGCTCGCGCAGCCAGGTGCGAGCTTTGTCGAGGTCGCGGGTGATCAATACGGGGTAGTTTGGCAGTTCGGCCGCCACAGCACGCGCAGCAACGGCGTCGCCGGCGACAACATGCCCTACAAAATCGGACAGCTTCTCCGCCCGAAAGGATCGGATCGAAGTCGACAGATGCAGGTCAGGTGCTGGCACCTCCTGGACGATCTGGCAGCCGTGGCGAAGCGTTGACGGCACATGCGCCTGCCAATGCGGGAAGCTCCGCTCCAACGCCCGCAGCCACTCGTCAATGCCGGCTTCGCCGGTGTTGATCTCCTGCCCGCCCCCGACCAGACAGATGATGGCGCACCAATCCGGGTGGCGGTCCATCACGCTCAGCAGGAATTCCGGTTCCGACATCGAGAAGCCGGTCTGTCCCTTTTTCTCGCGCATGAACTTGGAGGTTTGTTCGACATCCCAGGCCCGTTGGGCTTCGTCGAAGACCGCCACCTTCTCAATCGGCGCTGCGGTTGTGGCCAAGGCATCGTCGCGGAAGTGGTGAATGTTCTGAATGAAGGCGGCCGCTTTTCGCTCTTCGGCCACCTTAGAGGTGCGGATCCCAGCCTCTTTGGCCACGGCTATTGCATCGATGGCGAGCGCTTCGCGCAGCACGTCGACCAGGGGGCCGTTGCCTGAAAGGAAAACCGCGTGTTCGTCGCCGTGGGCGCGCTGACGGGCGGTGGCCAAGTTGAGCCCCGCCAGCGTCTTACCTGAACCCGGAACGCCAGTTATGAAGCAGATGATCTTCTGCCGATCGCGTTTTGCGGTCTCGATGGCCTGGGCCACGTAGTCGGCGGTGCGCGTTAAATTTTCCGCTCCGGCCTCCGAGCGCGAGATCTCGTCGACCTGGTGGCCGCGGTAAAGTGCCTGCGCGGCCTCCACGATGGTGGGTGTTGGGCGATAGCGACCGTTGAGCCACTCCCTCGCCAGGATTGGCGGATGCGCTGCAGTGCCGGCAATCTGCGCGATGAGGGGCGCCAATCTAGCGGGCGCTACGCGCAACGGACGAGCCAGCCCATCCTCGTGCCAGTGAAGGGTCTCACCCTCGCCGGAAGGAGCCTCTGTGGCGACGAGAATGGGTACTATGGGCAAGCGATGGCTGGGCTCATGGAAATGCTTCAGGTCGAGCCCGTAGCCGTAGACCTGATCGAGACCCGAACGCTCGAAATGCCGGGCGCCGATCTTGTATTCTACCACGAACACCACGTCGCACAGTAGAACCACAAGGTCAGCGCGGCGCCCCATGCGCGGGATCAGAAACTCGAGCATGAAGTGCGCGTCGGGCAAATCACGGGCGAGCAACCGCAGGTGCTGGATCTCATATTCCCAGGCGGCGCGTTGAGCGGGCTCTACGGCGAAGGGCAGCTTCAGCGCGAGCTCGCCATACAACTCGCTGTCGCTTGCGGACGAGACGTCAGATGCGGCAACGGAGAGATAGGCGCGATGCATCTGGTGTTGCTGAATTATAGCGCCAGTTCTGGCAACCCGAATGTGCCGGACGCCCAAGGGTGCCGATCGAGCGGGAGGCCAGGCGCGGCACCTGAAGGGTGGTAGCCCGGAGCATATCGCGTATTCAGTTTAGCATAATCTAATCAATGCCATAGTCCTATGCCTTCTTGAGCGGGGCATGGGGATCACATTTCGACGTTACCGATTGCAGTACGCCGGCGACGCCTCCAGAGCCAAACTACGAGCGCAAAGTAGGCGATATTCATCAGGACCAGCACCGCATCAAAGTAGAGCCTGTTCTGGGCCTTGAAGGCCATTTTTTTGCGCCAATAGACCTCGCCACCATCGGCCAGCGTGACATTTTCATCCTTCAAATTGCCGCAAGGCTTCAGTTGCGACTTTAGCGCATAGTCTGGGATCACAGCCTTCTTGCGAGTTAACAATGTGAAACTCTCAGCATATCGATCAACTATATAGGTATTTTTCACACAGATCGGACTATCATCACTGAATATTATTCGACTATTGGTCCAACTCGCAATTTGATACCGAATAAAATAGTCATCCATATAATTTCCGATGATGTTGACTGATGCAATAACGCATTCATTATTGGACTTATCACAGACAATTTCCTGAGAATTCAGTACCAATTCACCCTCAGGAGTTTCCGCCTTATTATCGTACGTCCCTTTTGCATAAAAATAACCTTCGTCCCATCGGGAGACGTCAAAGCTTCGTAATGCAGGCGCGACGGGGAGAGCTCTATTTTCAATCAGATCGTAGCCAACAAAATATACAGCCATGATCGCAACCCAGCCACTTAGCGCAAGAAAGCTCCAACCGATCGTGGCAGCGACAGCATAAAATCTAAGCCGTTTCATTCTACCAACCCATAAATCTAGCGGCACCGTTTCAAATGTCTGAATTCGGGCTGGATGAACAGCGTCAACGGAACATGGCCAGCTGCCGTTGCCGCTCTTCGACAGTACACCCACGAGTGGCCCACGTCGTCGCCTGCGGCCAGCTTCAGCTGATAGCGCCAATCCGCACCCACCGCCTGAACGGCCCGCTGTAGATGCACACCAAACGCACGCGCGTTCCCGCGAATTGGGCAAGGATGCCTCGTTTGCCCACCGGCACGTCAAACTGGTAGGACTGTCCCACCCGCGTAAGTTGGTAGTCGCGATAATCCAGCCACCCACCGACATAACCATGCGCTATGGCAAGCCGCTCCAGATGTTCCCTCATGCGGGCCTTCTGGGATGTCCAGGGGGCGATACGGACGATTTTGGCAGCCTGCACACCGATCAGGTCATCGCGCGTGTCTGGCAGCATCAAATAGGGTTCTATGACAGTGCGCCGCCACCCGCGAGCGTAGAACACCGTGAAGCCCTCAGGCGTCTCCATCGACATCCTCCCCGCGATAGAGGCGATGCGTGTTCTCGTTGCTGGTGCCTAGTTCTTGTTCCCACTGATAGAGGTCTCGGGCAAGGAAGCGCAAAGGCCGGAGGTGGTCGGGATATTCAACGGGCTCTTCCTCGTCGCTCACGTCCACCGGGGGCTCGAGCCGGTGATAAAAGTCAAAGGGTGAGTATCTCGACCGCTCAATGCCGCTGCAGATGGAGGCTGTAATCGGGCTCTCGTAGGGCCTGTGGCCATGTTCGTAGGCAGCCTGGACAAGCCAGGCAAGGGTCGGAAAATAATAGCGGTTACGACCCGCACGTATGACCAGCGCGTTCAACATGACAGCATCCGCACCGACATTGTCTAGGCTGGGAAATTCTGCACGAAGTTTACGCCGCACCTCGTCAAGCAGTGCTCCCGCCGCCGCTTCCACCTGCTCCTGCTGCTCTGCCACGTTAAAGAACCAACCCGCCATCGGGCGCCTCCTATATTTGCCCATGCGGGCCTCGTCATAGTGCCACCGATGCCGAAGTGGGCCGGTTGGCAGGGCAGGATGCCCTTCTGGACGATTGCATCTGGCTATCACGTTGCAGGCGGAGTGCAATCAACATTTGATTGCCGATGCATTACCCTGACTATCCGCACCCCATTCTGACACTGGCGGCCTTGATCGGGCCTGATGCGCCCAATCTCCAGCCAAAAAGAAAAGCTATTTCCAGCCGAAGCAAATCAGGATTGCGGCTGGATCGAGTGGCAAGCATTCTTAGCTTGATCTTGAGAAGGTATCTGACAATATCAAACTGATGGAAATTTCATTCGCTAAGCTTTGCGTAGCCGCAGGATTTTTGGCGTTGGTACCGTGCGCGATAGCGTTGTGGAAAATCGATGCGAGAGAGGAATGTTCCAACAGGATGCAGGCGAACAACGCTGAATTGGCGTGGCTTGCAGGTGGACAGTATCATGGAAGCGCTGAGCTAGCGGCTCATGTTCATGGCGCGATTTTAGCTTCTAGGATTAATGGGACTAATTGCGAATTCCTGCTCCCAGTGAGCAGTATTGCGAGCAAGTGGGTAGACGCGCCGTAAGCGGCGCCGCGGCTCCACCTTGCGGGGCTGAAGCGCAGCGCCGAGTCTCCGCGCCCTGAACGGGAGGAGGGCGCTGGTGCTATGACGATGCCATGTGATGATGCTGGCACTAGCCTGGTCACGCGCTTCGAGGTGTTCACAGGCGCGGGACGGCGGCGGGATTGGTCGCCGGAGGTCAAGGCATGGATCCTTGCCGAGAGCTTCTCGGGGCAGGAGACGGTCTGCTCGGTTGCGCGGCGGCATGGGCTGAGCCCATCGCAGCTGTTCACCTGGCGCCGGCAACTGCGCAAGCAGATGGAGAGCCAGAGCGCGGCTGTGCCGGCATTCGTGCCCGCCGTCGTCGACGTTGGTCCGGCAGAGGAGCCTGCTCCTGCAATCCAGCGTCCGAAGCGGCGGCGGCGCTTGAAGGCGAGCGCGGTGGAACTGGAGATCGACGGCGTGGCGGTGAAGATCAGCCGCGGCGCCGATGCCGGGGTGGTCGACTTCACCTACGTCCACACCTGGGCAGGGTTCGTCTATGTGGCCTTCGTGATCGATGCCTATGCCCGACGGATCGTGGGCTGGAATGTTAGCACCTCGGCGACCGCCGGCTTCGTCCTGGATGCCCTTGAACAGGCGATCCATGCCCGCCGCCCCGGCCCCGATGACGGCCTGATCCACCATAGCGACCGGGGCGTTCAATACCTTGCCATGAACTACACCCAGCGCCTCGCCGAGGCGAACCTTGTGCCGTCGGTCGGCAGCGTCGGCGACCGCTATGACAATGCCTTGGCCGAGACGATCAAAGGCCTCTATAAGGCCGAAGTCATCTGGCGGCAGCGATCATGGCCCAGCGCGTCAGCCGTGGAAATTGGAACCCTGCGCTGGGTCGATTGGTTCAACAACCATCGCCTGTTCGGCCCCATCTGGCACATCCCGCCTGCTGAGGCCGAGGCCAACTACTATGCAGCCAACGAGACCCTCGATATGGTGGCATGACCTAATTGAAACTGCCTCCGGAAAACCCGGGACGCTTCAATCTAGGGTCTCGG
Organism: Novosphingobium aerophilum; assembly: GCF_014230305.1. Taxonomy (GTDB): domain Bacteria; phylum Pseudomonadota; class Alphaproteobacteria; order Sphingomonadales; family Sphingomonadaceae; genus Novosphingobium; species Novosphingobium aerophilum. The sequence goes on from NZ_JACLAU010000018.1 coordinate 44,885, forward strand.
CCAAGGCGTTGTCGTAACTGTTGCCGACACTGCTACCTGACTTTTGTCTAATCCCCGGGGGCACTTCATCCGCGAGAACAACGCAACGTTAGTCACCCGTTACCAAATCCTGCTCGCCAGTCGGTGCAGCTCATCGTCGACGAACATTTGCTTCGCCACCAGCCTCGTCAGCAGCCGCTCCCGCGTCGGCTTGCGGGCGTACTTGGACAGGGCCGTGAGGCGGCTGGTGGCCCTGTCGATAGCCCGGTGCGCCCGGTGAACCTCGTCCTCGCGTTGCGACCCGTAGGCCACGCCCCAGCCCCTCACGGACGCGAAGTGCACTTTGCCCGGCGGAAGCACCAGCGTGGTGCAGCGTTTGCCCGTGTGGGGGCACAGCGCGTACCACCGCTCGCCGCCAAAGCGCATTGGGGCGCTGTCGAGCCAAACGAGGGCATTTATCTGCCTGCCGTGGGCGTGGCCGGTGATCTTGATGCAGGGGTACGGCTCGCGGCAGTCCAAATCGCAGACCAGCGCAAGCTGCGCCACAGTCTGCCCGTCTCGGGTCCACGTGAGGGTGCGGCGGTTCATGCAGTGGCGCTTGATCACGCCCAGGCGCTTCAGGTCCGGCAGCGCGATGCGCAGGCAGTCATCGGTGGTCGCCCGGGTGGTGCGCCGCCCTGATCCGATGCCACCCACGATCGCCTCCATTGATCGAAATAATTTGCATAAATAGCATAGTTGATCGGATTTGTCGATGAATGGACCTGCTGACCGAAAAGGCCGGAGCACCAAGCAACGGGCCCCTGCATCATTTCATGCGACGCTGCTGATTGCCTTCTTGAGCGATTGGTGCCTCTCTGGCCTGCCGCTTGGCTTCTTGTCTCATTGCGGAAAGAGCCACGCAAAATGGGTGGCGCCGATTATCTTGGATGTTTAGCGGCACGCTGTGTGCAGCCAATAACTCTTGTTCATGCAGCCAAGGCTCGGGGTGTTCCGTCCAGCATACGAGCGCATTGCGCTCCAGCCAATCGTCCAACCATTGCTCGCCAAGGTGCGTGAAGGTCATACGCTTCCCACTGCCAACCCGGCGCAAGGGGAAGTCACTGACAGGAGCGAGCAGCGCCCCCAGCGTAAGCCTCAAGGTCGACCCTTCGGCATTACCCTTGTAGTGATATGCAACCCTTTTTCGCAGGTTCTGGCTGCTCTGAGCATTCTTGGGCGAGATGCCCAGATAAAGGAGGGTCAGTCCATCGCGGGTGTAGCAGCCATCGGTTGGCACACCGGGAGGTACATCGCGGAAGTACCATGCGTAAACACCGCGCGTAGCGGGTATCAGGCCAGTTTGCGCAAGCACCTGCTGGCGTGTGAAAATCGGAGCGTGTGCGAAGAACGACACTGACAGCTCAACGGTCTTCATCGAAGAAATCTTCGTCCAACCGTTTAACCTCGACCATCCTGGTCAGGCGCACGCCGACGCCGAATTCGATCATCAGTTCCGTCAGGCGCTGACCATCCATCAGGATGACCCGCTGCTGAAGGCCTGCAGCATATTCATTCGCTTGCCTGCTGAAGCTCGACGTCGTGACAAAAACGCCCTTGCCGGCACCGAGCCCCACGAGGCTTCCCACAAACCCCTGTATTTCAGGCCTGCCGACCACGTTGCCATCGGCATAGCGCTTCGCCTGCACGTAGATGCGGTCAAGACCCAATCGGTCCTCATCGATAATGCCGTCAATCCCGCCATCACCCGACCGCCCAAGACGGCGCGCAGCATTTTCGTGTGACCCTCCGTAACCCATGGCCACCAAGAGATCGACGATTACCCGCTCAAAGAAAGACGGGGACTGCTGCATGATCCGGCCGAGCAGTTCATCGCGAAGGGCCGATACAAGAACGTTCTGCGCGGCGTCGATCTGTTCTTCTGGCGTCACAGCGCCGGGGGCTGGATGGGTTAGTCCGGCCTGACCCTCAATAGCACTCGCTGCGCCATAGAAATCGCGGAACGCAGGGTAACCTTTCAGGGTCTCCACATCGATCTTCTTAGGCCGGGTAGCCAACAACGCCTTACCTGCCTCGCTGGCGGTAAACACCCCGCGCTTAGGGCTGGCGATCAGCCCGGCTTTGCTCATGTAGAACTTGGCCCAGTGCACGCGATTGTGGAGGAGACGTTGCTTGCCGTTCGACATCATCTCTTCCCGTTCGTCAGACGACAGCCCGAACAGGTCAGCGACGCGGTCCGCCACGACCGGCGCTCGCGTTTCACCCTCGGCCGCGACAGTGAGCACAGGAAGCATGAGGGTCTGGTAATCAGGAATGGGCATCAGGCTTGCATATCAACCGGCCGGGTCAACCGGAACTGGAAAATCTTTGCGACCACGTTACCTTCGCGTGATCACAGTAAAAGCAATCCCGGCCAGTGGTCGGCGCGCGCGCCTCACGCGAACGTGGTTTCCACCCGGCAATACCCCACCCCAAACTTCATCCCTCCGGGGCATGTCTCTGCTTCCACTGCTTCACCCCCTTAGGGTGTGTGAAGCAGTGGAAGCATTGAAGCAGCCTTTGCCGTTGACGCTTCATCTGGAGCCTTTGTCTCATTTGAAGCAAGATGAAGCTGAAGCAGCAGCCTAGTCGCCAACATTTACGTAGCCCGCGAAATGTTGAAAGCCGGGCACAAACAACCGCTCGCCAACAGTCACAAGGAACCCCTTGTCGCAAAGGCGGCTGAGTGCACGTACCACGTGAGAGCGGCGCTGATCCCTAGGCCTCTTGGCACCTTCCGGAGGGGCCGGGTCGTACGGGATTGCGTTCACGGCACCGCCGATGACAGCGGTGCTCAGCGCCCCCTCCGGCGTCGCAGCGCCACAGGCGCGGGCAGTCTCCAACACGCGCTTCTCAGTGGCGCCCTTTGGCTCCGGAGGTGCAGCGATGGGCGTACGCGGCCGGTCAACATACTCGACCACGCAGCTGGAGATGGGATCGCCATCGCTGTCCGTACCAAGGGCCACGGTAGCAAGGCGGAAGCCCCAGCGCTTGCTGTCATCGCCGTCCTTCATCTTGGTCAGTGAAATCAGGCGCCCGCTGCCGCTTACGCTGATCTCGATCTCTGCGTCTGCGGCTGCCCGGATCCCCGACCAGCCGCGCGCACCGCGCGCGGCATCTTTGCCCGAGTGGTGGATGACCCATGCGGTTGCGCCGGTGAGCTCGGTGATCGTCCTGAGGTTCCGCAATGCGACGCCCATGTCCTCGCCGCTGTTTTCATTGGCCCCGGGCGTCACCTGTGCAAACGTATCGATCACAAAAATGTCAGCCCCGCCCAGCTTGATGGATTTTGCAAGTTCCGACACGTCGCCGTTGTCTAGGACGTTGGGCGCTGCGAGCACGAAACCGATGTCGAGGTCGGCGGGTTCTAGTCCGTGGTGTTGGCAATAAGCATTGACGCGGTTCTTCATGCCGCCAGCGCCTTCAGCGACGACAAAGACGACTTTCGCCCGCTTCACGCGGCACCCCTGCCACGGGATGCCGCGCGCAATGGCCGCCGCCATGTCAAAGGCGACGAAACTCTTCCCGCTGCCGGATGCGCCGTAGAGGACGATGAGGTCGCTCTTTGGCAGCACGCCCTTGATGAACCACTCCATCGGCTTGTGCAGATCCGGGTGGCTCACATGGTAAATGCGAAACTTTCCCGTGTAGCCCTCGGGGGTCATGACGCCTGAATGCCCCTGCTGATCGTCGGCGACACCCTCCCAGAGGTTGCGCACATCTTCGGCAAGCAAGGGCTTTTGTGCTTCGCGGGCCATCTTCATCACAGTGGCCATGGTCACAGAACGTTTGCCCGGAACCAGTTTAAAGCTGCCCCATTGTACGCGCAGGTGTTCCTCGCTGGTGTACTTGCCCCCATTGCTGGACCAGTCGTCCCAGATGGCGAAGCCGGTGTCGTCGCCCTTACACTCGTGGTGAAGGGCCATGCCGACGCGGATCCACTCGTCCCGGCCCATGTCGGGATCGAGGCTCGCCAGTAGCGCCTCCATCTCCTCTACCGTGAGCCCGAGGCACGGCTCACGCCCTGCCGTGAAGTCGTCTAATGCCGCGATACTCGATTGTTCCGCTCCGAACTTTTCCTCCAGTCTGCTCCAGATCGTGTTGATCTGATCGGCGGTCAGGGTGGGAGCTTCTGTGGGCAAGATTTCCCAATTGATACGGCTGCCCGATGGGTGCGTACCCGCAATCATAGCCTGTTGGCCGTTACCGAGGAACTCGATCTTGTTGGTGCCGTCCAACCCGATGACGCGCTTTGGCAGCGCCGCATCGCACCTGACGATCAGAGCGAACTTGGAAGAGTTCTCGCGGTACCGCAGGGGCACTCGATCCGAAGACACGCCTGCAAGGTCCGCAATAAATGGGCGCAGGAGGTCTTCCACTTGGTCTGCCAGCACCTGGTCCTCGATGTCGACATCGAAGACCTTGCACTGGCGCATCTGCATACAGATGCCCAAACGATCGTCGCTGCTCCACGCTTCAATCTCGTCCGCAGTGGCGACCTTTCTGGTCCAATTCTTGAAGCCATGGGCCATCCCTTGACCGTCAATAGCGCTGGGTACTTTACCGAGCGCGGACAGCTTCGATCCTGGCCTGATAGGTACGGCCAGATCGCAGACTACAGGCAGCAGGTCAGCTGCCATTCCGGCCTCAACGAGGTGCTGCCAAAAATCTCTAGATGCTCCGAGCGCGCTCATGCCGCACCGCCGTCGAGCAACCTGCCCAATTGGAGAACCTTCGCGCAGTATGGTGCCAGAGCCACATCGACTTTCCGAGCCAGCGCTTGTTGCTTTGCTGGCGATGGAAGGCGCGGGTCCCAGATCACCTCGACGGGAAATACGCCGTCGAAGTCGTAAAGAGTGATCTCGATGTGGTACTTGGAGGTCACGCGAACGCGACCGCGCATCACGGCGCGCTGGCTAGCGCCGGGGATATCGGCTATACGCATGTGGGTTCTCCGAGGGGCGGCGACGGTTGGGCCTGCGCCGCCCTTTTCATGTTGGGTTGTCAGGCCGCGCTCTGCGCTGCGCCGGTTGCGCTAGTCGAAGCGACCAGCCTGCTCTCAAGCCACGTATCGAGATCGGCGCGGCGGTACCGCACGGCACCGCCCAGTTTGGCGTAGGCCGGGCCTTCACCCGTCACTCTGAACCGATCCAAAGTGGGCTTTCCGAGGCGCACATAACGCGCTGCCTCGACGGTAGTCAGAACATCAGAATTCATCGCCGGTCACCTCATTTTGTCAGGTGACGGATCAAATATGCCCATGTTTTCATGAAGTCTGCGCGAAAAAGTTGCGCAGTTAATTCGCGTTGTCGGTATCGCGGCGCCCCCTACGCGTACCCGGATCCCGCTGCTGTACCGAGGCATTATGTTGCTTCATTGCATTCAACTGCTCCGGGTTGCTACGTGCCCATGCGACTCCGGTTTCAGTCAGTAAACTCGCCACTGAGCCCTTATTCGCGTACGCCTTCCTGCCCCGCGATATCGTCGACGCCTTATCGGCGTGTCCTGCCTCAGCGCCAACGGCGCTCGCTGCGAGGTTATAGGCTTCCTCGGCGCCGACGCCGAGCGCGCCTTGGAAGAACGCGGCATTGGCATGAACAACGCGGCTAGTGAACTCTCTTAGGACCTTTGTGGGCTTACCGCCGCGCTTGTCCGCCCCGTGCAGGCGTCTTTCGGCAGCACGGGCCGCTAGCACTTGTATCGTGTTCGGTAGAGGCACGCCTTCGCTGGTCAGCCTCCAAACCATAAGATCAACCCAGTTTAGGTCTTTGGTCTTTGTCAGCTCAGCCAGATGGTTGAGCATCTCAAGGCCAAGAGCCGTGCCTGCATGAACGCCTAACTCGTGCTCCAGCTGTTCGATCAATGTCTTCTCGCTCTGATCGCTCATGAGCGCGCCTCCATCCTCACGACATTCGTCTGGTCAACACCGATCAGCAGCCCCCCGACGTGGGCAGCCCAGGCGTCGAGTGCCGCGCGTTTCTCAGCAGCCCAGTCGTGGCGCTGGTAGACGCCTGCCACGCCGCCCTTGGCACCGCTGACGTGGTTCAGCACCGCCTCTGTTACCTCGAAGCGCACGCCGAGGCGCTGCAGCCCGGTGGCTACCGTGCGCCGCAGGTCGTGCAGCCGCCAGTGGGGGATTGCATCGCCCTCATTCAGGCCGGTTATGGCAACGTCCAAGGCGGCTTTGGCTTTACTGATACCCGACACAGCGGATCGCGAGGTCGTGGTGAGCACATAGCCCTGCTTCGGCCAAACACGCCCGCCAGCCGCCAGATCAATCTGCTCCACTGCAGCGCCAGAGAGGGGTACGAGATGGGCCTTGCCGTTCTTCGCCCGCGTAGGTGGGATGGTCCAGACCGCCGACTTGCGGTCCAGTTCCTCCCACCTCATGTCCGAAACCTCGCTGCGGCGCTGACCGGTCAACACGAGAAGTCGGAAGAACATACCCCACACCACGGGCTGGGTCTCAGTGGCTTGCCACACCAGCGCGAGCTCGTTGTCACTAAGTACCCGCTCCCTTGCGGCTGGCGCGGGCGGCTTCTCCATTGCGGCCAGAAGGTTTGCCTCAACGTAGCCGCGCCTGAGTGCCCAGCCCCACAACACCGAAGCATACGCGAATACAGCACGGCGCATGCCACGTTTGTGGAGGGGGATGGCGTCAAGGATCGGCTGCAGTTCGGCGCGGCCAATACCGGGCATGGGCTGGGTACCAAGCGCCGGGCGCAGGTATCGGTTCACCACTAGCTTCGCCATATCGACGCTCGACTTGCGCCTGGCCATGTCGCTCTCGTAGTGCGCAAGCCAAAGATCGGCGAGGCGACCGAAAGCCAGATCACGGCGAGCGCGCTCCTGCTCTTGAACCTGCCGGTCTGCCTCATCCTGATCCGCGATGGCATCGAGTTCCTGCTGGCGGGGATCGACGCCCTGCGAGACCAATGCAGCAAGTTCCTGCGCCCGCTTCCGCGCTTGGTCCGGCGTCAGGCTCCCGTGCCGACCGATGGTGTATTTGCGCGGAGCCGTTTGCGATGCCTGGCCAGGTCGCGAGATGCGGTAGCGATAGAAATACACCTTTGATCCGGCAGAAGTGACCTTCAGCCCGAAGCCCGCGATCCGTTCATCCCAGATGGTTACTTCGCCTTTAGCTGGGGGCGCTGCCTCATCCACGCTCGTCTTGCTGAACCGAACCTTCACTTCAGCCCCTTCCTGATGCCTGCATCAGCGCCAGGCATCAGATAGGCATCAGATTGGTGCAAATCAACGACAAATTCTGATATCAGGTGATAGAATTATATGACTGTAAATCAAATGTTTGAGTATAATCGCGACGGAAATCGGCCACTTTATCGCTAACTTTTAATCAGTAGGTCGCTGGTTCGAACCCAGCAGGGCTCACCATCCTTCGCTACCTTCCCGCCGATAAGGCTCTTGCTGGTGTCCAGCCTGCCAGGCGGGCTGGCCAACGACGCCGCCGCTATGCCATGAACCTTTCCCAGGACCAGGGAGATCGAAGATGCGGGTGGCTGTGACGGGGGCGGGCGGATTTGTCGGTCAGGCTGTCCAGCGCCTGCTGGCCAGCCGGGGCTGGGAGATCACCGGGCTCGATCTGGCCGAGGCGGGGCTGTCGCTGGCGACCCATCGGGTCGTGGGCAGCCTGGACGATCCCGATGTTCGTTGCGCGGTGCTGGCTGCGCGGCCCGATGCGGTGATCCACCTCGCGACCGTTCCCGGTGGCGCGGCCGAGCTCGATCCCGCAGCCTCGCGGCGGATCAATCTGGACGCCTCGTACGACCTGCTGGTCGAGGCCGCGGCCGCCCGGCCTGGCCTGCGGTTTGTCTTCGCCAGTTCGATCGCGGTGTTCGGCGAACCGATGCCCGCTGTCGTCGATGATGCGACGCCCCTGGCGCCGCGTCTGCTCTATGGCGGGCACAAGGCGATGATCGAGCAGGCCGTCAGCCTGTTTTCCCGGCGCGGGCAGATTGACGGCCTGTCGCTGCGTTTGCCGGGCATCGTCGCGCGGCCGGCGAGCCCCAGCGGGATGAAATCGGCCTTTCTGTCCAACCTGTTCCATGCGCTGCGCGGGGGCCAGCCATTCGTCTGCCCGGTGTCGGCCGAAGGGACCGTCTGGCTGCAATCGGTGGCCTGCGCCGCGGCCAATCTGGTCCACGCGCTGGACTGCGATCCGGCCGGGCTGCCCGTCTCCCGGGCGCTGACCTTGCCCGCGCTGCGCGTGACCGTGCACGATCTGGTGGCCGAAGTGGCGCAGCAATGCGCCGTGGCGCCCGAGCTGGTCCGCTATGCGCCCGATCCGGCGCTCGAGGCCGGTTTCGCAACGCAGCCTCCGCTGTCGACCCCAGCTGCGCGCCGGGCCGGCTTCGGCGACGATGGCGACCTGTCCGCACTGGTCGCCGCAGCATTGGCCGGGCTGGGCTGAGCCGGCCGCGCGGCCCTTGCGAAAGCGGCTGCGGCTCGGCACCATGCCGCCACGAAGGAGAAGAGATGAGCGAGGTTTCCGACAGCGGACTGCCGCTGGTGCAACGGGTGGTCACCGGCCATGACGCCGAAGGGCGGGCGATCTTCGTGGGCGAGGACTTCAGCCCGACCCGGGTGATCCCGTCTGGCGATGCCGCCTTTCTGCTGATGTGGACCACGGCCACGGTCCCGGCGGACAACAACGATCCCACTGACGGGCGCGATCGCGACGCCGGGCTAACCCTCAACGCGGGCTCAGTGATCCGCATCGTCGACATGCTCCCCGGGGCGGAAAGCCCGATGCACCGGACCAATTCGATCGATTATGGCATCGTGATCAGCGGTGCGGTCGAGCTGGAACTGGACAGTGGCGAGAAGAAGACCGTGGGTCCCGGCGGTGTCATCGTCCAGCGCGGGACCAATCACCTGTGGCGCAACCCCGGCGATCAGCCCTGCCGCATCGCCTTCGTCCTGATCGAGGCGCCCGCCTATCTCCACAAGGGCGTCCCGCTCGACGAGCTCAAGCCCGAGACGGTGCCGGACCATGGCCACTGATCCCGGCACAGCCTCGCCTTTCTCTCTGGCCGGTCGACGGGCCATCGTCACCGGATCGACGCGGGGGATCGGGCTGGCCATCGCCCGGCTGCTGATCGCGCAGGGAGCCCGGGTGGTCATCTCGAGCGAGAACGCCGAGGACACCCGGCGCGTCGCGGCGGACCTCGGCATGCCCGGCCAGGTCTGTGACGTCACCGACGCGGGGGCCTTGCACGACCTGGTCGACTGTGCCCGGCGTGAGCTGGGCGGGCTCGACATCCTGATCTGCAATGCGGGGATCACCGGCAAACCGGGTCCCTTCGCCGGGATCGCGATGGATGACTATGATCGCGTCATGGCGCTCAACCTGCGCTCGCAGGTGGTCCTGGCCAACCTTGCCTTGCCCCTTCTGGCGGACGCCGGGGGTGGGGCGGCCGTGCTGGTATCGAGCCTCGCTGGCCTCCGGGGGAACCTCCGGATCAACGCCTATGCCCTGGCCAAGGCCGGGAATGCGCAGCTCGCCCGCAACCTCGCGGTCGAGTGGGGCCCTCGTCGGGTCAGGGTCAATGCGGTCTCGCCGGGCTTCATCGCCACCGAGCTGTCGGGACCCCTGCTGGCCGATGAGGGGTTCATGCAGCGGCGCATGGCGATGACCCCCCTGCGCCGACCGGGTCGTCCGGAGGAGGTGGCCGGGGCCGTGGCCTTTCTGGTGTCCGACGCCGGCGCCTTCGTCACCGGCCAGAACATCGTGGTCGACGGGGGCACCCTGATCACCGACGGCAGTTGAGCGCCTCAGGCTGCGGAACGCGACTCTTCGGCGACGATCCGTGCGAGCGTGGTGGGCATGCCGAAGTGGAAGCCCTGCAGTTCGTGGCAACCCGCCAGGCGGAACAGGGCGGCCTGGTTGTCCGTCTCGATCCCTTCGGCGGTGACCGACATGTCCAGCCCGTTGGCCAGGTGGACCATCCCGGTCACCAGCATCAGGGCCTTGGGATCCTGACCGAGCCCGGCGGCGAGGGACCTGTCGATCTTGATCCCGCTGAACGGGAACTGGCGGAGATAGCCAATGCTGGCAAAGCCGGAGCCGAAATCGTCGAGCACCACCTGCACGCCCATATCGGCAAAAGCGGTGATCGCGCGGTTGGCGCGGGCCGGATGGTCGATCAGGTATCCTTCGGTGATCTCGATCTGCAGGCGTTGCGGCGGGAAGCCGGTCTCGCGCAGCACGGCGGCCACCTCGCTCTCGAAATGCGGATGGCGGAACTGGGCTGGCGAGACATTGACGTTGAGCCGCAGGCCGGGCTGCGAAGCCAGCTCGGCGCAGGCCCGACGCAGCACCAGCAGGCCGAGCGGATGGATCAGGCCGCTCGATTCGGCCACCGGGATGAACTCGCCGGGCCCCAGCTCCTCGCCGCTGCGGCCGGGCCAGCGGGCGAGCGCCTCGACCGCCACAACCTTGCCCGAGCGGGCATCGACCAGCGGCTGGTACAGCACGGTGAACTCGCTCCGGTCGATCCCCAGGCGCATTTCGGTTTCCAGCTGCTGACGCCACTCGCGCCCGGCATCCATATCCGGCGTATAGGTCTGGGCGCCGTTGCCGCCTTCGGCCTTGGCCCGATACATGGCCGTGTCGGCGCGCCGCAACAGCTCGTAGGGATCGACCACCAGGCCTGAGCTGGTCGCCACGCCGATGCTGGCACCCACCTGGAACTCGTGCGCCGCCAGGCGGAGCGGCAAGGCCAGCCAGCCCAGGATCGAACGGGCGATCGCCATGGCCTGGGCCTCGGCCTCGCGTCCGTCGATGAGGATGGCGAACTCGTCCCCGCCCATGCGGAACAGCACCGCATCGTCGGGCAGCAGGCGGGCGAATTCGTCGCTGATCCGGCGGATGATGGTGTCGCCCAATTCGTGTCCGAAGTTGTCGTTGATCTGCTTGAACCCGTCCAGATCGACGAACAGGATGCCCACGGTCACAGCCTGCGTCTGGGACCGCCGATGCAGATCCTCGAGCCGCGCGATCAGGGCGCGGCGGTTGGGCAGGCCACTCAGTGCATCGGTCAGCGCGATCCGCCGGTTCTCCTCGCTCAACCGCTCGGTCTCGAGCTGCCGGGTGCGCAGGTCGCGCTGCGAATAGATCAGCTCGGCGAACGAGCGGTTGTAGCGGTTGAGCACGTAGACCATGCCCACGCCGACAAAGGCCAGGATCGAGGCTTCCACCCACATCCGTCCCGGATCGGCCAACAGGAAGTAGGCGATGCTGGGCACGATCCCGATCGAGGCCACGCTGAGCGCGGCCGAGCGGACCGGCATCAGGAAGAACACGCAGGCAATCAGGGTGATGGCCACGAAGAACACGAAGTGGCTGTGATCGGCCATGGCGCCATAGGGGAACAGCATGGTCACCCAGGTCACCACGGCCGCGGCCATGCCCGAAGCGATCACGCTGGTGCTGAGCATCAACCGGCGAATCATCGCGTCGTTAAAATGACCGAAGCGACGGCGCCACCACCACACCGCACGGGTCAGGCAGAACGCGCAGAACGCAAACGGAATGATCTCGGCGAGCAAGACCGACGGAATGTGCCGGGATGCCACGGCGATCGCGATCACGTTGGCCGACAGGATCGCGTAGAGCAGCGGAATATGCCGCAACAGTTCCTGGAACTGAGCGCGCAGAAGATCGCGATCATCCGTGCGCAGGCGATAGGTCGCCATCAGCCGCAGCAGTGGTCTGGCCAGGATCTTCACGTCACCGTATCTTTTCTTCGCGGTGACAGATTTAGGCGGCAAGCCTGAAATTCGTGTCTATTCGCGTGGTTAACGCGATCTCGGACCTGGCCTCGGAGGAGTGCTGAGCCACGGGGCGATATGGTTGACAGGCGCTCGCCCAGGGCCATGATCGGGCCGTGTGCAATCTCTACAAGATGCGTCGGCCGGCCGATGAGGTTGCGCGGATCTTCGCCGCGGAAGCGGCCGGACGACCCAATGTGGGGGAAGACGTGTACCCGGGTTACCCCGGGCTGGTGGTGGCCGAGGGACGGGTTCGCGCGATGACCTGGGGCCTGCCCCTGGCCCTGACCGGGCGTAGCGGCCAGCGGCTCAAGCCCCGGCCGGTCAACAACGCGCGCGAGGACAAGCTCACCACCCCGTTCTGGCGCGACAGCTTCCGTCACCGCCGCTGCCTGATTCCGGTCGATGCCTGGGCGGAGGCCGAGGGAGAGCGCGGTCGGATGACCCGCACCTGGTACTCGCTCGAGCCGGAGGGCGCCTTCGCGGTCGCCGGACTCTGGCGCGCCACGCCCGAATGGGGCGATGCCTATGCGATGGTGATGGTCGACGGCTGTCCGCAGATGGCCGAGGTTCACGATCGCATGCCGGTCATCCTCGACCGGAGCGACTGGCAGGCGTGGCTGGAGGGACCGCCCGACCAGGCGATGGCGCTGTGCCGGACCAGCCTGGCACCGCTGCGGGTGGAGCGAACCACCGAGCCCTGGGCCGCGGTCCGCGCCCGCCCGCACCGCGACAGCTCCGACGCCATGCCGAGATTGCTGTGAGCGGGGCCGCCATGAATTGCGCGGCCGCGCTTTTGCCGCCGGGACTATCCTGCTAGGCGCGCGCCATGCTCAATCTGTCCGACATCACGGTGCGCCTCGGCGGACGCACGATCCTCGACGGGGCCACGGCCAAGCTGCCTCCCCGCGGGCGGGTCGGGCTGATCGGCCGCAACGGGGCGGGCAAGTCCACCCTGGTCCGCGTGGTCGCCGGCATGCTCGATCCGGACAGCGGCGAGGCGACCATGCCGCGCGGCAGCCGCATCGGCTACATCGCGCAGGAGGCCCCCGCCGGCAGCGCCACGCCGTTCGAGACCGTGCTGGCCGCCGATACCGAGCGTGCCGCGCTGATGGCCGAGAGCGAACGCGACGGCGATCCCCACCGGCTGGCAGAAATCCATGACCGGCTGATCGCCATCGAGGCCCATTCGGCGCCCTCGCGCGCCGCGCGAATCCTCGTCGGCCTGGGCTTCGACGAGGAAGCCCAGCACCGTCCGCTCGACAGCTTTTCGGGTGGCTGGCGCATGCGGGTCGCACTGGCCGCCCTGCTGTTTTCGCAACCGGACCTGCTGCTGCTGGACGAGCCTTCCAACCACCTCGACCTGGAAGCCGTCCTGTGGCTGGAGGACTTCCTGAGGTCTTATCCGGCCACGATCCTGCTGGTCAGCCACGAGCGCGATTTCCTCAACAATGTGGTCGATCACATCCTCCACCTGTCGGGTGGCAAGCTGACGCTCTATCCGGGTGGCTATGACGCCTTCGAGCGCCAACGCGCCGAACGGCAGGCCCAGATCGCCTCTGCGCGGGAAAAGCAGAAGGCCGAGCGCGAGCGGCTGCAGGACTACATCGCCCGCAACTCGGCGCGCGCCTCGACCGCCAAGCAGGCCCAGTCGCGCGCCAAGGCCCTGGCCAAGCTGCAGCCGATCGCCGAACTGATCGACGATCCGACGCTGAGCTTCGACTTCCCCAACCCCGACGAACTGCGCCCGCCCCTGATCACGCTGGATCTGGCCTCGGTCGGCTATGGCGAGGTGGAAATCCTGCGCCGCCTCAACCTCCGGCTCGATCCCGATGACCGGATCGCCCTGCTCGGCCGCAACGGCAACGGCAAGACCACCCTGGCGCGCCTGCTCGCGGCCCAACTGGCGCCGATGGCCGGGGCGATGAACGCCAGCAGCCGGATGCGGGTGGGCTACTTCACCCAGTACCAGGTGGAGGAACTCGACGCCGGCGAAACCCCGCTGCAGCACATGACCGTGGCGATGAGGGGCGCAACCCCCGCGGCCGTGCGCGCGCAGCTCGGGCGGTTCGGCTTCTCCGGCCCCAAGGCCACGACCGAGGTCGGCAAGCTTTCCGGCGGTGAGCGCGCGCGGCTGGCCCTGGCGCTGATCACCCGCGAGGCGCCGCACCTGCTGATCCTCGACGAGCCCACCAACCACCTCGATGTCGACGCGCGCGAGGCTCTGGTCCAGGCGCTGAACGCCTACACCGGAGCGGTGGTGATCGTCAGCCACGATCGCCACATGCTCGAGATGACCGCGGACCGGCTGGTCCTGGTCGACCAGGGTACGGCGCGCGAATTCGATGGCTCGATCGAGGACTACATCGCCTTCGTCCTCGCCAAGGACCCGCCGGCCGCGCGCGACGAGGGCGGCGCCAAGGGGGTCAGCAAGAAGGACCAGCGCAAGGCCGCCGCCGAGGCGCGCGAGAAGAGCCAGGAGCTGCGCAAGCAGGCCCGCGCGGCCGAACAGCAGTTGGAGAAGCTCACCGCCGAGCGCAGCGCGATCGATCAGGCCATGTTCGATCCGAGGGCGGCCCAGCCCGCCCTGGCCAAGCTGACGATGACCGAACTGATGAAGCGCCGGGCCGATCTGGAGGATCGGATCGCCGAAACCGAAGCGCGCTGGCTCGAGGCCAGCGAAGCGCTCGAAGCCGCGCTGGCGTGAGGGCGCGGGCATGAGCGTGGCCTTTCGCCGGGACGGGGACGAGGAGCACCTCGAGCCCAAGTTCGAGATTCCCATTCCGCCCGGGCCCAACCGCGTCACGGCGCGCGGGCTGGCGCTGATCCGGGCGCGGGTGGCCGAGCTGGAACAGACGATCGCCGGAGCCGCAGGGGACGAGGCGGCGCTCACAACGCTGCGGCGCGACCTGCGCTATTGGCAAACGCGCGAGATCACGGCCGAGCTGATGCCGGTCCCGGCCGGAGAGGTGGTGGAGTTCGGCGCGACGGTCCATCTCCGGCTCAACGGCAAACCCCGTGCGATCACGCTGGTCGGCGATGACGAGGCCGATCCGGCGGCCGACCTGATCGCCTTCTCGGCGCCGCTGGCCCGGGTTCTGCATGATGCCGAGCCCGGCGATGTCCTCCCCTTCGGTGGACGCGACGATGCCATCGAGGTCCTTTCGATCACCGTGCGAGCCAACGGGGACGCGGCATGACCGCGATCCTGGTCGATGCCGACGCCTGCCCGGTCAAGGACGAGATCTACCGCGTCGCCGAACGCTATGGCGTATCGGTGACCGTGGTCAGCAACAGCCCGCTGCGGGTGCCGGCGAGCCCTTTGGTCCAGCGTGTGGTGGTTTCCGACGGCTTCGATGCCGCCGACGACTGGATCGCGGAGCGTGCGGCACCGGGTACGGTCTGTGTCACGGCGGACATCCTCCTGGCCGATCGCTGCATCAAGGCGGGCGCCGTCGTGCTGGCGCCCACCGGCAAGCCGTTCACCACGGCCTCGATCGGCAGCGCGATCGCCACCCGCGCGATCATGGCCGACCTGCGCGCCAATGGCGATGTGGTCGGTGGGCCGCCGCCGTTCGGCAAGGCGGATCGCTCGCGGTTCCTGTCCGCGCTGGACGAGGCGCTGGTGAAGCTGCGCCGGGCCGGCCATGGCTGACGACATGATCCCCCGCTTCCGCGAGTTCGACAGCGCCGCCTTTCTCCGCGACACCTGGCAGCGGCAGGCGCTGCTGATCCCCAATCCCTGGGCGGACTGGCGCAATCCGCTCGAACCCGATGAGCTGGCCGGCCTGGCTTGCGAGCCGGGTATCGAATCCCGGCTGGTCACCGGCGATGGGCTGGGGGTGGAGCATGGCCCGTTGGCGGAAGACCGGTTCGCCACGCTGGGGGCCGCGCCCTGGACGCTGCTGGTCCAGGCGGTCGATCACCATGTGCCCGACGTCGCCGCACTGATCGAGCCCTTCCGGTTCCTGCCCAACTGGCGGATCGACGATGTGATGGTCAGCTATGCCACGACCGGTGGTGGGGTCGGGGCCCATTTCGATCAGTACGATGTCTTCCTGATCCAGGGCGCCGGCCGCCGCCGCTGGCGCGTGGGCGGGATGTGCGACGAGACCACGCCGCTGCGTCCCCATGACGACCTGCGTCTGCTGGAAGACTTCACGCCCGCGCAGGAGTGGGTGCTGGAGCCCGGCGACATCCTTTACCTGCCCCCCCGTCTGGCCCACGAGGGCGTAGCCCTGAGCGATGACTGCATGACCTATTCGATCGGGTTCCGGGCGCCCTCTGCGGCCGAGCTGCTCGCCGCCTGGTGTGACGAGGCGCTGTCGGTCCTGACCGAGGATGACCGCTACGGCGATGCCGGTGCCGTGATCGCACAGGCCAACCCCGGCGAGATCACCGCCGAGGCGCTCGACCGGTTGCGCCGGTTCGCGCTCGACGCCCTGGGTGATCCCGCTCGGTTCGCGCGGGTGATCGGCGCGCAGGCCACCACGCCGCGTTACCCGGAAATCGACTGGAGCCCGGCCCGCGCCCCATCACTGAAGCGGATCAAGGCGGCGCGCGACGTCGGCGGGATGGTCCAGCGGAACCCTGCCTGCCGTTTCGCCTTCGTCGACCGGTCGCCCGGGCACTGCCTGCTGTTCGTCAACAGCGAGATCACCGAATGCGAAGGGCCGGTGGCCGACTGTGCCCGCGCGATCTGCGCCGCGCCGGTCTTCGCGCTCGACCCGAACTGGTCCGATGCGGCACTGGCGCTGGTCCATGGTCTCTGCGCGACCGGGGCGCTCGCGCTCGCGGATTAGCGCGCGGCCGGATCGCCCTCGCGCCATTCGCCCGGCGCCAGTCCGTCCAGCGACCATGGTCCGATAGTCCAGCGCACCAGCCGCAGCGTCGGCAGCCCCACCGCCGCGGTCATCCGGCGGACCTGGCGGTTGCGCCCTTCGCGCAGGGTCAGGCGCAGCCAGTGATCGGGCACACTCTTGCGGAAGCGCACCGGCGGGTCGCGCGGCCACAGCGCGGGCGGATCGATCGCCTCCGCCTCGGCCGGGCGGGTGGGGCCATCGTTGAGCGTGACGCCGCGCCGCAGCCGCTCCAGCGCGGCCGGATCGGGGGCGCCTTCGACCTGCACCAGATAGGTCTTGGCCAGCTTGAAGCGCGGATCGGCGATGCGCGCCTGCAGCCGCCCGTCGTCGGTCAGCAGCATCAGCCCCTCGCTGTCACGATCGAGCCGCCCGGCCGGATAGACCGCGGGAACGGACACGAAGTCGGACAGGGTGCGGCGCAGGCCGGACGTGCCCTGGCCAGGCACTCCCGGATCGGTGAATTGCGAGAGGACGTCGTAGGGCTTGTTGAACAGGATCAGACGGGTCATGGCTCAACCCGGCACGCCCGCCCCGCTCAATCCAGCAGCGCCTGGATGGTCTTCATCAGCGCTTCGATCCGCTGCGCCGCTTCGGTGAAGGTCGCAACGTCGGCCCGGTTGTTGTTGCCCCGGGCCTCCTTGGCCGATTCCAGATAGCCCTCCAGATCGGCCTCAAGCGCATCGACCAGGATCTCGGCCTCATCCTCGGTCAGCGTCAGCTTGATTGTCTTGGCCATGGCAGTGTCTCCGGGTGCTAGCGGCCTTCCCTATGCACATCTCTGGGGCAGCGTCCACCCTTGCGTCCCCATCCGCCCCAAGCCCCGGAGGGCCAACCCCGAATTGCGGAGGCATCGTCGGCAAACAGTCCAAAATATTGGAAAAGAGAAGTAAAAAGTGCTGCGGTGCGTTCTGCCCGCCGCTCGCGGAGACCAGCCGGTTCTCGACATCGCAAGTGAAGGTCGTGCTGCCGTCCCCGGCGAGGTTGCCATTGGCGCCATCGCCGAAGCTCGCCGGCCCCGCGGCGGGGTACGGGCCCGGCCGGTTGGCGTGGTGCCGCTGTCCCCGGTTCGGGTGAATTGCGCATCGGCTGCACAAAAGGGATCGTCATCAGCACGGAGACTTGAAACGGCTGCAAAGGCCCAGGGGGGAAAATGGTGAGCATGCGCTTGATCGGTTTGGGGCTGCCTCTGGCCGCACTCACTTGGGCGGGGCTGGTCTCCACGGCACAGGCCCAGGAAGCCGGGGCCGGCGAAGCCGCGTCGGGCACCATCCAGGAGATCACGGTCACCGCCCAGAAGCGCAAGCAGTCCGTGCAGGACGTCGGCATCACCCTGTCGGTGGTCAGCGGGGACAGCTTGGTCCGGTCGGGTGCCAACTCGGTGACGGACCTTACCAACGTGGTGCCCAATCTCCAGGCCAATTACGGCGCCGGCCAGGTCGCCTTCAACGTGCGCGGCATTGGCACCAACGAGTTTTCGGCCAATCTCGACTCGCCGGTCGCGATCAATGTCGACGAGGGATACCTCGCGAAGACCTTCATGAGCGGCCTTCTGCTGTTCGACATCGACCGGGTCGAAGTGCTCAAGGGCCCTCAGGGCACGCTGTTCGGTCGCAACGCGACCGGCGGTGCCGTGAATTTCTTCACCCGCCGGCCAACCTCGCAGTTCAGCGCGGGCGGCACGCTCTCCTACGACAATTACCGCACCGTTCGGGCCGAGGGTTATCTCAGCGGTCCGCTGAGCGATACGCTTTCGGCCCGTGTGTCCGGCATGGTGGTTGATCAGGGGCGCGGCACTTACCGCAACCTGACCCTGGGCCGGCGCGAGGGCTTCGAGAAGAAATGGGCTCTGCGCGGCCAACTGCAGTGGGAAAGCGGACCCGACATGGCGCTGCTGACCGTGTTCGGCGGGCAGCAGAACGGCGAATTGCAGCCCTATGAAGGCGTGGGCATCATCACCCCGGCTTCGTTCGCCGCCGGGGCTCCCGCGTTCTGCGCGCCCTATCTCGCCGGCCGGGCCACCGGTGCCAGCAGCGGCTGCGTGCGCGGCACCGACGGCCGGTTCCCTGGCGACAACGACCCGTTCACCTCGAACAACAACCGGCCGCACACCGTCCGCAACCGTTCGCTCGGCGCCACGCTGCGCTACGAGCACGACTTCGGCAACGCGACGCTGACCTCGCTGACCTCGTACCAGTCCTTCACCCGTCGCCAGCACGAGGATTCGGACGGCAGCCCGGTCGACACGATCGACGTGGAGTATTTCAACCGCATTCGCCAGTTCAACACCGAACTCAGGCTCAATTCAAAGGGCGAGAGCCGGTGGAACTACGTGCTCGGCCTGTACTATCAGCGCGACGCCTATCGTAACGGCGACTATCTCACGATCGCCCGCGGCGCGGCGCCGGGCTTCTACAGCCCGTTCGACCAGACCAGCAACGCCCTGGCCGCGTTCTTCCATAACGACGTGCAGTTGACTGACCACCTCAGCCTTACGGCCGGCGTGCGCTATTCCTGGGAAAAGGTCGCGATCAAGGGTGGCACCTTTGCCGGCACCGGGCTGGGCGGGGACCCGCTTGCCCCCACCACGATCGTCGCCACCCTGGCCAAGGCCGATACGAGCCGCACCGACGACGATGCCAACTTCAAGCTGGGCATCGAATGGAAGCCCGACGTGTCCGGCATGTTCGACAAGCTGATGGTCTATGCCAACGTGTCGACCGGCTTCCGCTCGGGCTCCTACAATGCCGAGTTCACCGCCACCCAGTCCGCGCTGACATCCCTCGCGCCCGAAAAGATCACCGCCTATGAAGCGGGCTTCAAGTCGCTGCTGGCCCATCGCACCATGCAGCTCAATGGCGCGGTGTTCCATTATGACTTCCGCGACGGTTTCATCAACGTGGACAGCGCGACCTCGCCGGTTCCGATCACGATCAACGCCGCTGGGATCAACACCTGGGGGGCCGAGCTCGACTGGCAGTGGCGGCCGGTCAGCGACCTCTCGCTCGGCCTCGTGCTCGGCTGGCTCGATTCCAGGATCAACAGCAACATCACGTCGGGCGGCGCCAACCTGAACGGCGCCCGGACGGTGCAATCGCCGCGCTGGACCTTCACGGCCCAAGGCAGCTAGTCGCCCGTGAAAAGCGCTCAAAGCCGCAGAAATGCGTCGGTTTTGGCGGATTTGAAGTAATCGTATTTGCAAGGTTTCGGGCAGGATCGCGCCAAAAGCTTGCGATTTTGCGCGCCCGTGCACG
>NZ_JACLAU010000019.1 GCF_014230305.1 Novosphingobium aerophilum
CGTCGGTGAACTCGGCTTTGAACTGCGCAAAATCGACCTGGGCTTGCCGCCCCGCCGGCGTTTCGAAGCGTCGCTCGAACGGCTTGATCCGGGGCGGCCGGCATGAGCGCAGAAAGTCGGTGACGGTTGTGTAGCCACCCGCGAACCCCATTGCGGTGATTTCGCGGAACAGCCGCTTGGCTGACAGGCCCGGGTACAGCGCGATCCGCTCGAGCAGGTAGGGCTCGTACGGCTCCAGCTCGCGGGGCCGTGGTGGTCTGGGTTTGTATGCCGGCGCCTTCACGCCGCCGGCCAGGTGCTTGCGCACCGTCTTGCGATCGATACCCAGTTGGCGCGCGATCGCGGACACCGACAGGCCCTGTCGTTTCAGGTCATGGATCATGACGATTTCCTCAAGTCTGATCACTCGTGGTCCCTCCCGCCGATCCGGGAAGCATAGGAGTGATCCGTGCGGGGCGTTGCCCATTCGCTCCGGGGCTAGCCCCGGAGCGAATGGGCGCTCACCTCAAACTGGGGAATTTTCGTTCGGCGCTTTTGGGGAGAATACGTCCGGCATCAACAGATCTTCACGTAGACCTCATCGAGGCCCCATTTCCAGTGGCGGAAGCCCCGCATCCGGCTGACCCGCTGGCGGCGAATGTCGGCCGCGAACAGCGGCCCAAATCTGTTCCACCAGAGCCTCACCGTCTCGTGGCAGAGATCGATGCCGCGCTCGAACAACAGGTCCTCGACGTTGCGCAGCGACAACGGGAAACGGACGTACATCAGCACCACAAGCCGAATCACCTCCGGCGAGGAGTGGAAGTAACGGAACGGATTGGCTGGTTTTCGAGGACGCGGCATGCCCCTGCCCTACCCCCGACACGGCCCTTTCGCTAGCCGGTGCAGTTCCTTTGACAATGCCATTTGATCACGCACTTCCCCGCAGAATCAGTCTAGCGGGCATCGTCTGCGACGGAACAGTCTCTCCGCGCATCCGTCTCATCAAGCAACTGGCCATTGCTCTGGCACCGTTTGCGACATCCTGCTTTATCGTGGTCAGTTGAGGTGTGGTCTGTTCTGCAACCGGGAGATCGTCGAAGCCGATAACGGCGATGTCCCCCGGAACGCTCCGGTTGCGTTCGTGCAACAATCGTATCGCCGTCATCGCAATCAGATCCGAGGCGGCAAAAATTGCGTCCGTACGCGGGTCCATGACTTCGAGCGCAGATCCGATTGCTTCTGCCATCTGGTCCGCGGAGAGTGGAACGGCATAGTGTTCCATCCAGTGCGGTGCTTGCGCCGCTTCCAAGGCCGCTCGAGCACCCGCCAAGCGTCGTTCAATCTCTAAACCCCTAGTGTCGCCCAAAAAGACAATGCGCTGCTTTCCACTGGACAGGAGGTGGTTTGCTGCAAGTTGGCCTCCCGCGAAGCTGTCCGTCCCGACAGCACAATGTGTTTGGTTTTGTCTGTAGGTGCCCCAGACCACCAGAGGCAGATAACTCGCCGCTACCCTCTCAATCGTCTCAAATTGGTCGGACTGCCCGATCAACAAAACTCCGTCCACCATACCCGAAACGGTCAGCCGGTCGAGCCAGTCCGGATCTTGGTTCGGAAGACATTTGCGGAGTATTATGTCATAGCCGCGGTCAACCAGGGTGTCTGCCAGATTGCCAAGTAGCGACATGAAAAAAGGGTCCGAGATATGTTGACCCTGTTCGTGCCCCAGTGGGATTGCAATTCCGATCACGCCAGTCTGGCCCGTCCTCAGGCCACTGGCCATCTGGTTGGGACGAAATCCATGTTCGCGGGCGAGGGCCTGAATGCGCTCCCGGGTCTCTGCCCGCACCAGGCCCTTACCGGCAAGAGCTCGTGACACAGTCCCTGCCGAAACACCGGCAAGTTTTGCAAGTTCAGCTATGTTGCGCAGACGACGGGGCTTTGGGGCAGCTTCATCGATCATCTTCGCCTCCGATAAGCGACGCCAATTCACCACGTGAACGCGCATGAAGCCTGACATCGTTGGCGAAGAAAGGCGCTGATCTCATGTGCTTTCACCTAGCTGTTGGTTTGAGGCGCGCAAGCATAGCGCCTCACGGCACAGCGCTCTGGCTACCCGAAGGCTGGGGCGAGAGGTCAACCTGCGATCTTCACTGCAGACAAGAAGGCCTCTGCCCGCGCGACGACATCTGATGCGCTCGCACCCGCACTATAGAGTGCTGAACCAATCCCGGCACCATGCGCGCCTGCTGCGAACCACTCCGCCAGATTGACAGGCGTGACCCCGCCGACCGCAAGCACCGGCACTTGGGCTGGAAGGATCGCTTTCTGTGCCTTTAGTACCATGGGACTGGCGGCTTCCGAGGGAAACAGTTTGAGGCCGGTTGCGCCGGCGCGCAGGGCAGTGAAGGCTTCGCTGGGGGTAAAGTATCCCGGCAGCGAAATCAGGTTTCGCTCGGCAGTCGTCCGGATTACGTCCGGATCGACATTGGGCGAAATGATCAGCCGTCCTCCCGCCGCTGCAACTGCATCAACGTCTGCACAGCTGAGTACCGTTCCCGCACCCACGAGAACATGGGGACCATAGCGGTCGGCAATGCGGGCAATCGACGCCAGCGGGTCGGGTGAGTTCAACGGAACTTCCAGCAGGGTGAATCCTGTCTCGACCAGTGCGTCGGCAACTGCCTCGACCTCATCGGGCCGAATCCCGCGTAAAATGGCCACCAGTGGACAGCTCGCGAGCGCTGCGGCGAGGGTATCCGCTTGCGATTGCGGGGAATGACTCATGATCGGCGTGCCTTCCACAACTGGGCAATGCCGCTGACGAACACGGCCTGGCTATCAATGATCTGGCTCTTGCCTCCTGCAATCCGAACGGCGCTTGCATAGAGACCGCCGAGCTCGGGATCGGCGATGATCGAAACCTGTTCGCCCTGATCGAAACCCACTCCGCCAACATCGTGACCGATCAGCAGCCCGGAGACGAACGATGCACTCTGCGACACAGTGCGGTGGCCCAACAGGGCTGCGGCGCGCACCCGGAAGAGGTCTCGCGGCAATCGGCCCGACAGGCCGTCCTGCACCCCGTCACGGAAGGATTGGTCGTCCGACACCGCCCCGATCAGAAACTCGGCGAGCAGGCTGTGCGATTTCAGCAGTGCGAACAATTCGCCGGTCATCGCGGTGGAGAATTGGCCGATCCGACCCTGCTCAAGCCTTGCCCACTTGCAATGGGTCCCCGGCTGGCAGAGCAGGCCGCCACCGGTGGTGAGGCCGGAGGCATGCGCGCCAAGGAACTGCACTTCCTCTCCGCGCATCACATCACCATCCGGATGGGCCAGGCCAGGGACAATCGCAGTGCGGCCTGGCTCTACCCAGGACAGGCCCGCAGCCAGCTCCCCCAGGCCAATGGGGCAAGGCAGATAGGGCACTTCAATCCAGCCCCTGGCCGAACCGACCATACCCGCTAGAATGATCGGCAGGTCACCGTACCGCTGACGGAGACTGGCGGTCTCAGACAGATAGCCCGAGCGGGGCATCGCCTTGATGCCGCGGTCGTCGCGGGCTGTTGCGAGCACCTGCCCGCCCTCGTCGAGCAGATAAACCCGGCGGTTGGTCGTACCCCAGTCGACGGCGATCAGGTGGCCGGCCATCCTCACCACCAAATGGCATACAGCGCCACGAGGATGGCGATGATCAGCGCTGCTGCGACATTGAAACCCCGACTGGTGGCGAACGATACGTCCTGCATGATGTCGCGCCGGCCGGTCTCGCTAGCGGGACGTAGCAGTGAGACGATCACCGTCAGTGCCAGCGAGGCAACAAACACGATGGACATGCGGTGCATGAATGGCACCTCGCTCAGCGTCGCGATGGGACTGAAGCGGAAGATCGCGCTGAACACTACGCTGGCCAGCGCTCCGACCAGCGCCCCAGCCTCGGTGGCCCTCCGCCAGAATAGCCCAGTCAGGAAAATGACC
Organism: Novosphingobium aerophilum; assembly: GCF_014230305.1. Classification (GTDB taxonomy): domain Bacteria; phylum Pseudomonadota; class Alphaproteobacteria; order Sphingomonadales; family Sphingomonadaceae; genus Novosphingobium; species Novosphingobium aerophilum. The sequence continues at coordinate 3,960 of NZ_JACLAU010000019.1, forward strand.
AGGATGCCCGGGGTCACGAATCCGGAGAACTCCTGAATATACTGGAAGGCCTGATCGAGCCCGCCGAGAAGCGGTCGCGCGGCAACAATTCCGATCAGTGTGGCGATGCAGGCGGTAATCCGCCCTACCTTCACAAGTTTGCGCTCACTCGCCCCCGTGCTGAACTTTCGCGCATAGAGATCGATCGTGAAGATCGTCGCGATCGAGTTGATCTTGCTGGCAGTGGACGCCACGATCGCAGCTGTCAGCGCCGCAAAGACCAGCCCGAGCAGACCGTTCGGCAACAACGCCATCATGGTCGGATAGGCTTCGTCCGGTTTGGCGAGACCTGGCGCGAGCAATACGGCCGCAATCCCTGGCAGAACGATGATCACAGGCATAAGCAGCTTGAGAACCGCGGCGAACACGATACCGCGTTGTGCTTCGGCCAGCGACCGTGCCGCCAGCGTGCGCTGGATGATGTACTGGTTAAAGCCCCAGTAAGACAAGTTGGCGATCCATAGCCCACCAATCAGCACGCCGAGACCGGGCAATTCCTTGTAGTGCGGGCTTTCGGGGCCGAGGATCATGTGGAAGTGCTCGGGCGTTTCGCGGGTTAGCCGGACGAAGCCGGCGGTGATGCCGGCACCGTCGCCGAGATGGGCCAGTGCGATCGCCGAGACTACCAGCCCACCGGCTACCAGTAGCGCAACCTGAACGATGTCGGTCAGGGCCACCGCTTTCAGTCCGCCCTTGAGCTGGTAGGCGAGCGCAAACAAGCCAAGCATCGCTAGCGCCAGATCCTGGTTGATCCCCGCCACCTTGGTGACCGCGATTGAGCCGAGCCAGAGGATCGAGGTCAGGTTCACAAAGACATAGAGCACGAGCCAGAACCCCGCCATGACCGTGCGGATTGTCGGGCCGAACCGTGCTTCCAGAAACTCGGGCATGGTGGTTATTTGGTTCTTGAGAAACACGGGCAGGAACACCTTGCCGACGATCAGCAGGGTGGCTGCTGCCATCCATTCGTAGGAGGCGATGGCCAACCCAATAGCGTAGCCCGATCCCGCCATTCCGACGATCTGTTCGGCCGAGATGTTGGCCGCTATCAAGGACGCACCAATAGCCCACCATGGCAATGTCCGGCCCGCCAGAAAGTAACCGGTACTGTCGTCCACTGTGTCGGCTCGTCGGCGGCTGACCCACTGCGCCAAGCCGAAGATGAACACCGCATAGGCCAGCACCATGGCAGCATCGAGTGTCGATAGATGTGTCATCCGATCCCCCGTGCAGCGCCCCTTGCCAGAGGCGTCGATTGTCTATTTATGTGATAATTCTCTAAAGTGAGACCAATTCTGTGATGGTTGCCGTGCCCGAACCTACGTCCGATCTCGGCCCGAACCTGACTTTCGGCTTGTTGAACCGTCTCGGCGCCCAAATCGTTACCGGGGCGTTCGATGGCCGGCCTTCCCCGACGGAAGCGGACATCAGCAACGCAAACGGGGTGAGCAGGTCCGTGACCCGCGAGGCGATCAAGATGTTGGCCGCGAAAGGGATGTTGAGTGCGCGTCCCCGCCAGGGAATCACGTTGCGGTCGCAGGCCGACTGGAACCTGCTTGATCCCGCCGTGCTCGGGTGGCTCTTGCAACGCAAGGTCTCGATCGAACTGTTGGCTCAGTTCAATCAGCTTAGGGTCGCGATTGAACCGGCGGCGGCGGCCCTCGCGGCGTCGAACAAGAGCCCGGATCTTCTGGCAGAAATCGATCAGGGCTATGCAAGGATGGTAGCAGCCGAAAACGGCGCCGACGACGGGCTCGATGCCGACATCGCCTTCCATCTTGCCGTGCTGAAAGCCAGCGGCAATCCCTTTTTCATGCAGTTTCGCGATCTTGTTTCGACCGCGCTGCGCACCTCCATCCGGTTCACCAATCGGATTGTCGGGCGAACTGCAGACCTTGCGGCTCATGGAGCCGTTCGAGATGCAATCAAGCGCCGCAATCCGGAAGCGGCGCGCAAGGCCATGACCGCCATTATCGGCGATGTCATGGACCTTATCGCCCAACAGTCGGACATGACGGTGGATTGACTGCATGGTCATCCGGCGAATGGCTTTTGCGGAACGCCTCGCACGCCGGGAGCGACTTCGAACACCGCGCCAGCCAGCGGTTCGTCTACACCAACGGAAGCGCTGGTAACGAAGAGCCGGTCGAACCGCTCGCCAGCAAAGCAGGGCCGAGTGACCTGGCTGGCGGGTAGACGGATCACGCGCTCACGACGGCCGTCGGGATCGAACCGACTCACACAGCCAGCTCCCCAATGGGCGATCCACAGACCGTCCTCGGCATCTATCGTCATGCCGTCGGGGCTACCCCATTCGCTCGGAAAGGTAATGTGCACGGCGCGCGGGCCCAGGCTGCCGTCGTCGTGAACGGACATCTGGTAAACCAGGCCACGGGCGCTGTCGGCGTGATAGAGCAGACGCCCATCGAGCGAATGGGCCGGGCCGTTTGCGATGCGATAGGGAGCATCGACCTCTTGCCACTGGCCGTCGGGGTCAAGCCGGAACAGCGCACCCGAATGGCCATCTTCGGCCATTCCCATGGAACCCGCCCAGATCCGGCCTAGGTGATCAGTACTGGCGTCGTTCAGCCGGTGCCCATTCGGAATGACCGGTGACGGGACCGCACTGACTCTGGCCAGCCCATCAAGCTCAAGGCGGTGGAACCCCGAACGCAGGCCTGCCAGGAAACCTCCGGCTGCTCTGGGGATAATCCAGCCGATCAGGTCGGGCATGCCCCATTCATGATAGGCGTTGGTGGCCAGGTCGTACTTGTTGACCCGCTGGCCGAGAATATCGACCCAATAGAGGGAGCCCTCTTGGGCGTTGTAGGTGATCCCTTCGCCGAGAATATCGCGCCTCAGGCGCGGCAGGATGGTCCAGTCGTTCATCGGAGCGCTAGTGACTGTCGCGGGGCAGGCCCATAGTCTGGGCGATACGCTGGTACTTCACGGCCCGTTCGATAATCGCCCCTCCGGCGAACTGCCCCGTCTCGTTTCGGGCGATTTCGTGCCACGGTGTCTGGCTTGGTGGGCCGGTGAACGGATTGGCCTGTTGCTCGGCCCGGCGCTGGTCGAGTTCCGCGGCAGACAGGAGCGCGTTGACAGTTCCCGCGCGCAGATCGACCCGGACCCGGTCGCCCGTCCGCAGCAAGGCCAGTCCGCCACCTGCGGCCGCCTCCGGTGAGGCATTGAGGATTGAGGGGCTGCCACTGGTGCCTGACTGCCGCCCATCGCCGATGCAGGGCAGGGCGTCGATACCTGCGCGGATCAGCGCGGCAGGCGGACGCATGTTCACAACCTCGGCGCCGCCGGGATAGCCGATCGGGCCGGCCCCACGGATGACCAGCAACGTGTGCTCATCGATACCGAGCGCCGGGTCGTCGATCCGCTCATGGTAGTCCTCGGGTCCATCGAAGACTACGACCCTGCCTTCAAAGGCGTCGGGATCTTCTGGGTTGGACAAGTAGCGCGCCCGGAAGTCGGGTGAGATGACGCTCTGCTTCATCACTGCCGCCTCGAACAGGTTGCCCGAGAGCACCGTCAGCCCTGCGGCAGCAAGCAGGGGCCGGGAGAACGGCTTGATCACGCGTTCGTCCTCGATCCGCGCCTCTGCGACATTGTCTGCCACGGTCCGTCCGTTCACGGTCAGGGCGGCGCCGTCGAGCAGTCCGGCGCGATAGAGTTCGCCCATCACGGCCGGGACTCCCCCGGCGCGGTAATAGTCTTCGCCCAGGTACTCACCGGCGGGCTGCAGGTTGACCAGCAGTGGCACGTCAGCGCCATGTTCCTCCCAGTCGGCGAGGCTGAGTTCGACTCCGACATGACGTGCTATGGCATTAAGGTGAATCGGCGCATTGGTGCTGCCGCCGATCGCCGAATTCACGCGGATTGCGTTGAGGAAGGCTGTGCGGGTCAGCACGTCGGAGGGTTTGCGATCGGCGCGGACCATCTCCACGATCTGGCGGCCAGTGTGCCAAGCGCTTTCAGCGCGGTCGCGATGGGGGGCAGGGATCGCAGCATTGCCGGGTAGGCTCATGCCCAGCGCCTCGGCCAGCGAGTTCATGGTTGTTGCTGTGCCCATCGTGTTGCAGAAGCCAGTGCTCGGTGCGCTCGAAGCAACCAGTTTGATGAAGCCTTTGGTGTCGATCTCGCCGGCAGCCAGCATCTGCCGTGCTTTCCACACAATTGTCCCCGAACCGGTGCGCTCGCCCCGGTAGTGGCCGTTAAGCATCGGCCCAACCGAGAGCGCGATCGCCGGGATGTTCACTGTCGCCGCAGCCATCAGGCAGGCCGGTGTGGTCTTGTCACAGCCGATCGTCAGAACCACCCCGTCGATCGGATAGCCGAACAGCGTTTCCACCAAACTGAGATAGGCGAGGTTGCGGTCAAGCCCCGCCGTCGGACGCTTTCCGGTTTCCTGGATCGGATGAACCGGGAACTCGATCGGGATGCCGCCCGCCTCACGGATGCCGTCGCGCACGCGCTCGGCGAGGGCCAAATGGTGCCGATTACAGGGTGAAAGGTCGCTACCGGTCTGGGCAATGCCGATGATTGGTCGGTCCGACTGCAGTTCCTCGATGCTCAGGCCATAGTTCAAGTATCGCTCGAGATAGAGCGCGGTCATGTCGGGTGAGGCGGGATTGTCAAACCAGGCCCGCGAGCGCAGCGGGGTGGTACCGAAGCCACGTGCATCGGGGTGGCGCAGCATTTCGTCCATGATCCAGAAGATTCCGATACAATCGATTGACTCGTATAAACGTATATATCATACAAATAAGAATGGAAGCGGGGATTGCATGTCGGGGGCGGCCGTTCAGGGTGGGCCTGGTCGGGCTGGGCAAGATTGCCCGCGACCGGCACGTGCCAGCGATTCTCGCGGACCCGGCATTCGACTTGATCGCTACGGCCAGTCCAGACGGGGAACTCGCCGATGTGCCCGGATATGCAGACATGGACTCAATGCTGGCCGCGGGTCATGATCTTGACGCGGTGATCCTGTGCACACCGCCCGGCATTCGCGCTCAGCTTGCGGCCAAAGCGCTCAGTTCCGGGATGCATCTGATGCTGGAAAAGCCCCCGGCAGCCCGTGCCAGCGAAGCCACGCCGTTGGAGCGGCTGGCGCGGGAAAACGGTCGGAGCGTGTTTGCGGCGTGGCATTCGCGTGAGGCTGCGGCCGTTTCCACCTCCCGGGCATGGCTGCAAGAGCGGTCGATCCGAGAGGTCAGGGTGATATGGCGGGAGAGCATTTACCGCTGGCATCCGGGCCAGACCTGGTTGGTATCGGCCGGAGGGTTTGGCGTGTTCGATCCCGCGATCAACGCGTTCTCCATCCTCACGCGAATTCTCCCGGAAACGCTCGCCGTCGTATCGGCCGATCTCTTTATTCCGGTGAATTGCGCCAGTCCCGTCGCAGCAAAAGTGACCATGCGGTGCGGCGAAGCACCGGTGTCTTGCGATCTTTCGATTCTGGAAACCGGGCGCCAGCAGTGGGACATCGAAGTCTGCACCGATAAGGGTACCCTTGTCCTGACCGATGGTGGGGCGGTCTGCTCGAGCGACGGACAAGGCTTCCAGCAGGATGGGCAGTCATCGGCCGATGGCGAGTATCCTCGGCTCTACCAACAGTTTGCAGGGCTTATCGCCAGCGGCACCTCGGATTTCGATCTCGGTCCGCTCAAGCTGGTCGATGCGGTGCTAGACTGCGGCACGATCCACCATGTGGCTGAGTTCGCGTTTACATGAGCGGACACGTCGATCTGCGTAGCGGGGCGATGACCTGCCGACTTTGCCCGGCGCTCGGGGGCGCGGTGCTCGCGCTGCGCTGGGGCGGCTTGGATCTCTTGCGCTCGGTCGATAGCGCATCGAACATCCTTGACGCAGCGGCATTTCCGCTGGTTCCCTTCGCCAACCGGATCGGGAATGCGTGCTTTTCATTCCGCGGATCTGACGTGGCGCTGCGCGCGGACCCGGCGGCCTTTCCCCATGCGCATCACGGAGAAGGTTGGAGGCGGGAATGGTGGACCGAAACGGCCGGCACCGATCACGCGGTCTTTGCCTACAAAGGGGGTGAGGATTGGGCGTTCGGCTGGCCCTGGCGGTACCTCGCTCGTCAACATGTAAGGGTTACTCACAGCCTGTTCTCGCTACAGCTTGAGGTCACGAATCTGGATCCGGACAGGCCCATGCCGCTAGGACTTGGCTGGCATCCTTACTTTCCGAGGAGCGCGGGGAGCGCCCTGTCGGCCCAAACCCGCGGAATGTGGGTCAATGATCCTTCGGGCTTGGCGATCCGACGTGAGCCCACCAGCCTGTTCTCGACAGCGCCGGTGCCACTCGACCTGCTGGACAGGTTGGACAATTTCTTTGTCTGCGCGAACCCCGCGATCGGGGTGAGGTGCGGTTCACTCGGCCTGCTGCTCGAAGGGCAGGGTGCAGGATTCCATCTGTTCGCACCCGCCAACGAGACCTGGTTCTGTGTTGAGCCGGTGAGCCATGCCCCCAACGCCTTCGGCCGCGGAGAGTTCGCCGAGACCGATGTGATCCAGCCCGGCCAGACCAAGCGCCAGGGCTATACTCTCCGCATCACTGACCATCCCACTGTCCAGGGAGCCGTGCAATGACCCCCGCTCTGCCTTCCTTTCGTCGCAGGCTGTCCGTTGTAGCGCTGGCTATCGCCTCGACCACAGCGCCTCAGACCTTGCTTGCAAAGGTCACCGTCGATGAGGCCAACAAGGTCTTCCGGCTCGATGGCGCCGATGTGACTTATGCGATCGGGGTGGATGAGAAGGGCTATCTGCAGCCGCTCTACTGGGGCAGTTCACTCGGCAAGGGTGAACCACTGCTAGCGAGGGCATCGAAAGAGCTCTCGGGCTTCGACCCTGCCGGGATGCAAACAGCCCAGGAGTTTGCTGGGCAGGGCGAGGGGCTGGTCACCGACCCGGGCCTCAAGGTCACCTTCAGCGATGGCAGTCGCGATCTGGTCCTCAAGTATCGTTCCTATCGTATGGACGGTCAAAGTCTCGTGGTCGAACTGGCCGACATCGAGCGTCCGCTGACGGTCAACCTGCGTTATGCGATCGATGAGCAAACCGGTGTGATCACCCGCTCGGCGACAGTAACGAACCGCGGCCGTGCGCCCATCAAGATCGAATCTTTCGCTGCGGCCAACCTTACGCTGCCCGGCGCGACCACATACCAGCTCCACTTCCTTTCGGGCCGCCATGCCGCCGAATGGTCGCCGCATGCGGTGGTGCTGTCTCCAGCGCTGACGGTGCTGGAAAGCCGGCGAGGGTCGGTAGGGCATGGCAACCAGCCGTGGCTGGCGATTTCCCGCCCCGGGCAGACCACCGAAGAATCGGGCCCGGTCTGGTTCGGTGCGCTCGCTTGGTCCGGGTCGTTCAGGTTGTCCGCCCAGACAGATAACATCGGCCGGGTTCGGATCGCGGGCGGATACAATAGCCATGACTTCGCGTGGACGCTTAGGCCCGGCGAATCCTTGGACAGTCCTCGTTTCTATGCAGGCTACAGCAGCTCTGGCCTGGGTGGAGCCTCCCGGGCATTCCATCGCTTCCAGATGGACCAGGTGATTCCCGGCGGCCGCCAAGCCAAGCTGCGGCCGGTCCTCTACAATTCCTGGGAGGCCACAGCGTTCGATGTCACGGCGGAAGGCCAGATGAAGCTGGCCGAGCGGGCCGCCAAGCTCGGGGTGGAGCGTTTCGTCGTGGACGATGGCTGGTTCGGCCAACGGAACGACGATAAGGCCGGCCTTGGTGATTGGACGGTCAATCCTGCCAAGTTTCCGCAAGGCCTCAAGCCGCTGATCGATCGGGTCCATGCTCTCGGTATGAGCTTCGGTCTCTGGTTCGAGCCTGAAATGGTGAACCGGGACAGCGCACTCTATCGCGCCCATCCGGACTGGGTGCTCAACTTCCCGGGACGGCCACGCACCGAAGGGCGCAACCAACTGGTGCTCAATCTGGCGCGGACCGACGTCCGCGACCATCTCCTGAGCGTGCTCGACAAGCTCCTGCGCGAGAACGACATCCAGTTCATCAAGTGGGACTACAACCGCAACTGGACAGAGCCAGGCTGGCCCGAGGCAGGGCCTGACCAGCAGCGGGTCTACGTCGATTACATAAGCAACCTCTACCATATTTTGGCGGAACTCAGGAAGCGACACCCGGGTCTGGAAATTGAGACCTGCTCGGGCGGCGGTGGTCGTATCGATACCGGGATCATGGGCCTTACCGACCAGGCCTGGACCTCGGACAACACCGATCCCTATGACCGACTGGCCATCCAGGATGGCTTCACCATGGCCTATGCGCCGGCCGTGATGATGGCCTGGGTGACCGACGTGCCTAACTGGGCGAATGGCCGGACGACATCGCTCGATTTCCGCTTCCTGTCCGCCATGCAGGGAGGACTGGGGATCGGGGCCGATCTCAACAAGTGGACCAGCGCTGACGACGAGACCGCGCGAAATTGGATCGAGGCATACAAGGGCATTCGCGAGACGGTGCAGCGGGGCCAGTTGTATCGCCTTGTGCGACCGACCGACGGTGCTTCACAGACGGCAACCTTTTACGTCTCGCCCGATCGTTCGCAGGGCGTGCTCTTCGCCATGCAGCGCAGCTCAGAGTGGCGCGATCAGTGGGAGGCTACCAAGCTTGCCGGATTGGATCCGGCACGCCGCTATCGTGCGCGACGGCTGGGCGGGGGGCAGCTTCCGGACGGCGTTCCGTCCGCGGCAAGTGGCGCCTACTGGATGAGTCACGGCGTTACGCTGCGCCTCCGCGGCGACTACGTGGGACTGGGGATGGTTCTTGAGGCTGCGGGCGCAGATCAGTCTGGCAATCTAAGCCATTGAATAAAAGCCATAACACGATTTTTTTCCTGGTCTTTCAGCTCCGAACTGTAGCCTAATTATCACACAAATGGGAAATCTAGAGGCAGTGTTGCAATCGTTTGTCAAATTTCGTTGAAATCGTTTGTTGCCCCTGCCATGGGGGCATGGTGTCTGGTGGTAAACCCAGATTTTTGTGGAGGGTGATGTATGAAGATGACGGCTTATAGAACCCGTGCGTCTGCCGCAGCCATTGTTATGGCTACACTTATGGCTGCTCCGGCGATAGCGCAGGACAAGCCCGAAGTGGCGGACGCTGGCAGCCTCGACGCGATCGTGGTTACGGCTTCGGTGGGCAACAAGACCAAGCTGAACAGCTCGATCTCGGTGACCTCGGTTTCGTCCGACACGATCGCTGACTTCCGCCCGCAGTCGACCGGTGATCTGCTGCGCTTGCTGCCTGGTCTCCAGCCGAACATCTCTGGCCCGGGCGGCAACGGCAACTTCGCTGTGCGCGGTCTGCCGGTCGCCACCGGTGGCGCGACCTTCGTGCAGCTCCAGGAAGATGGCCTGCCGCTGGTCCTCTACGGGGACATGCAGTTCGGCAACAACGACTACTTCACGCGCTTCGATGCGCTGACCGAGACGGTCGACGCGGTGCGCGGCGGCACCACCGCCACCCTCGCCAGCCAGGCGCCAGGCGCGGTGATCAACTACATCAGCAAGACCAGCCGTTCGGAAGGCGGCTTCGTTGAGCTCGAGAAGGGCGTCAGCTACGACTGGACGCGGGTCAACTTCCGTCAGTCGGGGAGCATCAACGACTCGACCTATTACAACATCGGCGGCTTCTACAACGTCGGCCGCGGCCCGAAGGGCGCGGATTACAACGTCTCGAACTCGTACCAGATCCGCGGCAACGTGACCAAGGAGCTGGCTGACAACAAGGGTTATGTCCGCCTGCTGTTCAAGGTGGCCGATACGCAGGAGCCGAACGACACCGGCGGCATCGCCTGCGCCACTGTCACCGGTCCCGGCGGCTGGGGAAGCAAGGTTAGCGGCATTCAGCCCTGCGCCAACTTCGACACGCGCAAGCAGTCGATCTACTCGATCAACAACGCCTCGTTCTACTATGTGGATGTCGATGGCACCCGCAAGCTGCAGCCGCTGAACGGCATCACGACCAAGCAGAAGACCTTCCAGGGCCAGATCCACTACGAGTTCAGCGACAATCTCCGGCTCGACTACAATGCCCGCTTCTCGAACATCAGCGGCGGTTTCGCCTCGGGCTTCTTCGGTGCTCAGCCGACCTCGTCGGTGATCGGGACCAAGCCCAACGAAGCGCTGCCGAACGCGGCCGTGGCCACCATCCGCTATGCCAACGGGCCGAGCGCCGGCGCGCTCTATACCAACCCGCTGATCAACACGAACACCAACGTCTACACCCGCATCCGCGATGTGGGCGGCTTCGTGAACGATCTGAAGCTGACCGGGACCTATGAAGTCAGCGACGGGATCAAGGCCAACCTGACCGCCGGCTGGTTCTTCATGAGCCAGAAGATTGCGATGGACTGGCACACCCAGAAGACCTTCAACGAGGTCAGCGGAACCAGCCCGGCCATGCTCAATCTCTATGATTCAGCCGGCGCTCTGCTCACTGCCAATGGCATCGCCGGTTATGGCAACAACTGGGGTGGCTGCTGCGCTCGGACCTATGACTACACCTTCACCGACAACGCGCCTTACCTGAGCCTCAATCTTGACGGTGGCGCCTGGCAGCTCGACGCTTCGGTCCGCCAGGACTACAACCGCGGCTCGGGTTCGGGTCAGAACAGCACCGGCAAGGTCTATTCGCTGCCGGTCACGCAGATCGATCCGTTCACCAAGAACAGCGTGACGACCAACATCGCTTACTATCTGCCCGATGCGGCGCCCGAGGTGATCAAGTACAGCAAGAACCTGACGGCTTGGTCGTTCGGCGGCCTTTACAAGCCGGCGGACAACACCTCGCTGTTCATCCGCGCTTCGCGCGGGACCCGGTTCAATGCTGACCGCATGACCTTCAACGGCTACTTCACCCCCAGTGGTGCGCTCAACAGCACCTCGGGCGCGGCGGCCGTGTCGGACATCGTCAATCAGTATGAAATCGGTCTGAAGAACGGCGGCAACCTTGCTGGCGGCCGCTACACCGCGGAACTCACGCTCTATAAGTCGAACTTCAATATCACGACTTACGAGCTGTCGCAGACCAAGTGTGGCGGTGTTGCGACGGGCTGCATCGTGGCCAACAAGTACAAGACCACGGGCGCCGAGTTCTACGGCACCTATCGGAATGGTGGCTTCACGCTGTTGACCAACCTCACCTACAACAAGGCCAAGAAGCAGCCCTCCGGCGCCAATGCGTACGTCCGCTCGGATGGCATCCCTGATCTGAGCTACACGGTCGCAGTCAACTATGATGTCACCGATACTATCTCGTTCGGCGGCAACATGACCGGTGTGACGACGACCGTCGACAATGACGGGCTGGAGTATCCGGGCGGCACTCTGTTCGGGATCAACGCCAAGTTCAGCCCGATCAAGAACCTCCAGTTCGGCGTTAACGTGGCGAACCTGTTCAACACGCTCACGGCCTTTGGTCCAACTGGCATCGCGTCGCGCAGCGGCAACAGTGCGGTGTTGAACCTGACCAGTGCTGTTGGTCGCACGGTGACCGGTTCGGCTCGCTTCAGCTTCTGAGCGATCGGCCCCGCCACGGGGCATGACCAAAGGGGAGGCGGGTCAGGACATTGCGTCCGGCCCGCCTTTCCTGTTTGGAAGGGGTGAGGAGAGGCTCATGAACATGACCGACCGCAGGATTCGCGAGGTGCTGATCGTCGGCGGCGGCTCTGCCGGGTGGATGACCGCGGCCATGCTGGCCCATGCCCTGAAGCAGGATTGCCGGATCACCCTGGTCGAAAGCGAGGAGATCGGCACGGTCGGCGTCGGCGAGGCGACGATCCCGCCGATCCGTCTGTTCAACCAGACCCTCGGGATCGACGAGCGCGAATTCATGGCCCGCACCAAGGGCAGCTTCAAGCTGGGGATCGAATTCGTTGGCTGGGGCCGCGAGGACAGCCGCTACTTCCACCCCTTCGGCCCCTTCGGCAAGGACTTCGATCTCGTCCCGCTGCACCAGTACTGGCTCAAGGCGCGCGCCGACGGGGAGACCGCCCCGCTCGACGACCATTCGATGGCCTGGCACATGGCCAAGGCGGGCAAGTTCGCTCATCCGGCGGGCGATCCGCGCTCGGTCATGTCGACCTTCGACTATGCCTACCACTTCGACGCCGGGCTCTATGCCCGGTTCCTGCGCGACTATGCCGAGGCCCGCGGGGTCACCCGGATCGAGGGCAAGATCGCCGACGTCGCGCTGAACGGCGAAACCGGCTTCGTCGAGGGTGTCACGCTGGAAGACGGGCGGGTGCTCGGGGGCGAGCTGTTCATCGACTGCTCGGGCTTCCGCGGCCTGCTGATCGAGCAGGCGCTGCAGACCGGTTATGACGACTGGTCGCACTGGCTGCCCTGCGACCGGGCCGTGGCTATGCCCTGTGATCATCCCGAGGGCGATCGCAACCCCACCCCCTACACCCGCTCGACCGCGCGCGAGGCGGGCTGGCAGTGGCGCATCCCGCTGCAGCACCGCGTCGGCAACGGCTATGTGTTCTGCAGCAGTTTCCTCGAGGAAACCCGGGCGGGCGAGCTGCTGGCGAGCCGGCTCGACGGCAAGGCCCTGGCCGATCCGCGTGCGCTGCGCTTCACCGCCGGGCGGCGCAAGCTGCACTGGAACCGCAACGTCATCGCGGTGGGGCTCGCCTCGGGCTTTCTCGAGCCGCTCGAATCGACCTCGATCCACCTGATCCAGGCGAACATCTCGAAGATCCTCGCGCTGTTCCCGGACAAGGATTTCGATCCCGCCACCCGCGACGAGTTCAACCGCGTCGCCCATGGCGAGATGGAGCGGATCCGCGACTTCATCGTCCTGCACTACAAGCTGACCCAGCGGCAGGATTCCGAACTGTGGCGCTATGTCAGCGCGATGGCCATTCCCGACACGCTGCAGCTCAAGATCGATCACTTCCGCCGCTATGGCCGGCTGACGGCGCGCGAGCTCGACCTGTTCGCGCCGCCCTCATGGCTGGCGGTCCATGTCGGGCAGAACAACCTGCCTGTAAGCCACGACCCGCTGCTCGACTATCGCGGGATCGATGCGCGCGACTGGCTGGCGCGGCTGCGCGGGACCATGGCGAGCGAGGCCGCCCGGCTCCCGCGGCATGCCGACGTGCTGGCCCGCCATTGCGCCGCGGCGGCGTAAGCCTGCGGGGATGAGCGCCGAGGCGCTTCGTTGGCGCGATCAGGCGCGGGCGCTGCGCGGCGCCCAGCGCATGGTCGAGGCCGACCAGGCGATTGCCCGGGCCCGCGTGCTTGCGCCGGGCGATCCGCTGATCGCCTTTCTCCACGCCCAGTCGCGCTACGAACTGGGCCACCCGTCGGCGGACCTGTTCGGCCAAGTCTGCCGCCTCTGGCCGGACAATCTCGACGCGCTGCGCAACCGGGCCCTGGCCGAGGCGAGCGAAGGCCGGCCCAAGCGCGCGTGCGATCTGCTGGCTGCGGCGCTGGAGCGCCAGCCGGGTTGGGCCGAGGGGCACCGCGTGCTCGCCGCGCTCGAATGGGTGGCGGGCAACCGCGCTGGCTTCGATGCGTCCTATGCCCGCGCGGTTGCGGCGGAGCCGAACAATCCCGCGCTCTGGCTCGGCTGGTTCGCTGCCGTGGCCCAGCTGCGCGACTGGCCGCGCGCGGAGAGCGTGCTGAGCCGCGCCGAGGCGGCGCTCGGGTCCTCCCGCGCGCTGACCGAGGCACGGCTGTTTCTCGCCACGGAGCGCGGGGATGATGCCGCGGCCGAGCGCCTGCTGGCGCTGACTGCGGACTGGCCGCAGCCCTTCGTGCGGATCGCCGCGATCCGCCATGCCCTGCGGCGCGGACAGCCCGAGCGCGCGCTGGAGATCGCCCTGCTGCTCGCCCGGACCGACCCCTGCTCGCCACTGGCCGGTCAGGTCTGGCCATATGTCTCGACCTGTTGGCGCCTGCTGGACGATGAACGGGCCGGCTGGCTCGATGGCGCGCCGCCTTTCGTGCAGGATGCCGCGGTGGGGCTGACGGCGCTTGAGCTGACCGATCTCGCCGATCTGCTGCGCGGTCTCCATGCCTTCCAGCTGCCCTATGCCGAACAGTCGGTCCGCGGTGGCACCCAGACCGATCGATCGGTCCTGCTCCGGCACGAGCCACTGCTCCAGCGCACCCGCGAGGCGCTGCTGGCCGCCGTGGGCGACTATGTCGCGGGCCTGCCCCCGCCCGATCCGACCCATCCCCTGCTCGCCCGCCCGCGCGACCGCCTGCTGATCGCCGGCAGCTGGTCGGTGCTGCTGGGTCCGGGCGGGTTCAACGTCGCCCACTCGCACCCGCGCGGCTGGATCAGCAGCGCCTTCTACGTCAGCCTGCCCGGGCCCGAGGCGATGGGCCCCGCCCCCGCCGGCCATTTCCAGTTCGGCGCCCCGCCGGCCGAGCTGGGCCTGGACCTCGCTCCCTATGCGACCATCGCGCCGCGCGCCGGCCATCTGGTGCTGTTCCCGTCGACCCTGTGGCACGGGACCGTGCCGTTCGAGGCCGGCGAGCGGCTGAACCTCGCATTCGACGTGGTGCCCGGCTGAGAGGGCAGGCAGGGTCGGTGCCTGGTCACGGACCGGGTGGAAACGCCGCCCGCATCGGCAAAGCGCGCAAGGCCAGCAGCCGCGCGGGCCCGCTTTTGGTATAGAGTTCGAGCCGGGTGTAAGGGCTGCGCGGAAAGACCGTGGTGGTGAGCGCCGTGGTCCCGCCATCGACGAACGCCTCAACACTAGCCCGATCGACATAGAGCGTCATCCGCACGACCGAGGAGCGATTTCGCCGCGGCGCGGTGTCGAGCGAGGCGAACCGGGGAGAGAAGTCGACTATTCCGGACTGGCGGCGATCGCTGATCCAGCGATTGCGCGCGGCGTCGTAGCCGAAGGTGTAGCGATCCCCGGCAGTGTTTGACCAAGCCAGACCAACTTCTGTCGTGCCGGGCGCAACTGTGAAGGTCACCTCCACCTTGGTCTGGTTCACCACCGACTCTGGTAGCGGCACAGCCAGGCTCTGGGACACCGGTTGCGGCCCCAACACTAGTGACTCGCCCTCCAGCGCCCGCAGTTCACGCACCGGAGCGGTACGCAAGACATAACCATAGCGCACATCGCGATGTAGCGTCAGTTCACGCGGCAAGGTCATGGCACCGCGCCAGCTGACGGTGGGGACTTTGTCGGCGTAGTCCCAGTTGTTCATCCACCCGATCAGAACGACGCGATCCTGATCGTCAGGCAGGCCTGACCAGGTCACACCGGCATAGTTGTCGCGCCCCCAATCCAGCCAGCGCGGCCCGTCCCGGGCGATAGCACGCGCGAACAGGGGATCGGGGCTGAAGCGGGTGCCGTCGAAATCGCCGACGATGTAGCGGGTGGCCGACCCGCCGTTAGGGCCCCCGGGATTGACGCTATGTAACAGCAACCATTTGGTGCGACTGGTTCCCGCAACGCGGATCGGGATCAGATCAGGACATTCCCAGACCCCGTCGCTGGGACGGTGCTGCGTGGAGAAACGGCTGAGCGGGTGCCAGGTCTTGAGATCACTCGATCCGAAGAACGCGACATGATCGCCCGCGGCAAGCGTCACCACCCAGGATTTACTGGCGCCGTGCCACAACAGTTTGGGGTCGCGAAAATCGCGCTGCCCCGCCCCCGGTCGAAGTACGGGATTGCCGCTGTATTTAAGCCAGGTCTCGCCGCTATCGGTGCTGTATGCCAGACCCTGACGCTCAGGCAGCCCGCCTGCCTGCTTAACGGCCTCATTATGGTAGGTGAACAGCGCGACGAGCGGTGGTTTGGAGCCTTGGCGGGCAAGTTCCCCGGCCAGCCCGGCGCTGTTGGTGCGGTCGACCGCGGCACTGCCGCTGAAAATCATGCCAAGCGCATCCGGCGCCAAGGCGACGGGTCGGTCGGTCCAGTGCACCAGATCTGGGCTGACCGCGTGGCCCCAGTGCATCGGCCCCCATAGGGTCGAGTCCGGGTGGTACTGATAAAACAGGTGGTAGCGCCCGTCTAAGTACACCAACCCATTGGGGTCGTTCATCCACCGCGCGGGCGGGGTGAAATGATAGGCCGGGCGCCAGGCCTCATCGATCCGCGGGCTCGAGCGTGGCGCGTCCGGACCGGCTTCGACGGCGGTCATCGGCAGAAGCGTAGCCATAGGTGCGATCCCCAGTGACAATGTCGCGAGGGCAGCAGCCGCCTTATTTCGTCGAGTGCGTTGCAAGTCGCGTGCTCCTACGTTGCCACCTCAGTCGCCCAACGATTGGCTCATGTCTTCCAGCCCAATCCGCTTCGTCTCGGGGAAGAGGTGGAACACGACCAAGAACTGCACGACCATCGCCGTACCGAAGAAAACGAATGGGAGGCCCTTCGACCATTGCGCCACTACCGGGAACATGCCGGCGATCAGCGCATCCATCACCCAGTGTGTCGAGGATCCCAGCGCTTGGCCCCGGGCTCGCACCTCGTTGGGGAAAATCTCGGCAATGTAGACCCAGATCACCGCCCCCTGCGAGAACGCGAAGGAGGCGATGAAGACGATCAGCATGGGCAGCAAGAGCGCCTGGTGGCTGTCGTTCAGCTGGATCAGCGCGACGCCGAACAGGCTGGCGGCAAGGCCCACCGAACCCACCAGCAGCAGCGTGCGCCGCCCAACCCGGTCGATCACTAGCAGCGCCAGTCCGGTGAACACGAGGTTGGTGGTTCCGATGATCACCGACTGGATGTCGGCCGAGACCTTGCCGAACCCTGCCGCCGCGAAGATGTCGTTCAGATAATAGAGGATCGCGTTGATGCCGGACAGCTGATTGAACGCCGCGATCAGGACGGCGAGCGTCATAGGCCGGGCGTGTCTCTGCCAGGTCAGTCGGGCATCACCTCCAGTTCGCGCGGCATTGAGGGCGTGGGCTTCGTTCAGGATGCCATCGGCGTTGCCGGTGCCTAGCTGAGCCAGCACAGCTCCGGCCTCTTCGCTGCGCCCCTTGGTGATCAGCCAGCGCGGGCTGTGCGGAATGGTGAACAGCAGGCCAGCGAGGATCAGCGAAGGCAACACGGTGACGCCAAACTTCCAGCGCCATTCGTGGTCGCCCAATCCAAACTGGCCCACAAGATAGTTGCTGAGATAGGCCACCAGAATGCCGGCCACGATGTTCAACTGGAACAGGCCAACGATCGCGCCGCGCCGCTGGGCGGGTGCGATTTCAGCCAGATATGTTGGGGCGAGCACGGAGGAGGCACCAACCGCGACCCCTGCCAGAACTCGGGCCATAATGAGGATGGCTAGCGACGGCGCCAGAGCACTGGCCAGCCCCGATATCACGTAGAGCCCGGCCACGCCGCGCAGGCAGGTCCGGGCGCCCAGTGCATCACCCGGAACGCCTGCCAAAGCTGCGCCCAACAGTGTGCCCCACAGTGCGCTTGAAACGGTCAGGCCCAGCATGGCCGGGGTCAGCTGGAACGCCGCAGTCAGGCCTTGGGTCGTGCCCGCGATCACGGCCGTATCGAAGCCGAATAGCAAGCCGGCGGTGCCTCCGACCGCCACGATCCGCATGAAACCCATGTCCCCCTCGCCAACGGATACAATCCTTTGAAGAACGGGTTACCTTGCTTTCAAATTTATGCAACGGTTGCGTTGACGCCTTGAGACGCGAGGTCAATTAACGGATCGCTGGGAGTCGGAGATGGGCCTCGTCCTGATCTGAGCCCCGCAAAGCTCTCCGGAATTGAATAGAATTCTACCGATGTTTGACCCTGTCCCGGATTTGCCTACAGCCAGCGGGAGAGGCCGGCTCGCTCCTCAATCATCTGCGTGTACGCGGAATTCACCGCTGTCCACACAGGCTTGCCGGCGCGAAGAATGATCACCCGGTCACGTTGAGCAAGCGCCACAATGGCCGCGGGCTTGCGGCGCAGATGCTCGACGGAAATCCGCCTGACCTTTCGCGGATAGCCCTTCGGGATCTTGTTCATGACCCATGTCCTTTCGAATTGACGCCGATCAGAGGCGCTGTTCAGCCTTGGTACCCTGGCTCGATCCTGATGCCGCCAGTGCTCGCATGATGACGCCGTCGGATCCTTCTTCGAACGTCACTCGCCCGCCCTGGTCGAGGCCAAGCTTGCGGCGCAGATAGGGTGGCAGATTAAGCCGCCCTTCGGGCGAAACTGTAGCCAGCATCTCGGCCGACGCCTTTTCCGGAACACTGATCACTGGCGCTCCTCCGATCGCCTGTCGCGACATCTCGGGGATCAGCGCCTCGGCTGCTTCCCGGCTGTAGAGCCCCGGGTACCGGCTTTCCACCTTGCGGAACTCGGCCATGTGCCGGGCGGCGGTATGGTGGAGGCCGAGCCGGTGCCCCATCTCGCCAGTGCCGATGTAGGTCCGCCCGAGCGTCAGCGCCTCCTCCATCGTGATGTCACGGAAGTACCCGCCGGGGCCAAAGAGGAAATCGCAGTACTTGGAAAAGTTGGGTGCCGGGATGTTCATGATCTCGGCGGTGTCCGACTTGCTCACCATGACGCAGGACCAGTCCATGGCGGGATCGTCAGCAAAGATGGGCAGCTCGAGAACGTCCTCATTGGCGACCATGATGCGCTGGGCAAGCGGAGCTGTCCCATCAGCCAGGCTGGCTGTCAGCGCGCCCGTCCGGATCGCCGCGAGCACCTTGGCCCAGGGTTTGGGACGGGCGCCGATGCGGTGCATCAGCTTGAACAGGTTCGTCGCGAGGCTTTCGTCCTGCAGGGCCAACTGGCTGCGCAGGTCCTGCTCCAGCGCTGCAAGGCTCTCCTCGTAAACGGCAAGCTGCTCCGAGCAACCAGGCGGAGTGGGGGTCGCAACAAGCTCGCCGTCGCGTACCAGCTGGTGGATGGCATAGGTCGGCACTCCGAGGCGCCAGGCAGCGCGAACCAGGCGCTCGCGCGGCTTGTTGCGATGGACCATATCCTCGACAGCACTTCGATCGATCAGCACCGTAAGCTGATGGCCATCGAGGGCGATGACCGACGGCAGGGCACCGCTGCGCCGCATGGCGCACAGGGCACGCTGGCGGCCCCCGGTCAGGCTCATCGCTTCGCGGATCGTGATGCCTCGGGTGCGGGAGTTCCGCAGCATGGCCACGAATTCGCCGATCACGTCGGCGACACCCGGCGACAGGCCCCGCTTGTTGTAGCGGGTCAGCAACCGGAAACTGAACCCGCGGTTGCCATCAACCCGGGCGACCTTGGCGCGGTCGATCCGATCGACCATGTGCTGATCGAGGGCATGCGGCCAGCCTTGCAGCAGCGGCCAGGTTCCGGCGATCGCCGGCACGATCACGTCTGCCGCTTGCTCAAGGGACAAGCTGCGCATGTGGAGCGGCTTGGCCGCGCGGTGATTGATCAGTGGCGCAAGGGCGCACGCGAGCTCGAGCAGCTCGCCGCCTTCCATCGCCGTGAGACGCGGTGGGAGCAGGGCCAAGGTGGCGGTCCGCCGTGCAGGATCAGGATGAACCAGCCCGACCAGGTGCTCGAGGTTTTCGCGCATAGCCTCGGGTACCGATGCCGCTTCCGCCCGGGTGAGGGGCTCGGCACAGAAGTCACACAGGTCAATACCCACCGTCCGGCGCCACACCTGCTGGCGTCCGCAGGCTGGGTTCGGGCAACGGTCAACCAGGTAGACCCAGGTTTCCGAGCAGATCGGCAGGACCCGCAGCTGCCACAGCGCGCGGTGATGGGGCGAGATCTCGAGCGCCTTGGGCGAAAACCGCCGCGCCGGGAATTGCAGGAAATCCTTCGGCAACCGCGTGCCGAAGAAGTTCAGGGTCTCGGTTTCTGTCGACCACAGCGGGGCGTGATGGCGCAGGGTTGCAAGATCGACCCGCAGGCAGTCGGCAAGGACCGGAAGACCCTCCTCCTCACAAAAGCTGGCATGTGGCCGCGCCGTTGCCGCTGCGCCAGCCACCTCGGTGATGACCGCCATGCGCGGCATGTGATGGGCTGCCGCGACCCGGGCGACGTAGCCGTCGAGGGACTCGCCCGGGATCAACGGAACCTCGCAGGTGACCTGCCAAGGGGCGGAGTTGGTGGTCATTCGCCCAATCCATTTCCGAAGGGGTTTTCGAGTCAGAAGCCGCGCGGCAGGCAGTAGCTGTCGACTGCGTGGCGAAGGTCGTCATGATCGATCGCGTGGCGACCATCATGCAGGGCCGAGGCCATGGCGGCCCGCACGATCTTGATGATGCGCCGCACCCGCCCGGACGACGCTTGCCACAGCGGCTCGGCGATGGCCGGATCGCCAAGGTGGGACAGGCAAGACAGCACGCCCGCATCGACCATCGCCTGGTCGAGGTCCGACACGAAATCGTTGAACAGCAGCCGGTCACCTGCGCTGTCCCACGACATCGGCGAGAGATCGATATCGTCGTCGAGCCGCTCCATGAGCTCAGGGACCTTGGCCAGGACGTAGCCGGCGTCTTCGGAGCCGACGAACGCGACCGGCGCTACCCCTGCGTCCATGATGCGCTCGCGGATGGAGGTCGCAATCGGCCCGCTCATGCGATCACGGCGCGCGGCTCGGTTGAACTCGTCGATGACGAAGATCCTGACCTTGCGACGCTGGGCCTCGGCGACGGCACGGGCCCATCTCGACTTCTCGTTGCCGGTGTCAGGCCGGGCGACGCCCATGGCCAAGAGGATCGAGCTGGGAACGGAATCTGTCGTGCCGGCCGCGCTGATCGTGCAATGGACGACCGGCTGTTCCCCAGGTCCGGCCTCACGCTCCATGAAGTGCCTGAACGCGGTCACAGCCTCGGTCTTGCCGCAGCCATGGGGCGCCACCAGCATGGCGCCCCCGCAGGGCGACCCGGGTGGTCGCCCCTCGGCCGCATGGCAGACCTCGGCGAGACGAGCGATCACCTCGGTCTGCGGCGGATAGTCGACGCGGATCGCGTCAAACTTCTGCTTGGCTTGCCCGATCCGCAGCGCAGCGGCCGCACGGTCGGAGGTGCCCAAAGGCGTCGGAGTGCTCATCAGAAGCCTCCCCGGCCGGGCAGCCGGCGCTCGCGCGGCGCGGTGTTGGCCTGCTGCTGGGCGAGAGCCACGTTCTCGCGGCGCAGTTCGAGGGCCGTCTTCTCCTTCGTGGCTCTGGGGCCAGACCGTGGTGAGAGGATCATGTCATCCAGCGCAGTCACCCGGGCCCGGTCGTGTGCGATGAAATCGCCCAGAAAGACCGCCGAAGGCGGCGCCGTGATGACATCGACAATGTTGCCGGTGATTTGACGCAGACGCGGAATTTCGCACAGCTTGGCATAGCGTTTCCGGGATTCCGCATAGGACGCGGGGTCGATGTTCTTCATCGCCTCGATCAACCGTCCAAGGGCAATGCGCCGCTCCGCCTCGGTGTTGAAAGCAAGACCGAGCTTTTTGGACTCGTCTCGGATGTGGTCGTTGAGCCACTCGGGCATGCCGTCGGCGTAGGTTTCATCCGTGCACTGCAGGGTCACATAACGACGCGTGCGACGGTTCCAGACATGGATCCGGCTGATGTCCATCGGGTCATACCGGAACTCGACCGTTGCAGTCGCTTGCTCCCGCCGCTGGCGGCGGGGTTCGAGTGGCACCAGGTCGCGCAGCAATTCCGTGACGGTCTCGCGGCCGCCATACCGGAGATTGAACGCTCGGATACCGGTGGCGCTGAGCTGAGCATTGGGCACCACGGACATGATGTCGCGGGCGAAGCTGTCGAAATCGGTGAAGTCATTGATTCCGAACCGGTTTATGTGTTCCTGGAAGACAAGCGCGGGCTGCTTGTCGCCAATGCCGTCGTGAGGCTCGACGTTGTAGCTGGCGATGATCTGGTTCATTGCCGCTTCGAGCTCATCGAGCATGACGACGGCATGGCTTTCTGCATTGAAGTTGAAGCGCCGAGCATCGCGGATCGTCATAGCGGCACCGGGCACGAACTCGGCGACCAGTCGATTGATTGTCCCGATCGCCCGTTCGCCGATCGCCCTGTAGGTGGGTTGTTTGACTGGGCAGAGCCGGATCGAGAAGCCGGCATCGCGGGCTGCAGCCTCGAGGTTGTGGCTGCGAAATTCGTCAGCATTATCTAGGATCAAGCATCCCGGCTTGCCACAGAGAAACGGTAGGATCGGATACCGCTCGGCCATCAGTGCCGGTGGCCGTTTGAGCCGGACAATGCGTCGGAGAATTTCCGTGACCGACCAGCTCGAGGTGTCTCTGAATGTGATTAGCCACCCGACGATTGCTCGGCTCTTCACGTCGATCGCCAAGGTCAGATACGGCCGCCCAAGCAGCAGTTGCAACTGCGGGCACACAACGTGAACGTCGAGCCAGGTGTGGTCGACGATGACATATTGCATCACAAGGTCCGCCGTCAGCGGCTTGCCTGCCCCCGACCAGTCCTGCTTGGTGGCCTCCTTTTCGATCTTCTCGGCAAACATCGCATCGGACTCGACCGCATTGAAATAGCGCCGGATGGTCCGGGATGAGTAAGGTTTGTAAGGCTTATTGGGCTTGGCAAAGGCCTGGTGGCGTCCATCGTTCAACAGTAAGAGTTGATAATTGTAATCTGCAGAAAGCCACTGCTGACCCTTGCCCTCTTTGCGGGCTGCGACAACGCTGCCCCACAGGATCTTCTGATGATCTGAGTTCGTTTTCGTGTCGGTGATCTTCTGGCCAGTGCGCAAGACCATGTCACGCGCACGCCGATTACCAAGATATCCCCGCTCCTTTCTCCACTTGAGGACAGAATCTGGACTGGGCCTCGGTCCATAGAGGCGAGCCAGATCCTCGGTCCACAACTCGTCAAGCGCGCGCGCGGTTGCGATGCGGCCGTTCGGCGTGCCACGGTCATCCAGCATCTGCGTGATGAGCAGCATGCGGATCGCCCGCGCGCCCTGCTTGCCCATTCTGACCAATTGATCGCGAGTCCACTCGGAAGTCTCGTTGGATCGCCGGATGGCATTGGTGGAACCTGCGTACTTCGTGACCGCTTGGCCGGTCATCTGCATTTCGAGAAACTGTTTAGTGGTAGGCATTTCCATAGCGCCGCCGGGCTGCTGGCAGCGGAAGACTTCGCCGGTAATCGTGTGGGTCAGGTGGACCCGGCCGTTAACATAATCCGGCCGATACTCGGCGCCGTCGATACTGACGATGGTCATAGGGTTGAGGCGAACATAGGGAGCGGGAATGGTCATGATAAACGTCCTTCAGCACATGGCATGGGTCCCCAAGCTGCATCGCGGTGACGCAGCGGGATTGCCGAATTGGGTTGAGTTGCTGCCTGCCCAACCTCGGCTGCGCCGGGATCGGGTCAGACCAACTCGGGGTCAGTGGATGGTCACGGGGGTGGCATCGAGCAAATACCGGGTGAGGTCGATTTCGACCCGGCGTGCGACGGTGAGCGCCTGGAGCACCGCTTCCCCGGACCGGGCACACGCCGGTTCGAGTGCGGCGGCAAGGCTCCCGTAAGTCGCGTCATTCCCGACCTCCGCGGCATGCCGCTCGAGCCGCTCCAGATGCTCGGGCCGAACCGTCGCGAAGCGGCGCGAGCAGAACAGCGCGACATTCTGGCGATGGGTTGTGCTCTCCCAGATCTCGTGCTTGAACATGACCCGGAAGCGCATGCCGTGGTCGTGGCAGAACTCCCGGACAAGGCCGAGCACATTTCCATTCCGGCGAACGCAAGCCATGGAAGCGTAATTCCTATCCCTTGCTCGCCTTTTTTTCCCTTTGAGGTTTAGTCAATTCCTGAGTCAACTATCAAGGGTCTCTCAAGATCGACGAAAAGTGTCTCATGCCCACTCCGATCTCGGGGTCAGCCACCGTCGCGATGATCCCTCCTACATGCAGTTAGATGCTTGCCCTCGCCTTCTCAGTCGATGAATTGTCGCGAGGGTAGCCACAATTTGCAATGTCCTATCGCCGGCATCAGCGCGACACATCTGTCGTTGGGTCGCTGCTTAGCGCGCCTGATGAGTTCAGTTAGAGATTGACTCTGCCTTCCGTCATTGATTTTCTGATCAAGCGCATTCCCAATCAGATCAGCACGCCGCCTTGAGGGGGTGCGTCGTGATTTCACCTAATTGTAGTTTAATCGCCTTTGCTGCTATGGCTTGCGTCTCGACCGTGGAGGCTAGAGAAGTCGATCTTCTCCAGTTTTCTCCATTTGCCGTCACCGCGAGCAATGAACCGGTGGCCGTCGGAGTGGCGCTCAGCTCCCACTTTGAAGCCTTGGTTGAGCCTGCCGATGAGCGCCGCGTCAGTGATAGGGCCCACGCTATCGGAGTAAACAACCCGTCAGGACTTTTCGAACCGAAGCATCTGGCGATCCTGGAGCCCTTCACCTCGTCATCGTGCCTGCAGAATGGGTATCGCCCGACCTGGTGGTTGCCTCACGAGGTGGAGAACCGCCGAGTAGCCTATTTTTCAGCAATGTCCGCGATAGCTTGCGAAAATGGGCTTCCTGAGAGCCTTCTCGACGCGGTCATTGCTCAGGAATCAGGATACAAGGCTTGGGCACTAAGTGGGGCGGGTGCGATGGGCATGATGCAGGTCATGCCGGGAACAGCGAGAACTCTGGAGCTAACTAACCCTTGGGATGCGCTGGACAACATGAGGGCAGGGGCACGCTACCTTCGTCAGCAGCTTGATCGCTTTGGACGCGTCGATTTGGCCTTGGCTGCATACAATGCGGGGCCAGAACGTCGTTCACTCGCGCTGGGCAGCATTCCTGCAATCCCGGAGACCCGTAATTACGTGCAGGCTATCACAACCAACTGGGTGCGCCTCACTAAACTTGGGAGCCCAAATTCGATCGTTGCCGCGCGGGCTATGGCGGCCAACCTCGCAGTACGAGCCTCAGGCTACCGCGAGGTAGCCCTCATAACCTACGGGGGCACGAATGCGGCAAACCCGATATAGTGGGCATACAGGACAGCGATCGCCAGAATGCTCGGAAATCCCAGAAGGTACGAAAGCTGGAAGTGCAACCACACCCGCGGGAGCCAGACAATCCACCCGGCAAATGTCCTTCGCGGTGGAGCAAGCACGCCCGTTCGAATGTCGTAGCATGTCTTGAGCGCCGCACAGGCGGAGCAGATCGCGGCGAGCAGGGTTACAGCGCTGTACAGCTTCTGCCATGCCAGAACGGTCTCAGACGCCACGTTGCCCATCAGGCCTGCAAAGTCTGGTCGTTCTGCATGACCCGTTCTTGGTGCGAGAGCAGCAGATCATAAGCTCGGCGTGCGGCCTCATGGATGATTGCTGGCCGCAGGTCGACCTCGATCGAGCCGCGCCGGCAGGTCATGACCTCGAGATAGAAACTCTTGAGGCTTTCGGTAGCTAGGAAAACCGCCTGATTTGCGTAGGCATCAGGGTCGCGAAGCAGCGCAACGCTGATCTTGGCGCGAACGTGGTCGATCCCAAGTTCGTTGAAAATCCTGTCCCGCAAACCTTCCGTAAGTGGGTTGGTCCGCTTGAGGATCTTGTGGAGCCTGGGCCGCGTCATCCGGAGGCGATCGGCCAGATGCGCCGGCGGAATGCCTTGCCTGGTGAGTTCTGCGCAAATCAGCTGCTTGTATTGATCCTGTTCGCCAACGCCCGGCTTCGGATTGGCGAAGAGAAAGACCGGTTCCACTTCAGGATCAGTGCTCGGCTTGAAGACCGTCTCGGGCGTCAAGTTCCTGTGAGGCATTTTCGATCCCTCCCAAGGCAAAACGTCTATGGGATGGCATAACCTGTCAAGAGTCTTAAGAAGTGCGTAACACCGCTCCGGAGCTCTACCTAGATGAGATTGTGGCGCTCGGCGAGATAGACGGCAAGTGGGACGAGGATCTTATCAATGCCCTGTCTATCTCCAATCTTCTTTACCTTGTCGCGCAGCGCATCGTAGTCAGCCGACCACTTCGGCGAGACCTCCAGCCACACCGTAATATCGCCGTCGACCGGGAACTCGCTGAGGAAGAGGTCGAGCTCCTCCTTGGAAATCCCGTGGGATTGAAGGCGTTCACAGGCCCTTTGCACCGTCATCCGCATCGTCTGGAAGCGCCCGGTTCGTTTGGAATAGGCGCACATCGCATCGGCCAGCAGGTCGAAGCACTGCTGGCTCAGGTGGATCCGGACATTGCGGTTGCCTGCGGCCATAAGCGGATCATCCAGGGCATGTGACTTCGTCCACAATGGCCCGGAAATGTAAATTTGGCGAATCCGGCCATTGCCGAGCGAGTCGCAGCGCTCGTTTCCCGCAGCGGGAAACCAAATTGCCGATCCGGCAAACACAATTCCCGAAACGGCAAACGCAGTTCCCGCAAAGGAAATTCCGTTTCTCCAAACGGGAAACAGACCCCGCCTCAAATTGCCGTTCCAGGAAATCTTCCGATTCGCGAGCCCGCTTCAACCACCTGTTAATTGCTCGGGCCAGCGCACCTCTGTTCATTCTGAAGGCCGTGAATGACGCGGCTTTTGGAAAAAGGACGAGAGATGAAACGCACCATACAAGGAAAGGGGCAGACCCTGCTCCAGGGCGCGGCGGTCGTCGCTGTCGCGGCCCTCTTCGGCAGCGAGGTCGCGATGGCCGGCGCTGACGCGACCTTCAACACGGCGCTTACTGCCTTCACCGGCTTCCTCGAAGGTTCGGGCGGCAAGATCATCACCGTGCTCAGCCTGGCCGGCGGCATCGTCGGTCTCGCTTCGGGCCGTTTCAGCCTGGCGCAGGTCGCCATTCCGGTGGGTGTCGGTGTCGGCGCGGGAACCGGCGTGCCGATCGTCACCGCCGCAGTCACCGCAACGATCTGACCCCAAGCGGTCCCCCTCCGGCCTCGCTCTCGAAACGAGGACTGGCCGGACAACCTGGAGGGCGGCGTCGTCTCATGAATCGCTACACGGTTCCCGCGCATCTCGATGATCCCGAGCTCATCGGCTTTTGGACGCTCGATGAGTTTCTCGCGATGATCTTGCCCTTCGCGTGGGGGATCCTGTCTCAACATATTCTGATTGGGATTTCAGCAAGCGTGCTGGCCTGGTGGGGATTGCGCAAGTTGAAGGCGGGACGTGCCGTCTCGTGGATCATTCATTCGGCCTACTGGTACCTGCCCGGTGCCTTCATGGGCCTCAAGGCGACGCCGCCCTCCCATCTTCGACTGATGGCGGGCTGATATGGACCTCTCGATTTCCCACGGCCAGGCGCAGCGGCTTTTGAAGCAGCGCAACCTCCTGGCTATAACGGCAACCGGACTGTTCGGTCTCAGCGTGCTGCTCACCCTGACCGCGGCGCACCGCGACCGCGAGGTCGTGCTGCAGCCGGTGCTGGCAAAGCCGCTCACGCTGTCCTCCAGCCACGTCGACAAGGACTATCTCGAGCTCGTGACGCGCGATGCCGCGCTCCTCACGCTCAACCGCTCGCCCTCGAACCTCCAGTACTGGATGGATTCGATCCTCGCCATCACGGATCCCAGGACCCACGGCCGGATGAAGGCCGAGCTCATGAAGATCTTCAATGAGCAGAACGGCTCGAGCGTCTCGCAGTATTTCACGATTCAAGCGCTGAGCGTCGACCCCGATGCCCTGACCAGCGAGGTCAATGGCGTGCTCCATACCGTCGTCGGTTCCAAGGAAGTGACCGCCGAGGCGCGGACCTTCCGCTTCGTATGGAGCTACTCGGGCGTCAGCCTCAAGCTCGCCGGGTTCGGACGCGTCACCAAGGACGGCGCGGGTGGCGCCACGGGAACGGAGCCCGGCAAGGCCAGCAACAAGAGCGATGGAGGAGAGGGGTGATGGCCCAGCTTGGATGGGGCGCGATTGGGGTGGGCGCAGTGCTCGCCGGCAGGCCCTACGCAATTACGGGACGCCCGGTGGGCACGGTGCTCATTTGCCTTGGTGCGCTGTGTCTCGCCGCTCCCGCCATGGCCGACCAGAGCATTCCTGCCGCCGACAACGGCACGGTCGCCTGCGTGGCCTCGGCCAAGGACCTCACCCGGATCAGCCTGGCTGGCGATCAGTTTGCCGCGGTCTCGAAGATCAGCACGGGCAACCCGGCCGAGGACTTCAAGATCGTCAACGAGCCGGTGCGCGGCGACATCTACCTCTCGGTCCCCGACGGCTTTGCGAGGCCCAACCTCTCGTTCTTCGGCACCACCCGCAAGGGCTACGTCTACAAGTTTGTTTGCCAGGTTCGCGGGAACGATGCCGAGCAGGTCTTCGTCACCAATACCGCGATCAAGGCCGAAGCGGCGCGCGACTGGGAGGTGCGAAGCTCGCCCGAGGACAGCGCGGTGCGCCTCGCGCAAGCGATGTACCGCAGCGAGACCATCGAAGGCTTCGAGGTGCGTTCAGACGTGCTCGAGCCGGTGACGGTCGGCAAGCTCGAGGTCCAGCAGGTCGGTGAATACCGCGGCGCGTACCTCAAGGGCGTGGTCCTGCGCGTCCGCAACACCGGCCGCGACGCGCTCGCGCTCGACGAGAACATGCTCGCCGCCAAAGGCGCGGTCGCCTTCATGACCCCTGTCAGCGAACTCGCACCGGGCCAGGCCGCTGCCGTCTACCTCATCCAATCGAACGGAGGCCGCTGATGGATTGGAAGAACCCCTTCCGCAAAGGGCCCAAGGCGCTCGACGGACCCGCCGGTGACGACGAGCCAAGCGATGCCTCGCCGCTTGGCGACGCGATTCAGGCCAACGAGGCGGTCAAGAAGAAGCAGATGCTGCTTCTCGGGGCAGGCGGTCTCGCCGCCCTGCTGCTCGGCTCAACCTACATCTTCTCAGGCGGCGGCAAGAGCAGCGACGCACACGTCAAAAAGGAAGTCGGCGAGGTCTCGGTCGACGAGATGGTCAACAAGAACATGGCCGAGAAGGAATGGCGCGCCCAGTCCGAGGCCCAGATGATGGCGATGGACAACAACATGCGCGCGCTCGCCGCCCGCGCGCAGCGCGCCGACCAGCTTGAAGCGCAAATGGCGCAAAGCCAGGCGCAAGGCACCGGGGTCTCAGCGGACACCGAGCGGGTGCTTTCAGCCTATCAGAGCGAGAACGAGCAGCTCAAAGCGGCGCTGGCGGCGGCGCGGCAGTCGCCGGGGATGGGGCAGCCTATCGTCGGACCCGGCGCGACGCCGATCGGGCCCAATGCCATGTATGGCCGCACGAGCCCGCCGAGCTACCAAAGTGCGCAGGCCACTCCTGCAGGGCAGGCTGCTGCGGCTGCTGCGGGGCTCCCGAGCGGACGGGGCAGCGAGGTCAGCCTCGTCTCGTTTGGCGAAGGCGCGAGCGGGACAGGCAGCCCGGTGCCGAAGGGCAACACGGTCTATACCGACAGTGCCAACTACCTGCCGCCGAACTCGATCGCGGTCGCCAAGGTCATTGTCGGGGTCGATGCCGCCGCCGGCGTGCAGAGCCAGACCGACCCGCTTCCCGTGGTGCTGCGCATCACCGGGCCGGCGCGGTCGGTCTATGATAATGGGCGCCTCCTCACCACCAACATCGCCGGGTGCCTGGTCAATGGCGCGGCGCGCGGCGACCTCTCTTCCGAGAAGGTCTACGTCAAGCTGCAGCGGATGACCTGCCCGCAGCCAAACGGCCGCTACGCGGTCTCGGACGTGAAGGGTTTCATCGCGTTTGGCGGCAAGACCGGGGTGAGGGGGCGCGTCGTCAGCCGCGAAGGCTCGCTGATCGGCCAGGCGTTCCTCGCGGGGCTCGCCGGCGGGTTCGGACGTGGGTTCTCGGCCAACACCAATTCGATCCTTCAGGGCACCAACGTCAATGTGAACGGTCAGCGTCAGAAACTAGGTGCCGGAGAGATCCTCCAGGGCGGGCTCGGCGAAGGCGTCGCGACCTCGGCCGACACTGTGTCCAAATACCTGATCGAGCGGGCCGAACAGTATCAGCCCGTGATCGAGATGCCGACCGGGATCGATGTCGAAATCGTGTTCCTCGAGGGCGTGTTCATCAACGGATGAGGAGGGTGCCATGAAGCTGAAGTCACCGAGCTTGAAATCACTGAACTGGGGCCCCGACGCCCTGCGCAAACTGGCGATGCCGCTCGCGGCGATCGCGCTTGGCAGCGGGGGCTCGCTGGTCTGGGCGAACGCCAATGCCAATGCGCCAAACGCCCCGTCGGAAGCCGATCTTGCGGTCACTGCGGCGCTCAAGGAGCGCTTGCCACGCACGCAAGTGAGCCGGGTCAATTGCCAGGTCGTCGACGGGGTCTGCGAGGTCACCGCCGGATCGCAGCTGTTCTACGTCGACAGGACCGCGCGCTATCTCCTGATCGGCCGCGTCTACGACATGCAGACCCGCCAGGACCTCACCGCCGTGCGGCTGCTCGAGGTCAATCCCGACCTGCTGGTCGGCGGGGCTGCGGGTAGCCGACAGGAAGCTCAGGAAGTCGAGACCCCCCGCCGCGGCGTGAATGCGCCTACGGCGAGCGGTGCCCCCCGGATGATGTCGCTCGCCGCACTGCCCGAGGCGGGCGGCATTGTCTGGGGAGCAAGCTCGGGGCCGACCGTCACCGTCTTCAGCGACTTTCGCTGCGGCTATTGCCGCGCGCTCTCGGGGGTTCTCGAGACCATGAATGTGCGGGTGATCGAGCGCCCGATCTCGGTGCTCGGCAGCCGCGACCTTGCCAACCAGGTGTTCTGTGCGCGCGATCGGCGCAAGGCGGTCAAGGCTGCCTATGCGGGCGCCCCGATCACAGACACCCGCGCCTGCGACACCTCGCCGCTCGATGCCAATGAACGTTTCGCCCGCGAGCAGGGTCTGGCGGGAACGCCGGTCATAGTCCGCTCGGACGGGGCCGTCATTGAAGGCTTCCGCCCGCGCGAGGTGCTCGAGCAGTGGCTGAAAGGCGCCCGCTCATGACCGCGCTGACGCCGGGGCAGCTTGCCGGTCTGGCCCGCGCGGTGGCGCGCAAGTCGCTTGGGCAGGTCTCGCTTCCGCCAGTCGCGATCGACCGGGCCGAGGCGATTGCGCTGTGGCACGAGGTTGCCGCGAGCTTCGACAATGCCGAGGGCCGGCTTCTCGCCGCACGGGATCTTGATCGCCTGCGCCGCCGGTCCTGGCAGGTTTCGCACGGGTACGCGGCGCTTGGCGAAGCCAGCCTCAGCGTCGAGGCGGGCCATGCCTTCTGGCGCCTTGCCTTGCGCCTCGGCAAGCTCGCCGAGCAGCGCAAGGCAGGCGGCCTCGCGCGGGCGGCATCGGTCGCTGCGCTCGGTCTCGCCGCCACCCAGCTCGCGGCCTGCACCAGCCTGTTCGGCGGCAACATCAAGGGGAACTTTGCCTGCAGCGCACCCAACGGCACCTGCGCGCCTTCGACGGTGATCGACGACCAGGCGCTATCAGTGATCCAGAACGCGCGGCCGATGACGCCCGCCGGGCCCTATATGCGCACGCCCGCCTCTCCGCGCGCCATTACTGCGGCCTATGTCCCGACCGGATCGGGGCGCATTACGCCCGCACAGGGCGGCATGGCCCACCGCGAACGCCGGGTTCTCCGCGTGGTGTTCCCATCGTTCGTCGATGGCGGCGGCAATCTCCACGAACCGCGGATCGTGCATGCGGTGGTCGATGATGGGGCCTGGATGCAGCTCTCAGGCAGCGAACCCACGGCGATCGACCAGATAGAGGGCCGCTCGGCAAGCCTCGCCAGCGCTGCTTTCACCCCGCCGACCTTGCCAGATGCGGCGACTCTGCCGAGTGACCTGTCGTCCGCACCAGAGGTCAAAGCCACACCTGCTGGACCGCCAAGTCCCGAAGCCGTTGCGGCGGCGCGCGCCAAGGGTGCGGCGCTGAAGGCAGGGAGCGCGATCGACGCAATCCGCGCCGAGGTGCAAGGCCGCCTCGCGCAAACGGCGAAGGCGCCTGGTGCTGTGCCGCCGGTAGCCCCCCCCGCGCCTGCCGCGGCACATAATGCGGCACCTGCCGACGCGGGCAGACCCGCTCCTCTCACCGCAGCGCCGGTCAACGGACCCACTGCTTTCCCCGCCAAGGTCGAGGAGTAGGGCCCATGGTTTCGCGCGGGTTCTGGGACCGGTTCCTCGATATGATGTTCGGCGAAAGCGCGCATCCCGAGGCGACACGCCCGGTGCTCGGCGCGCCGATGCTGTCGAACTGGCTGCCCTATCGCAGCTACGACAAGAAAAGCCGGATGTTCATCAACACGGAATCAGTGGGGTTCATCCTCGAACTCGCGCCGATGATGGGGGCGGATGAGCGCAGCGGCGAGATCCTCACCCAGTTCCTCTCCGACGCGGTGCCGCCTGGCTGCGAGATCCAGCTGATCCACTGGCAAAGCCCCTCGGTCGGCGAACGCATCGCCGACTGGGTCATGCCGCGCGTCGTTGCCAAGGGCGTCTATGGCCGCGCCGCCACCCACCGCGCACGCTGGCTGCGCCGGGCGGCATGGATGTCGATCTCGCGCGATGCGCCCTTTTACCTCCGCAACACCCGCGTGATCCTCTCGGTCGGCGCGCGGCTCAGCGGAGGAATCGGCGCCGAGGCGCTGGGCTCGGTTCGCGAAAGCCTGCACGGCACGCTCCAGGCGCTGTCGATCCCCGCGCGCGACGTCGGCCCGGTCGAACTGATCGCCTTCCTCGACGATTTCCTCTGCCCCGCGGTCGACAATGCCGACCGGCCCGAACACTATTCCGCGCTCGACCCAATCAATATCCAGTGCGTGCGCCGCGACCTTGAAACCCAGGTCACGCCCGATCGCATCGTGCTTCAGACCGAACGGTTCCGCCCGACAGGCGAAAGCCAAGATGGCGCGCCGGTGATCGGCGAGGTGGTCCCCGACAAGTTCGACTGGCGCTTCTTCTCGGTGCGCAATCTGCCCAAGCAGTGGGCGCCCTGGGACGTCCAGAAGATCATCGGCGACGTCATCAACGACAAGCTGCGCTTCGGTTGCAACGTGATGACCGTGCTCGGGCTCGTCTTCCAGGACGAGGAGGCGGCGAGCTCGCGCGCCGGGCTCAAGGTCATGCGCACGACCAGCCTTGCCGACAGCCGCTCGGCCCGGTTCCTGCCCCAACTCTCCGAGCAGCGCGACGAGTGGCAGTACGTGCAAGCCGAGATGCGGCAGGGCCGCAAGCTCGCGCAGGTCTATTACGGGGTCGGAGCGCTCTCGCCGCTCGGCAAGGGCGACGTCAACGAGCGCATGGTGAAGTCGGTCTACAAGGCCTCTGGCTGGGACCTCATCGACGAGCGCTACCTCCAAGTCATGGGGCTGCTCGCTGCCATGCCGCTCTCGTTCCCCAATGGCCTGTCGGCGGATCTGAGGCGCATGAAGCGCTTCAAGACCATGCTGACGACGACGGCCGCGTCGATCGCGCCGCTCCAGGGAGAACATACCGGCGGGCACATTCCGCACGTGCTGTTGATCGGACGGCGCGGTCAGCCCTTCTTCTGGTCGCCGTTCCAGAACGCGGCGGGCAATCACAACGTCGCGGTGTTCGGAAAATCGGGCTCGGGCAAATCGGTCTTTCTGCAGGACGTCTGCGCGGCGATGTCGGGGGCAGGGGCCAAGGTCATCGTGATCGACGACGGGCGCTCGTTCGAGCACATGGCCAAGGCCTTCGGCGGCGCCTTCGTCGAGTTCAAGCTCTCCTCGGGGTTCTCACTCAACCCGTTTAACATGATCGATGGCGAGGCACTGTCCTCCGACGAGGACGGCGAGGACTACGAGGTCGAATGCCTCGCCATGCTCAAGTCGATCGTCGGGCAGATGGCGCGTCAGCAAGACCGCCTGTCCGACACCGAGCGCGGCCTCATCGATTCCGCGGTGAGCAGCGTCTGGCGCGAAAAGCAGCGCGCCGGCAGCATCGACGACGTTGCGGCGGCGCTGCGCGCCCTGCCATCCCCCTTCGCCGGCGATCTCGCCGATGCCATGTCGCCGTTCCTCAAGGGCGGCACCTATGGCCGCTTTTTCGAGGGTGCCTGCTCGATCGATCTCTCGGCGGGCCTCACCGTGTTCGAGCTTTCGGACCTCTCTTCGAAGCCCGAACTGCGCTCGGTCGCGCTCACCGCGCTCATGTTCCTGACGCTCAGGGTCATGCGCGATCTTGACCGTTCGGTGCCCAAGCTGACCATGATCGACGAGGCCTGGCAGCTGCTCGGCGGCGGGCAGATGGGCCAGGCAATCGAGACCTATGCGCGGACCTGCCGCAAATATGGCGGCTCGCTCATCACCGCGACCCAGTCCCTCAATGACTTCTACAAGTCCGAAGGCTCGCTCGCCGCGCTTGAGAACTCCGACTGGTCGATCGTCCTCCAGCAGAAGGAGGAAACGATCAACGATCTCGCCAAGCACCAGCGCTTCGAGATGGACCACTACACCGAAAGCCTGCTGCGCTCGCTGAAGCGCAATGGCACCGAATATTCCGACGTTCTGATCAAGGGGCCCGAGACCCTCGCGGTCGGCCGGCTCGTGCTCGATCCCTATTCGGCGACGCTCTACTCTTCGAGCCCCCGGGTCTTCTCCGAGATCGAGGAGAAGGTCCGCGCCGGCCTGCCGCTCCCCGATGCGATCGAGCGGGTCGCCTTTCCCGACTTCGTGCCGCCGCAGCCGGGAGCCCCCGACTTTACGGACGGCGAACTTGCCGAGGCGGCGGAATGACCGCGCTCGTTGCCCCTCGTCGCCGGCCCATGCGCCTCGCCGATGCCTGCTACCATGGCCTGCGTCTTATCGGTTGGCTCACGGTCACGCTGGGCTGCGTCGCGGCGCTGTGGCTGATGTTCTTCGTGGCGCTCGGCAACTTCAGCTTTGGCGGGACCGTGCTCCAGCTCGAGAACTTCGCTTCGCGCTATGTCGCCGCGAGCGCCGAGCGCCAGGACCGCTTTGCCCATTTCTTCTGGCTGACCAGCGCCGGGCTCTTCGCCGCAGTCGGCTTCTTTCGCCGTCACTCGCTGCTCGCGCGCGGGGCCGCGGCCACCTCAGATCCCAGGGAGAACCATCATGGCTAGAAGCCCCCGCCCGTCCGCGGCTTCTGCGGCCGACACTACTGCCGGCCCGCTGTTCGAGACCGAAGTGAGCACGGCCCGACCCGCGCCCCGCGCCCGCATTGGACTGGTTCCCGTGGCGCTGGTCGGCGCGCTGGTTGCCGCGGGGTTGTGGGGCGCCTGGGTCACCAAGAACGTACTGGGGGCAGGGGACCGACCGGCCATCGCCAAGGTCCAGCTCTCAGGCATTGTCGGCGAATATGTCCAGGCCCAGGCCCGCTCGGCCACCCCGCCCGAGCAGGTCACCACCGAGACCCGCGCGTTCATGGGTGAGGTCCAGAAGAACCTCGAGCGCCGCGGTGCGTCGGGCCAGATCGTGCTGGTGGGCGAGGCCGTGCTCGCCGGCAATGTCCCCGACATCACCGCCGAGGTCCGCCGCGAGGTGTATGCCAAGGTCAAGATGCCCCAAGCTGCCAACGCTTCAGCCGGCGAGGTCATGGGCGCGATGCGCGCGGCGATGAGCGGGCAGGGGGCGCCGCAAGCAGCGGCCGCGATGCCGGGCGCTGCCTTGGGAGGACAGGGCAGTGCTCCCGTCAACTGAGGTCCATGCCCCGAGATCCTCGCACGCCCGGCGCTGGCTGGTGATCGGTGCACTTGCGGCGACGCTGGCGGCCAGTTCCTCGCTGGCGAGCTGGCGCGACGATCATGCGATCCTCATCAACACGACCCAATCGCTCCCCAACTGGGCGTTCTGGATCGACAAGCACCGCCGCCCGGCGCGCGGGGACTTTGTGGTGTTTGCCCCGCCGCAAACCCCGCTCATCACCGCGCATTTCGGGAAGGTCTCGCCGCCCTTTGCCAAGCGCGTCTACGGCATGCCGGGTGACGTGGTCACCCGCGAGAACGACGTGGTGCGGATCAACGGCGCTGAGGTCGCACGCCTGAAGCCGGTAAGTTCGCGCGGCGAAAGGCTGGAGCCTGGCCCCACGGGCCGCATCCCCGAGCACTGCTACTATGTCGGGACCGAGCACAAGGACGGGCTGGATAGCCGCTACGCCGACATCGGCTTCGTCTGTTTGACACGCATCATCGGCACCGGGGACTCGGTGCTGTGAGCCGCTTGGTCCTTCTATCCGCCGCGGGCGGTGCCGCGCTGCTGATTGGCTGGCCGCTGATCTCGGCAGTTCGCGCCGCCGACTATGGCCAGATGGGCCAGACCTTTCCGATCATCGAGGCCGATCTGCTCACAACCATCGAGACCAGGCTCAGGACCCTCGAGGCCAATGGCGGGATCGAGCGGCTGCAGCGCGAGATGCAGGAACAGGCCGTGGCGAGCGTGCGGCGTCCCAAGCGGGTCGATGGCATGACCCCGGCGACCACCAAGCGCGAGTGGCTGTTCGATCCCTCGATCGTCACCGAGGACGATATCGTCGACGCCAAGGGCAACCTCATCGCCGCGCGCGGCACCCGGGTCAATCCGCTCGACACGGTCCAGCTGCGCCAGGCGCTGGTCTTCGTCGACGGCGACAACGCGGCCGAACTGCTATGGGCGCTGCGGACCTGGAGCGATACGGCGGCCAAGATCATCTTCGTTTCGGGTTCGCCCTTCGACGCGATGAAGCCGTGGCAGCGCCGCTTCTACTTCGACCAGGGCGGCACGCTCACATCGAAGTTCGGGATCCGCCACACCCCCGCCGTGGTGAGCGCAGCCGGCTCCAGCCTCAAGATCAGCGAAGTGCCGCTGCCGCGCGAGGCCGCGACAGGGGGAGGCAAGAGCTCATGACCCATCCGCTCATCACCTTCCTCAAGACCCCGATGGCGGCGCCCGAGACGCGAACGTTGCGGCGCATGCGCAGGCTCTGGATGGCGCTGTGCTGGTCACTGGCGCTCGCCGTGCTGCTGCTCCCGGTGCTGAAGATGCTGCTGGGGCCGTGGGCCGGGCTTCCCGCCCTGCTGCTCGCAGCTGCGGCGATGCTCCACGGGTTCGTCTATTTCCGCGCCAAGGTGCGCGCCGACGATAGCTTAGGGCGGGAGGGGCGGCCATGATGCGCGTTCCCGCGAGATTCATGGCGCTGCTCGGCGCGCTCGCGCTCGCCTTGGCCGGAACCAGTCCGGCCCGGGCCGACACGGTCACCTGCCACGGCAAGTTCATCAACCCGATCACCGATGTGTGCTGGTCGTGCCTGTTCCCGCTGTCGATCGGCGGGCTCTCGATCTGGAAGGGCTCGCGCCCCGATCCCAAGAATCCGTCGTTTCCCCTGTGCGCCTGCGGCTCGCCGATCCCGCGCATCGGTATCTCGGTGGGTTTCTGGGAACCGGTACGCCTCGTCGATGTCACCAACAAGTCGTGGTGTTTTCCCAACCTCGGCGGGATCCGGCTCAACCCCGGTTTCGACATCGGCCACGGCCATGTCCAGGGGCGCAGCCAGATCGGCGGCAAGACCCAGAACTCCTCGCAGTGGCAGTCGCACTATTACGTCTATCCGCTGCTCTACTGGATGGAGATCCTGACCGACTTCCTCTGCTTCGAGCAGACCACCTTCGACGTCGCCTATGTGACCGAGATCGACCCGCTGTGGCAGGATTCCGCGCTGACCTCGATCATCAACCCCGAGGTCGCGCTCTTCGCCAACCCAATTGCCACCGCGGCCTGCGCCGCCGACTGCGTCGCGGCGACAGCAAAGCTTCCGATCGACCAGATGTTCTGGTGCGCAGGCTGCAACGGCGGGATGTATCCCTTGAATGGCCACGTCTCGGCCCACGTCACCCCGATCCAGGCCTCGCGGCTCGTCGCCGAGCGCATGCTCTACAAGATGCACCGCGAGGCGCTGGCCTGGGGCACGATGGGTTCGAAGGCGCTGTGCCACAAGTACCTGATGCCGGTGATGAGGAAGCAGCAATACCGGCTGCAAATGACCTCGCCCGTTGCGATGGTGAAGGGGCGCTACGCCTGCGCGCCGGTGGGTGCGGCCACCATCATCCCCCAGACCGGCAAGGGCTACCCCGTCAAGGGCGAGGACTTTGGCTACCTCGTCTGGCGCAAGCGCAACTGCTGCATGCTGTGAGGACACCCATGACCTTCGCGCGGCTCCCGCACAAATCCCGGCTCCTTGGACTTGCTGGCTTCCTCGCCCTGACCGCCGTCTCGGCCGCTCTCGCCCAAACCATCGCCCAAGATGTCGGGGGCCTCGACCTGAAGGCGATTAAGGCACGCGGAACCGAGGTCACGGCCGATGCGCAGACCCTGGTCGATGCTGTTGCGGGCAAGGGCGAAGCCCACCGCGCCGAAGCCGAGCAACTGCGCGAACAAGGCATGGCGGCTGTCGCCAACATCAATCCTGCCGACTTGCCCAAAGGGCCGGATGGCGCAGTCGACTTCGACGAACTGCTGAGCGGGGCGGCCGCCAATACCAGGACGCCGATGGGCGAGGGGCCGATGTTCATCGTCTTCGCCAGCCTGTCGATGCCCGAGGCATCGCTTTCCCGGCTGATTGCCGACACCACGAGGGCGGGCGGGGTGGTCGTCTTCCGCGGCTTTCCGGGGGGAAGCACCAAGGCCTTCGCCGAAGGGTTGAAGCGGGTGGTGACCAGCGAGGGCCAGGAGGCTCACTTGGCGATCGACCCACGCCTGTTCCGCGCCTTCAAGGTCAGTGCCGCCCCGACCTTCGTTGCCGCAGGCCGCGAATACGAACTTTGCGATGGGCTCGACTGCACGAGCTCGACACCCGATCATGACCGCATCACCGGAAACGTCACGGTCGAATACGCGCTCGAGACCTTCGCCAGCGGCCGGGGTCCCGGCGCCGGTGTTGCGCGCATTGCGCTCGCCCAACTGACCAAGGGCCAGTGAGATGGATGGGCGGGGCTTGCGCAATCGTCGGCGAACTGCGGCCCTTCTTGCCGCCTACTTCTTCATGATCACGCTGCTCGCGCCAACCGGTACACACGCACAGGTCTATATCCCGCCGCCCGACGACCTCATCGAGCCGCAACCCGCGCTTCCGCCCGCAACCGACCCCGGCGTCCCCCCGCCAGCACCCCCACCGCCTTCCGCGCCGGCCACCATGACCTGGGACGAGGCGAAGGCACAGGCGCGGGAGCTCGGATCGACGGTTCGCGGCGCCAACCAGGGGATCACCGATGCCCCGGGCGCTGCCGGGCAGATTCCGGGCTATCAGGCCAACTATCCCGGGCTCACCCAGTATTATGACAACCCCGGCAATATGTATGCTGATGGAGCCGCTGCCGGCTACAGCAGCGATGCCTATCGCACCGCCAATTCCACGACGCGGCCGACCGTCGATGTGAAGCGCAGCGACCTCTCGCGCGCCAACACGGTCACCGAGGATCCCAACGCTTACTTGCAAGGCATGAGCTCCGACGGCTCGACCGGCAACTGCGTTCCGCTGCCCCCGGGCTCCGGCGGGGCGAACATGGCCGAGTGGACCTGCAATGTCGGCTCGACGGTGGTAGAACAGCCCAAGACCTGCACCCGCAGTCTCTCGGTCTCGGCGTGGAATGAAACGCTCTACCAGTACCTGTGCGTCACAAGCCCAAGCTTTGCCGGTTGCACCTCGCTCGAAGGGAGTAGCCTATGCCGGAAAACCGGGACCTACCCGGTGCCGCAGTACAATCTCACCGTCGACTATTACGACTGCGACGGCTCCATCAGCGATCCCAACGTCTATCTCATGGGCACGGTGCCCAAGCCGCCGCCGGCCAATGCCTTCCAGGTCGTCAGCAACGTCTACCGCTGCAACACCGAAGGGATCACCGACGCGCTGACCTTCGATCCGGTGACCGGCTTCCCGCAGCAATATGTGACCGGGCTCCAGCAGTGCGGATCGCTCGGGTCTGAGCCCAGTTGCACCCGGAGTAGCCCAAGCGCCGCAGGTCTGACCGATAGGCAGCTGTGCAAGACCTGGGACTTCATCGGCGATCCTTTCGGGGGCGGGGGCTACCTCACTTGCGCCGAGCCGGCCGCCCCCGAAGAGGTCTATGCCTGCAGCTCCAATGTCGCCGGGGTCGTGCCCGAAAGCTCGGTCTCGAAGTGGTTCACCGAAACCTGGACCGACAATGCCTGTTCGGTCGACCTCGGCACCTGCACGCTTGCGAGCGAGACCTGCACCGCACCCGGAGAAACCCAGCTCATTGACGGCGTGCCGGTGACCCGGCCCTGCTGGGAGAGCACGAAGACCTACCAGTGCCAAACCGTGGTCGGCGGCGGCAACGACTGCGGCAAGCTTGATGCGACGCCCGGCTGCACTTTCGACCACGA
Organism: Novosphingobium aerophilum; assembly: GCF_014230305.1. Taxonomy (GTDB): domain Bacteria; phylum Pseudomonadota; class Alphaproteobacteria; order Sphingomonadales; family Sphingomonadaceae; genus Novosphingobium; species Novosphingobium aerophilum. Next base: position 44,232 of record NZ_JACLAU010000019.1, read on the forward strand.
GACCTGCCTCGATGATCCGCCGAGCAGCGACGGCTCGTGCAAGGTTGCCGAGCGGATCTACAAGTGCCCGATCCCGGGGAGCACTGAGCAGCCTGCTCAGTACATCTGCGGCGGCGACGTCTACTGCGTCAATGGCGACTGTGAGCCGATCGTGCGCGAGGCCTCGGACGAGTTCAAGGATGCGGTCGTGGCGCTGAACGCGCTCGGCCAGGCCAACGCCGAGTTCGACGAGAACACATTGACCCTGTTCAAGGGCACCGCCGAAAGCTGCGCGCACAAGGTCTTCGGGCTCGCCAATTGCTGTTCGGGAAAAGGCGTACCGCTCCTCACCCCGCTGCTGTGCAGTCCGTCCGAAGTCCTGCTTGACCAGAAGGACGATGCCGGGCTGTGCCACAAGATCGGCACTTACTGCTCGTCGAGCTTCCTTGGAATCTGCCTCACCAAGCGCGACGTCTATTGCTGCTTCCAGTCGAAGATCAGCCGCATCCTCCAGGAGCAGGGCCGCCCGCAGATCGGCAAGACCTGGGGCACACCGAAAAAACCGGTCTGCGACGGGTTCACCATCTTCGAGTTCCAGCAGCTCGACCTCTCGGTGATGGATTTCCGGGAGATCTACGCGGAGTTCGTCGATGCGGCGAAACTTCCCGACGAGGCCGCCACCCTCATCGACATCCAGACAAAGATCGAGGCCTACTATGCCGCCCACAAGCCGTAACGGCGGGGGCAGAATGCCCCCTTCAGAACCTGGCGCCACGGTCATCCCGCTCAGCGCCGTCGGCGCGCTCGCGGACATGAGCGTGGTCGAGTTCTGCCTCGGCATGGCGCTATCCCGCCGCGCGCCGCAAAGTGCGGGCGAACTGGCGGCCGAACTCTCGGCCTGGTTCGACCGGCAAGTGCGCTCGCGCGCAATAAAGGCGCCGCTCGAGGCCATGCTCGGCCGGGGCTGGGTCGCGCACGGCTGCGGCACGTACACTCTGAGCGAGACTGGCACTGCGGCGCTCACCCCGTTCACCCACGCGCTGGTGCGAATGCTCGATGGCGGTCGCCGCCTGCTCGACCTCGCTGTCTTCATGTCACTGATCAAGGAATTCGAGAGGAGCGGATCATGAACCCCCGCCATATGGACAGACGCCGCATTGCCGCCCTGTGCCTCGGCGTCAGTCTGGCGCTTAGCGGCACGGCCCCGCTTCACGCTGCCAATGAGGACGGCGTCGAGGTCAAGCAGTCCGAGGACGCGCTATACTGCAAGGAGCGCAAGCTCGGGACCTGGTTCTACTGCGAGAAGCCGAAACAAGAACCGTCCAGGACCGCGGCGGCCGCGCCCCCGGCGCGCGAGCGCCTCGCCGCGATCGGCACCCAACTCGAGGAGCTGAAGGCGCGCGCGATCCTCGAGCCGAGCCCGGAAAACGTCACTGCCTATGTGCGCTTCCAGCGCGAGCAGCTCGACCGCTCCTCGATGTTCGCCGACGTGTGGCAACGCGCGCTGTGGCAGGATCCCGGGCTCGACTACACACTCCAGCGCCCGGTCTCGACGCTCGGCAAGCGCGCGTGGATCGACCAGCGCAAGAGCGATCGCGACCGCGTGATGGGCGAACTCTCGCAGCGCTACGGGGTGTTCTACTTCTTCTCTTCGAGCTGCGGCGCCTGCGACATCTTCTCGCCGATCCTGAAAGCGGTCAGCGACAAGTTCGGCCTCGCCGTTCTCGCGGTCTCGATGGACGGCGGCCCCTCGGCGACCTTCCCCGGCTACATGGTCGATAGCGGGCAGTACGAGAAGCTCGGCATGGGCACCGAGCGGCAGGTCCCGGCCCTGGTGCTGTTCGATTCCGTCACCAAGCAGCTAATGCCGATCGGCTACGGCATCCTCAGCCAGGACGAGATCATGGACCGCGTGTTCCAATTGACCCAGGTCCAGCCCGGGAGCGACTACTGATGCGTGCGTCCCTCACTCAGGTCTCGCGCCGCGCGCTTGGCACCGTGCTCGGCGTGGCCGTCCTGCTGGCGTCGCCAGCCCCCGCCGTGGCCGGGGTCGAAGGCGAGATGCAGAGTTTCATGTCGGACATGGGAGCCCAGGCCAATGTCACCGGCCCCAGCGCCTACCAGGGCCAGTCGGCGGGCTACTATTCGATGGGTTCGGTTTGGTCGCGCTTCCCGCAGAAGAACATCCAGCCCTTCAACATCCAGTTGCCCCATGCGCGCGCGGGCTGCGGCGGGATCGACCTCTTTGCCGGGAGCTTCTCGTTCATCAACACCGCCGAACTCGTCGCCATGCTCAAGGCCACGGCCAACAATGCCTTGGGCTTCGCCTTCAAGCTCGCGATCGACACGATATCGCCCGAGATCGGCAAGGTCATGGATGAGCTAGCCCAGAAGGTTCAGCAGATGAACCAGATGAACATCTCGTCCTGCGAGACCGCGCAGGCGCTGGTCGGCGGACTCTGGCCCAAGACCGACACGGCGTCCTCGGTGATCTGCGAGGCGATCGCCAACAGCCAGGGCGCGGTCGCCGATTGGGCCCGCGCACGCCAGCAGTGCAACAACGGTGGCCAGCGCGAGGCGCTTAAAGCTGCCAATTCCGACCCGGACATGAAGGAACAGGCCGGGATGCCCAACAACTATACCTGGGAGGCGCTCGGCAAGAAGTACGGCGGCTTCGACACCCAGTTTCGCGAGTTCCTGATGACGCTCGTTGGCACCGTGATCTACGACCCGCAAGGCTCGGGCGGTAAGCCGCGGGTCCAGTTCATCGGCCCCGCCGATCCGGCGCTGATCAGCGCCATGCTCGATGGCACCTCGGCTACCCCGCACAAGTACTGGAGTTGCGGCAGCGACACGACCAAGTGCATGGCGCCCACCGAGACCGACATGGTGATCGGCCCCAACGCGGCGATCAAGGCGCGGGTCCGCACGCTGATCGAGAGCATGGCGCTAAAGGTGCGCGATCCCGGCGCTTCGCTGACTCCGGCCGAGGTCCAGCTTCTCGGCATGGCGAGCGTGCCGGTCTACAAGATCATCACGGTGAGCGCCGCAGCCGAGTTCGGCATCTCGGCCCAGGAGATCAACGACCTCTCCGAAATTGTCGCGGTCGATCTCGTCACCACCATGACCATGCGGTTCATCGACATGGCAGTGAACGCCCGCTCGGACTTCAACGGGGCGGACGCGGATAGCTTACGCGAGTGGCGCGAGGGGCTGTACGAGACCCGGCGCAACTTCCTCGGGATCGCTGCGCGCACCTCGCAGCGTTTCGACCAGACCTTCGCGCTGATCCAGCGCACGCAGATGCTGGAGAAGACCCTGCGCACGCAGCTTTCCCCGCAGATGTCGGCAGCATTGCGCTTTTCGCGCACCCTCAACCAGCAGGTCCAGTAGGCCCGCGAAGAAGGAAGGCAGCCCTCATGCTCGAGGTCTTCACGGTCGGGGGCGGCGACTACCTCGTCAACACCTTCAACGCGATCGCCGCCTGGACGGGCTCGGGCGGGTTCAAGGCGCTGATCCGCGTGTGCATGGTGATGGGGCTGATCTACGCGCTGCTTGTCACCGCCATGGATCTCGACTGGCGGGCCTGGTTTCGCTGGTTCATCCAGTCGACGCTCATCTATCTCGTGCTGATGGTCCCGACCGTGACCGTAAAGGTCACCGACCGGGTAAACCCGGGGCTGGCCCCCGCGACGGTCGACAACGTGCCGATCGGCCTTGCCGCGATGGCCTCGTTCACCAGTCAGGTCAGCGACTATCTGACCCGCACCGCCGAGACGGTCTTCGTCATGCCCGCCGCGCTTAATTACTCGACCGGCGGCTTCGTCTACGGGGCGCGGATGTGGGACAAGGTCCGCGGCTTCGAGATCCGCGATCCCGTCTTCAAGGCGAACGTCGACGGCTACCTCAAGCAATGCGCCTATTACGATATCCTGCTCGGCACCAAGAGTTTGAAACTGCTCAGCGAAGCGCCCGATCTCTGGGCAGAGCTCGGGGTCAATGCCGCGACCAACCGGGGGATGAAGTACCTCACCGACACCGGCGCGGGCACCGTCGATATCGAGGGCAAGACCTGCGCTGAGGCCTGGACGCTGATCAACAACCAGTGGGATGCGCAAATCAACGCCTACGCACTGCCGTTTGCCCACACCATGTATCCCAAGCTCACCCAGGCCGCCGCCGGGGCCAAGCTCGCCGCCGATGTACCGGTGGTCTCGCAGCTGCTGACCGGGACGGCGATGACCCGGAACCAGTTCTTCAAGCAGAAGAGCATGGTCGATGCCTTCGAGGCCGCGCAGCTCGATTTTGGTAATGCTGACGCGGATTCCTTCGCGCTGCAGCGTGCGGATACCCAGACCCGTAACGCGATGACGACCGCGGCTGAGCAAGGGCTGATCTGGATTCCGGTGCTCGGCGTCGTGCTGACCGTGGTGTTCTACGCGCTGTTCCCGATCGTCTTTCCGCTGCTGCTCTTCCCGCGCACGGGAATCGCGACGGTCAAGGGCTACTTCTCCGGGTTCTTCTACCTGTCGGCCTGGGGACCGATCTACGTCCTCATCCACTCGTTCATCATGGACCGGCTCGCCAGCCAGACCAACGCGCTTGCCGCCGGAAGCGTGAACCTCGCCAACTGGGCGGGGATCGATGCGGTCAACCAGGACGTCGCCACCATGGCGGGGTTCCTGATGATGTCAGTGCCGGTGCTGGCGCTGATGGTGATGCGCGGCACCATGTCGGTCGCGAACAACCTCGGCTCGATGCTCGCCCCGGTCCAGGCGGGCTCGGATGCGGCCGCGCTCGAGCGGACCACGGGCAACTATGCCTATGGCGACGTCAGCTACGGCAACCTCAATGCCGACAATCGCCAGATGTCGCAGTGGAACACGGCACCGAACCTGCTCGCGGGCAGCGCGCATTCGGGCTTCCGCGAAGCCGATGGCCGCATGTTCAACGAATATGGCTCGGGCAACACGGTGATCGACACCAATGCCGCGATCTCACAGCTGCCGTTCAAGCCGACCATGACGCGCGGCTACGCCACGGACCTGCGCTCTCAGGGCCAGTGGTACATGAACGAGGCCGACAAAATCGAGAATGGCACCTCGACCAGCTGGACCAGTTCGAAGGGTCGGTTCGGCAGCGCGGTCACCGCGACCAGCGACGTAGCGGGTTCGCGCCGCGAAAACGGCTCGCGCGCTTCGGACACGCACAATGTCGGCGGCAATGTGGTGGTCGAAGGCGCCTCGGGTAGTTCGACCCGCGAGGTCACCAACAACGACCTGATCCTGCGCGAGGGGAACAGCAGGAGTTCTGGCGATTTTGCAAACCGCACATTCGGATCCTCCGCCAGCCTGACAGGATCGGGCACAATCGGGACGCCCGGCAAGGATATTGCAGGGAGTGGAGCATCGGCCACGCTGCAAGGCTCTCTTTACGGGCGCAAGGAATGGGGTGACGACGCTCGTGCAGGAACCGAGCGATCGGCAACAAACCAGACCACCCGGGGGACCGACAAGTCGGACGAGACCAGCAACCGCGTGGTCGTCAGCGGCTCCAGCGGCGATGTCCAGTCGTCGGGCACCTACAACCAGAGTTCGGATTACACCGATCATTCGCGCTCACGGACCAGCACCGATGGAACCGACTGGCGCACCTCGGAAGCCGAGGAACGGCGGGCAGCTGCCGCGCGCTACCGCGAGATCGGCAGCCGGATGATGTCCGAAGCCAGCTACGCCGAGAACCATGGCTTCCAGATCTCGAGCGACATGTCGAACCTCATCCAGGATCGCTACGAGACGCTCCAGCGCGAGCATCCCGAATGGCACCTGCCGGACCTGTCCAATCCGCGGCTCGACTACCGCGACGCCTCGCGCCGCGATCAGGCCATCGCCTATCTCATGGACGATCTGATGGGCGATCTTCGCGCGCACCGGATCAACGAGCTGAACGACGTCGCGGGAATTGCGGGGTCAGGAGCGCTGGGCTCGAACGGCGATCTTGGCATGCCGGGGACGCCGCGCCTGCCGTCTGGGACGGTTGCCCCGGCGCTTGTGCCTTCACCGCTCGAAGGGGGAACGCTCATGGCTGTTCCCCATGGACCGGTCGATGGGGCAGCCCTCGCCAAGAACCTTGGCATCAAGGTCAAGCCCGGCGCGCGCCTCGGTCACATGGACGGCGCGCTGGCGCCGGCGATGGGCGTGGTCGCCGAAGAAGCGCGCTCCCTTGGCCTTCCCACGCCAGTGGTGACCTCGGGCAATGACAGCACCCAGCACAAGGCTGGGTCGGCCCACTACGACGATCGCGCGCTCGATTTTCGCGGCAACAACATCTCGAACGAGCAAGGCGAGCAGTGGGCGGCGAAGGTCCAGGGCCGTTTGGGAAGCGCCTATGCTGTCGACTTCGAGCGGTTTCCGGACGACCCTGCCAGGGATCACCTCCACGTTGCCAAACGTCGAAGCTAGAAGCTCACCCGAAAATGTTGGACTGCCAAATGAAAATGGCCACGAACAAGGCCATCATGACAGCGAGTACCAGTCGCAAATGCGGGATACCTCCCGCATCACCTTCACTGTACCGGGGAAATTGAATACCAGTGACCGGATCGCAGTCCGCGCCGCGACACGAGATCGGCATTCCATCCAGTCCGTAGCGATCATGGTCCATCGAGGGTCTCCTCGCCCTGACCATGATTACCCCGAACGGACTGTCTTTTCAATCATGTGCCAGGACCAATTGGAGCCCCCCGCGCCACCATCGAACCCTCTCACCCTCTCGCAGCGCCAAGGCGCTGAAGAAAGGGAAACGGATAACTCGGCCCCTTCAAATCCAAAGGTTCAGGTAGGATCTTTGGGCAAATGCTGCCGGTAGCGATCAGCTGTAGCCGCAAGCCTGGCGTCAAGGTGAGGAATTTGCCACTTGCGGGTGGTGTGTACATTGGCGAGTGCGTCGATGTTCATCAGATAGGTGAAGACCTTGTTCGTGATCTCAATCATCAATTCGCGCATCTCGGCATCGGAAATGCGGGAGAGGTTCGTCCAGGGAATCTCTCCATAAGGGGACACAACCTTTACGTCGGCATAGTCGCCGGATTCACTGGCGGGGAAAATGCCGGAATGAAGGTTTTCCAGTTCTGTGTTTCTCACGCAGAGCTGGACGAGCGAGAGGGCGACCTGGCGCCATTCTTCTTCACCGAGGGTTTGCATGGTTTCGGACTCCGCAGGGCACACCCAGCACGGCGGTTGGTCACCCGCCGCCCTCGATGCCGAATGACATTGAAGCGAGCAGGCTATCCGCCCCAGAAGGATAGCTCTCGATCTGCGCTTCCCCGGCCCGCCAGATCTGGGCCCCGGCTTGCTCGAGATGGAACGCCGCCGCATCGCGCGCGCGCAGCGTATCGCCCGCCTTCATGTAGTCGATGAGCCGCTCGTGCTCAGCGAGCGAACTGCGCGCCTCGTCGAGCTCGAAGTAGTTGGCGCCGGCGATCCACACAGCAGGTGGAATCGCCTTGGCATAGCTCGCCCAGGCCGTCTGATTGCCGCCAAGGCGGACCAGTTCGAGGTGGAACTGGTAGTCGAGGTAAGCGCCGCCGAGCAGGTTCGCAGGCTCATCGGCATCGAGGCCGCGCAGTGCCGCTTGAATCGCGGCGAGGTTTGTGAAGTCGGTTGTATTGGCATGCAATGCGGCCTCTGCCGCCGCCATCGCATGGATTGCGCCAGCAAGCGCCAGGTGTTCGACGATGCGATCGATGGTCCAGTCGATGATCGTGTAGCGGCCGTGGTCCCGGGCGAGGAGACCAAGGTCGAGAAGTTCATCAGCAAGTGAGAGTGCCCCGTCCTCCGGTAGATCATCGAGTCCGGGTATCTGGCTTGCGTGGTCGAATCTGCGCCGTTTGCGGGGCTCGCGCAGCACGGCAAAGACGCGCGGTGCAGGGCAAGTAATCCCTCCAAGCGGCCTTGGCTTTGACCTTGTCACCTTTTGTCCGCCCTCCGACATCGCATCCTTCGGATAGTCCGAACCATCCTGATTGGAAAATTCTAAAGGGTTTGTGCTATGTAGCCAACATGCAACGGGGCGGGACTGCTTTCCCCTTGGGGACGATCGATTGGCGAAGGCGCAATCTCTTGTCGAAAGGATTTTCCTCGAACTGAGGTTCGGGGTGCTTGCTGCCCACTACCTGCCTGGCCAGATTATCAGCAAGGACCAGGTCTGCGAGGTATACGACTGCCGCCCCGTCATGGCCGCCGACGCGCTCGGCGCGCTTGTCGCGGAAGGCTACCTGTCCCGGCACGGACGCGGCGAATTCACGGTACGGACCTGGACCAGGGCCGAAATCACAGACCTGTATGACATGCGCGCCTCGCTCGAGGCGATCGCAGCGGCCCGCGCCGCCGAACGCGCGAGCGAGGCGCAGATTTCCTGGCTCCAAACCCTGGTGGGCAATGCGGGGGATGTATCTGCGACCGATCCCGACGATCTCGAGCGCGTCACGCTTTCTAATCTCGAGTTTCATCTTGAGGTCAGGAAAATGGCGAGGATACCGCAGCTTGCGGAGATGATCTGCCTCGTCCTGCCCAATGCGCTCCACCGGCTGATCGTCTGGTCACAGCGCGGCGAGGATGGCGAGCACTCGGCGCGCACTCACCGCAAGATTGCTGCCGCAATTGCCGAACGCTCCGCATCGATGGCCCGGCTGCTGATGCGCGAGGACGTCTATTCCTCGCGCGAGGCGGTTCTCGCCGCGATCGACAGTCTCGCGGCGCGCGACGCGCCTCCGGTCGCCAATATCCATCGAATGGACCAGACGATCGCGATCAATGGCCGCACTTTTGGGCAGGGAACGCGCGAGCCCGCAGCCGATGGCCGGACGATCGCGTTTGGTGCGCCACTGTCCTAGGCGGCGTGGACAAATTTGAGCCAGTATCGGGCGGTGGCGAGATGGACCATACCGAGGAAGCTGCTGGCCAGTTGATCATAGCGGGTGGCGATGGCTCGGTTGATTTTGAGATGGCCGAACATACGCTCGATGCGATTGCGCTGCTTGTAGAGCGCCCGATCATACTCGATCTTCACCCGGCGGTTTGACCGGCCAGGGATGACGGCCTTGATCTTTCGTTCGGCCAAATCCGCGCGGATGGCGTCGGCGTCATAGCCTTTGTCCGCAAGGAAGGCGTCGGGTGCCTGTTCAGGCAGGTCGATCAAATCATCATAGGCCTTGCAATCTGCTGCCTCGCCGCCCGTCAGGTGGAAGGCGACTGGTCGTCCAAGGGCATCAGCCAGACAGTGAAGTTTACTGGTGAACCCGCCCCGCGAGCGGCCAAGAGCGCGTCGATGAGTCCCCCCTTTCCGCCCGCTGCCGAGACGTGGGCGCGAACGGTAGTGCTGTCGATGCTGTAGTGGCCACTGTCCGCCATTATCTCGGCCAGCGTCACAGCGACTGTTTCCCAGACCCCGGCTTCACTCCATCGCCGGAACCGCCGATAGATGGTGTTCCAACTGCCATATTTTGGCGGGACATCGCGCCACGGCGCTCCACAGCGGAGCCGCCAGAGAATGCCGTTGATGATCGAGCGGTTCTGTTCAGGGCGCCTGCCTCGACCACGGTTCTCAGGCTCGATCGGCAGCAAGCCCTTCAAAATGCACCATTCCGCTTCGGTGAGATCGCCCCTGCTCAAGCCTGCCTCCCAAAAAGCAGCCTTGAATCAACCCTTGGCCATCTCGTCAATCATTTCGACTTCCCTTTCTGACCAGCTTCCCGATAAGTTCGTGGAATAGGGAGCATCGGTATATGTACCGCATCACACTGGAATGCCATGATGTGCCCGCCGATGCCGGTGACGAGGCCGCACGCGACATCACCGAAGCGTTTCGGCTTCACTATCCGCACGAACACAATGTCAGTTGCACCTTTGTGGGCGGTAAACTGAGGTTGGTCGCCGAGAACGACTACGATCCCGAGGGGCTCAATTTGATGGACGAGTTCTCGGACAACATCTGCGCCTACGTCGAGCCCTTCGACGGCGACCTCAAGTTGGTGAGCGTAGAAACGCTCCCCTGAATTTGTCCACGCCGCCTAGCCACGCCTAACTTGCCGGTGAATCATCCGCCTTGAACATGAAGCCAGAGGTTCCGGACAGTCCCGTTCTGTCGCACACGAGCTGGTCCAAGACGCTCGCCATGATTGTTGCCGCCTGTTCCAGACCGGCCGCTTCAAGCGTATCGAGCAAGTCCCTGGCATCGCTGATGATGATTTCCAGCGCATTCCGGCTGATCGGAAGCCGCTCAATCGCCATGGTCGTGCCCCGAAATCCCCTGTTCACACAAGTCTTTGTTGAGACGGGACTTTCTGTCAACGCTTCAACACGTAAATTGCCAGAATAATGTGTCGGGAATGGTGGGACCTGCGTAGTTGCCCATAGTTCAATGAGACAGGCAGTTCGAAATACAGGCCGTTGGCCCAATCGAACATCGTCCATTTCGTCGCAGCATGGAAGTTATGTTTCACCTACCAGATAGTCGACATCGATCCGGTCGATCTCGACGATGCGCCCCCGCACATTGACCCGCCCCGCGAGGCCATCGGGCACTTGCCCGTCAGCAAATCCGAGCCGCCAGCGCACACCGTCATCGTCACGCAGAATCGGGCCGCGAGGACCATGCTCGATGGTGCCGACGATCGTATTGGTTGAAAGGCGGCGATTTTGGTTCATTACTTGTAGCTTGGGCATTCATTTTGGTGAAATTGTTGATCCGCACCCCGATCGGAAACCGCGCATTCCTAACGTGGAATCATGAAACCCCCAATAGCAAGGAAAGCATCCACGTCCCGCCATTTTTCAGATTGTATGATGTCCTCGGATTTCGATGTCACCGCTGCAACCGGCGGAGTCTATGCTCCCGCTGGTGGTAACTCCACAGGTAGACGGGGCAGAACAGCAGGATGAGGCCAGAGAACCAGCGAACTATCGCTGGCGTCCCGTTCTGGAAACGGGGCGGCGTTGCCACGACCAGGCCGTGCAGGAAGGTCTGAACCGGATCGCTCAGGCCGGCGGCGGCCACCAAAGCAGCGAAAAGCATGTAGAAGAAACCGTCGCCTCGTCGGATGCGTTCGGGATCGACCGGAAAGTCGCGCAGCATGACCGGCAGCGTCATTGCAAGGCTGAACCCGAGGAAACCCCCTCCGCAGCACAGCAGCAATGCCCCCGCTACGCCAAGCTGCGCCGCCACTTGATAGACAATGGTCGTGTTGAGGCCAAGCGCCGCGACGTAGGCGCTACAAAGCACTGACAGAACGATACCTGAGACCAGCGGTGGCTCTTGCGGTGAAGGGTCGTGCCAGCGCTCGATGCGAACCTGTCTGTTTGGTGTCGCCTTCCGTACCGGCTGTTCTATCGCGATTGCAGGTGCCACAACACGCGAAGGAGGCACCGGGATCGGCTTGCTCGTGATCCCAGCCCGAACTGCCCGTTCAGGAAAAGCCCGGCAGGCGTACCACCGCAGGCGCCGCAGCGCCTTCATCTCGATGCGCCGCACCGCTTCCTTGCCAATATTGAGATCCTCTCCAATCTCGCAAAGGGTGTGCTCGCCAAGACCGCCAAGACCAAAACGCATGCGGATGACGCGTTCCTCGCGAGCGGAAAGCCGGGGCAGGACGGACTGTAGAAACTGGTGATCGATCAAACGGTCGATTTCTTGCGCTCTTGGGGGCCCGGGCATGTCATCGCTGAGGCTGGCAAGCTCATCCTGGTCGTAGATGTCCATGGGTCGGGGCATGGTGGGTGCTCCTGCCAAAAGGCAAAGTTCGGCGCGGCCCGGTGGGAGGTGGCCCGGACCGCGCCGTTTCCGATCAGGCGTAGTGCGGCCGTTCGACGCATTCGATGCAGTCGACCTTGCGCTCTTCGCTGACGGAATGGTGATGACCCGGAGCCGCCTTGTCCGGACAGTCCGAACAGAGACCATTGGCATCCTGCTGGGCGCGAGTGGCCGCGTCCTTCAACTTCTGTTTGCGCGCCTCGAGTGCTTCGCGCAGCCGGGCGAGGGTCGCCCTGGTCTGTTCAGGGCTGGTCTGTTCGGAGGGGCCCCGGCGATCGAGCAGGCTCTGGATCAACGTTGACGCCGCCGCCCTGGGAGCGGGCTCGGCGGCGAGGGCCGGGGTGGCGGCCGCCGCAAGCATCGGGGCGAGCAGATAGGCATAACGTTTCATGGCTAGTCTCCTTGTTCAGAAAAAGCCGGTCCCGCGGCCATATGAGAGGTCGCCGCGTGACGAATCCCCGAGCGCCGACCGGCGCACGCTCAGGGTGACGCCCCGCCTTCCGCGGGCGCGGAAGTGGAGATCCTGGGGATCGATGTTGTTGCGTTCCGCCCATTCCTGGGCATCGCGCTCGCTCGGAAAGTCGCCGACTTCCTCGTGTTCATAGGCCATGGTCGCTCTCCATCGGTTCGCAGTCGGGCGGTTCGGGATCGGCATCGGGCTTTGGATCCGGCGCAGCCGGCGCGAAGAACGCGACCGCCGCTGCGGCAAGGGCGACGGCGACCATTGCCAGAATGACCAGGCCGCGCGCCGCAGGCTCGGGCAGGACAAAGGCGAGGACGGCGAGCCAGACGAGCGTGGAATGCGCGCGGTCGAACACCCGGGCTGCCGCGGCCGGGGCGAGGGCGGGGAAGCGCCTCACAGGTCGAGCCCCAGCGACTTTTCCGGACGCAGTTGGCGCACCGGGGGTTCTGGGACTTTCCCAAGCACCGCATCGAGTTTGGCCTTGAGCTCGGGGCTCATCCTGAGTTCGGGCAACTGCCGCGCGTCGATCGGATTGTGATGGCGTGGTTCGACCTCAAGCTTGCCGGTCACCTCGAGCGCAGAAGTCTTGTTCCCGGGCGTGCGGTCGAGCTGCTGCTTCAGCCCCTCGAGATTGTTGGTGACGACCATCATATCGTCGGTCGCGCGGGTGTTGAGCACGTTCTGCGTGCGCTGCGTCGCGAGATTGCGCTGCGATGAGGAGATGACCTCGATCGCCTCCGGCTTGGTCATACCCTGCGCCATGTGGGCATTGAGCGCGTAGCCGAGGTCGAGCCGGCGCAGCATCGGGTCACCGGTCGCAAGCACCAGTTGCCGCTTGTCGGCAAGCTCGACCCGCACGCCTTCGGGGCGGGCCTCGAGCACCGTCGCATAGGTCGATTTGGCAATGTCGCGGGTTCCATCCTTGTCGCGCCAGAACACGGTCTCGCCGTCATGGATCTTGAGCTCTCTCTGCTCGTAGAGCCCGATCCGGTCGAAGCGGTGATCGGGGTCGATGCGGGTCGGGTCGATGACCTTGCGCCGTCCTCCCGCCTCGAGCACCACCTTGCCGTCCTTGCGGATCTCTCGGACCGCGTACTCCCCGCGCTTCAACCCCAGTTCGCGCACGTCCATCCGCGCGTCGAACACCTGGCCGACCCGGTAGGTCGAGGCAAAGCGCAGCTCCTCGCGCGTGGTATTGGCGCTCTGCAGAGTGGTTAGCGTGCGGCCCGGACCGGTGAGGGTGCCTTCCTTGAGCAGCCCCGCCTGGACCCTCGCGTTGATCTCGGCGCGGTCATCGCGCCCGGCGGTGAAGATCGCGGTCGCCTCGCGCTTGCCGGGGCTGAGCGACAGCCACAGCTCGGCCGCGCGGGCGACGTGATCAGGTCCTGCCTCGATGACCCGGCCGTGCGCGGCAAGAAGATCGAGCGCGAGGCTGGCATGGCCCTCGTTCGAGAGACCGGCGACGGCCAGAAGCAGGGGCGAGTTCTTCTGGCGGATGTTCTCGTCCATCCGCACGGTTGCTTGCCCTGCGGCCTGGCTCACGGCGAACATCTTGCCCTGTTCGATCGCCGACAATTGCTGGCGGTCGCCCATGAACGGCGCCTTGGCAAGATCGAGCTGCTCGGCGAGCGCGGTCAGCCGCAGCATGTCGCGCGAGGAGACCATCGAGCTTTCGTCGGTGATGATGACGGTGTTGGCGAGTGCCGCCTTGGCGGCATCGAAGCGCTCGCCCGATCCTGCGGCCGCAGCCCCGCCATAGGTGCTGAGAAACTTCGCGATCGTGTAGGCCTCGATCCCTGCCTCGCGCATCTGTTCGGCCGACATGCCTTGGCCGCCCCCGCCGCGCAGGTCGGCGACCATCTTGTTCTGGAAGGCAAGCCCGACGAGCTTGATGCCTTCTTGCCCGAGCACCCTGTCGAGCGCGCCGAGCAGCGTCGACTTGCCCGCACCCGCCACACCCTGGACATTGAGGAAGCGATCGCTGCCAGAGAGGATCGCGACGCCGGCTGCGAGCTGTCCCTCGTTGAGCTGCCAGGTATCGACCCCGGCGCGGGTCTGACCGAGTTCGCGCGCCGCCTCCTGCAGCCGCGCCATCGCAACTTCAGGCGGCATGAACGCCCGGCCCTTTCCGGCCCCGGCATCGATGCGGTCCAGAATCTGCTGCTCCATCGCGAGCGCCGCCGGCGTCGTCACCAGATCGAAGTGGCCATCGAGCCGGTCCGACTTGCCGGGGATCAGATGGCCGTCGCGAATGAGTTCGCCGATCCGCTCCACCACAGCGCCGCCTTCGAGACCCTTGATCTGGAAACCCAGCGCCGCGCTCAGGATCGCCTGCGGCGAAAACGCCGCCTCGCGCTCGGACAGATGGCGGATGGCCGACGCGGTGGCATGCTGCGCCTTGATCGTGCCGGCGGGCAAGAACAGGGCGGCCGTGCCGCTCACCGCGAGCGGGCTTGGCGTGCGGAGCGCCGCGCCGATCCGGGTCGACACTTCACCAAGCGCAGCGGTCGCGGTTTCGCGGAAGGTAGGACGTGCCTGCAAGGCGGCACGCTCACGTGCCTCAGCAACAAATGATTTCCCGTCAAAGCCGAGTTCCTGCGCCCGCTGCTGCCAACTTCCGGTCAGCGCACCGCGGTCATCGACAGCGAGCTTGGGGTCGCGGGTGTAGAGCGTGATCTGCTTTTTGGTTTCGAGCCGCGTCGCACCCGTTTCCGCGATCTTGGCCTCGATCTCGGTGGTGCGGGTCGAGAACGCCTTGATCACCTCGCTTGGCACGCCCTTGATCTCGAACGAGCCATGTTTGCCAGCGGCCTCGGTTTCGTAGCCGAGCTTCTGCAACTGGGCGCGGAAGGCGGCATGGTAGAACTGGCCGATCGTCGTGTTGTTCTTCCAGATCTCGCCGTTCCACAGCGCCTTCCATGTCCCCTTCGGATCGCGCGTCAGGTTGGCGACGACGGCGTGGATATGGCCCTGCGGATCGAGCGCACGGCTCGTGTCATGGGCGAAGAGCGCATAGACGAGATTGCCGGTCTTTTGCGGCTCGCCGCTGCGCGAGCGATCGTAATTGCGGCTCTCGGCAAACTGCTTCTCGACGAGCTGCGTCATCGTCGATTTGACGGCTGCAAGATGCGCATCGAGGATCCGCTTGTCCCCGCTCACAAGCGCCAGGATCGAGGCGGACTTCGGCATCGAGAAGGTGAGGTCGAGACCCAGGCGCCGCCCTTCGACCTGACCCACCATCTCGCCGTCGGGAAGCTGCCCATTGAGGATCGCCTCGAACGCGCCCTTCTCGACCTCGCCTTCGAGCCCGAGTGCGCGCGCACCTTCGCCGCCCCAGACCCCGGCTTCCGCGTGTTCCTGCTCGGTGTAGTAGTTGTCGTTGGCGAAATAGGCGGCGGCCCCGCTCGAGGACCTGACGGATGCGATGGAGTGCATGGCTTACATCTCCGGTCCGTCGTCATGGGAATGCGAGCGATCGTCGATCTCGCGTGCAGCTTTGGCGCCGCGCTCGGTGGGCTTCTCGTCCTGTACGGGGTCATTGAGTTCGCGGGTCACGCCGGCGCGCTGCGCCGCAGCCTTGGCCGAGGCATGATCCGCGGCCTTGTCCGGCGGTTCCTGTTCGCGCCCTCCATTCCGCTCGCCCTGCGGAGCCTGCTCGAGCCTGAAGGCCATCTGCTTGCCCACACTGGGATCCTGTCCGGGAACCTGGGGCGGGTTTTCCGGGGCGGGATGCTCCGGATCAGCCTGCTCGGATGCAGGCGTGCCCGGACCGGTTTCGGGCTCGTCGCCACGCAATTCACGCTCGGGCTCGCCGCGCGGTTCGCGGCCCCCGACTTGCGTCTCTTCGGCGTGATCTACCGGCGGCGGCACGAACTCGATGGGCTGGACATTTTCACGCAGGACATAGCCTTCGGCGACCTTGGGCCAGTCCTTGTAGGTGAGCTTGATCCGCGCCGCGTCGAAGCCTTCGGGAAATACCAGGAAGCCGCGCAGCGATGGCAGGCGCATGATATCGTCGGGAAGGACCAGCGGCTGCACTTCGGAGCGCGGCGTGATCGTCGCCGCGTCGCGGATGTTGGAATAGCCGTAGCTGTAGGCCTCATCCATCATCCTGACTTCGCGGTGGCCGATATAGTCCGAACAGTGCTCGGCGGTGTCCCGGTCGGCGGCCGCGAGAATCAGCTTGGTACGCGCGAGCGATGCAAGGTTCTGCGCCCCTTCCTTGCCGTAGGTCTCGGCCAGCTTGGCGAAGGAATGGATGCCGAGCACGAAGGCACCGCCAAAGCCGCGCGCGGTCTGCAGGCCGTCCTCGATCGCGGGCAGACGGTGGAGCGCATGGACCTCGTCGAAGAAGAACCAGGTGCGCAATGACCGGGTTCGCGGCAGGCGCATCAGCGTGTGGACCGCGAGGTTCATCCAGAGCGAGAGCAGCGCCCGGTTGAGGACCAGTTCGTTGTGCGAGGAAGTGATGAACAGGATCGAGCCGGGCTTGTCCTGGTGCCGGATCCAATCGCAGATCGAGAAGGGCTCCTTGCCCTCGGGCAGGAACAGCAGTGCCTGGGCATTGGTGTTGAGAACCGCGCGGACGGACTCGGCCATGCGGGCGGCCACCGGAGCGGTGAGCGGCTCGGCAATGGTGTTGCGGAGCAGCTCGTGGACCTCTTCGAGATCGGCCATCATCAGCCGGTAGGCAAGCGCGGCATTGGTGGCCTGGCCGATCTTCATCAACTGTACGCAGGATTGCACGAACAGGGTTCGCGCTCCCAGCATCCAGAACGGGTCCGCACCGCCGCCATCGGTCGGCAGGATGGCTGCGGCGATCGCGGTGAAGTCGGCGTAGTTCTTGCCCTCGTCGAACAGCGACCAGCTTGGGCAGCGCTCGTCCATCGGGTTGAGGATCGTATCGGTTTCGGGGTTGTAGAAGGCTTCGACGTAAGCGCCGGTGAGGTCGAACACGACCGCCCGGTCGCGCCGCCTGCGCATCTGCGCAATCATGTCCCGCATCTGGGTCGTCTTACCCGTGCCGGTCGAGCCGATCATGATCGTATGGGCTTGCTCGGTGCGCCACGGAAACGACACGCCTGCGATGTTGTAGACGTGGTGGATGCCCGCGTCCTTGCGCTCGGCGAAGCTCATTTTGAGGACGTCGTCGAGCGTCTTGCCGGGCATGCGTTCGGTCACTTCCTGCGCCAGCGCGGCGCGGTTGTGCTCGTTGATCACGGCGGAAAGATCGGCGGCATCGACCAGCATGGCGCCGCGCTGGTGGCGCTCTTCGAGGATCGCCTTGCCGCGGCGGTGCGAGAGATTGACGAACCAGATCGAGATCGGGATTGCGATGAACAGCGAGATGAACAGCGAACCCCAGATCGCGCGCATCAGCTTGTTCCAGGCTATGACCACATCAGGATGCGAGGCGATCATGCCGATGGGGGCGGGGATGACCTCTCCGGAGGGGAGGGTGAGGTTCAGGATCTTCTTCGGATTGAACTCCATGAAGCTCCATCCCGCCGCGTAGATCCGCATCAGGATCATCTGGATCTCGTGCTCATGGAGCAGCAGAGCGAGGACAATCGAGAGGGCCAGCAGGAAGGTGAAGAACCACACCAGCAGCGGCATCTTTGCCGAGGCAAACCACATCAGGAATTCGTGGGTGATGAGCTGCGAGCCGCGGGTGAAATTGCCGGCGTTGCGCGGCATGCTTCCCCGCGCCGAATGATGCTTGAGCTGACCCGGACGGGCCTGATCGGACCAGGTGTCAGGACGCCGCATAAAGCGCCTCCACACGGCGGTCCGCTTCCGCCATCAGGGCCTGGTGCGCATCGGGAAATTGGCGCTGGATGAGCAGGTCGATTCCGAGGAACAGATACTCGGACGAGAACTGGCGCCGCCGCTCGGTTTCGGTACTGCCGTCGATGGTCGCAAGGTAGAGGGTCAGCGCATTGCGCAAAATGATCGAGGGCGTCAGCCCGCGCGCCGCCTGGACCTTCTCGACACCTTTTGCGAGTTCGCGCGGTATCCGTACCGTTATCCGGACTTCATCAACCATACCCAGACCCCTCGTGGAGGCCTGGTGGGAATTGCGCGGGCCCCTTTTAGGCCAGCATGGGCCGTCTGGCAATCGCGCAGCGGTGCGGTGCCCTGTGTCGGACAGCGTCGGACAGCAAAATGGCAGATTTCTGCGGCTTTGCGGGATGGTCCGACACAGTCAGACAGGCGGCGACATCGCAAACACACGCATTTCCGCCATTTTTCCTACGGTCCTGCCGTGTACGGTCTGCATCCTTCCCCCTTGATCCCGTAGCAGTGATGGCTCGCGGGTTTGGTGGTTTTTCGCGAATCCCAAGCTGGCCTTTCAGGACGGGCGAGGGCGCTGTGCCCGGCGTGAATTGCACTCGGAAATCGGTGGCGATCTCAGCCCCGTAACATCAGGGCTTGCCAAACAGGGGAGGGGTCATGATCCTCGCGCGCGGGAGGTTTCAGCACCAACCACGAGGTATCATCATGGCCAGGAAAGGAAGCCTTGAAGCGGAACTGTCCGTCGTCAGAACATTCGGCACAACTCGCGGCGTAGATTAGCGGAGTGCGGGCCTCGTCTGGGGGTTGATATTAGGCGGCGAGCTTGCGGTGCTGCAAGCGCCGATGTTCGATGGTCTGTTGC
>NZ_JACLAU010000001.1 GCF_014230305.1 Novosphingobium aerophilum
TCCGGGCCCAAGCTCCCCAGCGGGCTGCTACGACCAAGGGGGACGCGGGCTCGCGAACGGGCGGGAGGCTCCGCTAGCGGAGCCTCCCGCAATCGCATCATGCACCACTTTCAAGATACAAGGGGGAGGATCAGGAACGTCCGCTCTCCACCCAGTGTGCCCTTCCCACACCCGCTCAGCCTGAGCCTGTCGAAGGCCACGCGCTGACTTCAGCCCGACATCCCGGCTCGGCTGCGATCCCGGGCAAGTTGGAAGGACCAAGTCCAACCGTCACCACGTGGGCTTCGACAGGCTCAGCCTGAGCGGGTGTTGGGATAATGGAAGAAGACCATTCCGACCGGGAGGAGTTTGGCAGCTCCCCACAAAATCGGATCGCTTTCTGCCGCTGAACGCGGCCTCGCCCTACCCCCGTAACAACCCCGCCAGGGCGTCCGCCTCGGCATAGGCGCGCTCCATCGCCGCCTCGACCTCTTCGGGGCTGCCATAGGTCGGCCGCACCTGCAGCTCGTGCACGTCGGTCACCCCGATGAAGCCCAGCCAGGCGCGCATGTAGGCGGTCTGGAAATCCAGCTCGGCGCCGGGCTGGCCGGGGCGGATGTCGAGCGCGCCCGAGCAGACCAGCACCGCGCGGCGGCCCGCGGCAAGACCGGTGACGCCCTCGGCCGAGACGGTGAACGCGAGGCCCGGCTGGGTCAGCACGTCGATGTACTGCTTAAGGCGCCAGGGCACGCCGAAGTTCCACATCGGCACGCTGAACACGTGGGTGTCGAACGACAGGAAGTGGGCGACCGTGGCGCGGATGCCCTCCCATGCGGCGATCACCGCCGGGTCGACCGCGCGCCCCTCGATCAGGTCATAGCGCCCCTCGATCGCGGCGCCGTCGAAGGCCGGAAGCGTGGCCGCGGCGAGGTCGAGCGTCTCGACCTCGGCCGCGCCGAGCCCGGCGATCAGGCGCCGGGCGACCTTGTCCGAGCGCGAGCGGTCGCCGCGCGGGCTCGCCGAGATATGCAGCAGCCGTGTCATTCCCGCGGCCCCCTCAGCGTCGCTGGTCGAACCGGCGGCCCAGCAGGGCCCCGGCGATGTTGGTCTTCTGGATGTCGATCGCGCCGCCGGCGATGCCCCAGCCCCATGAATCGCGCAGCCGCCGTTCCATCGGGAAGTCCTTGGAATAGCCATAGGCGCCCATCAGTTGCAGCGCGTCGCCGGTCACCTCGCGGGCGATGGTGTTGGCAAAGCACTTGCCGGTCGAGCTGTGCAGGACCGAGGGCAGCCCTTCCTGCGCCACGGCGGCGGCGCGCCAGATCAGCAGGCGGGCGGCCTCGACCTTCATGTGCATCTCGGCCAGCTTGAGCTGCACCGCCTGGAACTCGACGATCGGCTTGCCGAACTGCTTGCGCTCCTGGACATAGGCGGAAACGTCCTCCAGCGCGCCCGAGGCCTGGCCCAGCGCCATGGTGGCATTGCCGCAGCGCTCCAGATCGAAGGCTTCCATCAACTGCTTGAACCCGCCCGCCGGGACGATGATGTTGGCGGCCGGCACCTCGCAATCGTCGAAGTTGAGATCCGACGAGGGCACGCCGCGGAAGCCCATGAGCTGTTCGTTGGGACCGAAGGTCAGCCCCGGCGCATCCTTTTCGACCAGCACCGCGCCGATGCCCTTGGCGCCCGGATCGTCTGAGAGGCGGCAATAGACCACATAGGCATCGGCATGCCCCCCGCCCGAACACCAGCGCTTGGTGCCGTTGATCACCACGGTATCGCCGCGCACCTCGGCGCGGGTCTTGAGGTCGGTCAGGGCGCTGCCGGCGTCGGGTTCGGACATCGACACGGCCACCACCATGTCGCCCGCGCAGACCGCCGGGACGACCCGCCGCTTCAGTTCGTCCGAGCCGAAATGTTCGATCGCGCGGACCGGGCCGACCGAGGATTCGAAGATCGGGAAGGCCACGGCCGAGGAGATCTTGGCGAATTCCTCGAGCACGACCAGCGCCTCGATGTTGCCCAGCCCCAGCCCGCCCAGCGCGGACGAGACGTTGATCCCCAGAAAGCCCATCTCGGCATAGCGCTTCACCAGGGCATGGCTGGGCGGCTTGTTGTCGCGCTCGCACTCGGCGGCGATGGCGGGAAGCTCGGCCCGGGCGAATTCGCGGGCGGCGTCCTGCAACTGGCGCTGTTCGTCGGAGAGGGAGAAATTCATCGATCTGGCTTTCAGGGGGTTGGGGTTCAGGCAAGCAGCTCGGGCTGCTCGATCAGGCGGGCCAGGGCGGCCATGAAGCGGCCGGCGTCGGCCCCGTCGATCGCGCGATGGTCGCAGCTCAGCGAGAGGTGGAGCACCGGGACGATCCGCAATGCGCCATCATCGGCGATCGGTTCGGGACGGGCCGAACCGACCGCCAGGATCGCGCCCTGCGGCGGGTTGATGATCGCATCGAACTGTTCGACCCCGAAACTGCCGAGGTTGGAGAGCGAGAAGCTGCCGCCGGAGAACTCCTCTGGCCGAAGCTGGCCGGTCCGGGCCCGTGCCGCCAGCGCCTTCATCGTGGCGGCAATCGCGGCCAGGCTCTGCGTCTCGGCGGCGAAGACGATCGGGGTGACAAGCCCGCGCTCCGTCGCCACGGCCACGGCCACATCGGCTTGGGCGAACTGATGGATGTCCTGGCCGTGCACCTGGACATTGATCGCCGGGACTTCGCCCAGGGCCAGGGCACAGGCGCGGATCAGATAGTCATTGACGCTGGGGCGATCGCCCTTGGCAGCGGCGCGGTGGGCCAACAGGCGGTCGGCGCGGACCCTGCGGCGGACATAGAAGTGCGGAATCTCCTGCTTGGCCTGGGTCAGCCGGCGCGCGATCGTGCGCCGCATCGATGACATCGGCATGACCTGGGGAACGCCCGCGGCGGCGGCGGTGGCCGGCCGGGCATTGGCCACGGCGGCGAGCACGTCGGCGCGGCGAACCTTGCCGCGCGGGCCGGTGCCGGCCACCTTGGCCAGGTCCAGCTCGTGCAGCGCGGCGAGCCGCCGGGCGACCGGAGTGGCCCGGACCGGGCCTTCGGGCAGGAGCGGCAACGGGCCGACCAGCGCCGGGGCCACCGGGGCGCGGGCCGCCTGGTGAACGTCCTGCACCGAAATCCGGCCATGACGGCCCGATCCCTGGACCTGGCTCAGGTCCAGCCCCAGCGCCTGGGCCTCGGCCAGCGCCGCCGGGCTGATCGCCAGCCCGGCGGGGACCGGCGGCGGGGCAGGCGGTGCGGCAGGGGCCGCGGCGGGGGCGGTGTCAGCGGCATCGGGATCGAAGCGGGTGTCCGACGGCCGGAACCCGGCGATCAGCGCGTCGATCTCGGCCGCGCTCGCCTCACCGCCGTCCGACAGCACGGCCAGCAGGGCGCCGACCGGATAGGTCTCGCCCGGCTTCGCCAGGATCCGCACGAAGCGCCCGTCGGCCTCGGCCTCGACCTCGTTGGTGATCTTGTCGGTCTCGATCAGGGTCAGCACGGTGCCGCGGGTGAAGGGGGCGTTTTCCGCCACCATCCAGTCGGCGATCGTGCCTTCGGCCATCTCGATGCCCCACTTGGGCATGGTGAACGGCTTGAGCTTGGCCATGGTCCGGGCCCCGCTCAACGGAACGCGAGGGTGCGACGGACCGCATCCTCGACCGTCTGGGGGGAAGGCAGCCAGGCCCGCTCGAGCACGCGCGAGAACGGGATCGGCGCGTGCGGTCCGGTGACCAGCGCCGGGGGCGCCTTCAGGCTGGTGAAGGCCCGCGCCGCGACCAGCGCGGCGATGTCGGCGGCCAGGCTGCAGCGTGGCGGGCTCTCGTCCACCACCACCAGCCGCCCGGTCTGCTCGACCGAATCGAGCACCGCGTCCTCGTCCATCGGGCTGGTCGTCCTGAGGTCGATCAGGTCCACCCCGATCCCGTCCGCGGCCAGCTTGTCCGCCGCCTTTTCGGCGAAGTTGACCATGCGGCCGCAGGCCACCACGGTCACGTCGCCGCCCTCGCGCACCATCCGCGCCTGGCCGAAGGGAATGCGGTACTCGCCCTCGGGCACCTCGCCCTTCACGCCGTAGAGCGCCTTGTGCTCGAAGAACATCACCGGATCGTCACCGCGCAGCGCCTCGGTCAGCAGGCCCTTGGCATCGGCCGGGGTGGTCGGCAGGACCACCTTCAGCCCGGGCATCGCGGTCAGCAGGGCATAGACCGACTGGCTGTGCTGCGCCGCGGTCTGCATCCCCGCGCCATAGACCATCCGGACCACCGCCGGGCAGCGGGTCTTGCCGCCGAACATGTACCGGAACTTGGCCATCTGGTTCCACAGCTGGTCCAGGCTGACCCCGACGAAATCGGCGAACATCAGTTCGGCCACCGGGCGCTTCCCGGCCAGCGCCGCACCCGCCGCCGCGCCCACGATCGCGCTTTCCGAAATCGGTGTGTCGATCACCCGGTCGGGGCCGAACTTGGCCCACAGCCCGGCAGAGGTCCCCCAGATCCCGCCGATCGCCTCGGGCCCGCCGGCCGTGCCGTTGCCGCCGACCACGTCCTCCCCCAGCAACATGATGTCGCTGTCGCGCTCCATCTCGGCGTGGAGCGTGCTGAGGATCGCCTCGCGAATGTTCATCACCGCCATGGTCGTTCGTCCTCAGTGGTATTCGGCATAGACATCGTCGGCGACGGTCGCCGGATCGGGATCGGCGGCGGCACGGGCCTCGGCCACGGCCGCGTCGATCAGGGCGGCCACCTCGGCGTCGACCGCGTCGAGCTCGGCCCCGGCCAGCAGCCCGGCCCCGGTCACCCGGGCGCGGAAGCCCTTCAGGCAATCGCGCTCGGCACGGATCCGGTCGATCTCGCCCGGGCCGCGATAGCGCTGGGGATCGCCTTCGAAGTGGCCATAGAAGCGTTCGGTATCGAGCTCGATCGCGGCCGGCCCGCCGCCGCCGCGAACGTGCTCCAGCAGGTCGCGGAACGCTTCGTAGGTGTCGAAGAAATCGCACCCGTTGGCGCGCCACACCTTCATCCCGAAGGCTTCGGCCCGGCTGGCGATGTCGCGCGCGGTGCCCACGGCATAGGCATCGCCGGTGTGTTCGGAATAGTGGTTGTTCTCGAAGACGAAGATCGCCGGGGCCCTGGTGACCACGGCCAGGTTCATCGCCTCGAAGGTGGTGCCCTGGTTGCAGGCCCCGTCGCCCGAGAAGGCGACCCCCACCCGGCCCTTGCCGTCGACCTTGGCGGCGAGCGCCGCGCCCACCGCCTGCGGCGCCCCGCCACCGACGATGCCGTTGGCGCCGAGCATGCCCACGTCGAGGTCGGCGATATGCATCGAACCGCCCCGCCCCTTGCACAGCCCGCCAGCGCGGCCATAGATCTCCAGCATCATGCCCTTCACGTCGCAGCCCTTGGCGATGCAGTGGCCATGGCCGCGATGGGTCGAGACGATCTTGTCCTCGATCGTCAACTGGTCGCAGATCCCGACCGCGACGGCTTCCTGCCCGGCATAGAGGTGGGTGAAGCCGGCGATCTCGCCGGTCTTGATCTCCTCGTGCAGGCGTTCCTCGAACGCGCGGATCGTCGCCATGCGCCGGTAGGCGCCAAGCAGCTGGTCGTGCCCCAGTTGCAGCATCGGGTTCCTCTCAGATGTCGTCCGGGCCCTTGCCGCCGGGACCGTAGATGTAATCGTCCAGCACCTTGTGGAAGTGCCGGATGCGCAGCTCCTGCTCGCCGATCCACAGCCCGGGGAAGCTGTCGGACTGCATCCCCAGCTGGACGGTGGGCAGGTTGTGGGCGTCCTGATCGAGCACCTGGCCGATGCTGCGGTCGCCGTGCTTGAAGCGGCGATGCTTGACGCGCTCGGGCCAGGGCTCGCCCTCGGGCACCAGTTCGAACACCCAGACGTCGTAGAGCATCTTGTTGGGGTCGGTGGCGTGAGGCCGCTGGCGGAACATCAGGATGTCGTCGGCGTGGACGTTCAGCGCCACGTTGGGGAAGATCATGTAGTGATAATCGTCGGTCAGCTGATCGTCGTTCAGCGCCGAATAGTCCTTCCCCTGGGCCGGACCATGTTCGCGCTTGAAGCGCTGCACATCGCGCCGGATGTCGCCCACCCGCCCTTCGTAGTCGGCCGGGTCCATCCCGGCATTGCGCATGATCTCGTCGATCGCCGGGGGAATCGTGCTGGGCATGGCAACCCGCGGCGAGATCGTCGCGAAGGGGATCAGGTAGCGGTTGTGCCGTTCGTAGCAGTCGATCTGGACGTTGACGTCGTCGAGGTACCACAGCAGCTGGGGGTGGATCCCCTGGACATGGTAGGTTTCGTTGAAGGCATCGACCGAGGCCTTCCAGTTGCAGTCCCATTCCACCGTGACATCGCGCTTCCACGCCATCCGCTCGGGGTGGTAGGGCTCGAGGTGATCCTTCAGCGGCGCGATGTAGTCATCGAACGGCTCGACCTCGGGGTTGAGCGAGAACCAGACGAAGCTGTTCCACTCGGTGCAGGGCAGGCTGCGCAGGGTCATGCCGGGAGGGCCGCCCTGGGGGAAGGTGCACAGGTCGGGCAGCCGCTCGATCCTGCCGTCCAGGCCATAGGTCCAATGATGGTACATGCAGCGGAACTCGGTCGCCTTGCCGATCCCTTCGGGGCGCAGGCGGTTGCCGCGGTGCAGGCAGACATTGGGAAAGCAGCGCAGCGAACCATCGGCCTGGCGCACGATCAGCACCGATTCCTTGCCGATCTCGGTGCAGATGTAGTCGCCCGGCTCGGGGATGTCGTCGGCGCGCCCGCCCAGCAGCCAGACCTTGGTCCAGACCCGCTCCCACTCCAGCTTCATGAACTCTTCGGAGTAGTACCGCTCGGCCGGGATCACCGCCGTGCCCAGTTCGGGATCGGGCGCCTTCTCCACCGGGGTGCGACCGCCGGGCCGCGCGGGATCGACGCGGATCACGTCGACGACGCGCTTCACATCCATCCGCGCGGTGTCCCACATCAGAAGTGCGTCCGGTTGGTGAAGCCCCCGTCAACCACCAGGTGCGACCCGTTGCACCAGCTCGCCGCATCGCTGGCCAGGAACACGATGGCGCGGGCGATCTCCTCGGGCCGGCCCAGCCGGCCCATCGGCTGCTGGCGCAACTGGGACTGGTAGAACTTCTCCATCGTGCCCTTGATCATGTCCCAGTTGCCGCCCTCGAACTCGACCGGCCCGGGCGAGACCACGTTAACCCGGATCCCGTCCTTGCCGTGAGCCAGCGCCAGCTGCTTGCCGTAGGTGATCAGCGAGGCCTTCATCGCGTTGTAGGCCTGCGGTCCGCCCATGGCCTCCAGCGCCGAGGTGGTGGAGACCAGCACGATCGCCCCGCGCTGCTGCTCGGTCATGGTCGGGATCACCGCCTCGATCGCGCGGACCGGGCCCATCACGTCGGTTTCGAAGGCGTTGTACCAGTACTTCTCGCTGCCGATGCCGCCGCTGGCCGAGCTCAGCGGGATCAGCACGTCGACCCCTTCCAGCGCCTCGATCGCCCAGTCGAGCCAGGCCTTGTAGTCATCGGCGCGCTTCACGTTGACCGGCTTGCCGACCACCCGCGTGCCATAGCGCGACAGCGCGGCCACCGCGTCCTTGACCGAATCCTCGCCCCGCGCGCTCAGCGCCACGTCGCAGCCTTCGCGGGCCAGCACCTCGGCCACGGCGTAGCCGATCCCGCGCGCCCCGCCGACGACGATCGCCTTCTTTCCCTGCAGCCCGAGATCCATGCCACGCCCTTTCCTCTGCGCCCGTTCGGTAGGACAAAGGCAAGGCCGCGCAGTTCGCCGCACGATCTGGTCGACCGCTCCGGATCGCGCCCCAGACCTTGTCCTTTCTCCCTGGCCGCGCAGTCTATTGAACGGCCCGGGCGTTGCAAACAAAAAACATGCTTGCATGCTTTTTTTTGGTCGCGCATGCTGCGCCCTGACGGATCGCGCGCCGATGCCCCGGGATGGCCCTGGGGTAAGGCCAGCACGGCCGCAGGGGAGAGGCCGGATCCGGCCGACAGGACAGGCATGGCGCTTACCACCAGGCGGACCGGCACTGCTGCCGCCCCGGCCATCGTGGCCCGCGGGGGGTCGGAAACGCCCAAGCCCGATGCGGCAAACCCGATTGCAGCGAACCCCGATCCGGCCAACGAGGCCGGCCGGCAGACCCGCAAGAGCGCCGCCACCCGCGCCCGGCTGATCGATGCGACCATCGCCTGCCTGGTCAAGTACGGCTATGCCCAGACCGTCACCCCGCTGGTCGCCGCCGAGGCCGGGCTGTCGCGCGGGGCGATGCTGCACCATTTCGCCAATGGCGACGCGCTGATCCGCGCCACCATCGCCGAACTCCACGATCGGCGGCTGAACGCCTTCCGGCGTGCCTCGCAGGCCCATCCCGGGGACGTCAGGGGCATGGTGCGCGGCTATTGGCAGCAGTTGCAGAAACCGGGCTTCATTGCCTTCCAGGAGCTGGCCATGGCGGCGCGCACCGATGCCGGCCTCGCCGCGATCCTGCTGCCGCTGCAGGCCGAGTTCACCGCGCGGTTCAAGGCGCTCGCCGGTCAGCTCTATCCCGACTGGACCCGGGAGCCCGACCGGCTGGCCCTGGCCATGGCCCTGTCGCAGACCCTGATGGAGGGCATCCGCATCGCGGACCTGACCGGGGCGGTCGATCCCGTCCAGATCGAACCCTTGCTGGACTTTCTGGAAGCGAGTGTCACGGCCCTGCGGCCCCAGGCGCCCGCGGCGGACCTTGCGGGAGCCAGGACATGAGCGGAAAGGGCCAGGGTCCCCTGGCGGGCGTCAGGGTGCTCGACCTGACGAGCGTGCTGATGGGCCCCTATGCCACCCAGATCTTCGCCGACCTGGGCGCGGACGTGATCAAGATCGAGGGACCGGGGGGCGACACCACCCGCGCGATCCCGCCTGGCCCGGACCCCACCCGCGGGGCGATGTTCCTCAACGTCAACCGCGGCAAGCGCAGCCTGGCGCTCGACCTCAAGCGGCCCGAGGCGCGCGAGGTGGTGCTGCGCCTGGCCGGGCAGGCCGACGTGTTCATCCATTCGATGCGCGCCCAGGCGATCGCCCGGCTCGGCCTGGACTATGCCGCGCTCAGCGCGGCCAATCCGCGGATCGTCTACGCCAACCTCTATGGCTACGGACGCGAGGGACCCTATCGTGACTATCCGGCCTATGACGATATCGTCCAGGCCGCCTCGGGCGTGGTCGATCTGCAGGCCCGCCTGTCCGGCGGCGAACCGACCTATGTCGCCAATGTCATCGCCGACAAGGTCAGCGGGCTGACCGGCGCCTATGCGGTGATCGCCGCGCTGTTCGCGCGCGAACGGACCGGGATGGGGCAGGAGGTGGAAGTGCCGATGTTCGAGACGATGGTGTCGTTCGCCGCGGTCGAGCACCTGTGCGGATCGCTGTTCTCCCCTCCGCTTGGCCCGCCCGAATACCCGCGCGCCACCTCGCCCTCGCGGCGGCCTTACCGCACCGCCGATGGGCACATCGGGGTGATGATCTACAACGACAAGCAGTGGCAGGCCTTCTTCCGGGAACTGGGCGATCCGGACTGGTCGCGCGATCCGATGTTCGCCAGCCTGCGCAGCCGGACCGAGAACATCACGGCGGTGCTGGCGCGCGTGGCGCAGGTGCTCGAGACCCGCAGCACGGCCGCGTGGATGGATCTGTTCCGCCGCGCCGAGATTCCCGCGACCCCGATCGCCTCGCTGGAGCAACTGCTGCACGATCCGCACCTCGAGCAGACCGGGTTCTGGGAGGAGCGCGAGACGGAGCTGGGCACGGTGCGCTTCCCCGGCATCCCCACCCGCTTTTCCGACACGCCGGGTGCGATCGGCGATCCCGGCCCGCGCCACGGCGCCGACAATGCGGCGGTGCTGGCCGAGGCCGGGTTCGGCGCCGACGAGATCGCCGCGCTGACCGCCAGCGGGGCGGTGCTGGGATGAGCGGCGCGGCGCAGCATTGGGATGAGGCCCTGGCCGCAGGCCGGCTGCTGCTGCAGCGCCCGGTGGGCGGCGGGGCGGCGGTGTTCCCCCCGCGCGAGTTCGCCCCCGGCAGCGGCGCGGCGCTCGAATGGTTCGAGCCGTCGGGCCGTGGCACGGTCTACAGCGTCACCTGGGTCCAGCGCCGCCCGCCCGAGGCGCCCTACAATGTCGTGCTGGTCGACCTCGCCGAAGGGGTGCGGATGATGGGCCGGGTCGAGGGGGTCGGCGAGGACGGCCTGCAGATCGGCATGGCGGTCACCGCCCGGATCGTGGCGGCGGGCCCGGACGGCGCCCCGCTGGTGGTGTTCGATCCCCTGCCGGAGGGCACGCGCTGATGGGCGACCGTTTCCCCCGCGGGCGCACCGCCGTGGCCGGCGCGGCCACCTTCGGCCTGGGCGAGGCGCCCGGCTTCTCCACCATCGAGCTGGCCGCCCGCGCGGTGCAGGGCGCGCTGGCCGACGCCGGGATCGCCCTGCCCGAGGTCGACGGCCTGTTCATCGCCCTGCCCGACGATCTCTTCGCCGGCCTGTCGCTGGCGCAGTATCTGGGGGTCCATCCCCGCTTCACCGACAACAACCGCTCGGGCGGGGCCTCGTTCATGAGCCATGTCGTCACCGCGGTGATGATGCTCGACGCCGGCTATCTCGACTGCGCGGTGATCGCCTATGGCTCGAACCAGCGGTCGAGCGGGGGCCGGTTGTCGACCCCTGCCCGGTCAGACCGCTGGGAAGCGCCCTATGCCCCGCTGTACCCGCTGTCCTCCTATGCTCTCGCGGCGGCACGGCACATGCACCAGTACGGCACCACCCGCGAACAGCTGGCCGAAGTGGCCGTGGCGGCGCGGCGCTGGGCCGACACCAATCCGGAGGCCTTCGCCAAGGGGCCATTGACGATCGACGATGTCCTGTCCGCGCGGATGATCTCGACCCCGATCGGCGCGCGCGACTGCTGCCTCGTCACCGATGGCGCCGCCGCGCTGGTGCTGACGCGCACCGACCGCGCCCGCGACCTGCGCCGCCCGCCGGTCCCCGTGCTCGGCGCGGCGGCGGCCACCTGGCACAACGCGATCAGCCAGTCGGCGGACCTCACCGTCACCGCCGCTGCCGAAAGCGGCCCGCGCGCCATGGCCATGGCGGGCGTGACCCCGGCCGAGATCGATGTGGTCCAGCTCTACGATGCCTTCACGATCAACACGGTCCTGTTCCTCGAGGACCTGGGCTTCTGCGCCAAGGGCGAAGGCGGCGCCTTCGTCAGCGGCGGCGGGATCGCCCCGGGCGGGCGGCTGGCGGTGAACACCAACGGCGGCGGCCTGTCCTGCTGCCACCCGGGCATGTACGGCCTGTTCGCCATGGTCGAGGCGGTCCGCCAGTTGCGCGGCGAGGCGGCCAACCCGATCGCCGGCGCCGAACTGGCCCTGGCGCACGGCAACGGCGGCACGCTGTCGGCCCAGGCGACGGTCATCTTCGGCAGCGCGGCGACGGTTTAGGGACGGGATGGCCGGAACCGGAGGGGAGCGGACGGTGGGCGCACGGGGACGGGGCCAGCCAAGCCGGTGCCGACTCGAGAAAGATCATCGTCGTCCCGGGCTTGACCCGGGACAGGGCTGTTCCGCATCAGCCGTAGTCACGCAAGCCCTGCCCCGGCTCAAGGCCGGGGCGACGATAAAGGAGGGATGGAATGACGCACTTTCCTGCCGGAGAGCGACAGCGCCCTCTCCCCTCCAGGGGAGAGCACAGGTCCGCCTGAGGCAGCCCCGCCCTTTCCTACTCCGCGCCGGGCTGTCATGCTCCGCCCGGCTCTTTTGCATCGTGACTATTTTCGGGGCGCCGCGAACTTCTGTGCGGTCGTGGCACGGGTGAACTTGGCGAAGTTCGCCGCGTTCACACCCCCTCCAGCTCGGCGATCAGGCTGTCGCGCAGGCGGAACTTCTGGATCTTCGAGGTCGACATCGGCCACTCCGTGACCGTGCGGACATGGCGCGGGACCTTGAAGCTGGCGAGCTTGCCCTTGCAGTGCGCGATCAGCTCCGCCTCGCTCGCCGTCGCGCCCTCGGCCAGCTCGACGAAGGCGGCGGGCACCTCGACATAGCGGGGGTCGGGCACGCCGACCACCTGGGCGAGCTTCACGGCCGGATGGGTCTGCAGCATGGCCTCGATCTCGGCTGCGGCGACGTTCTCGCCGCCGACCTTGAGCATGTCCTTGGTCCGGCCGTGGAACATGATGTTCCCGCCGGCGTCGATCGAGCCGATGTCGCCGGTGTGGAACCAGCCGTCGCGCAGCGCCTCGGCGGTCTTCTCGGGCGCATTGTAATAGCCCTTGAGCATGTTGGGCCCGCGCAGCAGGATCTCCCCGCGTTCGCCCGTGGCAAGGTCCTCCCCGGTCTCGGGGTGGACGATCCGCACCTCCCAATCGTCCAGGGGATAGCCGCAGCGCTCGGTGCGGGTCTCGTAGCTGTCGCTGAGGCGGCTGGTCGAAACGGTGCCCGCGGCCTCGGTCATGCCGTAGGTGCTGACCTGGATCGTGTGCGGCATGGCCGCAGCCACCGCATGCTTGATCCATTCGGGCTGGACCGCGAAGTTGGAGTTCATCACGCGCAGCTTCGACAGGTCGGTCTCGCGGAAGCTGGGGTGATTGATCAGGTCCTGCATGATGGTGACGAAGCTGGGATAGGCCACGGTCGCGCCCTCGCGTCCGAGCATCTGCAGCGCGACGCCGGGTTCGAAGTGCGGCACGGTCAGGTAGGCCCCGCCCAGATCAAGGATCATCAGCATCGGCAGGATGCCCGCGATGTGGAAGATCGGCAGCGGCGACCACACCTTGTCCGCGCTGGTGCATTCATAGCGGATGCCCAGATTGCGGCTGTTGCCGACCTGTCCGCGGTGCGAGATCAGCGCGCCCTTGGGGTTCGAGGTTGTCCCCGAGGTGTAGAGGATCATCGCCGTGTCCTGGGGATCAACCCCCGCAATGCGGGCATCGAGCGCGGCCTCGCTCACCCGGTCGGCCAGCGCCAGCGCGGCCGAACTGGTCAGCATCGCGGGGTGGCAGGCTTCGTCCAGCGAGACAATGCTGCGCAGCATGGGCGCCTCGGCCAACTGCAGCACGGCTCCGGCCGATGCCCCTGCCAATGACGGCAGAGCGGCGCAGACCCGTTCGCCGTAATCCAGCGAATCGGTCATCCGACCGGCCGTGATGAGGGCAACCAGATCGGCATCACGGGCGACGTAGGCCAGTTCATGCGCCTGGTAACGGGCGTTGATCGGGACAGCCACCGCACCGGCCATGGCGATCCCGCAGAAGGCCTCGATGAACTCGACGCAGGTCGGCATCAGCAGACCGACATGCTGGCCAGGCTCGACACCCAGCGCGATCAGCGCGCGGGCCCAGCGGCGGGCCGCCTGGTCAAGCGCGGCATAAGTGACGCGACGATCGGGAAAGACGATCGCCTCGCGATCGGCATGCCGCTGCGCCGAAGCCCGAATCATCGCACCGATTGTGTGGATCTGTGCCGGCTGTTCCATTCATCCCCTTGCCCGTCGGGCCGTTCCGGTCCGCCTGGCCGCAGCCGGCGCCCTGGTTGTTTCGAGGAGTCTAGGCGAGGCGGGTAAAAAAGACAATCATATCTGTCTTTTTGTGCGGGACGGCCGCGTGGCGCGGGGTGTTCTTGCGGAAACGGCCACCTCCGCGCTATGGCACCGGATTGCACGCCGGTTCCGCTGATGGAACCTCCGCTAGACCAGTCGACCAGGCAAACACCCATGGCCCTTTCCCGCACCCGGATCGCTCGCCCTGTCCGTCCGCCCCGTCCGGCCGGTGACAAGGGCCCGCAACTGCAGGCAGCCAAGGCCGCCCAGACGCGCGCGCGCCTGATCGATGCGACGGTGCGCTGCCTGGTCAAGTACGGCTATGCCAACACCACCACCCCCAAGGTGGCGGACGAGGCCGGGCTGTCTCGCGGGGCGATGATGCACCACTTCGAGAACGGCACATCGCTGATCAAGTCGACCATCGCCGAGCTGCACGAGAAGCGCCTGCGCGCCTTCCGCCGCGCCGCCGACAAGCCGGTGCACGAAGTGACCGACCTGGTCGAGACCTACTGGCGCCAACTGCAGAAGCCGGCCTTTATCGCTTTCCACGAGCTGGCCGTCGCGGCCCGCACCGACAGCGAGCTGGCCAGCATCCTCAAGCCGCTGCAGGATGAGTTTTCGGAGAAGTTCAACGCCCAGGCCGAGCAGCTTTTCCCGGAGTGGGCCTCGTCCCCGGACAATTTCGCCCTGGCGATGACGCTGTCGCAGACCATCCTGGAAGGCATGGCCATCAGCCTGCAGACCGGCGCCATGGTGGCCGAGAAGGTCGAACCGATGCTGCGCCACCTCGAGCGGCAGATCGCCGCGCTGGTTCCTGCGGCCGAGGGCGGAGACGCTGGCGCTCAGGCGTCCGAGCCGGAGGCGGTGAAGCCCCAGCGGATGCCGCGGCGCAAGAGCTCGTAGAACACCGGGTAGTTCCAGCCGCAGCGCTGCGGATGCGGCCAGAACGGGGCGACAGGCTGGAGGTCATAGTGACCCCGGCAGTGCCCCAGCGTCAGGTACAGGATCGCCCCCTCCCCGATCCGCCGCTCGTAGAGCACCGGCACTTCCGGCTCGTCCCACTCGGCATCGCGGAACTCGGGGCAGGAGCCGGTAAAGACCGTGTGGAGCAGCACGTCGATGTCGCCACGCCGCCGGGTCAGATAAAGCTCGTCCTCGATCCGGAACCCGCGCAGCCCCGTGGTTAGCGGGTGATCCGGCCGGGTGATCTCCACCTTGAACGGCGCGATCGGGGGGTGGGCGGCGAACTGCGTGCCAACCAGGTCCATGAAGGCAGGCGCCTCGTCGGGCGTGTCGCAGATCCCGTCCGCGCCGAATCGCAGCAGCGAATTGGTCCCATGCAGGGCGAACCAGCGCCCACCCCGTCGGAGGAAGGCCTCCAGCGCGGCGGTCTGTGACGGATCCGGCACCACGTCACAGGTGTAGGTGATCAACAGTTCGGCCCCGGCAAGGGCGGCCAGATCGGCATAATCGGTGGACACCGTGGTGCGGATGCGGGCATCCTCGGCCAGCAGCTTGAGCAGTTCGAGCCGTGCGAAGTCGATATCGTGATACTTGCCCGAGGCGACCAAATGGGCCCGCATGGTTCGTGCTCCGTCAATGATCGCCCTGCCGCCCGAGTCCGCGCGCCAGCGCAAAACACAATCAAACCTGTTTGTCTTTTTTATTGCATCGCGCTAACCTGTAAGGCAACTGGTTTCGACGGGACCGGCAGTCCGATCGGACCACTAGGGGAGAGCCTTTGAGCGCGTCCAAGATGAATGCACCGCGGATCTTCCGTCCCGAGCCCGGTGATCCCGGCCGCCCGGCCCGCGGCCTCAGCGATGAAGCCCTGGCCGAGCAGCGCAGCGTTTTCCGCGAAGACCTGCTGGAAGGGCACACCATCCTGATTTCGGGAGGGGGCAGCGGCATGGGCAAGGCGGCGGCGTTCCTCGCCGCGCGGCTGGGCGCCAATGTCGCCATTTGCGGCCGGGACAGCGCCAAGCTCGACAGCACGGCAACGCTGATCCAGCAGCACACGGGCCGGACGGTGTTCTGCCAGTCCACCAACATCCGCGACGCCGACGCGGTCGAGGCGCTGATTGGCAGGGTCAGCGACCACTTTGGCGGGCTCGACACCTTGGTCAACAATGCCGGGGGCCAGTTCCCCCAGGACGCGATCGACTTCACCCGCAAGGGCTGGCTGGCGGTGATCGACACCAACCTCAACGGCACCTGGTGGATGATGCAGGAAGCCGCCCGACGCTGGCGCGAGGACGGTCGGGCCGGGCACATCATCAACATCGTCGCCAATGTCGAGCGCGGCATGCCCCAGGCCGCGCACACCTGCGCCGCCCGGGCCGGGGTGATCTATCTGTCGAAGACCGTGGCGACCGAGTGGGCGCCCTTCAACATCCGGGTCAACTGCATCGGCCCCGGCGTGATCGAGACGGAGGGGTTCCGGATGTATCCGGAAGAGGCGCTCGCCCGGTTCCACCAGGCCAACCCGATGAAGCAGCGCGGCAACGCCTGGGACGTGGCCGAGGCGATCGCCTACCTCGCCTCTCCGGCGGCGCGGTTCATCAATGGCGACCTGATGATCATCGACGGGGGACAGGCCCAGTGGGGCGTGGTGTGGCCGGCGGGAATGCCGGACTACTTTTCCGAGGATGGCACGGGCTGAACCGCGGCCGCCGGGACGAGCAATCAAAGACCAGACGGGAGACGGATATGGGCCGGGTAGCGGGCAAGGTGGCGCTGGTGACAGGCGGCGGATCGGGGCTGGGCGCGGCCGACTGCATGGCCCTGGCGCGCGAAGGCGCCGCGGTGGTGGTTACCGACGTCAACCTCGCCGCGGCCGAGGCCGTGGCCGACCAGATCAAGGCGAGCGGGGGCTCGGCCATGGCCCTTGCCCATGACGTGTCCAGCGAAGCACAATGGGTGGCGGTCATGGCCGCAATCGAGCGGCAGTTCGGTCGGCTCGACGTGCTGGTCAACAATGCCGGGGTCGTGCTCAGTGCCGATGTCGAGGACACCACGCTCGACAAGTTCCGCTGGGTCAACGGCATCATGATCGATGGCGTGTTCCTGGGGATGAAATACGCGGTGCCCCTGATGAACAAGGGTGACGGCGGATCGATCATCAACATGTCCTCGGTCGGTGCCCTGCTCGGCTATCCGATCTTCTTCGCCTATTCCGCCGCCAAGGGCGCGGTCCGGTCGATGACCAAGTCGGTGGCGGTGATGGCCCAGGTCAAGGGCTACAAGATCCGGTGCAACTCGGTCCATCCCGGCGCGATCGAGACGCCGATGGTCCAGGAGGCCGAGGGCCGCATCGGCCAGCCCAAGGAGATCCCGGCGGGGGTTCTGCCCTATGGCACCCCGGGCCATCCCGACGACGTGGCCGCCCTGGTGGTGTTCCTCGCCTCGGACGAATCGCGCTTCATCACCGGAGCGGAGCTGGTGATCGACAACGGGGTGACCATCCGTCCGTTCTGATCCGCCCGGGCCGCAGCGCTTACCGGTCCGATCGATTTGTTCTGAGCCGCTTCGGGTCGCCCCCACGAACCGCCAGAACGAGGAAAGGGGAGGAGAACCATCACGGTTCTCCTCCCCTTGACCTTTCGCTCAGCCTGTTTCCGTCCTGCGGTCAGCCGCGGGCCATCATCCGGTCCAGTTCCGCATGGAAGTGGCGTAGACGCCCTTCCTGTTCGCTCCAGAGCGGCCCCTTGAAACCGCGCGAGTGCGCGCCCTTCTGCACCACCGGCAGCAGTTCGCTGTCCTGATCGAGCACCTCGCCAAGGCATGGCGGTTCGCCCAGGGCGGTGTGGATCACATCGGGCCGGGTGCGGCCGGACAAGTCGGTGTCCTCGGCCAGGCCCATCCAGGCGGGGGCCGAATAGCCCGGCGCATCGACGTGCCGGTAAAGGATGCAGGTGTCGTAAGTGAACTGGTTCGGGTCGGTCGGGTGCGGAAGGAAGCGATGCAGGAAGGTCGCTTCGGGATGGCAGCCGATCTGGACGTTGGGGAAGATCGAATAGACCACCGAGTCCGACAACTGGCTGTCGCTGAATCGTTCGTAGCGCAGCCCCAGTTCCTCGGAACGCCGACGCTTGGCCTGCTGCACGGCGGCCCGCGTCTCACGCGCGGTGCCGGTGAAGGTCTCGGGATCGATCCCGGCGTCCCGCAGCATGAACTGGATGCCCGGATTGACCGACTCCTGGTCGGGGAAGCGCGGGCTGGGCTGGGCGAAGGGCACGAACTGCCGGCTGAGCCCGCCGGGCCAGAGGTCGATCTGGGTGCGATCGTCCATCAGGCACTGGGTCTGCGGGTGAACCGCGTGGAGGTGGTAGATCTCGGCAAAGGCGTCGACCCCGCCCTTCCAGTTGGCGCCCCAGTCCGACCGGCGGTGCTGGACCACGTACATCTGGTCGATCTCGTAGAGTTCGAGCTGGGGCAAAATGGGCGCCAGGAACTCGCGCAGCGGCTTGATGTCGGGGTCCATCGCCACGAACACCAGCCCGGCGGCGACCTCGCAGCGGACCGAGCTCAGGTCGGTGCCATGACACAGCACCTCGGGCCGGAAGGTCTCGGCATCGGTGACCGCCTGGTTGCGACCGTCCAGCCCGAACTTCCACGAATGGAACGGGCAGGTAAAACGGTCTAGCGAGCCGAAATCGGTCGTGACCAGTTGGCTGCCGCGGTGCGGGCAGACATTGTAGTGGGCGTGGATCGCATCATCCTCGCCGCGCACGATGATGAAGCTTTCCGGGCCGATATCGAACTTCATGAAGTCGCCCGGCTCGGGGATGTCCGACAGCGGCCCGGCCAGCAGCCATGAGCGGGCGAAGACCTTGTCCCACTCCTCTCGCGCGAAGCCCGGATCGGTGTAGCGCTCCGGACCCGGCCGTCCGGTGCCGTTGTCGATACGCGGCGCCCGGTCGTTGAACGGATGGCGGGCGCCGGTGTGAATCTCCCACAGATCGAATTCGGTCTTCATCACTTGTCTCGCTATCGGCAACGGCCGCGTCCGGAGACGCGGCCGCCATGTTGGACGGATCCCCCCCGATCGACGATCAGTTCGCGCCGCGGAACCGCAGCCCCAGCTCGACCCCGAAGTAGCGCGGGGCGCCGAAGTTGGAGTTGAGCCACAGTCCCGCCACGTTCTGCGAGGCGATCCGGTAGCGCTGGTCGGTCAGGTTCCGGCCCAGCACGCGGACATAGTACTGGTCCTCGGCCTGGGCGATGGTCAGCGAGGCGTTGACCAGGGTCCGGGCGTTGAGGAAGGTGTTGCCCAGCGGATCGTCGATCGCCTGGGTGTTGAGGTTCCGACTGGTGTGCGCCGCCGAGGCATTGGCGACAAACTTGAAGTTCGACGACAGCGCCGTTTCGTAAGTGCCGTCGATCGTCCACTGCCAGCGCGGTGCACGATCGAGCGGAGCCGAGGCCAGGTTATAGCCGGCGGTCGGCGCGGTGTAGGTGTCGTAGCCGGAGTCCTGGAAGCCCAGCACGCCGCGCAGCGAGAAGCCGCGGAACAGCCGCGCCGTGGCCTCGGCCTCGATCCCCTTCACCGTCGCGCTCGCCGCGTTGACGAAGATCGTCACCTGGTTGGGCTGGCCGTTGACCACCAGCGGCACGTTGAGCTGCTTCTGGAGGTCCTTGTACTTCACGTAGAAGCCGGTGAGGTTGAAGCGCAGACGCCGATCGAACAGCTCGGTCTTGACGCCGGCCTCGAAGCTGTCGGCCGTTTCGGGACGGGTCGCCCGGGCGGCGGTGCGGAAGGCGTTGAGGTCATTCCCGAACGGCGCGAAGCCGCCGATCTGGTCATTGAAGCCCCCGCTCTTGAACCCGCGCGAGTAGGTCGCGTAGGCGAAGACGTCGGGGGTGACCTGATACCCCAGGCTGGCGCGCCAGGTGGCACGGCGGGCGCTGTCATCGACCTGGACCACGCCGGCCGGATAGTTGAACACGCTGGCGTCGAGCGCGTTGCTGATCCGGATCGAGGGGTCGAAGCCACCCTTCAGCGCAGGGATGAACACCTGCTGGCGGCCGAACCAGGACTTGTTCTCCCAGGTGTAGCGGGCACCCAGAGTCAGGGTCAGTTCGGGGGTGATCTTGTAGGTGCCCTCGGCGAAGGCCGCGCGCGAGCGCGACTTCTGCGCGTTGCAGAGGATGTAGGGCGTGTCGTTCCAGTTGCCGAACGGCAGCGGGCCCGAGGTCAGGTCCAGGAAGCCGAGGATCTGCGCGACGCAGAAGTCGACCGTCTCGCGCTGGTAGAATGCACCGAAGACCGCGTCGAACGGACCGTTGAGCTTGGTGGCGAAGCGCAGTTCCTGCTGGAAGGTTTTGCGGTTGTCGTCACGGGTCGCGTCGAAGAACGACAGCGGCTGGCCGTCGGCTGCAATGGGGGCGGCACCGGCATAGGAGTTTGGAATGCGCGAGCGCTGATAACGCCAGCCGGTGACCGAGGTCAGCCTGCCGAAGTCGAAATCAACGTCGCCATTCAGGTAGATGCCGTCGACCGAGATGCGCTGGCCGTCGGCCATCTTGATCAGGCCGTCCTGCTTGTAGGTCACCGCGGCATTGTGCAGCGGGTCACTGCTGGCCGGGTTCCGGCGAATGGTGCCCAGCAGGTTGGTCAGGAACGGCGTAGTGCCGGTGTAGAGATAGTTCTCGTTGACCGAGGGCACCGTCTCGGAGCGGTCGCGCAGGAATTCGTACTGGGCGAGCAGCTGGACCCGGCTGTTGGGTTCCCACAGCATCTTGGCGCGGAAGTTGACCACGTCCTTGCCGCCCGCCGTGCGGCCATCAAGGCAGCCCGACCGGCCGGCGAACTTGCTGGCGACGAAGGCGGTGACGGGGCCGTAGCACGCACCGTTCCGGTAGAACCCGTCCGACTTCTCCGCTCCGCCGACAAAACGCAGCGCCAGGGTGTCGCCGATCGGCACGTTCAGCGCGGTCTGGAAGCGCTTCGTGGCGAAGCTGCCCACCTCGGCCCGGGCATCGACCCCGATCGTCCCGAGCTCGGGCCGCTTGGTCCGCACGGTGACCGCGCCGCCGGTGGTGTTCTTGCCGAACAGCGTGCCTTGCGGGCCGCGCAGGACTTCCACCTGGGACACGTCGAACACGTCCAGCAACTGGGTCTGGACCGAAGGGACGACGAAATCATCGACCAGCACGGCCACCGGCGGCTCGAAGTAGACGATGATCGAGGTCTGGCCGACGCCGCGCATCGCGAAGGACGCCGCGTTGAAGTTGGTGATCGTGTTGGCCGAGAAGTTCGGCACGAAGGCGGCGAGATCGCCCAGGTCGCGCGGGCTGGCCTGACGGATCAGGCGGCTGTCGACGGCCGAAACCGCGATCGGGGTGCTTTGCAGGTTGGAGTCGCGCCGCGTGGCGGTGACGACGATGTCGTTGAGTCGGTCTTCATCGTTGCCGGTCTGGGCGGACTGCGGCGCCGCAGCCGGATCGGCTTCGGCAGCAAGGGCGGCGGTTGGCAGGAACGCGGGGGCCAGGGCCGATGCCACCAGGGCGCAAGCAGCGGTCGACCGCCGCAGATAACTGCTCATCATCCGTCTCTCCTCCTACCCCGCCATGCTTGCGAGTTGTCTTCAGATTAGCCTCGCGCGGGCATTTTGCAAGCAGACATGTATGTTTTTTCATCACGCCAGCACAAGCCATTTCGCGCCTGACCTTTGGGGTAGGCCGGTCCGGGCGGATTGAGGCCTTGCCCATACATTCATGATTGTTTTTGTAGCGGCGCCGCGTATCATCCGCGGCACGGGGCCGGCAGAGACCCTGGCGGGAGAAGCGAAGTCATGGCCGATGACCGGTCAGCAGAGTGTGACGGCTGGGGCGCGCGCTTGGCGCGGCTTGAGGCGGAGGCCGACATCCGGCGCCTGATCGCGCGTTACGCCTTTGACGTCGACGACCGGCGCGTCGAAGCCCTGCGCGACCTGTTCGCCCCCGATGCGGTGCTGCGCTCCGCCGATGGCGTGATGGAGGCCCGCGGCGTCGACGCGATCATGACGCAGTTTGACGGCCGGTTCTCCGCGCTCGGCGCCGGGCACCATGTCATGCACGACGTGTTGATCGAATTCGATGGCCCCACAGCCGCCCGTGGGCGGATCAGCGGGCATGCCGAACTGTGGCGCAACGGCACGATGATGGTGGCCGCGCTGCGCTACGCCGATCGCTATGCCCTGACCCAAACGGGCTGGAGATTCGCGGAGCGGGTGATCGGCTTCCTCTACTACGTGCCCGTCGAAGCCTATCCCGGCATCCTGGGCCGGACCGACCGCAACCGGGCCTATGCCCGGCCGCTCCCGGCCGACTACCCCGAACCCCTGCCCGAATGGATCGCCTACCATCGCGCGCAGGCCGCCGAGCCGACCGGGGCTTGAGCCCCGCCACCTGGAGAAAGCACCGTCATGGCGTTCAGTTTCCTGTCCCGCTTCCGCATCGCCGCCGGCAAGGAGGACCACTTCGTCGCCCTCGCCCACCAGATGGAGGCGCTGGCCGCCAATGAGCCGGGCACCCTGGGCTACAAGTTCTACCGGCTCGCCGAACCGGGCATGTTCGCGGTCTACGAGAGCTTCGTCGACGAGGCGGCCGACCAGGCGCACATGGCCTATCCGCACAATCAGCCGCTGATCCAGGAGATGATCGCGTGCATGGACGGCAGCTACGTGCGCGAGCTGCTCTACGACCTGCCCCACCCCGCCTCCGATCCCCAGACCTGAACGGAACCGACCATGAGCAAGAAAAGCTTCATCGCCCGGCTGCGCACCCGCCCGGACTCCCGCGATCGCCTGATCGCCCTCCAGACCGAGCTGAAAGCGCTGGTCTTCGAGCACGAGCCCGATGCCCTGGTCTACGAGCTGTTCCAGAGCGAGACCGACCCTGACCTGTTCGAATGCGTCGCGACCTTCCGGGACGAGGCCGCCTTCGACAAGCACATGAGCATCGACTTCCACGACCGGCTGGTGCCGCCGATCCTCGAATGCCTCGCCGAGGACATGAGCATTGCCTTCTACCGCTCGCTGGACTGATCCGGGAACCCCATCGATGACCACTGTACCCCCTTCCCTGCCGCGCCTCGGACTGCTGCCCCGCTTCCGCATGCTGCGCAGCATAACCTTGCTCGCCTTGCCGGCGCTCGCCGCGGGCGGCCTGGCCACCGGGGCCCTGGAGGGTGCCCCGCCCGCCAAGCGCATCAGTTCGACCGATGATCTCCAGGTCTACGATACCCCGCGGATCGATCCGGCGACGGCACCCGGCCGCCCCCTGTTCGAACAGCATTGCGCGATGTGCCACATGGGCGGCGTGGCCAAGGCCGCCTCGCCCGCCTTCCTCGCCATGGTCGCACCGGACTCGATCGTCGCCGCCCTGACCGACGGAGTCATGCGCAGCCAGGGCGCGATGCTCAGCGCCGAGCAGAAGGTGCAGGTTGCCGAGTACATCACCCGCGTGCCCTTCGCCTCGTACCAGCGACCGGCTCCGCCCAAGCAGTGCACCGGCCGGGCCGCCGAATTCGACCTGACCGACGTGCCCGGTCCGATCGGCTGGGGGCGGGACAACCGGCGCTTCATCCCGGCCGCGGTCGCCCAACTCCCTGCCGCGGCCGTGCCCAAGCTGAAGCTCAAGTGGGCCTTTGCCTATCCCGCCGCGAACCGGGCCCGGTCCCAGCCGACCCTGGCCTGGGGGACGATGTTCGTCGGCAGCCAGGACGGCACGATCTTCGCCTTCGATCCGGACAGCGGCTGCACCCGCTGGACCACCCGGCTGAGCGCTGAGGCACGGACTGCGATCGTTGCCGATCCCGACACCAGGCGCCTCTACTTCGGTGACCTGCTCGGCAAGGTCCATGCTCTCGATGCGATGACCGGCAAGGAGCTGTGGGCGGAACGGATGAGCGATCATCCCGATGCGACCATCACCGGCACCCCGACGCTCGGCGGCGGGCTGCTTTATGTCCCGGTCTCGTCGCTGGAGGTGGTCCAGGCGGGCAACCCGGCCTATGCCTGCTGCACCTTCCGTGGCTCGGTCGTGGCGCTCGATCCCGCCACCGGCCGCGAGGTCTGGCGTGCCTGGACCGCGGGCGAACCCAAGCCCCAGGGCAAGACCGCGGCCGGGGCCCCGATCCTCGGTCCGTCCGGAGCGCCGGTGTGGAACAGCCCGACCTATGATCCTGTCACCGACCGGGTCTTCTTCGGCAGCGGCGAGAACTATTCGACCCCGGCCGACAGCAATTCGGACGCGGTCTTCGCGGTCGAGGCGCGCACCGGCCGACAGATCTGGCGTACCCAGCTCACCGCGCGCGATGCGTGGAACGTGGGCTGCATGGTCGGCAACGATTCCTGCCCGACCGAAAACGGTCCGGATCACGACGTCGCGGCCAGCCCGCTGCTCGTCACGGCCGACAATGGCCGCCCGATGCTGGTGGTCGGTCAGAAGTCGGGCGAGGCCTGGGGGCTTGATCCCGCCACCGGCAAGATCGCCTGGCGCACCCGGCTGGGCCATGGCGGAACGCAGGGCGGGGTGCACTTCGGCATGGCCGCCGAGGGGGGCACGGTGTTCGTCCCGATCAACGACATGGCCGACACGTATGACGCGCGGGTCTATGACGCGAAGCTGCGCGGATCGGGGCTCCATGCGATCGACGCCGCGACGGGAAAGGTCCGCTGGTTCACCCGGGCGCCCGATACGTGCCGCGGCGCCAAGTTCTGCGATCCTGGCATCTCGGCCGCGGTGACGGCGATCCCCGGCGTGGTCTTTGCCGGGCACCTCGACGGGATGTTCCGCGCCTATGACAGCCGCACGGGGCGGGTGCTGTGGGCCTTCGACACCCGCCAGCCGATGCCGACGATCGACGGCAAGACCACCAAGGGCGGCAGTATCAGCGGCCCTGGCGCAGCAGTCTGGCGTGGCAAGGTGGTGATGAACTCGGGCTATGGGATGTACAGCCACATGGCCGGGAATGCGTTGATGGTGTTTGAACCGACGCGCTGACCCGGCCCGGGCTCCGGTCGACCTTCGCCGCTACAGCGGTGGGCGTCGACCGGCCCAAGGGGCCGCCGCCTCGACCTGCCCGGCCAGGCGGAACAGCAGGTCCTCCTCGCCATAGCGGCCGGTCACCATGATCCCGATCGGCAGGCCCTGCGCCGAGGTGCCGAGCGGCAGCGACATGCTGGGCTGGCCGGTGCCATTGAAGATCCCGGTGAAAGCGGTGAATCCGCCGACCAGTTGGCCCCAGTCCTGCAGCGGCAACCCGGTGGACAGCCCGATCCGGCCGAGTGGCGGCGGGAGGGTGGTGAGCGTGGGCGAGAGGATCACGTCGAACCGCGTCATGAACCGGGCGATCGCCACGGCCGCGGCCTGGTAGGCATTGTTGCCGCGGACGAAGTCGCGCCCGGTGGTCATGGTGCCGTAGCCGACGATCTCCAGCGTGGTCGGCTCGAGCCATTCGGGCCCCAGCGTCACGCCCAGCGCGCGGGCCCGGTCCTCGCATTCGGCGGCGACCGAGGATGCCATCAGGGCGAAGCTGCTTTC
The DNA here is from genome assembly GCF_014230305.1 of Novosphingobium aerophilum. Taxonomy (GTDB): domain Bacteria; phylum Pseudomonadota; class Alphaproteobacteria; order Sphingomonadales; family Sphingomonadaceae; genus Novosphingobium; species Novosphingobium aerophilum. The sequence goes on from NZ_JACLAU010000001.1 coordinate 25,120, forward strand.
CGCGATCGCGGCGAAATCGATCTCCGGAGCCGCCTCCTCCACCACGTGCCCCAGCCCGGCGAGCAGGTCTGCCGCCGCGCGGGTGGCCGCGATCACCTCGGCATCGACCGGGGCCCCGGAAAAGGGGGACAGCATCAGCGCCACCCGCAGCGCACCGGGATCGCGCCCGACCTCGTCCAGATAGGGGCGCTGCGGCGGCGGTGCCACATAACGCGATCCGGGCTCCGCCCCGTGGGTGGCGTCGAGGATCGCGGCCGAATCCCGCACCGAGCGGGTCACCGCGTGGTGCACCGACATGCCGCCCCAGCCCTCGGTCCGCGACGGGCCCATCGGCACCCGCCCGCGTGACGGCTTGAGGCCGAACAAGCCGCAGCACGATGCCGGAATGCGGATCGAGCCGCCGCCATCCGTGGCATGGGCCGCGGGCAGCACCCCTGCCGCGACCGCGACCGCCGCCCCGCCCGACGATCCGCCGGCGACATGGGCCGGGTTCCACGGGTTGCGCGTGGCGCCGGTCAGGGTGCTTTCGGTCGTGCCGGTCAGCCCGAATTCCGGGGTGGTGGTCTTGCCGAAGATGGCGAAACCCGCCCGCCGGATGCGGGTCACCAGTTCGGAGGTGACCGCGGGGCGATGGCCCCGGTGCAGGCGGCTGCCGCTTTCGGTCAGCTCGCCGGCGATGTGGGTGTTGAGATCCTTGAGCAGCCACGGCACACCCCGGAACGGTCCGTCCGGCAGCCCCGCAGCCACGGCCTCGCGCCCCAGATCATAGAGCCGGTGCGCCAGGAAGTTGAACCGCGGATCGAGCCGCTCGGCGCGGGTGATCGCCGCCTCGAGCAGCTCGGCGGGCGCCACCTCGCCGGCGCGAACCAGCGCGGCCAGGCCCAGCGCGTCGTGACTGTCGAGTACCTCTTCCATGTCGTGCGACCTTCCTGCCGTGTATCCGCTAGTCCCCCGGGCCGCCGGTCGACTCTGGCGCGGGATAGAAGCGGCTGAGGGAATCGAGCACGCAGGCTGGCTTGGCGGCGGGCTGGCCGGGCGCATCCTGGTCCTCCACCTCCACCGTCACGCGCACGACGAGCTGGATCGCACCCTGGCGTTCCTCGACCGCAACGATCTCGCCCCCGGCCCGGATGCGGCTGCCGACCCGGACCGGAGCGAGGAACCGCAGGCGATCGATCCCGACATTGATGGCGTGAGTGAAGCCGCGGATCTCGATCAGATCGGGCATGAACAGCGGCACCAGGCTCACCGTCAGGAAACCATGGGCGATAGTCCCGCCGAACGGGCCCTGCCGCGCCCGTTCGACATCGACATGGATCCACTGGTGGTCCCCGGTGCAATCGGCAAAGGCATCGACCCGGCCCTGCCCGATCTCCAGCCAGCCGCTGGGGCCCAGCCGGGTCCCTTCCTGCCCGAGCAGGTCTCGCGGGCTGGCATAGCGTCTGGTCATGGCGCGGGACGACCGGCCCTTATTCGGCGGCGGCAGGCAAGGGTTCGCCGCGCATCGGCGGGGCCGCACAGACGCGATCCCAGCCGAGCACGTGCGCCACCCGGCCCAGCCCCATCCAGGCGGCCACGCAGTGCGCCAGATCGACCACCTCGGCCTCGGAGTACTGGGCGTTCATCCGCGCCCAGAAGGCCTCGTCGGCGCTGAGCACCTTCGGTTCAAGGGCGAAGCGTTCGGCGAACTCGATCGCCAGGCGCTCCCGCACCGAGAACAGCGGCGAGTTGGTCCAGTCGACGATCGCGGCAAAGAAGGCCTCGTCCGGCGCGGGGCCGTTGTATGTGACGGAGCGGGTCGGCGTCTCGCCCGGGACCGAATAGAGCGCCAGCGCATCGCGCGCGGCCCGGAAATCCTGGCAGATCATGCAGCCGTTGAGCTGCGCGGTGCGCATCCGCGCGGCTTCGAATTCGCGCAGGGACAGGCACGAATGGGTATAGACGGCTTCGGCAAAGCTGCTGCCGGCGCTCACGATTTCCGGAGCATGGGGGCTGGGCTTCCAGCCGGTGCCTTCGTCCGACGGGGTGATCGTCATGGCTCACTCTCCTCTGCCGGCCCGGTTCTGTCGCCTCGTTCGGGGCTGCCGGCTACCCCGGGCATTAGGGGTTGCGCAGGTGGCCCCGTCAACCCCGATCTCCGCCGTCCGACCTGCCGCCCCAGCAGCGGCAAAGCCAGAGGCAGCGGCAGCGGCAGCGGCAGCCGTCAGGCCGCCTTGTGCCCGGGCCGCTTGTCGAGCGTGACGTGCAGACCGTTGACCCGCGCCTGGAACTCGGGCGCCTTGTCGCGCGGGTTGTAGAACTGGCGATACCAGGTGCGGACCTTGCCGTAGGGGCCATCCGCGGGGATCGCCAGCGGGTTGAGGCAGGCGCGCTTGTTCGCCCAGATCTCCACGTCCTGGGCGAAGGCGAGCCGGCTGCCCTCCTGATAGGCCAGGGCCAGGGCCCGATCCTCGGCCGTGGTCTCGCGGCTGCCGTCGTGGACCTTGACCATCAGCGCATGCCAGCTCCGGGTGACCCCGTCCTCGACCGGGGTGTTGGCGATCATGATGAAGCTGTCGAATGTCCCGGCCATCTCGGACTGGAGAAAGCCCGGCCCCTCGTACCAGGTGTCCAGCACCAGCATGTCCTCGGGATTGGCGGTCAGCGTGCGGTGCCCGGCGCTGTAGTACTGGTGGAGGTGGCCCTCCTTGAAGTCGTTGGCGAAGTACTGCCAGTCGGTCGCGCCGTGGATCGGCACGAAGTGGCCGAAGTCGGCCATGTTGTCGACGATCTCGATCCCGTGGCTGTTGAGATCGCCCATGTAGTCGATCTTCCATTCGACCCAGCCCGGCTCGCCATAGTGGCCGCCGAAGTTCGCCAGATCGACGTCGGGGGCCAGCCCTTCGGGATCGTGCCACAGCCACAGGATGCCGGCGCGCTCGACCACCGGGTAGGTCTGCAGCTTGGCGGCTTTGGGGATGAAGTCCGAATAGGGGATGTGGTTGCAGGCGCCATCGGTGCCGAAGCGCCAGCCATGGAACGGACAGCGGATCGATTCGCCTTCGACATGCTCACCGTCGCGCACGATGTACGAGGTGCTGTTGCGCGCCAGGTGCGCGCCCATGTGCGGGCAATAGGCATCGACCACATAGGGCGTGCCGCTTTCGCCGCGATAGAGCACCAGGTCCTTGCCGAAGTAGCGGATTGCGGCGGGAATGCGGGTTGCCTCGCTCGCCGCTCCGATCATGAACCAGCCGCGCGGAAAATCGAATTCGCCCAGGCCGTAGTCGCGCGAGGTCGCCATTGCATCGCTCCTTGTTCCCGTCCGCGCCTGCCTTCGCCGTTCCGTGACGGCTGTGACGACGCAATAGGCGAAATCATACCGCCGAGAGCCCCGGTTTGCGAAGCCCCTTGCCTTGCACGGTGCTTGTGCAAAAATGCACGACAGAAAGGGCACGGCGATGGAATGGAGCGATCTGGAGGTCTACCTCGCTGCGGTGCGCACCGGGTCCTACACGGCGGCCGGGCGGCAACTGGGGGTCAACCGGACCACGATCGGCCGCCGGGTGGACGCCCTGGAACGCAGCCTTGGGGTGGCCCTGTTCGAACAGACCCCGCTGGGCTATGCCTCCACCCCGGCTGGCGCGCGGCTGCTCGCTGCGGCCGAGGCGATCGAACGCGAGGTGGCGGCGATGCTGGCCGAGATCGGCGCGGCGGGCCGGCCGACCGCCTCGATCCGCGTCGCCGGCACCGGGGGCATCGGCGCCGAGTTCCTGCCCGAGCTCGCGGCCTTCCGCCAGGCTCACCCCGACATCCCGGTCGAGCTGCTGGGTGAGCTCGATCCGCTCGACGCGGTGACTCACCGCCGGGCCGATCTGGGTCTGGCGCTGGTGCGGTCGCCGCCGCTCCACCTGACCGGGGTGGCGATCGGGACCTTGCAGCAGGCCCCCTATGCGCGCCGCGGGACCGCGGCCCTGCCCCCGCTCGGATGGGGCTATGGCTTCGAGGCGAGCTTGCCCGGCGGGGCCTGGCGCGCGGCCAATCCGGCGGGAGAAGCCGCACGGCTGGCGGGCCTGACCATGGTCAACACCTGGCTCGAGCTGAAACAGGCTGTACGGGCGGGAATCGGTTCGGCCAGCCTGTGGTGCTTTGCCGCGGATGCCGAACCCGACCTCGTCCGGCTTTCGGCGCCCGATCCGCGGCACGAGGCCACCCTCTGGCTGGTCCATCGCGCGAAGGCCCCGCCCGGCCCGGCGCTCCAGACGCTGATCGCCTTCCTGGGTGAGGCGATCGGGGAACGGATCGGCGGCACTGGTGCCGCGTCCTAGATGTTTGGCCGCGTTGTCCTGTTCGGCAGATGATTCCCCCCGCTGCGAAAACGCTTTAGCGTCCGGCGCCCTTGGCCTCGGCCACGCCGATCGCCTCGCCCAACGCGGGAATGCCGTTGGCCCGCAGGGCCTCCATGTCGAGCGCGCGGGCCACGCTGAGGATCCCGTACCAGTCGCGCCCGGGCAGGCCGGCCTGCCGGTCGCGGTCGGCCAGTTCGAGCATTTCGGCGCGTTGGCGCTCCATCACTTCGGCCAGTTGGGCGACGCCGCGCGGCGAGAGCTTGAGCACCTCCGAGGTGTAGAGCGTGTCCGGCGCAGCATAGTCGAGCTCAAAGAAGGCGGGCTTCATGTGCTGCTCGAACAGGCTGCGCAGCGGCAGCTTGCGGAACACCAGCGCCCGATCGACCAGTGGCCGCACCCGGCCGCTGCGCAGCCGATCGATCAGGGCCAGCCGCTCGAGCCGGGCCAGCGCCGCCTCCATGGTCCCGGCCGGCACCTCGAAGTCGGCGGCGATCTCGTCGACCGGCACGCCGTTGAGGATCGCCAGAAACAGGAATGACAGGAAGATGTTGCGCGACAGCGCCCGTTCCTGGGCCAGGGTCAGTTCGGGCGCCAGTTCGGCCCCCATCTCCTCCGCCTCGCGGGCAAGGTCCCCCAAGGTCAGGCTGACCAGTCCGGCCAGCCGCTCCAGCCGGTCGATCGTCAGGCCCTTGCCGGCCAGCCAGCGCTTGACGGTGGCCTCCCCGGCGCCCAGCTCCGCCGCCAGCCGCGGCGCGGTCCAGCCCGCCTGGCGCAGTTGACGGCGCAGCACAGAGAGCATGGCCGGGCCATTCGATTCGGATCGTGTCATGATCCGCATCTCACGCCAGCGTGATCCGGTTGGCAAGCGCCTGCGGGCGCCGGATCAGGCGGCCTGTTCGATCGCGCGCGCCAGGGCCACGTCACGGGTGCTGAGGCCGCCGGCGTCATGCGTGGTGAGCGTGATCTCCACCCGGTTGTAGACGTTGAACCATTCGGGATGGTGATCGGCCTTTTCGGCCTGGATCGCGATCCGCGTCATGAAGCCGAACGCCTCGGCGAAGTCGCCGAAGCGGAAGGTCTTGCAGATCGCCAGGCCATCCGCGCGCAGGACCCAACCCGGCAGGCTGGACAGGGCGGCATCGCGTTCGGCATCGGTCAGTCGGGGAACAGTGGTCATGGCCGCCGTTTCAGAACGCCGTGGCGCCGCCGTCAACCACCATTGCATGCCCGGTGACGAAGCTGGCCGCAGGGCTGCACAGCCAGACCACCGCCTCGGCGATCTCCATCGCGGTGCCGAACCGCCCCAGCGGGGTCATCCCGTCGATCATCGCCTTCATTTCGGGGTTGGCCACGAGCGGCGCGGTCATCGGCGTCTCGATCACCCCGGGGCAGACCGCGTTGACGCGGATGCCCTGCTTGGCCCAGCGCAGCGCGCCATGGCGGGCGAGGCCGATCACCCCGTGCTTGGCCGCGGTATAGGCCGGCTGCGCGCCATTGCCGACCAGGCCATTGATCGATGCGGTGTTGACGATCGCGCCCCCGCCGCGCGGGAGCATGACCGCGGCCTCCTCGCGCATGCAGCGCATCACCCCGGACAGGTTGATGCCCATGTTCCGTTCCCAGATGGCATCATCGTACTCGTCATCGCCGAGCCGGTTGATCCCGGCATTGTTGAAGGCGCAGTCGAGCCCGCCGAAGATCTCCACCGCGGCCGCGACCATGGCCTTGACCTCGTCCGCGCGCGCCACGTCGCACCGGACAAACGCGGCCCGGCCACCGGCCGCCTCGACCATGGCGACGGTTTCGGCCCCGCCCTCGGCATTGACGTCGCTGACCAGCACGCTGGCGCCGGAACGGGCGAAAACCAGCGCCGCGGCGCGGCCGATCCCGCCGCCGGCACCGGTCACCAGCGCCACCTTGCCTTGCAGGCCGTAGTCGATCATCGCGGACATCCTCTTGCTTGGGCTCTCATGCGAGAGTGTTTCAGGCGGCGGGGGCCTCGGCCAGGGCCAGGACGGTCACGCTGCCGTCCTCGCCGATCTGCTCGACGATCTGCGAGGTCACCCGGCTGACCGAATCGACGATCCACCACCGGCCAGCCTCGCGGCGGTAGACATCCTCGTACTCCACCGCGAGCCTTACGACCTGGCGGGGGCCGGTCAGGATGGTGCGGAAGTTGAGCGACCACAATCCCCGCGCGCTGTCGGGACCGGTCAGGTCGATCGCCCAGTTGGTGGCATGGTGAATGTCATAGACCCCGCCCTGGCAGGCCATGCTCTCATAGACCGCGACAAAGGCGTCACGCTCGGTGAATTCGGGAAAGCCCTGGTACGCGATGCGGATCGGACCCGGAGCAAAGCTGTCGCGCACCACATCGACCTGCTTGAGGTCGCAGGCCCGCAGATAGCGCGCCTTCAATGCGCGGATCGCTTCCTTGTCCTCCAGCGCCGCCAGGCGGGCGGCCAGATCGTCCAGCGAAACCGTCATCCTTCTGCTCCTTGGTCCGGCAAGGCGGAGGCCGCGGTCCGACCCGAAGGCGGACCGCGGCGGCTCACCTCAGTACTTGACGCCGATGCTCACGCCGAAGGTGCGTGGGTCGACGAAGTAGCCCCCGGCATAGCCCAGCGAGCCGAAGTCGATGCCGCGAACGAAGGCGTTCTGGTTGGTCAGGTTGCGGCCCCACAGCCGGATCAGCGCCTCACCCCCGCCGAGCGGGATCCGGTCGATCGCGATCTGCGCATCGACCCGCTTGATCGCATCGTTCCTCAGCAGGTCGTTGAACGGAGTGGAGATGTTGTTCGACACGCTGTACTTGGGGTCTTCGTAGGTATAGCTCACCCGGCCGGTCAGACGCAGGCCGCTCGAGGTGAGCGGGAACTGCATGTTGAGCGCGGCATTGGCGGTGAACGGCGAGGTGTAGGCCGGGGTCGCTATGGACGCGATGTTGACCAGCGGCTGGCCGGCCGTGACCGGCAGGCCCGCGTTGAACTCCTTGTACTTGATGTCGACGTAGCCGGCATTGCCCTCGATCGTGAAGTTCTCGTTGAGCACGGCCATCAGCTCGGCCTCGACGCCGGTGTAGGTCACCTTGCCGGCGTTGGTCACGGCCGTGGCGAAGGTCCCCGGAGGCGCGTTGGTCAGCGGCACCGCGATCGCCAGGTCCTTGTACTCGTTGTAGTAGCCCGACAGGTTGAAGCGCAGGCGGCGATCGAACAGTTCGGACTTCAGGCCCACCTCGTACGAGGTCAGCGTCTCGGGCTTGAACGAGGGCAGGGTGCCGCCGCTGGCCGGATCCTGGGCGTTGAAGCCGCCGGCGCGGTAGCCGGTGGCGATGCGGGCATAGACGTTGACATCACGGTTGAGATCATAGCCCAGCATGGCGTTCCAGGTGAACTTGCTGAACGAGGTCCGGCCCTGGTCCGGCACCGCGGGGGCGGCTGCGCCGTTCTGCAGGCGGATCATGGTCTTCTGGTCCCAGGTGTAGCGGCCACCCAAGGTCAGCCGCAGGCCGCTGTCCCGACCGCCGGGGTAATAGGTCGCCTGGGTATAGACCGCGGCGCTTTCGGCCGAGGCGGTGTAGGTCAGGCGGCCCAGCGTCTGGACCATGCGGTAGCGGGCGGGATTGGCGGCCCGGAATGACGGGGCGAGCAGCGGGGCGAACTGTGCCGCGGCGGCGGCAGGGAAGCCGACGCCGCGCAACACGCCGACGAAGGCTGCATCGCTGAACACTTGGCTGTTGGTGTCAAGCACGAAGCCGCTGTTCTGGGGATTGTCCTCCGACCCCTTCTCCCAGAAGTAGAAGCCGCCGACCACCCAGTCGAGCGTATCGGACTGGCCGGACACTTCCAGCTCCTCGCTGAGCTGCTTGTGGCGCCGCTGGTTGTTGGTGTCGAACAGGTTCTGCTGCACCGTCGGCACCGCGGCGCCGGCCAGGAAAGCCGAGGTTCCGGCCGGGAAACCGAGGCTCTGCAGCAGCGGCGCCGGGAAGCCGTTGAACAGCGTGGCATTGGTGAACTGCGGCCCGCGGAAGGCGCCGATGCCGTCAAGATCGGTGGTGTAATCGTTGTCCCAGCGGCGATAGCCGGTGATCGACTTGATCTTGAACGGGCCGAAGTCGTTCTCGATCTGCAGGTTGTGACCCCAGGCCGTGTCCAGCGACGTGCTCGAGATGTCGTTGCAGACGGTGGGGCGCCAGGTCCGGGTCGGCGCCGCGAGGGCGGCGCAGGCCGGATTGAGGAAGGTGGCCCCGGCGAGGTACTGCTGCACCGGCGCCTGCTGGGTGGCGACGACCGGGATCCCATTGACCACGATCGGGGCACGGGGCGTGCCGTCGGCGACATTGGTCAGCTGGAAGTTCATCGGCGAGCTGCGCGTCCGGCTCCAGTCGAAGATGTATTGGACCGTGCCGGTGCCGCCGATGTCGGTCTTCGCCGCAAAGCGGAATGAGTCGCTCTTGCGCGAGCCCGGATCGCGGCTCTTGTTCGGCTCGAGGATGTTGTCGACCACGCCGTCGCGCTGCTGGTGGTTGTAGGTGAAGCTGGTCCGGATCCCGGCGATGCTGCCCGGATCCAGGGTGATGCGGGCATTGGCCGTGTTGAAGTTGCCGTAGGTCGCCTCGGCGCGCAGCTTGAAGGTTTCGGACGGCGCACGCGAGATGAACGCGATCGCGCCACCGGTGGTGTTGCGCCCGAACAGCGTGCCCTGCGGACCGCGCAGCACCTCGACGCGCTCGATATCCATCACGTCGAGCGCCGAGCCGCCCGAGCGGGCGATGTAGATGCCGTCGACATAAAGCGCGTTGGCCGTGTCGATCCCGAAGGTTTCCTGGGCCGAGGTGTTGATGCCGCGGATCGAGATCACCGCGGCGTTGGCGTTGATCGTGCCCTGCACGATGGTCACGTTGGGGGCCAGGCCGGAGAGGTCCTTGGCGTCCTTGATCCCGAGGGTCGCGACCTTTTCGGCACCGATCGCGCTGATTGCGATCGGCACGACCTGCAGGTTCTGTTCGCGCTTCTGCGCGGTCACGACGATCTCGTCGAGCTTGCCGGCGTTCGCGTCGGCAGCCTGGTCAGCGGCGGCTTCGGCCGCGGCTTCGGCGGCAAGGGCCGGAGCGGCCAGGCAAAGCAGGCTGGTCCCGATCAGCAGACGGGCAAACGGGCGGGTTTGAAAGGCACCCTTCATGTCGACTCCCCAAAAGGCATTGTTGTCTGCACGCTTGATAGCCAATGCGTAATGATTTTCAAGCTGCAATACGCATCCGTGGGTCATGGGGCGATATCGCCAACGTTGCCGGAAATGCTGCACCTGCTAAAAGCGCAAATGCGTAGTCACTCACCACGCCGCTCAACTGAACCACGCGCCGCCGTTGACCGTGACGGTGCTGCCGGTGGCGAAGCTTGCATCGGCGCTGGCGAGAAAGGCCACGGCGCCAGCCACTTCATCGGGATGGGCCAGCCGCTTGAGCAGACTGTCAGCCGCGACCGCATCCTTCACTGCCTGGGGCAAGGGGGCGTAGATGGGAGTCTCCGTCGCCCCCGGATTGACCGCATTGACGCGGATCCCGCGCGGCGCCAGTTCGCGGGCCATGGCCCGGGTCAGGCCGAGCACCGCGGCCTTGGCGGTGACATAGGGGACCGGCCCATTGCCGGCGAGCGCCGCGGTCGAGCCGATGTTGACGATCGCCCCGCCCGCACCCGGCACATCCCGATCCTGGCCAGCCATGATCCGCACTGCGGCCCGGCTGCAGCGGAACACCCCGTCCAGCGTCACCGCCAGGACCGCCGACCAGCCCGCATCGCTGCAGTGGATGGTCTGGTCGGCGTGGGCGTCGGGTTGGCCCGCCGCCCGGGCGGCCTGCCCGGCATAGAATTCGGCCATGCCGTCGCCCGGTGCACTGCCGATCCCGGCGTTGTTGACCAGCACGTCGATGCCGCCGAAGGCCTGAGCCACGGCGGCGAAAGCCGCGTCGACCGAGGCGGTGTCGGTCACGTCGCAGGCCAGGCCCAGGTGCGGTACCGGGAGCACCGCCGCCGCGCGCGCCGCATCCAGATCCAGCACGGCGACCCGCGCTCCTTCCGCCGCCAGCCGCCGGGCGATCGCCGCGCCGATCCCCTGCGCGCCGCCGGTCACCACCGCGCGCTTGCCGGCCAGCCGTCCGGCGATCGGGTCCGCCACCAGGTCGGTCATCGGCTCAGTCCTCCACCTCGGGGCGCCACGGCACGCCGTTAATATGGCCGCCGCCATCGACGAACAGCGTGTTCCCGGTCATGTAGGCGCTCGCCTCGCTGGCCAGGAACGCCGCCACCGGCCCGATGTCGCGGGTCGCCTCGCCGAAGCGGCCGACCGGGACCTGGGCCAGGATGGCATTGGCCATGTCCGGGCTGGCATCGAAATAGGCCTTGGCCGCCGGGCTCAGCGCCGAAGGGCAGATCACATTGGCGGTGATGCCATAGCCGCCCCATTCGACCGCGGCGGTGCGGGTCAGGGCGCGGAGCGCTTCCTTGGAGACGTTATAGCCCACCGTGAACATGTGGGCGTTCACCCCGTTGAGCGAGCCGAGATTGATGACCCGGCCGAACCCCTGGTCGCGCATGGCCGGAAACGCCGCGCGCATGGCCCAGAACGCGGACCAGTAGTTGACCAGCATGGCCGACTGCATGTCCTCGTCGCTGTGCTTCTCCAGCCGCTTGGGAAAGCTTGCCCCGGCATTGTTGACCAACACGTCGAGCCGCCCGAACTCGGCCAGCGCGGCTGCGACCATGGCGTCGACCTCCTCGCGCACGGTCACGTCCACCCGGCGCGCCACGGCGCGCACGCCATAGGTTTCGCGCAAGTGGGCCGCCTCGACCTCGGCCCCCTCGAGCCCGCGCTGGGCGATCATCACCGCGGCGCCTTCCGCGGCAAGCGCCCGGGCGATGCCCTGGCCGACGCCCATTCCGCCGCCGGTCACCAGTGCGGTGCGGCCTTCCAATTGCCTTGCCATGGCCTTGCTCCCTCTTCCTGTCGCTGTTGTGCCGTCGCGTGCGTCAGTCCGCGCGCGGGTAGTCGGTGTAGCCGCGGGCATCGTCGCCATGGCCGGTGTAGAAGGTGGTCCGGTCCGCCTTGGCCAGCGGCGTGCCGTGCTGGAAGCGTTCGACCAGATCGGGATTGGCGATGTAGGCATAGCCGAACGACACCGCCTCGGCCTTGCCCTCCGCCAGCAGCGCCTGGGCCTTCTCCAGCGTCAACCCGCAGTTCTCGATCACCGGCCCCGACCAGTTGGCGCGGACCAGCTCGAGCGCGTCGAAGCCCTGGTTGGGGATATGGATCAGATGGCAGTAAGCCAGCCCCAGCCCGTCGACCGCCCGCAGCAGCGTGGCATAGGTCTCGGCCGGATCGGCATCGGCCATGCCGTTGAACGGCACGCCGGGGCAGATGCGGAAGCCGACCCGCCCGGGACCGATCGCATCGGCCAGCGCCGCCAGCGTCTCGGCCACGAAGCGCACCCGGTTCTCGGCCGAACCGCCGTACCGGTCGGTGCGCAGGTTGGTGTTGGACGACAGGAACTGCATCGGCAGATAGCCGCTGGCGCAGTGCAGCTCGACCCCGTCCAGTCCGGCAGCCCGGCTGTTGCGTGCCGCCGCGACATATTCGGCGATCACCCCGGGGATCTCCGCGGTGTCAAGCGCGCGGGGCATCTCGGTGGGGACCGGAACGCCGTCGGGCCCGGGAATCGGATCGGGGCAGGGAATCGCGCTGGGCGCCACAGTCTCGGCATCGGGGGCCTTGTTGGCCCGCACGGCGGCGCGACCGACATGCATCAGCTGCATCACGATCCGCCCGCCCGCCTGGTGCACGGCGTCGGCCACCCGGGCCCAGCCGGCCACCTGCTGCTGCGAATGGATTCCCGGCGTGCGCCAATAGCCCTTGCCCGCTGGCGAGGGCTGGGTGCCCTCGGTCACGATCAGGCCGGCCGAGGCCCGCTGGCGATAGTATTCGACCATCAGGTCGGTCGGTTCGTCCTCGGGGCCGGCCCGGTCGCGGGTCATCGGCGCCATGACCACGCGGTTGGCCAGCTCGAGCTCGCCCAGCCGCACCGGCGCAAAGATATCCGCCATTGCGCTCAGCTCCGCACGCGGGGTTTGGGCAGCGGAGCGCCGCGCCGCATGGTCTCGATGAACTTCTCGAGCGGGGCGGGCGGATCGACCGGGCCGTCATGCGGCTTGCCCTGGCGGGCCCAGTAGGTCTGCCAGCTCGGGAACAGGTCGTGGAAGCTGCCCTCATAGGGCGGCACCCCGGGCCAGCGCATCTTGCGCTGGCCGATCGGCGGCTTGTTGAGATCGGTCGCGTACCAGTAGAGCGGCAGGCGACGGCGGAAGTACCAGCGTCCGTCGATCCGCTCGTACTGGTCGAAGTACATCATCTGCATGATGACCCACTCGGTCCCGGCCTCGTGCTCGTTCTTGGAATAGACCACGCCCTGGGCGTGATCGGGATCGTCGAAATCGATGATGTGCCCGCCGATGTGATGGCTGGTGCCATCGAACTGCATCGAATGGGTCTCGTCGAACCAGTCGCGCAGGGCCTTGCGCCCCTGCTTGCCGCCGCCGACCCGGACATCCTCCGGGAACAGGTTCACCCAGGCATCGCCGTCGCGCATGTCGAGCGCCAGTGAGTACTTGGCGGGCAACTGGCGGATCGCGTCGAGTGATTCGAGCCGGTCGATCCGGGCCAGCAGGGCGTCGTCCACGGTCATCCTTGTCCTCTCCTGGGTGGTGGGGGCCAAGCCTTCACCTGTTTGCGCTGAATGATAGATCTATTTCTACGCATATAAAAAGTCGATAGCGTTACGTTCCGAAATCTTCGAACCGTTCATCCTGGCCATGCACCAGCTTCGCACATTGCGCCGGGCACCAGCGTCCATCGCGGCGCCGCGAACGCGGATGGTCATCCCCAGGGAACGCCACGATCAGTTCGCGGCGACGTGATGGATGTACTGCCGGCTCATGAAGGTGCGCACCGCCTCCGAACTGCACTCGAAGCCATAGCCGCTTTCCTTCAGCCCGCCGAACGGCGCCTCGACATGGCTGACCGCGAAGTTGTTGATCGCCACCTGCCCCACCTCCAGCCGCTGCGCCACGGCCTGGGCACGGGCAAAGTCGCGCCCCATGACATAGCCGGCCAGCCCGACATCGACCGCATTGGCCCGCGCCACCGCCTCGTCGACGCTGTCGTAGGGCATGGCCAGCGCGATGGGGCAAAAGGGCTCCTCCTGCAGCACCCGCGCATCGGCCGGCACGTCGGCCAGCAGGGTCGGACGGAACAGGAAGCCCTGGTTGCCTTCGCGGGTGCCGCCGGTCACCAGCCGCGCACCGCGGGCCGTGGCATCCTCGACCAGGCTCTCGGCCGCAGCCAGGCGCCGTGCGTTGGCGAGCGCGCCCATCTGCGAACCCTCGGCGATGCCGCGCCCGATCCGGACCGCGCCGAGCTTCGCGCCGAAGGCCTCGACGAAATCGTTGTAGACCGGCCGGGCCACGAAGAAGCGGGTCGGCGAGGTGCAGACCTGGCCGGCATTGCGGGTCTTGCCGAGGACCGCGGCGGTTGCGGCCGCCTCGACATCGACATCGTCGAGCACCACCACCGGGGCGTGCCCGCCCAGTTCGAGCACGCAGGGCTTGAGCGCCTCGGCTGCGGTCCGGGCGACGATGCGGCCGATCCCGGTCGAGCCGGTGAAGGTCACCACGCCAACCGCACGGGCGGCGATCATCTCGGCCGAAATGCGCGGCGCATCGCCATGCAGCACGCTGATCGCTCCGGCCGGGACGCCGGCCGCGGCCAGGCATTCGGCCATGGCCAGCGGCGCGCCGATCGTTTCCTCGGCGGGCTTGAGCACGCAGGCGCAACCCGCCGCCAGGGCCGGGGCGACCTTGCGTGCGCTGAGCAACAGCGGGAAATTCCAGGGGGTGAAGCAGGCCGCCACGCCGATCGGCCGCATCGTCACGGTCTGCCAGGCGCCGGCGGTGCGGGCGGGCAGGATGCTACCATTGATCCGCAGCACCTCGGCCGCGAAGAACTCGAAGGTCTCGGCCGATCCCTCGACCTCGGCCAGGGCTTCGGCCAGGGTCTTGCCCTGCTCCATCGACAGGGTGCGCGCGATCTCGGCCGAGCGCGCGCGCAATTCCTCGGCACTGCGCAGCAGCACGCGGTAGCGCTGCTGCGGGCTCAGCGCGCGCCATTCGCGCATCCCCGCCTCGGCCCCGGCCAGGGCTTCGGCCACGTCGGCCTCGCTCGCCCCGCGCACGGTGGCCAGCACCGCCTCGGTCGCCGGGTCGATCACGTCATAGGGCACCCCGCGACCGTCGCGGATCGCGCCGCCGATGAACTGGCCGAGCTGGGCGCCCCGCTCGTAGGCCGACTGGATCATGTTAGGCATCTCCGGATTGGGAAAACTGGGGCAGGTCGGGCACCGTCGCGACGGTCGGGTGCGGGATGCCCGGCGTCATGGCGATCGGCCGGTCATCACGCCTGCTCTCCTCGGGCAGGACCAGCCACCTCGCCCGGCCGCCGATGCATCAGGGCGCTGCGTTCGGTCCGGCAGACCACCTCGTCCCGCTGGTTGAGGCCGGTGTGGCGGAACCGCACGATGCCCTGGCCGGGGCGCGAGCGGCTGGGGCGCAGGTCCAGCACTTCGGTCTCGGCGCGGATCGTGTCCCCGGCAAAGACCGGCTTGGGGAACACCGTATCGTGCATGCCCAGGTTGGCCACCGTCGTCCCCAGGGTGGTGTCCTGCACCGTCAGCCCGATCACCAGCCCCAGCGTGTAGAGCGAATTGACCAGCGGCCGGCCGAACTCGGTCGTCGCGGCATAGGCGTGGTCGATATGCAACTGCGCCGGGTTGTAGGTCATCTGCGAGAACAGCATGTTCTCGAATTCGAGAACGGTCTTGCGGATTTCGTGGCGGAACACCTGCCCCACCGTGAACTGCTCGAACCACAGGCCGGCCATGGTCTGGTCCTTTCCTCTGGGTCCGCTCAGCCGACCAGCACGGTCCGGCCCTCGACCTGCCCGGCCTTGAGCGCCATCAGTGCCGGCCAGGCCTGGTCCTTGGCGCAGGTGTGCACCGGGGTCGGCGCCAGCTTGCCCTCCTGGGCCAGGCGGATCACCGCGCGCAGATCGTGCAGGCTGCCGGTGTTCGAGCCGACGATGCTGATGGCGCGGAAGATGAACGCGGCGAGCGAGATCTCGAGGCAACCGCCCGCGATCCCGATCGGCACCAGCCGCCCGCCCTTGGCCAGCACGTCGAGCGCGGTCTGCGCGGTCGCCGGCCCGTTGACGAAGTCGATCACCGCCGGGACCGGCCCGCCCGTCGCGGCCAGGATGCGCTGGGCCGCGCCCTCCCCGCCCTCGACCGCGATCGCGCCTGCCGCTTCGGCCAGGGCACGCTTCTGCGGGCTGATGTCCACCGAATAGATCGCGCGATGACCGAAGGCGCGGAGCATGGCAATCCCCGCCAGGCCCACGCCGCCGGCCCCGATCAGCACAACCGGCTGGTCGGGGGCGAGCGGCATGATCTTGGTCACCGCGGCATGGGTGGTCAGCCCGGAGCAGGCATACGTGCAGGCCAGCGCCAGATCGAGATCGCCCGGATCGACCAGGTAGCGCGGATGCGGCACGACCACGTGGCTGGCGAAACCGCCATGGCGGACGATCCCGATCGACTGCTGCGCGGGGCACAGGTTGTCCTCCTCGCGCAGGCAGGCCGGACAGGTGCCGCAACCGATCCACGGATAGACCACGCGGACATCGCCCACCGCGACCCCGCCCACCGCGACACCGGCCGCCTCGGGACCGACCGCCACCACCCGGCCTGCGACCTCGTGGCCGGGCGCCCGGGGCAATTCCACGCCACGATCGGCGAGCCGCAGCGTCTTGCCGCCGCCGAGATCGTAGCCGCCCTTCCAGAAGTGGAGGTCCGAATGGCACACCCCGCAGTGGGTCACCTCGACCAGGACCTCGCTGCCCTGTGGCACCGGGGTCGGCAGGTCCAGCAGCTCGAGCGGTGCGCCCGGTTCGACAACGGCCCATGCCTTCATGGCTGTTCTCCCAGTTCGTCGCGCAGCACCACCACGGTGTCCGCGCCCAGCGGTTGGCTCGACATCAGCGGACGGTGCGGGCGGCCCGCGCGACGCCTTGGTGAAGGGGGCAGGACGATCGCCGCGAGCCCGGGATGGGCGATCGTCCGTGGTGCGCCGTGAGCGCGCCGGTCCGGATCGGCGATGGGAGGCCGATCCCTCACACCGATGCCCGGTGACAGACAGGTCATCCCCGGCGCTTCCCCATTGTTACGCTCTCCCCGGCACCGGACCAGCACGATCGCATGCCACGATCGCGTATTGTTGAGCGGTCGATTCTCCGCCCTCGTGCATTTCACCCAGAGCTATGGCGGATTTTTCGAGTAAACAAGCCAGTTCATCTACGCTTTCGGGAAAAGGCCCATGACCCCGTCCGAATCGCGAGGACAGTGGATGCCACGGCACCGGGCCGGACCGACCCGCACGACAGTGAGGCCGTCCACGCAGCAGCCGAATAGCGGGTTTGTTTCGCATTTGCGGAATTGATCTGGGGTTTTTTGGCGTATTGCCTTGCCTCTGACCAAGTCCTATCGTGCATTTGCATAATCATCGCGGAGCCATACTCCGCAACAGCCAAAGTTTCGGGAGAATGGCATGCGCGGCCTCAAGGGCAAGGTGGGAATCGTCGCCGGTGGCGGGCGCGGGATCGGCGCGGCAACGGCCCGCCGCCTGGCGGCCGAGGGCGCGCATGTGGTGATCGGGGATCTCCAGGGCGACTGGGCTGGCGAGGTGGCGGAGAGCATCCGCAGCGGCGGCGGATCGGCCATCGGCATGATGCTCGACGGCACCAGCGCCGACAGCCAGGCCGCGATCGTCGCGGCCGCGGTCGAGACCTTCGGCGGACTCGACATCTATCATTCGAACCTGGCCGGTGGCACCGGCGGCGATATCGACATCCTCAACTGTCCGGTCGAGGTGCTCGACACCAGCTTCGCGATCAACACCAAGAGCCATTTCCTGGCCAGCCAGGCCGCCCTTCCGCGGATGCTGGAGCGGGGCGGCGGAGCGATGATCTACACGTCGAGCGGGGCCGCCTCAGGGGGTGCGGCCTGGCAGGTCGCCTACCCGATGACAAAGAACGCGATCCATGCGCTCGCCCGTCATGTCGCCAGCAAGTTCGGCAAACAGGGGGTGCGCGCCAACGTGATCTGCCCCGGCGTGGTCCTGACCGAGGCGGTCAAGCAGCACCTGACCGACGAGTACGTCGAACGCGCGCTGGGCGCCGTTCCGCACACCCGGCTCGGCCAGCCCGACGACATCGCCGCGGCGGTCACCTTCCTTGCCTCCGACGACGGCGCCTGGGTCAATGGCCAGGTCTGGCATGTCAACGGCGGCGCGCAGATGCGGGACTGAACGCCATGGCCGCCCCGCTCTCGGCCGCCGAGGCCGCCGCCACGACCACCGCCACCGGCGGCCCGCTGACCAATCGCTGGCTGGCGCTGAGCCTGCTGGTGCTGGTGGCGATCCTCAATTACGCCGACCGCTTCCTGATGTCGGGCCTGGCCCAGCCGATCAAGCAGCACTTCGGCATCGGCGATGCGATGATGGGCGCCCTGATGGGGCCGGCCTTCGCGCTGCTCTACACCGTTTTCGCGCTGCCCATCGCCCGGCTGGCGGACCGCCGCTCACGCGTGGCGATCGTCGCGGCGGGCTGTGCGGTGTGGAGCTTCTTCACCCTGCTGTCGGGCCTGGCCACCAGCGCCGGACTGCTGGCCGTCGCGCGCGTCGGGGTCGGGATCGGCGAGGCGGCCTACCAGGCCCCCGCCGCGGCCCTGATCGCCGCCTACTTCCCCCCGGCCGAGCGTGGCCGCGCCTTTGCGCTGCTCGGCACGGCGATCTATTTCGGGCAGATGATCGGCTTTGCCGGCGGCCCGGCCATCGGCGCGACCTGGGGCTGGCAAAGCGCCTTCCACGCGCTGGGCGTGGCCGGGCTGGTGGTCGCCATCGCGACCTTCCTCGTGGTACGCGAGCCCGCCCGCCCCGTGGCGGACGTGACGGCCATCGCCGAACGCCAGCCGCTCGGCCAGGTCATGCGCCTGCTGATCGGGACGCCCACGGTCCGGTACCTGGCCACCCTGCTCGCGCTCGGCACGCTGTCGGGCATCACCTTCGGCATGTGGGGCCCGGCCCTGTTCGAACGGGCCTACGGCCTCAGCACCAAGGCGGCCGGGGCCACCTTCGCCCTGACCTTCGGCCTGCCGGGCCTTGCGGGCATGGTCGGCTTCGGCTTTCTGGCCGACCGGCTGGGCCGGAACGATCCGACCGTGCAATTGCGGCTCTCGGCCATCGCGCTGGGCGGCACCACCACGCTGATCCTGGCCGTGGTGTGGATCGACCAGCTTTGGGTCGCCCGACTGCTCGCGATCCCCGGGGGCATCCTCGGCGGGGGCTGGTCGGTGGCGGTCCTGGCCGGGCTGCAGTACCTGCTCCCCCCCGCTCACCGCGCGACCGGGACCGCGCTGGTCCTGCTGATCACCGGCCTGTTCGCCACCGTGCTCGGGCCGGTGATCGCCGGGCAGTTCAGCGACTGGGTGGCCGGGAGCGGCGCCACTGGCTTGCGCATCGGGCTGACCGTGGCCCTCCCCACCGCCTACGTCGGGGTCTGGGCGGCGCTCCGTGCGACCCGCACCCTCGAGCCCGACCGCCGCGCGCTCGCGAACGGATGAGGGCCGCCTAGCGGGCGAAGCCCGCCAGCAGCCGGTGGATCGGATCGGCCACGCCTGCCGCACCAACCGCAACCCCCGCACTGCCGAAATCGCTGCCCGCGCCCACCGCGAGATCCTCGGCGAAATCGAGGATGAAGGCGCGCCGGGCGAAGCGCCACACGCCGTCCCGCCGGTGATAGTGATCGGCATAGCGCCCCCAGGCCACGAACTGGCGGGTGCCATCGGCCGTCAGGTGCCAGGCGCGGGCGGCAATCTCGCCCTCGGCCCGATTGCCGTCGAGCACGAACAGTTGCGAGAGCATGACGTGCTGGGTCGCGCGCCACTGCGCCATCATCCCTGGCAGCCAGTCGACATAGCCCGCCGCCGACCCGCAATAGTAGGGCGTGTGATCGTCCACCGCATCGTCATGGTAGAGGGCCCGGAGCAGCGCGTAGTCGCGCCGGTCGATGGCATGGCCGTACAGGGTGACCAGATGACGCAGCGCCTCATGATCGGCGAGGTCCCCCGGCGAGAGAGGACGCGGCGCGAGCGGCCGTGTGGCCGCCGCCGCGGCCGCCCCCATCCCCTCGCGAGCCATCCCGTCAGACACCGAATCCCCCGGCGACCGAGATCGTCTGGCCGGTGACGTAATTGGCCCGCGCCGAGGCGAGGAACACCGCCGCCTGGCCGATGTCGCGCGGGCTGCCCCAGCGCGCCAGCGGCAGCATGGCCTTGACCGCCGCCTCCCATTCCGGAGTGAAGGTTCCGGCCGCCTTGCCGATCTGGAACTGGCCGGCATCGATCACCCCGACGAGGATCGAGTTGGCCCGGATCTCGTGCCGCCCCTCTTCCTTGGCGATGCCCTTGATCAGCGCCTCGTTGCAAGCCTTGGGCGCGACCGACAGGCCGTCGAGCCGGGGCCACCAGTCATGTCCGGCCGACCCGAGATGGACGTAACTGCCCCCACCCGCAGCCCGCAGGTGCGGCAGGGTTGCTTGGACCGCATGGTTGAACCCGAAGGCCTCGATTTCCATCGACTGGCGGAACTGCTCTTCGGTCCAGTCCGCGATCGGCACTTGCGGAACCACCGGCCCGGCACCCCACACCACGGTGTGTAGCCGCCCATGCGCCGCTGCCGCTTCGGCCACGGCAGCGAAGACCTCGGCCCGTTCACGCACGTCGGCGCGGTGCACCGTCGCCTGGCGCCCCAGGGCCCGCGCGGCCGCAGCCACCTCTTCGGCCACGGCCTGCTTGCTGCGATAGACCACGGCGAGATCGCTGCCCGCTTCGGCGAACTCAAGCGCAACGCCCCGGCCGATGCCGCCGCTGCCCCCGAACACGATGGTCGCGCCAGCGGGAAAGTCTGCTGCCATGGTTCTCTCCACTTTGTCGGCCCCGGTCCGTCACCCCGGGCGGGGGGTGGCGGCAGGGTCTGAGGGTTGGCCGGAGTGTAAGGCGAAGCCGGGTCCTGATCTACGCAAATTTTCACCGCCAGGGCCGATCCCATACTCAACGCGCAGGACAAGGGCGTCATTTCGTTCGAATCATCTTTATAACCCGATCGGGGTATGTCATCACGGGCGGGCTGGGCGATGATCGCCGGACCGGACCCGCCAAGGAAGGCGGGGCGGCTGGCTGCGGAGAGGAATACGATGGCACAGGATGGACCCGAACAGTTCGACGTGGTGGTGATCGGTGCGGGCTTTTCGGGGCTCTACGCGATCCATCGGCTGCGCCAGCAGCACAGTGTCGTCTGCTTCGAGACCGGCGACGGCGTCGGCGGCACCTGGTACTGGAATCGCTATCCCGGCGCCCGGGTCGACATCATCAGCGTCGAATACTCGTACGGTTTCGATGAGGCGCTGCAGCAGGAGTGGCGCTGGCCGGAATACTTCTCGGCCCAGCCGGCGCTCGAGGAATATGCCAACCACGTGGCCGACCGGTTCGACCTGCGCAAGCACATCCGGTTCTCCAACCCGGTCACCCGCATGCGGTTCGACGGCAAGACCAACCGCTGGCACGTCCACACCGCCAATGGCGATCATGTCGAGGCGCGCTGGGTCATCGCCGCGACCGGGGCGCTCCATGCGCCGAACGAGCCAGCCTGGCCTGGCCGCGAGCTGTTCCAGGGCCAGGTGCTGCACACCACGCAGTGGCCGCGCGAGGGCATGGACCTGACCGGCAAGCGTGTCGCGCTGATCGGCACCGGTTCGACCGGGGTCCAGGCCACCCCGATCATCGCCGAGCAGGCCGCGCATCTGCACCTGTTCCAGCGCACCCCGGCCTATTCGATGCCATCGGGCAACCGGCCGCTCGACCCCGAATTCGAGGCGGACTGGAAAGCCAACTACGCCGAACGCCGCCAGCAGATGCTGCAAACCTGGGGCGTCTCGCTGATCGACTACCCCACCTATTCGGCGCTGGACTGCACCCCCGAGCAGCAGAACGAGATCCTGGAAAAGGCGTGGCGATCGAAGAACGCCTTCCAGTTGCTGACCGCCTTCTCGGACGTCATGGTCAATCCGGCGGCGAACAACGTCGTGGCCGAATTCGCCCGCAACAAGATCCGCGGCATCGTCAAGGATCCCAAGACCGCCGAGCTGCTCTGCCCGACCTATCCGATCGGGGCCAAGCGGCTGGGCAACGACAAGGGATACTACGAGGCCTTCAACCGCGACAACGTCACCCTGGTCGATGCCAAGTCGGCGCCGATCGTCGCTTTCACCGCCAAGGGGCTGCGCACCACCGAGGCGGAGTACGAATTCGACGTGATCATCCTCGCCACCGGGTTCGACGCGGTGACGGGCGCGATGAGCCGGATCGCGATCGAGGGGGTCGATGGCCAGACCGTGGCCGAGCGGTGGCGCGACGGGCCGACCACCTATCTCGGCGCGATGATCGCCGGGATGCCCAACCTGTTCATGATCCACGGTCCGCTCACGCCGGCGGCCCAGGCCCAGATGATCACGGCCGGGGAATGGCAGATCAACTGGACCGCGGACATCATCGAGGACCTGGAAAGCCGGGGCGTAGCCCGCATCGACACCACCCCGGAGGCTGAGCAATGGTGGGCCCAGCAGGTCGACGCGGCGGCCGCGATGACCGTGCATAACCTCGCCGATTCCTGGTACAACGCCAAGAACATCGAGGGGAAGAAGGGCGGCTTCATGATCTATATCGGTGGCTTCCCCGAATACACCCGGGCCTGCACCGAAGCGGTCGCCGGGGGCTATCGCGGCTTCGTGCTGACGCCCGAACCGGCCACAGCCCCGGCGTGAGCCGCGGGTGCGGTGCGGGGCTGGGCTGAGGCGGGAATGGCACCGCCGCCCAGCCCTCCCCTGCCCCCGGGCCATGACCTGTCCGCGCTGCTCGCCCGCCTCTATCGCGGGATTGGCGAGGATCCGCCCTGGCAGGATTTCCTGGCCGATCTCGCCCGGTGGATGGGCGCGGCCTATGCCACGCTGATCATCACGGCGCCCGGCCGGCACCGGCCCGCCACTTTCGTCACCCCGGGGGCGAACCCGGCGTTCAGCGCCGCCTACGCCGAGCAGTTGTTTGCCGACGACCCGTTCCGCGGCCTGCCCGATGGCGCGGTGGTGTCCTATGCGGAGTTCATGGCCGGTCTCCCGTCCGGGTCCTATCCCGACTATCGCCGCGCCATGGCCGAGGTGGGGTTTGACGTGGTCCTGGGGGTGGATCTGCACTTCGGCGGATCCGGGCTGCGGGTCCGCGCCGACGATGGCCGCTACGAAGCCCGCCTGCGGGTCAGCCGGCACCGCCGCCAGCCCGATTTCAGTGCCGGCGACCGGGCACAGTTGGCGCTGCTGGTGCCGCACCTGCGGATCGCCGTCGGGCTGTACGAACGGCTCCAGTTCGCCGGGGCCCAGCATGGCCTGTTCCATTCGGCGGCGCAGGGTCTGGGCATCGCCCTGGTCGTGCTGGACCGCAATCGCCGGATCGTCAGTTGCAACGCCCTGGCGGAACAGATCCTCGCCGAGGACGAGAGCCTGCATCGCAGCGCCGAGGGAATCCGCTTCGACGAACCCGAACACCAGCGCGTGGTGAACGGGATGCTGGCCGGGGCCGTGCCCCCTACCCCCCTGCCCCGGTTCCGCGTCGAGCGACCCGTCCACGGCGATCTTGTCGTCACCCCGCGACCGCTCGATCTGCGCGCCATTCACGCCGGCACGGGCGCCCTGGCCCTGTTCCTGTCGCGCCCGGAGCCCGCCGCCAGCGCCGACCAGGAGGCGATCCGCACCCTGCTGGGCCTGACGGCGGCCGAGGCGCGGCTGGCCGTTGCGCTGGGCGGCGGCCACAATCTGGTCAGCGCCGCCGCCGCCCTGGGGATTGCCCACAACACCGCGAAGGTCCAGTTGCGGGCGATCTTCGCCAAGACCGGGGTCAGGCGCCAGGCCCAGTTGGTGGCCCTGCTCGCATCGTTGAACGGCTGAGCATCGTCGCGGCGATCCTGGCCCGGACCGCGCCTGCGCAGATCACGTATTTCCGCGGTTGGAAACGCGACAATCCGGTTGACGCGAGCCGCACCGGTGCGCAAACGG
Organism: Novosphingobium aerophilum; assembly: GCF_014230305.1. Classification (GTDB taxonomy): domain Bacteria; phylum Pseudomonadota; class Alphaproteobacteria; order Sphingomonadales; family Sphingomonadaceae; genus Novosphingobium; species Novosphingobium aerophilum. Next base: position 48,762 of record NZ_JACLAU010000001.1, read on the forward strand.
AGGGTTGTTACCAGGGGCGAACGGCCGGCAGCAATGACGCAGACTTTTACCTTCGATGCGACCGATCTGAACATCGTCGAACAGTTGCGGCGCAATGGCCGGGCCAATAACCAGCAAGTTGCCGAACGGCTTGGCCTCACCGCGACGACGGTGTCGACCCGGATCAAGCGGATGGAGGACGCCAACCAGCTCCGCGTGGTCGCCGTGTCCGATTTCACGGCGCACGGCTTCAACGTGCTTCAGCGCTTCTGGGTCGAGGTTGACGGTCGCCCCGCTTCGGAAGTCGCGCACGAACTGGCCGACCTGCCCGAAGTGGTCGCCGCACACCTGGTGACCGGCCGCTATGACATCGACATGCTGGTGGCCCTGCACGACTTCGACGATCTGTCGGAATTCCTGTTCGAAAAGCTGTCGACCGTCCGGGGCATCCGCTCGATGACCCCGGCAATCGTGGTCGACATCATCAAGTACAAGTTCGATGTGGCTCCGATCGAGGGGCGGGACTGAGGCCATGGCGACCCCTAACCTTGATGCGCTGGACCACCAGCTGATCGACCTGCTGGCGCGCGATGCCCGGGTCTCCAACCGCAAGATCGCGGCCGAACTGGGCGTGACCGAAGGCACGGTGCGCGGCCGGATCAAGCGGCTGCAGCAGGACGGACTGATCGCCTTCACCGCGATCACCGGGTTCGAGATGGGCACCCGGACCCGCCTGGCCTTCATCAACATCCAGGCCGATGTCGATCGCGTCCGTGAGGTCGCGCGGATCATCGCCGAGATTCCCGGGATCAACGCGGTGCTGATCGCGATGGGCCAGTTCAACATCACCGCCATGTGCCTGATCGACGAGCTGGACCGCCTGGTCGAGCTGGCCTCGGACCAGATTCTGGCGATCGACGGGGTTCATCACGTGGAAACGTCCATCGCGGTGAAGACGGTCAAGTACAATGCCCGCATGGCCAAGATCACCCGCCCCGAGGTCATCGACGACGACGATTGACCCGGGCTGACAGAGGTGGCCCGGACCGGCCGGGGGAACAGCCCGGCCTCCCCTGCCCTGCCCTCCCCCATCCTGCTTGCCCGGAAGCGCGCGATGGTGTTGTCTGCGCCTCAACGGCGTCTCGGCGCGAAGGAGCCGGCAGGCATGACGGAACACCCCCACAGCGGCAAGGAAGAGCGCACCGCCCGGCGCCCGCGCAGCACCACGCTCGACGACATCGATCGCCGGATCATCGCCGTGCTGGCCCGGGACGGCCGCGCCCAGAGCACCGCGATCGGCGAGGAGCTGGGCCTGTCCGGCAACCTAGTCGCCAACCGGATCCGGGCCATGGACGCCGCCGGGGTGATGCGGGTCGTGGCCGTCGCCGATTTCCGGGTGCACGGCTACCGCATGCTGGCCCGCATCCGGCTGAAGGTGAGCGGGCGGCCGCCCATGGAAGTGGCTCAGGCCCTGGCGACGCGGGAACATGTCCTGTCGGTGCATCTCACCTCGGGACGTTACCCGGTGTCGTGCATCTATGCCTTCCACAACGCCCGCGAGATGATCGAGGCCGCGCGCGATGTCTCGGCCGGGATTGCCGGGGTCGACGACGTGGACGTCGAACTGCTCAACACCGTGTATCGCTACGTTCCGGCGGTGGGTCCGCTCGGCGCCTGAGCGCCGCCAGCGGTGTTCAGGCCTTTGTCGCGACGGCGTTTTCAGAGCCTGAAAGCAGCCCTACAAGCAGACTGTACTTTAATGCCAAAAAGTATAGTAAACGGGCATGGCACTGGCTCCTCCGCCCTGGCAGGTGTCGCTCGCGCGGCTGGAAGGGGCTCTGCCGTTCCTGCCCGAAACCCTGGCCGAGTGCCTGGCCCTGGCGTCGCTTCGCCGCCTTTGGCACGCACACGTCCAGACTTATCCCTTTGAAAACATTGGCTTGGAGCATGATGCAGGGGCGGACTCGATTGAGCTGACCCGCTCGTGGCACACCCAGGAGCGGAACGCGATGCTCTCGTGGCTGGCCCGCGCCGGCCCGCCCGTCCTGGCCCGTGGCGCATCACGGGCCCTGGCCGCCAAGGGCGCGCGGCGCGGCGGTGACGGCGCCTGGACCACGGCCGATCGCGCGCTGGCGCGGCTCGACACCCTGCTGCCGTCGCACGATCCGGTGGCCACCCTGCGGACCTGGATCACCGCGCTGCGTGAGGAGGACAGCGCGTTCCTCGAAGGCGGGAGCGAACTCGTCACGTTTGGCGGGCGCGCGTTCAGCCGGTTCGCCCCCCGCGGCGGCGCCTGGGCGGCATCGCTGGCCGCAGCGGTTCGCCCGCAGTTGCTCGGCCTCGGCCAGGCTCCTTTCGTCCTTGCCGGACTGGCGCCACGTGTCCTGTTCCGCAGCGAACTGGACATGCCGCTGGACAGCCTGATCGAACAGAGCCTGACCCGTGCCCTGGACCAGTCCGCACGCGACTTGACCCGCCTCCACCAGGCCCTGCGGACTGCCGACCGCGCGCTCGCCGGGCTTTATGCCTCGTCGCAGGCCCCGGCCAGTTGGCGCCTGATCGTGGCGCTGGGGCCCCTCACCCGCGCCGAGCTCGGCCGCGCGCTGGGCGTCACGGCCCGGACCGCCTCACAGGCGGCAACGGTGCTGCAAGAGAGCGGGCTGTGCCGGCTGCGGTCCGGCGACCATGCGCTGGTGCCGATCGACGGCAGCCTGGTACCGAACCGCTGATTGCTTCGCGCGGGCCGTTCAACCTTTGGCCAGGGCGGCCTCGATCGCCTTCAGCACTTCGGCCGCAGGTGCTCCCGTCCGCGGCGGAACCTTGAACGTGAAGCCGCTGCGGGCGGAATGGGTGTAACGCAGGATCACCTTCCCCCCCTTCCCCTTCACCGTCACCTCCGCTGACCCGCCTTTGACCGGTTCGACGGTCGCGCGGATCAGCCGCTTGGCCACTTCCGGTCCGCTGATGACCAGACCGAGATCGGCCCGTTCCGCCGCGATCGCCCCGGCCGCCGCGACCATGAGCGCCAGCGCCCTCGGGTCGGAGGTCAGCGGCTTGATGTCGCGCGCGATCCGCACGGTGATGTCGTGAGTGTCGGCAAAGGCAGCGACGATCTCCGACGGCAGGCGCGCGACATCGAGCAAGCGGCTGAGCCACGAACGGGAGATCTTGAGATGCTCGGCCATCTCGCTCTGGTTCGAGCCATAGAACTCCTCGAGGGCGCGCGCATACTCGTGCGCGCGCTCCCAGTCGGAGATGTCCTTGCGCGAGCGGTTCTCGATATCCGAGACCCGGAACGCCTCTTCGTCCGACACCGCCTGGATGGTGACCAGGTATTCGAATTCGGGATGGTGGTGATTGCGCAGCCATTGCACGGTCCACCACCGGCGCACGCCGGCGATGATCTCGAAGTCGTGATCGGGATCGTCCTTCAGCCTCCGGACAATCGCCGGGATGCGCTGCTTCTTGGCCGAGAGGAAAGCGTCGATCAGATCGCGGCAACTGTCCTCGGTCAGGTGGTCGAGGTCACGATTGTGGAGCCGCCAGGGCCGACAGCGCGCCGGATCGACCCACTCGGTCCGGTCGGTCACCACCTTGCCGGCAGCGATCCGCGCCAGGCTCTGGCTGCGGCTCGCCATGATGCTTTCGGCGGGTGCCGCCTGGGCGGGATCGATATCCTCGTCGAGCCCTTCCATCAGGCTGCTGCCGAAGCCCTTGTTTCCCTTGGCCACCTGCTATTCCCCTATCTGCACCGGGCTGATGGGGAGGCTGTTGCCACGTGGCAACAGCCTCCCCTCACCGCCCTCGCCTGACTGCCCGAGGTCCTGTTGCCACGTGGCAACTCAGACCCGCCTGTTCCTTCATCTGATCCGGCTGCGGCCACAATGCCCCCACCCGTCCCGCAATGAAACTGCTTAAATTCATACGCTTACATCGATGTTGCCACGTGGCAACCGGGCTCAGACGGCGTCGGCCGCCCGGCTTTCCCACGTGCGCAGCACGTCCACTTCGATCTCCCGGCAGACGTCGTTGAGATGCTTGACGCAGCGGTTGTGCACTTCGTGCGAGGTCACTGGTCGATCGAGTTCGAACACCGTCTTCATCCGCGAGCTGGAGTTGTCGATCTCGGCGCTGGTCTTGAGGATCGAGGTCGCCATCGATCCCCCGAACACCTGCCGCATCATCGAGAGGATCTCCCGGTGCATTGACTTGCTGTCATCCACCCGGCTGCCGACCAGCCGGATGAAATTGTAGGCGGGCTTGATCCGACCAGCGATCTGCTCGAGCTGCTTCATGGTCGTCCGGGCCATGTCGATGAACGACACGGTCGAGGCGAAATCGATGACGCTGGGCGGCACCGGGATGACCATCGCATTGGCCGCCTGCAGCACCGCCATCGACACCATGCCCAGCGCCGGCGGCGGGTCCATCACGACGATGTCGTAATCGTCGATCACGGTGTCGATGGCCTTGGCGATCATGTCGATGATGTCGAAGCTCTGGTTCTGCGCCAGGTAGCCCGCGATCTCATACTCCAGGTTGTAGAGCTTGAGGTTGGCCGGGATCAGGTCGAGCCCGAAGAAATGGGTCTTGCGGATGATCGACCTGACGCCCAGCAGCTCGGGATCGTGGAAGTAGCCGTAGAGCGTGTCATCCTCGGTGAGGTCGACGTCGGGCCGGTAGCCGAACATCATGGTCGAGCTGGCCTGGCTGTCGCAATCGATGAACAGCACGCGATAGCCGTGGATCGCGAAGTGCTGGGCGAGGTGGAGGGCGAGGGTGGACTTGCCCACGCCGCCCTTGAAGTTCGACACCGAGATGACCGCCGGCGTGTCGCTGGGCGCCCGCCACGGCCGCGTGCCGAAGACGCCCCGCATCCGGTCCAGCTCTTCGAGGGTGTACTGCACGCGGTGCCCCGACGCGGTGCGGTCGCGTTGGGGCAGGCGGCCATCACGCTCGGCCTCGCGAATGGCCGAGGCCGTCCGCCCGACCAGGCTGGCCGCCTTGGAAATGGCGAACGACGGCCCGACCTTTTGGCCGGTTTCCGGGTCCAGCGCCCCGTCCCGAATGCGCTTGAGAATGGTCAGCGCCTTGCGATGGAGCGTCCCGAGGCCATCCTCGAGAAGCTCGTCCGCCGCCGCATCGATACGTGGTCCGCTTGCCATGGTCACCGTGTTGTGAAGTTGCGCGGCCGATCTAGCATCCTTGGCAGTTTCGGGCAATGATCGGCCACCAAACTTGCAAACGGACCGATGATCTCCGTGCCGATTCGCTGCCCGCAGCCGAGCAATGATCCCTGCGCGATCACGCGACCGATGATCTCGGGTCCACAAGGCCCCGGATACGGCCCTTTCGCGACGAGGCCGGCGCCTGACGATTCGCCACCCCCAGCCCAACCGATGAACTCGGTGCAAACCGATGATTTCCGTGCCGAACAGCGATGATCTCGGTGTCCTGGCGAGCGATGATCTCGGAGCGCAAACCTACTAAAGGAATCTCCTAGACCCATCCGATTCGCGCATCGTGGTTCGATTGATGGTTTCGGATGAGGTCGCGCCCGGCACGCGGCACCGAGATCATCGGTGATCTTGGAGGTTTGGAGCCCGGAAAATCGCCAAAACTGCCAAGCCCCTTGCCTTTGGGCCTTGAACCTGTTGTCTAACCGGCACCGGAAGGCTCGGGTGAGTCGGGAAGGAACGGTTCAATGAGCGGCAATACCCACCGTCCGATCGGACACCAGTATGCCCTGGCCATGATCGGCGGCGGCGAGGCCCGGGTGCGAACCGTGGCCGAAGCCACCGGGACCCAGCTTACCCTGGACGCGTTCCTCCGGGTCCAGGACGAGGAGCCGGTACCGGCCTTCCTCCACTCGGCACTATGCGCCATGTCGCTGCCGACCAAGCGGCCCAAGGACGATACCCTGCCGATCGTCCGCGAGGACGGCAAGTACGCCTTGGCGATCAATCCGCGTCCCGTGCTCCAGACGGTCGACGGCAAGCCGGTGATGCGCAGCCTGGGTGTGCCGTATGGCGCCTATCCCCGGGTCGCGCTGATCTATCTGCTGTCGCAGGCGGTCACCAAGCGGTCGCGGGACGTCTACCTTGGGCGCAACTTCACCGAATGGATGCGGCGGCTCGGGTATCAAACCGTGTCCTATGGACCGCGCGGCACGGCCAACCTGATGCGCGAGCAGGTGGACCGGCTGCTGGCCTGCGAATGGCAGATCCGGTGGGAAGGGCAGGACAGCGGCGACAACGCCTTTGCCGTGCGCGACGTGAAGATTTCGAACGAATACGCCGGATCGCTGGAGCGCAACGGGGCCTTCGCCCGCGAAATCCGCATGTCCGAGGCGTTCTACAGCCATCTGGTCGACCACGCCGTGCCACTCAATGAAGTGGCGATCCGCGAGCTCAAGGGCACTCCCACAGCGCTCGACCTCTATACCTACCTCGCTTACCGCTTGCCGCGGATCACCGCCGATCGGGGGCAGGTCATTTCATGGGACCAGTTGGCCAAGCACCTCGGCAACGATGCCGATAGCAAGCGCTTCCGCCAGACCGTGCGCGAGACCATGCAGCTCGTCTCGGCCGTCTATCCCAACGCCGATGTCGATTTCAGCGGGCGGACAGTCGTGCTGCGGCCATCACCGGCACCGCTGGAGCGCCGCCTGGTCGGGCCGCATCTCCGCCTGGTCGGCGCGCCGGCCGCGGAAAGCGCACCGAGATCATCGGTCAGCCGAACCACCCGCACGCCGCGACGAACGGCCGATCCGGGCGAGCCCCTGGTGCCGTTTCCCACCGGCAGCCTGGCCTTTGGCACCCGGGAGGCCAAGTTCCGGGCGATCGGTCTCGACAAGGGCCAGCCCTGGTGCGTCGACACCATGGCCACGGCCTTCCGCACCGGCTTTCCCGGGATCAAGGAGCTTCGCCCCGACAGCGAATGGCTACGGGTGTGGGAGGCCTTTGTCATCCGTTACGCCGAACGGCGCAGCCAGACCCGCGAAGGCTGACCGATGATGTCCGCGCCGCCGAACGGTCGCGCGGGCAGGGCAGGGGAGGCCCTATCCGCAGCAATGTGATCAGGGCGCTTGCGTATCACATCGCAATGTGAGACACGGCCGCCATGTCCAGCGAACTCATCGATCGTATCCGCCGCCTCGTCGTCGAAGGTGGCATGTCCCGCTCCGGCCTCGCCCGGGCCGCCGGGCTTCACGCCAACACGCTGCGGGACCTGACCGAACCGGGTTGGAACCCCACGGCGGAAACCCTTGCCAAGCTCGAACGCTTCCTCTCGGACAGTGACGACACCCCGGCGCTGGTCCCGATCGAGGAGATCATAGAAGAGGCGCGCAACGGCCGGATGTTCATCCTGGTCGACGACGAGGACCGTGAGAACGAAGGGGACCTGGTGATCCCCGCGCAGATGGCCACGCCCGATGCGATCAACTTCATGGCCACCCACGGCCGCGGCCTGATCTGCCTGACCCTGACCCGGCAGCGTTGCGAACAGCTTGGGCTCGAGCTGATGAGCCGCAACAACGGCACCCGCCACGAAACCGCTTTCACCGTCTCGATCGAGGCGCGAGAAGGGGTCACCACCGGCATCTCCGCCGGGGATCGCGCCCGCACCGTCGCCGTGGCGATCGATGCGGCCAAGACCCGCGACGATATCGTCACCCCCGGCCACGTCTTCCCGCTGATCGCGCGCGATGGCGGCGTCCTGGTCCGCACCGGTCATACCGAGGCCGCGGTCGATATCTCCCGGCTGGCGGGCCTGAATCCCTCCGGCGTGATCTGCGAGATCATGCGCGACGACGGGACCATGGCGCGGATGGACGATCTGGTTCCCTTCGCCCGCAAGCACGGGCTGAAGATCGGGACGATCCGCGACCTGATCGAGTACCGCCGCCGCCATGACCATCTGGTCGAAAAGGTGGCCGAAACCCGGATGACCTCGGACTACGGCGGCGAATGGAAGCTGCTGACCTATCGCAACAAGATCGACGGATCGAACAGCTTCGTCCTGCAGAAGGGCCAGGTTGTTCCGGACGTGCCGACCCTGACCCGGGTCCACGCGATCTCGCTGTTCGATGACATGCTCGGCCAGCCGGGCCCGAAGAAGCGGACCCTGCAGCGCGCCATGGTGGAAATCGGCAAGGCCGGGGCGGGGGTGATCGTGCTGCTTGTCCCGCCGCAGGGCAGCGGCCGTCCCGAAGGCGCCGAGATGGATTTCCGCGCCTATGGCGTCGGGGCGCAGATCCTCGCCGATCTGGGGGTGCACGACATGATCCTGCTGACCAATGCCCACCGCAACCTGGTCGCGCTTGACGGCTATGGCCTCAACGTGGTGGGCGAACAGGCCATTCCTCCGGAGAACGCATAAGATGTCCCGTTTCCTCATCGTCGAAGCCCGGTTCTACGACCATCTCAACGACATGCTGGTCGCCGGTGCCAAGGCGGCGCTCACCCAGGCCGGCCATGAGGTCGACGTGATCACGGTGCCCGGGGCGCTGGAAATCCCCGGAGCCATCGCCCTGGCCGACCAGGCCGACCGCTACGACGGCTATGTCGCGATCGGTGTGGTGATCCGGGGCGAGACCTACCACTTCGAGCTTGTCGCCGGCGAAAGCGCGCGCGGCATCATGGCGCTGACGATGGACGGGCTGGCGATCGGCAATGGCATCCTGACCGTCGAGAACGAGGCGCAAGCCATCGTCCGGGCCGATCCGGGGCAGAAGGACAAGGGCGGCGAGGCGGCCAAGGCGGCGCTGGCCCTGCTCAAGCTGCGCGAACGCTGGGCTTAGGCTTTCTGCGCCCAGGGTCTCCGGACCCGAGCGGTCGGGTCCTGCGCTGACCTGCAGCCAATCGGCCGGGCGGACCCGGCCGATCATTCTTGCCTTAGGCTCAGGACCCATTGATTGGCTGAGGGGGATGTGATTCAGGCTCCGCGAGGAGACTGAGCATGAGCGACCTGTACTGGCTGACGGACGAGCAGATGGCGCGGCTTGCGCCGTATTTCCCCAAGAGCCACGGCAAGCCGCGGGTTGACGACCGGCGGGTTCTGAGTGGGATCATCTTCGTCAACCGGAACGGCCTGCGCTGGCGGGATGCGCCAAGGGAGTATGGGCCGCACAAGACATTGTATAACCGCTGGAAACGGTGGGGCGCGATGGGCGTGTTTGGCCGGATGATGGAAGGCCTGTCCGCCCAGAGGGCCGAACCTCAGACACTCATGATCGACGCGACCTATCTCAAGGCTCACCGCACGGCTTCCAGCCTTGGGGTAAAAAAGGGGATCTCGGGCGTCTGATCGGACGGACCAAGGGCGGCATGAACACCAAGCTTCACGCGATAACCGATGCCAACGGCCGCCCCCTGAGCTTCTTCATCACGGCCGGCCAAGTCAGCGATTACACCGGCGCAGCGGCCCTGCTCGACGACCTGCCCAAGGCACAGTGGATGCTTGCCGATCGGGGCTATGATGCCGAGTGGTTCAGGGACGCGCTTGAGCAAAAGGGCATCAAGCCCTGCATTCCGGGCCGGAAATCCCGCTCCATCCCCGTCAAATACGACAAGCGCCGATACAAGCGGCGCAACCGCATCGAGATCATGTTCGGCCGTCTCAAGGACTGGCGACGCGTGGCAACGCGATACGACCGCTGTCCAACCGTCTTCTTCTCCGCCCTCGCACTCGCCGCCACCGTGCTCTTCTGGCTGTGATCAGTGAGTCCTGAGCCTAGCGGCCCTTCCAGACCCCCGGGCGCTTCTCGACGAAGGCGGCCATGCCCTCGACCCTGTCCTCGGTCGCGGTCAGGACCTGGAACAGACGCCGCTCGAACAGGAGCCCCTGCTCGAGCGTGGTCTCGAAGGCGACGTTGACCATTTCCTTGTTGGCGATGGCGGCCAGGGGCGGCATGGCGGCGATCTCGGCCGCCACCTTCAGCGCGGTGTCGCGCAGCTCGGCCAGCGGCACCACGCGGGCGACCAGCCCGGAGCGCTCGGCCTCCTCGGCGCCCATCATGCGCCCGGTCAGGCACATATCCATGGCCTTGGCCTTGCCGATCGCCCGGGTCAGGCGCTGGGATCCGCCCATGCCGGGCGCGACGCCAAGCTTGATTTCCGGCTGGCCGAACCGCGCCGTGTCGGCGGCGATGATGAAGTCGGCCATCATCGCCAGCTCGCACCCGCCGCCCAGGGCAAAGCCGTTGACCGCTGCGATCCACGGCTTGCGCGTGGTCTGGACGACATGGCTGGTCCAGCGGCTGAAGAAGTCCCCCGCATAGAAGTCGGCGGCGGGCTTGTCGGCCATCTCCTTGATGTCGGCGCCGGCGGCAAAGGCCTTGTCGCCCGCGCCGGTCAGCACCGCGCAGCGCTGCGACGGATCGGCCTGGAACGCCGCGAAGGCCTCGATCAGTTCCTCCAGCACCCCGGAGTTGAGCGCGTTCAGCGCCTGGGGGCGGTTCAGCGTGATCAGCGTCACCGCATCGTGCTGTTCGACCAGGATGTTGCTGTAGGTCATAGCGGGGTCCATTCCTCGTTGGCGGGGAGGGGGGCGAAGATCGCGTCGAGCAGCTCGTCGCTCACCTCCTCGGGGGTTGCGGGATTCCAGCGTGCGGCATGGTCCTTGTCGATGATCACCGCGCGCACGCCTTCGGCGAAGTCGGGGCGGACCAGCACGCGGCCGCCGATGCGGTATTCCATCGCCATGTTCGCGGCAAAATCGGGCAGGGTCAGGCTGGTGGCGAGCTGGCGCAGCGCCACCTTGCAGGCCTGCGGGCTCTTGCCGGCCAGCGTGTCCAGTGTGGCGCGGGCAAAGTCGCTGCCGCTGGCGGCCAGCGCGGCGAGCACGTCCTCATACCGGTCCGCCGCAAAGAGCTGCGCGATCTCGTCGGCATGGGTGGCGATCCGGGGCGGGGGAGGGGGCTCGGCCAGGTCGGCCAGCACGGTTTCGATCTCGCCCGGCGCGGCGGCGATCCGGGTCTTGGCCTCGGCCAGCGCGGCGGCGGGCAGGTAATGGGTGGCCAGGCCCGCCCACAGGCTTTCACTGCCATCCAGCCGCGCGCCGGTCAGCGCCAGGTACTGACCGAGCCGTCCGGCCAGGCGCGAAAGGTACCAGCCGCCGCCGACATCGGGAAACAGGCCGATCCCGGTCTCGGGCATGGCCAGCCGGGTCTGCTCGGTCGCCACGCGGTAGCGCGCCGGGCCGGAAATGCCCACGCCGCCGCCCATGGTGATCCCGTCCATGAAGGCCACCACCGGCTTGGGATAGGTCATGATCAGGTGATTGAGGCGGTACTCCTCGAAGAAGAACCGCCGCCCGGCCGCGCCGCCATCGTTCAGGGCGGATTCGCGCAGCAGGGTGATGTCGCCCCCGGCGCAGAACCCGCGCCCTTCGGCATGGTCGATCAGCACCACGGCCACGGCCGGATCGTCGCGCCAGGCCAGCAACGCCGCGGTCATCGCCGCCACCATCGGCTGGGTCAGGGCATGAATCGCCTTGGGCCGGTTAAGCGACAGGATACCCGCCGCACCATCGGTCCGCACCACCACCTCTGTCGTCACCAAGGTCCTCCGCCCGTCACTGCCGTCTGCCCGGCTGAGCCGCTCCATGCCGCCTTGCGGCGCGGGAAACAACCGTTGTTATCGTGAGTTGGGCCTGCACGCAGCGGGTCGTCCGATCGTCGCGACGATGCTTGCGGCGCATCGCGACAGCGGGCAAACGGGGGCGGGGCCCGACCGGATCGGCCCGACAGGGACAAGAGGCTCATGACCGGCAAGATGCTTATCAACGGCGCCCTGGTGGACGGCGCCGCCACGCTCGACGTGATCAATCCGGCCACGGGCCAGCCGTTCATCACCGTGGCCCGCGCCGATCAGGCGCAACTCGAGGAAGCGGTCGCGGCGGCCAGGGCGGCAGCGCCCGGCTGGACCGCGCTCGGCTATGCGGCGCGGGGCGTCCTGATCGCCCGTCTGGCCGACGCCATGGCGGCCGAGCAGGATGCGCTGGCCCATCTCCTGACCACCGAACAGGGCAAGCCGCTGGCCCAGGCCCAGGGCGAGGTGCGGGCCGGCATCTTCCAGTTGCGCCACTATGCGGCACAAACTGGCGAACCGATCGTGCTGCGCGAAACCGCCGATTGCCGCATTGTCGAGCATCGCACCCCGTTGGGCGTGGTCGCGGCGATCACGCCCTGGAACTTCCCGGTGCTGATGGTCACCCAGAAGATCGGGCCGGCGCTGATCACCGGCAATACCGTGGTGCTCAAGCCCGCTCCGACCACCCCGGTCTGCGCGCTGCGCATCGCCGAGCTGGCGGCCGGGATCTTCCCGGCCGGGGTGCTCAACGTCATCGTCGACGCCAACGACCTGGGCGGGGCCCTGTCGAACCATCCGGACGTCGCCAAGGTCAGCTTCACCGGCTCGACCGCCACCGGGCGCAAGGTCATGGCTGCTGGGGCGGATTCGCTGAAACGCATCACGCTCGAGCTGGGCGGCAACGATGCGGCCATCGTGCTCGACGACATGGATCCCCGCGAAATCGCGCCGAAGCTGTTCAACGGCGCGATGATGAACGCCGGCCAGGTCTGCCTGGCGATCAAGCGGGTCTATGCCCCCGATGCGATCTATGACGAGCTTTGCGCCGAACTTGCCCGCCTGGCCGAGGCCGCGACGGTGGATGACGGCACCCGCCAGGGCGCCCAGATCGGCCCGGTCCAGAACCGCATGCAGTTCGAGAAGCTGCTGGGCTACCTTGAGGATGCCGAGGCGAACGGGACCGTGATCGCCGGGGGCAAGCCGCTCGACCGCGACGGCTATTTCATCGCCCCGACCATCGTGCGTGACATTCCCGACGATGCGCGGCTGGTCCGCGAGGAGCAGTTCGGCCCGGTGCTGCCGGTGCTGCGCTATACCGATGTCGACGAGGTGATCGCGCGCGCCAACACCGGCGACTATGGCCTGGGCGGCACCGTCTGGGGCAAGGATCTCGACCGCGCGGTCGACGTGGCGATGAAGATCGATTCGGGCACGGTCTGGGTCAACAAGCACCTCGATCTGCCGTTCGACATTCCCTTTGGCGGGGCCAAGCAATCGGGGATCGGGCGAGAAGGCGGGGACGAGGGGCTGGCGGCCTATACCCAGGGACACGTGGTCAATATCGCGCTGGGCTGAACCCCGGTCGGGGTCGGCCGGTCCTTCGGCCCCCGGCTCACATGGCGGACATGCCCCCGTCAAGCTTGAGCTCGGCCCCGGTCATCATCCGGCTTTCGTCGCTGGCCAGGTAGAGCACGGCATAGGCCACGTCGTCCGGATCGCCGAGAATGCCCAGCGGGTTCTGCTGCGCCAGCCGGGCCTCGCGCTCTTCGGTCGTGCCGCGCCCGAGCTGGGCGATCATCGGCGTGCGGACGAAGGCGGGATGGACCGAATTGCAGCGGATGTTGTAGCCCTCCTTGGCGCAGTGCAGGGCGATCGACTTGGTCAGCATCCACACCGCCGCCTTCGACGTGTTGTAGGCGGCGAAGGACGGGCTGGCGAGCAGTCCGGCGATCGACGAGATGTTGATGATCGATCCAGGCGCGCTCTCGCGCATCACGGGCAGAGCTGCGCGGCAGCCGTGGAACACGCTATCGACATTCACCGCCATGGTCCGGTCCCAGACCAGCGGGTCGACCGCCTCGATGCTGCCGAGCGAGGCGATCCCGGCGTTGTTGACCAGCACCGAAAGCCCGCCCATCGCGACGGCGGCGGCCGCGATGGCCTCGGACCAGGCGTCGGGCTGGGTCACGTCGAGTGTCAGCGCGACGGCGGTACCTGGGCCGCACGCCGCGTCGATCTCGGCCGCCAGGGCGTCCACGCCGGCGCGGTTGATGTCGGCCAGGGCCACCTTGGCCCCTTCACGGGCGAGCATCTTCGCGATGGCCGCGCCCAGGCCCTGGGCCGCTCCGGTCACCAGCGCCCGCTTGCCTGAAACCCGTCCTGCCATGTCGCCGTCCTCTCCCGGTTTGGCGTCAGCCTAGGGCAGGGCGAGGGCGCCGCGCAACCGCCCTTTCCGGCCGGAGAAGGGCTTGGTACAGGCAGGGGCAGCGGGTTGCCCGGCAGCCGGCTAGGCGAAGATTTTTTGGCCGGATTGAGACGCAGCTGGATTCCGGATGGGTCGATAACTCGGCATATTCGTAAAGTGATTGGCCAGTGATCGCTGGCTTTCGTAGATGTCAGGGAGATTCACCATCATGTCCAAGCCCATCGTCGTCACCGGTGCCGCCGGATTTCTCGGCAGCGTGGTCGCCCGCGAACTGGCTGCAGCCGGCCATGCGGTGGTCGGGATCGACCTCGCCCCGCAAGCGGCGGATTTCCCCGGGACCTTCCTGGGCGGAATCGACCTGACCGACGCCGCTGCAACCACCGCGGCCTTTGCCGCTCCGGCGCTGGCCGGCGGGATCGCCGGGCTTGCCAGCATCGCCGGCGGCTTCCGCTGGGAAACCGTGATGGACGGAAGCCCGGATTCGTGGGACTTCCTCTACCGCATCAACGTGCGCACCGCGCTCAACGCCGCGCGCGCCGCGGTCCCGCTGCTGGACGGCGGGGCGATCGTCAACGTCGGGGCCGCGGCCACGCTCAAGGCGGGGATGGGCATGGGTGCCTACACCGCCAGCAAGTCCGGCGTCGCCCGCCTGACCGAGGCGCTGGCCGAGGAGCTCAAGGGCCGGGTGCGGGTCAATGCCGTGCTGCCCTCGATCCTCGACACCCCGGCCAACCGCGCCGACATGGGTGAGGCCGATGCGGCCAAATGGGTTCGCCCCGCGGAGCTTGCTGCCGTCGTGGCCTTCCTGCTCTCGGACGCGGCCTCGGCGGTGACCGGGGCGTGCATTCCGGTGACGGGCCGGGTCTGAGCGCTCTGCGGCCGGGTGAGTCCGACCGACTGATCGTCTGGATTCGCCCGGGATCGGACATTCCGATCCCCTCCGCAAAGAGCACACGAGCTCCTAATCGTCGCCCCGGGCTTGACCCGGGGCAGGGCTTGCGTGGCAACGGCCGGAGAAGAAAAGCCCTGTCCCGGGTCAAGCCCGGGACGACGATGATCTTTTTCGGGTCAGCACCGGCTTGGCCGTCCCCGTCCCCGTGCGCCCAACCTCCCCTTCCCACCCAACACCGCCCCTCGTCCCTTCAGCATGCGGCGACGTTGACCGCCAGTCCGCCCAGACTGGTCTCCTTGTACTTGGCCGACATGTCGAGCCCGGTCTGGCGCATCGTCTCGATCACCTGGTCGAGCGAGACCTTGGGCTTCTCGTGGCTGTGCAGGGCGAGCCGGGCGGCATTGACGGCCTTGACCGCGCCGATCGCGTTGCGTTCGATGCAGGGGATTTGCACCAGCCCGCCAACCGGATCGCAGGTCAGGCCCAAATTGTGTTCCATCCCGATCTCGGCCGCCGCGGCGACCTGCTGCGGGGTGCCGCCCCAGACCGCGGCGAGGCCCCCGGCGGCCATCGAGCAGGCCACCCCGACTTCGCCCTGGCAACCCATCTCCGCCCCCGAGATCGAGGCGCGCTGCTTGTAGAGCAGGCCGATCCCGCCGGCGGTGAGCAGGAAGCGCCGCGCCAGCTCCGGGGCCTGCGGTCCTTCGTGGCAGTACTGCCGCAGCACGGCGGGCAGGATTCCCGCCGCGCCATTGGTCGGCGCCGTCACCACGCGGCCGCCTGCGGCGTTTTCCTCGTTCACCGCCATGGCGAAGACGTTGAGCCGGTCGAGCAGCACTTCGGTCTCGTTCGCCGGGCCTGCCCGCAGCCGCTGCCACAGTTCGGGCGCCCGGCGGCGCACGGCGAGGCCGCCGGGCAGTTGGCCTTCGCGGGTGAGGCCGCGATCGATGCAGGCGTTCATCGCCGCGATCACCGCGTCGAGCCCGGCGAGCGTCTCCGCCTCCTGACGCCAGGCGCCCTCGTTGGCGAGCACGAGCTCGGCGATCGAGCGCTCCTCGCAAGCGCAGAGCGCAAGCAGGTCCGCCGCCGAGGCGAAGGGGAAGGGGGCCTGGACCCGACTTGCCACCAGGTCATCCGCAGAGGGTGCGGCGAGCTGCGCGGCGGTGGCGATGAAACCGCCGCCGGTCGAATACCAGGTCTCGTCGACCAGCACCGTGCCATCGGCCGCGAAGGCGCGCAGGCGCATGCCGTTGGGATGGAGCGCCGGGATCACATCGCAGGCCAGCACCACGTCGCGGGTGGTGACGAAGTCGATCGGCTGGCGGCCCAGCAGGCAAAGGGTGCCCCGATCGGCCTCGGCCAGGAGCGTCGGGACGCGATCCGGATCGATCCGGTCAGGCTCCTCGCCGAGCAGGCCCAGCACCGAGGCACCGATCGAGCCGTGGCCCGCCCCGGTCAGCGCGAGCGACCCCTGCAGCTCCACCTCGACCCGCCGCACCTGCGCCAGCCGTCCGGTGTGCTCGAGTCCGAGGGCGAACCGGCGGGCGATGCGCATCGGTCCGACCGTGTGCGAACTGGACGGACCGATGCCGATGCGGAACAGCGCGAGAATCGAAAGCATGAGGTCTAGAGCCTGTCCTCTTTAGGTGGATGCGCCGGGATTGGGCGGAGCGGGCCGATTTTGGTCCGCCGCAGCGTCCATCGTCGGTCACTATGCATCGGCATAGCTCCCTCCTCTCTCCTCGCGCTGAACCAAAATCGGCTCCGTCACGGCGAATCCACCTCAACGGGACAGGCTCTAGATCGGCTTCCGCCGGGCATCAGACAAGCCCGCGCCTCAGCGCAGGGTTTCGATGATGCCACTGAAATCGGTGTTGCCGTGGCCGGACTCGGCGAAGGCGGTGTAAAGCTCGGCGGCGCGGGTGCCGATCGCCAGCGGGGTGCCGGTCGCCGCCCCGGCCTCGAGCGCGAGCTTCAGGTCCTTCAGCATAAGCGCGGCGGCGAAGCCCCCCTGATAGCCGTTGTCCGCCGGGCTTTGCGGGCCGACCCCCGGGACCGGGCAATAGGAAGTCATCGACCACGACTGGCCCGACGAGACCGACGAGATGTCGTAGAAGGTCTGCAGATCGAGCCCGAGCTTCTCGGCCAGGGCGAAGGCCTCGCAGGTGGCGATCATCGTGCCGCCCAGGATCATGTTGTTGCAGATCTTGGCCGCCTGGCCCGCGCCCGGCGCACCGGCGTGGATCACCGCCTTGCCCATGGCCTTGAGGATCGGTTCGGCCCGGGCGAAGCCTTCCGGGGTGCCGCCGACCATGAAGGTGAGCGTCCCCGCATTGGCCCCGCCGATCCCGCCCGAGACCGGCGCGTCGAGCATAGCATAGCCCGCGGCCGCGGCGGTATCGGCCACGTCGCGGGCAGTCGCCACGTCGATGGTCGAACAGTCGAGCAGCAGTGCCCCGGCCGGGGCCGTGCCGAACACGTCGGCGGTGTAGACCGCGCGGACGATCGCCCCGTTGGGCAGCATCGAGACCACCGCTTCGGCCCCGTCCACCGCCTCGCGCGCCGAGGTGAAGGTGGCGCAGCCGCTCGCCGCGGCGCGCTCGAGCGCGGCGGGGGCGAGGTCGAAGGCGCGGACGGTGTGCCCCGCCTTGACCAGGTTCGCGGCCATGCCGCCGCCCATGTTGCCCAGGCCGATGAAGGCGATGATCATGGCAGTCTCTCCCGATACAGGGTTGAACACAGCACAGCCCGGACGATCCGAGCTGTTGGCCCCTCCCCTTCAGGGGAGGGGTTGGGGTGGGGGCTCTCCCCTGAAGGGGAGGGGCTTGAGCTCTGCGCAATACCTGCTCTCGGTCGGTTGGCCTTCCGGCCGACGGTTACTTCAGCAGGTCGCGTCCGACGATCATCCGCATCACCTCGTTGGTGCCTTCGAGGATGCGGTGCACGCGCAGGTCGCGCCAGAAACGCTCGATCGGATAGTCCTTGAGATAGCCATAGCCGCCGAACAGTTGCAGCGCCCGGTCCACCACCGACGACCCGGTATCGGTGGACAGCTTCTTGGCCATGGCCGAGAAACGGGTCTTGTCGGGCGCCCCGGCGCTGACCTTCGCCGCGGCGAGATAGAGCAGCGCGCGGGCCGCCTCGAGATCGGTCGCCATGTCGGCCAGGGTGAACTGGGTGTTCTGGAACTCGGCCACGGCGCGGCCGAACTGGCGGCGGTCCTTCACATAGGCGACCGCCTCGTCGAGGCAGCGCTGCGCCCCGCCGAGCGAGCAGGCGCCGATGTTGAGCCGCCCGCCATCGAGCCCGGCCATGGCGAAGCGGAAGCCGTCGCCCTCGGCGCCGACGCGGTTGGCCACCGGCACGCGGGCATTGTCGAAGATCACCTGGGCGGTGGGGCTGGCGTTCCACCCCAGCTTGCGCTCGGGCGCGCCGAAGCTGACCCCGGGGGTGTCCTTGTCGACCACCAGGCAGGAAATGCCCTTGGGGCCGTCCTCGCCGGTGCGGACCATCACCACATAGACGTCGTTGACCCCGCCGCCCGAGATGAACTGCTTGGTCCCGTTGAGCACGTAATCGTCGCCATCCCGCCGCGCCGTGGTGCGCAGCGCCGCCGCGTCCGAGCCCGAGCCCGGTTCGGTCAGGCAATAGCTCGCCATCCGCTCCATCGTGACGAGATCGGGCAGGTAGCGCGCCTTCAGCGCGTCGTCGCCGAAGGTGTCGATCATCCAGGCGGCCATGTTGTGGATCGAGATGAAGGCGCTGGTCGTCGGGCAGCCATAGGCCATGGCTTCCATGATCAGCGCTGCCTCGAGCCGGCCCAGCCCGATCCCGCCCGAGGCCTCGCTGACGTAGATCGCCGCGAAGCCCAGCTCGGCCGCGGTCTTGATCGTTTCGCGCGGGAACCGATGCTCCTCGTCCCACTGCGCCGCGAAGGGGGTGATCGCATCGGCGGTGAAGCGCCGCGCCATCTCCTGGATCGCGAGCTGGTCCTCGGTGAGTTCGAACTGTCCGGTCATTGTGGTCCTTCGTGGGTCATCGACACGAACGGGAGATAGGCTGTCGCTGGCTCGCGGTCACCCCATCGTCGGGATGACGAAGGCGTTGCCGCCGTCGGGTGAGCCGTCGGGCCAGCGCTGGGTCACGGTCTTGACCTTGGTCCAGAACTTCACGCCTTCCATCCCGTGCTGGTTGGTATCGCCGAAGGCCGAACGCTTCCACCCCCCGAAGGTGTGGTAGGCGACCGGCACCGGGATCGGCACGTTGATCCCGACCATCCCGACATTGACCCGCGCCGCGAATTCGCGCGCGGCGTGGCCGTTGCGGGTGAAGATCGCGACGCCATTGCCATACTGGTGCTGGCTGGGCAGCGCCAAGGCCTCGTCGAAATCGTTCGCCCGGACGATCTGCAGCACCGGGCCGAAGATCTCGTTGTGATAGCTCTCCATCGTCGGGGTGACGTGGTCGATCAGCGTGGGTCCGACGAAGAACCCGTTCTCGTGCCCCTGCAGGGTGAAGCCGCGACCGTCGATCACCAGCTCGCCGCCTTCCGCGGCGCAGGTGGCGATCCAGCCTTCGATCTTCGCCTTGTGCGCCTGGGTGACGACCGGGCCGTAATGGGCCTCGGGATCGGTCGACACGCCCACGCGCAGCGCCTCGATCGCCGGGATCAGCTTGGCGCGCAGCCGCTCGGCCGTGTCCGCACCGACCGGGACCACCACCGGCAAGGCCATGCAACGCTCGCCCGCCGAGCCGAAGGCCGCCCCGGCGAGGTCGTTGACCACCTGGTCCAGATCGGCGTCGGGCATGACGATGCCATGGTTCTTGGCCCCGCCCATCGCCTGGACCCGCTTGCCCGCCGCGACGCCGCGGTTGTAGACGTAATGGGCGATGTCGGACGATCCGACGAAGCTGACCGCGCCGATCGCCGGGTGATCCAGGATCGCGTCGACCATGGCCTTGTCGCCCTGGACCACCTGGCAGATTCCGGCAGGCAGGCCGGCTTCCAGGAACAGTTCGGCCAGCCGCACCGGCACCGAGGGGTCGCGTTCGCTGGGCTTGATGATGAAGGCGTTGCCGCAGGCGATCGCCACCGCGCTCATCCACAGGGGGATCATCGCAGGGAAGTTGAACGGGGTGATGCCCGCGCCGATCCCGATCGGCTGGCGCATCGAATAGACATCGATCCCCGGGCCGGCGCCCTGGGTGTATTCGCCCTTCAGGACGTGGGGGATGCCGCAGGCGAACTCCACCACTTCCAGCCCGCGCTGGATATCGCCCTTGCTGTCGGCGATCACCTTGCCATGTTCGGCCGAAAGCATCCGCGCCAGTTCGTCCATGTTGGCTTCGACCAGCCGCTTGAATTCGAACATCACGCGGGCGCGGCGCTGCGGGTTGGTCGCCGCCCAGGCGGGCTGGGCCGCCTGGGCTGCCGCGACCGCCCGGTCGAGCGCGTCGGCGCCGCCCAGCACGACCTGCGCCTGGACCGCGCCGTTGTTGGGATCGAACACGTCGCTGTGGCGGGAGGAATCGAGCCCGGCCGTACCGCCGGCAAGGAAATGGTCGATCAGGCGCATGGGACAGGCTCCGCTGAACAGGGTCGCGGCCTCCATGGGCCTCGCGGTTTTTGCAGACAACCGGTAAGTTTGCGAGTATCGCCTGCAAAAATGCAGACACTCAACTGGAATGACCTGCAGGTCTTCCTGGCCATTGCCCAGACCGGGCAACTGTCGAAGGCCGGGCAGGCCTTGCGGGTCGATCCCACGACCATGGGCCGGCGGCTGCGGAGGCTCGAGGCGCGGCTGGGCGCCACCCTGTTCGAACAGACCCGGCTGGGCCAGGTCCTGACCGAAGCGGGCGAGGCCCTGCTCGCCCGCGTCGAGCCGATGGCCCAGGCTGCGGCCCAGATCGAGGACCAGGGCGGCCCGGCGGCCGGCCTGTCCGGCCTGCTGCGGATCAGCGTGTCCGAAGGCTTCGGCACCTGGTTCCTCGCCAGCCGCATCGCCGAATTCGCCGCGGCCCACCCCGCGCTGACCATCGATCTGGTGGCCAGCTCGGGCTTCCTCAGCCCATCCAAGCGCGAGGCCGACATCGCCGTCACCCTGTCGCGACCCAAGGCCGGACCGGTGATCGCGCGCAAGCTGTCGGACTATGCGCTGACGCTCTATGCCACCCCGGGCTATCTCGATCGCGTCGGCCCTCCGCGCGACCCGGCCGACCTGGCCCACGGGCATTGCCTGGTCGGCTATGTGCCCGATCTGCTCTATGCCCCCGAGCTGCGCTATCTGGACGAGGTGCATCCCGGCCTGGCCCCGCAGTTGCGCCTGTCGAGCATCAATGCCCAGCACCGCCTGCTGGCCAGCGGGGGCGGGATCGGCGTGCTGCCCTGCTTCATCGGCGATGCCGATCCGGCGCTGGTCGCGCCCCTGCCGCAATGCCGGATCGTGCGCAGCTTCTGGCTGGTCACGCACCAGGACACGCACCAGCTCGCCCGCATCCGGGCCGGACGCGACTGGATCGACGCGCTGGTCCATCGCCATCGCGACCTGCTGCTGCCGCGCTGATCCGGGCCATCTGCGACTGGCCAAGCCCGCCCGACTGTGACAGGGGCGGATCGCGCGGCAGGCCAGATCCGGTTCCCGTCGCCCCCGCATGAGGCCGATGACCCAAGATTTTCCCCCGGACCTCGAGCCTGCCGAGCTGGGCCTGACCCTGGCCGGCACGCCGCTGCCGGACTTTGCCGACCCGATCTGCGCCCCGCACGGCACCACGCCGCCGCGGCGGCCCGGATCGGTGCGGCGGACCATGTCGATCGACGTTCACTGGCCCGAGGGCTTCGCCCGGCCGGGGCACTATCTGGGGCGCTGCCGCGATGCGCGGACGGACGATCCGGCGCAGCGCCCGGACCTGCTGGCCGAGGCCGAGCTGCGCGCGGTGATCGCCGACCGGACGATCCTGTCGATCACGGCGGACCCGTCGCCCGCCGGCTTGCCGGCCCTGGTCGGCGCGCGCGCCGGTGGGCATCTTCGCCAGGCGCTGGTCGAGGCCCTGCCGCAGGAAAAGGCGCAAGGCACCCCGCTGCATCTGCTGATCGATGACCTCGCCGGGGCCAGCTTCGTCTCGGGCTGGGCCTACACCCGCTGGCACGATGACTGGGCCAACCTGTTCGTCGACCTGCCCAAACCGCAAATGACCGGGGTCTGCATGGGCCTGCGGCGCGGTTCGCCGGGGCTGGACGAGGACGGCACCGCGGTTCCCAGCGACAACGTGCCCCGCGTCGAGCCGCTGCCGAACCCGGCGGACCCCCACGGCTGGCACGCTCTGCCCGACTGGCCGGGCATGGCCTTTCGCCGGGCGCGCCGCATCGACGTCTGGCGCGAGGGCGATGCCATCGCGGTCGAGGCGCTGTTCCAGGATTCGGCGACCGCCCCGGACGGCGGCGCCCGCCTGGCGATTCACGAATACCTGCTCCATGCCCGCATCGGGCCGGACGGCCGGCTCGCCCGGCTCGAGGCCACGCCCGGGACGCTGCCCTATGCGGTGTGCCGCGCCGCGCCGGCCAACACCGTGGCACTGATCGGCGTTCCGGCACGCGAGCTGCGCGAGGAGGTGCTGGCGCGCTTGCGGCGCACCGCCGGGTGCACCCATCTCAATGATGCCCTGCGCGCCCTGGCCGAGGTCGAGGTGCTCGCCGCCGCCCTGCCCGGTCCGGGCTGAGTCGTCACAGCGCGATGGTGCGACCTTCCGCCGCGCTGCGCTGCGCGGCGGCAAGCACCTCCATCACTGCCAGCGCCTCGCCCGGCAGGACCGGGTTCGCACCCTCACCGCGCAGGGCCGCGACCAGCGCCTGCCAGAACAGGCGGTAGTCGCCGGGGCGGTTGGGGTGCGGCCCCGGCGTGGTGCCCGGTTCGCCGGTGGTCAGCAAACCTGGCAGGGGATCGATTCCCCAGCCCTCATCGCCGGGCCTCTGCCCCGCAAGGATTGCTCCCTCCTGCGGGTCGAGCCCGTGCTTGATCCAGCTCCCGCCGGTGCCGTGCACGGCGAAGCGCAGGCCGTGGTCGGCGGCCAGCTTGCTGCCGTGGAGCGTGGCCCGCCGCCCGGGATAATGCAGCACGACATGGAACCAGTCGGGAGCGGGCGCGCCGGGACGCAAGGTTGCGATGTCCGCGCTCACCGCCTGGGGCACGCCGAACAGGCAGAGCGCCTGATCGATCAGATGCGGCCCCAGATCCTGCCACGAACCCCCTTCGCGCGCCTCCTTCCACACCGGCGCGGCCTCGGGCCGCCAGCGGTCAAAATGGCTGTCGAGGTGGACCACCTCGCCCAGGCGGCCGCTGGCGATCAGGTCCTGCAGGGTCAGGAAATCGGCGTCCCAGCGGCGGTTGTGGAACACGGTCAGCAGGCGCCCGGCCACTTCGGCCGCGGCGGTGATCCGTCGGGCATCGTCCAGCGTGGTGGCGAAGGGCTTGTCCACCACCACATGCTTGCCGGCGGCCAGCGCCTGCAGCGCGTGATCGGCATGGAGGTGGTCGGGGCTCGACACCACCACCAGATCGATCCCGGGGAGGGCCAGCAGGACTTCGATCGAGGGAACCACGGCCATGCCGGGCCAGTCCGCCTGCACCTTGGCCGGATCGCCCGAGACGACGGCGCGCAGCCTCAGACCGGGAGTGGCGGCCACGAAGGGCGCATGGAAGACCCGCCCGCCCAGTCCGTAGCCGACCAGTCCGACCCCGATCTCCGTCACTCTGCGATCTCCGTCACCCTGCGATCTCCGTCACCTGCGGCTTCCTCCCGCACTCTTGCGCCAGCCACCCCCCTGCGGGGTGTCCGGCATGCTAGGGTGGTTCTCCCGGGCAAGACAAGCGCTGAGGCGGCCGATGCCCGAGCGCCGGATCAGTCCGTCGGCGCGGCCATCGCGATCAGGGCCCGGGCCAGGTCCGCCGGCGCCGAATAGAACGGGGAATGATCGCAATCGAGCGTGACGGCCCGGTCGCACGGCCAGTCCGCCTGCATCGCGCGCTGGGCGGCCAGGGGGATGGTGCGATCCTGCGCGCACTCCACATAGCCGCGTGGCACGCGTCCGAACCGTTCGGCCGAGAGGGACACGGGCGTGCGCAGCGCGACGCGCGGCTCCGGCCCGAGCTGTGCCACCGCCCGTGCCACCCAGGCCGGATCGGTGGTGTTGTAAAGCGCCGCAGCGACGTCGTCCGGTTCAACCCGGCAGGTGCCGTCGTCGTCCTTGTGGATCCGGGTCGGCGTCGCATCGGCCACTCCGCCCAACTGGTCGCGCACTGCTACCCCGTCGCGTAGCAGCAGCGCCGCCGCGTAGACCAGGCGCAGGATCCGGTCGGGCCGGCGCTCGGCCACGCCGCTGATCACCGCGCCGCCGCGGCTGTGGCCGACCAGGACCACCGGCTCCGGCTCGGCTTCGACGCAAGCGGTGATCTGGTCGATCCAGCCGGTCAGCGTACCCTCCGCCGCGCGGGCGCGATCTTCGCCCATGCCGGTCAGTTCGGGGGCGATGGCCCGGTGCCCGTCGGCTTCCAGCAGGGGAGCCACCCGCTCCCAGCACCACGCCCCGTGCCAGGCACCGGGGATCAGAATGAACGTCGCCATGGCGGCGGACGCTAATCGTCCGGCCTGCACCGGGCAAGGCAGGACTTGCGGCCCGGGCTGGGCTGGCGGATAGGGCGCCACCTGCCACGACCGCGACCGGACAAGAGATGACCCGAGAGGCGATGATGCAAGAAGCCCTGTTTGACCGCGACGGCGATGCCTTTGTTCCGCACGCCTTCGCGCGCGGGTACTGGACGCCCGATTCGATGGACGGCCGCGCCTGCGTGGCGCTGCTCGGGCACGAGATCGAACGCCGCCACGGTGGGGACGGGCTGGTGCCGACCCGGTTGAGCGTCGACATGCACCGTCTCGCGCGGATGCAGCCGTGCACTGTCGAAACCCGGGTGATTCGCGACGGCGGCCGGCTGCGGCTGGTCGAGGCGCGGCTGATGATCGGCGACAACGAGTATGCCCGCGCGGTCTGCCAGTTGCTGCGGCCCGCCCCGGTCCCGCCGGGACAGGTCTGGCCGGGGCACGAACCATGGGACGCGCCGCATCCGGACCAGGTGGCCTCCGTCCCCGATCCACAGCGCATGTGGCGGGCGGAGCTGCGGCCGATTGCGGGAACGATCGGCACCTATGGACCGCGCCGGGTCTGGCTGCGCAGTTGGTACGCGATCGTCGGCGGGGAACCGCTGACGCCCTTCACCCGCGTGGCCTATGCCTCGGACTTTGCCAGTCCGTGGACACACTGGTCGGACGCCGGGATTCACTTCATCAACACCGATGTGATCGCCCAACTGCACCGCTTGCCCGCCGGCGAATGGATCGGGCTCGAGGCGATCCTGCACGATGCCTCGCAGGGAATCGCCCTCGGGCACTGCCGGATCTACGACGAAACCGGCCCGATCGGATCGGTCAGCACCACGGCTCTCGCCAACAGTCGCACCTGATGTCCGACGCCGATTCCCGCGGCGGGACACCTGTGCTGCCGCCGGAGCGACCATCGTCTCGATTCGCTATTGCAAGTCACTCGCAATAGCGGTAGTCCCGACCTCGACACCGCAATCGAGGCCGTTGAACACCATGTCGCACTTCACCACCCTGGCCACGGCCCTGACCCTCACCGCCTTGCCGCTGGCGCTTCCCGGCTCCGCGCGCGCGGCGGCGGCCGATGCCGACGAGGCGGCGGGAGAGCCGGTGATCGTCGTCACCGGGCATCACGGCGGCTATCGCCTCGACAGCTCGAGCAGCGCCACCCGGACCGACACGCCGCTGATCGACATTCCCCAGTCGATCGCCGTGGTGACCCGCGAGCGGCTGGATGATCAGGCCGTGGCATCGATGGCCGATGTGCTGCGCTATGTTCCCGGCACCACCGTGGGGCAGGGCGAGGGCAACCGCGACCAGATCACGCTGCGCGGGCAGAACACTACGGCCGACTTCTTCCTCGATGGGGTGCGCGATGACGTGCAGTACTATCGCGGGCTCTACAACATCGAGCGGGTCGAGGTGCTCAAGGGTCCTTCGGCCCTGATCTTCGGCCGTGGCGGCGGCGGCGGGGTGGTCAACCGCGTGCAGAAGGCCCCGATCGCCAACCGGCTCGCCGTGGGTGGCAATGCCAGCGTCAACACCTTCGGCGACTGGATCGCGGCGGCCGATGTCAACCTGCCCCTGGCGAGCACTGCCGCTCTGCGGGTCAACGGCGAGTACCAGAATCTGGCCAGCAACCGCGATTACTATGGCGGTGAGCGCTATGCCTTCAATCCCACGATCGGTGCCGATCTGGGCCGCTGGAAGCTGGGCCTGTCCTACGAATATGTCCACGACGATCGCGTGGCGGATCGCGGCGTGCCGTCGGTGGCCACGGCGGCCGGGCGGCCCAACACCCCGATCACCGGCTATCGCGACACCTTCTTCGGCATTCCCGGGGTCAACCGGACCGGCCTGACCGCGCACATCGTGCGGCTGCGTGCCGACGCCGAGCTGGCCGACAACCTGACCTGGTCCAACACGCTCCTGTTTGGTGATTACGACAAGTACTACAGCAACGTCTTCGCCAACGGCCCCGCCAATCTGGCCACCGGCCTGGTCCCGCTGGGCAACTATGCCGACGCGACCCAGCGCCGCAACCTGATCGCCCAGAGCAACCTGGTGTGGAAGGGCGCGCTCGGGCCGACCCAGCACACCCTGCTGCTCGGGCTGGAGGCGAGCAACCAGCACACCGCCAGCCAGCGGCTCAACGGCACGTTCTCGGCATCCACGCTGAGCCTGCGCAACCCCGTGTTCCCGACTGTGGTGTTCAACATCCCGGCACGCAACACGGTGTCGGACGTCGACGTGGTATCGGCCTATGTTCAGGACCAGATCGCCTTCGGCCCCCATCTCGACCTGCTGGTCGGACTGCGCTTCGACCAGTTCCGCATCACCGGGACCGACCAGATCGGCACGCCGCGACCCTTCGTCCGGACCGATCGCAGCGTCAGCCCGCGGCTGGGGCTGGTGGTCAAGCCGCAGGAGAACGTCTCGCTTTATGGCAGCGTCAGCAAGTCGTTCCTGCCGCGCTCGGGCGAGCAGTTCCTCAGCCTGACCACGACGACGCAAAACCTGGCGCCGGAAAGCTTCACCAATTACGAGATCGGGGCGAAGTGGGACCTGCCGCGCGGCCTCAGCCTGACCGCGGCGGCATTCCAGCTCGATCGCAACAATGCGACCACGCCCGATCCGGCCAATCCCGCCGCCTCGATCAATGTCGGCGCAACCCGCACGCGTGGTGCCGAGATCGGCCTGACCGGCAAGATCCTGAGCCACTGGCAACTGTCGGGCGGCTACACCTTCCAGGACGCGCGCCTGAAGGGCAACAGCTTCGTCCGTCTGGCCCAGGTGCCGCGCCACCAGTTCGCCCTGTGGAACCGCTACGATGTCAGCCGCCGGTTCGGCGTGGGGCTGGGCGTGGTTCACCAGTCGAGCCAGTATGCCGCGATCCGCACCAGTGCCACGACCACGCTGGTGCCGGCCTTCACCCGGCTCGACGCCGCCCTGTTCGCCAAGCTGGGGGAGCGGATCGACGTGCAGCTCAATGTCGAGAACCTGCTCGACACCGCCTACTTCGCCTCGGCCCACAACAACGACAACATCACCCCCGGAGCGCCGATCAACGCCCGCCTGACGGTGCGACTGGCGTTCTGAGGCCGGCGAGCCCCGGGGCCAGACACCCGGGGCGCGCCTTAACCAAACACCGCAAGAACAATGAACCCCGGCTTGCTCGCCTCGTCACGGCGCGTTCAGTCGCGCCGCGCGATGACGGGTCCGGGCCGCAGTATCGGCCCGTCCATCGCAATCACTCAAGGAGTAGTGGCATGTTCAACCGGACAAAATCCGCGGCGATCTTCGGTTCGCTGGCCCTTGCGATCGGCCTGGGTACGCCCGCCATGGCCGGGCCCTGGGTCCAGGCCCATCCCCGCCAGGCCCAGGTTCTCGCACGGACCCATCACCAGATCGCCCGGATCAATCACGAGCGTCGCGAAGGCGATCTCACCCCGGCCGAGGCGCGCGCGCTGAAGGGCTCGACCCGGGCAATCGCGCAGCAGACCCGGGCCTACGCCCAGGCCAACGGCGGCTACATCACCCGCGGCGAGCAGCGCCAGCTCAATCGCCAGCTCAATGTCCAGAGCCGGGCGATCGGCCGCTGAGACCGGATCAGCCGGCGCCGGCGCGTCTTGATCGGCGGGCCGGCCGCTCGGTTCCGGCCGCATCGGATGCGGCCCGCTTCGTGCGGCTGCACTTGGGCGATGTCTTGGCGGAGGCCCGCTTGGCCTTCCCATCGCTCTCCGGCCCGGCCGCGACCGTCTCGCCCTTGACCGAGGCGATCACCTGGCGAGCCTTGTCCTCGTCGGCCAGGTGGCGGGCGTTGGCCAGCCGGATCTCGGCGGCGGCCTCGTCGTAAAGGAAGGGCAGCAGGCAGAACCGGCGCCCACCCGTGACCGGCAGCGCCTCGTGCAGCAGCGAGCAGGAAAAGACGATCGCTTCCCCCGCAGCCGGACGATAGACCCGCCGACCGAATTCGGGAAAGCGCAGTCCGCCCCCTTCGTACTCGTCGTTGAGCGCGATGGTCACGGCAAAGCGGCGATGGGCCGTGCCCAGCGTGGTGTTGTCCTTGTGCGGGCGGAACCAGCCGCCGGTTTCGCCTTCGTAGCAGGCGATCAGATAGCGCTCCAGCCGGGTCGCCTTGAACTGGAACGCCTTTTCCATCTGCGGCACCAGGCGCCGCACCACCCGCATTTCCAGCGCGCGGCGCAGGTCCGCATCCTCGATCATGCAGTCGGAGCGGCGTTTGTGGCGATGATTGATCATCCCCACCGTCTGCCCGGTGGCCGGGTCGGTGGTCATGAAGCCGCTGTCCTCAAGCCCGGTGCGCTCGGCATAGGCGATGAACTCGCGGCAGAGTTCGGGTTCGAGCAGGCCCGGCACCTGCAGCACCGGCGCCCAGCCATCGGTGTGGGCGCGGGGATCGGGCAGGGCGGCGACAACCGCGCGGACCGCCTCGAAATGGTTACGCAGATCGTCGACCGGGATCACCTCGACCACGCGCAGTGCCGGATCGAGCACGAAGGTGACCAGCCGCAAGGTAACGGTGTCGGCCGTGGCGCTCTCCAGGTTGCCGAAGGCGCGCGAGACGCGGTGGTCGAAGTCCCAGACCACGCGGATGCCGGGAAGGCGATCCTCGATCGCCCGGTTCATGCAGTCCTCGGCACTGCTGGACACCACGAAGCAGCACGCCCGCTCGTCGTCGAACAGTTCGCCGCTGCCATACAGCGCCGCCAGGTAATCGGCCGCCCCGGGCTGGTTGCGCCCGGCAATGAAGCTGATCACGATGTAGCGGCCACCCACGCTGTCGAGCGCGTAGTCAACCTTGTTTGCGGTCCGCAGATAGACCGATGGAATGGGATCGCCTGGTCCAAACATGGCGGCAAAGGTAAACGGCAACGGTTACCAGGAGGTTTACGGATGCGCCGGTTACGCTGCGTGCAAGGGTTCGGGACTCCTTGGGTACGCGAAAATGTCGTTCTCACCACTCGGCTCAAGCCGGACCATGGACGGGTCACGAAAAAGGGAACCGGCAGCGGTTAAGGGACCGCCGCCGGTTCAGGCAGGGTAGAGCCGGTCGGTCCGGGCCGGTTTCGCGCGGGGCGCAAACCGGCTCCGGACCAGAAGGGGATCAGAACGTCAGATTGGCCGTCAGGTAGTAATACGCCCCGTTGAAGCCGAACTGGCCGGCGTTGCGGGTGTAGGGCGTCTGACCGTTCGAATAGGACGCGGCCTCGCCGGTGAAGCCATTGCGGCGGGCGTTCCACTTGTCGGGATAGGTGTCGAAGATGTTGTTGCCGCCGGCGGTCAGCGACAGCCGGTCGGAGACGCGATAGGTCACGTTCATGTCGAACAGGGTCTTGCCGCCGAAGGTCTGCACGCAGCGGTTGTTGGCATCGCACTTCACATTGCTGTCCGCCGCATTGAGCCCGGTGCTGAACGCCTTGACCGATCCGAAGTAGCTCGCGCGCGCGCCCAGGGTCAGCTTGCCCACGTCGAAGTTCGACGAGAACAGGATCTTGGACCGCGGCTGGGCCACCTCGATCAGCTCGATCGCGGTCAGTCCGATCAGCGGCGCCGCCTGGTTCGCGGCCGTCGCGCCGGCGATGAGCGCGGCGGGGGTGGCGCGCTGGCGCAGGACCTTGGTCTCGGCGTGGGTGCCGGCCAGGGTCAGGCTCAGCTTGTTGCCGTTGTCGAAGGGGATCTTGTAGGTCGCCACCACGTCGATGCCGCGGGTCCGGGTATCCACCTGGTTGGTGAAGAAGCGGATTTCACGCACCCCGGGGAACAGGGCCGCGACCGCGGGATAGTTGGCGGTCAGGATGCCGTCGGTGATCGCGATGCGGTCCTTGATGTTGATCTGGAAGGCATCGATGGTCACTGTCAGCCGATCGAAATCCCCGGTCAGGCCAGCGGCGAAGCTGTTCGAGATTTCGGCCTTGGGTGCGGGGATGCCGAGCTGCGCCAGCCGCGGGTTGTCGCTGGAAATCTGCTGGGTCTGCAGGATCAGGCCGTTCTGCACGGTCGAGGTGTTGACCCGGTTGCCGAGCTGCGCCAGCGAAGGCGCGCGGAAACCGCGGTTGTACGAGGCGCGCAGGCCGATTTGCTCGCTCAGCTTGAAGCGCCCGGCGAACTTGCCCGACAGGTTGCCGCCGAAATCGCTGTAGTTCTCGTACCGCAGCGCGGCGGCGATCAGCAGCTTCGGGGTGATGTCGGCCTCGACGTCGATGAAGGCGCCGATGTTGCGGCGGCTCAGGTCGTTCTCGTCCTGCGGGGCATAGCCGGGGCGGCCATTGGTCGCGGGGGTCTTGCCCGAGGCGGTCAGCGGGCCGATCGCATAGGACGCGGGGTCACCGCGGTCGACCTGGAAGTTGTCACGCCGCCACTGCGCGCCCATCGCCACGTTCAGCGAATCCATGCCCAGCACCGATCCGAAATCCTTCGATCCGGTGAACTCCACCACGTGCTGGGTGAAGGCGCTGCGGCCGATGTAGAACGAGGTCGGGCTGGCCGCGCCGAGCGAGGCGTTGACCGTGTTGTTGGCCCACTGGTCCAGATGGTTGTGGCCCACGCCATAGCTGAGATCCAGATCCCAGCCGGCGAGCTCGCCCTTGAAGCCGCCGTTGACCGACCAGTCGATCGACCGGCCCGGCAGGATCGGCACGTAACCGTCGGGATAGATTGTCAGGTTGGAGTTGGCGAAGGTCGCCGGCGCGCGGAAGAAGCCGAAGGCGCGGATGTCCTTGCGCGAATAGCCGCCGAACAGATAGGCGGTGACCGCATCGGACAGGGGCAGTTCGGAATTGAGGAACGCCTGGTACGTGCGGTTCTGGTTCTGGCCATAGTTGCCGACCACGAAGGCACCCTGCGGATAGACCCCGCGGTCCGCGCGCGGATTGGCCGTGGTGTAGGGGAAGTTGGCGGTCGGCCCGGTGTAATTGGCCGGCGCCGCCGGATAGAGCACGCCGTCATAGGGGTCGGAACGGTTGGTGCCCTCGGTGCTGAAGTATTCCAGCGTGTAATTGATGAAGCCGCCGTTGCCGCCCAGCTTGAACCCCTGGTTCAGCATGGTGCGGACGGTGAAGCCGTCGCCTTCCTTGTTGAGCCCGGTGGTGACGTTGACGGTGCCGCCTTCGCTGGCGTTGTTGAGCGTCAGGTTGATCACGCCGGCGATCGCGTCCGACCCGTACTGGGCCGCCGCGCCGTCGCGCAGCACCTCGATCCGCTGGATCGCCCCGCTGGGGATCGCGTTGAGGTCCGACACCACCGTGCCGAGCCCGGGTGCGACGTTGAGGTTCAGCGCCGAGAACTGGTGGCGGCGCTTGCCATTGACCAGCAGCAGCACCTGGTCCGGCGACATGCCGCGCAGCGAGGCCGGGTCGGCGAAGTTGGTCGCGCCGTTGATGCCGAACTTGGTCGAGTTGAACGAGGGCGAGGTGAACTGGATCTGCTGGCCCAGATCGACCTGCCCGGTCGCGCGCAGCTCGGCGCCCGAAACCACGTCGACCGCGACCGGCCGCTCGACATCGGTGCGCGGCTTGCCGCGCGAACCGATCACGGTGATCGCGGCCCCGGCTTCCGCCTCCGTGGCGGTCGCTTCGGCGCTGGCGCCCTGGCCTTCGGCGGCCGGGGCCTGCTGGGCCCAGCCGGTGCCCGGTGCGAGCAGCGCGGCGAGCGAAACGCCGATCAGCGCGCGATGGATGGTGGTTGTGCTAGCCATGTTCTGACCTCCCCTGGTTTGCTTGTTCGTTCTATTCGGCGGGGGCTTGATCCGGATGGATCCGGCCCGTCTGAATGGGTTGCGATGGTGGTGTGACGATGGGCGATGTGACGGCGGGCGCCGCGTCGATGGCCGCCGGATCGGACAGGGCGGTTGCCCGTCCGCCCAGCGCCGCAGCCAGGCGATCGCGGTCGAGCGCGCGTTCCCAGCCGGCGATGACGATCGCGGCCACGGCATTGCCGATGCAGTTGGTCAGCGCGCGGCATTCGCTCATGAAGCGGTCCACGCCCAGGATCAGCGCCATGCCCGCCACCGGGACCGAGGGCGTGATCGACAGCGTTGCCGCCAGCGTGATGAAGCCGGCGCCGGTGACCCCGGCCGCGCCCTTGGAACTGACCATGGCCACCAGCAGCAGCGCAACCTGATCGCCCAGCGACAGGTCCACCCCGGTGGCCTGGGCAATGAACAGGGCGGCCAGCGTCATGTAGATGTTGGTCCCGTCGAGGTTGAAGGAATAGCCGGTGGGGATCACCAGCCCGACCACCGGCTTGGCGCAACCGGCCTGCTCCAGCTTCTGCATCAGCGCGGGCAGGGCGGCCTCGGAGGACGAGGTGCCGAGCACGAGCAGCAGCTCTTCTTTAAGATAGCGGATCAGCGCCAGGATCGAGAACCCGGCCAGCCGGGCAATCGTCCCGAGCACCAGGACCACGAACAGGGCCGAGGTGAGATAGAAAGTCGCGACCAGCTTGCCGAGATGGAGCAGGGCCTCGGGGCCGTACTTGCCCACGGTGAAGGCCATCGCCCCGAATGCGCCGATCGGGGCCGCGCGCATCAGGATCGCCACCATGCGGAACACCACCTGGCTCAGCGCCTCGGCGCCGCGCAGGACCGGAGCGGCGGCGGGGCCGCTGGTCACCAGGGCAACGCCGCAGAGGATGGCGACGAGCAGCACCTGCAGGATCGATCCGTCGGTCAGGGCCGACAGCACGGTGGTGGGGATGATGGCGAGCAGGAACCCGGTGATCGTCGCTTCATGCGCCTTGGCGGCAAAGCCGCGCACCGCCCCGGCGTCGAGGCTGGAGACCGCGATGTTCATGCCCGCACCGGGCTGCACCACGTTGGCCACGACCAGCCCGACCACCAGGGCGAGCGAGGACACTGCGAGGAAATAGCCGAAGGCCCGCCCGGCAACGCGGCCGATCTGCGAGGCCTGCTGCAGTCCGCCGATCCCGGTGACGATGGTCAGGAAGATCACCGGCGCGATGATCATCTTGACCAGCTTCACGAAGCCCTCGCCCAGCGGTTGCAGGCTGGCGCCGAAGCCGGGCCAGATCAGGCCCACGACAATTCCGCCGACGATCGCCGCGATCACCTGCGGATAGAGCCGGGCATACCACGGCCCCGCCGGGGCTGGTATCGGACTGGTGGGGGATGCCTGACCCATTGGCCTCTGATTCGTCCTCTCGATGGCCTCTGCACGAGCCGTTACGCCGCAGACTGGCCGCGCTCTCCCCGGGGGCAAAGCGGAATTGGCAGCACGGAACAGTACAGGAAATTCATAGCCTTAACCGATTGTCGTCGGGCCGTTTGTGCCAATTATGGCACGTCGTCACGGCAATTGTGCCGAAGTCGGCACATCTGTTAGCCTTCCCGGCATGGTCAGGCACTCCGGCAAGATCGCGATCGTCGTGGCCCTGGCCTGCGCCGTGGCCGTCGGCCTGATCGCCGGCGAGGTCACCCGCCGCGTCGCCCTGGCCCGGTTCGAGGCGCGTGCCATGGCCGACGCCCGCCTGCGCCAGGCGCTGATGGCCAGCGAGATCGCCCGGTTCCGCCTGCTGCCCCGCGTCCTCGCCGACGATCGCGACGTGGTCGCCGCGGTCGTCCGGCCCGAGCCCGGCGCCGTGCAGCGGTTGAACCTCAAGCTCGAGGTGCTGGCGCGCGAGCTGGGGGCTCCGGTGATCTATGTGATGGCGCGCGACGGCACCACGCTGGGCGCCAGCAACTGGCGCCAGCCCAACTCCTTCGTCGGCCAGGCCTATGGCTTCCGCCCCTACTTCCGCGATGCCCTGCGCCATGGCGCGGGCGAACAGTTCGCGCTGGGCAGCGTCAGCCGCAAGCCCGGGCTCTACCTGGCCACCCGCACCCCGCACGATGGTGTGGTGGTGGTCAAGCTGGAGTTCGATCTGATCGAGAGCCAGTGGCGCGATGCCGAGGGCATCACCTATGTCACCGATCGCAATGGCGTGATCCTTGTCTCGAGCCGGCCGCGCTGGCGCTTCGCGGCGACCCGTCCGCTGTCCGAGCTGGTCCGCCGGGCCGAGGAGCAGACCAGCGGGGTCAGCGCCATCGCCCGGGTTCCCTATCGCGTCAGCGGCCCGCGGGAGATCGTGCCGGATCTCGACAGCCGGCCCTACCTTGTCTCCACCACCGCCCCCGATGCCGCCGGATGGCAGGTCAACCTGGCCCTGCCGCTGCAACCGACCGTAAGCTCGGCGGTGCGGATGGCCCAGGTCGGGGCCGGGCTGATCGCGCTGGTCCTGCTGGGCACGGCCGCGATCCTGGTTGAGCGGGCCCGCCAGCGCCGCACCCGCACCGCCCAGCTCGAAGCCGCCGTGGCCGAGCGGACCGCCGCTCTGCGCAGCGAGATCTCCGAGCGCGCCTCGGCCGAGGCGCGGGCCGCGCAATTGCGCGAAGGGTTGCGCCAGGCCAATCGCCTGGCAACCCTGGGCCAGGTCACTGCGAGCGTCGCGCACGAGACGGCCCAGCCGGTCGCCGCGATCCGCAGCTATGCGGCGACGAGCGCCCTGCTGTTCGATCGCGGCGATGCCGAGGGGGTGCGGACCAACCTGACCGCGATCGCCCGGCTGGCGGATCGCATCGGCGCGGTCACGGCCCACCTGCGGGGTTTCGCCCGCAAGGGGGCGGGCGGTGCCGGGGCCGTGCCGCTGGATGCCGTGATCGAAGGGGCGCGCCTGATCCTCAAGGAAAAGCTCTCGGCCATCGACTTCCGCGTCGACTGCGCCGAGCCGGGCCTGCTGGTCCGCGGCGAACGGGTGCGGTTGGAGCAGGTGGTGGTCAACCTGATCCAGAACGCCGCCGAGGCCGTGGCGGAGGTGGCCGACCCGGTGATCCGGCTGACCATCGCCGCCGATCCTCACGAGGTCCGGCTGCGCCTGCAGGACAACGGCCCGGGCATCGATGCCGGGATCGCACCGCAGCTCTTCATGCCATTCGTCACCAGCCGGCCGTCCGGGCTGGGGCTGGGGCTGGTGATCGCCCGGGACATCGTCGAGGAGTTCGGTGGCACCCTGGCCGCACTTCCTCCCGCCGACGGCCCCGGGGGCGCCTGCTTCGAGATCGTGCTGGTGCGGGCGTCATGACCGCCGAGCCGAACACCACCCGCATCGCGCTGGTCGAGGATGACCATGACCTGCTTCATGCGGTCACCCAGTACCTGACGCTGGCCGGGCACGAGGTGGTGCCCTTCGCGCATGCGCCCGATGCCCTGGCGGCGCTCGACGCCGAGTGGGACGGGGTGGTGGTCAGCGACGTGCGGATGCCCGGCATCACCGGGATCGAGCTGTTCCGCCGCCTGCGCGAAAAGGACGCCGAGCTGCCGGTGATCCTGATGACCGGGCATGGCGACATCGCCATGGCGGTCGATCTGCTGAAGTCGGGAGCGTGGGATTTCCTGACCAAGCCCTTTGCCCCGGAAGCGCTGCTCGCGGCGGTGGAGCGCGCGGCGCGGGCACGGTCGCTGGTGCTCGACAACCGCCGGCTCAAGGCCCAGGCCACGGCGGACCAGGCCTCGGCCCTGATCGGGGAATCGGCGGCGATCACTCGCCTCCGCGCCATGCTGCCGGCCCTGGCCGACAGCGATCTCGACGTGTTGATCGAGGGGGAGAGCGGCACCGGCAAGGAGCTGTTCGCCCGCCTGCTCCACCGCGCCGGCAAGCGGCGCCGCCACCGCTGCCTGTCGATCAGTTGCGCCGGTCTGCCCGACGCCCTGGAGGACGAGCTGTTCGCGGCGGGTGGCCAGGCCTCGATGCTGTCGGCGCATCGCGGCACCCTGATCCTCGACGATCTCGACCTCGCCTCGCCCCGGCTCCAGGCGCGGCTGGTCCACACCGCCGAGGAGCGGGCGCTGCGTCCCGCCGGCAGCAAGGAGCCGATCCCGCTCGACCTCAGGATCGTCGCGCTGGCGGGAACCAATGCGCGCCGGGCGGAGGAGAGCATTGTCCCGGCCCTGTTCTACCGCATCGCCGCGGTGCGGCTGACCATGCCGGCCCTGCGCGACCGGCGCGAGGATATCCCGGCGCTGTTCGCGCATCACGTCGGCCTGGTCACGACCCGGCTGCGCCAGCCGATCCCGCCGATGACCCCGGCGGTGCGCGATGTCCTGCGCTTTCATGACTGGCCCGGCAATGTCCGCGAACTGGCCCATTTCGCCGAACGCTTCGTGCTGGGCCTGCTCGATCTCGATTCGGCCGCGCCGGGTCTTGCCGCCCAGCCGGGCTTGACCGAACGGGTCGAGGCCTTCGAGCGCGAGGCCATCATCGATGCCGTGATTGCGGCGAAGGGAGAGATCGGCAAGGCGATCGCGGCGCTGGGGATCCCGCGCAAGACCTTCTACAACCGGGTCCACAAGCTGGGGATCGATCTGCCGGGCCTGCGGCGCAATTCCGAACTCTGGGCGCGGATCTAGGGCTTTGGGGGCAGATCCATGGGCAGGCTGGATGACCGGCCTGGGTGGGGAGCGGAGGTTCTTCGATACTCCCCCAGCGGGGGAGGGGGACCACCGAAGGTGGTGGAGGGGCACCCCGCCTTGACCAACTGCCGCGCCCCAAGGAGAGTGCCCCTCCACCATCCTGCGGATGGTCCCCCTCCCCGTGCCGGGGAGGAAGCAAAGGTCCGCAATCGGGCGAAGGCGGCCCTTGACCTGATCCAGGCGCCCCATCCAACAGAGTAGAAAACTAATCCAATAGACTAAGTACCTCTGCTAGGCGGGCCGGCATGTCCCTGCTGCTGGCCCTGGCCCTGACCGTCGTTCCTCAGGATCAAACCTTCACCTGCACGCCCACGGCGGTATGGGACGGCGATGGCCCGGTGTGGTGCGCCGAGGGGCCGCGGCTGCGGCTGGCGGGGATCGCGGCGCGCGAGATGGACGGGCACTGCCGGGCCAACCAGCCTTGTCCGGATGCGACAGCGATCGCGGCCCGCGATGCCCTGGTCGATCTGCTCGGCGGGCCGCGTGGCACCTTGGCCATCGGCCACGTCCGCGTGAGGACCGCCGCCCTGTCCTGCCGTTCCGCCGGTCCGGCGGGCGGTAGCCGCACCGCGGCCTGGTGCGTCCTTGCCGACGGGCGCGACCTGTCCTGCGCGATGCTGCGGACCGGGACCGTGCTCAGGTGGGATCGCTACTGGCGCGACCATCGCTGCGACTGACCGCGCCCGTGCGCCGGCCGAGCAGGCGGTTGATCAGCACCGCGGCGGTCAGGTCCCCGGTCACGGTCGTCCCGGTGATCACCGGATCGGGCAGGGCGATCACCGCCAGGTAGAGCGGGATCATCGCCATCGGCGCGCCCAGCACCTGCAGGCCCGGGCCATAGATCGCATAGATCACCGCCGCCCCCGGCAGTCCCGCCCCGCTGACGCTGCCCAGGATCACCGCCAACCCGGCCAGGACAAGCTGCACCGGTCCCGGCTCGATCCCCACCGCATGGGCGGCGACCAGCACGGCGGCGACCGCATGGGCGGTCGTGCCGAGACGGAAGATCGAGACCGCCATCGGGATGACCAGCCCGACCACGTCCTCGGGCAGGCGCAACCGTTCGAGCGCGACCTCGATCATCACCGGGGTGGTCGCCATGCTGGAACAGCTTCCCGCCCCCATGGCCTGGGCCGGGGCGATCGCCGCGGCGAACTCGCGCAGCGGCATGCCGCCGGCCAGCGCGACCACGACATAGCACAGCGCCGCCATCAGCAACGTGGTGGCAAAGCACAGCGCGACGAAGACCCCCAGGACCTGGGCCACGCCCACCCCGGAGGCCATGCCGAGCCCCAGCGAGAGCAGGAAGATGCCGGGCGGCGCGGCCACCAGCACCCAGTCGACCAGCACCATCATCGCCTGCGCCACCTCGGCCAGGCCCCGCAGCACCACCGGCTCGCCGCCGTCCGCCGCGCGGGGCAGGCGCGCCAGGGCGAGCCCAAAACCGAGCGCGAAGATCACCAGCGGAAAGATCTGTCCCTGCGCCGCCGCCGCCACCGGATTGTCGGGAACGATCGCCACCAATTGCTCGGCGAAGCCGGGCAGGGGCTGCGGCGCGGCGCTGCCGAGCAGGCTGTCGAGCGCGTGGGCCGGCAGCGGCCAGATCCGCAGCACGGTTTCGGTCAGGATGGTGCAGAGGATCACCGTCACCACCATGATCCCGAAGAACACGCCCAGGGTGGTCGAGATCAGGCGCCCGCCGCGTCCCCCCATCACCGCCTGGGCGACCCCGTGGGTCATCATCGCGAAAATCAGCGGGATCAGCGTCATCTGCAGCGCGCGGACCCACATCTGCCCGATCGGCATGGCCGCGGTGGCGATTCCGGTCAGCACCGGCTGGTCGAGCCAGCGGACCCCCATGCCCGCCAGCACGCCCGCGACCAGGGCGGCGAGAATCCATTGCGTGCGGCTCATGCGGGCTCCCGGCAGACGAACGCCCCGCCTTAGCCCAGGGCGGGGACCGGACGCTAGAGCGCGCCGTCTTCGCCG
Source organism: Novosphingobium aerophilum (assembly GCF_014230305.1). GTDB lineage: Bacteria > Pseudomonadota > Alphaproteobacteria > Sphingomonadales > Sphingomonadaceae > Novosphingobium > Novosphingobium aerophilum. The sequence goes on from NZ_JACLAU010000001.1 coordinate 87,774, forward strand.
AGCAGGGCGAGCAGGGCGAAGCTCGCCAGCCAGTGCTCGCCCATGTAGTCGCCCGCGACATGGGGCAGGGCGGCGGCGACATGCTCGTCCGCCCGGCGCCGCAGCGGCTCGCGCAGCGTCTCGTCGTCGACCACCCCCGCGATCCGCCGCAGGCACCAGGCGCGGCTCAGGTTCAGCCCGTCGAGGTGGGCGATCTTGCCATCGCTGCGATCGGACACGGTGACCGGGCGGCATTCGCGGTCGATCCAGCCGTTGTCCACCACCAGCGCCCGGAACCAGGGGGTGAAGGTGGCAGGCGGACGGATGTCGGCCAGGAGCAGCGCTGCGGTCAGCACCGGGGAGAGGAACTCGTCTCCACCGGGCTCCCAGCCGCGATAATCGCGCCGATCGGCGAAGACGCGTTCGGCCCAGGTGTCGATCCGGGTCACGAGGGCGGCGTCATGGTCCAGCGCCCAGCGGCGTGCCAGGATCAGGGCGAAAGCCGTGTTGCCATGGGTGCCGACCGTGATCGGATAGGTCAGCACGGCCAGGTAATCGTGCAGCCGCGCGGCGAAGGCCTTGGCCAGCGGGGCCAGCCGATCGCCCCAGGGCTGGTCCGGATGCCGCTCCGCCTCATGGTGAAGGGCAAGCAGCCAGCCCCAGCCATAGGGCCGTTCGAACCCCCGCGAACTCGGCCGATCCAGGTAGGCGCGCTCCACCGCGAGCTTGGCCGTGGTGAAGGTGTCTCCGGCCAGCGCGGCGATGGCGGCAGCTTCGGGCATCGCGGGATGCCGCCGCCGCAGGGTGAGCAGGGTCCACCAGCCGTGGACGCAGCTGTGCCAATCGTAGCTGCCGTAGAACACCGGATGGGCCAGACGCGGCGCGCGCACGTCGTCCTCGCCGTCCAGCACGTGATCGTCCTTGCAGGGATAGGGCCGGACCACGTGGCCCAGCGCGATCGCGGCGAAGTGACGGGCCAGGTCGGGGGTCAGGGTCACAGCACGAAGGCTCCCACATAGATGATCGCCACGGTGCAGACCCACAGCGGCAGGGCGGTGCCAGCCTGCTGGCGGATCACCCCGTGGGGGTCGCGCAGCTCCAGCAGGGCGGCCGGGACGATGTTGTAATTGGCCGCCATCGGGGTCAGCAGGGTGCCGCAGAATCCGGCGAGCATGCCCCCGGCGCCGATCACCGCGGCGTGGCCGCCGTACTGTTCGACCAGCACCGGAATGCCGATCGCCGCGGCCATCACCGGGAAGGCCGCGAAGGCATTGCCCATCACCATCGTGAACAGCGCCATGCCCAGGCCATAGACCACCACGGTGAGCAGGACCGAGCCCGGCGGGATCACCGACCCGGCCAGCCCACCGATCAGCGGCCCGATCCCGGCGAGGGCGAAGACCGCGCCGAGCGCCGCCAGCATCTGCGGCATGATCGCCGCCCAGCCGATCGAATCGAGCAGGCGCCCGCCCTCCTCGGCCGCGGCGACCGGTGGCGGCCGGAGCCATGCCAGGGTTGTGGCCAGGGCCACGACCACACCGATGCCGAACAGGATCAGCGTCTCGTGCCGGGCCTCGAGCAGCCCGGTCCGGCCGAGCGGGGTATAGGTATAGGCGAGGGTTCCGCAGACCGCGGTGAGCGGGACGATCAGGGCGGGCAGGAACAGCCGGTTGCCCAGCCGCTCGGACAGGTCCTGACGCTCGGCGGGGCCGGTCGTCGCGGGGGTGCTGCGCCGCAGCCGACCCGAAGCGGCCAGCGCCACCAGCCCCAGGACCAGCGCGCCATTGGCCAGGTCGGACATGTGGTCGCCCGCGAGGAAGCTGGTCGCCAGCAGCCCCCAGAACGCCGCATTGGCCCAGCGCCCGCCGCGCAGCGAGAGCAAGGCCCAGGTGCCGAAGACCAGGCCGGCCAGCGTGTAGAGTGCGGCATAGGTGATCATTGGCCGCCCCCCGTGCCACCCCGGCCCAGGCGGCGATCGAAGCGCAGCAGGCGGCTGCCATGGATGGCGAAGGCGCAGAGCGCGCTCGGCACGGCCCAGAGCGATAGCTGCAGCGGAGTCAGGGCGTGTCCGGCGCTTTCGAACACGCCCTGGATCAGCAGGATCGAGGCGATCGCGAAGAAGATGTCCTCGCCGAAGAACAGGCCGACATTGTCGGTGGCCGCGGCCATGGCGCGGATCTGCTCGCGTTGCTCGGCGGACAGATCGCCATGGGTCTGGGCGGCGGCCGCTTCGGCCATCGGCGCGACCAGCGGGCGGACCGTCTGGGCATGGCCGCCAATGTCTTTCATGCCGAGCGCCGAGGTGATCTGGCGGAAGGCCAGGTACGCCACCAGCAGGCGCCCCAGCGAGGCGCCGCGCAGGGTCCGGACCAGGCTCTGCGCCCGCTGTTGCAGGCCGTGGCGTTCAAGCAACCCGATCAGCGGCAGGATGATCCAGGTGACCGAGATGTAGCGGTTGTCGTTGAACGCCTTGCCCAGCGCCGCAACCACGGCGAGCGGCTCCAGCCCGGCGAGCAGGCCGGTCGCCAGCGCCGAGCAGACCACGACCAGCAGCGGATTGAGCCGGAGGGCAAAGCCGGCGATCACCATCACGATGCCGAGCAGCGGCCACAGGGTCATGCCGGTTCCTTTCCGAAGCCGCCGCCGCCGGGCGTCAGGATGACGAAGCGATCGCCGGGGTTCATCTCGGCCGCGCCGGTTGCGCCCAGCTCCTCGCGGCGGCCGTCCGTCCGCTCCACCCAGTTGCGGCCGGGCTGGGCGGCTCCACCCCCCGCCAGCCCGGGCGGGGCGACGCGGCGGCGGTTGGCCAGGATGTTGGCGCGCATCGGGGCGAGGAAGGTGATCGCCCGCTCCACCCCGTCGCCACCGCGATGCGCCCCGGTCCCGCCCGAGCCGCGCCGGATGGCGAAACGGTCGAGCCGCACCGGCAGCCGGGTCTCGAGAATCTCGGGATCGGTCAGTCGGCTGTTGGTCATGTGGGTCTGGACCGCGCTGGTGCCGTCGTGATCCGGCCCGGCGCCGGACCCGCCGCAGATCGTCTCGTAGTACTGGTGCTGCGCGTCGCCGAAGGTGAAGTTGTTCATCGTCCCCTGGCTCGGCGCCAGGCGGCCGGTCGCGGCGAACAGCGCGTCCGTCACCACCTGGCTGGTCTCGACATTGCCCGCCACCACTGCCGCCCCGGGCCGCGGGTTGAGCATCGAACCCTCGGGCACGATCAGCGTGATCGGGCGCAGGCAGCCGTCGTTCATCGGAATCGCGTCGTCGATCAGGGTGCGCACCACGTACAGCGCGGCGGCGCGGGTGATCGACAGCGGGGCGTTGAAGTTGTCGGGCAGTTGCGCGCTGGTGCCGGTGAAGTCGAACACCGCCGAGCGCCGGGCGCGATCGATCCGGATCGCCACCTGCACGGTTGCGCCGTTGTCCATCGCATAGGCGAAGCGGCCTTCCTCAAGCCGGTCGAGCAGGCGCCGCACGCTCTCCTCGGCATTGGCCAGGACGTGATCCATGTAAGCCGCGACGGTTGCCGCGCCATGATCCCGCGCGGCGCCCTGCAGCAGCTCGGCGCCGCGGGTGCAGGCGGCCAACTGGGCGCGCAGGTCGGACAGGTTGCGATCCGGGCGGCGCGCCGGGAACGGGCCCGCGCCCAGGCGGGTGCGCATCCCGGCCTCGTCCAGCACCCCCGCGTCGACCAGCAGGGCATTGTCGATCAGCACGCCCTCCTCGGCGATCGTGCGGCTGTCCGGCGGCATCGATCCCGGTGCGATCCCGCCGATGTCGGCATGATGCCCGCGCGCCGCGACGAAGGCGTCGGGTGTCGCGCTGCGTTCGTCATGGAACACCGGCATGATCACGGTGATGTCGGGCAGGTGGGTCCCGCCGTGGTAGGGATCGTTCAGGACATAGGCGTCGCCGGGGCGGATTCCGCGCCCGTCGCGCCCGTCACCGCGTGTCGCGATCACCCGCGCCACGCTGTCCCCCATCGAGCCGAGATGGACCGGAATGTGCGGGGCATTGGCGATCAGCGCCCCGGTCCGGTCGAACAGGGCGCAGGAGAAATCGAGCCGCTCCTTGATGTTGACCGAGGTCGCGGTCGACTGGAGCACGGCGCCCATCTCCTCGGCGATCGCCATGAACAGGTTGTTGAACACCTCCAGGCGCACCGGATCCACCGCGGTCCCGCCCGCCGGGGCCCGGGTCGCGGGCACGGCGCGGGTGAGGACCAGGCTGCCCTCGGCGGCGAGCTCGGCCGCCCACCCCGCCTCGATCACCGTGGTCGAGGCGGGATCGATCACCAGCGCCGGCCCGCGCACGACCTGCCCGGGGGCCAGCTCAGCGCGGGCGAAGCTTGGCCAGGATCCGGTCGCCTGCCCGGTCACGGCGGCCGGGGCGGGGGCAAGCCGCGCCAGACCGCCCGCCTGCCCACTCGCCTCGACCCGCAGGGCCTCGACGACGATCGCCGCCCCGGCATCGGAGTAGCCGAACCGCTGCCGGTGGAGCGCCCGGAAGGCCCGGTCCATCTCCTCCGCCCCGTCGCAGGCGACGTCGAGCGTGCTGTCGCTGCCGGCGAAGCGCAGGCGGGCCGTGCGCCGCAGCTCGACCGCGGCGGGCGGCAGCCCCTGGTCGATCAGCGTCTGTCGCGCCAGGTCTTCCAGCCCGGCCAGCTCGGCGGAGAAGCTTTGCGTCAGCGGGCGCATCAGGCTGGCCTCGCGGATGGCCTTCACCGGGGCCAGGCCGATCCCGTAGGCCGAGAGGACCCCGGCCAGCGGGTGGACCAGCACGGTTTGCATCCCCAGGGCATCGGCGACGCGGCAGGCATGCTGACCGCCCGCACCGCCGAAGCAAGCCAGGGCATAGGTCGTCACGTCGTGCCCCTGGGCCACGCTGATCTTGCGGATGGCATGGGCCATGTTGTCGACCGCAATGGCCAGGAACCCCTCGGCAATGGCCTCCAGCGGCTGCGGCTCGGGCAGCAGCGCCGCCACCTCCGCCAGCCGCGCGACAGCGGCGGCGGGGTCGAGCGGCTGGTCTCCCTCCGGCCCGAACACGGCCGGGAACAGGCCCGGATCGATCCGGCCGAGGAACAGGTTGCAGTCGGTCACGGTCAGCGGCCCGCCCTTGCGGTAACAGGCTGGCCCCGGGTCCGCTCCGGCACTCTCCGGACCCACCCGGAAGCGGGCGCCATCGAACCGGCAGACCGATCCGCCGCCTGCCGCCACGGTGTGGATCTGCATCATCGGCGCGGCGATCCGCACCCCGGCGATCACGCTGTCCCCGGTCAGCTCATAGTGGCCGGCGTAATGGGTGACGTCGGTGCTGGTGCCGCCCATGTCGAACCCGATCAGACGGTCGTGGCCCAGCGGCGCGCTGGCCGCCACCATCCCGACCACCCCGCCCGCCGGCCCCGACAGGATCGCGTCCTTCCCGCGGAACGCATCGATATCGGCCAGCCCGCCGTTCGATTGCATGAAGCGCAGGCTGTCGCCCGGGGGCAGGCTGGCCCGCAGCCCATCGGTGTAGCGGCGCAGCACGGGCGAGAGATAGGCATCGACCACGGTGGTGTCGCCGCGGGGAATCAGCCGGATCAGCGGGGCGACCTCGTGGCTGACGCTGACCTGGGCAAAGCCCAGCTCGCGGGCGATGGCCGCCACGCGGGCCTCGTGATCGCGGTGCAGCCAGCCGTGCAGCAGGACGATGGCCAGCGCGTCGAACCCGTCGCTCCGCAGCGCAGCAAGGGCGGCCCGGGTGCCGGCCTCGTCCAGCGGGCACAGCATCGTGCCATCGGCGCCGACGCGTTCGGTGATCTCGATCACCCGTTCGGGCAGTTGCTCGGGCAGGACGATGTGCCGCGCGAAGATCGCGGGGCGGGCCTGGGTGCCGATCCGCAGCGCATCGCCGAACCCGCGGGTGATCGCCAGGGCCAGCCGTTCGCCCCGCCGTTCGAGCAGGGCGTTGGTCGCCACCGTGGTGCCGATGCGGAACTCGGCAATCGGCCCGGCGCCATGCCGCGCCATCAGCCGCCGCACCGCCTCGCTGGCGGCATCGGGATAGGCGGCGGGGTTGTGCGACAGCAGCTTCTCGGTGACCAGCCGGCCGTCCGGCGTCGTCGCCACGACATCGGTGAAGGTGCCGCCGCGATCCACCGCGAAGCGCCAGGCTGTCATTGTGCTCGATCCTCGCCGCCATGGCCGCCCGACGGGACGCGCGGCTCCGGATCGCCGGACCTAGGCGCTCGGCGCCCCCGCTGTCCAGACCCGGAGCCGGATGATCGGCCGGATGGTCAGTCTGCGGACCCGTCGCGGCCGAACGGCGCGTTCAGCCGCACGATCGTGACGTTCAGACAGGCCGCGAAGCTGACCCAGGCGAGGTAGGGAACGATCAGCCAGGTGGCCAGCACCGAATAGGGCCGCAGGCCGATGGTCAGCGCCAGCACCGAAACCCACAGGAAGGGCACTTCGACCAGGGCCCAGTCCGGCCGGCGGCGGGTGAAGAACAGCGGCGACCAGAGGAAGTGGAACACGAAGTTGGTGGCGAACAGGGCCGCCACGGTCATCCGACCCGCCTCGTCGGTGGCGCCGTTCCAGGCCAGCACCGCGGCCCAGGCGGCCAGGCCCAGGATCACGGTCCAGGCCGGCCCGAACAGCCAGTCCGGCGGCTGCCAGGCGGGCTTGCGCAGATTGCGGTACCAGGGCCCGATCTCGGTGAGGATGCCTCCGGCAAAGCCGAGGATGACCGCCCAGAGGACGGCCGCGATGACATGGGGTGCTGGCATCCGGCCCATATGGGGATGACAGGGCTCCGGCACAACGTGCGCCAGCGGGCAATGGCCGGGCTTGCGCCGTTTGTCACACGTCCGGGTACAGCCCGCGCGTCCGGGCGAACAGGCGGGTCAGGCCGGTCAGCGCGTCGAGGCAGGGCGTGGCGATGCCCAGCGCCACGGCGATCTCGCGCGGGGCGGAGAGCAGCAGGTCGATCTCGAGCGGGCGGCCCGCATCGACGTCCTGCAGCATCGAGGTGCGGAAGGCGCCCAGCTGACGGGTCACCGCACACCGATCCTCGCCCCGCTCGGTGATGGCACAGCCGATCCGGTCCCCGATCGCCCGCGCCTCTTCCATCACCGCCAGCACGAAGCCGCCGACCAGGTCGTCGTCCAGGATGCGGTCGCAGGTCGCGCCGGTGAACGCCGAGATCGGGTTCATCGTCATGTTGCCCCACAGCTTGTACCAGATCGCCTGGCGGATGTTGTCGCTCAGCTCGATCGTGAAGCCGCATTCGGCCAGGGTTTCCGCCAGCGCCTGCAGCCGTGGCCCGGCCGGGCCGAACGGCGCGCCCAGGATCAGCCGGTTGCCCGCCTTGTGCACGGCATGACCCGGCCCCGCCGAGCCCACCGAGGCATGGACCACAGCCCCGACCACCAGGTCCAGCGGGAGGGCTGCCGCAATCGTTCCGGCAGGATCGACGCTCGTCAGGGGCATGGGGTCAAGCGGCAGCGGTGAATGGTCCCCGGACCCGCCCAGCATGAACCACCAGGGCACCCCGTTCATGGCGGGAACGATCAGCGTGTCGGGCCCGATCAGCGGGGCGAGCTGTCCGGCCAGATCGATCAGGGCATTGCCCTTGACCGCGATCAGCACGGCATCCTGGGGGCCGAGATCCTCTGCCCGGTCGCTCGCGCGGACCGGGGCGCCAATCCTCTCCCCGTCAAGATCGAGCCGCAGGCCGTCGCGCGCCACGGTGGCCAGGGTCTCACCCCGGGCCAGCACGCTCACCTCGTGCCCGGCCGCCGCGATCCGCGCTCCCAGCCAGGTGCCGATTGCACCCGCCCCGACGATGGCGATCCTCATGCCCGCAATCCCCCACCAGCGCCGCTCCTGCCGAGGAGCGGCGCATCCGCTGGGCCCTGGCCTACAGCAGGCGGGCAGGCAAGGCCCATGGCTGTCTTCGGGGTCAGCGGGTGAACGTCCCCGCCAGCGCCAGGTCGGCCGGCGCCGACGAGGTGCCGAGCCAGACCTTGAACGTGCCCTGCGGGATCACCCAGCGCTTCTCGGCCTCGTTCCAGACCGACAGCGGGTGATGGCTCGCGCCCGGATCAAGCGTGATCGCCGCCTCGCCCGAGGCGCCGGGTGCGAGGTCCAGGCGGGCGAAGCCGATCAGGCGCTTCGGCGGCTGCGGCAGGCCCGGGGCAGGCGGCAGGGTGACGTAGGCCTGGACCACCTGGGCCCCGGTGCGCGGGCCGGTGTTGCTCACGCGGACCCGGGCCGTCCAGGTCCCCTTGGCGGCATCGGCCTCCAGCCGCGGCTGCCCCAGGGCGAAGCGGGTGTAGGACAGGCCATGGCCGAACGGGAAGGCGACGCAGGGATTGCGCCCGGCCACCACGCCGCAGCGACCGTCCGCGTTGGCGTCATACCAGCGGTAGCCGATCGCGAGCCCTTCGCTGTAGGTCACGGTCTGGGTCTTGCCATCGGACCCGACCACGCCGGGGAACTGGGCGGCGGTTATCCGGTCGAGGAAGCCCTTGCCCGTCAGGGGGATCGTCACCGGGAGCTTGCCGGCCGGATTGGTCCGCCCGAACAGGGCATCGGCGACGATGTTGCCGTCCTCCTGTCCGGGCAGCCAGGCCTCCAGGATCGCCGGGCCGCGCGGGCCGACCAGGCTGGCCGGCAGGGACGGACCGGCGTTGTCCTTGAGCACCAGCACCGACTTGGCGGCCATGGTCCGGCCCGAGGTGGAGCGCGCCGCCATCAGGGCGGCGATCATGTCGGTGGTGCGGCTGTTCCTGGCGACGTTATCGCCGGTCGTCGTCGCGATGTGGTTCGAGCGGCGGGCGTACCAGTCGAGGGTGCTGCCAGCGGCGGCGGGCGCCGCGAGCTGGTGGCCGCTGGCATCGGTGAAGGTGGCGCGATCGGCCCCTTCCTCGGCCACGGTGCCGGCCATGATCACCACCGCCTCGGCCTTGCCCGCCAGCGCGAGCACCTCGGCGAAGCTGGCCGGTTTGCCGTCGACCGTCGCCGTGCGGTTGTCATCGTCAACCAGCACCAGTTGCGCCCGGCTGCCATCGGTCATGGCCTGACGCAGGCCGTCGATCGGCGCGACCGTGTAGTTCGGCACGACGTCCGAACTGCCGCCGCCACCGCCCATCGGTTCCCCGACGACCGATCCTCCGGCTACGGCCTGCTGGGCATAGACCTGGCTGGCCTTGCCGATCAGCACCACCGACCTGGCGGCAGGGTTCAAGGGCAGCGCGCCATTGTTCTGCAGCAGCACCACCGACCGCGCGCCGATCTCGCGCGCGGCCTTGCCGCCGGCCGCGAAGTCGATCGGCTGGTGCACCACCGGGCGATCGAAGATCCCGGCCTTGAACATCTGGGTGAACCGCCGCACCAGCGCCGTATCGACCTGCGCCTCGTTGAGCGCCCCGCTGCCCAGTGCGCCGCTGATCTTTTCCGGGGCCCAGTGGATCGGCAGGGGCATCTCGTGGTCCAGCCCGTTGGCGAGGGTGGCGACCGTGCTCTTGGTGGCGAAGAAGTCCGACTGGACATAGCCGCTGAACTTCCAGTCGCCGCGCAGCACGTCGGTCAGCACTTCGCGGTTCTCGCAGGCCGACTGGCCGTTGAGATAGTTGTACGAGCACATCACCGCGGCGACCTTGCCATCCTTCACGGCCATCTCGAAGGGCAGGAGATAGAGCTCGCGCAGGGCCTGGCGATCGACCGTCTCCTGGATCTGCATCCGGTTGGTCTCCTGCTCATTGGCCACGTAATGCTTGACCATGGCGATCAGGCCGCGGTCCTGGATCGCCTTGATCTCGGCCGTGGCCATGGCCCCGGCAAGGTAAGGGTCCTCGCCGAAATACTCGAAATTGCGGCCCAGGATCGGCAGGCGCGCCAGGTTGACCCCCGGCGCCTCGAACACGTGCAGGCCCAACTGGTTCATCTCGTTGGCGATCACTTCGCCGAACCGGGCGGCGACCGCCGGATCGAAGGTGGCCGCCACGGCCGTGGCCGAGGGCAGGGCGGTGGCCTTGGCCGAGCTGGGGTGGCCATAGGCGGCCGAAATCACCCCGAAGCCCGGAATGGTCAGCGGCTTGTTCGCCACCTCGGGCGAGACGCAGTCGTTCTGGCCGAGCCCGACCGGGCCGTTGGTGATGCGGAACGTGGGGATGTTGAGCGCCGCGATCGCGCTGACATGGCGACCGCCGAAGCATTGCGGCAGCTCGGGCAGGATCTCGGGCTTGGCCCCGGTGAGCTGCTGCAGCTTCTGCGGCAGGGTCATCGCGGCGACCAGCATCTTGGCACGGCGGTTGGCGACCGCCTCGCGCCCGGCGTCACCGGCCGCGGCGGCCTGTTCGGCCACGATCGCCGGGGTCATCCACGGGTTGACCGGCGCCGGAACCGCCGTGGCAGCCGGAGCCGCTGCGGGAATCGCGGCAGGAACCGGGGCGGGGGCCGCGGCCGCGAGGGGGCTCGCGATCGCGGCACAAGCCAACAGGGCGGCCCGGAAGGGGATTGTCGCAGCCATGGAATCACTCTCCGTTGTGTCGGATTTTTTGGTAAGACCGATTATGGCCAGCCCCCCATCTTTGGTCAACCGCCATCTGGCGTGAAATTTCAGAGGCAAAACCAACCGGTTTGATCGATGGGGTCGGGCGCGGGGGTCGGCCTTGCCGATTTCCGGGAGTCGGCACTCCCGTTATTTGGACTTACCAAAATGCCGCCATATCCGGATCGTGCCCTGACCGACTGGAAAATCGAGGCGTATCGTTGCGGCCCGGCCCGGAGGCCCATTGTCGACAAGGGTGCGATGACCCGTCACCATCCCGCAGGCGTTGCCGTTGCCCGGCTGCCACCAGATTGCCATGGACCGGGGTTAAGGCTGGCCAGACCCGGATCAGCCCGATGGACGCCCGATGGAAGAATGCGATGATGGCCTTGCCGCTGCCCGCCACCCCGGCTCCGATCCGTCCCGCGGGTCGCGGCCGCAATTCAGGGGAGAGTTCACCGTGCAGCCTGACATGACCCGGCGCGGCGTGCTGCGAAGCGGCGGGGTGCTGACCCTGGCCAGCGCGCTTTCCTCGCGGGCCGCCGCCCTGCCGCCCGCTGCCAATCCGACGGGCCGGGCCAGCGGAGCCCTGGCGCGCCCCGATCGGCCGCTGCTCCTTGCCCATCGCGGTTGCTCGGCTCGGCGGCCGGAACACACCCTGGGCGCCTATGCCCAGGCCATTGCCGACGGTGCCGATTTCATCGAGCCCGATCTGGTTGGGACCAGGGACGGTTGGCTGGTCGCGCGGCACGAGAACAACATCGCCGAGACGACCGACGTGGCCGACCGGCCCGAATTCGCGGCACGCCGGACCACCAAGACCATCGACGGCGTGGCGCAGCAGGGCTGGTTCACCGAGGATTTCACCCTCGCCGAACTGCGGACCCTGCGCGCGCGCGAACGGCTCGTCGGGATGCGGGCCGAGAGCCATGCCTATGATGGCATGTTCCGGTTGTGCACCTTCGCCGAGATCGCCGACTTCGTCGCGGCCGAGGCCACGGCACGCGGGCGGACCATCGGCCTGGTGCCCGAGATCAAGCACTCGACCTTTTTCGCCGGGATCGGCCTGCCGCTCGAACCGCGGTTCCGGGCCGAGCTGGCGGCCAGCCGGTATCTGCGCGAGGCCCCGGTGATCGTGCAGTCGTTCGAGGTCGGCAACCTGAAAGCCCTGCGCCGCGATCTTTCCGGTTTTGCCAATGTCCGCCTGATGCAGCTTGTCGACGATCCGGACGGGGCACCATGGGACTGGCGGGCGGCGGGCCTGACCACGACCTATCGCGACATGCTGACCCCTGCGGGCCTGACCGAGATCGCCGCCTATGCCGACTATGTCGCGCCGAACATGCGCCAGTTGATCCCGCTCGGCCCGGGCGACCGCCTGGCCGCGCCCAGCGGGCTGGTCGAGGCGGCACACGCGGCCGGCCTGCTGGTCGGGACCTGGACCTTCCGTCCCGAGAACCGCTACCTCGCGGCCGACTTCCGCGACGGTAGCGAGCCCGGCGCGCGGCACGAAGCCGGCAGCATCGCCGAGATTCGCCGCTATCTCGCCACCGGGCTCGACGCCTTCTTCACCGACGATCCGGCGCTGGGGCGGATCGCCCGCGACGGTAATGGCTTTACGGCCTAGGTTCTGTACCTATAAAGCTTGATGTGAAGGCCGAAGCTTGATTCATGTGTGGACGCCCCCCGTTGGACAAGAGTGATTTTCAACGGATGATGTTTGCCTGGTCAGGTTCATTCATGTGTCCGGCCTGTCCGCGCGGCGCGAAAGGCCGCTGGCCATGATGGTGTCGGTGGATCGGAACCTCATCAAGGTGCCGCGCTGTGAGCGCGTTGAATCAGTCAGGTTCTTCCGATCCCCGGCATGACCGGGTTGGCATCATTCGTTTCGTTCTCTCCTGCCCAAACTTGTTCTGCGCATGCTTCAGGCGGTGGCCGGAGCCGCGCGGTAATTCTCTTCTCTCGTCATGACAGCCCAAGCAATCCGCGCTGTTTTGTTAGCAACGGCGACGCTTACTAGCCTTGCCGGCTTGCGTTCGAGCAGCTGAGCTGCCCAGGCGCTGACTGTCGTTGTCTTGCGGCGCGTGTAGCGAATGACGGCGGTGGCGCCGACGACAAGGAGGTGGCGTAGATAGCGGTCACCCATCTTGGATATTCCGCCCATCCGCTCTTTACCGCCCGAGGAATGCTGTTTGGGCACAAGCCCGAGCCATGCGGCGAATTGGCGGCCTGAGCGGAAGACTTTTGCGTCGCCAACGGTAGCTGCAAGTGCTGTGGCGGTAATGAAACCAATGCCCGGTATAGTCTCCAGCCGACGGCATATGGCATTGGCGCGATGCCATGCCAGCAGCTCGATCTCAATCGCGCGGATCTGTCGGCTTAGGCCCTCGATCATGCCGGCGATCAGCAACAGTGTCTGTCGAGCAAGTTCCGGTATCGGCGCTGTGCCGTCAGTCAGCGTCTCGACCAGGTCGCGGACATGTGCGCGACCCTTGGGAGCGATGACCCCATATTCCGCCAGGTGCGCCCGCATCGCGCTTACTTGCGCTGTCCGCTGCCGAACCAGCAGATGACGGGCGCGGTGCAACATCAGGACGCTTTGGGCATCGGCTGATTTAATCGGCACGAACCGCATCGTCGGTCGCGTTACGGCCTCGCAGATCGCTTCGGCATCTGCCGCGTCGTTCTTGTTCCGCTTCACGTAAGCCTTCACATAGGCTGGCGGCATCAGCCGCACCTCGTGACCGAGCGCCTGAAGTTGGCGAGCCCAATGATGCGCCGTCGCGCAGGCCTCGATCCCGATCAGACACGGCTCCAGATCTCCGAGCAGCGCAAGTAATTGATCGCGTTTTACCTTTCGGCGCAGCACGGCGCGGCCATCGCCATCGACGCCATGAAGCTGGAAAACGTTCTTCGCAATATCGAGGCCTATCGTGGTAATCTCCATGTGGGCGGCTCCCTCTTACTGATGGTCTATGACAGCACCATCATGGCACGACTCGATGCCGTTGGGTGGGGGCCGTCCACCTCATCAAGGCTGCTGAAAGGAGCCCTGATGATGGCGAGGTATGATCTGTCCGAAGCTGAGTGGCGATTGATTGAGCCCCTGCTGCCGAACAAGCCGCGAGGTGTTCCGCGAGTGGATGATCGGCGGGTGATCAACGGGATCTTCTACGTGCTTCGGACGGGCTCGCCGTGGCGGGACCTGCCCGAGCGCTACGGTCCGTATACGACGGTGTACAACCGCTTCAACCGGTGGGCGAAGGCCGGTGTGTGGCTGCGCATATTCGAGACCTTGGCGGCGCAGTCGCCTCAGTCGCTGCACCTGATAGACAGCTCCATCATCCGCGCTCACCAACACGCCGCCGGTGGAAAAAAGGGGGTCCGGATCACGCCATTGGCCGTTCTCGTGGCGGATTGAGCACCAAGATCAACGCGCTGGTAGACGAACAGGGCCTGCCCGTCAGGATCGTGCTCTCGGCGGGCCAGGCGTCTGACAAGACCGCCGTGCCCGCTCTGATCGAAGGTCTGCCCCCGGCCAAGGCACTGATTGCCGACCGCGGCTACGACGCTAAAGCCATCATCGACCTGGTGCGCGAAGCCGGTGGCGAGGCACACATCCCGACCCAGAAGGACCGCAAGGTCCAGCGCTCCATAGACAAAACGCTTTACCGTCAGCGCAACTTGGTCGAACGCTTCTTTTGCAAGCTCAAGCACTTCCGAGGCATCGCTACTCGCTTCGCTAAGCTCGCCAGAAACTTCCTCGCCGCCGTAATGCTCGCCTCAACCCGCCTGTGGACCCGAGCTTATGAGTCCACTACCTAGGCCCCCTCTCGCCGCGCCGCACGATCCGCCGCAGCAGACCATCGGTTTGCCCCGCTGTAATGGACGTTGTTCAATTCTTCACCTATCGGGTGGGCACCAGGCAGCGCTGCAGGACGTAGGAGCCATGGGCCGCAGGTCCGATCACACCCGGGAGGAACTGGCCGAACTGATCGTCGCGGCGGGACACGCGCATCTGGCCGAGGCCGGATTCGCCCGGTTCTCCGCGCGCGAAGTGGCCAAGCGGATCGGCTATTCGATCGGTACGCTCTACAACGTGTTCGGCAGCTATGATGGGCTGATGCTGGCGATCAACGGGCGCACGCTGGACCTGTGGCATACCGAGCTGGCGGCGCGGCTGGACGAGGCGCCGGGCGATCGGCTGACCGCGGCGATCGGGGCCTATTTCGACTTCGCCCTGGCAAACCGCCACGCCTGGACCGCGCTGTACGATTTCCGCCTGCCCGAAGGCACGCCATTGCCGCCGTTCTATGCCGAGAAGGTGGCCGCGATCACCGGGCTGGTGGTCGCCGAGGTGGCAGCGGCACTCCCCCCGGCGCGCCGCGCGAGGGCCCCCGATCTGGCCCGCTCGCTCCTCGCGACGGTGCACGGGCACTGCTTCTTCGCGCTCAACGGCACCTTCGCGCTGCTGGGCGAGTCCGATCCGCTGGCCGCAGCGCAGGCCCGTGTGCGCGAGGCGGTGGCGGCGGCAGCCCAGTGACGGCGCAGAGAGGGCGGGGCGCCGAATAGGTCTGGACCGGTCGTTGCCACGGGCTAGACAGGAGGCATGACCAGACCGCTGTCCCGACTGCTCGCCCTGGCCCTTGCGGCCGCCTTTGCCTCCGCCTCCGCTGTGACCGCCGCTGCCACTCCGCCCGTTGCGCCCGATGCCGGGATCGCGCCCGAGCGGTTGTCCGCCGATGTGAAGACCCTGGCCTCCGAAGGCTTCGCCGGCCGCGCGCCGGGCACCGCGGGCGAGGCGAAGACGGTCGACTGGCTGGTCGGCCAGCTCAAGGCGATCGGACTGGCGCCCGGCGGTCCTGACGGGGCCTGGACCCAGCCCGTGCCGCTGGTCCGCACCCAGTTGGGCGCCGGGCCGGTCACGGTTGCCGGTGGCTCGCAGCCGATCGATTGGGTCCAGCAGCGCGATGTCTACCTGAGCACCGTCCGCGCCGCCGAGCGGGCCCGGGTGGCCGCGGCGCCGCTGGTCTTCGTCGGCTATGGCGTGACCGCGCCCGAGCGCGGCTGGGACGATTTCAAGGGGGTCGACCTGAAGGGCAAGGTCGCGGTTGTCCTGATCAACGATCCGGACTTCGAGGCCGCCGCGGGCGAGCCGGTGGCGGGGCGCTTCGGCGGCCGCCGGATGACCTATTACGGCCGCTGGATCTACAAGTTCGAGGAAGCCGCCCGGCGCGGGGCGATCGCGGCGCTGATCGTGCATGATACGCCGGGCGCGGGCTATGGCTGGAACACCGTGGTCGCCCCGGGTGGCGAGAATTACGATATCGCCGCCGCGCCCTACCGGGTGGCCCTGCAGGGCTGGATCGAGGGCGAGGCGGCGAGCCGCCTGTTCGCCGCAGCCGGGCTGGACCTGGCGGCGCAGCGGCTGCGCGCCCGTTCACCCGATTTCCGCCCGGTCGAACTGGGGCTGACGCTGTCCGCCGATCTGCCGGTCACGCACGAGACGCTGATGAGCCGCAACGTCCTGGCCAAGTTGCCCGGGGCAAAGCGTCCGGGTGAAGTGGTGATGTTCGGCGCCCACTGGGACGCCTATGGCCAGGGTGCGCCCGATGCGCAGGGTCGCACCGTGCGCCCGGGCGCGAATGACGATGCCGCCGGGGTGGCCGGCCTGCTGGAGATCGCGCGGGCGTTCCGCCGCGGCCCCCGCCCGGACCGCAGCGTGGTCTTCGCCTTCTGGACCGCGGAGGAGCGTGGCCTGCTCGGGTCCGAAACCTATGCCAACCGCCCGGTCTATCGCGCGGCGGACACGGTCGCCAACATCACGCTGGATATCCTCCAGACCGGCGGACCCGCGCGGGATGTTATGCTGGTCGGGCAGGGGCAGAACGGCCTCGAGGACGATCTGGTCGCCGCTGCGGCGCGGCAAGGTCGCACGGTCACGCCCGAAGCCCTGCCCGAACGCGGGCTGTTCTACCGCGCCGACCACTTCCCGCTGGCCAAGCTCGGGGTGCCGACCCTGCTGTTCATGGCGATCAGCGGTGCGCCCGATCTGGTGCGCGGCGGGCGCGGGGCCGGGCAGGCCTGGCTCGAAGGCTATATGCGCTGCTACCACCAGACCTGCGACGACTGGAACCCGGGGCTCGATTTCACCGGTGCTGCGCAGGACGTGGGCCTGGCCTACCAGGTCGGGCGCGACCTCGCGATGTCGACCCGGTGGCCGCAATGGCGCGAGGGCTCGGAGTTCCGCCAGACGCGGACCGCCGACGGGCGCTGAGCCCGCTCCCCGGTCGGGCACAATCCGGCACGGAGCCCCCGGTGCCCTTGCGCCGGGACAGAGGCTTGGGCATTTCCCAGGGCTCGGTTCGCGGCGGATCCGCCGTGGCAGGAGGAGAATGCCATGCGCCTGTTCGCCCAACTCGTCACGATGGTCGCCGCGGCGGCGCTGGTTCCGGCGGTCCTGCCCGGGCTGGTTCCCGCCGTCTCGGCCGCCTCGCGCGAGCCGGTGGCCGCTGACAACGGCATGGTCGTCTCGGCCCACCGGCTGGCCAGCACGGCCGGGGTGGAGGTGCTGAAGCGCGGGGGCAACGCGATCGATGCGGCGGTGGCCGTGGCCTATGCCCTGGCCGTGACCTATCCCGAGGCGGGCAATATCGGCGGCGGCGGCTTCATGACCATCCGGCTGGCCGACGGGCGGGAAACCTTCATCGATTTCCGCGAGACCGCCCCCGCCGCGGCCGGGCCCACGCTGTATCAGGATGCCGCGGGCAAGGTCATCCCCGGGCAGAGCACGCGCGGCTACAAGGCGGTCGGCGTGCCGGGCACGGTGGCCGGGCTCGAGCTGGCCCTGACGCGCTATGGCACGCGCCCCCGTGCCGAGCTGATGGCTCCGGCGATCGCGTTGGCCCGGGACGGGTTCGTGCTCGACTCCGGCGATGCCCGGTTCCTCGCCAGCGGGGCGGAGGACTTCGCCCGCGATCCGGGCTCGGCGGCGATCTTCCTCAACCGGGGGCAGCCCTGGCCGGCGGGGCACCGCCTGGTCCAGAGCGATCTGGCCGCTGCGCTGGCGCTGATCGCCCGCGATGGGCCGGCGGCCTTCTACACCGGGCCGATCGCGCAGCGGATTGTCGCGGCCTCCCGCGCCAACGGCGGAATCCTCGCGCCGGGCGACTTCGCCGCCTATCAGGCGGTCGAGCGCCAGCCGATCACGTGCGAATACCGCGGCTGGCGGATCGTCTCGGCCCCGCCCCCCAGCTCGGGCGGGGTGGTCCTGTGCGAGACGCTCAACATCCTCGAAGGCTATCCGATGGCCGCGCTCGGCTTCCATTCGGCGCAGGGGGTCCATTACGAGGTGGAGGCGCTGCGCCGGGCCTTCCATGATCGCAACACCCAGCTGGGCGATCCGGCTTTCGTCAAGCTCGACGTCGCCCGCTTCACCGACAAGGGCTATGCCGCCCGCCAGCGCGAGGGGATCGCGCCGGACAAGGCTACGCCTTCGGCCAGCCTCGGCCTGCCGACGGCCCTGCCGGAGGGGCAGAGCACCACTCACGTCTCGATCGTCGACAAGGCGGGCAATGCGGTCTCGCTGACCTATACCCTCAACGACTGGTTCGGCGCCCGGGTCACCGCACCGGGCACGGGGATCTTGCTCAACGACGAGATGGACGATTTCTCGGCCAAGCCCGGCGTCCCCAACATGTTCGGCCTGGTCGAAGGGAGCAACAACGCGATCGCGCCGGGCAAGCGGCCCCTGTCCTCGATGTCGCCCACCATCGTCACGCGCGACGGGCGCCTTGCCATGGTGGTCGGCACCCCCGGCGGCAGCCACATCCCGACCGGCGTGCTCCAGGTGATCCGCAATGTGGTCGATTACGGGATGGACCTGGCCGAGGCGGTCGAAGCCCCGCGCATCCACGCGCAGTGGCTGCCCGACGAGGTCGCCTACGAACGCTTCGCGCTGAGCCCGGACACGATGGCGGCGCTGAGCGCCCGCGGCCACCAACTGGTCGAGATGGGCTATCACAACCAGATCGCCGCGATCGTGGTGGGGCGGCCCGCGGCGGGTCCGGCTGCCGCCGATGACCGGCCCATCGGTGCTCCGGCCAACGGCGCCACGGCACGGCTTTACGGGGTGATCGATCCGCGTCTCCCCACGGGCAGCGCCGAAGGGTATTGAGCCGCGCCGATGTTCACGCACCGCATCGCCACCGAAGCCGACCTGCCCGCGCTGCGCGCGCTGATGACCCGCGCGATCGAGCAGTTGCAGGACGATTTCCTCTCCCCTGCGCAGGTCCGCGCCAGCCACAAGGTGATGGGGCTCGACACCCAACTGGTGAAGGACCGGACCTACTTCATGATCGAGGAGGACGGGCGTCTGGCCGGCTGCGGCGGGTGGAGCTTCCGCGCCACCCTCTACGGTGGTGACGACAGCGTGGTGGCGCGCGAGCCGGTCCGGCTCGATCCTGCGACCGATGCGGCCAAGGTCCGGGCCATGTACACCGAACCGGCTTTCGCCCGGCGCGGGGTGGGCAAGCTGCTGCTGGCGCTGTGCGAGGACGCGGCGCGGGCGGCGGGGTTCGGCCGGGTCGAGCTGATGGGCACCATGGCCGGCGTGCCGCTGTACCGCGCCTGCGGCTACACGCCGGTGCGCGAGGTGCAATCCGCCCCGATCGATGGCGTGACGGTGCCTCTGCTGCTGATGACCAAGCAGCTCTGAAGCCGTTTCCCCTGACGCGGCAGCGGGCCGCTTTCCACCCATGTCGCCGCGCTGGGCGGCGGGGTGTCAGGCCAGGGCGGGCAGCTCGAGCCGGAAGGTCGTGCCGAGCCCTTCGCGGCTGTCGCAGGCGATCGTTCCGCCATGGCGGCCGACCACGGTCATGACGAAGGCCAGCCCCAGTCCCGTTCCGCCTGCGGGGGGCGTGCCGGGACCGCTCCGCAAGACCCCGCCGGTCGCAAACCGCTGGAACAGGCCCGGCAGCCGGTCGGCCGGGATGCCCGGGCCGTTGTCGCTGATCGCGCAGACCGCGCGCTCGCGTCCGGCGCGCGCGATCGCCAGCCGCACCGTGCTGCCGGCGGGACTGAACCGCACCGCATTGTCCAGAAGGTTGATCAGCGCCCGGGCGAGCAGCGAGGCTTCCCCACGGACCGGCAGGTTGTCCTCGCCGCTCGACAAGGCCAGCGTCACCCGCCGGATGCCGGCCTGGGGCGCCAGGGCATCGACCGCATCCTGCGCGATGCCGACCAGGTCAACCTCGTCGAGCCGGTAGTGCGGCATCTGCGCGCGCGACAAGTGGACCATGCCGTCGGCCAGCGCGAGGGTGCGCCGGGCGTTGCTCTTGATGCGCTGGATCAGATCGGGGTTCCACGGCGTTGCCGGATCGTCGAGCAGGGCCAGGATCGAGGCCTGCGGCGCGCGCATGTCGTGCGACAGCAGGTCGATGAACTCGTCGCGCTGGCGCTGCAGTTCGCGGATGCGCTCGGTCTGGCGGGCAAGCAGCAGCGACACCGACAGTGACAGCACCCCGGGGCAGATCGTGCCGAAGATCCAGTAGGGCAGCGGAATTTCGAGGCCGGGGAAGCGCGAGATGGCGAACATCAGCACCAGCGTGACGCTGATCGAGAAGACCACCGATGCTGCCACTCTCAGCCACATCGGCCTTACCTGCACCGGCTTGGTCCGCACTGGTTTGTTTCCTTCTCCCGTTGCTCTTCTGGCATGCGTGGGGAGGCTTGCCTATCGGTCTATTACAATTGCACAATATCGGCACGAAAGACGGCCCACGAGGGCATGGCACGCGGGGAGACGGGACGATGCGAAGGACGATCCGCGGGCTGATCCGGGGGGGTGGTCTGGCTCTGGGCCTGGCGGCATCGGTCGTGCAGGCCGATCCTCCGGTCCCGGTCACCCAGACCGAACTGGGCCAGGCGGGCCCGGACCACGCCGGCATGAACCATGCCGACATGCTCGCCCCGAAAGTGCCCGAGATCCTGTCGGGTTACGGGACGGGGGGATTCCCGATCACCACCCGGGTGCCGCAGGCCCAGGCCTTCTTCGACAATGGCATGCAACTGGCCCACGCTTTCGCGCACAAGGCGGCGATCGCGGCCATGGCCGAGGCGGTGCGGCTCGATCCGGCCTGCGCGATGTGCCTGTGGGGCCAGGCCTGGGCCTCGGGTCCGACGATCAATTACGGCAAGTCCGAGGCCGAGCTGGAGCCCTTGGTCGCCATGGTCGACAAGGCCGCCGCGCTGGCGGCCACGGCCGGAACCGACCGCGAGCGCGCCCTGATCCGTGCGCTCGGTCTGCGCTATCGCGACGGGGGCGGTGGCAAGCCGGGGGACCTGGCCTTCGCCAAGGCCATGGCGACCCTGGCCGCCCGCTACCCCGAGGATGACGAGATCGCGATCATGACGGCCGATGCCTGGCTGATGACCGAAGCCGGGAATGCCGAGGACTGGCGGATCAATGCCGAACTGGCCATGCCCCTGCTGGAAGCCGTGCTCAAGCGGCACCCCGACGACACCGGTGCGATCCACTTCTACATCCATGCCACGGAAATCGCCGGGGTGGCAGGCAGGGCCGAACCCTATGCCGACAAGCTGGCGCGCCTGGCCCCGCACGCCAGCCACCTGGTCCACATGCCCAGCCACACCTATTACTGGGTCGGTCGCTACCGCGAGGCCGGGCTGACCAACCTGCGCGCGGTCGAGATCGGGATCGAGAACGCCAGGGCCCTGGGCCTGCCGCCGCCCGATGGGGTCTGGGGCCTGCCCTATCACGCGCACAACGTGACCTATGGCCTGGGCGGCGCGCTCGAGGCGGGGGATGCGACGACCGCGCTGGCGCTGGGCCGCCCGCTGGTTGAACGGGCCCAGACGCGCGAACATGAGGGCGCCTACTCGCAACTGATCGCGGCCAACGGCTACTTTGCCCTGGCGCAGTTCGCCGACCCGGCCGAGGTGCTGGCCCTGCCGCAACCCCGGCTGCCGGTCCTGACGGTCGCCTGGCACTATGCCCGGGGCGAAGCCTTTGCCCGCAAGCGCGATGCGGCCGGGCTGCGCGCTGAGGCGGCGGCGATCCGGGCGCTGGCCGGGGACCTGCCCGATGACGGTTCGCGTGAGGCGCAGCAGTTCACCTTCATTGCCCGCAATGTCCTCGCCGGCCGCGCCGCCATGCTCGACCGCCGCCCGCGCGAGGCCGCCTTCGCGTTTCGCCAGGCGGCCGAGATCCAGGAGAGCAAGGCCTTCTCCAACGTGTCCGATCCTCCCGCCTGGCACTTTCCGGTCCGCCGCGAACTGGCCCGGGCCCTGCTGGCCGCGGGCGATCGCGCCGGGGCACGCGCCGAAGCCCGTGCCGCGCTGGCCTATCGCGTCAAGGACCCGGACACGCTGCAACTGCTCAAGGACATTGGTCCCTGACCGGCTGAAGGCGTGCGATCGCCTCGCGTCGGACCACCCGGGCGCCGAGACCGGTGACAATCGCCTGCAGGCCGGCCTCGGCATCGGCCTGGACGCCGCAGACGAACAGGTCGACCGCCGCCACCCCGGCTTCGGGCCAGGTGTGGATCGAGATGTGCGATTCCGCCAGCATGGCCACTGCGGTCAGGCCCATGCCCGGACCGAAGTGATGAAGGTGCACGCCCACGATCGTGGCCCGCGCCGCGCTGGCGGCGGTGCGCAGCACCTGTTCGACATGGACGGCATCGCCCAGGCCGTGGCCATCCGCCCGGTCCACGATCAGGTCGGCGATCAGGTGCAGGCTGGTACCGGGGGGATGGGCCATCACGCCAGGCTCTCGAACGGGTGGCCGCAATGCGCCAGGGCGGCTTCGGCGGCGATCACCCCGCGATAGTGCGCCTCCTCGAACAGGGACAGCCCCGACAGGTCGGAATGGGCGAACCACACCGGAGCCCGCCCCGCCGCGGCATCGAGACGCGCCGGGTCGGTCAGGAAGCCGGGGGTCGGGCGGACCATGGCGTGGCCCCAGCGCCACACGTCGATCCGTTCGATCGCCCCATCCAGATCGGGGTTCATCGCCAGCAGATCGGCGGCGACCTGACGCTGCCAGGCACCGAGACTGCGGGTCAGCAGCAGCTTGCGCACCTGCGCGGGGTCCTCGCGGCTGAGCGGCAGGTACCAAGTCAGCACGGTCGGTCCGCCCGCCGCACCCGCGCTCTGGTGCGTGGCGACGACGTAGCCCAGGCTCTCGCTGGCGGTGGAGACATTGTCCCAGGCCAGCGGAACGCCCTTGCCCCCCGGTGGGCGGCGCACCGTGACATTGGCCACCACCCAGGGGGAATAGCTGAAGCCGCCGGGCGCGGTGAAGTCCGCCGCCACCCGCCGGGCGACGAAGTGCGGCATGGCCAGCACCGCCGCGCGGGCGCGGATGCGGCGGACCGTGTTGCGCGCATGATCGAGCACGTCTCCCAGCACGCCGGGACCGGCGGGGTCGCGCGTCAGGCGGATCAGCGAATGGCCCGTGCGGAGCTGCCCGGTCAGCCGCTCGGCCATGGCCCTGGCCAGCCGGTCGTTGCCTTCCGGCCAGGTCAGCTCCCGGTCGCCATCGCCGCGTGCGGCCCAGCCGCGCCGCGCGGCGAAGTAATGGATTCCGGCCCAGGCCGAGACCTGTTCGGGCTCGGTCCCGTAATCGTCGCGGCAACAATAGCGCAGATGGGCGCGCAGCGTCGGCGCGGTCAGGCCCTGACGGTCAAGCCACTGGGCGAAGGATTGCGCGTCCAGCGCCCGGAAGCGCGGATCGCTGCTCGACAGGGCCATCGGCAAGGCGAAGGCCGGTCGCCCGTCCTGGCCGACCGCGCTGCGGAAATCGGCCATGGTGGCCTGGAACCGGGTCCACTGCGCCCGGTCGGCGGCAGACAGGCCGCCCTGCGGCACCAGCCCTTCCTGCCACCCGCCGCGCCACAGCAGCCGCTCCTCCAGATCGGCGCAGAGCTGGTAGGGATCATAGAGCGGAGCCCCGTCCTCCTCTCCCACGATCATGCCCAGCCGCTCCAGCATGTGGCGCAGCGCCCGCGCCTCGCGGTTGGGCACCGGCAGGTAATGCGCGCCGAGCGGATAGGCGCTGACAGCATTGCGGCCCGACCGAGCATTGCCGCCGGCGCGGTCCTCCAGTTCGAGCAGCCTGAAGTCGGTCCAGCCGGCCTCGGCCAGGCGCCAGCCGGTGGCGAGCCCGGCCACCCCGCCGCCAGCGATCAGCACGCCCACCTCCTCGACCGGGCCGGTCGCCGCGGGAAGGGTGGCCGCGCGCAGCAGGTGCCCGCGCTGCCAGTCCGCCCCGCCCAGCGTGCCGGGCCATTGCGGCTCGCCACAGCCCTCCAGCAGCGCAGCGGCCGATCCGGCCAGTGCCCCGCCCAGCACCGCGCGCCGGGTGGTCTCAGCCGTCATAGCGGCCCCACTCCTCGGCAAAGCTGCGCACCAGCGCCTGGTTGTCGAGCCGGTTCACAGGGGTCGGCCGGCGGGCCATGTCGGGGGGAAAATCGAACATCGCCCGCTCGCTGGCGGGGGTGAGGAAGCGCAGGCCCGGCGGCAGGGGGGCGGCCGCGGCGATCGGGCCATGGGCCGCCATGGTGAAGCCCCATTCGCCGAAGCTGGGGACATAGGCATGATAGCCTCGCGCCTGCAGCCCGGCCGCTTCCAGGGTGCTGGCCACCGTCCAGAACGAGCGCGGAGCGACCAGAGGCGAGGTGCTCTGCACTGTCATCATCCCCTGCGGCGCGAGCAATCGGGCCACCTCGCGATAGAAGCTTTCGGTGTAGAGCTTGCCGAGCGAGAATTCGGTCGGATCGGGAAAGTCGACCAGGATCGCGTCGTAGCGCCCTTGCTCCGTGCGGACCCAGCGGAAGGCGTCGGCGTTGACCAGGGTCAGCCGCGGCGAGGCGAGGGCGCCGCCGTTGAGCTGGGCGAGCTGCGGGGTGTCGCGGAACAGCCGGGCCATCTCGGGATCGAGATCGACCAGGGTGACATGGCCGACCCGCGCATCGCGCAGCACCTCGCGCGCGGCCAGCCCGTCCCCTCCGCCCAGGATCAGCACGCGGCGGGGCTGCGCCACCCGGGTGAGCACGGGCCAGACCAGGGCCTCGTGATAGCGGTACTCGTCGCGGGTCGAGAACTGCAGGTTGCCGTTGAGATAGAGCCGGAGGTCGGCATTCCGGCGGGTCAGGACGATCCGCTGGTAAGGGGTCGAGCGGGCGTAGATCACCGGTTCGTTGTAGAAGGCGATCTCGCTCCAGCGCTGCAGCCGGTCGGCCATGGCGAGGCCGGCGAGCAGCGAGGCGGCGACCAGCAGCGCGGCGGCAAGATCGGCGCCGACCCGCTCCTGCCGCCGCAGTGCGACCAGCAGGGCGATGGCGACCGCGACATTGGCCAGCCCGAAGACGAACCCGGTGCGGATCATGCCAAGCTGCGGCACCAGCACCAGCGGGAACAGCAGCGAGGCGATCAGCGCGCCGACATAGTCATAGGTCAGGACGTTCGAGACCAGCTCGCGGAAGGCGAAGCGGTGGCGCAGGATGCGGATCAGCAGCGGGATCTCGAGCCCCACGAGCACGCCGATGCTCAGCACCAGGGCATAGAGCGCGATACGGAAATCGCCGACCAGCGGGAACAGCAGGAACAGCCCGGCGGCCGACCAGCCGCCCAGCGCGGCGATCAGGATTTCGACCCGCACGAACACCGCCAGCTCGCGCCGGTGGACATGACGCGACAGCCACGAGCCCACCCCCATGGCGAACAGGTAGGTGCCGATCACGGTGGAGAACTGGGTGACGCTGTCGCCCAGCAGGTAGCTGGCGAGGGTCCCGGCCAGCAGTTCGTAGATCAGCCCGCAGGTGGCGACGACCAGGACCGAGACCAGCAGGATGACCGCAAGCGGGGCGGGGGCCTGCGGGGCACCCGGCTCGCTCGCCGCCGGGGCATGATCATCCATGCACGGCCGCGGCGATGATGTTCGAGATGCCGATGGCCACGGCGCCGGCCAGCAGCGCGACCGCCATGTTCTTGCGCTCGATGATCTCCCGCCACAGCTCGCCCGGGGTCAGGCGGTCGACCAGGACGAAGCTGACGATGAAGATCACGATCCCCAGTGCCGCATAGATCATCGTGGCAAAAAACACGTCGGAGGTGAGCATGGCAGGTCCTTTCAAAGGGCGCGGATCACTTGTGGCGCGGCCCGCCGCCCGCACCCGAGGCGCTGGGGCGGTCGGCATCGTCGCTGTAGAACGAATAGGCGTGGTAAGTGCTGTAGACCGAGCCGATCAGCAGCGCGGCGCACCACAAGGCAAAGACGATCAGGCGGCTAGTCATCCTCGCGGTTCCTCCACCACAGGATCAGGCCGGGCCAGGCCAGCAGGCCCAGCAGCAGGGTGACCCACATGCCCCACGACATGGCGCCGGTGCGGGCGTCTATCTTCACGCTGATCGTTTCGGTGCCGTACCAGGCATCGGGGGTTTGCACCGGATCGCTCGGCCAGCCATGCGCCTCGGCACCGACATAGACATCGTAGGTGCCGCGCGGGACGCGGCTGATCATCGTTTCTGTCCGATGGCTGCCTTCGCTCCATGCCCCGTCCGAATCGGTGCCGGTGTAGTATTCGACCAGCCCGTAGGCGTCGGTCGACTGCTGCGTGGCACGATCGACCAGGCTGTAGTCCAGATCGACCCAGCGGTTGTGGAAGTTATCCGTGTCGGCCGTGATCGTGACGAACTGGTAGGGGCGGGTGACGGTGATCGTGCCGATCCGCTCGGGCTGGGTCCGGCTCCCGACCGGGACCTGGATCCGGCCCGTGACCACGCTGACCGGTCCCGCGAGCAGGACCATGGCGAACAGCGCTACGATCGCGGTGATCGTGGCGAGCCCGAACATCCAGACCAGATCGTCCCGATCGCCCGTCTCCCGCTGCGGCTTGGCCCCGGCCGCGGAGAAGCCTTGCGGCGCGCTGCGGCGCCGCCCCGGCTGTGTCGGGGCGGGGCCGAAAGCCTCGGCGATCAGGGCGCCCGGCAGTGGCACCAGGTGAGTCCAGTTCTCCTCGTCGGCGGTGCACTCCCGCGAGAGCACCTCGTCGCCCCGTTCGAACAGGGTGCACTGGGCGGTGTCCCCGGCCGCCAGGCGCCAGTAGAACTCGCCGGCCACGGCCTGGTTGGTGGTGACGGTCGGATCCGAGACGGCGGCATAGCCTTCGCCGCGCCAGACGATGCGGACCCCGTCGCCTTGCGGCCGGTCGGTCAGAGGCGTGCCGAATTGCCAGTCGCCTTCGAACAGGACCAGCCAGCGGTAGCCGCGATAGGGATTGAACAGCAGGAACTCCTGCCAGCTCGCCTCCCCGTCGGAGCGCAGGGTGGCGCCAACTACGGCCCATTCATCCCCGTACAGCACCCCGCGCGTGCCCAGCGGCAGGGCATAGGCCCGGGCGGCCTCGGCATGCCGCTCGATCAGCACGACCTCGGGCCGCGAGACGTCAAGCAGCGATCCGCAGTGCACGCAAGCCAGGTTCACGCTGAACCCCGCCGCGCGGACCTCGATCGTCCCGCCGCAGGCCGGGCAGGTGATTGCGCGGGCGGCGGTCATTGCAGGTCCTTCGGCAGGGTCCAGCCCGCGATCGCGCGCAGGTTGGTGGCGCGCAGCCCGGCCAGGTCCCAGCTTGCCCCGAACCAGGCCGAAGCGCCGCGCCCGTCGCGCTGGAGCGACAGGACCTCACCCTCGGTCCCGCGGAAATCGATGCTGGCCATGCGCGTGCCGACCTGGGTCGGCAGCGGCAGGTCACCCTCGCTGCCCAGGCATTCGACCTCCTTGATGTCGCTCGCCACCAGCCGCCGGGCGCCAAGCTGGACCGCGAGCCCCGGAGCGATCGGCCCACCGGCGACGAAATCGCGCAATTCGGGCAGATCGAGCCACTGCTGGGCCTCGACCGTCAGCATGTAGAGCCCCGCCGCTTCGCCCAGCCAGCATGGGGTGCCGTCGTCGGCCTGGGCCAGCCACTCGTTCCACGATCCGCCCGACCAGGCCCAGCGCACCCGCCCGACCACGGTCAGCCGCTGGTCCCCGGGGCGCAGCACGGTGCCGAGCTGGATTGGCGAGACATCGAATGGCAGGACCGCGACCTTGCCGACCTCCTCCACCCCCCGCGCATCGTGCAGGATCAGGGTCTGGCAGTAGGGGCAGGTCGCATAGGGCAGGGCGGCGCCGCGCACCGGCACCTCGGCTCCGCACGACGGACAGTTCAGCACGATGTCGCGTTCCCCCCGGCTGACGCGCTCAGCGAATGCGCGCGAGCAGCTCGGCCTTCTTCGCGTCGAATTCCGCCTGGCTCAAGGCCCCGAGCGTGACGAGCTTGTGGAGCTTCTCGATCGTCGCCAGCGGATCCTCCTGCGGCGCCGCCGCCACGGCTGCCGCCGCGGCCCCCGCAGCGGCCGGAGCCTGGCCCAGTCCCTGCGCCATGGCGCCGCCCAGCGCGGTCGCCGCAGCCACCCCCGCGCCGATCCCGGCCACGCCGCCGCCGTCCTGCGCGGCGGCCTGCTCGATCGCCTCGGCCGCCTGGAAGCGCGTGTAATTGCCCAGATCGCCCAGCACCCGCATCGCGCTGGCCTTGTCGAGATGGGCCTGGACCTCGTCAGGCAACGAGATCGATTCGACGAAGAACGACAGGCAGCTCAGGCCCCACTGGGCAAAGGCCTTGTCGACCTCGGCCTTGATCCGGTCGGACAGGGCCTGCTGGTTGGCGGCCAGATCCAGGAAGGCGATGCCGCTGCCACCCAGCGCGGTGGCCATCGCGGTCTGGATCGCGGCGCGCAACTGGGGCTCCAACGTGGTGACCTGGAGGCCTTCCAGCGTGCCGAGCAAGCGGGTGACGAAGGGGGCCACCTCGTTGATGCGGAACGAATAGCTGCCGAAGGCGCGCAGGCGCAGGGCGCCGAACTCGGCGTCGCGCACGGTCACCGGCTGGGCCGTGCCCCACTTCAGACCTTGTTGCTCCTTCAGCGACAGGAACACCACGTCCGACTTGAACGGCGACTGGAAGCCCTTGTCCCAGTTCATCAGGTTGGACAGCAGCGGCAGGTTGGCGGTTTCCAGCGTGTGCTGGCCCGGGCCGAAGTAATCGGCCATCCGCCCCTCATTCATGAACGAAGCGATCTGCCCCTCCCGGACGGTCAACTGGGCGCCGTTCTGGATCTCGCGGTCGGCGAAGGGCACACGCCAGGCCAGCTCGCCGGGCTGCTCGAGCCATTCGATGACATCGACGAACTGCTTGCGAAGAAAATCGAACATCCCTGGTCTCCCTAGCCGCGGCCGAATACTAGCCGCGGCGCAGAAGAGACGCAAAAGGCAAAACGTTCGTTACCGGTCAGGCCGTCAATTCACCGACCGGGGTATATTCGTACCCCAGTTCCCGTGCGACCGCCTCGTAGGCGACCTTGCCGGCATGGACGTTGAGGCCCGCGGCCAGGTGCGGATTGGCGCGCAGCGCCGCATTCCAGCCATGGTCGGCGATCTGCAGCGCATGGGGCAGGGTCACGTTGTTCAGCGCATAGGTGCTGGTCCGGGCGACGGCGCCGGGCATGTTGGCGACGCAGTAGTGCACGATCCCGTCTACCACATAGGTCGGCTCGGCATGGGTCGTCGCATGGCTGGTTTCGAAGCACCCGCCCTGATCGATCGCGACATCGACCAGCACGGCCCCGGCGCGCATCGCCGAAAGCATGTCGCGGGTGACCAGCTTGGGCGCGGCGGCCCCCGGGATCAGCACTGCGCCGACCACCAGATCGGCATCGGCGACCAGATCGGCCACCGCCCCGCGACTGGAGAACACGGTCCGCACGCGGCCCTCGAAATGGTTGTCGAGCCGTTCGAGCACGTCGGCATCGCGATCCAGAATGGTCACGTCCGCGCCCAGGCCCACGGCCATCTGCGCGGCGTTGAACCCGACCACGCCGCCGCCGATCACCACGACCTTGCCCGGCTGCACCCCGGGCACGCCGCCCAGCAGCACACCGCGCCCGCCATGGGCCTTTTCCAGCGCGGTCGCGCCGGCCTGGATCGCCATGCGTCCGGCGACCTGGCTCATCGGCTTGAGCAGGGGGAGGGTGTTGCCCGGGCCGGTCACCGTCTCGTAAGCGATCGCGGTCACTCCGGACTTAACCAGATCGGCGGTCTGCTCCGGATCGGGGGCGAGGTGCAGGTAGGTGTAAAGGATCTGGCCCTGGCGCAACTGGGCCCGCTCGATCGCCTGCGGCTCCTTGACCTTGACGATCATCTCGCAGGTTTCGAACACCGTGGCGGCATCGGGCGCGATCCGCGCCCCGGCGGCGACATAGGCCTCGTCGGCCGCGCCGATGCCCAGACCGGCTCCGGTCTCGACCAGCACCGCATGACCGTGGGCGACCAGTTCGCGGACGCTCTCCGGGGTCAGGCCCACGCGGTATTCGTGATTCTTGATCTCGCGAACGGTTCCGACCAGCATCGCAGGCACTCCTTCCAGCTCGGGAATTATGGTGTCGGGATGATAGTCCGGCAAGGCTGCGGAATTTAACCTAATGTCTTGCCTTGGCGGCAGCATTGCGGGAAGATATCCCGCCAAAGCCGGTATAGTCGGGAAATTCTTATGGATCGGGCCGATCGCGCCATTCTGCAGATCCTCCAGCGGGACTCGGCCCAGTCGATCGCCGAGATTGCGGAGAAGGCGGGAGTCTCGGCTTCGGCCTGCCACCGCCGGATCAAGGCGCTGGAACAGCAGGGCATCATCAGCGGTTATGCCGCCCGGCTCGATCCGCGCAGCCTGGGCCTGGCGCTGGAGGTCTTCGTCGACATCACCCTGACCAGCCAGAGCCGCGAGGCGATGGATCGCTTCGAGGCGGCGGTGCAGCGCTATGATGACATCCTGGAGTGCCACCTGATGTCGGGTTCGGCCGACTATCTGCTGCGCGTCGCCGTGCCCGATCTGGAACAGTACGACCGGATCCACCGCCACTGCCTGGCCGAACTGCCCGGCGTTTCGTCGATGCAGTCCAGCTTTTCGCTGCGCCGGATCAAGCGGATGGACGGCTATCCCATTCCGCGCCCCTGACCGCCCCGTGCCAGCGGGCAGCGAATGCGCTACAAGCGCCCCATGACCAGCCTCGACGACTTTATCGTCCGCCTGCCCAAGGCCGAGCTCCACCTTCATATCGAGGGCACGCTCGAGCCCGAGCTGATGTTCGCCCTGGCCGCCCGCAACGGGGTGACCATTCCCTTCGCCAGCGTCGAAGCGGTGCGCGCGGCCTATCGCTTTTCCAACCTGCAGGACTTCCTCGACATCTATTACGCCGGGGCAAGCGTGCTGGTGACGCGGCAGGATTTCCACGATCTGGCCATGGCCTACTTCACCCGGGCCGCCGCCGACGGGGTGGTCCATGCCGAGATCATGTTCGATCCGCAGACCCACACCGATCGCGGCATCGCCTTTGCCACGGTGATCGAAGGGCTGCTCTCTGCCATGGCCGAGGCGGAGCGCCGGTTCGGCCTGACCAGCCGGCTGATCCTGTGTTTCCTGCGCCACCTGTCGGAAGAGGCCGCCTTCGCCACCCTGGCCATGGCCGAACCCTGGCTCGACCGGATCACCGCGGTCGGGCTCGATTCCAGCGAGCTGGGCCATCCCCCCGCCAAGTTCGCCCGGGTCTTCGCCGCGGCGCGGGCGAAAGGGCTGAAGCTGGTCGCCCACGCCGGCGAGGAGGGACCGCCTGACTATGTCCGCGAGGCGCTCGACATCCTGGGGGTGGACCGGATCGATCACGGCAACCGCGCGCTCGAGGACCCCGCCCTGGTCGCGCGGCTGGCCGCTGGCGGGATGACCCTGACGGTCTGCCCGCTGTCCAACCTCAAGCTCTGCGTCGTGTCCGATCTGGCCGACCATCCGATCGACCGAATGCTGGCGGCCGGGCTCCACGCCACGGTCAATTCCGACGACCCGGCCTACTTCGGGGGCTATATCGCCGACAACTATCGTGCTGTCGCCGCCGCGCGCGGGCTGTCGCGCGCGGATCTGGCCCGGCTGGCGGCCAACAGCCTGACCGGATCGTTCCTCCCCGCCGAGGCGATCGCCGCGCACCTGGCGGCGATTGCGGCGCAGACCGCGGCGGCCTAACGGCAAGGACCATGCTCGACGATTACCTGATCCGCATCGGCCTGGCCCACCGCCCCTCCCCCAGTCCGGAGGGGTTGGCCGAGCTGCAGCGGGCGCACCGCATGGCGATCGGCTTCG
The DNA here is from genome assembly GCF_014230305.1 of Novosphingobium aerophilum. Lineage (GTDB taxonomy): Bacteria > Pseudomonadota > Alphaproteobacteria > Sphingomonadales > Sphingomonadaceae > Novosphingobium > Novosphingobium aerophilum. The sequence continues at coordinate 119,534 of NZ_JACLAU010000001.1, forward strand.
AGAACTTCGATGTCCTGCTGGGCCGGCCGATCGCGCTCGATCTCGCCGCGATCTGGGCCAAGCTCGGCAGCGCGCGGGGCGGCTACTGCTTTGAACACAACGCCCTGTTCGGGGCCATGCTGGACGAGCTGGGCCTGCCCAACCGCCCCTTGCTGGCGCGGGTCTGGCTGGGCCTCGATGGCCCGGGCGACCTCGCCGCCGCGCCGGCCCGGACGCACACGCTGCGGCTGGTTCAGGTCGGAACCGAATCCTGGCTGGCCGATGCCGGCTTCGGGGGCAGCTATGTGCCGCCGCTGCCGCTGGTCGACGGGGCGGAGGCCACGACCCCGGATGGTGCCCGCCACCGGCTGGTGCGGCGCGCCGCCCCGGACGATCCGCTGGGCGAATGGCTGATCGAGCGGATGGGCCCGGCCGGGGCGACCGATGGCCGGACCCTGGGCAGCGATGGCTGGGCCGCGCAGTACAGCTTCGGCCTGGCCGCGGTCGCGCCGATTGACCTCGAGCTGGGGAGCTGGTGGGCCAGCTCGCGCCCGGACACCCGCTTCACCCTGGCCTGCCGTGCCTCGATCGTGCTGCCGGATGGCTTCGCCGCGCTTAATGGCACCCGGCTGTCGGTCCATGCCGCCGGCCGCAGCGAGGCCAGGGACCTCACCCGAGCCGAGGATTTCCGCGCCGTGCTCGCAGACCTCTTCCGGATCGCCCTGAGCCCGGACGAGGTGGCGCGGTTGCGGCTGTTCTGAACGGTCCGCCTGGCCAGGACCGGCTCCAGGTGGTGCGGACCCATGGTGCGGCTGGTGTAACGGCTGACATCGGTGGGGAGGGGAGGTTCCTGATCCTCCCCCTCCCCGTACCGGGGAGGAAACAAAGGTCCAATCCCGGGCAAAACCCGCCGTTTCAACGCCCCTCAGGGCAACGGACGGGAGGGCAGGCCCGGGTCGTCCGGCAGGGGAATGAACTCGCCATTGTCGAGATCGGGCAGCTTCATCCGCCCGGCGCGCCAGTCGGCGGCGGCTTCGGCGATGCGCTCCTGTCGCGAGGAGACGAAGTTCCAGTAGAGGAACCGCTCGCCCACTGGTTCGCCGCCCAGCACCATGACCAGGGCCCCGCCGGCCGAACGGATCGCCGCGGCGTTGGCGTCCAGCACCAGCATCTGGCCGGTCTGCCAGTCCCGCCCGTCGAGCGTGATCGCGCCCTGCGCGATGTAGAGCGCCCGCTCGCGGTGGCCGGTGGGAAGCTCCGCCGTGGCCCCGGGCGCCAGGGTCAGGGCGATGTAGAACATCGGCGAAAACACCGGTGCGCCCGCGGTCAGGCCAAAGGCGCTGCCGGCGATGAGCTGGCCGCTCGCCCCGCGCTCGGTCCAGGTCGGCAGCGCGTCGCCGTCCAGGTGGGTGAAGGCCGGATCGCATTCCTCGTCGGCTTCGGGCAGGGCGACCCAGGCCTGGATGCCGTGGAGGTGATCGCCCATGGCCCGGGCCTTCTCGAATCGTTCGCTGTGCGTGATGCCGCGCCCAGCGGTCATCCAGTTGACCTCGCGCGGACGCACCGCGATCTCGGACCCGACGCTGTCGCGGTGCATCATCTCGCCTGTGAACAGGTAGGTCACGGTCGACAGGCCGATATGGGGATGGGGCCGCACGTCCACGCTGCGGTCGACTCCGGCGGCCAGGTCCATCGGCCCCATGTGGTCGAAGAAGACGAAGGGCCCCACCATGCGCCGCTTGGCAAAGGGCAGGACGCGCCCGACCTCCAGCCCGCCGCCCAGGCTGCGCCGCCGCTGTTCGATCACCATCTCGATCATGCCCGCCTCCTGGCCATCACCCGCGCCGGGGCAAGGTGCCCTGTTCCATCGCGGAATACAAACGGGTGGGCGGATCGATCCGCGCCCCGACTGGCCCGACCGTTCGGCGCTTCAGGCCTCGCGCGGGGGAATCGCGCCGCGTCGCATGATCGTCCAGCCCGCCAGGGCATGCCCTTCGGTCGCGGCGAGGGCAGGGGCCGCACCCCGCAGCCGGGCCGCCAGGTAGCCCGCGTTGAACGCATCGCCCGCTCCGCTGGTGTCGATCGGGGCGAGCACCGCCTCGGGCGCGCAGATCGCCCCGTCGGGCAGGCGGCAGCCTGCGGCGCCCAGCTTGACCACGGTCTCGCCGCAGCCCAGCCCCTGCCAGTGCGCGGCGATCGCGGCGGGATCGTCGGGCGCCCCCAGCAGCCCTTCATCCTCACGGGTCGGCAGGCCGATCGTGGCCAGGGCGATCGCCGCGTCGCGGGCGGCGCGGGCGGCAGCCGGATCGGACCACAGCCGCGGGCGATAGTTGCCGTCGAAGGCCACCACGCCCCCGCGCGCACGGACCTGCCGGGCCAGGTCGAACAGCGCCTCGCGCCCCTCTTCGGGCAGGATCGCCAGCGAGATCAGCGAGAAGCCGAGCAGATCGGCCTGCGCGGCCCACCCGCAGGCCGCCTCGATCCCGGGGCAGGCGAACAGGCGGCGGGCCGCGCTCTCGCCGCGCCAGTACGTGAAGCTGCGCTCCCCCGCATCGTCGCAGGTGATCGCGTAAAGCCCCGGGGTGCGGGTGGGGTCGGTCAGGACCAGGCTGGTGTCCAGATCTTCGCTGGCCCAGCGCCGGGTCAGGTCCGCGCTGAACGGGTCGCTGCCCAGCGCGGTCAGATAAGCGGTGGAGATACCGGCGCGCGCCAGATGGATGGCGGTGTTGAGCGTGTCCCCGCCATAGGCCAGGTGCCATCCGTCCCCGGCGTGGGACAGCTCGAGCATGGCCTCCCCGATGAAGACGGCGCGCGGCCCGGCCCGCTCACCGGACATGCTCACCAGTTCCACATGGTGCCGTCCTCGAGGCGAGCGACGGGGAGGTATGCGGGTTTGTAGGGGTACTTGGCGGCGAGGGTCTCGTCGATGTCGACGCCGTGGCCGGGGGTGTCGCCGACGAACAGCTCGCCCTGGTCGAAGTGGTAGTCGTGCGGGAAGACGGCGTCGGTTTCGGGGGTGTGGCGCATGTACTCCTGGATGCCGAAGTTGGGGACCCAGGTGTCGAAGTGCAGCGCGCAGCCCATGGTGACGGGGGACAGGTCGGTGGCGCCGTGGCAGCCGGTGCGGATCTGGTAGAGGCTGGCGAGATCGGCGATGCGGCGCAGGTGGGTGAGGCCACCGGCGCCGACCACGGTGGCGCGGATATAGTCGATCAACTGGTTCTGGATCAGGTCCTTGCAGTCCCAGATGGTGTTGAAGATCTCACCCACGGCGAGCGGCGTGGTGGTGTGCTGGCGGACCAGCTTGAACGCCTCCTGGTTTTCGGCCGGGGTGCAGTCCTCCAGCCAGAACAACTGGAAGGGTTCCAGCTGCTTGCCCAGGTTGGCGGCCTCCTGCGGGGTGTAGCGGTGGTGCCCGTCGTGCAGCAGGTGATGGTCGAAGCCGTAGGTCTTGCGCAGCTCCTCGAACAGCTTGGGGACATAGTTCAGCGCCTTGCGCGTGTCCCACCCGGTGACCGAGGGCAGGGCCGCATCGGCCGGCTCGTAGTAGAGCTTGCCGCGGCCAACCCCATAGGCGTCCTTGATCCCCGGCACCCCGGTCTGGGCCCGGATCGCCTTGTAGCCCAGGTCGATGTAGTGCCCCACCGCCTCGACCGTCTCGGCGATGTCGCTGCCGTTGGCATGGCCATAGACCATCACCCCGTCGCGGCTGCGCCCGCCCAGCAACTGGTAGACCGGCATCCCGGCCATCTTGCCCTTGATGTCCCACAGCGCCATGTCGACCGCCGCGATCGCCCGCATCGTCACCGGTCCGCGCCGCCAGTAGGCCCCCCGGTACAGGTACTGCCAGATGTCCTCGATCCGACCCGGGTCCATCCCCACCAGGCACGGCACCACGTGATCCTCAAGATAGGACACCACCGCCTTCTCGCGGCCGTTCAGCGTCGCATCCCCGATCCCGTACACCCCCTGGTCCGTCTCCACCTTCAGGGTCACGAAATTGCGACCGGGACACGTCACGATCACGCGGGCTGAGGTGATTTTCATGGGCAGGACTCGGCTGACTGGTTACTCCGCCTGCGACTGGCCCAGCCGTTTCGGTCTGTCAAGTTTTTGTGAATTGGTAAAACCAAAAAGGGCATTCAAAACTCTGCCCAGTCGGAGTCGCCGGCCGGAGCCGGGGCCAAGGCCAGGGCCCCATCGAAGCGCGGCGCCGGGGCCGCCACGGCGGGGCGCGGAGCTGCCATGCGGGCCACGGGCGCTGGCCGCTGCCGCTCGCTCCGCGACGGCTCTCCGCCGGCGGCCGAGAAGCGCGCAACCAGCCCGGCCATGCGATCGGCCTCCTGCGCCAGAGAGCGGGCCGCCGCGGTGGTTTCCTCGACCATTGCGGCGTTCTGCTGGGTGACCCGGTCCATGTCCGAGACCGAACCGTTGACCTGTTCGAGATTGGTTGCCTGCTGCTGGGCGGCCACCGAAATCTCGCCGATCTGCTCGTTGATCCCGGCGATCCGCTGGACCATGCGGGTGAGCAGTGCCCCGGTCTCGGCGACCAGCGTGACGCCTTCGCTGACGCGCCCGGTCGACTTGCCGATCAGGGCGCTGATTTCGTGGGCGGCGTCGCTCGATCGCTGGGCCAGGGCGCGCACCTCGTTCGCGACCACGGCAAAACCCTTGCCGGCATCACCGGCCCGCGCCGCCTCGACCCCGGCGTTGAGCGCCAGCAGGTTGGTCTGGAAGGCGATGCCTTCGATCACCGAGATGATCTGGTTGATCTCGCGCGAGGAGGACTCGATCTCGCTCATCGCCGCGACGGTGCGTTGCACGGTCTCGCCGCCTGCGGTCACCTCGCTGTGCGTGCTGCGCATCGTTTCGCGCACCTCGGCGGTCTTTTGCGCGGTGTCGGCGATGCTCAGGGTGACCTGGCGCATGGCGGCTGCGGTTTCCTCGACACTGCCGGCCTGGCGCTCGTTGCGGCTGGCGAGGTCGTCCGATGCCGACAGGATCTCGGAGGCCCCGTTGCTGACCCCCCGGGCCGAGGTCGACACGTCGCGGATCAGTTCGCCGAGCCGCGCGACCGTGGTGTTGAAGGCCTGGCGCAACGGCTCGTAGTCGCTGGCGAAGGGCTGGTGGATCGCGGAATCGAGCCGGCCATCGGCCAGTTCGCCCAGCGCGCCGCTGAGCGCATCGACCACGGTGCGCTGGGCTCCGGCATCGGCGACCTGCCGCGCGGCCGAGGCGCGGAACACCTCGATCGCACGGGTCATGGCGCCGATCTCGTCGCCGCGGTGCAGCTCGGTCCGGCCGGCCTCCAGATCGCCATTGGCCATCCGCGTCATCGTCTCGGCGGTCTCTCCCAGCGGTGCCAGGACATGGCGGCGCAACAGGCGCTGGGTCCAGACCATCTGTGCGGTCAGGCCGAGCGCCAGGACCAGCAGCCCCCACATCGACCAGGTGCTGATGGCTCCGCTCGATTCTTGCAGCGCCGCGTTGTGCGCATTGGCGGCGCTGACCACCGCATCGATTTCCTTGCGGTGTTCGGCGTAGATATCTTCCAGCGCATCGTGCGCCATGTTGATCCGCTCGGGATCGCCGGTCCGTCCGGCCGGGATCAGGCCGTCATGCACCTGCTTCCAGAAGCGCTGCCCCAGCGGGACGAGCCGCTGGTCGATCTGGGCGCGGAGTGCGGGATCGAGCGTCGAATCGCGCCAGAACTTGAGCCGTTCATGGTAGCCGGTTTCGAGCTTGCCCAGTTCCTGCTCGCGTTCGGCAATTCCCTCCGGGTCCGATGCGATCAGGGTCGATTGCAGCATCGGCTCGACCAGATAGAGCGTGGGAGGCAGGACGTCGGCGATGAACTCGCTGGTCACCCGGTTCTGCTGATCCAGGTTTCCGCCCAGCCTCACCTGGCTCAGCGCCAGGGCGGTCAGGGTGACCGCGATCGCGAACGTGGCGAACAGCAGGATACCGAGCTTGCGCGCTCCCGCGCTGATCGAACCGGTGGTGTTCATGGTCAGGCCCCGTATCATGCTTTGTTCTTGACGCGGGCCCTCCCTGCACCTCTAACTGTAGTATGGAATGAAACGGTGCTGCGCGTTTGAAGCGATACAATCCGTAACATTATCGAAACAGTATCACACCGTCGCCGTGCCATGACTGGGGCCATCGCATCGCACGGCGGGTCCCGGCACAAGGCCGGTTGCTGCGCCTTCCGTGCGGGACTAGACAGACAACACGGACCGCCGGAAGCGCGGCCAACCGGGAGCGGACGATGGCTGAAGGGAGACCCGCCTGATGCTGGGCTTGATGCAGGACTGGCCGCTGACGGTCGACCGGATCATCGATCACGCCGCGCGCGTGCATGGCGGGCGCGAGGTGGTGACCCGGCGCCTCGACGGCCAGGTCTACCGCACCGACTACCGCACCATCGAGGCGCGTTCGCGGCGGCTGTCGGCTGCCCTCCTTGCCCTCGGCATCGCCCCGGGTGACCGCGTCGCGACCCTCGCCTGGAACAGCGAGCGTCATGTCGAATGCTGGTTCGGGGCGATGGGCATCGGTGCGGTCCTGCACACGCTGAACCCCCGGCTCCACCCGGACCAGATCGCCTGGATCGCCCGGGACGCGGGCAGCCGGGTGCTAGTGCTCGACACGACCTTCGTTCCCCTGGTGGAAAAGGTGCGCGACCAGCTGCCTTTCGAACATTACGTGATCATCGCCGATTCCGGCGCGATGCCGGACAATGCCCTGGGTGCGCTGTGCTATGAGGACTGGCTGGCTGCGGCATCCGGCCCCGTGACCTGGGGCGGGTTCGACGAGCGATCGGCCTGCGGGCTGTGCTACACCTCGGGCACGACCGGCAATCCGAAGGGCGTGCTCTATTCGCACCGGTCCAACGTGCTGCACGGCATGATGGGCATGGCCAGCGGCGGGATCGGGGTCGGCGCCGAGGATGTGGTGATGCCGGTCGTGCCGATGTTCCACGCCAATGCCTGGGGGCTGGTCTTCTCCTGCCCGGCGGCCGGAGCCAAGATCGTCATGCCGGGCTGCCAGCTTGACGGCGCCTCGGTCTACCAGCTGCTCGAGAGCGAGCGGGTGACCCTGACCGCCGCCGTGCCGACCGTGTGGCTGGCCCTGCTGCAGTACCTGCGCGAGCACCGGCTCAAGCTGCCCTGGCTGCGCCGGGTGGTGATCGGCGGGGCTGCCCTGCCCGAGGCGATCCTGCGCGGGTTCGAGGACGAGTACGGGGTTGAGGTCATCCACGCCTGGGGGATGACCGAAACCTCGCCGATCGGCACGATCTGCACCCTGCCGGTGCCACTGCTCGACGCCGATCGCGAAACCCGCATCGCCTATCGCCTCAAGCAGGGCCGCCCCCCCTTCGGAGTGGAGCTCAAGCTGGCCGACGATGCCGGGACAACCCTGCCGTGGGATGGCAAGACGCCGGGCCGCCTGATGGCTCGTGGTCTGGCTGTGGCCGGTGCCTATCTCAACGGCGCGGGTGGGAACATCCTCGATGAGGAGGGCTTCTTCGACACCGGCGATGTTGCCACGATCGACGAGCATGGCACCATGCAGATTACCGATCGCGCCAAGGACGTGATCAAGTCGGGCGGGGAATGGATCAGCTCGATCGACATCGAGAACATCGCCCTGCTGCACCCCGGCGTGGCCAATGCCGCGGCGATCGGCGTGCCCCATCCCAAGTGGGACGAGCGGCCGGTGCTGGTGGTCGAACGGCGGCCGGGCAGCGAGGTGAGCGCGGACGATCTGCGTGAACTGCTCGATGGCCGCATCGCCAAGTGGTGGATGCCCGATGATTACCTGTTCGTCGACAGCATCCCGCTGGGGGCGACCGGCAAGATCAACAAGCTGCTGTTGCGCGAACAGGTGCGGGCGCAGATGAACGCGCCCGCCGCCGCGGCGGAGTGATCCGCCGGGACCTCAGCCGCGGGTCTGGCCGAGGTCCCCGGCGAGGAACGAGAACGCGACGCCGAGCATGACCACGGCGAACAGGCGCCGGACGGTGCGGGTGCGGCGTGGGTCGCCCAGCCAGTCGTGCGCCCGGGCTCCGGCGGCAACGACGACCAGATGGATCAGGGTGGCGATCGCCACGCTGACCAGCGCCAGCACGATCGCGCTGCGCAGGTCGAGCCGGGCCCCCCGGGTGAACTCGGGCGCGACGACCAGGAAGAAGATATAGGCCTTGGGGTTGAGCAGGTTGATCAGGGCTCCGGTGGCGAAGGCCCGCCGCGGGCCCTGGGCCGGGGCGGCCGGTTCCTGCCCGGCGGCGCTGCCGCGCCAGGCCTCGATCGCCAGCCAGACCATCATCGCGGCCCCGGCATAGCGCAGCGCGTTCCACAACTGGGGCGCCGTTTCGAGCAGCGCGGCAAGCCCCAGTGCGGCCAGGATCCCGTTGGCCAGCAGACCCAGCCCGACACCGGCCACGGCCGCACGCCCGGCGCGCGGACCCTCGGTCGCAGCAAGTCCGGCGAGCCAGGCCATGTTGGGCCCGGGAGTCAGCTCGATGAGCAGCACCGCCAGGGCAAAACCGAGAATGTCCACGCGATCGACCTGTCCTGCGCCCGCCTTGTTCGCATCCCCGTTGCACCCAAACGGGACGCGGGGCTAGAGCCTGTCCCCGACCAAAGCGCGTCGGAAGCGGCGGGAGGTGGACATGGCCTTGACGATCAGACCCGCCCAGCCCGGGGACTCCGCCGCGATCGCGGCGATCTATGCCGTCCACGTGCTGACCGGAACCGCCACGTTCGACACCGTTCCCCGCACCCCGGCCGAGATCACCACCAGGATCGCCGAGTGCCGGTCACGCGGGTGGCCGTTCCTGGTTGCCGAAGACGCGGGCCAGCCGGTCGGCTATGCCTATGCCACCCAGTTGCGCGATCGCCCGGCCTATGCCGCGACCTGCGAGGATTCGATCTATGTCGCCGCCGACCGGACCGGCCAGGGCATCGGCAGCCGCCTGCTGGCGGCCCTCTGCGGGGCGGCGGAGGAGGCTGGGTTTCGCCAGATGATCGCGGTGATCGGTGGCGGCGAGCCGGCCTCGGTCGCGCTGCACGGCCGTCTCGGTTTCCGGCATGTGGGGCGGCTTCACGCCGTGGGGCACAAGTTCGGGCGGTGGCTGGACACGGTCTACATGCAGCGCGCGCTGGGTGAGGGCAATCCGCTGCCGCCGGGGCCTGCCTGAGCGCAGCGTCACTTCAACCTTGGTGCCGCACCTAACCCGGCCCGGTTTGAGCGGACCCAGGTCGGCATGTTTAGGCCTGGTCCGCTCCGTCTGCCGGGTTCGCCAGCAGGCGCAGCAAGGGCGCGGCGACGAGCCGGTTCGCGCCATCCTCCAGGCTGGTCACCCAGGCGCGGGCTTCGGACAAGTGGACGATCCGGTAAGCGCCCCGCCCGACGATGGTCACCCGGTCCCCCGGTGCCAGCAACCGCCAGGCCTGCTCGCGCGCCCGGGCCGAGGCGGCGGCCGCGGAGGAGAGGGTCGAGGCGGGGCGGGAAAACAGCATGGCTACAGGGGTAACGCGGCTGGCGCCCATCGGTTCCCGGCACCGCGACGGTCCCCCGCCCGGGCCCCTCATGTCGGCGGCATGGGCTCCACCGCGCGCAGGCGGTCCAGCGGCACCAGCCCGTCCTGGCCATGGGTGAGGGGGCGGATCCAGGCCAGATCGGCGTGCACGTGCACGATCCGGAACACCGGTCCGTGATTGCGGCCGACCATCACGTGATCGCCCGTCCGCTTCGGCAGAGTGCAGCCGGGCTGAAGCGGAGCCTCGGCGGACAGGAGTTCGGTGAGCGTTTTCATGGCGGCAGGCCTATCCGGAGTGATCCCGAGTTTCCAACGAGATTCGCTCAAGACTGTCATCGATATCTCTATAAATCAATAATTTGCGACGAGCGGAGGGAACCTTTCCGGCTCAGGCGAGGGCCTGGGCGAACCGTGCGATGGCATGATCCAGCGCCGGCAGCGGTGCCCCCCGCTCGCTGCCCAGGGCACAGCGCATCGGTCGCGCCGCGGCCCAGCCGAGCTCGGCCCCGCTGACCTCCTCGACCAGCCCCGCATCCAGTCCGCAGGCGTCGGCCAGGCGCGCGGCAAAGCCTGCCCAACTGACCGCGCCGCCATTGGCCAGGTGCCAGAGCCCGTGTTCTCCATCGATCAGCAGGTCGAGCACGCCGTGGCACAGGTCGGGGACATAGGTGGGGGAGACCACGCAGCCGGCCGCACGCACGGGGTGCCCCCGGCGGAGGCGATCCAGCGCATGGACCGCGAAGTTGTGCCGGTCGTCCGGCGAGAAGAAGGCGGCAGTGCGGATCACCAGATGGCGCCCGCCCAGCGCGAGCACGCCCCGTTCCATCGCCGACTTGCTGCGCCCATAGACGTTGAGCGGGGCGGGCAGGTCGCTCTCGACCAGCCACTCGGCTCCGCTCTCGCCGAACACCAGATCGCTCGAGAAGCCCACACTCGGCAGGCCCAGCTCCTCGCAGGCGGTGGCAAGGGCGATCGCTCCGGCGGCATTGGCTGCCATGCAATGGTCCGGTTGGTCCTCGGCGGCGTCGACCCGCACCCAGCCCGCGGCATTGATCACCCCCCAGGGTTGGTGCCGGGCCAGCGCGGCGCGGATGCCGGCCGGATGGGCGAGATCAAGCTGATCGCGGCCGACCAGCCGGCAGGGCAAGTCGCGCAGGGCGCAGGCCCGGGCGAACGCCTGGCCCAGCGTGCCGGTGGCGCCCAGGATGAGCAATGGCCCGGTGCCGGGTGCCGGTCGGGCATGGGCCCGATGCCCGGTCATCGCCACAGCGTGCCGCGCCGGGGCATGAAGCAGGCGCAGCGGGCGTTGCCACCAGCCCGAACCGGTCAGGACCGGCGCTGGCGCTTCGGGCGAGAGGCGGCCCAGCAGCTGCCCGACCGCGGTGATCCGCGGCGGGTCGGTGCGCGCGTCCCAGGCCCCCGGCTCGTAGACCCCGGGGCCGGTCAGCAGCGTATTCCAGCCCTGGCTGCCGAACAGGGCCCAGGCGGTCATGGCGCGCAGGTCCATCCCTTCGTCCCGGAGGCTCCGGCAGGTGTCCCAGGCCTGCGCGATCCACCGCACCTGTTCCTCGCGGGTGCAGCCGTTGTGCACTTCGGTGACGGCCAGGGGCCGGCCATAGCGCGCCCAGGCTTCGCGCAGGGCTCCGGCGAGTCCGTCCGGCACCGGGTCCAGCACCCGCACCGCCGCGATGTCGGCATAGGCATCATGCCCGTTCCCGCCGACCGTCTCGCGCGGGTAGTGACGCACGCGGTGATCGAGGAACCGATCGCTGGTCAGATAGTGATTCACCCCGATCACGTCGGGCGGGCAGGGCTGATCGCGGATCCGTTCGAGCCGGTCGCGCAAGCCCAGTACGGCCAGTCGCGGCCACAGGGGATGGTCCGGGCCGACCAGACCGCACAAAAGGTCCCAGGTCAGCCAGCGCCGGGTGTTGTCGAACGCGGCCTGCTCGGCCAGCCGGGCCGTGGCCCAGGTCCGGCCGAGATCGTCGGTCTGGATCAACCGGGCCCGCGGGTTGACCGCGCGGATCGCCGCCATGGCCAGCCGCACCGCGTCGATCTGGTTGAGCAGCGCGATCCAGCAGGCGCGCTCATCCCGCAGGTGCGGATACCAATGGCCATAGAGCGCGCTGAACCGGGCGGTGGTCAGGGGTTCGTTGACCGGGGTCCAGTCCTCGATCCACGGATAGCGCTGCGCCGCCGCCGCGGCATGGGCGGCCAGACCGGGCGCAAAGCTGTCCTCCAGCAGCGTGGTGTAGGCCGGGCCGCTGCCATGATGGACCAGTCCGGCGATGGGGCGCACCCCCAGCGCACGCAACCGGCCGAGCCGCGCGTCGCTCCAGCGCCAGTCACGCTCGGCGGGGTCGCGCGGGGCGACCCGTTCCCACAGCAGGGGAAAGCGCAAGGCGCGGATGCCCAGTGCCGCCAGCCGGTCGAGATCGTCGGGCCGGTGATGGTGGCCGGTCAGGCGCGACTGATCGCGATAGCCTTCGCGGGTGCGGTTCACCGTGCACTCGGCGCCGCCCCACAGTTCCAGCGGCGGGCGGCCCGAGGGGCTGAGCGACCCCCTGGCCAAAGGTGCGCCCGCAGGCGTCGCGTCGTGGAACATGCCGATCCTAACCTGTTGTTGAAACAGGCATTGGAACCAGTTCGGCGCACGACGGGTTCCCCTTTCGTTATCCCGAACATGGAGGAATCCTGGATGGAAGGCTCAGCCGCCATCACCGGCGCGCTTGTCGGCGCGGCCCCTGCGGCCGACTCAACCGGCACGCTTGTCTGCTTCAGTCACCTGCGTTGGGACTTCGTGTTCCAACGGCCCCAGCATCTGATGACGCGGTTCGCCCGGTCCATGGCGGTGCTGTTCTGGGAAGAGCCGCGCCTGATCGCGGGGCTGCACCAGCCCCGCCTCGACCGGCGGACCTGCCCCCTCAGCGGCGTGGAGGTGGCCACGCCCGAACTGCCTGCCGGGCTCGACGATCCGTCCGCCTGCGCCATGCTGCGCGATTTGCTGGACGCCGCGCTGACGGAGCGCGGTGCGGCTGATGAACCGCTCACGACCCAAGGACCCCTCACGACCCGAGGATCCCTGACGACCTGGTACTACACGCCGATGATGCTGCCGTTCTCGGCCCATCTCGCGGCCGACTGCGTGGTCTATGACTGCATGGACGAGCTGGCCAACTTCCGCTTTGCCCCGCCGCTGCTGCTGGAGAACGAGGCCCGCCTGTTTGATCTGGCCGATCTGGTGTTCACCGGTGGCTACAGCCTTTACGAGGCCAAGCGTAACCGGCACCCGAAGGTCTATCCCTTCCCCTCCAGCGTCGATCGGGCCCACTTCGCCGTGGCCCGCGACGGTGCCGTGGCGGAGCCGTCCGATCAGGCCGGGCTGCCGCGGCCGCGGCTGGGCTTCTACGGGGTGATCGACGAGCGGATCGATCTCGATCTGCTCGCCGCCCTGGCCGACGCCCGGCCCGACTGGTCGCTGGTGATGGTCGGTCCGGTGGTCAAGATCAGTCCCGAGGACCTGCCACAGCGGCCCAACCTCCATTATCTGGGGGGCAAGGACTATGCCGAGCTGCCGGCCTACCTGGCCGGCTGGGACGTGGCGCTGATGCCCTTCGCCATCAACGAATCGACCCGGTTCATCAGCCCGACCAAGACCCCCGAATACCTCGCGGCCGGGCGTCCTGTTGTGTCGACGCCGGTGACCGACGTGGTGCGCCACTATGGCGGCATGACCGGGGTGTGGATCGCCGGAGCGCTCGACGGTTTCGTCCGGGGCTGCGAGGCCGCGCTGGCGATCCGCGCCACGCCCGACTGGCTGGCCGAGGCGGACCGCTTCCTGGCCGGGACACAGTGGGACGATACGGCCGGGCGGATGCTCGGACTGATCGAGGACGAGCTGAGCCGCGAACACGCGGTCCATCCGATCGGGGCACCGACGGTGTGGCCGGTGCCGCCACGGTCGACCTTGCAGGGACCGGCCTACGACGTGATGGTGGTGGGCGCGGGGTTTGCCGGTGCGGTCATGGCCGAACGGCTGGCCAGCCAGGCCGGCAAGCGCGTGCTGGTGGTCGACCGGCGGCCCCATGTCGCGGGCAATGCCTATGACTGCCGGGACGCGGCCGGGCTGCTGATCCACCAGTACGGCCCGCACATCTTCCACACCAACAGCGCCGACGTGTTCGATTACCTGTCGCGGTTCACCGAATGGCGGCCTTACGAGCATCGGGTACTGGCCAGCGTGGGTGACCGGCTGGTCCCGATCCCGATCAACCGCACCACGATCAACGCGCTCTACGGCCTGTCGCTCGACACGGACGAGGCCGCCGCCGCATTCCTCGCCTCGCGCGCGGAGCCGGTCAGCGTGGTGCGGACCTCGGAGGATGTGGTGATCTCGGCGGTGGGACGCGAACTCTACGAGACCTTCTTCCGCGGCTACACCCGCAAGCAGTGGGGACTCGACCCGAGCGAGCTCGACAAGTCGGTCACTTCGCGCGTGCCGACCCGCACCAACACCGATCCGCGCTATTTCAGTGACAAGTTCCAGGCCATGCCGGCCGAGGGCTACACGCGGATGTTCGAACGCATGCTCGATCATCCGAACATCGATCTGCTGCTCGGCACCGACTATGCCGAGGCGCGGGCGGCCTATCCGCACCGGCACCTGGTGTTCACCGGCCCGATCGACGAGTACTTCGGCCACCGGTACGGCAAGCTGCCTTACCGCTCGCTGCGCTTCGAGCACGAGACGCTGGCGCAGGAGTGGCTCCAGCCGGTGGCCGTGGTGAACTATCCCGACGAGGCGGTGCCCTACACCCGGATCACCGAGTACAAGCACCTGACCGGCGAACCGCACCCGCGCACCAGCATCACCCGCGAATACCCGCAGGCCGAGGGCGATCCCTACTATCCGGTCCCGCGCGAGGAGAACCAGGCGCTGTTCAAGCGCTATGAGGCCCTGGCGCGCGAGGAGAGCGGCGTCACCTTCGTCGGGCGGCTCGCCACGTACCGCTACTACAACATGGACCAGATCGTCGGCCAGGCCCTGGCCACCTTCCGCAAGACCTTCGCCGCGCCGGACAGGGCGGTCGCCCCGGTCGGCCGGACGCCGTCGGCCACGGCGGTCACCACGACCAAGGGGGTGGCGGCTTCAGCGGCGTGAGCTGGAAGGCCATCCGCTTGTCCCGGGTGGTCTCCCGTCCTATGAGGGGGGCAGGAATATGTGCTGCGCCGGGTTTACGCGACATGCCCTTAAAGCCCCTGATCGCTCGTCTGCGGCCGGATGTGTCAGCCGGTCCGATCGTCCTTGAAGCCTTCTTGCTGGGACCAGTCGTGATCGTTGCCACTCACAGCCTGTTGGCGATGATGGGATTCCCCCCTGTCGCAAGGCTGGCCGTGAATGGCCTGCTGGTGGCGGGATTGGCCGGGTTTTATGCCCGGGCCGCAGCGCGCGCCCCGCAGACCTAGGGTCATTCACCCGAACGGATTGTCCGGCATGTCCTCCGGCCGCTGCGCATAGTAGCGGTGGATCATCTCGCGGCGGCGCTGGGCCATCGGTTCGTGGTACTCGCTGGGCAGGACGATCGGCAGCAGCAGGCAGACGCTCTGCGCCGGGAGCAGGTGGCGCCAGTCGCGGATCAGTTGGCGGTAGGCCGCGCCGACCGGCCGCATCTGCCGGTCGACGTCATAGAGGCCGACCGGATTGACCGCAAAGCGCGGATCGCCGGCGGTCACGCGTCCGGACTCGGTCCAGCCGACCTGGTCGATCAGCGGGAACCAGGTGAAGCCGACCAGCGGCACGCCGTTGTTGCGGACGCGCAGGGCATTGGCCCATTCCTTCCACAGCCAGTGCACCGAGGCTTCGCCGTCGATTCCCTGCGGCACGCTGGTCTCGGTGTGCATCACCGGCAGGCGGTAGCGGTCATGGTACTGGACGACGATGTCGTCATAGCCCAGCGTCTCTCCGGCGGCCCGCTGACGCCCCCGTTCGTCCACCCGCCGTTCGTTGGCGGGGTAATAGTCGGTGCCCAGCACGCAATGGCGGCCCAGCCGGGTCTCCATGAACCAGCGGTATTCCTCGCGGGTCATGCCGTTGTCGAGCAGGAACTCGTAGATCCCCGAATCCACCCGGTGGCCATAGATCAGGTCCAGCGCCAGGAAGCGCAGCGCGTTGAGCGTTTCGGCCTGGCCGATCGCTGCCGGGCTGTCGGCATGGACATAGGCGGCGCGTTCGCTCTGGATGAAGATCGCATCGGGGCGCACCTCGAGGATCGCGATCATCGCCATCACGCAGGCGGCGCACAGATGCTTGATCGCTGTCACGAAGCTGCGCTCGTCACGGCGCGCCTCGTTCAGCAGCCCCAGCCGGGCCGAGGCGAAGGCGGTGACGAAGATCGTGCTGACCGGCGAATAAAGCTGCACCCAGGGATAACGCTCGGCGAAAGCCCGGGCATAGCGGGCGAAGAGACGGGGCATGTCCGGGTTCTGGAAGTCGCCCAGCCAGTCGGGCACGCCCAGCCGGCACAGATCGGCGATGGGCACGATGTTGTACTGGTACATCCGCTGCAGCACGGCATCGGCATGGCCCCAATCGTACTGCCCCTCGGCCAGCCACGCGCGGTGGACCGGCGGGCCGAAGCGCAGATAGCGCGTCCCCAGGTCCTTCACCAGATCGACGTCGCCGGCCCAGCGGTCATAGTGCCCGGTCAGCTCCATCTGGTCATGCCGACGGCCACCGATGCGCGGCGCGGACGAATCGATCCCGGTGGCGAACATGAAGAACGGATTGAACGGCGGGTTCGACGACACGGCGGGCTCCCCGCAGGAGCCGCCGGTGCGGGGCCTGCCAAGGGGCAACCGGTGCGCCCCCGGCAGGTTCCGCGCCTCACCCCCAGGCGATGCACTCCATCATCGCGGTGCGGGCCAGCGCGGCGAGCTGCGGGAAGGCCTCGGCCCGCTCGCGGGCCTGGGCATTGGCGGCCGTGCCGCGCAGCACCCGGCCCTTGATGCCGTGAAAGATCGCGGCCAGCCGGAACAGGTTGAAGGCCAGATAGAACGGAAAGTCGGGCAGGCCGTCGCGGCCGGTGCGCGCGCAGTAGGCCGCGACATAGGCCGCTTCGTCCGGGATGTTCAGCGCGGTCAGATCGGCCCCGCCCAGGCCCGGCACGATATCGGGCGGGATGCGGTACATCATGGCGTGATAGGCGAAGTCGGCCAGCGGATGGCCCAGGGTGGACAGCTCCCAGTCGAGCACGGCCAGCACCCGTGGCTCGGTCGGGTGGAAGATCATGTTGTCGCAGCGGAAGTCGCCGTGGACCACGCTGGTGTCCTCGCCCGGGGGGATCGCGCCGGGCAGCCATTCGACCAGCGCGTCCATGTCGGCATTGCGCCCGGCGAGCGCGTCGGCGAGGTACTGCTTGGACCAGCGCCCGATCTGCCGGGCGAAGTAATTGCCCGGCTTGCCATAGTCGGCCAGCCCGATCGCCGCCGGATCGAGCTGGTGCAGCGCGGCCAGCGTGGCGTTCATCGCGTCGAAATAGGCCGGCCGATCCTCGCGCGGGACGCCGGGGAAGGTCGCGTCCCAGAACACCCGGCCCTCGACCATGTCCATCACGTAGAAGTCGGTGCCGATCACCCCGGGATCGTCACAGAACCCGTGGACCCGCGCGACCGGGAAACCCGCCCCGCCCAGCGCGGTCAGGACGCGGGCCTCGCGGTCCATCGCGTGGGCGCCGGGCAGCAGCTCGCCCGGCGGCTTGCGGCGCAGGACATAGGCGCGGGCCGGCGTGATCAGCTTGTACGTGGGGTTCGATTGCCCGCCACGGAACTGCTCGACCGTCAGCGGTCCGGCATAGCCCTCGACATGGCGCGCCAGCCAGTCGGCCAGGGCCACCTCGTCGATGGCATAGCCGGGGCGGACCGCGGTCGTGCCCGAGTTGGCGGCGGCAAGGTCATCGGCGTTCATCGTCGTCACGCTCCGTTCAGGCTTGCGCCGTCTTCCAGTCGCGCTTGATCTTCTTCGCCAGGCTCCACTTGTGGACCTCGGTCGGGCCGTCATAGATGCGGAAGGCGCGGATCTCGCGGAACACGGTTTCGACGATGGTCTTGCCGGTCACTCCGGTCCCGCCCATCACCTGCACGCAGTTGTCGGCCACGGTCATCAGCGCCTCGGACACGGCAACCTTGGTCATGCTGCTTTCGACCGTGCCGAGATCGCCGGTGTCGAGCACGCCGGCGCACCAGTCGATCATCAGCTCGCACTGCTGCAGCAGGATCTTGTTCTCGGCCAGCTTGAAGCCCACGCCCTCGTGATCGATCAGCACCTTGCCGAAGGCCTCGCGGCGGCAGGCATAGTCGGTGGCGATCTCCTGCGCGCGCTGGCAGGCGCCCAGCCAGCGCATGCAGTGCGACAGGCGCGCGGGGGAGAGGCGCACCTGGGCGTACTTGAACCCCTCGCCCGCCTTGCCCAGCATCTGGTCGGCAGGGATGCGCAGGTTCTCGATCGCCAGGGTGGCGTGACCGCCGGGCATCGAGCTGTCGATGGTGTTGGGAATATGCTTGATGCGGATCGCCGGGTCGGGCAGGTCGACCAGGAACATGCAGGCCCCTTCCTCGGCCCGGGCCATGACGATCCCGATCGTCGCCCCCTCGAACCCGGTGATGAAGCACTTGCGCCCGTTGACCACCCAGTGGTTGCCATCGCGGCGGCAGGTGGTCTTGAGCATCGAGGGATCGGCCCCGGCGCCGCCGTCCTCCCACGGTTCGGTCATCAGGAAGGCCGACCGCGCCCGGCCATCGTGCATCTGCGGAAGGAACCGCGCCTTCAGTTCGGGCGAGCCGACATGCGCGATCAGGTACATGTTGCCCTCGTCCGGGGCATTGGTGTTGCAGGCCAGTGAGCCGAGCGGGGTCAGTCCGGACCGGGTGAGCAGCACCGCGGTCTCGCGCTGGCTGCGGTGCGAACCGTCCGGGCGGATGTGCGGGGTCAGCACGCCGGCGGCGCGGGCCTTGTCGCGCAGTTCCTGGACCAGCGCGTCGGTCGGGGCCCCGTGGGCATCCCGGCGGGGGTCGTGCTCGTGCGGGAACACCACCTCGCGGACGAAGGCTTCGACGCGGTCGGCAAGGTCCAGGACTTCGGCTGAGATCGTCATATCGGTTCCGTCTCGGGGGTTGCAGCGGGCCGCTAACGGGGGGCGGGGGATCGGAGAGCGGGGATCAGGCGATCTTCAGCACCAGCTTGCCGGTGTTGGCGCCGGTGAACAGGCGCATGAAGGCGGCATAGGCGTTCTCCAGCCCCTCCTGGATGTCCTCGTCGATGCGCAGCCGCCCTTCGGCCATCCACTGGGCCATCACCGCCCCCGCCTCGGCAAAGCGCGGGGCATAGTCGAGCACCAGATAGCCATAGAGCGTGGCCTGCTGGGTCAGGATCGGCCACAGGTTGCGGACGCCGTACTTCTCGGTCAGGTTGTATTCGCTGATCAGCCCGCACAGCACGATCCGGGCATACTTGGCCAGGTTCAGCATCTCGGCGTCCATCACCGTCCCGCCGACATTCTCGAACACGATGTTCACGCCCCCGGGTGCGGCCCGGCGAATTTCGGCGGACAGTTCGCGGACCGACTTGCCCTTGTAGTCGATCGCCACGTCATAGCCGTAATCCTCGATCAGCCGGCGGCACTTCTCGGGGCCGCCGGCGATGCCGATGGTGCGGCAACCGACGATCTTGCCGATCTGGCCGACCGCCGAACCAACCGCCCCGGCCGCGCCCGAAACCAGCAGGACCTCGCCGGGCTGGGGCTTGGCCACGTCGAGCAGGCCGAAGTAGCCGGTCAGGCCGACCGCCCCCATCGCCGAGAGGAACAGCGAGGGTGAGGGGACCTGGGTGATGTCAAGCTTCATCGTGAAGGCGCCCGGATGGCAGGCCGAGTAGTCCTCGATCCCGTTCAGCCCCATCACCCAGTCACCCGGCTGGAACTGCGGGTTGTCCGAAGCGTGGACCACGCCCACCGTGGAGGCGCGCACCGGATCGCCCAGCGCGATGGGTGGCATGTAGCTGGGGACATCGTCCATCCAGCCCCGCTGCGCCGGATCGAGCGAGCAGTAATGGTTGCGCACCACCAGCCCGCCGGCAGGCACGGCCGGGATCGGCTGTTCGACCAGGCTGAAGTCCTCGGGGACCGGCGTGCCATGGGGGCGGCGGGTCAGCAGGAAGCGGCGGTTCATCGGTTTGGATCCTCTCTCCATCCGGGCGCCCGATCGTCCGGCGGACGGCCCGGGATGACCATAGCCGGACGCCGGACAATGTCACCGGGGCGAATGCGCCGGTCGGCCAGGGCGGCTTCGGCGCCCGGCGTCGCGCGGGTCAGAGCCCCACCGGCCGCTCGTCCATGCCGGGCGGGGCATCGGGCACGGCCACCTCGATGGTCCCCGCGACGATACGCACCGGAAAGGTCCGCAGGTCCTTGTAGGCGGCGCCCAGACAACGGCCGGTGGCCACGTCGAAGCGGGCCCCGTGCAGCGGGCACATCACCGCGCCGCGACGGATCCGGCCAGCCGAAAGCAGCGCCGCCTGATGGGTGCAGCGATCGTTGACGGCGTGTAAGCCATCCTCGGTCCGCGCCACCAGCACGTGCCAGCCGCCAAGCACGGCCGTGGCCTTGCCCTCGGCGGGAAAGTCGGTTTCGGTGATCACAGAGTGCCAGGTTTCGCTCACGGGGTCCTCGGGTTTGGCAGGTTGGCGGCGCGATCGGTCATCGCGGCGGCAGGTTGTCACAGAGATATGGTCAAGGCGATATCGTCAAAGCGACCGCTTCAGAGCGACATCTCCGGGGTGACCTCCTCAGAGCGAGAGGGGGATCAGCACATCTCCCCCCTGCCAGTTGCGCGCGGCCTCGGCAATCATGCGGTAAAAGCCGGTCAGGGCGCGGGTCGGGGCATAGAGCTCGGTCATATGGCCCAGCGCCGCGCTGGTGTCGGCAAAGGCGAAGACGAGCCCGCCGGGCATCACCGAACGCTGCGCCAAGGGGCAACCCCGGTCGGCGAATTGCGCCGCCGCGGCATCGACATCGTCGACGAACACCGCGACGTGGTGCAGGCCCCAGCGGCCCGAACCGGCCGGATAGAGATCGTGCAGCGCCGAGGGTCCGGGCTCGTCCTGCTGGACGAACTCGACCATCACCTCGCCCCATTGGCCATAGGCCGAGCTGTGCACGAAGGGCCGCTCCACCCCGCGATGCACCGAAGCGGCCAGCGCGATCCGGTCAGCGACAAAGAACGGCCCCGATCCGAACAGGCGGTGATGCGCCAGGGCGGCGGCGCGCACGTCGGGGCAGAAGTAGGCCACCTGGCGGATGGGCAGATTGAAGGGTCCGGCCGGGGGCATGGTCACGGCTCCGCCGCGGCCGACATGCCGCGTAAGGCGCTTTGGCTGCTGAACTTTCCCGGCATCCCCGTTCCCCATGGCGCTGTCGCCACACTGACGGAAATCGCCCGAACATCAAGGGCCCGCCCGAAAGTCCGGCTTGCCTGCCTACCTGCCTGCCGGCGGTTCCGGGGGCGGTGCGCGGAGTGCGCGTCAGGCGGGTTCCACCACCCAGCGGGCGTGCAGACTGCGGGTCTCGCCCGGCCCCAGCACGGCCAGGCCCAGGTCGGCCCACTGGGCTTCCGGAGCGTTGAGCGCGCCATTGGCGTGCTGCACCGGCTCCACCGCGAACAGGCCGCGCCCGGGCGGGGCATAGACTTGCAGGAAGCCGGTTCCGGGGGAGGTCAGGCGCAGCGCCGGGCCGGCCCCGCCCCAACGGATCAGCGCCGTCCCGGACCAGCCATCGAAGCCGTTGTCCAGGTCCTGGTCGCAGATCGCCCGATCGGAAAGATCGTAACGCCCCTCGGCAGGAACGTGCGCCAATGGCAGTACCGATGCGTCCACCGTCCAGACTCCACCGACGCGGGTGGCAAGCCGGGTGTCGGGATCGCAGGGGTGGAACGGATGCAGACCCAGGCCGCAAGGCATCGGTCGCTCGTCCAGATTGGTACAGGCCAGCACGACGTCGAGCCTGTCGGCCGCGAGGGTGAAGGTCTGCCGTGCCTCGTAGGCCCAGGGCCATTCGCCGGGTTCATGACGAAAGCGCAGTTCGGCGCTGGCCGCATCGCACTGGACCAGTTCCCACGGCACGCGCCAGCCTTGGCCATGCAGGGGGGAGGGGTCGTGAGCGATCGTTGGGGACAGCCGGATCGTCTCGCCGCGGAATTCGAAGCGGCCGCCGCGGATGCGATTGGCAAAGGGGACCAGGGGAAAGCAGGCACAGTCCAGCGCGCTGGCTGCGCCGCTGCCGGACTCGTCGGGGCCGGCCCCGCGCATCAGTGGCCGGCACGCACCGTCCTCCAGCCAGTCGAACCTCGCGATGCTACCGCCCAGTTCCGGCGCCAGCACCACCCGCAGGGGCCCCGCGGTCAGGATCACGCGAGTGGCCGCCACGCCGGCCTCAGGCATGGGCAGCCACTCCGCTCCGGCCGGCCTCGCCGATGTTCGCGATGTCATCCAGCGGAACCACCGGGACGGTCAGACAGATGGACTGGGTGGGCAGGACATCCTTCCAGGCGGCGATCAACTTGCGGTACTCCTCGCCCACCTTGCGGATCTTGCGATCTAGATCGTACAGACCCAGCGGATTGACGTTGCCCTTGCGCAGCCGGAGCGCACTGTCCCAATCGACCTGATCGGTCAACGAATACCAGGTGAAACCGACGATCGGCACGCCATCGTTGCGCACGCGCAGGACGTTGGCCCACTGCTTCCACAACCAGTCGGCGCTCTCCGTGCCCAGCGGCCCCTCGTTGAGATTGGTCTCGGTGTGCATCACCGGCAGCCCGTATCGCGCATGGTACTGCCGCGTGATCTCGTCATAGCCGAAGACCTCGCCCGAAGCGCAGGTCATGCCGTCAGCGGCCACGCGGTGCTCGTTGGTCTTGTAGTAATCGTTGCCCATGATGCAGTGGTGCTTCAGGCGGTTGTCGAGGAAGAAATGGTATTCCTCGCGGGTCATGCCGCCATCCATCAGGTATTCGTACATCTCGGAATCGACCGGACGCCCATAGTTCAGGTCCAGGCTGAGAAAGCGCTTCGAGTTGAGCAGCTCGGCCGGCCGGATCGCGGCCGGGCTCTCGGCGTGAAAGTACTCCGAACTCTCGCTCTGGATGAAGATCGCGTCGGGCCGGACCGTCAGGATCGCCCGCATCGCCAGGACATTGGCCTTCACGATGTGCTTGAGCGCGGTGACGAAGGCGCGGTCGCTCGCCAACTGCTCGTTCCACCATCCGTACTGGGCCGAAAAGGTCGCGCAGATGAACATCTCGTTGACCGGGGTGTAGAGCTGCACCCACGGAAACCGCGCCGCGAATTCGCGGCCATAGTGTCCGAACAGGACCGGAAAATCACCATTCTGGAAATTTCCTAGCCAGTCTGGCAAGCCAAAATGGCACAAATCGACGATCGGCACGATTCCCAACCGGCGCAGCTCGGCGAAGGTGGCATCGGCGAAATCCCAGTCGTAGCGCCCCGGTGCCAGCCACGTCGTGTGGATCGGGGGGCCATAGCGCAGATAGCCGATGCCCATCTCGTGACAGAGGGCGAAGTCCTCCCGCCAGCGCCGGTAGTGCCCGCAGGATTCCATCTCGTCGACCCGGGTGCGGCCGCCCTCGATGGTCGGGACACTGTTCTCGATCCCGGTGGAAAACATGAAGGTCGCGATCGCCGGTCTCCCGCCCGGCGCGCTCGGCCGGCCCCCAGCCAACCGGCCATGGCGGGGGCGGTTCCCGCGCCCCGCTCGTCAGTCGCGCGTGCTCACCGCCGCGCGCGTCGCGCCCAGGACGCGCTCAGCCTCCCCCGGGGACAAGTGGACCTGCAGCCCGCGCTGGCCGCCGTTCAGGAAAATCGCGTCCCAGTCGAACGCACTGGCGTCGATCACGGCGGGGATCCGGCGGGTCTGGCCGAAGGGGCTGATCCCGCCGACCTTGTAGCCCGAGATCCGCTCGGCATCGGCGGGCTTCATCATCGCGGCGGCCTTGGCTGCCAGTGCGGCGGCGACGCGCTTCAGGGCGACTTCCCCGTCGCTGGGGGCGAGCACGCAGGCCGGCTTGCCATCGGCCAGGACCATCAGGGTCTTGAACACCCGCGCCGGGTCCACCCCCAGCGCCTCGGCCGCAGCGAGGCCGATGCTGTCGGCGGCGGGATCATAGGCATAGGCGTGAACGGTGAAGGCCACGCCCGCCGTCTCGAGCGCCCGGGTCGCCCGGGTCACCTGGGCCATCGGCTCAGAGGCCCTGGCCGTCGTCGACCACCAGCGCGGTGCCGGTCACTCCGCGCGACAGGTCGGACGCGAGCCACAGCAGCGGCACGTCGAGTTCGCTGGCCTCCAGCAGGCGCTGCCGGTGGAAACGGGCGATGTGCTTCTGCCCGGCCTCGCTGTCGAACCAGGCGTCGTTGATCCCGGTGCGGATATAGCCGGGGCAGATCATGTTGACGTTGATCCCCTGCCGCACCCAGTCCCGCGCCATGACCTTGCCCATCTGCAGCACCCCGGCCTTGGTCGCGCTGTAGGCGGCCAGCCCGGGCTCGATCCCCAGGGCGGCGAGCGAGGCGGTGATGATCACGCGCCCGCGCCCATGCTGGGCCGAGCCCCCCGCGATCATCCGCCGCGCGCCCTCGCGCACGGTCAGGAACACCCCGCGCAGATTGATCGCCACGGTCTCGTCGAAGGCCGCGACCGACTGCCGGTCGATCGGGCCACCGTGCGAAATGCCGGCATTGGCAATCACGGTGTCCACTGTCCCGAACCGCGCCTCGGCGGCATCGAAGGCCGCGATCATCGAAGCTTCGTCGGCCACGTCGGTGGCAACCGCCAGGGCCTCGCCCCCGCCTGCGGTGATCTCGGCCATGATCGCCTCCAGGGCCTCGACCCGCCGGGCGCAGAGCACCACCTTCGCCCCCGCCAGCGCCAGCAGGCGGGCCCAGCGCGCGCCGATCCCCGAGGAGGCGCCGGTCAGCAAGGCAACCCGGCCGGACAGGTCGAAGGCGGGAATGGTCGGCAAGTCGGACATGGGCGGGCTCCGCGGCGGAATGGGTATGCAGGACGGGGTGGCGCCAAGCATGACCCGCGCGGGAAGCCGGCGCAAGGTGCCTCGACGCGGCCCGAACAGCTGGGCTATGGCGCTGGGAAAGGATCGCGCCGTGCCCCCCGGGACGGCCGCACAGCATGGGAGACACGGGATGAGCGAGCTGGTCAGGCTGACGATCGAGAATGGGCTGGCCCACATCGTGCTCGCCCGGGTCGAGGCGCACAACGCGATGAGCGCCGAATTTATCGAGGCGCTCGCCGCCACTTGCCAGACCGTTACGGCGGACCGGTCGGTCCGCGCCGCGCTGATCACGGCCGAAGGCAAGCACTTCTGTGTCGGTGGCGATCTGCGCGCCTTCGGGCTCGATCCCGATCCGGCGGCCATGATCGAGAAGATGGCCAACCGGCTGCATGATGCGATCAAGGCCCTGGCGGCGATGGACGCGCCGCTGGTGGTGGGGGTGCGCGGCGCGGCGGCTGGTGCCGGGCTTGGCCTGGCGGCGGCCGGCGACCTGGTGATCGCGGGCGAGGGTGCGCACTTCACCACCGCTTATGCCGCCATCGGGCTGACCAGCGACGGCGGCGCGAGCTGGACCTTGCCGCGGGTGATCGGGCTGCGCCGTGCGCAGGAGATGGCGCTGCTCAACCGCCGCCTGCTGGCCGCCGAGGCGCTCGACTGGGGGCTCGTGACGCGCGTCGTCCCGGATGACGCGGTCGATGCCGAGGCGCTGGCCCTGGCCCGGCAGCTCGCCGCAGGGCCGACCCGGGCCTATGCCGGGATCCGGCGCCTGCTGGCCGATGCGCACCTGACCGGGTTGGGCGACCAGCTTGACGCCGAAGCGCGCTCGATGGGCGAAGCCTTGCGGACCCGCGATGCCCAGGGCGCGGTCCTGGCCTTTCTGGAGCGGACAGCGCCGGTTTTCACCGGGGAATAGAGGGTCGGGCCGGCGGGCGACAGGGTTTAGCCGACCGATCCCAACGCCAACCCGCCCAGAGCCGAGAGCGCCAGCACGGCGATGATGTTGCGCCGGGCGACGAAGATCAGCCCGGCCGCCAGCATCGCCAGGAGGGCCGCGCGCCAGTCCAGACTGGCGGGGTCGGGCAGGGTCGCCTGCATGCCGGCGAGGCGCACCGGTACGGTCCGGGTGAACAGGACATGCAGGGCGAACCACAAGGTCAGGTTGGCGATCACCCCGACCACCGCCGCGGTGATCGCGGCCAGTCCGCCCTTCAGCCGCTGCGCCTGCTCAAGCCGCTCCATCCATGGCGCCAGCGCGAAGATCCACAGGAAGCACGGGGCGAACGTGACCCAGGTGGTCAGTGCCGCGCCCAGGATCCCGGCCAGCAGGGGGGTGAAGGGCGCCGGCGTGCGGAAGGCGGCGAGAAAGCCGACGAACTGGGTGACCATGATGAGCGGGCCCGGGGTGGTCTCGGCCAGGCCCAGTCCGTCGGCCATTTCACCGGCGCTGAGCCAGCCGAACCCGGTCACCGCCTGCTGCGCCATATAGGCGAGCACGGCATAGGCCCCGCCAAAGGTGACCACCGCCAGCCGGGCAAAGAACAACCCGATCCGGCTGAGCACATGATCCGGTCCCAGCAGGACCAGCACGGCAGCCAGGGGAGCCAGCCAGGCGGTCAATCCGATGATCACGGCACGGATGGTCTCGCCCCAGGGTCGACGGCTGGTCGGCGCCGGGGCAGAAGCGGCTGCCAGGGCGAGCAGACCCGGGCGGAAGGCGGCCGCGGCCATGCCGATGGCCCCGGCACCGAGGACGACCATGGGAAAAGGCAGGGCAAACAGGGTAAGCGCCACGAAGGCGGCGAGGGCGATGGCCCGTTTGAACCCGGTGTTCAGGGCACGGCCGGCGACCCGCTGCAGCGCCTGGAGCACGATCGCCAGGACCGCCGCCTTGATGCCCAGGAACAGGGCGGCGAACCAGTCCAGCCGGGCGGCATGGGCATAGAGCACCGACAGGGCGAGGATCACCAGCGCGCCGGGCAGCACGAACAGCAACCCCGCCGCCAGGCCGCCCCGCACGCCATGAAGCTTCCAGCCGATCCAGATCGCCAGCTGCTGCGCCTCGGGGCCGGGGAGCAGGTGGCACAGGTTCAGCGCGCTGAGGTACTGGCTCTCGTCGATCCAGCGGCGCTGCTCGACCAGCTCGCGGTGCATCAGCGCGATCTGTCCGGCGGGACCGCCGAAGCTGAGACAGCCAATCCGCGCCGAAACCCTGACCAGCTCGGCGAAATCGGGGCGCGGGAGAATGTCGGGATCAGCCCCGTCGCGGGGCACGGTGGAGGTTTGCGAGGCCATGGTCGATACACCTTTCCCTCCGCCGGGCGGAGTTGTGAAAGGCAACGCTTGGGTTCGCACCCGCTGGAGGGGAAGCCGCACCTGACCGGGAGGTTGCACGGTCCCGGTGCCCTGGACCTAACCGCGACGAAGGCCGCGGGCAACCTGGAAAGAACATTGTCGGGCTGTGCCTGCCGATCCGGCCTGGACCGCCCGTCGCGATACTCGCTGCGCCATTGGCCGCGACACTCGCCACGACAGGGGGGAGGCGCCGCGACAGGGGGAGGCAAGGCAGGCGCCGCCCCGGTGGGCGGCGCCTGCGGCAGGGATCAGCCGTTCAGCTTGTCCTTGACGGCCTTGGCGGCCGAGAAGGCCAGCTTCTTGCTGGCGGCAATCTTGATGGTCTCGCCGGTGGCGGGGTTACGACCCTCGCGCTCGGCCGAGGCCTTGACCTTGAACTTGCCGAAGCCGTTGACCGACACTTCGTCGCCCTTGGCCGCAGCATCGGCGATCGCGGCGAAGACGCTTTCGACGAGCTTCTTGGCGTCGGCCTTGGTCACGCCGTTGCTGGCAGCCACGGAGTCGATGAGTTCGTTGGTGTTCATGGCGGTGAAAATCCCTGAAAACATAAGTGGGACGGTGTTGCTAGCGGGCCGTCCGGGGGTCGTCCACCTCCGAAAGCGCGGTTTTCGGGGGTTTTGCGGTGGTAATCCACTGCGGAACAGCAAAATCGCCCCCGAAACGGCTTGCTTTTGCCCCTGAACAGCGGTCGCCGACCCTCCCGGGCCAGGGAATCAGGCGCGCGCCGCGGTCTTGCTCGGGGCCGGTGGGTTCCGCCAGGCGTCCAGCAGTTCGGCCGTCGGCATCGGTCGGCCATAGCGGAAGCCCTGCGCCTCCGCGCAACCCAAGGCGCGCAGGGTGAGCTCCTGCGCTTTGGTCTCGACCCCTTCGGCGATTACGCCCAGTCCGTAGGTCCGGGCAATCCCGATGACAGCCTGGACGATCTCGGCCGCACCGGCATCCTCATCGATCCGGGCGACGAACCCCTTGTCGATCTTGAGCCGGTCGAGCGGAAAGCGCTGCAGCAGGCTGAGCGAGGCATAGCCCGTGCCGAAATCGTCGAGCGCGATCCGCACCCCCCAGCGTTCTCAGCGCGGCCAGCAGTTCGGTCGAATGGTCGCTCTGGCGCAGCACGGTGTTCTCGGTCAGCTCCAGCTCGAGCTGATCCGGCGCCAGTCCATGCCGCGCGAGCGCGGCGGTGACCACGCCGAACAGACGTCCGGAGCGCAATTGCGTGGGGAACAGGTTGACCGCGACGCGCGGGCAATCGAGCCCCTGCGCGCGCCACCCGGCCATGGCGCCGCAGGCCTGGTCAATGATCCAGTCGCCCACGTCTTCGGCGATCGAGCTTTGCCCCAGCACCTCGATGAACACCCCGGGGCTCAGCAGACCGTGCTGGGGATGATGCCAGCGCAGCAGCGCCTCGGCCCCCTCCAAGCGGCGCCCTTCGAAAGCGACCTGCGGCTGGAACCACAGTTCGAACTCGTGCCGACTGGAGGCCCGCCGCAATTCGATGCCGAGCCGGTGTCGCTGTTCCGAGCGGTTGTGCATGGCGGGCGCGAAGAACCGCCGCACCCCGCCGCCTTCGGCCTTGGCGCTGTACAGCGCCAGGTCGGCTTGCGACAGCAACTGTTCCACCGTGCCGCCCGCTTCGGGCGCCAGGGCGATGCCGATGCTGGTGTCGACGAACAGGCTTTCCCCGCCGATCTCGAAAGGCAGGCGGAGCATGCTGAAAATGCGCTGGGCAAGCGCGTCGAGCCGCAGGGGATCGGCGCAGTCGGGCACCAGGATCGCGAACTCGTCACCGCCCGGCCGGGTGACCAGGCCAAGGTCCTCGGTGGCCTTGACCAGGCGCTGGGCCACCCCGGCCAGCAGGGCGTCACCGCGCCCGGGACCCAGGGTGTCGTTGATGTCCTTGAACCCATCCAGATCAAGCGCGAGCAGGCCGCACGGTCCAATGGAGAGCTGCTCGGCCAGCCGGGCATGCAGCGCGTTGCGGTTGGGCAGCGCGGTCAGGAGATCGCAATGGGCAAGATGTTCAAGACGTCGCCGTGCCGCCTGGCGATCCGCGATATCGCGCAGCAAGGCGCCGAACATCGGCTGACCATTCTCGGTCCACATCGACAAGGACAGGTCGACCGGCAGTTCGCGCCCGTCGGCGTGGCAGGCCAGCACTTCCACCGCTTGCCCGGCGAGCCGCGCCCGGCCGCTCTTCGCCGCGCGGGCGAGGCCGCAGGCATGGGCCTCGCCCGCGCGGCGGGATGATGATCGACAGCGGCTGACCGATCGCCTCGGCCGCGCTGTAACCCAGCAGCGCTTCGGCGGCCGCGTTCCACGATACGATTCGGTTGTCGGGACCGGCGCAGATCGCCGCCGTCGCCGAGTTCGCCAGCATCTGTTCGTAGCGATCCTCGAACACCTTCGATCCGGACACGGCGCAACTCCGACACGGCGAAATTTCGCTATCGCGGGCAAGGGTTTAGAATTGCTGTATGGCCCTCTGCGCTGAACCCCTGAGGTCCGGTCTCACCCGGAGGCCAGCGCCCAGGCCGCGGCCGCGTCGAGCGCCGGATCGGTTCCGGCGGCAATGGCCCGGGCGGTCATCGGCACCGTCACGTCGGGGACCAGACCCGCATCGGGCTGGGGCTGCGACGGGAAATAGCCCACCAGCGGCAGGTCGAACTCGATCCCGCTGCCCGGCAGGGTGGTGAACAGGAAGGCCCCGCCGTTGATCCCGCGGCGGTTGCCGCCGGTCGGTTCGCCGAACAGCCGGATCTTGCCGCTGAGCCGCGCCGCGCTGGCGAAACCGAACGTGGCCGAGCTGTTTGCCGGCCCGATCAGCGCCGCGACCGGAACCTTCAGCCGGCGGGAATCGGGTTGGATCAGCATGGCCGCGCCGTCATCGGGGCGGGCGATCCAGCCTCCGCCCAGGTCGGCTCCGCCCACGCCCATGGAATAGAACGACTTGTCCCAGGTGGTGACATGGGGACGCAGCGCCGCGGAAACCTCGCGGAAGCGCAGG
The DNA here is from genome assembly GCF_014230305.1 of Novosphingobium aerophilum. Lineage (GTDB taxonomy): Bacteria > Pseudomonadota > Alphaproteobacteria > Sphingomonadales > Sphingomonadaceae > Novosphingobium > Novosphingobium aerophilum. Next base: position 149,542 of record NZ_JACLAU010000001.1, read on the forward strand.
CGGCCGGCAAAACCCCAGCCGGACAAGTCGTGGTCGATCAGCCGGGCCAGGATCGGATCGCCGCAATCGTCACCACCCTCGTTCATGCGCAGGTCGATCACCAGCCCGCGGGTGCCATTGGCGTCGTCCAGGCGGTCAGCCAGCCAGCGGCGCCAGTCCCATTTGGAATTGTACATCGCCCAGCCCGGCATATCGAGCACGGCCACGCCATCGGGACGGACGCGATAGGTCCAGCGCGACTTGTCGCTGGTCTCGGGCACCTGGCTCATCGCGGCACGGCGCGCGGCGGCATCGATCGCGGGAACCTCGATCGTCCGCACCGCCCCGCCGGGCGGCGCCACCGCCAGACGGTGAACCCCGCCGGAGGGCGGGAACAGCAGGCCCTGGAACACGTCGAAGTATTCGATCTCCTCGGCTCCCCTGACCCCCAGCAGCGACCGGCGCTTGGCATCGTTGTGCCCATCGGCGCGGGTGTAGGGGAGCAGGCGATCGAGCAGCGCGCCGGCCGGCAGCCCGTTGACGGCCAGCACCCGGGTGCCCCGCGGCAGTGCGCCGGTGCCGCTGTGATCGGCCAGGACGACCATGTCCCGGCCAAGCCAGACGAAGTGGAACGGCAATCGCGTCGGCCCGTCGAACAGCGCCTTCGTGACGGCGGCGGACTGGTTGAAGAAGTTCGCGTAACTGTGCCCGCACCGCAGCGTGGTCAGAAAGCGCGAGAGGGCGAGATAGCGCTGATCGAGCCCCTCGGCCCGGGCGTAGTCGCGTGCGAAGGTGCCCAGGTTGCGCTCCACCGCCGCGGGGCTGAGGTAGCGGTGCAAACCGGGGTGGATCGCCATGGCTTCGCGCAGCACGGCCAGATCCTCGCCGGGAAAGCGGCCGGTGGGACTGGCACTGAGGCGCATCGCGCCGGTCAGCAGCGGAAGGCCGGCCAGGCCGGTCAGGATGTCGCGTCGGTTCATGCCGCCCGACATGGCAGACGGGTGTCCGGCGGTCGTCTCAAAATCGTGCGGGCACCGCATTTTCGGGAATTGAGACGCACCTCGTGCGCACATCCGGCCCGGTCATCTGCGGGAACCCGGCGCGGGGGAGTGGGCGACAACGTAGTCAGGCCGGGCCAGGCCGCGCATACGTTTGGGCATGGACATCGCCGCGCAATCCGGCAAGCAAGGGCACCCAAGACCCGGCAGGCGATCCGGAAAAGGGTTGGGCGAGAGAGGACAAGCATGGCACTGGCACCCGGATCGGCCGCGCAGACCGGCGCAGGCGACGATCAGCATATCGATGCTCCCGAACTGCGCGCCTTCGTGCTGGCGCTGTTCTTCATCTTCGGCGGGATCACCTCGCTCAACGACGTGATCATTCCCAAGTTGAAGGAGCTGTTCACGCTCAACTACACCCAAGCCATGCTGGTCCAGTTCTGCTTCTTCACCGCCTATGCGGTGATCGGCATTCCCGGGGCGCAACTGGTCAAGAAGATCGGCTACATGCGCGGCGCGGTGGCCGGGCTGCTGACCATGATGGTCGGCTGCCTGATGTTCATCCCTGCCTCGCAGAGCGCGGCCTACCCGCTGTTCCTGCTCGCCCTGTTCGTCCTGGCCAGCGGCGTGGTGATCGTCCAGGTTGTGACCAACCCGCTGATCTCGCTGCTCGGCCCGGCCCGCACCGCGCCCAGCCGGCTGACCTTCGCCCAGGCGTTCAACTCGCTCGGCACGGTGATCTTCCCCAAGGTCGGTGCGGTCATCATTCTCGGCAGCCTGGCAACGGTCACGGCCGCGCAACTGAGCGGGGCCGAGCTCGACGCCTATCGCGTGCGCGAGACCCAGGCCGTGGTGAACACCTACCTCGGTCTCGCCGCCGCCCTCGCCCTTGTGGCCGGGGTGGTCTGGCTCAACCGCAACCGCCTGAAGGGCGAAAGCCACGAGGCGAGCTCGGTGCGCGGCAGCTTCGATCTGCTGCGTCGCGCCCGCTTCGGTTTCGGCGCGCTCTGCATCTTCCTTTATGTCGGGGCCGAAGTGGCGATCGGCTCGCTGATCGTGAACTACATGCAGCAAGCCCACGTCCTCGGGGTCGATTCCGAGACCGCCGGGTCCTATATCCCGTGGTACTGGGGCGGGGCGCTGGTCGGCCGCTTCATCGGCTCGGCCGTGCTGGCCCGCATCACACCGGGCAAGGTCCTGGCCGGCTGCTCGGCCGCGGCGATCGCGCTGATCCTCGTTTCCATCAGCTCCACCGGCGCGGTCGCGGCCTGGTCGCTCCTGGCGATCGGCCTGGCCAACTCGATCATGTTCCCGACGATCTTCACCCTCGCTTGCGAAGGGCTGGGGCGCCGCGCGGCCGATGGGTCGGGCATCATCAACGTGGCGATCTTCGGCGGCGCGGTGATCCCGCTGATGACCGGTGGCCTTGCCGACCTGACCGGTAACCTGACGCTCAGCCTGCTGCTGCCAGCGGTCTGCTATGGCGTGATCGCGGCCTTCGGGTGGTACGCGGTGCGCCCGGTCGCCCCGCTGGATTAGTCCGCGAGCGGCGGGGCGTCCGGCCGCACCGGACGCCCCGACCTCGTCAGATATCGTCGCCCAGCAGACCCTTGACCTGACCCTTGAGTTGCTGGGCCTTGCCCTTCAGCTCTTGCGCCTGGCCTTCGTCGCAGGTCGCCGGATCGGCGCTATGCTGCTTGAGCTTGCCGGCGGCCTCATTGAGGTTGCCCTTGGCCTTGTCGATCAACTTGCCCATCGCGTGGTCCTTTCGCTGAACGGCACAGGATGTGCCGGGTCACAGCAGCAATGCGCGAAGGCCCGGTGGAGTTGCCGAAAAACGGGGGACCGGTCAGCCTGTGGGCAGCGGTGCGCCCCGGGCCAGCCGCATCAGCACCAGCGCCGCCAGTTGGGCACGCTCCACCAGGCTGTCGGTGCAGAGGAACTCGTCGGCGGAATGGATCGCCCCGCCACGCACGCCCATGGTATCGACCACCGGCAGGCCTGCCGCCGCGAGGTTGTTGCCATCGCAGACCCCGCCGGTGTCGCGCCAGCCGATCGTGAGTCCAAGGTCCGAACCGCAGTCCCGCACCAGCCCGAACAGGGCGCTCTGCCGCGCATCCATCGGCTTGGGCGGGCGGGCGAAGTGGCCGTGGAGGTCGATCGTCACCTCGTGCGCGGCGGCGATCCGGACGACCAGGGCGTCGATCGCATGGGCGGCGGCGTGTTGCCCGGCATGATCGGCCGGCCGCACATTGAAGCGCAGCACCGCCAGATCGGGGACGACGTTGTTGGGGCCGCCGCCGTCGATCCGTGCCGGGTTGATCGAAACACCGGGTAGGTCGAGCCGAGCCAGACCCAGCGCAAGGTCCGCCGCCGCGACCAGCGCATTGCGGCCCTGTTCCGGGTTGCGCCCGGCATGGGCGGCGCGGCCGCGCACCACGGCGGAGAAATTGCCGCTGCCCTTGCGCGCGCCGGCCAGGGTGCCATCGGGCAGGGCCGGTTCAAAGGTCAGCGCGGCGCGCACCCGCCCGGCCGCCTCGAGCAGCAGGGGCGCCGAGCCGGGGGACGAGATTTCCTCGTCGCTGTTGATCACCACTTCCCAGCCGATTGGGGCGGCGAAGGGGGATCGCTCCAGCGCGCTCAGTGCCGCCTGCATCACCACCAGCCCGCCTTTCATGTCGGCCACGCCCGGGCCGTTGATCGTGGTCGCATCGATCCGGCGGCAGGTCTGGAAGGGATCTTCGGGACCGAACACCGTGTCCATGTGCCCGGTCAGCAGCACGCGCACGGGGGCCTCGGGGCGGACCGACAGGTGGAGATTGCGCCCCAGGGCCAGCGGCACCGTCTCGCCTGCGGGGGTCACCGCGTCGACCGGGGCGGGATCGCGCAGCGTGACCGGGCCGAGCGTGCCGAACAGGCTGGCGAGCCGATCCGCCACTGTGCTCAGCCCGGCCAGATTGCGGCTGCCCGAATTGATCTCGGCCAGGGCCAGGACCTGCGCCAGCATGGCCTCACCCTGATCGGCCAGCCCGTGCAGGGCCTCGCGCTCGCCGGGCGCCAGGCTCAAGGTTGCGGCCCGATCCAGGCGTCGAGCGCGTCATAGGCCGCGCCCCAGGCCTGCCAGACGTCAGCCTGGCCCAGCTCGGCCGGGTCGATCGTTTCGGGCCAGTGCGCCTCGACCAGCCGGTGGAGCTGTTCCCAGCGCGGCGCGTCGAGCAGGAAGGCCGGATCGATCGCCGCCCGGCCCGCTTCATCGGTCACCACGCGCAGCCGCAGGCAGGCCGGGCCCCCGCCGTTGCGCATGGACTCGCGCACGTTCATCACCTCGAGCCGGCCGACCGGACCGTTGCCGCCGATGAAACGGTCGAGCCAGGCCTTCACCGGCGCGCAGTCCTGCGTCTCGGCCGGGACGACCAGCGCCATCTCGCCGGAGGGCAGGGTGACGATCTGCGAGTTGAACAGGTAGGACCCGATCGCGTCGGCCAGCGAGACCTCCGCCACGGGGACCTCGACGATCACTGCCTCTGGCAGCTTGCGGAGGATCTCGGCCAGGACGCCCGGCTGGTCCTCGAACGCCTGCTCGTGGACCAGCAGCACGCCTTCGTTGGCCACCGCCACGACATCGTTGTGAAAGGCCCCGGCGTCGATCGCGGCCCGGCTCTGCGCGATGAAGCAGGTGCGGGCCGGGTCCAGCCCGTGGAGCCGCGCCACGGCCTCGCTCGCGCGCCGGTCCTGGCGGGCGGGAAAGCCTCCGGGCCGGGCCTCGCCATAGACGAACAGCTCGATTCCCGGCGCGCCGTGCTGGCGGGCCATGCGCATGTGGTTGGCCGCGCCCTCGTCGCCATAGCTGGAGGGAACCGGGGCATGGACCGCGAAGTGGCGCGGATCGGCGAAAACCCGCGCGAGGACGCGGTGCGTGTCCTCGGCCTCGATGCTGCGGTGGGCCATGCTCGCCAGGTTGGCGACGGTCAGGTGGCAGCGCCCGTCACCGCTGTCGGCGGCGGGTGACACGGTCGCGGCGTTGGCGGTCCACATGGCCGAGGCCGACATCGCCCGGGCGAGCAGGCCCGGATCGGCACGCCAGGCTGCGGCGCAGACCTCGGCCGCGCTGCCGCGGAAGCCCAGCCGCTGCAGCACCGGCCAGTGCGGGCGGCGCTGCGGCGGCAGAAAGCCCTGGACCAGTCCCAGGTCCATCAGCCGGCGCATCTTGCCCAGGCCCTGCAGCGCCGCCTCGCGCGGACGCGAGACCGCGCCGGCGTTGCTCGCGCTGGCGACATTGCCCAGGCTGAGCCCGGCATAGTTGTGGCTGGGCCCGATCAGCCCGTCGAAGTTGATCTCGATCGCGCTCATTGCCCGGGCCCGGCGCCCAGCCCGCGGATTGGGCTGTGTTCGATGCTCGGCGCCTCGAGGCTGGCGACCGGCCAGGCGACATAGTCCGCTGCGTACCAGGCGCTCGGGCGGTTGTTGCCCGACAGTCCGGCCCCGCCGAACGGGGCGTTGGAGGCCGCTCCGGTGGTCGGGCGGTTCCAGTTGACCACGCCCGCCCGGGTCTCTGCCCAGAAGCGCCGATACAGCGCCTCGTCCCCGCCGATCAGTCCGGCGGCCAGGCCAAAGCGGGTGGCGTTGGCTGCGGCGATCGCGGCGGTGAAGTCGGGCACTCGGGTCACCTGGAGCAGGGGGCCGAAATGCTCTTCGTCGGCCAGGGTCAGCCCGGTCACGTCGACCAGTCCAGGGCGCAGGAACGGACGCTCGGGCACGATCCGGGTCAGGGCGCGGATGGTGCGACCGCCGCGCGCCTCCAGCCGGGCGGCCGCATCGAGCAGCCGGTCGGCGGCGCGGTTGTCGATCACCGGGCCCATGAACGGTTCGGGCGTGGCAAAGGGGGCATCGACGATCAGCCGGTCGATCAGCCCGGTCAGCGCTGCGATCAGCGCATCGGCCGCATGATCGGCCACGATCAGCCGCCGCGCGCAGGTGCAGCGCTGGCCCGCGGTGATGTAGGCCGACTGGACCACCAGCTCCGCCGCCGCCTCGACCGCCTCGCCGAAATCCCAGGCGATCAGCGGATTGTTGCCGCCCAGTTCGAGCGCCAGGGTCTTGTGCGGGGTTTCGGCGAACTGCCGGGCGAGCAACTGGCCGGTGGCGGCCGAGCCGGTGAACAGCAACCCGTCCAAATCGGGATGAGCCGCCAGCTGGCGGCCGGTCTCGCCAGTGCCATGGACTAGGTTGAGCACGCCTTCGGGCAGGCCCGCCGCGGTCCAGCAGTCGGCCAGGAAGACGCCGCAGGCCGGGGTTAGTTCCGATGGCTTGAACACCACCGCGTTGCCCGCCAGCAGCGCGGGGACAATGTGGCCGTTCGGCAGGTGTGCAGGCAGGTTGTAGGGGCCCAGCACGGCCAAGACACCGTGGGGTTTGTGCCGCACCGCCTGGCGCATCCCGTCCAGCGGGGTCTCGCGCGTGCCGGTGCGGGCTTCGTAAGCGGCGATCGAAATGTCGATCTTGCCGATCACGGCCGCCGCCTCGGTCCGGGCCTCCCACAAGGGCTTGCCGGTCTCGCGCGCGATCAGTGCGGCCAGGTCCTCGGCCCGTTCGCGCAGCACGTCGCGATAGGCGGTGGCGATGGCGGCGCGCTCGGCGAAGGGGCGGCCGGCCCAGCCCGGCAAGGCGGTGCGGGCGGCGGCCACGGCGCGGCCGACATCGCCCGGCGCTCCGTGCCAGATCACCTCGCCGGTGCAGGGATCGCGCGATTCCAGTTCAAAGCGCGACATGGAACACCGTGTCGCCCGCGCCGACGAGTCCGGCCGAGGTCCCGGCCAGACGCAGGCGTTCGTCGCCGTCCTCGCCGGGCGCGGCGTGGTCGATCCAGCACCGGAAGGAATCAAGTTGCCCCGCCGCGAGCAGGGTCGCTGTGCTCGCGGCGGGGTCACCGGTCTCGGCCACCGTCGCATGGCGTCCTTCGACCAGCGTGCGCAACTGGTCGGTCGGACATTCGACAGAGGGGCCGGCGTCGAAGATGTCGACGTGGCCGGTGAAACGCAGGCCCTCCAGCTCGAGCAGGCGCAGGGCCGGCGCGCTCGAATCGTGCACCCGGCCCACCGCATTGCGCGCCGCCTCGGGCAGCATCGACACGTAGACCGGGTACTTGGGCATCAGATCGGCGATAAGCTGGTTGCCGTGGAGCGAGCAGTAACGGTCCGCCTCCCACAGGCTCATGTTGAAGAAGTTGCGGCCCAGCGCGTCCCAGAACGGGGTGCCGCCGCCGGGCGCGACCCAGCCGCGCAGCTCGGCGATGGTGGTCTCGGCGAAGCGGTGGCGGTGCATCGCGATGAACAGGTAGCGGCTGCGCGCCAGCAGGCGACCCGCGCCGCTGGTGCGGATCGCCGGGTGCAGGAACAGCCCGGCCACCTCGGTCGCCCCACCCAGATCGTTGGTGATCTGCAGCAGTTCATGGGGATGGCGGACGTCCAGCGTCGGGCTGTGATGCACCACCTGGGTGCGCTTGTACGAATAGAACGGCCAGGTCTGCCCGATCCGCGACAGGATGCAGGCCGTGCCGACGACCTCGCCGGCGCCATTGTCGAGCACGAGCTGGTAATGCTCGTTGACCGGCGCGGTGAGATTGGCGGCGAAGGCCTCGCGCGATCGCTCGATCCGGCGGGCCAGGGCCTCGCGGTCGGCGGGCAGGTTGGTCATCCCGGGATCGGCGGCCTCGGCCAGGGCGACCAGTCCGTCGAGATCGTCGAGGCGCGCGGGGCGGACGTGCCAGCCGGCAAGGGCATGCCAAGCCGCGGCAGGCGCGCGCAGCGACGGGCCGAGGGAACCAGCGGACGAATGGGCGATGGTTCTGTTCATTGTTGTGGTATCGTTGAATATTCAACGAATGTGCTGCTTATTTTGGCGGCCCGTGACGAAGGATATTCGGTTCAGCCATGGCTCTGTCGAACATTGATGCGATCGACCGGAAGATCCTTGCGGTGCTGCGCCGGGACGGCAGAATCACCAATGCGCGGTTGGCCGAGGAGGTCGGCCTGTCGCCCTCGGCCTGCCTGATGCGGCACAAGCGGCTGGAGCGCGAAGGCATCATCACCGGTTACCGGGCCGAGCTCAGCCTCGATCAGCTGCGCCCGACCATGCGGGTGCTGCTGGAGATCACCCTGTCACGTCACTCGCCCGAGGACTTCCGCGTGCTCGAAACCGCACTCTGCGCCGACCCGCGCGTCACCGAAGCGGGCGAGGTCAGCGGCCGGATCGACTACTATGCCTCGCTCTGCCTGCACGACACCACCGAACTGCGCGACTTCATCGACACCCTGACCGTCAAGGCCCCGGTGATCGAGAGCGTCAATTCCCATGTCGTGCTCCACCTGGCCAAACGATCGGGCGCCCCGCCGCTGGAGTGATTAGCGACACATGAAATCTGCCTTTTGAGTCGCCGTTTTCGGCGGGTTTGAGGGGGATTCGGGCCGTTCCGGCCTCGACCTGGTTAAGGACGAACGCTTTCTGCGCATCCGTGAACCTCGATGCCCTTCATGCCCCGCCTCCTTGCCCGGCCAAGGAAGCCTGAGGCCGAAAACTCCAACTCAAACCGTTGCAGTTTTGAGGTGGCAGAGCACTCGCCACCTCAGGCCAACCGGTTCAGGCGATCGGGGCGCGGCGTCCGGCCCAGGGTGCGGCGCGTTCGATCTGTCCGGCGAGGCGGAACAGCAGGGCCTCCTCGCCATAACGGCCCAGGAACTGGATGCCGATCGGCAGCCCGTCGGGCGACATCGCCAGCGGCAGCGACATCGCCGGCTGGCCGGTGAAGTTGGCGATCTGGGTGTAGGGTGCAAAGCCTGCCGCGCGGCGGCCCCAGGTCTCGAAATCGCAGTCCGGGGTCAGGTTGACCCGGCCCAGCGGCAAGGGTGGGGCGGCGAGTGTCGGGCAGAGGATCACGTCATAGCGCGTCAGGAACCCGGCCATGGTCGTGGCCGCCTGCTGGAAGGTGTTGTTGGCGCGGGCATAGTCCATCGCGGTGAAGCGCTTGCCGTATTCGACGAAGCCCTGGGTGATCGGTTCGAGCAGTTGCGCCGGATCGAGCCCGGTCGCCTTGGCCCGGTCGGTCACGTCGGCCGCCACCGAGGCGCCAATGATCGCGAAGGAGGCAAAGCCCAGGGCGGCCATGTCGAATGTCGGGGCTGCTTCCTCGACGTGGTGGCCCAGGCTCTCGCACAGCCGGGCGGCGGCGCGGGTCGCCTCGGCCACGGCCGGATCGACCGGGCTGCCGGTGAACGGCGTGACCATCAGGGCGATCCGCAGGGCGCCCGGCGCCTTGCCGACCTGCGCCAGAAAGCTGCCCTCCGGCCCCGGCGCGCCATAGCGCGATCCGGGTTCGACCCCGCAGGTGGCGTCGAGGATCGCGGCGCTGTCGCGCACGCTGCGGGTCACCGCATGGTGAGCGGACAGGCCGCCCCAGCCTTCGGTGCGGCCGGGCCCCATCGGCACGCGCCCGCGGCTCGGCTTGAGGCCGAACAGCCCGCAGCATGCCGCGGGAATGCGGATCGAACCGCCGCCGTCCGTGGCATGGGCCGCGGGCAGCACGCCCGCCGCCACGGCCGCCGCCGCTCCGCCGGACGATCCGCCGGTGGTGTGGGCCGGGTTCCACGGATTGCGGGTGTCGCCGTTCAGCTTGTTCTCGGTGGTCGGGGTCAGGCCGAACTCGGGAGTCGTGGTCTTGCCGAAGATCACGAAACCCGCGGCCTCGATCCGCCGCACCAGCTCGGAACTGACCGCCGCGCGGTTGCCCTTGTAGAAGCGGCTGCCGCCCTCGCTCAGTTCGCCCGCGATATGGGTGTTGAGGTCCTTGATCAGCCACGGCACGCCGCGGAACGGCCCGTCCGGCAAGCCGGCCGAGACCGCCTTGCGGGCCCGGTCGTAGAGCACCTGCGCCATGAAGTTGTAGCGCGGGTTGAGCGCTTCGGCCCGCCCGATCGCCGCGTCGATGAGCTCGGCGGGAGACACCTTGCGGCGCCGGACCAGATCGGCCAGGCCCAGTGCGTCGTGGGCGTCGAGCAGGCCGGTGGTGGCCGGTGCGGCACGGGCCGCGCCGGTCGTCCCGGTGGCCATGGCCGCGGCCCCGGCGGCGGCACCGGCGATCACCTCGCGTCGGGTTGCCATCGGTTCAGCCCTTCACCAGGTGGGCAGGCTTGCCCTGGCCTTCGACATAGTAGCGCGCGTAATACTTGCGGAAGTCGGCGATCGGACCGTCCCCGGCGCAGATGATCGGGTCGGGCTGGAACTTCTGGCGATCCCACACGACCTTGTCCTGATCATACTGTTTGCAGATGTCGCGGATGATCGCCCGGGCCAGCCCGGCGCGCTCGCCTTCCGCCTGGCTGCGGGGCTGGGTGAAGCAGAACCGGGTGTGCGCCACGTCGAGCTCGACCGGGGTGATGCAGGCCACCAGCAGCGTCTCGCAGATGCCGGTGAAGCGGGTCCAGCTCTGCCCCGGCCCCATCGTGTCATAGCTGATCTGGCCGTCGACCTCGCCCCAGGGCGTGCCCATCTTGGCTTTCACGTCGGCACCGCGGCCCCATTCGCCCCAGCGCAGGTCGCCCAGCGGGACATTGGCCGTGCCGTGGATGTACTTGAAGTGGGCCACGTCGACCCCGTTTTCGGCCATGTTCTGGATCGATCCGTAGACCTTCCATTCGAACACGTCGAAATCGGTCCATTCGGGATCGGCGCACTCGGGCAGGTGGGCCACCTCCCACAACGGCGCGGCGCCTTCGGGGTGATACCACATCCAGATCCAGCGGTTGGCCTCGCTCACCGGGTAGGTGGTGGTGCAGCGGCGCTTGACCTGCGGCGGGATCACCTTGGAATAGGGTATCTCCTGGACCACGCCTTCCTCGCCGTCATAGCGCCAGGCGTGGAACGGGCATTCCAGCAGGTTGCCATGGACCTTGCCACCGTGGCCCATGTGCGCGCCCAGGTGCTTGCAGTAGGCATCGATGATCCGCACCTGGCCGTCCTCGCCGCGCCACATCGCCAGGTCCCTGGCGAAATAGCGGAGCGGCTTGACCTCGCCCACGGCAAGCTTGGCCGACAGCTCGATCGGGTACCAGCCGAAGGGAAAGCCGATGTCGAGGTTGCGCTCCTCGATCGAGGCGCGGCCCTCGACCGGGGCCACCCGCCAGTCGATCAGGTCCTGGCCCTTCAGCTTCTCGAGAATCTGCCAGACGGCGACAGGCGCGGTGCGGGCGTCGGTGGCCGCAGCGGCCGGGGCCGAGTCAGCGAGTGCGGGGGCGGTTTCAGGTGCAGTCATGGCAAGGACTCCAGAGCCATGCCCGCGCGGGGCGCGGGGCATTTCCGGGCGGGCCGGGTTGTCTTGCCCGTCCGGAAAAGCGTTGAGAATGAAGCAGACTTCCCGGCTTCGCACGCAAAGAAAGTGGGTTGGGGCATGACCGGCGCTTCCCGTCAGGCCGGCTCAGGCGCGGCCAGCGGCGCGCGTCCGTCCAGCGTCCGAACCGCCACGCCGAGCCGCGCCAGCAGCGGCAGGCTGCGCACGATCTGGCCGCTGAGCTCGGACGCGGGCCGGTGGCACAGTTGCAGAGCGGCCTCGGCCATGGCTTCGACCGGTTCCAGATGGTCGCGCTGGTCCCAGCCGCCCACCGCCAGCGCCCCTTCGCTCGCCACGGCGCCGACCGGGGCCAGGGCATTGACCGCGATCGGCTCGCGCGAGAGCTCGACCGCCCAGCCGGCGGTCAGCCGGTCAAGCGCCGCCTTGCTGGTCCCGTAAAGCGTGGCATGGCCATCACGGTTGAAGGCCGTGGCGCGATCCTGTTCGTCCCACGGCGCCGGGGGCGGGCAATCGGCCGTGGCGCTGGAAATGTTGAGGATCCACCCCGCTCCTGCCGCGCGCAGATGCGGCAAGGCCGCCTGCGACAGGTCCTGCGGCGCGCGCAGGTTCATCTGGAAAGCCAGGTCGAAGTGGCGCGGCTGGGCCTCCCAGATCGGCACGAAGCGCGCCCAGGCGGCGTTGTTGACCAGGATGTCGAGCCGACCGAACCGGGCGACCGTGGCGGGCACGATCCGCGCGCGATCCTCGGCGCTGACGAGATCGGCCGGGATGGTCAGGGCCTCGCCCCCCGCCGCGGTGATCGCCGCCACGGTCTCCGCAAGGGACCCGGGCAGCGCGCCGCCCGGCGCGGCGGTGCGGGCGACCAGCGCCACTCTGGCGCCCTCGGCGGCAAAGCGCCGGGCGATCGCGGCGCCGATGCCACGGCTCGCCCCGGTCACGATCGCCACCTTGCCCGCCAGAAGCCCCGTCACGCCGTTGCTCCGCTTACAGCTTGAACAGCCGCCGCGCGTTGTCGCGCAGGAACTTCGGCCAGACCTCGTCCTTGAGCGGCACGTGCTGCATGTCGCTCATGATCCGGTCCAGGCTGAGCCCCATCGGGAAATAGCCGGCGTAGAGCACCTTGTCGGCGCCGCGGGTGTTGGCGTAGTCGATGATCGCCTTCGGATAGTGCTTGGGCGCGAAGGCGCTGGTCGAATAGTACAGGTTCGGCCACTTCAGCATCAGCTTGACCGCCAGCGCCTCCCACGGCTCGGCGCCGTGCCGCATCACGATCTTCAGGTCCGGGAAGAACCAGCAGACCTCGTCGAGATGCTCGACCTTCTGGGTCTCCATCGGGATGCGGGGGCCGGGGATGCCGACGTTGAGCATGATCGGCAGGTCGAGCTCGACACAGGCGGCATAGATCGGGAACATGTACTTGTGGTTGATCGCCACCTGCGGCAGCGTCCCGGCGGGGAAGCACGAGACCGCCGAAAGCCCGACCTCGGCGTGGATCCGCTTGATCCGGCGGACTTCCTCCATGCCCTTGTTGGGGTCGATCGGCAGATCGAAGAAGAACCGGTCGCCGTACATCTCCTTGGCCCGGCGCGAGGTCTGGTTGTCGTTCCAGCCGACCAGCGCCTTGTCGATACCATGAGCGTCCATCTGCGCGACGGTCCACTGGACGTAGTCGTCGGCATGGCCGGTCTGCGGCACGTCCTTGAACATGTACTGCGCCGGCATGGAGAACTGCTGCAGCGTTTGCGCGTCCTTGATCAGCGGGCGGAAGCTGGTGAACCAGTCGGAACGGTCCTCCGCCTCCGGGATGCCCAGCATGCAGTCGATGATCCCGATGTCCTTGGGCATTGCCATGTCATTGTTCTCCGATAAGGGTTGGCCAGGCCGGGCGCAGGATGTTCTTGTCGACCTTGCCCACGGCGTTGCGCGGCAGGGTCGTGGCGCTGAACGCCACCCGGGCCGGGGCCTTGTAGCGGGCGAGACGCTGGGCGACCCACTCGATCACCTCATCCTCGCCGATCCCCTCGGCGACGACCACGGCGACCAGCCGTTCGCCCAGCCGCTCGTCGGGAATGCCGAAGGCGGCGCATTCGCGGATCTGCGGCAGTTCGCCCAGGGCCCGCTCGACCTCGGCGCAATAGATGTTCTCGCCGCCGGAAATGACCATGTCCTTCTTGCGGTCGACGATGAAGACATAGCCTTCCTCGTCGATCAGCCCGACGTCGCCGGTGCGCAGCCAGCCGTCGGGGCTCAGCACGGCGGCGGTATCCTCCGGGCGGTTCCAGTAGCCCAGCATGATCTGCGCCCCGCGCACCACGATCTCGCCGAGCTCGCCGGTGCCCAGCACCCGGCCATCGGCGTCCTCGATCCGCGCATCGACTAGGGGCAGCACCCGGCCCGCCGCCGCGGGGCGTCGCATGAAGTCCGGGCCAACCGACTGGGCGATGGCGCCGGTGCATTCGGTCATGCCATAGCCGGTCCCGATCTGCGCCTGCGGGCACATCGCATGGACCGCTTCGACCAGATTGACCGGCAGGGCCTGCCCGCCGCTGCCGATGTTGCGCAGGCTGGCGATGTCGACGTCGCTCAGCTCGGCGCGGTGCAGCAGGTCCCACAGCATCGCGGGCACGGCACTGAACAGGCTGATGCCCTCGCGCGCGATCAGGCGGACCGCCTCCTGGGCATCCCAGCGCCGCATCACCACCACCTTGGACCCGGCAAGGAAGGGCGACAGGAAGGCCGAGATCAGGCCCGAGACGTGAAACAGCGGATAGACCAGCAGCGAGGCGGCCTGGGGCAGGTTGGCGATCAGCGTCTCCACCGGCAGGCCCATGGTGCGGGCCATGTTGTGCAGCACCATCATCCCGGAGAGCTGGGTGTTGAGCAGCCCGGTGATCATGTTGCGGTGGCTCAGCACCGCGCCCTTGGCCCGGCCGGTCGTGCCCGAGGTGAACAGGATCGTGCAGGGGTCATCGCCTGCCGCGTCCTCGTGCGCGCTGACCGGCCCGGCACTGCGGCGGGCGATCTCGTCCGGATCGAACGGGTGGGTCAGGTCGAGCATCCGCCCCTGCCAGCCCGCCGCGCGGATCGCCTGGCCGCGTTCGGCATCGACCAGCACCACGGCCGGGGCCGTGTCCTCGAGCATGGCCACCAGCTCGGGGCCGGACGCACGGCTGTTCATCAGCACGGCAATCCCGCCCGCGCGCATGATCGCGAGGAAGCCGACCAGCCATTCGGCACGGTTGCGCATGCAGATCGCCACACGCTCGCCGCGGTGGGCGTGAAGCATGGGCACAAGCTGGTCGCGCCAGTCGAAGAACTGGGTGAAGGTGAGACGGCGCTCGGCCCCGTCGCTGTCGAAATCGACCACGCAGGTCCGCTCGCCGAAGCGGCGGGCGCTTTCGATCAGGTGGTTCAGATCGTCCGGGGCGTTGACGAACTGGCGCAGCCCACCGCGCTCGCCCACTTCGAAGGGGCTGCCCGGGGCCGTGACCTCGACGAACACCGGATCGAGGGTCGCCGCGCTCATGCGCTGGTCGCCCGTGGCTGCGGCCTTGCCGTCATTGCTGCGCTCTCCCCGCCGAATCAACCTGTGCCGGCGTTGCGGGATGCACTCTAGAACGTGGCTTTGCGGATTTCAAAGCCAAATAATCTGCGCAGGTGACGTTTTTTGGCTCTCCATAAACGGATATTGCACATAAATGGCCCGGCCAAAACGCGCCACTCGATTGTCGTGCGCCCTAGAGCTTGACCACCCGGACCTGCGGCACGACGGGCTCCGCCGCGTTGATCCAGCGCCACAGCCCGGTCCCGCTGCGGTGCCCGGCAAGATCGATCCAGTTGCCGAAGCCCGGGTCGGCATCGGCGCAGACCACCACCACGCTGCCGTCCGGTTCGTAGCGGGCCATCGCGTTGTTGACCCACACCTTCTGGTGGACGTGGTCGAGCGATTCCATCCACCAGTTGTCGATCTGGAAGTTCCAGATGCGGCAGGCAGGAACCGGGGTTTCGATGACCAGCGCTTCCCCGGGCTGGAGATCGAAGTACAGGTGTCCATACCAGATGTTCGGATCGCCGCCGGCCTTCTGGAAGAACTCCTGCGGTGCGTCGTAGATCCGGTTGGGCTGGCTCTTGAACCATTCGGACCAGGTGGCGAAGGTGTTGGCCGTGCCGCGGGTCCAGGCGGCCGAGGCCAGCAACTGCTCTTCGATCTGCGCCGGGGTGAGCAGGGCCGGTGCGGCCGGGCCGGGGCTGATCCGTTCCACCCGGATGTCGGCGGGGACCTGGGTGCGCTTGTCGTCGAAGGTCTGGCGGACGATCAGCAAGGTGGTGTCGTCCGCCATGGGCAGCCAGTTGCCCGGCTGCGGCTCGCGGCTGACGATGATCTCGAAGGTCCCATCCGGACCGAACGCCATGTCGGCGAACTCGATTTCGCCGGTCGAAACCATGGTCCCGTCGATCGCATAGCGATTGGCCTTGCTGCCGATCGAGAAGTACGGAACCGAATTGCGCCGGCCGGTGATGCGATAGGTCCGGTCACCCCGCACCACGCATTGCTGGTAGAGGTTGTCGGGATTGTCCGCGCCGATCTTCAGCTTGTCGTCGCAAAGCAGGAATAGCCGGGGAAAGTCCGGATCGGCGCTGTCCACCAGCATGTTGAGTGAGGTCCGCGCGAGGCGGCTGAGGTAGCGCAGCCCTTCGGCCTGATCGAGCGCGGTGGTCGGCGTGGCCTCGCGGCTGAGCACCGCGCCGGCCTCTGCCAGTTCGGCGCAGAACCGGCGCCAGACCGCCTCGAGGCTGCCGACATCGGCGCGGGGATCGAACGGCGTATCGGTCATCGGGAGCATCCTCATCGAAGGGGCCGGCGCGCCGGCGCGGTGCGGTCAGGGGCGAGGGGGCAGGGGCACGATCATCGCCTTGCGGGTACGCGGCTTCAGGCCCGCCGCCCGGCGAGCCGGCGGCCGGCCAGGACGAGCGCCCCGACATAGGCCGCGGTGACGACCACGGCGCGTGACATCTGCGACAGGGTGGCCCCATCCATCAGCGCCGGGATCGCCCCGACGGTCAGGAACAGCATCATGGCGTGGTTCACCACCCATCGGGCGCGGTGCAGGAGCAGCAGGTAGACCGCCAACAGGACCAGCGCGAGGGCCACTGCCATGCCCGGAACCGGTCCCAGCAGTGCCGGGAGACCGGTAAAGCTCCAGGCGAGGGCGATCCCGCCCTGGGCGCCGAGCAGCGCGGGCCAGAACTGGTCCGGCGCGGCCCGGCCCAGACCGGTCCAGTAGAGCACGAACAGGAACCCGCCATACAGCGCGGTCAGCTTCAGGATCATGCCGATGGCGACCAGGCCGGCGACCGCGACGATCACCCCGCCCAGCATCAGCAGGCCTTGCTTCGGGGTCAGGACGGCGTCGCCACTGGTTTGCGACGTGTCCGGGATGGCTGCCATGGTTCTCGTCTCCCACCCGCTTGTACCAGCGGTGAGTGCAAGGGTGCCACGAGCGTCCTGTTGGGGCAACAGCATCGTACCGATTCCGGCTACCTTGCTTCGCAAATAGCAGCCTCATGTAGCCATAGACTGCCTTATGCGCAGCTCGATTGCCGCTTGCCCCCCGGTGAATCCGCCCTAGGCTGCCTTGCCATGCCGATCGACCGCGTCGCCCCCGACACCCGGCATCTTGTCGACCTGCTCTTCGCGGGCCTCGCCGAGCGACCGATCTGGACGCGCTTTCGGGCCGAGCTGGCGCGGGTGAGCGGTGCGGGCGGTGTGGCCCTGGTGATCCGGGGCGGAACCGGCGCGGACGAAACCGCGGTGATCGGCGGCGAGGATGGCTCCGGAAGCGGGCATGGCCCGCCTCTGCCCGATCTGGTCGCGCTGGAGGGCATGGGCGAGCTGGCTCCGCAACGGATCGTCGGCACGGGTCGCGGGGGGCCGGCGCTCGGCCTGCGCGTGCCCTTGCCGGACGGGATGAGCGCCTGGCTGGTGCTGGAGGCCCCGGCCGCGCCGAAAGGGTGGGATGAGCTGGGGGTCATGGACCTGCTCGCCGCGCTGGCGCCCGATCTCTCTCGCGCGCTCCCGCTCTACGGGGTAATCGCCCAGCCGGAACGGGCGCGGCTGGTGGCGGAATATGTGCTGGAGGCGAGCGGCATCGGTGTCGTGGTGGTGACCGCGGATGGCACGGTCCTGTCGGCCAATGCCACGGCGCGGACGATCATGGCCCGGACCGACCTGCTGCGCCTGCGTGACGGCCGGCTGGTTGCCTCCACCTCGGCCGATCAGGCCGCCTTGCGCGCCGCGGTGGCGGCGATGGCCCGGGCGCAGGCTCCCCGGCTGGATCCCGCCTGCCATTGCTCGGTTGCTCTGGCCGATCCGGTCGGGGCGGCGCGGTTGACCCTGATCGTCCGGCCCGGCCCGCCGTACTGGCCGGTCAGCGCCCCGCTGCGCCGCACCGCGGTGGTGATCGTGCGCGATCCCGCCCAACCGGCGACATTGCCCCCGGGCGATCTGGCCGCGCTGTTCGGGCTGACCGCGGCCGAGGCGCGGCTGGCCACGCGCCTGGCCGATGGCGAGGGCCTGGACGAGGCGGCCCTGGCGCTGGGCATCACCCGCAACACCGCGCGATCCCAGCTACAGGCGATCTTCGCCAAGACCGGGGTGAACCGCCAGGGTGATCTGGTGCGGGTGCTGCTCGGATCGGCGGCGAACCATGTCGGCCCCGGCGGGGAAGGCTGACCGGCTTAGCGGGGATCGGGTTTGTTGTGGGCCACGCCCGGGTAAAGTATACGCAAACAAGCAGAACAATTCGCAGAGCATTTGCCATTTGCGGAAGGGAAAGGGGTTGAGCGATGGGTGGGAACAGGCTGGCTGGACGCACCGCCGTCGTCACCGGAGGCGGCGGTGGAATCGGGCGGGGCATTGCCCTGCGCTTCGCTGCCGAGGGCGCGGCCGTGGTGGTGGCCGAGTTCGATCCGGCACTGGGTGAATCGTGTGTCGAGCAGATCGGCGCGCGCGGCGGGACAGCCCGGTTCATCCCGACCGACGTGACCGATCGCGCCAGCGTCGAGGCGATGATGACGGCGGCCGGGCCGGTCGATATCCTGGTCAACAACGCGTGGCGCGGCAGCGGGCAGCAGCGGATCGAACACAAGACCGACGATCAGTTCGATCTCGCCCTGCGCTTCGGGGTCTATGCCGCGCAATGGGCGATGCGGGCGGCGCTGCCGCACATGAAGGCGCAGGGCTGGGGCCGGATCGTCAACATCGCCTCGCTCAACGGGGTCAATGCCCATATCGGTACGGCCGACTACAATGTCGCCAAGGAGGGCCTGCGGGCCCTGACCCGCACCGCCGCGCGCGAATGGGCGCCTTACGGCATTTGCTGCAACATCATCTGCCCGGCGGCGCTGGCGGATTCGATGCGGCGGGTGATGGCCCAGCAGCCTGGCATGATCGAGGCGATCGAGGCGGCCAATCCGATGGGCCGGATGGGCGATCCCGAGGCCGACATCGGCCCGGTCGCCGCCTTCCTCGCCAGCGAGGATGCGCGCTATGTCACCGGCAACACGCTGTTCGTCGATGGCGGCGGGCACATCAACGGGGTTGCCTGGGCGCCCCAGCTCGACGACTGAACCCAGCGGCGGCGCAGCGCGTCAGCCGGAAATCGTATAGCCGCCGTCCACGGCCAGGGTCTGCCCGGTGATCCAGCTCGCCGCCGGACTGGCCAGGAACAGGATCGCCTGGGCAATGTCCTCGGGCTCACCCAGCCGGCCGAGTGGGGTGCGGGCCAGCATCGGGGCGGTCCAGGCCTCCTCGGCGAAGGTCCCGGCCGTCATCCGGCTGCGGGTCAGCCCGGCCGCCACGGCGTTGGCCCGGACCCCGCGGGCGCCCCACTGCGCCGCCATGGTCCGGGTCAGCCCGACCAGCCCCGTCTTGGCGGCGCCATAGCCCGGCACGATCGGGATGCCGAAGAAGCTGCTCATCGAGGCGATCGCGATCACCGAACCGCCTCCGGGGATCGTGCTGTCCGCCAGCAGGTCGACGCTGCGCCGGGCCATGCGGAAGGTGCCGTTGAGGAGCATCCGCACCGCCCGGTCGAACACGTCGGGTTCCCACTCGTCGAGCCCGATCGAGGGCAGGGCGAAGCCGCCGCTGTTGACCAGCACGTCAAGCCGGGGCAGCGCGGCGGCCACGGCGTCGATCTGCGCGGGCTGCTCCACGTCGAGCTGGAGATAGCGGTAGCCCGACAGGTCCGCGTCATAGTCGGCCGCGCTGCCCCGGGTCCCGGTGATCGTCACCTCGGCCCCGGCCGCGCGAAAGCCCGCCGCAGTGGCCGCGCCGATCCCGCTCGTGCCACCGGTGACCAGGACATGAGCCCCGGCAAAGTCATGCTTGGGTCCCATCAGTCCTGCTCCACCTCCACCCAGCGCCGTTCCGCGTCCGATCGCCGCGCCGCATCGAGCACGGCCTGTCCCGCCACCGCATCGGCAAAGGTGCCGAAGGGATCGGGCAGCGGCGGCGATCGGCCCTCGATCCGGGCCCGCACCTGCGCGAACAGCTTGGCATAGGGCGCCACGTCGAAGCCCTGGCTGTGCCAGCGGTCCATCTCGGTCTGGACCAGCTCGCTGATCGGAAAGGGCGCGGGCGGCGGGTTGACCAGCTCGGCGGGCATCTCGACCTGCCGCGCCCCGGCGGCATCCTGCAGCCACACCTGTTCCGGATCGCCAAAGGCTGCGCCCGACTGGATCCAGGCCGCGCCGTGGCTGCCGGCGACCTTGGTCGACATCACGAAGGGGCCCGGGAAGCACAGCGCGGCCTCGATCAGGCCCATGCATCCGCCAGCGGTCTGGAACTGCAGCGTATAGTAATCGTCCGAGGTCTGCGTCGGCCGCCCGGTCGCCAGCTTGCGCAGCACCGCGCTGACCCGTGCGATCGGGCCCAGGGTGGTCAGCGCCTGGTCGATCATGTGCGTGCCGAACGCCCCCAGGAACCCGCCACCCTGCGCGGCATCGGTCCACCAGTCCGCCAGCGGCTCGCTCTGGTCGCCGCCGGGCTGCTGGTAGATGCGGTGGAACATCAACGGTTGGCCGATGGCACCCGCACGGACCACCCGGGCGAGCAGCGCCTGGGCGCTGTCGAAGCGGAACTCGGCACCCAGCGCATGGACGATCCCGGCCTGCTCGGCCGCGGCGCGCATCTCGCGGGCCTGGGCCAGATCGCGGGCGAAGGGCTTTTCGCAGACCACGTGGCGGCCCGCCGCGATCGCCTGCATCACCGGGGTGTGGTGGGCATGGGGCGGGGTGGCCACGGTCACCAGCCGGATCGCCGGATCCTCGGCCAGAACCCGGGGCAGGTCATTGGCGGCCAGTGGGATGTCCAGCGGCGCGGCCCGGCGGCGGGTCTTGTCCAGATCGCGCCCGATGATCGCGCGAACATCGAAGCCGGCCTCGCGCAGCGCGCGGACATGGGTGAACAGGCCGAAGCCGGTGCCGACCACGACCGCGCCGATGGGGGCTGCGATTGGTGTATCCGTCATGCTTCTCCCCTCACCTGGGCAAGCAGTGCCCGCGTTGTCCCGGCCCAGGCCCGGGCGACCTCCTCGGGAGCCTGCCCGGCCTGGCGGGCATGGAACACCTCCACCCCGATCGGGGCCGTGCTGCCGATCGCGTCGAGCGTGCTGACCAGGCCCGCCAGATCGAGCTCACCCTCGCCGGGCAGCAATCGCCCGGTCATCAGTTCGGCCCACAGGTCCGGGGGCCCCGCCGCCGGCGCATCGCAGAGCTGGACGGTGTGAATGCGCTCGCCCGGGATCGCCGCCAGATCGGCCAGGGTCGATCCGCTGCGGAACAGATGCCAGGCATCGATCGTCAGCCCGCCATTGCCGCGTCCGGCGGCAGAAACGATCGCCCAGGCCTCGCCCAGGGTGGCGATCGCGCTGACCGGCAGGAATTCGATATGGGCCTTCAGCCCGTGCTCCGCGGCCAGATCACACAGGGCGGCAAAGCCCTCGGCCGCCTCGTCAAGGCTGGGCGGGGTGGGGGACAAGTCGATCGCGGCGACCGACCGCGCGCCGATCCGCGCCGCGGTTTCGACCACGCGGCGGGCGGTCAGGCCCCGCAGCAGCGTGTCCAGTTCGGGCACCCGGCAGCCGGCCGTGTCCTGCCGGGCCATCCAGTTGGCGGTGCAATCCATCTCGGCCACCTGCAATCCGGCGTCAGCAATGCGCCGGGCGATCTCGCCGGCACTCATGCCCGCGGCTTCGAGCGCCCAGACGTCCCCGGGCTGGAGCGAGAGCGCGTCGAACCCGGCAGCGGCGACCGCGCCGATCCGCTCGAGCAGGGGAACGTGGGCCATCGGCGGCGAACAGAAGACCAGCGAGGCGGGACCGAGCGCCATCAGTCGATGAACGCCCCGGTCCGGACCATCGCGGCGGGATCGAGCGCGGCCGGGCCGCGCGCGGCCAGCTCGGCCAGCGGCAGCCGCCACAACCGCACCGGGGCGGTGGCCGGGGTCTGGACGAACCGCAGACCCCAGATGCCCCGTTCGTGGCCATAGCTGTCGATCCAGTTGCCTCCCAGCCCAGGATCGCGCTCGGCGATGATCACCCGCACCGTCCCGTCGGCTTCTGCGACATGGCGGCGGTTGTTGATCCAGCCGTTGCCATCCTCGAACGTGTCGAGGTTTTCCTGCCAGATGTTGCACAACTGGAAGTTCCAGTACTCGCAGGGTGGCGGGGTGAATTCCAGCACCAGGGCTTCGTCGAGGCCCTTTTCCCAACCCCCGAAGGCGACATGGCGATCCGGCACGCCGCCGTTCGACAGGTACTGGGCCCGGCTGTAGTCGAGCCGGTTGAGCCGCGCGGCGAAATTGCCCTGGCTGCCCTGCCACCAGTTGCGGACCAGCTCGGCATAGCCGAGCACGGCCTGGGCGGTCCAGGCAAGCCCGTCGGCGATCAGCTCGGGCGTGACCGGCTCGGGCGCGGCCCCGTCCATCCGGGTGATGGTGAAGGCGGGCGCGGTCTCGGTGACACGATCGCCCCAGACGGTGCGGATCAGGATGGAGTTGCTCTCGGGCAGCAGCCGCAGCCAGTTGTGGCCCGGCCCGGGATCGTTCTGGGAGAGCACGATGGCGAAGGTTCCGTCGGCTTCCACCCGCAGTTGGCCCGAGTGGAGGAAGCCGGTGGTCTTGAGGTTGGCAGGATCGAACCGCGCCAGCCCGGCCGCGCCCTGCGTGGCCCAGTCCTCGGCGCCGGCCACGGCCGGGGCCGGGCAGGTCAGCACCGCCATGACGAAATAGGGGATCGTCCCGCGTGTGCCGGTGATCCGATAGTCCCGCGCCGCATCGAACTGGCACATCAGGTGGTCCTGATCGACCGTCTGGACGTTGATCGACTGGCGCCAGACCATGTCGCGCAGCCGGGGCCGGGTCGGCTCGGCGTTCTCGAGCAGGCGCTCCATGCTCGACCGGGCCAGCCGGGTCATGAACCGGTACCATTCGGCCCGGTCCAGATCGGACAGCGGACCCTCGACCTGGGCGATGTGGCGCCCCGCCACCTTCAGCGTATCGCAGAAATCGTCCCAGGCCTGGCCGGACAGCAGGCGCTCCCGCGCGATGGTGCGGGCCGGTTCGGTTGCGGCGGGATCGTCGGTCATGGATCAGCCCTCCTGCTCGACCGGGAAACGATCGTAGTAGAAGGCAAACTGCCGGCGCAGCGCGGCCACATCGGAGCCGAAGGTTCCCTCCAGGTCGTAGATCACCTTGCCCGCGGCATGGCGCGGGTTCTCGGCCAGATAGCCACGCAGCTTCGCCTCGGTCGCGGGGGGCAGGTCGAGCCCGGCAAGCGCGTAGATCCGTCGCGCCATGCCCTCCTGATCGGCCATGTAGTCATGGAACAGCACGTCAATCGACTGGTCCGGCCCCCAGACATCGCGCTGGGCCACGCATTCGCGCAGGAGGCGCTCGATCCGTCCGGCCCAGTGCCGGGCCAGTCCGGGGGGATCGGTCGGGTCACGGCGGATGCGGTCGGAGTAGCCCAGCATCGTCGTCAGTGACCGCAGCACGTCAACCGGATCGCGATGGGTGATGACCATCGTCGCATCGGGGAACACCGCCTTGATCGCGGCCAGGTTCTCCATGTGCTGGGGGGACTTGAGCAGCCACCGCCGCCGCATCCGCTCCGGATCGCGGCCGCGGTCGCCGCGATACCACGTGATGACCTGCAGCACCTTCTTTTCGTAAGCGTAGGACACCCGGCGATCGTGGGCCAGGTAGTGGTCGATCCAGCGCGGCAGGCGGCTCTGGAACTCCCAGTTATAGCAGTTCATGTCCATGAACATCAGTTCGTTGTCTTCATGGATGTCGGTCGCGGCCATTTCGTGCATGGCCGCCATGTGCGGCAACAGCCGTCCGAAGGCTCCCCACACCGCGGCCGATCGGGCCAGCCGGGGATCGATTTCGCCGGGCGCCACCTCGATCGCGGGGACCGGCTCTTCGGATTCCCACAAGGTCAGGGCATGCAGCCGGTCGTCGCGCGACAACCAGTTGACCAGGTGGGTGGTGCCCGATCGCGGCAGGCCGGCGATGACGATGGGCCGCTCGATCGGGATCCCGAGGATCTCGGGATGCTGCTTGACCAGGTCCTCGATCCGCAGCCGGTTGGCCATCACCCGGACCGCGCCCTGGAGGATGGTGATGCGCCCGCCCCGGGTCAGTCCGGCATCCTCGTCCAGGGCCCGGAGAATGACAGCCAGCCTTTCGCGAAATCCCGTGTCCGGGCCGAAGTCGGACAGCCCGGTCTCGGCCATGGCGCGGTCCAGCACCTCGGTTACGGTCAGGCGATCGGGCCAGTCGGACGGGCCGAGGCGCGCCGCGGCCAGCTCGGGCGAAATCGCCGGATCGGCCATGTCGTCGATGCGGATGATGGCCGGCAGGGCGGACCCGGTCATCGCTCAGGCCGCCATGTCGAAGGTCAGCATGACCTTGGCCGCCCGGGCGGGGTCGCGCGCCGTGGCCAGGGCTTCATCGAACCGCCCGAAATCATAGCGGTGGCTGATCAGCGGAGCGAGATCGATGGCGCGCTCGCCCAGCATGGCGATGGCCTCGCCGAACTCGACCGGCCGGTTGTCGGCGATCGATCCGGCGATCGTGATCTCGTTGGCCATCAGGCGGAACAGGTCGAGTTCGAGCGGCCGGTGGTGCAGGGCAACGACGGCGACCCGCGCGCGGTACTTCGCGATGCCGAGCAGCTCGGCCAGGGCCGCGCCGGAGCCTGCGCAGTCGACGAACACGTCGGTGCCGACCCAGGGCGCGCCGAACCGTTCCCCCGCGCCGTGCAGGCGGGCGAGGGCGGCCGGTGCCGGCTCCTCCCCCACGTCGATCGCGGCCGCTGCGCCGAGCGCGCGGGCGCGGTCGAGCCGCTCGGCCACGCGATCGAAGATCACCACGTCCTGCACACCCAGATGGCGCAGCATGATCACGGCGGAAAGGCCGATCGGACCGGCCCCGAGCACGGCCACCCGGTCGGCCGGGCCAACCCGGGCCACCCGCAGCGCGTGCAGCGCCACGGACAGCGGTTCGGCCAGGGCCGCCGCGGCGAAGGACAGGCCTTCAGGCAGGGCGAACAGCGTGTCGCCCAGCTTCGCCGCCGATACGCGCAGGTAATCGGCCATGCCGCCGTCGGGCCCGCCGCCGCCGATGAAGGCGCGGTCCGGATTGACCGCGACGCGCAGGCCGATCGCGATGCCATCCACCCCCGGCCCGACCGCCGCGACCGTCCCGGCCAGCTCGTGCCCGATCGCCAGCGGTTCGCGCAGGGGTTCGACCCCGCCGAGGCTGCCCTGGGCAATGTAGCCCAGATCGCTGCCGCAGATGCCACAGGCTGCGACCCGCACGATCACCTCACCCGGTCCCGGCGAGGGCACGGGAACCCGGTCGATCCGGACGTCGCCCGGCCCATGGACCCGCGCGAGACGCATGACCGCAGGCTCATCGGCAGCTGTGCTCATGCCGCGTCCTCTCCCGGCCCGGCTGGTTCGAATCGCGGGCCCGGTTGCGATAATATACCCGGCAGTGTACTTAGCAAGGCGGTCCGGGGGACGAGAGAGCACGCGGGTGAGGGCAGGGGCTAGGGCAAGTGCGGAATCGGGTGCGGAATCGGGTGCGGGGCCGGCCGGGGCGACCCGGCGCGGCCGACCCTCGGCGGACAGCACCCGGCTCCGCCAGGCCCGGCTGCTGGAAGTGGCACGCGGCATCTTCGTCCGGCGCGGCTATCGCGGCACCACCATGGACGAGGTCGCCGCCGCGGCCGGGGTCACCAAGCGCACCCTCTATGCCTGGCATCGCGACAAGGAGGCGCTGTTCCGCGCCTGCGTGCTGATCGGGGCCGAGCGGTTCCCGCGACTGTCTCCCGATCTGCTGGACCCGGGCGGACTGCGCGCCGTGCTGGAACGCTATGTGATCGATCTCCACACCGAGCTGACCCGCGAGGACAGCCTGGGCATGGGGGTCCTGTTCCAGCGCGAGGCGGCCGAGTTTCCCGAACTGTCGGCCTCGATCCAGCGCGGCCACCTGGACTACATGATCGCCCCGCTGGCCACGTTCCTGCGCCGCCACGGCCTGGAGGAGGACGGCTCGACCGAGCGCACCATGCTGTTCGTGGCCATGGCGCTGTCACCGCTGCACAACACCATGCTGGTCGGCCTGCCGCTGCCGGATGCGGCTGGGCTCGCGGCCCATGCCTCGCGCTGCGTGGCGATCTTCCTGGCGGGGCGGGGGGATGGGTTGGGATGACAGGGTTTGCCCGGGAGCGGGCGTTGATTCCTGCTCTGTTTCCGCACCAAACCCCGCTCAGGCTGAGCCTGTCGAAGCCCTCGCGCGGCGGTTGAACTGGGTGTTCGAGGCGGTTCCGCCGCGAGGCAGGGTAGCAGGCGTGTGGGGCGGATGGCGGCGCGTGGCCTTCGACAGGCTCAGGCTGAGCGGAGTGTGGTGATGTACGATTGTCTTGTTGGTGACCCTATCCACCCATCCGACCAGCGTCCGCTTCCCACCCATCCCGGACATCACCCTCAGGCGGGCACGAAAGCGGGCACCGGCTGTGCGCCGCGCACCACCCGGCCGGGGCGGGCGCCGGTGGCCCGGTCGTCGCGGCGGATCACCGTGCCGTCCACGATGGTCGCCACATAACCGGTCGCGCCTTGGTCCAACCGCCGCCCGCCGCCGGGCAGGTCGAAGCGGATCTCGGGCGTGTGGAGTGTCAGCGCGGCCAGGTCGATCACATTGAGATCGGCCTTGTAGCCTGGGGCGATCCGGCCGCGATCCTCCAGCCGCATGACCCGCGCCGGGCGCTCGGCGAGGAGATGGACCGCTTCGGCCAGGGACAGCCGCTCACCCGCCCGGTCGCGCACCCAGTAGGTCAGCAGGAAGGTGGGATAGCTGGCGTCGCAGATCGCCGCGTAGTGGGCTCCGCCATCCCCCAGCCCGACCACCGTGTCCGGCCGGCGCAGCAGCGGCAGCAGGGTATCGAGCCGCCCTTCATGGAAGTTCCCCAGGGTGTTCAGGATCATCCCGTTGCCGTCACGCGCCATCAGCGCGTCATAGGCCACCGCCTCGCAGCTCCGCCCCTGGGCGCGGGCCAGGGCGGCGATGCTCTGGTCGGGGGCGGGTTCGTAGACGGGCGGATCGCCGAAGGGGAACATCCACTCCCAGTTGCGGGTCAGCATGGCCAGCGGGTGCCCCGGCTGCGGCATCTCGGCCAGAATGCGATCGCGGAAGGCCGGGTCGGCGAGGGTCGGCAACTGCTCTGCCAGCGGCAGTGCGGCGAGTGGCTGGTAGGATGGGCACAGGCAGAACGGGTGAGTCGACAGGGCCCAGCCAGAGATCATCCCGACCGGCCGCGGCAGGACCTGGGGCCAGATCTCGAGCCCGCGGGCATTGGCGGCATCGACCATGGCCAGGGCGCCGTCCCAGTTGCGCGGCCCGCCATTGGCCAGGGCGAAGGTGAAGGTCGCGGGGCGGCCACTGCGTTCCACCGCGGTGAACAGCTGGGCCAGTTCATCCTCCCAACTGGCGAAGGGCACGTCGAGCACGGCCTGGAACACCCCGGTTCCGGCCTCGCCCAGGGCTTCGCAGATGGCCGCCAGTTCAGCGGGGTCGGCGCCATAGGTGGGGATCAGTTCGCCGGCCTTGGTCCGATGAATGTTCAGCCGCGAGGTGGCGAAGCCGATGGCCCCGGCGGCGAGCGCCTCATGCGCCAGCCGGCGCATCTCGGCCAGATCGTCCGGAGTGGCCGGCTCGCGGCGCAAGGCCCGCTCACCCATGGTCCAGACGCGCAGCGGGCTGTGCGGCAGCAGGCAGGCGACATCGATGTCGCGCGGCTTGGCCTCCAGCGCGGCGAGGTATTCGGGAAAGGTCTGCCAGGTCCACGGCAGGCCGGTCGCCATCACCACGCCCGGGATGTCCTCGACGCCTTCCATCAGGCGGATCAGCGCGTCGTGGTCGGCCGTGCGGCACGGCGCGAAGCCCACGCCGCAATTGCCGGTGACCACGGTGGTGACCCCGTGCGACGAGCTGGGCGACAGCTCCTCGCTCCAGGCCGCCTGGCCATCGTAATGGGTGTGGATGTCGACGAAGCCCGGGGTGACGATCCGCCCCCCTGCGTCGATCCGGTCCCGCGCGGGGCCGGTGAAGCGCGGTCCGGCATAGACGATCCGCCCTCCGGCGATCGCCACGTCGCCGACATAGGGTTCGGCGCCGGTCCCGTCGACCACGGTCCCGCCCGCGATCACCAGGTCGGCGGGCTGTCCCGTGCCCATCAGGCGGGCTCTGCCGGGGCGAGCGGCTGCATCGTCGGCGCGGGCGAGGGCAGGGGACCGCGCTGGGCCCAGAACGCCCCTTCGGCGTCGGTATCGACATCGACCGCCCCGCGCACCCCCAGCGCGGCGCGCGCCTCGGCCAGGGGGAGATGGAAATGGTCCTCCAGCCTGGCCATGAACAGCGCGTCGCTTTCCTGCCCCACCCGCATCCCGCGCTGGATCGCATTGACGCAGGTGGGCCAGACCTCGGGATAGTGCAGCATGGTCCGCACCGTGTAGCGCAGCGAGCCGAAGATCTGGATCATGTTGACCTCGGCGGCGAGCTCGGGATTGCGGATGAACTTGAACACGTTGGTCAGGCGGTACCAGTAGGGCACCAGTTCCCCCATGAAGTTGAACCCGCCGCCGGTCAGGATGTGTTCGAAGTCATGGGTCTGGCCGCTGCGCAGGTTGAAGAACTCGAGCTGGGTCTTCGGCTCGGACCAGGGCACGATCTGGATCTCGTAGCTGCCCTGGGTGATCCACTGGTGGAAGATGCCGCCAAGCGTGCCGGGCGCGTACTGCGCGAAATCCTCGATCCGGTACCGCGACACGAAGCCTTCGCGGAACCAGGCATCCAGCGCCGGATTCTCCTTGCGCTCGGCCGTGAACAGCGCCTCGATCCGATCGTGATCGCGCAGCGATTCCAGGATCGGCAGGAACTCGTACATCTCGCTCTGGGGCGGCATGTCCGGACCGTTGCGGCGCAGCAGGATCATCGCCAGCCAGTCGCGCAAACGGGCATTGTTCAGGTACTTCGACGATGACACCAGCACGCTGCTGGGGGTTTCCACCGGCAGCCAGCCACGGGCGAGATAGGGGGTGTCGACTTCGGCCATCGCAATGCTCCTGCTTGCCCGCGGATCGTTCAGGCCAGGTCGGCCTGAAGGCGCTGTCCGGCCCGGGCGATGTAGGGCAGGACATCGGGCACCGGTTCGAACAGCGAGAAGAAGCCATGGATCATCCCCGGCGCGATCTCGGCCTCAACCGCAACCCCCGCAGCGGCCAGCGCCTCGGCATAGGCCATGCCTTCGTCGCGCAGCGGATCGAGCTCGGCCGTGATCACCGTGGCCGGCGGCAACCCGGTCAGGTCGCCGTGCCGCAGCACCGCGGCATGGGGGTGGACCGTGTCGAGATCATCGACATAGTGGCCCCAGAACCAGCGCATGGCCGCGGTGGACAGGAAGCCCCCGGCCTCGCCGTTCTCCTGGTAGGACGGCCGGGTGAAGTCGGTGTCGGTGACCGGATAGATCAGCAGTTGATGGCGCAGCGCCGGGCCCTGTTCGTCGCGGGCGCGGATCGCCACCGCGGCGGCAAGATTGCCCCCGGCGCTGTCCCCCGCCACGGCCAGCCGCGTGCCATCCACCCCCAGCTCGCCGGCATGGGCATGGGCCCAGACCAGGGCTTCGAAGCAATCGTCGAGCGGCGCCGGAAAGCGCGCCTCGGGGGCCAGCCGATAGGCGACCGACAGCACCGCCGCGCCGCTTGCCCGGGCGAGCGCCCGGCAGGTCCCGTCGTGGGTCTCCAGCGTCCCCACCACCCAGCCGCCGCCGTGGTAATAGACCACCAGCGGCGGGGCTTCGCTCGCGCCTTCGGGCACATAGAGCCGGGCCGCGATGGTCCGGCCGGGCAGGTCCAGCGTCAGGTCGCGGACATGCGCCACCGCGGGCGGCGGCCCCATCTGGATGGGCCGGTCGTTCAGCGCGCGCATGTCCTGCGGGGTCACCGTGGCATAGTCGACCGGGGGCACGCCCGCGAACATCTCGAGCAGGGCGGCAACCTGGGGATTGAGCGGCATCGGATGGTCCTTCCTCGAATCAGCCGAACTGGGGATCAGCCGAACTGGGCAACGGCTTCGGCCACCGCGGCGGCCACATCATGGCGACGATAGCCGAGCAGCGCCGTCTCCGCCGGATCGGGTTCATAGCGGATGAACTGGCCCCGGCCTTGCGGAATTGCAACGTCGGGCAGCAGCGGCAACTCCGCGTCCTGTTCCTCGATCGGCGCCGGGTTGCCCACCGCCGCGAAGAACAGCTGGAAGTATTCGCGGAACGACAGGTTCTCGTCGCCGACCAGGTAGGCCTTGCCCGGCTCGCCGCGTTCCAGCGCGCCCTCGATCGCTTCGGAGAGCGAGCGGAACGACATGAAGTTGGTGCCGCCCGGCGGGGCGAACGGCGGGATCGGGATCAGGCCCTTGGCCCATTGCACGTAAGGTTCGAAGATCGCGCTGGGCAGGCCCGGGACCACGCCGACCATGAACGGCGCGTTGACGCTCATCACGTCGAACCCGGGACGGCCTTCGGCCCGCGCACCCTCGCAGGCCGCCTGGCGGGACCGGATGTACGAGTTGCCGGCGAGCAGCCCGGGCGCGGCCTGATGGTAGAAGCTGCCAAGCTGGACCGCGCGCTTGACCCCGGCCTCGCGCGCGGCGGCGAAGAAGGCGGGCAGGGCGACATGGTTGGCCCGGTGGAGCCAGGCGTCGAAGTCCTCGCCGGGCGGAACGTGGCGCGGGTCGTTGCCCGCGGCGTGAACCACCCAGTCGAACCCGGCCAGCCGCTCCGCCGGAAAATCCCCCGCGATATAGTCCCCGCGCAGGTAGGGCAGGCGGGTGAGCGGAGTGGCGGGATGGGCACCCTCGCCGCGTCCGGTGATGGTCACCTCGTGCCCCCGTGCGGCCAGGTGAAGCGCGGCATGCCCGCCCAGCGCGCCGGTCCCGCCAACGACAAGAACTTTCATTGTGGTGTTTCCTTTTCCATGTGCGCGGCGGCCACGGGGCCGCCCACGTCGTGAACCGGGCGGACCTCTTCCCAGTCGACGATCAGGTCCCGGCGCGTGAAGCGCCAGGCCCCGTCGTCCCGCCGCCACTCGTCCTGATAGCGGATCGCCCAGCACAGCAGCCTGTCGCCGGTGCCATCGGCGCCCGCGATGCGATGCTCCGCGGTGCCCACCGTCTCGCCCCGGGCGCGGTCGCCGGTGATCTCGACCCACTGTGCGTGAACGATGTGGCGCGTCGCGCGGTACGACAGGGCGAGAAAGTCGATCGAGCCGAGGTTGGCCTCCTGCCCCTCGATCGTGAAGCCGGGCCCGGCAATCACCACGTCCTCGGCCAGCACCGCCCGCCAATCGTCCTTGCACCGCCGATCGGCGCCACGGGCATAGATCTCCGCGGTCCGACGCAGGGCGGCGTGATCGTCGGACGGGGGCGCCACGGTCAGCCCATCCCCGGGATGACGATGCCATTGCCGCTGATCAGCGGCGTGTTGGTCCACTGGCCCTGCGGGGTGCGGTACCACCCGGCAGCGGCGAGGGCGCCGCCATCGACGTGCAGCGCGGTGCCGGTCACCCAGGCGGCGAGCGGACTGGCGAGGTAGAGCGCGGCCCCGGCGCAATCGCTCGGCCGGCCGAACCGGCCCAACGGAATCCAGCGCTCCTCATGCGTGCGGTTCTCAGGCGGAATCACATAGTCCAGCGCAAGCTGGGGCGTGTCGGTGGTCTCGGGCGCGATGTCGTTGACCCGGATGCCGAAGGGGGCGAGTTCGAGCGCCAGGCTCTTGGTGAAGCCCGTCATCCCCCACTTGCCCGCGGCATAGACCGTGCAGCCCGGAATGCCGCGATGCGCCTCGATCGAGGTCACGTTGATGATCGATGATCCCGGCCCGGCCTTGAGCAGCAGCGGGATCATCGCATGGGTCATCCGCAACACCTGGCCCAGGTTGGTATCGAGGATCGTTTCGATCTCGTCCTCGGCAAGGTCGGCGAAGGCGCGGGCATGGACGAAGTGGCCGACATTGTTGACCAGCACGTCCAATTGACCAGCCTGGTCGGCGATGCGTTCGGCCAGGATCCGCGGCGTGCCACGCTCGCGCACGTCGCAACGGATCACCCGGGCCGAAGGGATCGCCGCTTCGACCGCCTCGGCATTGGCCGGATCGATCTCGGCGATGACCAGCCGGGCCCCGGCCGCCGCGAAAGCCTCGGCAATGGCGCGCCCGATACCCACGCCCCCGCCCGTGACCAGCACGGTCTTGCCGGTGAAGTCGAGCGCGGTGTGGAGGGCAGCGGCCGGCTGTGCGGACACGTCGGACATCGATCGGGGCATCCTCTCTCGGGCTCTGTCCGTCCGGCGATTCCACGCCGGGCAGTGGCCATGTTTCTACGCATAGTGTTGCGCAAATGCAGGTCATGTCAATGCAATGCGCAGAAAAAATGCCATCTGCGCGACGTACATGTCGGGATTAGGCGGTTCCGGGCGGTCCTGGCCGATTCCTGCGGTTGGGCGAACGACCGGACAGGGTGGGGAGCGCAGGTGTCAGCCGCTGCAGGTGGATGACGGAGGGGGCAGGTTGCTGTCCCCCTCCACCCCGCTGCCTACGGCAGCGCGGTCCCCCTCCCCGTTTGTGCTGCGCAAAAACAGGGAGGATCGGGACGATCGCAACCGCGCACGCTAGATCCCCGGCTGGTCCGGGGGCAGGTGGACGATCAGTCCGTCGAGCTCCTCGCCCAGTTGGACCTGGCAGGAGAGGCGGCTGGTTGGCCGGACCTCGACGCCCGACAGGCCCTCGATCATCGCGCGCTCGTCTGGGCTGGCCGGACCGGTGCGGTCGATCCAGGCTTCGTCGATCCAGCAATGGCAGGTCGCGCACTGCATCATCCCGCCGCACAGGGCGTCGATCCCGTCGACCAGGTTGCCCACCGCCAGCTGCATCAGGGTCATCCCCTCGAAGTTGACGCAGGCGCGGGCGGTGCCGTCGGGCTGGATGAAGGTGATCGTGGCCATCGGATGCTCCGGTTCAGGCGGCGGGCTGGCCGTGGACCGGGCAGCCAGTGGCGGCAGGCTGGGCCGCGGTCGGGGACGCCCCGTCGAGCCGGCGCTTGCGGTAGCGTACCCGGCACGGCTGGGCCGGCCAGTAGGTGCCCGCCCCGGCGATCGGGCGGACCTCGTCGATCAGCTCCATATCGTAATGCTGCAGCAGGATCGCCAGCAGCACCTTCATTTCCATCCGCGCGAAATTGACCCCGGCGCAGCGGTGGACCCCGCCGCCGAAGCCGATCAGGGTGTTGCTTTCGGTCTTGGCCGCGGGATTGGCCGGGTTGAAGCGCTCCGGGTCATAGCGGTCCGGCTCGGGGAAGGTCTCCTCCAGACGGTGGCTGACCGAAGGCGCCAGCAGGACGAATTCACCCTTGCGGATCTGGTAGCCGTCGCGCTCGATGTCCTCGCGCGCCTTGCGGCTGAGCAGATAGGCGACCGGATGCAGCCGCTCGGTCTCGCGCAGGGCCAGGTCCATCTTCTCCATCGCGATGGCCTGCTGCCAGCCCAGCTCGCGCCCGTCTCCGCCCCCGATCTGGGCGGCCAGCTCGGCGCGGATGACCGCCTGGTAGCCGGGGTTCTGCAGCAGATCGGCCAGGGCCCACGAGACCTGGCCGGCCGTGGTCTCGTGACCGGCCCAGACCAGCAGCAGGATCAGGTGGCGGATGATCTCGTCGGGCACCGGGCGACCATCCGGATAGGTCGTCGCGATCATGTCCTGGAAGAAGTCGGGCGGGTCGAGCGGCGCGGCGCGGCGCTTGTCGATCCACGATTGCAGGATCGCGTGGAGCTTGCGCTTGGCCCGTTGCGAGCGGACCATCTTGGGCGTCGGCAGCCACAGCGGCAGCACGAATTCCATCCCGCCGGAAAAGTCGCGGAACAGCTCGAAGAACTCGTGCCCCAGCTTTTCATGAAACTCGCGCCCCATGAAGCTGTGAGCGGCGATGTCCATCACCACCGGGCCCAGGGTGGGGATCAGGTCGAAACTGCCCTCGTCACCCAGCCGATTGACCAGGTTGAGCGATTCCTCGACCATCACCGGAACGTACTGCTTCATCGAGGCCGCCTTGAAGCGCGGCATGATGATCGCCCGCTGGCGCAGATACTCTTCCATCTCGGCGAAGGAGTAGAACTCCGGCGAGAACATCTTGAGGAAGAACGGCATCGATTCCCGGATCGACAGGAGCTTGTCGGTTTCCTCGAAGAAGAAGCGGTTGTGCTCGGGTCCGAGCATGACGTTCATCCGCCGGCCCATAAAGCTGAGCGCGAACAGCCGCCCGCGGGTGCGGTAGCCGCGGGTCAGGACGGAGACCGGATCGCGGAAGAATTGCAGCAAATGGCCGAGCAGCGGTGCTCCACCCTCCACCAGCGGCAGGCCCGGACGATCGGACAGCGGAATGCTTGCCATGCGCTTGTCTCCCAGATGGGGCCGGCCCGTTCATGCGGGACCGGCTCCTTGCCTTGCGCCTGTCATAACCCGGCGCGGGCGGCGCGTCATCCCGCCATGGACCGGGACAGCCCCAAAGGTCAGTAGACCGCGGCCGGGTTCTTCGGGCGCGGGCTGCCGAGCATGGCGCGGTGCGACGGGCGTTCGTTGCCGCGGTCGGTCACGCCCAGCT
The DNA here is from genome assembly GCF_014230305.1 of Novosphingobium aerophilum. Classification (GTDB taxonomy): domain Bacteria; phylum Pseudomonadota; class Alphaproteobacteria; order Sphingomonadales; family Sphingomonadaceae; genus Novosphingobium; species Novosphingobium aerophilum. Next base: position 184,129 of record NZ_JACLAU010000001.1, read on the forward strand.
CCTTGGCGATTTCGGCCACGATCAGGGTCTGGCCAGACAGGTCCTCCCGGTTGGCCGCCCGGTCGATGGCTGCGATGACGTGCGCGGAGAACTCCGGGTTCTCTGCCATTTCGAGGAAGCCGGCATACTGTTCGGGGTTGGTCTGGAGGGCGATCTTCGACCGTTCGGTGATCTGCGGGCCGAGCCACAGCGAGACCGCGGCCACCCCGGTTCCGGCGAAATCGTGCGCCATGTCATGCGCGAGCTTGTCCAGGCCCGCCTTCTGCGCGCCATAGGCCGGGCCGTGCATGTAGCAGGTGGCCCCGAACGACGAGGTCATCGCGATGATCCCCGATCCCTGCGCCACCATCATCCTGGCGGCATGCCAACTGGCGACATAGGCGCTGCGCAGTCCGACATCGAGGATCTTTTGCGCGTCCAGTTCCTTCTCCCAGAAGGGCAGCTGCTGGATCAACTGATGGTGCATGTAGGCGGCGTTGTTGACCAGCACGTCAAGCCGGCCCTGCTCCTCGGCGATCTGCGCGAAGACCCGGGCGACCGCCTCGTCATCGGCATGGTCGCAGACCACGGGAATGCCCTTGCCGCCCAGCCGGGTCACCTCCTGCGCGGTTTCGGCGACCGTGCCGGGCAGGACCGAGCCGTCCCAGCCCTTGGCGTCACCGGGGGTGACAGTGCGCCCGGTGACATAGACGGTATAGCCCAGCTCCCCGAAGCCACGGGCAATGCCGGCGCCGGCTCCGCGGCTGGCTCCGGTGACGAGGGCGACTTTGGGCTGGGTCATCAAGGCATACTCCTGAACGGGATCGGGGTGGGGATAAGGCGCTGGGGTCCGGTGCGGGCCCCGGCGTCGTCAATCGAGGTGGGTGAAATCGAATTGCGAGGTCGGGATGATGTCGGCCTTGGTGAAGTCGAGGAAGCCGTGGCAACTGTCCATCATCGCGGCGAGGTTGGCGTCGAACCGAGCCGGATCGCCCACGGCATCGAAGAATACCTCCGGCTGGGTCAGGGCCTCGAGCGGGAAGCACTCCTCGACGAAGGCGGCATAATCGGGGGCGCCCTCGGTCAGCGGGCGGACGAACAGGTTCTGGACATATTCGAAGTTGGACTGGGTCTCGATCGCCACCCGGGTGTGATGCGAATGCCAGTGGGCGATCGCCGCCTCGCGGGTCAGGTCCGGCCGGAACGCGATGAAGCTCGACTGGCTCCACCCCCAGGTCCGCGCGCCGGGCTGCACCGGATGGGCGGCATTCGCGATGATGGTCGATTCGCAGGCCAGCCACAGCGCGAAGCGGGCACTGTGCGCGGCCAGCACCGCGTCGATCGCACCGCGGAACCGGGCATTGGCCGAGGGCAGCCAGAATTGCACCACGGCATCCTGCTGCGGGGCCTGCCACTGCTGTACCAGGCCGTCACCGGCGGCTATCGCGGCGTCGCGGAGGTTGAGCCGCAGACCGCGGGCGCCCGCCCGGTGGAGCGCGTCGGGCAGGCTCGCCAGCAGGCCTGCGCCGAAGGCCTCGCGGCTTTCGCCCGCCGGAGCCCATAGCGCGCCGATGACCTTTTCCATCGCTCTCTCCCCGCCCGCAGGTTCCGCTCAGTCGAAGTTGGCCTGCCCGCCGTCGAGCGGAATCGTCGCCCCGGTGAGGTAACCGAGGTCCGGCCCGCACAGCGCGACCAGCGCCCGCCCGATGTCGGTCTCGAGCCCGCCGACCCGGCCCAGCGGGATCGTGCGGAAGAACGCCGCCGCCTCTTCAGGGTTGTTCTCGATCCACCACTTCAGCCCCGGCGATTCGGCATGGGGGGCGATGGTCAGGACACGGATGTTCTCGCCGCCCCATTCCGCCGCGGCGGCGCGGGTCAGCGAACGGATCGCCTGCTTGACCGCAGCATAGGCGCCATAGCCGGTCATGTCCCAGCGGATGCCGGCCGAGGAGCAGAAGTTCAGGATCGTCCCGCCGCCGCGCGCGACCATGTGCGGCCGGGCCAGCTTCATCAGGCGCAAGGTCGCCAGGGGGCCGGATTCGAACCCCGCCAGGAAGGCCTCGTCTGTCACGTCGTCGAGCTTGCCGAGCGGCACCTCCTGGGCATTGTTGACCAGGATATCGATGCCGCCCAGTTCGGCCACGGTGCGACCGACCGCCGCGGCCAGATCGTCTGCCGCCTTGACGTTGCAGGCGAGGGGCAGGGCGGTGCCGCCGCGCTCGCGCACCAGCCGGGCCGTTTCCTCGACCTTTTCGGGGGTCCGTCCGCTCACCGCCACGGCCGCTCCGGCGGCTGCCATGGCCAGCGCCGTGCCCTGGCCGATCCCCTGTCCGGCCCCGGTGATCAATGCTACCTTGCCCGTCAGATCGGTCATCGCTCTCCCTTCCGGCCCTCCTTCCGGACGAGGCCGCAGCGGTTCATCCGCTTGTCGAATGTCGTAGAATACCTTGTCGCATTCTACGCATGGAGTTGACACCATGGCAAGGGAGGCCGCAAGTTGCGTTTTGCATAAGGCAATGGACGGGATGCAATGACGGGCAACTGGGACAAGGAAGTCGATGTGGTCGTCGTGGGCTCCGGCGCGGGCGGGATGCTCTCGGCGCTGGTCGCGGCGAAGAACCACGCGCAGGTGCTGATCGTCGAGAAGGACAAGCGCTGGGGCGGCACCAGCGCCACCTCGGGCGGCGGCATCTGGATTCCGGGGAGCGACCAGGCCAAGGCCGCCGGGTTCGAGGACAATCTGGACGACGCGTTCACCTATGTCCGCGCGCTGTCGGCCGACAACGTGCCCGATGCCAACATCCGCGCCTTCATCGACAATGCCGCGCCGATGCTGCGCTGGCTGACCGCGAACACCCCGGTGGTCTACACCGCGCAGCCCTATCCGGATTACCATGCCGAAAATCCCGGCGGATCGGTCACCGGCTTCCGCACGCACCTGCCCGAACTGCTCGACGGATCGAAGCTGGGGAATGACCTCAAGACGCAGCAATTCCCCTCGCCCGCGGCAAGCCTGTTCGGCTATCTCAACTGGACCTTCGCCGAAACCTACCAGTTGCTTTACCGCAGCAAGGGCTGGGCGCTGGGGCTGGCGCGCAACATGGCCAAGTACTGGCTCGACTGGCCGCTGCGCTTCACCTCGGGCAAGGACCGGCGGCTGACCCTGGGCAATGCCCTGACCGGCGGCATCCGCATGGCCCTCAACGAGGCGGGCGTGCCGCTGTGGCTGAACGCCCCGATGCGCGAGCTGGTGCGGGAGGATGGCCGCGTCGCCGGGATCGTGATCGAGCGGCAGGGCAAGCCCTTCCGCATCCGGGCTCGCAAGGGCGTGCTGATCGCCACCGGCGGGTTCGACAAGAACAAGGCGATGCGCGAGGCCCATGCCCCGCTCTACACCCAGACCCACCTGTCGGGCGGGGTGAGCAGCAACACCGGCGACGGGATCCGCGCGGCAACCGCGCTGGGCGCGGCCACGCGCAACCTGCAGTCGGCCTGGGCGGCCCCGGTGTTCTACGTCCCCGGCGAGGATCGCGGCCGGCTCTGCACGATCGAGCGGGCCCTGCCCGGCTGCATCATGGTCAACCAGGCAGGCCAGCGCTACCTCAACGAGGCCGCGTCCTACCACGTCACCGGCCAGATCATGGCCCGCCGCCACCTGGAACATGGCGATGCCAGCCCGAGCTGGATGGTGTTCGACGGGCGCTACCGCCAGCAGTTCCCGATGGGCCCGCTGCTGCCGCTGGTGCCGGACTGGGCCCAGGCCGGGGCGGTCAAGACCATCCTCAAGAAGGGCCGCACGATCGAGGAGCTGGCCCGCGAGATGGGGGTCGATCCCGCCACCCTGGCGGTGACCATCGCGCGCTTCAACCAGTTCGCGGAGAAGGGCGAGGACCCCGATTTCCATCGCGGCGAGGCCGCCTACGACAAGATGTACGGCGACTATCGCCACCAGCCCAACCCGTGCCTGCGGCCGCTGACCGAGGCGCCGTTCTATGCCATGCCGATCTATCCGGGCGACATCGGCACCAACGGCGGGATCGTCACCGACGAGCGCGCGCGCGTGCTGGACGAGGCCGGCCAGCCGATCCCCGGCCTGTTCGCCACGGGCAACACCACGTCATCGGCGATGGGCGAATCCTACCCCGGTGCGGGCGTCACGCTGGGCCCGGCGATGACCTTCGGCTACATTGCGGCGCGCGAGATGACCGGGGCGAACGCCTGAGCGGCCGGGAGCCCCGCTCGCGTGTGGGCGTCGACAGGCTCAGCCTGAGCGGATTTTGGTGGTATCCCCGCGGCGGAATGGGGCGGCCGTGCGTCTGGCTTTGCGCCTTCTTCGCCAACCCGACCCGCCACCGCCGCTCAGGCTGAGCTTGTCGGAGCCCGCGGGCCGCCGAAGGACCGGGCCACTTGACCCGCGCGCGGAGGGGTGAGGGCCGGTGCAACGCACACACCGGCCCAGACCGTTTCTACTCCGCCGCCTGGGCCAGCGGCTCGCCGTAGTGCGGATCGTCCTCGTTGCAGAGGCGGTTGGTGTCGTCCCAGCGGTCGTCGATCACCGGGGTGATGTTGAGCTCGCGGCGGATGTCCTCGATCGGCGTGTCGACGTACTTCCGCCAGTCGACCAGCATCAGCGGATAGGCCCAGTTGCGACCCTGTTCGGCGCCCAGGTACTCGGCCTCGAGGTTGACCACCATGGCCTCGGGATAGTGGAGGCCGTCCTTCATGATCGTCTTCGCCTTCAGGTAGTAGGCGATGCGGTTGAAGAAGGCGGTGAGCTCCGGGTGGAAGTAGCGCGCCTTGGCGTGCATGTTGGCGGTGAGCAGCGCCACCTCGCCGCCGTGGTTGGGGCCGAAGCCGGTGATCATGTGTTCGATGTCATGGGTCAGCGCGGTCTGGCGCAGGTAGAAGGTGAAATCGTTGACGACCTGGATTTCCTGGAAGAACAGGTCGAGCTGGTAGCCCGAATTGGCCATGAAGTTGTGGATCGCCGCGCCCAGCGTGCCGGGGGCGCAGTGTTCGGTCTCGGCCAGGGTGAAGTTCGACAGGCTGCGCGTCTCCAGCCATTCGCGGAAGCGCGGCAGGCGCGCCTTCTCCATCTCGAACAGCCCGATGATCCGCGGCATGTCCTCCAGATCGTGGAGGATCTGCGCGACCTCGGGGATATAGGCGGTGTTCGGCAGGTCGGGGCCGTTGCGGCGCAGCATTTCCTGCGCGATCAGCGCGCGCAGCATCGGGTGGTTCAGGTACTTGGACGAACTGACCAGCACCGAGCTTTCGGTGGTCACGGTCTTGATGCCGCCGTTGAAGTAGGCGCGATCCGCATCGCCGATCTGGGCTTCGCTCATGATGGGGTCCTCTCTCCGCTTGTTCTGGATTCGGCGCGGTGGACGGGGGCGCCGCCTGGCACCCCCGTCCCCGCCACGGTTACTCGGCCGCGACGGCCACCGGCACGTCGTCGTTGGCGGGCGAAAGGAATTCGCCCGGGGTGGCGCCGGTGTAGGCGCCGTTCTCGAAGGTTGGCACGCCGTTGACCAGGGTCAGGCGGGTCGGCATCGCCTTGCGGGTGAAGCGCCAAGTGGTGCCGCCGCGCCCGTCGGGCACGTCGTGGGCCTTTTCCATCTCGCGGCGCTGGATCTCGTCCATGTTGAACACCGCAATGTCGGCGCGCTTGCCCACCGCGATCACCCCGCGGTCATGCAGGTTGAAGTGATCGGCGAGCTTGCCGGTCATCACGTTGACGGCCTCCTCGAGGGTGAGCTTGCCCTGCTCGCGGACGTACTGGGTCAGCAGCAGCGCGTTCTCGCCGCCACCGCACAGCATCTGCAGGTGGGCGCCCGCGTCCGAGATGTTGCCGACGGTCTTGGGGTCCTTCATCAGCCCGAGGGTCAGCTCCTCGTCCTTGGGGAAGGGCGCCATGTGCACGGTCGAGCGGGTGCCGTTCTTGAGGATCCAGTCGGCCATCGCGTCGGAGCGGTGCAGGCCCAGGCTGTCGGCATATTCCTTGAGCGTGATGCCGAGCGGACCGGTGCCGTTCTCGCTGTCGAGCAGGAACAGCTCGTGCGGGTTCTTGAGCGGCGAGTGATCCCAGGCCTGGGTGTCCCAGCTCTCGCGGGCGCGGGCGCGCCAGTCCGGATCGGCCAGCAGCGCCGCCTTCTTGCTGTGATCGTCCTCCAGCACGACCTCGTGCCAGACATAGTCGTTCGACTGGGCGAAGATCAGCGACTTGACCAGGCTGAGCGTGGACGTGGGCGAGACGTGGGCATAGCCCGGCCATACGTCGACCCCGGCCTCGCGCATCTTGCGCACCGATTCCTGCATGGCGGGCAGGATGCCCTTCTGGAACTCCAGGGTCGGGATGGCGCCGGCGATCTGGCACTTGATCTTGCGCCCGCCGAGCAGCTTCGCCAGCCGTTCGAGATTGGCCGGGCCGGTCATCCGCATGAAGGTGTCGACGATCACCTGGTAGCAGCAGCCCGGATACTTCTCCATCACGTCGAACAGGGCGAGGAACTCGTCGTCGCTGGCCTTCAGCGTCGGGACCGGGCGGTTCTGGCCGTCATGATCGTGCATGTTGTCCGACAGGCCGAGCGCGCCGGCGGCGAGCGCATCGTCGAGCAGCTCGCACATCTTGGCGATCTCGCTCGGCGTGGCCTCACGGTCCCACGCCTCGACGCCCATCGCCGCCAGGCGGATCGCGATGTGCCCGACATAGGCCGCATAGTTCAGCGGCACGCGGACGTTCTTCTCGACCGAGGCGCGGTATTCGCTCCACGTGTTCCAGTCCCACGGCAGGTTCTGCATGAACGGGCCTTCGGGAATGTCCTCGAAGAACGAGAAGATCCCGATCATTTCGCGCTGGGCCGGCATGTAGCGGTGCAGCGGCGCCGGGGAGAATCCGCAGTTGCCGAGGATCATCGTGGTTGCGCCATAGCCCGGCAGCGGATCGAGATCGGGCTGCCACCACATCGTCCCGTCGTAATGGGTGTGGCTTTCGATGAAGCCCGGGGTGACGTGGCAGTCGGTCGCGTCGAACACCCGCTCGCCCTGCGGCGCGAGGTTCTCGCCGACTTCGGCGATGACGCCGCCGCGCACCCGCACGTCCGCCTTGAAGGCCGGAGCGCCGGTGCCGTCGACGACGGTGCCGTGCTTGATCAGGATATCGGACATGGTGATTCTCCCGTTGTGTTGTTCTTCTTCGATTGTGCGCAGCATAAGGTGCAGCAGGGGATTCCCGAAGCGCAGCCAGGGTGATCGGATCGTCTGGTAATCCATTGCGGATCATCTGGCGATCCGATGCCGCAAGGTCAGATGATCAGCCACCCCTCGCCGAACACCTTGCCGAACACCAGGCTGGCGGCGCGATGGCGGCGCGGCCTTTCGCCTCAGGAGTGGATGAACCGTTCGCGATAGGCCGCGAAGGCCTGGTTGATGGCGGCCTCGTCCAGACCGAACCGGGCGAGCGAATAGTCGTGAGTCGGCCGCTGCTCGCGCTGGTTGCCCGCCATGAACTCGGCGAGCGCGGCCTCGATCCGATCGTCCACGGGAATCCCCATCCGTTCGAGTACCCGCTGCGCCTGGGCCAGCGGCTCGCGCGCGACCTCGCGGTAGTCGATGTCGATGAACCGCGCCTCGCCGATGCGCTCCCGGGCGGCCATGAAGCGGTCCATCCACGCCGCCAGCCGGGGAAACCAGAACGCGCCCACAGCCTTGTCATCTTGTACCGAGTTCAGCTTGTAGAGCGCCGCCTCCATCGACACGTAGCTCGGCACCACGTCCAGCGGATCGCGGTGCGTCATGATCAGCAGCGCGTCGGGGAAGGCCCTGGCGGCGACTTCGGTGTAGGGCAGGTTGGTCGGGCTCTTCAGAATCCACTTGGCGCCGCGGCGCGACGGGTCCTGCCACTGCAGGTATTGCAGGATCGTGCGCAGATCCTCATGGCCCCTGCTCTGGTCGTAGGCATCGAGCCAGGCGGCGAACGACGGCGCGAAGGTCATCGCCTCGACCGCGGTGCCGACGAACATCTGGCCCAGCACGATCACCTCTTCGTCCGGCGCATCCGGGTCGAGCGGATGGATCGAGGCGAGTTCCGGCGACAGTTGCAGCCAGCCGTCGATCATCGCCTGGGCATAGGCGCGCCGCTGCGGCGCCTCGCCCCGACCCTCGCCCGGGAAGGGCGCGAAGTTCTGGCATTCGAACCAGCGCAGCGCGGTCATGCCCGGGGCGCTGGCGAGCAGGCGATGGAAGATCGTGCTGCCGGTGCGCGGCAGGCCCAGGATGATCCCGGCGACCTCGACCCGCTCCTCCCGAATCTCGGGGTGGCGGTGCAGGTCGTCGATCATCCGCAGGCGGCTGGCCAGGCCCTTGACGATCCCCTCGACCTGCCCGGCCAGGCCCTCAGGGGTCAGCTTGCCCTCGGCATGGGCCGCCGCGATGTAGGCGTCCATCGGTTCGATGAACCACTCGTCCCCGAAATCGGTCAACCCGGTCCGCTGGCGAGCGGCGGTGAGCAGCCAATCGCGGTCGAGACGAGGGGTGGAGTCGATCATGGGCCAGTCTCCCGAGTCGCGCCAATTTGCGTAGCGCGCATGGCGCCACAATGCGCATTATGCAGGCATCATGGCAGGACATCGTGCTTCGCGCAAACCTCCAACGCGGCTTGCGGCGCTCAGCCCTCGTTTTGCGCCCCGGCCGCGCCGGTTGCCGGAGCGAGATCGCCCGGACCCCAGTACGCCCGCAGCGCCGTGATCCGGCCGTCGGCATCGAAGGTGCAGGCATCGGCCGTGCGGATCCGCAGCCGCTCTCCGCCCGGCGGCGTGAACTCCACGTCGAACACCACCAGCGCCTCGTTGCCATGGCTGCCACGCAGCGGGGCGACCGGGGTGATGCGGGTGCCGAAGGCAACGGTGTCGGCGAACCAGCGGGGCAGGTCCGCGCCCTGCTTCGGCGGACTGCCGATCGGATCCTCGATCACCGCGCCGGGGGCGAACAGGGCCAGCACGCCGGCCACGTCTCCGGCATTGATCCGGTCGACATAGGCCTGAAGCCCGGCCTTCATCGTCGCTTCGTCGGGGCCGGGGCTGGGCATGGTCGTGGTCCGTACCGGAAGGGATCGGGAGGGAAGTGGCCGATCCGCCGCAGCGGAGCAAGGGGGCGCTGCGATGTTGCACAAATACACCATCGTATCGCTGTCACGTGCGGGAGAGGTGCTACGCAAACTTCAAGACGAATTCGATCTTGCGCATAATTTGCGTAACGACTACTGTCCCCGAAGCGAAAAAAGACCGGGCTGGCACGATCCGGATCCGAGCGATGGGCAAGGGATGCTGACTGCTGCGTGAGCGCGAGAGCCTGCTGCCAAACTGTGTGGCGCCTCGCCTGGGCAATGAGCCTTTCCTCCCCGCGCCCGGCGGACCGTGGTTCCCACGGGGCACTTGGGTTTTGGAGGAGGAAAGGCATGGGTAAATCAATGGAGTACGGTCTGGCCCGCAAGGCCCTGGTGGCCGCTCTGCTGGCGAGCGCGGGCACGGTCGCCCCCCAGGGCGCCATGGCGCAGGAGGCCGGCGAGGCCGCATCCAGCGAAATCATCGTCACCGCCCAGCGCCGTGAAGAGCGCCTGCAGGACGTGCCCATCTCGATCACCGCGATTTCCCGCGATTCGATCCGCGAGCGCGGCCTGAACAGCCTGCAGGACCTGCAGGCTTCGGTCCCCTCGCTGGTCGTCGCACCGAACGGCCAGGCCTCACGCGACGTGATGTCGCCCTCCATCCGCGGCCAGAGCGCCTCGTTCCAGGGTTCGCCCGCGGTCGTGGTCTACATGAACGAAGTGCCGCTGCCGGCGGCGATCACGCTGTCGGGCCAGGGCGGTCCGGGCACCTTTGTCGATCTTCAGAACATCCAGATCCTGGCAGGTGCGCAGGGCACCCTGTTCGGCCGCAACACCACCGGCGGCGCGATCCTGCTGACCCCGGCCAAGCCGACCGACCGGCTTGAGGGCTACCTGCAGGGCGGGCTCGGCAACTACCGGATGGCCGAGCTGGAAGGCGTGATCAACGTGCCGCTGTCGGACCGCGCGCGCATCCGCGTGGTCGCCGCCTCGCGCGACCGCAACGGTTTCACCCGCGACGTGAACTGGAACAAGGACCGTGACGACCAGCACTGGCGCATGGCCCGCGTCGGCCTGTGGCTCGAACCCGTCGAAGGGGTCGAGAACTACACCATGGCCTATTATGGCAAGTCGCACAGCAATGGCTCCGGCTCGATCGCCAAGAGCTTCAACACGCCCTACTTCATCGGCCTGGCGACCCGCCCGATCCCGGTCGGCGGGGGTGTCAACCTGCCGCTCGGCGCGATCGCCCCGCAGTTCAACTTCTGCGGCGCCGGCACTGGCCCGGCGAATTGCAGCTACTACAACAACCTGATCACGCAGCAGCAGCAGTTGGGCATCCGCAAGGTCGCCCACGGCGTGGACGATTTCGCCAGCGTCGAAAGCTGGGGCATCACCAACACCACCGATGCCGAGCTGAACGATGCGCTGAAGTTGCGCAACATCATCAGCTATGCCGAGCTGAAGTCCTACTATTCGAACGACCAGGACGGCACGATCGCTCCGATCTACGACACGGGCTTGACCGCGCTCAGCCGCACTGCCCCCCGCGACTGGTACAAGTTGTTCACCGAGGAACTGCAGTTGCAGGGCACCGGCCTGGACGGCAAGCTGACCTACACGGTCGGCGGCTTCTACTTCAAGCAGTCGCCCGCGGGCCGGATGATCTCCTATTCGACCAACGTCTGCGGTTCGCAGAACCCGGCGGCTTGCCCGATCGGTCAGTCGGAGATCGCGGTCACCAACGAATCGAAAGCGCTTTACGCCCAGGCAACGCTCGATCTCGGGGCCCTCACTCCGGCTCTCGACAAGGTGCGGCTGACCGGCGGCTATCGCTACACCTGGGATTCGGTGGTCGGCACCAACTCGTCGTGGTCCTACTTCCAGCTCGCCAACGGCACCCAGGTGCAGAACGGCTGCTCGTGGAAGCAGGGCACGGTCACCGATCCGCGCACCCAGTGCGCCTTCGGGGCAACACTGAACAGCAAGGCGCCGAACTGGACGATCGGGCTCGATTACCGGCCGAGCGACAACCTGCTGCTGTATGCCAAGGTCACCCGGGGCTACAAGGCGGGCGGTTTCAACGGCTACGCCGTGTTCGAGACCACCCGGACCTTCCAGCCCGAATATGTCACCGACTACGAAGCGGGCTTCAAGTCCGACTTCAACCTGAACGGCATGCGCGGGCGCTTCAACGTCAATGGCTTCTGGATGGACTACAAGGACATCCAGCGCGCCGCGGGCGACTTCAACCGGGCGACCGGCGGCAACGGTGCGGTCACGCTCAACGCCGCTTCGGCCGAGATCAAGGGTGTCGAAATCGACGCCATGGTCCGTCCGGCCGAGTTCCTCGAGGTGGGGGGCAACTACAGCCACATTTCGGCGAAGTACAAGAGCTTCGTCTTCAACTCGAGCTCGGGCGTCTATGACTGCCGGTCGCAGCAGCTGGGTGACCTGTCGTTCGCCAATGCCAACATGACCTGCCGTCCGCTGCAGTACCTCTCGCCGAACATCTTCTCCGCCTATGCCCGGTTCAGCCTGCCGATCCCCGAGAAGGCCGGCAAGATGAGCCTGCTGATGAGCTATAGCTGGTCCGACCGTCAGCCGACCGCGCCGCTCTCGGTCGAAACCTTCCCCAACGGGACCCCGCTCGAGCCGGGCGTGCTGCTGCCCAGCTTCGGGCTGCTCAACGCCACGCTGGACTGGAAGAACGTGCTGGGCCAGCCGTTCGACCTCAGCCTGTTCGGCACCAACCTGACGAACAAGGAATACATCATCACCAACACCGGTGTGTTCCAGTCGATCGGTGCGCAGAGCGTCATGTACGGTGAGCCGCGCATGTACGGCATCCGTCTGCGGGTCCACTTCGGCGGCTGATCCCGCAGCACCGCAACCAGGGGGCCGGTTCGCAAGAACCGGCCCTTCTGCTGAGGCGCGGCGCGGTGATCCGCGGGCTGCGCCGGATCTTCCCGGGAGAGTGCCCATGCTCAGTCTGCAGGAAATCTCCGACCGTCTGGAAATCGACGATCTGCTGGCGCGCTATTGCCATGCGATCGATTCCCGCGACTGGGATGCGCTGGACGCGGTGTTCACCCCCGACGCGCGGATCGACTATTCCGAAACCGGCGGAGCCGCCGGCTCCTATCCCGAGATCAAGGCCTGGCTGCCCCGCGCGCTGGAACGGTTTCCCGCCTACCAGCACATGATCGCCACGACCCGGCTCGAGCTGGAAGGCGATGGCGCGCGGGCCCGGACGATCCTGTTCAATCCGATGGTCCACCGCGACGAGGCGGGCCGGGAGCAGGTGTTCTTCATCGGCCTGTGGTATCGCGACCGGCTGGTCCGGACGGATGCGGGCTGGCGGATCGCGGAACGCCACGAAGAGATGACCTATGCTCACAACGTGCCGGCGATGAGCCCGGCACCGGGGCTCTAGGCGCCCAACCGACACCCACATGCAAACGCAGGCAAAGGACAAGGACAAGATGGGAAGACTGGACGGCAAGGTGGCGATCGTGACCGGCGGCGCGCGCGGGATGGGTGCGGCGACCGTGCGGCGCTTCGTGGCCGAAGGGGCCAAGGTGGCCATTGCCGACGTGCTGGACGAGGCCGGCCAGGCCCTGGCCGCCGAGCTGGGCGAGGCCGCGGCCTTCTGGCATCTCGACGTGACCAGCGAACCGGCCTGGGCCGAGGTGGTCGCCGCGGTCGAGGCGCGCTTCGGCGGGATCGACGTGCTGGTCAACAACGCCGGGGTGCTGCTGTTCAAGAGCCTGCTCGACACCACCAAGGCCGATTACGAGCGCGTGCTCGGGGTCAACCTGGTGGGCGAATTCCTGGGGATCAAGGCCGTGGCCCCGGGCATGATCGCGCGGGGCAAGGGCTCGATCGTCAACATCTCGTCGGTCGACGGGATGAAGGGCGCCAACAGCCTGGTGGCCTATGCCTCGTCCAAGTGGGGCGTGCGCGGGCTGACCAAGGTTGCGGCGATGGAGCTGGGGCACAAGGGGGTGCGGGTCAACTCGGTCCATCCCGGCGGGGTCGATACGATCATGTCCAACCACGACAACCGGCCCCGGACCGAGGTCGACAAGGCCTATACCAACGTCCCGATGCAGCGCATCGGCGGCCCCGAGGAGATCGCCGCGGCCAGCTTGTTCCTGGCGAGCGACGATGCCTCCTATCTCAATGGCGCGGAGATCGTCGTCGACGGCGGGATGATCGTCGGCACCTACTACGATGGCTTCCCCGGCGCCCCGGGTGTGTGATGCCTGACCGCAGGGGCGACCCCGGGGGCGACCCCGGGGTCCCGCTCCGTCAGAACGAGCGGACCTGTCCGCCGTCCACCATCAGGGTCTGGCCGGTGACATAGCTGGCGGCCTCGCTGGCCAGGAACACCGCCGCGGCGCCGATGTCGCTCTCGCAATCGCCGATGCGGCGCAGCGGCACCTTGCCGATCTGCGCGGCGTAGGCCTCGGGGAAGTGCTGACGCCAGATCTCGACCCCGGGGGAGTTGGCGAAGGGGCAGATCACGTTGATCCGCACCCCCTCGGGCCCCCATTCGACCGCTGCGGTCTTGGACAGCGAGCGGATCGCTTCCTTGGCGGCACCATAGGAGGCCTGGGTCGGCATGCCCTCGATCCCGGCCCCGCTGCCGAAGTTGATGACGCTGCCCCGGCTGGCGACCAGATGCGGATAGGCGGCCTGCATCAGCAGGAAGGTGGCCCACAGCCCGGTCCCCAGGGCGAGGTCCATCGCCTCGACCGTCGTGTCCTTGAGCAGCAACTGCTGCGAGGCCTGGGCGGCATTGACCAGGGTATCGAGCCGGCCGAAGCGACGCACGGCCTCGTCCACCACGCCCGGCAGGGCGGCCCGGTCCATCAGGTCGACGGCCAGGAAGGCGACATCCCCGAAGGCACCCAGCTCGGCCGCGGTCGCCTCGCCCAGGTCCTGTTCCCGATCGACGATCAGCACCTTGGCCCCGGCCTTGACGAAAGCGGCGGCCACCCCCTTGGCGACGCCCCGGGCTCCGCCGGTCACGATCGCGACCTTGCCGTCGAGCTGCTTCATCTCCGATTCCCCTCTGATTGCCGAAATGCGTTCTGCAGATGCGCTGCGGCTATCATGAATGATGATTATTGGTCTATAGATGACCAACGATTGCGCAGAACAAGGCCGTATCGCGTGACGAACTGGAGAGATGAACGATGACCGATCTCGATCCCCAGCTTGGTGCCCCCGGAACCGGGGTGGTGGTGACCGGCGGTGCCTCGGGCATTGGCCTTGCGGCGGCGCGGGCGCTGGCCGCGGTCGGGCGGCCGGTGTCGCTGTGGGACATCAACGCCGAGGGCGCCAACGCCGAGGCGGCGGCGATCAGCGCGCGCTATGGCGTGGCGGCGAACGGGCTCGCGGTCGACCTGCGCAATCCACAGGCGGTGACCCCGGCGGCCCTCGCCACGCGGGCGGCGCTGGGCCCGATCGGCGGCTTCGTCCACTGCGCCGGTACGGCCCCGATGACCGGGATCGACGGGGTCACTCCCGATCTGTTCGATGCCGGCATGGCGCTGCACGTGCGCGCGATCGTGCTGCTCGCCCAGGCCTTCCGCGAGGACATGCGCGCCAATCCGGGCAGCGCCATCGTTGCCACCGCCTCGATCAATGCCTGGTTCGGCAATGCCGGAATCCCGATCTACACCGCCGCCAAGGGGGCGGTGATCTCGCTGGTCCGGTCCATGGCCGACGAACTCGCCGCCGATGGCATCCGCATCAACACGGTCAGCCCCGGGATGATCGACACGCCGATCATGGACGAGCAGACCAAGGCCTACATGCACGGCGTCTTTGACCGGCGCATCCTGCTGGGCCGCTTCGGCCAGCCCGAGGAGCTGGGCCGCATGATCCGCTTCCTGATGTCGAACGAGGCCAGCTACATCACCGCCAGCGAGTTCCTGGTCGACGGAGGCATCCGCCACTCGCAGCGGCCCTGAGCGCTGGGCAGCGCAGCGGCGGGCGCGCGGCCGGTCGTCAGTCCGGAGCGGGATAGAGCACGCCGGGATCGCCGCTGTGGCTCTGCCAGACCGCGTCGCGCCGGACGATCCGCCAGCCCTCCGGTCGCAGCGCCCAGCGGTCGCGGTATTCGCCGTTGGTATCGAACACCGGGCCGACCGGATCGTCACGGCGCTGGTGGCGGGCCTGGACATAGGCCCGGCTGACGGCGCTCTGCCGGTCCGGGCCGATCTCCACCACGATGCTGCCGATCAGGTGCTGCGACGGGCCGCAGAGGTCCAGGAAGCGCCGCATGTTCGCGGTCAACGCCGCCATGCCGGCCTGCTCGCCCAGGCCATAGTCGAAGGTCAGGTCGGCGGCGAACACGTCGCCCAGGGCGGCCCAGTCCTTGGTGTCGAGCACGCGGGCAAAGCGCGCGAGCCCGTCGCGCACGGCCCGTTCGGCGCGCAGCACGGCCAGCTCGTCGGCCAGCTCGGCGATCCCGGCGGGGAGGGCGCCCACCGCGGTCTCGGAGACGACGAACATCCGCGTCGCCGCCCGGTCGAACAGGTGTTCCTCGTCCTCGGCGATGGCGCGGGCGATGGCCGGATCGGCCGCCCGGGCGACGAACCGGTCGTAGGTCGCGCGATCGGCAAACCGCAGTTCGCTGACACAGTCGAAGTCGATCGCCGCCACCGGACTGGTGAAGGCCCCCGCCGGCTCGACGTAGTTGCGGCGGTACTCGCCGATCTCGGGGAGGAGCGCGCGGATCAGCGGGGCATGGCGGGTTTCGTAATAGGCCACGAACGCCTCCCGGCTCAGCCCCGGCTTGCAGCGCAGCAGCGCGATGGCCTTCACCGGCCGCCCTCCGGGGGCGGGCCCGCTCATGCTCCCTCTCCGCCGAAGCGGACCACCGTGCGCACCGCCTCGCCGCGCTTCATCATCGCAAACCCCTCGTTGACCCGATCCATCGGCAGGCGGTGAGTCACCAGGTCGGCCAGGTTGAGCCGCCCGGCGACATAGTGGTCAAGCAGGCCGGGGAGCTCGCTGCGGCCTTTCATGTTGCCCATGAACGATCCCTTCACGGTCCGCCCCAACTGGAGCTGGAACGGCACCAGCGACAGGGTCTGGCCGTCCGGCGGGACCCCCAGCACCACGGTGCAGCCCCAGCCGATCCGCGTGCAATCGACCGCCTGGGCCATCAGCGCCGCGTTGCCGACGCATTCGAAGGCATAGTCCGCGCCCGCGCCGCCGGTCAGGGCCCTGATCGCCGCGACGGTATCGGTTTCGCCGCCATGAACAAAGTCGGTCATCCCGAAGCGGCGGCCCTGGCCATCGCGCAGCGGATTGATGTCCACCCCGATGATCCGGCTCGCCCCGGCCAGCCGCGCGCCCTGGACGACGTTGAGCCCGATCCCGCCCAGCCCGAACACGGCGACCGTGGAGCCGGCGGTCACGTGGGCGGTGTGGAGCACCGCGCCGACCCCGGTCGCGACCGAGCAGGCGATCGTGCAGGCGAGGTCGAACGGGACGTCGCGGCGGATCTTTGCGACGTTGCGTTCGGCCATGACCAGGTGCCGGGCCAGGGCGCCGACCCCGGTGTAGGCCGACACCTTCCGCCCGTGCAGCGCGAAGGGCGAGGGCTGGGCTGCCATGTCGGCCAGGAACAGTTCGCACAGGTTGGTCCGTCCCGAGCGGCAATGGCTGCACTGCCCGCATTCGCCGATCCCCAGCGCGATGACATGATCGCCGACCGCCAGGCTGGTCACCGCCGCGCCCGCCGCGCGGACCACGCCGGCGGCCTCGTGTCCGACCACCACGGGGAAGGGATAGGGCGCGGCCTTGCCCTCGATCTGGCTGAGATCGGTGTGGCACAGCCCGCTGGCCATGACCTCGATTAGCACCTCGTCCGGGCCGGGGGGTGCAAGGTCCAGCTCTTCCAGCACCAGCGGGGCGTTCGGCGCATGGCACACCATCGCGTGGGTCTTCATCCCTGTCAGCTCCTTGGGCGGGGGTCTTCGGGCGCGGGCGCGGGGCGGCCCAGGATCAGGTCGGCCGCCTTCTCGGCGATCATCGCCACGGGGATCGCCGTGTTGCCTCCGGGCAGGTGCGGCATCACCGAGGCATCGACCACGCGCAGCCCGGCCAGCCCGTGGACCCGCAGCTCGGCATCGACCACCGCCAACCGGTCCGCGCCCATCCGGGCCGTGCTGGTCGAATGATAGTCCGCCTCGGCGGCCGCGCGGATGTGGGCATCAAGTTCGGCATCGCTCCGGATCTCGGGCCCGGGTGCCAGCTCCTCGCCGCGCACCTCGTCGAAGGCGGGCTGGGCGAAGATGTGCCGGGCGATGCGGATGCCCGCGCGCATGACCTCGCGATCGCGTTCGGTGCCGTTGTAGTTCTGATCGATAACCGGCGGGATGGTCGGGTCGGGGCTCGCCAGAGTCACCTGCCCGCGCGCTTCGGGGCGGGCCACGTTGATATGGGCATAGAAGCCGTGCATCGGCACCAGCGTCTGCCCGTTGTGCGCAAACAGGGCCGAAACCAGCAGCATCTTGATGTCAGGCTCGTCGAGCACCGGATCGGAGCGGACGAAGCAGGCCACCGACATGCCCGGATCGGCCAGCGGCCCGCGGCGGGTCATCAGGTACTGGCCCATGGCGAGCGCCCCGCGCAGCGGGTTGAGATAGCGCAGCATCGACCACGGCTTGGTCGAGCGATGCTTGACGTGAGTGGCGAGGTGATCCTGCAGGCCCTGCCCCACGCCGGGAAGATCGGCCACGACGGGGATGCCATGCTCGGTAAGATGGCCACCCGGTCCGACTCCCGAGATCATCAGCAGTTGCGGGGTGTTGATCGCCCCGGCCGAGAGGATCACTTCGCGTCGCGCCACCGCTGTGCGCAAGGCGCCGTCCTGGGTGAATTCCACCCCGGTGGCCCGCGGCCCGTCGAACCGGACCCGCCGGGTCAGGGCCCCGGTCAGCACGGTCAGATTGCGCCGTCGCAGCACAGGGCGCAGATAGGCCGATGCCGCGCTCGACCGTCGCCCCCGCCCGATGGTGAGGTCGACCGCGCCGAACCCGTCGCGCTGGGCGCCGCTGAGATCGTCGCTGAGCGGATAGCCCGCCTGGGCCCCGGCCTGCAGGAACGCGCGGGCGAAGGGGTGGTCCTGGCCGGCGCGGGTGACCTGGATCGGCCCCTCCGCCCCGTGCCACGCATTCCGGGCCGGATGGAAGCTTTCCAGCCGGCGGAAATAGGGCAGGACCTCGGCGAAGGACCAGCCGCGGTTGCCGGCCTGGGCCCAGCGGTCATAGTCCGAGGCGAACCCGCGGTCATAGGCCATGCCGTTGATCGACGATCCGCCGCCCAGCACCTTGCCGCGCGGCAGGTAAAGGACGCGGCCGTCCAGATGCTCCTGCGGCGCCGAGACATAGGGCCAGGCGTGGCGGCCGGACATCATCAGCGGCAGCAGCCCGCCCGGCGCAGCGATCAGCGGGCTGGAATCGCGTCCCCCGGCCTCGATCAGGAGGACGCGAAGGGCTGGGTCCGTGGACAGCCGGTTGGCGAGAATGCATCCGGCGACCCCGCCGCCGACGATCACGTAATCGAAATCCAGCGGGTCAGCAGCCTGGTTCATTGTGCCTCTCCCGCGACACGGAGCGATTGTCTGCCCATTTGCGTAGCAGATAATCCGCTCTCTGACGCATGTTTCGATCAAGCCCGGGGCCGTGTCAAATCCTCCGCGTCCTGACCCAGTCACGCCGGGGTGTTGCAGAATTGCGTAGCTTATGGACAATTCACACAGCGAAATAACTAGCAACATTGCGGTTCCTTGCGAGAAACACTAAGGACCAACGCAATCAAGGCTACGCGGCTGTCGTCAGTGACGCTTGCCCATCAGGAGAGGAAAACCATGAGAACCCTGTTGAACGCCACGGCGCTTGTCACCCTGGCCTCCTTCGCCGTTCCCGCGGCTGCTCAGAACGCATCGCAGCCGGCGACCCAGGCCTCCCCGCAGGATCAGGCGGACGACGGACTCGGCGCGATCGTGGTGACCGCGCAGAAGCGGGCCGAAAACGTGCAGGACGTGCCGATCGCGATCTCGGCGGTGGGCACGGCCTATCTGGAAAGCCGCGGGGTCGATTCGATCGACAAGCTCGGCGCGATTGCCCCGAACGTGAAGATCGAACGCGCGCCCTCGTCCAAGACGATCTCGCAGATCTCGATCCGCGGCTCGGTCACGATCAATCCGGCGATCACCTGGGAACCCGCGGTCGGGCTCTATCTGGATGGGGTCTACATCGCCAAGGCGCAGGGTTCGATCTTCGATGTCGCCGACCTTGAACGGGTCGAAGTGCTGCGCGGGCCGCAGGGCACGCTCTATGGCCGCAACGCGCTGGCCGGCGCGGTCAACCTGGTCACCAAGAAGCCCTCGGGCGAGGCCGGCGGCCTGGCCGAGGTGACCTATGGCAGCTTCAACGAAGTGAAGGTCCGCGGCGTGCTCGACCTGCCGCAGATGGGCATCCTCTCGGCCAAGGTCTCGGGCCAGTACCGCCGCCGCGACGGCCTGATCAACATTGTGCCGAACCCGGTGCCGGGCGTCCCCGCAGCCGGCGCCCCCAAGGTCTCGGAGACCGACACGATCCGCAATGGCAGCTTCATGGTCCAGCTGCGCGCGGAACTGTCCGATGCGCTGACCGCCGACTACACCTTCGACTATTCCGAGGCCGACCAGACCCCGCCGTTCTCGCAGCTCCTGTCGGTCAACCGCAACCGCGATCCCCGGGATATCTTCGATCCGGCCGGGCCGAGCTATGCCTTCGGCGGGGCCTTTTTCCCGCTCGACAAGTACACCAACCGCACCCGGGTGGAGACCGCTTCGATCGACGGGCAGGTCTATGAACGGTCGCGCAGCTATGGCCATGCGCTGACCCTCACCGCCGATCTGGGCGCGGCGACGCTCAAGTCGATCACCGCGTACCGCAACCTCAAGTGGTCCGACGGGCTCGACCTCGATGGTTCGCCGCTGCCGGTCGCCTACACCCAGCGCATCACCAACTACCATGCCTGGAGCGAGGAACTGCAGCTGACCGGCAACGCCTTTGCCGACCGCCTGTCCTATGTCCTCGGCGCGTTCTATTTCGACGAGACCGCCTTCACCAACAATCCGCAGTCCTATTTCGGCGGCGGCACCGATCTGGATTCGCGCTACGGGGCGCTGACCAAGGCCTTCGCGCTCTATGCCCAGGCCGACTACAAGCTGACCGACGCGCTCAAGCTGACGCTCGGGGCCCGCTACACCCACGAGAAGAAGGACATGTCGCGCTTCTTCCGGGTCAACCGCGATGTCGCCAACGGCATCCTGACCCCGCTGGTGGTCGCCGATATCCCCTACAGCAAGGTCAACGACGCCAAGTACAACGACTTCTCGCCCGCCGCGACGCTGAGCTACGAGATCACGCCCGAGATCAACACCTACGCGCGCTTCGCCAAGGGCTTCAAGTCGGGCGGTTTCAACGGCGAAACCAACGTGTTCGGCGCGCCGTCCGCGGCCTGCCCCTCGGGCGCGGCCGAACTGTGCAATCCCTACAAGCCGGAGAAGGTCGACAGCTACGAGATCGGCTTCAAGACCCGCCTGCTCGACAACCGCCTGGTGCTGAACGTCGCGGCCTTCCGGGATGAGCACAAGGACATCCAGCTTTCGATCTTCACCGCCAGCACCGGCGCCGCCTCGGTCGTGCGCAATGCGGCGGCGGCGCGGATCCAGGGCCTGGAGTTCGAGGCCGTGCTGCGGCCGATCGATGCGATCACGATCAACGGTTCGCTCGCCTTCCTCGATGCGACGTACAAGAGCTACATCGACGGTGGTGTGGACGTGTCCAAGAACCGCGCCTTCCCCCATGCGCCCAAGACCACGGCCTCGGCCGGGATCGACTGGAAGGTCATCCAGGGCGATTGGGGCAAGCTCAACATCTATGGCGATCTCAGCTACGTCTCGAAGTACTATACCTTCCCCTATGCCCTGACCGCTCCGGCCCGATCGGACCAGGTGGCCGGGACCACCGAGTCGCCCGGCCGGACCATCGTCAACTTGCGCGCCACCGTCGGCGAGATCCCGCTCGGCGGTGCCACGGTCGACGTCTCGGCCTTCGTCCGCAACCTCACCAAGGAACGCGATCCCAGCAACTTCATCGATTTCGGCCCCGGTTTCGGTGGTCTGCTGCTGGGCTACTTCCCTGATCCCCGCACCTTCGGGGTGACGGCGGGGATCCGGTTCTGATCGGCTGACCGGGACAGCACCGAGACCCGCGAAACCGGGCCCGGTGCTGTCGGTTTTTGCGGGAGAGAGAGAATGACAGGTACAGGCGAATTCGCCGGCAAGACGGTTCTCGTCACCGGAGCTGCCTCCGGCATCGGCCGGGCCACGGCGATCCGCTTCGCCGCCGAAGGGGCCCGGGTCACCATCGGCGACCGGAACGTGGCCGGGCTGGAGGAGACCGCCGGGATGATGGCCGGTGCCCCGATCGTCCAGCCTTATGACGCGGTCGATCCGGCCTCTTGCCGCGCCCTCGTCGCGGCCGCGGCGGGCGACGGGCTCGACGTGGTGTGCAACATCGCCGGCATTCTCAAGTGGGGGCCCTCGGAAACCTTCGCGGTCGAGGATTTCGAACTCGTCCTGAAGATCAACACCACCAGCGTCTTCGCGGTCAGCCAGGCCGCCTTGCCCCACCTGATCCGCAGCAAGGGGGTGATCGTCAACACCGCCTCGGCCGCAGGCCTGTCCGGGATTGCCTACAATGCCGCCTACTCGGCGTCCAAGCACGCGGTGGTCGGTCTGACCAAGAGCATGGCCGTCGAATTCGCGGCCAAGGGCGTGCGCGTGAACGCGATCTGCCCCGGCCACGTCGAAACGCCGATGACCGCCCAGGTCCCGCCGATGGAGGGCGACATGGACTGGGCGCTGGTGATGCGCAACGCGCCCAAGCTGCTCGACGGGTCCTGCTCGCCCGACGATATTGCCGACCTGTTCGCCTTCCTCGCCAGCGATCGGGCCCGCAAGATCACCGGGGCCACCTTCGCCGTCGACGGCGGGCAACTGGCGGGTTGACCGGCGGGTCCGGGCCGATGAGGCTGCCGATCGTGCCCATCAGGACCGGATCATGACCCGCCGCCTCGCGCTCGACCATATCACCGTCCCCGATGCCGGTCCGGTGGCGCTGGTCGAGCTTGCCGCCGCCACCGGTTGTGCCGGGATCGGGCTGTTCCTCCATCCGATGGAGGTGCTGCCGCTGATGCCGGCGTTCGAGCTGATCGGCAGCGCCCCGGCCCGGCGCGAGCTGCGCGCCGCGCTGCGCGATCGGGGCGTGACGCTCGACCTGGCCTATCCGTTCACCCTGGCCAGCCGGACCGAGCTGGCCGGGCTCCTCCCGACGCTCGATTGCGCGGCCGAGCTGGAGGCAGAGGCGATCAACGTGCTGGTCTATGATCGCGATCCGGCGCGGCGGGCCGATCACTTCGCGGGGCTTTGCGATCTGGCCCGGGCGCGCGGGCTGAACGTCGCGGTCGAGTTCTTCCCGGCCAGCCAGGTGCCCTCGCTGGCCGCCGCGATCGACCTGGTGGCACCCGTGGACCGGCCGGGCGAGGTCGGGATCAATGTCGACCTGCTCCACCTGATGCGCAGCCACACCACCCTGGCGCAGCTTGCTGCGGCCCCCGCCGGGACCGTGCTCTATGCCCAGGTGGCCGACGGCCCGATCGCGGCCCCGTCCGACCCCGCCGGCGAAGCGCGCGGTGCGCGTCGCCTGGTGGGGGACGGGGTCTTCGACGTGGCCGGGTTCGTCGCGGCCCTGCCCTCCGACTGCCCGATCGGCGTCGAGATTCCGCGCGACGCGCTGGTCGGGCAGGAGCCCGCGCTGACGCGGGCCAAGGCGGCGGTCGCCAGCCTGCGCGGCGCCCTGGGCGAGGGTTGAGGCGGCCTACTCCTCCCAGGTGATCAGGTGGCTGATGTCGGTGCGCTCTTCCGGCTTGCGCCCGGTGGTGGCGAGGCGCGCGACGCTGGCCCGGCCGCCCATCGCGCTGAACTTGGTCAGGACCTCGATCACCCGGTCGTAATAGGTCGAGGCGATCCGCCAGATCCCGCCCTCGCGCCGATAGACGTCGGTGTAGATCGCCGTGCCGAAGGTGTGATCGTCCTTCTCCAGATCGATGAACACGTCCTCCAGGTACCAGATGCCGGTGGCGGAGTTGTCGCCGGTCACCGCGATCTCGGGCATGTGCCCGTGGTGCATGGCCAGGCAGCCCGAATGGAACGAGTTGCACAGGAACTCGACCATCGCCTCGCGCCCCTTGAGCGAGACCTTGTAGGTGCCGCCGTTGTAAGTGCAGGCCACGTCGGCGGTGAACAGGTCGGGCAGCATGGCCCAGTCGCCGGTGTCGATCGCGCGGAAGTAGCGGTGCTTGAGGATCTTGATCTCCTCCATGTCGGACAGCTGCTGCAGCGTGAAGGGCATGGTGGTCAGGCTCCGTGGTTGGTCTGGGCGGCGTGGATCGCCTCGGCCCGGGCCTTCAGCGCGCGGGCGGTGTCATCGAAGGCGCGCTTCACCCAGGGCCCGGCGAAGCGGAACACGTGGATGCCGTTGGCGCCGAGGAAGGCGTCGGTGGAGAAGTACCGGCACGACGTCTCGCCGGTCGGCTCGATCACCTGGTCGCGCCGGGCCGGGTAGGGCCAGAAGTCCGAATGCTTCATCTCCCACGAGATCAGCCGCTCGGGCACCTTGGCGCAGATGTACTCGCAATTGGGCACCAGGGTGCCCGGGACGGCGTAGTTGACCAGCGTCATGTCGACCGCGGCCCCCATGTCCAGCGTCGAGACCGCGCGGACGCAGAAGGGGTTCCATTCGGCGTAGCGCGGCATGTCGCACAGGATGTCCCAGACCACCCGCGCCGGGGCGGCGATCTCCACGGTCTCGCTGACCGTCACCGCGTCGGGGTCGAACCCCTGCACCGGGTCCTCGGCCAGGGTCGGCGCCGTTGTCATCCAGTCGAGCAGCATGGCTTGGTCCTCCTCAGGCCGCGACCCAGTCGCCGCCGTTGACGTCGAGCATGGCGCCGGTGATCTCCGAGGCATAGTCCGACAGCAGGAAATAGACCGCCTTGGCGCAGTCCGCGTCGGGCGGGATGTGGCCCACCGGAATCTCCGAGCCGCGCTGCGCCAGGAAGGCCGCGCCCGCCTCCGGGCCCATGGTGTCGGCGAAGCCCTGGAGGGGGGCGCCGAGCATCCAGCCCATCAGCGCGGTGTTGACCCGGATCCCGGTCCCGGCGAACTCGATCGCGAGGTGGCGGGTCAGGTGGTTGAGCGCGCCTTTGGCCATGCCGTAGCCGCCCTCGCCGGGAAACGGCTTGCGGGTGCACAGGGTCGAGATGTTGACGATCGCGCCCGACCCTTGCGCTTTCATCGCCGGATAGACCGCCTTGCACATCCGGAGCGCCCCGGCTGCACCCACGTTGAACGCCTGGAGCACCTGCTCCAGATCGTGCTCGATCAGCGGGCCCCAGTCGGGATGGTAGTAAGCCGAGTTGACCAGGCCGTCGATCCGTCCCCACTTGGCCAGCGCGGCGGCGGCGGCGGCCTCGCACTGGTCCTGCTGGGTCACGTCGAGCGGGACGGCGATCGCCTCGCCGCCGCTGCTGACGATGTCGTGGGCGACGGCTTCGATGGCCTCTCTCGAACGGGCGGTGACCACCACCCGGGCGCCTTCGCGCGCGGCGCCGCGGCAGGCGGCCTGGCCCATGCCGGGGCCTGCCCCGGTGACGATGACGACCTTGTCCTTGAGGATCATGGCAGGCTCTCCCGTTGTCGGCGGCTCAGGCGGCCGCTTTGATGCCGGCCTGACGGCCGAAGAAGGTGCAGTCGGCCAGGCTCATGCCCGACGAGTAGCCATGGCCCCAGGCCGGCAGGCCCGAGGTGCAACGGCCGGCAGCGAACAGGCCGGGGATCGGCGTCCCGCCGTGGTCCAGCACCTCGGCATCGGCACTGGTGCGAAGCCCGCCGAGGGTGAAGAAGCTGAAGTAGCTCGCCTCGAAGTTGAGTTCGAGCGCCACGAACGGACCCTGGTCCAGCGGGGTGAGGATCGGCGGCTGCTTGTCGAACAGCGGATCACGGCCCTCCCGCGCATGGCGGTTGTAGAGGTCCATGGTCGCGGCCAGTGTGCCGGCCGGCATCTCCAGCTCGGCCTCGACCTCGTCCCAGGTCTCGCCGGTTCCGGCGATGGACATGCGGGCGAAGTCCATCGGCTGGACGAAGTGGGCATTGTCGAGCAGCAGGTAGACCTTGCCCCCCGGCTGGTCGACCGCGCAGCGGCTGACCCGGCCGTGGTAGCAGTCCTCGTTGATGAAGCGCTGCCCCATCACATTGACGAAGACGCCGTAGGCATGGCTTTCCGGCATGGTCCACGGGCAGGTGGTGAAGAATTGGTCCATATGGATCGCCTCGCCGCCGACCGACTGGCCCAGCTCGATCCCGACGCCGTCGTCCTTGTCGCCAATGGGATCACGCAGCTTGAACGTCTCGGGGCAGTGCTTGCGCCGCATCGCCTCGTTGAACACGAAGCCCCCGGTGGCGAGCACCACGCCCTTGCGGGCGGAGACGAAGCGGTCGCGGTTGTCGATCCGCACCACCGCGCCGACCACCCGCGGGCCTTCGACGATCAGGGCCACCGCTCGGGCATCGGGGACGATCGTCGTGCCGAGATCGCGGGCGCGGGCCTCCAGCACGTCGACCAGCGGGCGCCCGCCGCCCCAGCCCATGTGCTGGATGACGTGGCCGCGCGGCGCCGGCCTGGCCTGCTTGTAAAAGGGGGCGGCCGCCTCGCTGCCCGACCAGATCAGGGTGGAATCATCGGTCGGTTCGATCACCTTGCCGGGCAGGTAATTGCCGCGATAGGGCACGCCCTGGTCCTTGAGCCACTGGTAATGGGCCAGCGCCTCACGCCCATAGCGTTCGCACTTGGCCTCGTCGACGCAGGGCCCGCCGGCCAGCTTGAGATAGGTGGTGAAGTCCTCGACCGTGTCGGTGAACCCGGCCGCGACCTGCGCATCGGTGCCGCCGCCGATATAGATCTCGCCCCCGGACAATGCCGAGGCGCCCCCGCTGCCCGAGCTGCGCTCGAACAGCATGACCTCGGCCCCGGCTCCGCGCGCCTCGATCGCGGCGCAGGCCCCGGTCGCGCCGAAGCCGATCACCGCCACGTCGGTCTCGAAATCCCACTGCGGGACATCAGCGGCGTTCAGCGGCCGGTACTGCGAATAGTCGCCCATAATCCTCTCCATGCGCGCCGGATTCTTGTCCGGTCCGGTCATCGTGTTCCCAAACCCCGTTCGCCTCGAGCGCCGTCGAGAGGCCGCGCGCCATGTGTCTCGACTACGCTCGACACGAACGGGGGTGGATGTCGTTGTGTCTTGCCGCCGCTCAGCCCTCGCGCGCCTTGAGCATGTCGAGCGCGACGTCGACGATCATGTCCTCCTGTCCGCCCACCATCTTGCGCCGGCCCAACTCGACCAGGATCGCCCGCGTGTCGATGCCATAGGTCTCGCTGGCCTTCTCGGCGTGGCGCAGGAAGCTGGAGTAGACCCCGGCATAGCCCAGGCTCAAGGTCTCGCGGTCGACCCGCACCGGGCGGTCCTGCAACGGGCGGACCAGGTCCTCGGCAGCATCCATCAGCAGGTTGACGTCGCACCCATGGTTCCAGCCCTTGCGGTCGGCGGCGGCGATGAAGACCTCGAGCGGGGCATTGCCCGCGCCCGCGCCCATGCCGGTCAGCGAGGCGTCGATCCGCACCGCGCCGCACTGCGCGGCGACGATCGAGTTGGCGACGCCGAACGACAGGTTGTGGTGCGCGTGCATGCCGCGCTGGGTCTCGGGCTTCAGCACCCGGTCGTAGGCCTCGAACCGCGCCCGCACGCCGTCCATGTCGAGCGCGCCGCCGCTGTCGGTGACATAGACGCAGTGCGCGCCATAGCTTTCCATCAGCAGCGCCTGCTGCGCCAGGGCCTCGGGCTCGATCATGTGGCTCATCATCAGGAAGCCCGAGACGTCCATGCCCAGATCGCGGGCGATGCCGATGTGCTGCTTGGACACGTCGGCCTCGGTGCAGTGCGTCGCCACGCGGACCGAGCGCACGCCGATATCGTAAGCACGGCGCAGTTCCTCGACCGTGCCTACGCCGGGCAGGATCAGCGTCGTCAGCACGCACTTGTCGAGCACCTCGGCCACGGCCTCCAGCCATTCCCAGTCGGTGTGCGCGCCGAAGCCGTAATTGAAGCTGGCGCCCGACAGGCCGTCGCCGTGCGCCACCTCGATCGCGTCGACCCCCGACGCCTCGATGGCCGCGGCGATCGCCTTGACATGATCGATCCCGTACATGTGGCGGATCGCGTGCATCCCGTCGCGCAGGGTGACGTCCTGCAGGTAGAGCTTGTCGCCAGCCTCGACGTTAAACTTCTCGGTCATTCAATTCACTCCGTTCGTGTCGAGCGAAGTCGAGACACGAGGGGCGCGAACGGTTCTCGACTTCGCTCGAACCGAACGGGGGAGGGTGGGGAAGGGGGTGGGGAGGGGCATCACGCTGCCGCCATCCGCCGTGCGGCGAGCAGCTCGCCGGTGGCCTTGGCCGCGGCGGTCATGATGTCGAGGTTGCCCGAATAGCTCGGCAGGTAGTCCCCCGCGCCCTCGACCTCGAGCATGATCATCGACTTGATCCCGGTGAACTCGCCCAGACCGGGAATCTTGAGGCGGTTGTTGTCGCCATAGCGTTCGAACTGGACCTCCTGCTTGAGGCGGTAGCCGGGGACATACTTCTGCACCTCGGCAACCATGTCCGCCACCGACTGGCGGATCGCCGCCTCGTCGCCGCCCTCGGACAGGGTGAACACCGTGTCGCGCATGATCATCGGCGGTTCGGCCGGGTTGAGGATGATGATCGCCTTGCCCCGCGCCGCGCCGCCGACCACCTCGATCGCGCGCGCGGTGGTGCGGGTGAACTCGTCGATGTTGGCGCGGGTGCCCGGTCCGGCCGAGCGCGACGAGACCGAGGCGACGATCTCGGCATAGTGGACCTTGCTCGAGACCCGGGCCACGGCGGCGACCATCGGGATCGTCGCCTGGCCCCCGCAGGTCACCATGTTGACGTTGGGCTGGTCGAGGTGGGCCTCCATGTTGACCGGGGGCACGGTGAAGGGGCCAAGCGCGGCCGGGGTCAGGTCGACCACCTGGATCCCGTCGGCGCGCAGCGCCGCGTCGTGGACCTTGTGGGCATAGGCGCTGGTCGCGTCGAAGGCGATGCCGATGTCCTTGTAGAGCGGATGCGCGCGCAGCCCTTCGAGCCCCTCGTGCGTGGTGGCGATGCCGTGCTGGCGGGCCAGGGCCAGCCCCTCGGACGCCTCGTCGATCCCGACGACGATCGCCAATTCCATGTTCTGCGGATACTTGATCATCTTGATCATCAGGTCGGTGCCGATGTTGCCCGAGCCGATGATCGCGGCCTTCACGCGTGTCATTCCGTTTGGTCCTATGCGAAGCGGGCGACGCAGGAGCCGATCGCGCGGTCTCCGTCGCTGAGGGTCAGGGCGAAGGTGTCCCCGGCCACGGCCGGGGCGAGCGGGACGAGGCTGCCCGAGAGGATCACGTCGCCGGCATCGAGGGTGACGCCATAGGCGCCCAGCGTGTTGGCCAGCCAGGCCACGGCCTGGGCCGGATCGCCCTGCACGGCATGGCCATAGCCTTCGGACAGCGGGGCGCCGTTCTTGGTCACCGCGACATGCAGCCCGGGCAGGTCGAGCCCGGCCGGATCGAGCCGTTCGGCCCCCAGCACGAAGACCCCGCAGGAGGCATTGTCGGCGACCGTGTCGACGATGGCGATCTTCCAGTCGTCGATGCGGCTGTCGACGATCTCGAAGCAGGGGACGATGCTCTCGGTCGCCGCGATCACGTCGGCGGCGGTTACCCCCGGGCCGTTGAGGCCGGACTTGAGGATAAAGGCGATCTCGGCCTCGGCGCGCGGGGCGATCAGGCCCTTGGCGGCGATGTCGATGGGGCCATCAACGTGCATCCAGTCGGTCAGGAAGCCGAAGTCGGGCTGGTGGACCCCCAGCATGTCCTGCACCGCCTTGCTGGTCACCCCGATCTTCTTGCCGACCACCCGTTCCCCGTCGGCCAGGCGCCGGCCGAGGAAATCGAGGCTGATCGCATAGGCATCGTCGACCGTCAGCGAGGCATCCTGCTGGATCAGCGGCGCAATGGTGCGTCCGGCGCGCAGGGCCGCGTAAAGCGCGGCGCCATAATGCGCGGCCTTGCCGCCGGCAGGGGCCTCAGCGGCGGGCATCGAGGAACTCGGTGACATAGGCATTGAACTCCGCCGCCCGCTCGACCTGGACCCAGTGGCCGGTGCGGCCGAACGTGATCGCGCGGACATCGGGGCAATGGTCCAGGAACAGACGGGCATGGGCTTCGGGGCAGAACTCGTCGTTGAGGCCCCACAGCACGAAGACCGGTTGCGTGATGTCGGCCAGCCGCGGCGACAGGTCGGGCGTGCGCATGCGCATCAGCACGTCCTTGGGCTGGGTGCGCGCCACGGCGAACCGTTCGGCGACCAGCGCGTCGGGGATCTGCGGGGCGAAATCGGGATGGACCAGGTTGGTCACCAGGCGCTTCTGCTCGGCCAGGTCGAACTCCGGCCCGCCGAAGCTGGAGACCATCTTGGTGATCCCCGGCATCACGAAATAGGCCTCGCGCGGGGCGACGCAGCCGGGCGCCATCAGCACGAGGTTGTGGACGAAGTCCGGATGGTCGAGCGCCAGTTGCAGCGCGACCCCGCCGCCCAGCGAATTGCCGACCAGACTGGCGCGGGTCAGGCCATGGGCGACCAGCGCCTCGTACAGGGTGTCGGTGAACAGTTGCAGGGTGTAGTCGATCCCCTCGGGCTTCGACGAGCCGCCATAGCCGATCATGTCGGGCAGGATCACGCGATAGCCCGCGGCCACGAAGGCGGCGATGTTCTGGCGGAAATTGGACGCCCCCGAAGCGCCGGGGCCGCTGCCGTGGATGAACACCACCGCGGGTCCCGAGCGGTCGCCCGCTTCGGCGACCACGATGTCATAGCCCGCGCTGACGCGGTGCGTGGTCGTGGCGATATCGGTCATGGACGCACTCCGGACTGGTCCGCGGGGCCATTCGGGCCGGGCGAGAAGGGGTGGGGCGCAGGCAGGGCGTCGATACCTGCGACGCAGGCCAAGCGGCCGGGGTATCCCGCTGCGCCGACGGTCCGCGCCGCCGGCATGCTCGCCGCAGGGGTGACCATGATCTGATGCGTCTCCCAGGATCGAATCATTTTTCGTGAATGCCGCCGCATTCGTAATCTGAATTGCCAGTGGGTACGCAAATCGTCAATTGAAAAGCACATTGGCTTTCGATATTGGCAATTTTCGAATCCGGTGTACCGTCACGGCGGTAAGTCCGAAACAAGCTGGGAGAGCATGCCGGTGACCGCGCGGTCCGCGATCGATCTGACTGGCCAGGTGGCGATCGTCACCGGTGGCACCCGGGGGCTCGGCCGGCAGATGGCGGCCGTCCTCGCGGCGGCCGGAGCACGGGTGACCGTGTGCGGCCGGAATGCGCCCGAAAGCCTTCCCGCCGGTGTCAGCTTCCGGGCGGCCGACGTGCGGGACGCCGATCAGGCGCGCGAACTGGTCGATGCCGTGGTGGCCGAGCATGGCCGCATCGATATCCTGGTCAACAATGCCGGCGGGTCGCCCCAGGCCGAAGCGGCGACGGCCTCGCCCCGCTTCTTTGATGCGATCATCCGGCTGAACCTCCATTCCGCGATGTTCATGTCGCAGGCGGCATTCGGCCCGATGCGGGCGGCGGGGTCGGGCAGCATCATCAACATCGCCAGCGTCTCGGGCATCCGTCCGTCGCCGCTGACCGCGGCTTACGGGGCGGCCAAGGCCGGCCTGCTCAACCTCACCCAGAGCCTGGCCCAGGAATGGGGTCCCGACGGGGTGCGCGTGAATGCCATCATCGTCGGCCTGATGCAGACCGAGGACAGCGCCCAGACCTATGGCGACAGCGAGGCCCAGGCCGCCGTCGGTCGATCGCTGCCGTTGCAGCGGATGGGCACCGGCGAGGATGTCGCCGGGGCGGTGCTGTGGCTCTGCTCGGACCTGGCCGGCTGGGTCAGCGGGGCAAGGATCAATGTCGATGGCGGGGGCGAGCGGCCCTATTTCCTCGACCTGGTGAAAGGATGAATGCAGCCATGGGGATCAAGGCGCTTGGCTATGTCGTTGTGGAGACCGCCCGTCCCGCGGAGTGGGACCGCTTCCTGACGGCCTTCGTCGGCACCATGCGGGTGGCCGACGCGGCCGACGGGGCAGCCCTGTACCGCGTCGATGACCGCGTGTTCCGCCTGCGCGTCCAGCCGGGCGAGCGCGAATGGTTCGTCGCCGCGGGCTACGAGGTGGACAGCCGTGCCGCGCTCGACGCCCTGGCCGACAAGGTGGCCGCGGCGGGACGCCCGGTCGACTGGGCCAGCGCCGGGGAAGCCGCCGGTCGCGGCGCCGAGGCGCTGTTCCGCACCACCGATCCGGCGGGCAACGGGCTGGAGCTCTATTGCGGCGACGCCCGCACTGCCGAACCCTTCGTCTCGCCGATCGGCGTGCCGGGCTTCGTCACCGGCGCCATGGGCATGGGCCATGCGGTGTTCTCCGCGCCCAACTTCAACGAAACGATTGCGTTCCATTGCGACGTGCTGGGTTTCCACCAGACCGACATGCCGCGCTTCCAACTGTTCGGACCGGAAGGCCCCTCGATGGGCTTTGCCTTCCTCCACGCCGACAACGGCCGCCACCATTCGATCGCCTTTGGCGAAGGCCCGATCCCGCCTTCGGGCGCGGTGCACATCATGCTCGAGCTGCCCAGCCTGATCGAGGTGGGCAAGGCGCACGACCGGATGAAGGCGATGGGCTATCCCGAAAGCGCCACCCTGGGGCGGCACGTCAATGACGAGACCACCGGTTTCTATGTGCAGACGCCGTCCGGCTTCGACCTGGAGATCGGGTGCGACAGCCTGGTGATCGATCCGGCCACCTGGCAGACCACCCGGCACGAGGCAATCAGCGTCTGGGGCCACGAATGGGCCTGGCAGAAGGCGATGAAGCAGCAGCAGGAACAAGGAGAACACGCGTGACGGTGCCAGCCGGCCTCGACAAGCGGATGAGCGCGGCCGACATCGTCGCGCAGCTGGATGACGGGATGACCCTGGGCATCGGCGGCTGGGGCCCCCGGCGCAAGCCGATGGCGCTGGTCCGAGAGATCCTGCGGTCCGATCTCAAGGACCTGACCGTCGTGGCCTATGGCGGTGCGGATGTCGGCATGCTCTGCGCCGCGGGCAAGGTCCGCAAGCTGGTCTTCGCCTTCGTCAGCCTTGATGCCATTCCGCTGGAACCCTGGTTCCGCAAGAGCCGCGAGTCCGGGGCCCTCGAGGTGCTCGAACTGGACGAGGGCATGTTCCAGTGGGGGCTCAAGGCCGCGGCCTTCGGTCTGCCGTTCCTGCCCGCCCGGGTCGGCCTGGGCACCGACCTCGCCGAGCTGGGCGGATTGAAGACCGTGCAGAGCCCCTATGCCGATGGCGAGACGCTGATCGCCATGCCGGCGCTCAAGCTCGATGCGGCGCTGCTCCACGTCAACCGCAGCGACTGGCGCGGCAACGTCCACGTGTTCGGTCCGGACGTCTACTATGACGAATGGTTCGCCCGTGCGGCGGCCAAGACCTATGTCTCGTGCGAGGAGCTGGTCGATCGGATGGAGGATCACTATCCCGACCAGGCCCAGGCCAACATCGTCGAGCGCAGCTTCATTTCGGGCGTGGTCGAGATCCCGGGCGGGGCCCATCCCAGCTCGATGCCCCCGCACTATGGCTGGGACATGAAAGCGTTCAAGGCCTATGCCGATGCCGCCCGCGATCCGGGTGACTGGGCAGCGGTGCAGGACCGCTTCGTCGGCGCGTCGGAAACGGCCTATTGCGATACCTTTGGCGGAAAGGAGGCGGTGGCGGCTCTTCCGCTCCCGATTTTCTGATGACTGAACCCAGCCCCCCAGAAGCGAGCCTGGCAGAGCTCTGCATCTTCGCCTGTTCGGAAGCCTTTCGCGGCAATGGCGAGGTGATCGCCACCGGGGTCGGCCCGGTGCCGCGCCTGGCCGCCGGCCTCGCCAAGCTGACTCACAGCCCCGAGCTGATGATGACCGACGGCGAGGCCTACCTGGTCGAGCAGCCGGTCCCGATCGGCCCGCGCGCCTATGACGATCGCAAGCCGGCCGGCTATCTGCCGTTCTCGCGCTTCTTCGACGCGGCGGTGTGGACCGGGCGGCGCCATGCGATGGTCACGCCCACCCAGCTCGACCGCTTCGGCCAGATCAACCTGTCCTACATGGGCGGGACCTATGACAAGCCGAAGACCCAGATGCTGGGCGTGCGCGGCTTCCCGGGCAACACGATCTACCACCCCAACTCGTTCTTCTTCCCGGCCCATTCGCCCCGCGTCTTCGTGCCCGAGGTCGACATGATCTCGGGCGTCGGCCACAACCCGGCCAAGCGCACGCCGGGCGGGAACTTCACCGGGGTGGACCTGCGGCTGATCGTCACGAACCTGTGCGTGATGGACTTCGGCGGCCCTGACCACGCGATCCGGGTGGTCTCGCTCCACCCCGGGGTGACCTTCGACGAGGTGCAGGCCGCCACCGGGTTCGAACTGGCCCGGGCCGAGACCCTGACCGAGACGCCCCTGCCCGATGCCGCAGCGCTGGAGATCATCGCCCGGCTCGATCCGCATGGCATCCGGACCAGCGTGATCAAGGACAATCCGCCGGCGCGACAAGGGTGAGGAACCAGCGATGAAGGATCTTGTCGAGCCCCGCCAGGTGGACATCGCTTACGAAACCGACGAGCCGGTGCGCTATGCGGTCGAGGAGGGGGTGGCCTGGATCACCCTGAACCGTCCGCAGTTCAACAATGCGCAGAACGGGCAGATGACCTATGCCCTGGACGATGCGTTCAACCGCGCGGTCCAGGATGATGCGGTGCGCTGCATCGTGCTGGCGGGCGAGGGCAAGCACTTCTCGGCAGGGCACGACATCGGCACCCCCGGGCGCGATCTCCACCACGAATTCGACAAGCGGCTGATGCTGCCGCCGCACACCAACAAGCCCGCGGCCGAGCTGCTCTACACCCGCGAGCACGAACAGTACCTGGGCATGTGCCGCCGCTGGCGCGACATCCCCAAGCCGACCATCGCCATGGTCCAGGGCGCCTGCGTGGCGGGCGGGCTGATGCTCGCCTGGGTCTGCGATCTGATCGTCGCCTCGGACGATGCCTTCTTCCAGGACCCGGTCAATCCGCTGATGGGGATCCCGGGGGTCGAGTACTTCGCGCATGGCTTCGAGCTGCCGCCGCGCGTGGCCAAGGAATTCCTGCTGCTGGGCGAACGGATGAGCGCCGAGCGGGCCTATTCCTTCGGCATGATCAACAAGGTGGTGCCGCGCGCCGAACTGCGCGAGGCGACCGCCGCCTGGGCGAAGAAGCTGGCCGGGCAGGGCCGCCTGGGCAACTGGCTGACCAAGCAGTCGATCAATCACGTCGAGGAGCTGCGCGGCAAGCGCACCGCCATGGATGCGGTCTATCACATGCACCACTTCGCCCATGCCCAGAACGACCTGGTCACCGGCAACTCGATCGCCGGGGTGAGCGGAAAGTCGGCCGCGAGCGCCAACAAGTCGGCGGCCGGCGAGGACTGATGCGCGATCCCCTGCACACCGTCCTGGTCGAGCGGCTGGGCTGCCGCGCGCCGATCATCCAGACCGCGATGGGCTGGGTGGCCGAGCCGCCGCTGGTGATCGCCAGCTGCAACGCCGGCGCCTTCGGCTTCCTGGGTGCGGCGGTGATGACCCCGGACGAGACGCGCACCAAGATCGCCCGGGTCCGTGCCGGCACCGATCGGCCGTTCGGCGTCAACTTCCACATGTTCCAGCCCGGCGCGGCGGAGATCGTCGAGACGATCATCGCCAACAAGGACCAGGTCCGCGCGGTCTCGTTCGGACGCGGCCCCGACGCGCGGATGATCGCGCGGTTCAAGGACGCCGGGATCCTCTGCGTGCCGACCGTGGGAGCGGTCAAGCACGCGCAGAAGATGGAGCAACTGGGCGTCGACATGGTCGTGGTCCAGGGCGGCGAGGGCGGCGGGCACACCGGGTCGGTGCCCACCACGGTGCTGTTGCCGCAGGTGCTCGACAAGGTCGGCATCCCGGTGATCGCTGCGGGTGGCATGGCCGACGGACGCGGGCTGGCGGCAGCGCTGGCCTATGGCGCGGTCG
Source organism: Novosphingobium aerophilum (assembly GCF_014230305.1). Taxonomy (GTDB): domain Bacteria; phylum Pseudomonadota; class Alphaproteobacteria; order Sphingomonadales; family Sphingomonadaceae; genus Novosphingobium; species Novosphingobium aerophilum. The sequence goes on from NZ_JACLAU010000001.1 coordinate 219,609, forward strand.
GCATCGCCATGGGCACGCGGTTCCTCCTGACCCGGGAATCCCCTGCGCCGGACAAGGCCAAGGCGGCCTATCTGGCGGCCGGGACCGACGGGATCGTCCTGACCACCAAGATCGACGGCATGCCCCAGCGCATGGTCCGCACCCCGCTGGTCGACCGGATCGAGGCTTCGGGCAGGCTGGGCATGTGGCTGCGCGCGATCGAGGCCGGGGCCGAGATGAAGCGCCAGACCGGCGCATCGTGGCTGCAGATGATCCGCTCCGCCCGCGGGATGACCGCCCATGGCGAGATGCCGCTGGCCCAGGCCATGCTGTCGGCCGCGGCGCCGATGCTGATCCAGAAGGCGATCGTCGAGGGCGATATCGTCAATGGCGCCATGGCGACCGGCGTGGTCGGCGGGCGCATCACCGACCTGCCGACCTGCCAGGAGCTGGTCGACCGCGTGGTTGCCGAGGCGCGCGGGCGGCTGGCCGCGCTCTGCGCCGGCGACTGAACCGAACCGAGATCCAGGGGAAAACCGATGCCCATCACGCTTACCGTCCAGGACCGCATCGCCGAAATCGTGTTCGACGTTCCGCCGGTCAACGCCTTCGACAGCGCCACCTACATGTCGCTGCCGGGGATCGTGAAGGAGGCTGCCGCCAATCCCGAGGCCCACGTCATCCTGATCCGCGCCGCCGAGCACGCGCGCGGGTTCTGCGGCGGGGTCGACATCAAGGAAATGCAGGCTCACCCCGAGCGGATCACCCTGCTCAACCGCGGCAACTACCTGACCTTCAAGGCGATCCACGAGGCGGAGATCCCGGTCGTGACCGCGGTGCACAAGTTCGTCATCGGCGGCGGAATCGGCATCTGCGGGGCCAGCGACACGATCATCGCGGCGGACGATGCCTACTTCTCGCTGCCCGAGGTCGATCGCGGGGCGATGGGCGGAGCCAGCCACCTGTCGCGCATGCTGCCGCTCCACAAGGTCCGCGCCGCCTTCTTCACCGGTGGCCAGATTCCCGCCGAGGAGGCCTATCGGCTGGGCGCGGTGGAAATGGTCGTGCCCCGCGCCGATCTGGTCACCGAAGCCCGCGCCTTCGCCGCGCGGATCGCCGCCAAGAGCCGCAAGGCGCTGGTCATCGCCAAGGAGGCGCTGAACGGGCTCGAGGCGCGCGATGTCGATCGCGGCTATCGCTGGGAGCAGGGCTTCACGCTCGAGATGTACATGCACGAGGACAGCCAGAAGAGCCGCGACGCCTTTGTCGAGACCGGCAAGGCCGCGTCGTTCTGAACAAGGCCCCGACCATGGATCTGACTTACACCCCCGAACAGCAGGCCTTCCGCGCCGAGGTCCGTGCCTGGCTGGAAGCCCATGTGCCGGCCCAGCCGCTCGAACACTTTGACGCCAACCGCGCCGGGTTCGAGGCCCATCGTCAGTGGGAGGCGACGCTCAAGAGCGGCGACTGGGGCATGGTCACCTGGCCCCGGGAGTACGGCGGTCGCGGGGTCGACCTGATCCAGTGGCTGATCTTCGAGGAGGAGTACTACCGCGCCGGGGCGCCGGGCCGGGTCAACCAGAACGGCATCTTCCTGCTGGGGCCGACCCTGATGGAATTCGGCACGCCCGAGCAGAAGCAGCGCTTCCTGCCGCCGATGGCCGCCGGCGAGGAAATCTGGGCCCAGGCCTGGTCGGAACCGCAGGCCGGGTCGGACCTCGCCGGAATCCGCGCCACCGCCCAGCGGGACGGCGACGACTATGTGCTGAACGGCCACAAGATCTGGTCGAGCCGCGGCGCCTTTGCCGACTGGGCCTTCGGCCTGTTCCGCGAACCGGGCAGCGAGCGGCACAAGGGCACCAGCCTGATCTTCTTCCGGCTCGACCAGCCGGGCGTCACCCGCAACCCGATCCGCAAGATCAACGGCCACCCCGGTTTCGCCGAGATCGTGCTGGAGGACGTGCGCGTGCCGGCCTTCAACCGGCTGGGCGAGGAAGGGCAGGGCTGGCACATCTGCATGGCCACGGCGGGCTTCGAGCGGGGCCTGATGCTGCGCAGCCCGGCGCGCTACCAGGTGGCCGCGGCGCGGCTCGCCGACCTGTGGCAGGCCCGCAAGGCCGGCGCCGATCCGGTGCTGGAGGCGGACGTGGTCCGCGCCTTCATGAATGCCGAGGCCTATGCCCTGTCGATCTACCAGACCGCCTCGCGGCTGATCGCCGGGGCCAGGATCGGCCCGGAAGCCTCGACCAACAAGATCTTCTGGTCGGAACTCGACATCCACCTCCACCGCACCGCGCTGGCGATCCTGGGGGCCGAGGCCGAACTCCTGCCCGATCCGGCCCGCATCGCCGCGGGCGATCCCGACTGGCTGGACGATTACATCTTCTCGCTCGCCGGGCCGGTCTATGCCGGGTCGAACGAGATCCAGCGCAACATCATCGCCGAGCGCATGCTCGGCCTGCCCCGCTAAGGCCGGAGGAGCGCGCGATGGACTTCACCCTATCCGACGAGCAGATCATGTTCGCCGAAACCGCCCGCACCCTGCTGGGCGACACCTGCAATTCCGAGCACTGGCGCAAGCTGATGGAGCAGGACAGCGCCTTCGATCCGGCGCGCTGGGCCGCGCTGGTGGAGAACGGCTTCACCCTGCTGATGCTGCCGGAAAGCGCGGGCGGGCTGGGCCTGGCCGAGCTCGACATGGCGCTGATCGCGCAGGAGGCCGGCTATGTCGCCCTGCCCGAACCGCTGGCCGAAAGCGCCGGGGTGGCCATGCCGATGCTGGCGGCCCTGGCGCCCGAGCATCCGTTGCTGGCCGATCCGGCCGCGATCGTCGCCCCGGCCCCGGCGATCAACCCGGTGGTGGCCGCGGCCGACCAGGCCCGGGCGATCCTGATCGAGCGGGATGGCCATGCCTGGCTGGCCCCGCGCGAGGCGGTGACGCTGGTTGCGGCGCCAACCATCGACCCGCTGCGCCGGGTGTTCCGGATCGAGTGGAATCCCGCCACCGCCGAGGATCTCGGCCCGGCCGACTGGGGGTTGGCCTACGACCGGGCGGCGCTGTTCGCCGCGGCCCAAGGGCTGGGCATGGCCCAGCGCAGCGTCGATCTGGCGGTGGCCTATGCCAAGGATCGCACCCAGTTCGGCAAGCCGATCGGATCGTATCAGGCGGTCAAGCACCACCTCGCCAGTGCCCAGGTGGCCATCGAGTTCGCCCGCCCGGTGGTGCTGGCGGCCGCCGCCGGGATCGGCGCGCAGGACGTCTATTCGCGCGCCCGGGTGAGCCACGCCAAGATCGTCGCGCTCGAGGCGGCGGACCTGGCCGCGCGGTCGGCGATCCAGGTCCATGGCGGCATGGGCTATTCGTGGGAGGTCGACGTCCACCTGTTCCTCAAGCGGACCCTGGCGCTGACCCATGCCTGGGGCACGCCCGCCCATCATCGCGGCCGCGTGGCCGAACGGCTGTTCACCCGCACCGCCGGCCCCGACCAGACCTTTGCCAGAGAGGCGAGACATGCCTGAAGCCTATATCATCGATGCGGTCCGCACCCCGGTCGGCCGCAAGAAGGGCACGCTCGCCCAGGTCCATCCCGCCGATCTTGGCGCGCACCCGATCAAGGCGCTGGTCGCCCGCACCGGGATCGATCCCGCCCGGGTCGATGACGTGGTCTGGGGCTGCTGCGACACGATCGGGCCGCAGGCGGGCGACATCGGCCGCACCGCCTGGCTCGCCGCGGGCATGCCCGAGGAGGTTCCCGGGGTGACGATCGATCGCCAGTGCGGATCATCGCAGCAGGCGGTACACTTCGCCGCCCAGGGGGTGATGAGCGGCACGCAGGACCTGGTGGTGGCGGGTGGAAGCCAGGCGATGAACGCGATCCCGATCTCGGCCGCGATGTTCGCGGGCGAGCCCTATGGCTTCACCAGTCCGTTCCTCGGTTCGCGCGGGTGGGACGCGCGTTATGGCGACGAGGAGGTCAACCAGATCCGCTCGGCCGAGATGATCGCCGCCAAGTGGGGCATCAGCCGCGAGGCGATGGAGGCCTTCGCCCTGGCCAGCCACCAGCGCGCCCAGGCCGCCTGGGACGCCGGGTGGTTCGCGGACGAGGTGGCACCGCTCGAGGGGCTCGACCACGATGAGACGATCCGTTCCGGCACCACGCTGGAGGGTCTTGCCGCACTGAAGCCCGTGCGCGAGGGCGGGGTGATCACCGCTGGCGTCGCGAGCCAGAACTGCGATGCCGCCGCGGCCATGCTGATCGCGGGTGAGCGGGCGGTCAGGGAACTGGGCCTGAAGCCCCGCGCCCGCATCCATCACATTTCGGTGCGCGCGGCGAACCCGGTGTGGATGCTGACCGGGCCGATCCCGGCGACGCAGTATGCGCTGCACAAGGCCGGGATGAGCGTGGCCGACATCGATCTGTTCGAATGCAACGAGGCCTTCGCTTCGGTGCCGATGGCCTGGATGCAGGAACTGGGGATCCCGCACGAGAAGGTGAACGTCCAGGGCGGGGCGATCGCGCTGGGGCACCCGATCGGCGCCACCGGGGTCCGGTTGATGACCACGCTGCTCGGCGCGCTGGAGCGGACCGGCGGGCGCTATGGCCTGCAGACCATGTGCGAGGGCGGCGGCCAGGCCAACGTCACGATCATCGAACGGCTGTGAGGCGGGACAGGACGCTCCGATGAGCCCGGAAACCCCCATCACCAACCTGCTCTACCGCTACGCCGAGCTGATGGATGCCGGCCGGCTGGAGGAGACCGCCGCCCTGTTCGCCCGGGCCCGGGTGACGCTGAGCGGCGGGGTGGTGCTGGAGGGTGCGGCTCCCATGCTCGAGCAGTGGCGGCGGTTCGTGCGGATCTATCCCTGCGGCACGCCGCGGACCCGTCACGTGGTGACCAACCCGATCGTCGAGATCGACGCGGCGGGCGGCACGGCGACCTGCCGGTCCTGCTACACCGTGTTCCAGCAGACCCCGGACCTGCCGTTCCAGGCGATCTGCGGCGGTCGCTATCATGACAGTTTCGCGCGCGGCGAGGACGGCACCTGGCATTTCGCCACCCGGGATTACTCGCTGCTCGATTTTCTGGGCGACGTCTCGCAGCACCTGTTGCTGCCGGTCGGCTGATCCATCGCATTTCAAGGAGAGTTCCGTTGGGTATCTGCGACAACCGCACCGTCATCATCACCGGCGCCGCGCGCGGGCTGGGCCGGGCCTATGCCCTGGCCTTCGCCGCCGAGGGCGCCAACGTGGTGGTCAACGACATCGGCACCTCGCTGGGCGGCGACGGGCGCGACACCAGCGCGGCGGACGCGGTGGTCGAGGAGATCCGCGCGGTCGGCGGCCGGGCCGTCGCCAATTACGAGGACATCACCGACTGGGATGCCGCCGGACGGATCGTCCAGGCCGCGCTCGACGCCTTCGGGGACCTCCATGCCGTGGTCAACAATGCCGGGATCGTGCGCGACCGGATGTTCGTCTCGGCCACGGTCGAGGAATGGGACGCGACGATGCACGTCCACCTGCGGGGGCACTTCTGCCTGTCGCGGCACGCGGTCAATTACTGGCGGGCCAAGCAGAAGGACGGGCATGATCCGCAGGCCCGGATCATCAACACCTCGTCCGGCGCCGGCTTGCAGGGGTCGATCGCCCAGGCCGCCTATTCGACCGCCAAGGGCGGGATCGCCGCGCTGACCCTGGTCCAGGCGGCCGAGCTGGCGCGCTATGGCATCACCGCCAATGCGCTGGCCCCCTCGGCCCGGACCCGCATGACCGAGCAGGCCTTCGCCGAGAAGATGGCGACCGAGGGCCAGGCCTTCGACGTGATGGACCCCGCCAATGTCGCCCCCACCGTGGTCTGGCTGGGCAGCGCGGCGAGCGGGCACGTCACCGGCTGCGTGTTCGAGCTGGAGGGCGGCAAGATCATGCTCGAGGACGGCTGGCGGGAAGGCCCGGTGGCCGACAAGGGCGCCCAGTGGCAGCCGGCCGAGGTCGGCGCCGTGGTCGATCGCCTGCTGGCCGAGCGCGTCCCGCCGCGCAAGGTCTGGGGCACGGCCTGAGCAGGAACCCGGCAGCCATGGAATTTGCCTTCACCGAAGAACAGGCGATGATCGGCGAGACGGTGCGCACCTTCTTCGCCGACAACGCGACGAGCGACCGCACCCGCGCCGCCATGGCCGCGACCGGCCGCGACGCCGGGCTCGACCGCGCCTTGTGGAGCGCCTTCGCCGGTGAACTGGGGCTCGCCGGGGTGGGACTGCCCGAGGCCCATGGCGGGGCCGGGCTGGGCATGGTCGAGTTTGCCCAGGTCGCCGAAGCCGCCGGAGCCCGGGTGGCGGCGCTGCCGCTGCTCGGCACGGCGATGCTGGGTCGCGCCATCGCCGCCGGGGGGAGTGCTGCCCAACAGGAGGCATGGCTGCCGCGTCTCGCCGCGGGCGAGGTGATCGGCACCGCCGCCTGGGGGGGAGAGCTGACCCTGGCCGCTGGCAAGCTGTCGGGGATGGTGCCCTATCTGCCCCATGGCGCCGCGGCCAACCTGCTGCTGGTGCCGGCCGCCGGCGAGGCCTGGCTGGTCGATCTGGCCGCCCCGGGGGTTACGGTCACCGGCCATGTGACCATGGACCAGACCCGCCCGCTCGCCACCGCCCGGCTGGACGGCGTGGTGGCGGAGCGCCTGGCCGATGGCGCCGCGGCGCTGGCGGCGGCCCATGCCGCCGGATGGATCGGGCTGGCCGCCGAGGCGCTGGGCGGCGCCCAGGCGGCGCTGGACCGGACGGTCGCCTATTCGCGCGAGCGCGTGCAGTTCGGCCGCCCGATCGGCAGTTTCCAGGCCTACAAGCATCGCCTGGCGGACATGATGGTCGAGATCGAGCAGGCCCGCTCGGCGGTCTACTGGGCGGCCTGCGCGGTCGACGAGGGCTCGCCCGAGGCACTGCTGGCGCTTCATGCCGCCAAGGCCTTCTGCGCCGAGACCTTTCACATGTGCGCGGGCAACATGATCCAGTTGCACGGCGGGATCGGCTTCACCTGGGAGCATGACGCGCACCTGTTCTTCAAGCGCGCGCGCTCGATCCTGTCGCTCTACGGTTCGCCGCAATGGCACCGCGAACGGATCGCCGCCCTGGTGATCGATCAGGGAGCCGCGGCATGAAGCTGGGCTTTTCCGCGGCGGACGAGGCCTTCCGCGCCGAATGCGCCGCCTGGTTGCACGAACAGATGGCCGGGCCCTTCGCCGACATCCGCGGCATTCCCAACCTGTGCGACGCGATCCCGCGGCGGAAGGAATGGGAACAGCAGCTCGCGGCGCACCGCTGGTCGTGCATCGGCTGGCCGGAGGAATGGGGCGGCCGCGATGCCACGCTGGCGCAGCAGGTGATCTTCGCCGAGGAGTATGCCCGCGCCGGGGCTCCGAACCGGATCAACCACATCGGCGTCGAGCTGGCCGGGCCGACGATCCTGGCCTTCGGCAGCGCGGAACAGAAGGCCCGCTACCTGCCGGGGATCGCGGCCGGCACGGCGATCTGGTGCCAGGGCTATTCGGAACCGGGCGCCGGATCGGACCTGGCCAACGTCAAGACCCGGGCCCGGCTGGAAGGTGAGCCGGGCGCCGAGGAATGGGTGGTCAACGGCCAGAAGGTGTGGACCAGCCTGGCCCATTACAGCGACATGATTTTCGTGGTCGCCCGCAGCGAGGAGGGCTCGCGCGGGCCCAAGGGCCTGTCCTTCCTGCTGATGGACATGGACCAGCCGGGGATCGAGGTCCGTCCGATCGGCCAGATGAACGGCGAGGCCGAGTTCAACGAGACCTTCCTGACCGACGCGCGCTGCCCGGCCGATGCCATGCTGGGCGCGCAGGGCGAGGGCTGGCAGGTGGCCATGGCCCTGCTCGCCTTCGAGCGCGGGGTTTCGACCCTGGGCCAGCAGATGCAGTTCCGCAACGAGCTGGACGCGGTGATCGCCGCGGCCCGGGCCAATGGCCTGGCCGCCGATCCGGTGGTGCGCCAGCGCATCGCCCGGGCCGAGACCGGCCTGCGCCTGATGCGCTATGGCGCGCTGCGCATGCTGTCGGGCACGGACCTCGCGGCGATCGACGGGGCGGCCCTGACGTACAAGATCCAGTGGGCGACCTGGCGGCGCAACCTGGGCGAGCTGGCGATGGACGTGCTGGGCCAGGCCGGCGAGATCGCCCCGGGCGAGGAATACCGGTGGCCGCTGCTGCCGAACATGTATCTCTTCAGCCGGTCCGACACGATCTACGGCGGCACCAACCAGATCCAGCGCAACCTGATTGCCGAGCGCGGACTCGGCCTCCCGCGCGAGCCGCGCGGCACCCCATAACCGGCGCCGCCGCGCCGACCATCACGAGGTACGTCCATGAGTGTTCCCGTTCCCGCCTATCCGACGCCGCTGGGCATGCTGAAGGGCAAGACCGTGGTGGTGACCGCCGCAGCGGGCACCGGCATCGGCTTCGCCGTGGCCAAGCGCGCGGCCGAAGAGGGTGCGCGCGTCATGATCAGCGATTTCCATGAGCGCCGCCTGGGCGAGGCGGCCGACCGGATTGCCGCCGAGGTGGGCTGCGAACGCCCGCTCACCGTGGTCTGCGACGTGACCAGCGAGGAGGCCGTGCAGGCCCTGCGCGATGCCGCCCTGGCCCAGCTCGGCCGGGTCGACGTGCTGATCAACAATGCCGGCCTGGGCGGCGAGGTCGAGGTGGTCGACATGACCGACGACCAGTGGAACCGGGTGCTCGACGTGACCCTGACCAGCCTGTTCCGCATGACCCGCGCCTTCCTTCCCGCGATGTACGCCGCCAAGTCGGGGGTGATGGTCAACAACGCCTCGGTCCTGGGCTGGCGCGCGCAGAAGGGGCAGGCGCACTATGCCGCCGCCAAGGCCGGGGTCATGGCCTTCACCCGCTGTTCCGCGCTGGAGGCGGCCGACCACGGCGTGCGCATCAACGCGGTCGCGCCCAGCCTGGCGATGCATCCCTTCCTGGCCAAGGTGACCACCGAGGAGCGCCTGGCCGAACTGGTCAAGACCGAGGCCTACGGTCGTCCGGCCGAGGTCTGGGAGGTGGCCAACGTGATGATGTTCCTCGCCAGCGACCTGTCCAGCTACATGACCGGCGAGATCGTCGCCGTGTCGAGCCAGCGGGCCTGACCCGGTGGCCGCGCTGATCTTCGCCCGCCCGGCCGACCTGCTGGGCCAGGAAGGCACCCGCCTGGGGCCGAGCGACTGGCTGGCGATCGAGCAGGACCGCGTCGACGGCTTTGCCGAGGTGACCGGCGATCACCAGTGGATCCATGTCGACGTCGAGCGGGCCAAGGCCGGACCCTTCGGCGGGACGATCGCCCACGGCTATCTGACGATGAGCCTGGTCAACCTGTTCCTCCCCCAGTTGATCGAGGTGCGCGGCTTCGCCCACGCGGTGAACGTCGGCGCCGATCGTCTGCGCTTCCTGGCCCCGGTCCGGGTCGGCAGCCGCATCCGCGGCACGGGCGAGATCGTCACGGTCGAGGAGATCAAGGGCGCGATCCAGGCCGTGGTGCGCGTCACCGTGGAGATCGAGGGCGGCGAGGGTCAACCGACCGATAAGCCGGCCTGCGTGGTCGACACGATCAGCCGCTACTTCCCCGAAGGCTGAGGCGGTGGGCTGGCCCGAAATCCTGGCGGCGCTCGAAGCCAAGCGGGCCTTTTCCCGGCGGATGGGCGGGGACGAGCGGCTGGCGCGCCATCATGCGGCGGGCAAGCTCGACGCGCGGGCACGGGCCGCGGCGCTGTTCGACGAGGGCCGCTTCGTCGAGATCGGGGCCCTGGCCGGCAACCGCAGCGAGGATGGCCCGGCTCCGGCCCCGGCCGATGGGCTGATCGCTGCCTTCGGGCAGGTGGGCGGTCGCCCGACCCTGGCCGGGATCGAGGATTTCACCGTGCTTGGCGGATCGATCGGCGATGCCGGATCGGCCAAGCGCCACCGGCTGGCCCAGCTCGCCCGGCAGGAGCGGGTGCCGCTGGTTTTCATGCTCGAAGGGGCGGGCCACCGGCTCGACAACCGGCACGGCACGCCCGCCCCCAACGATCTTCAGGCCCTGGTCGAGCTGTCCGGGCTGGTCCCGATGGTCTGTCTGGTGCTGGGCGCTTCGGCCGGGCACGGCGCCCTGACCGCGCCGCTGAGCGATTTCGTGGTGATGACCCGCGCCGCAGCGATGTTCGTGGCCGGTCCGCCGCTGGTCAAGGCGGCCCTGGGCGAGACCGCGACCAAGGAGGAACTGGGCGGTCCCGCGGTCCATGTGGTCCAGTCCGGCGTCGCCCACAACCTGGCCGAGGACGATGCCGCGGCGATTGCCCTGGCGCGGCGCTGGCTGGGCTATGTTCCGGTCAACCGGGTTGCCGGGGATGATCAGGGCCCGCGCCGGATCGAGGCGCTGCTCGATCTGATCCCGCCCGATCCGCGCGTGCCGTTCGACATGCGGCAGGTCCTGGCCCTGCTGGCCGATGCGGGCACCCTGCTGGAAGTGCAGCCCGACCATGGCGGGGCGGTGGTCACCGCACTGGCCCGGCTGGGCGGACTGGCCGTGGCGATCCTAGCCAACAACCCGGCGGTGGGCGCCGGGGCGATCGACGCCGCGGCGGCCCAGAAGGCGACGCGGTTCCTCACCCGCGCCGAGGCCTTCGGCCTGCCGGTGATCTTCCTGGCCGACAATCCCGGGGTCCTGCCCGGCACCGCGGCAGAGCGCGCCGGGGCCCTGCGCCATGCCGCCGACATGTTCGCCGCGCAGCATCGCCTGACCGTGCCCAAGCTGCACGTGACGGTGCGCAAGGCGTTCGGCTTCGGGTCCTCGGTGATGGCGATGAACCCGTTCGACGGGCAGAGCCTCAACCTGGCCTTCCCTGCCGTCACCCTGGGCGCCATGCCCGCCGACAGCGGCGGCCGCGCCGCCGGGCTGGACGAGGCCGAGCGCGCCCGCATCGCCGCCGACCAGGCGGGCGGGGCGCTCAACCTGGCCGACCGGATGGTCTTCGACGACGTGATCGACCCGCGCGACCTGCGCAACGCCCTGCTCGACGGCCTGATGCTGGCCGCCAATCGCCTGCCGAAAGGATGAGAGAGATGCCCAACCCCGATCGCATGGAAGCCGCCGTCCACGCCTATGTTGCCGCCTTCGATCATGGCGATGCCGATGCCGTCGCCGCGCTGTTCGCCGAGGATGCCACGGTGGAGGACCCGATCGGCACCCCACCGCACGTGGGGCGCGAGGCGATCCGGGCCTTCTACGCGGCCTCGATGCAGACCGGCGCCAAGCTCAAGCTGGATGGCCCGGTGCGGATCGCCAGGCCCTATGCCGCCTTTGCCTTCCAGGTCGTGCTGCACTGGGAGGGCAAGGACCAGCGGGTCGACGTGATCGATACCTTCCGCTTCAACGACGATGATCAGGTCGTCGAGATGCGGGCCTATTTCGGCCCGACCAACATGCACGGCTTTGCCTGAGAAGGACCCTGACAATGCGTGAAGCAGCCATCGTTTCGACCGCCCGCACGGGCGTGGGCAAAGCCTATCGCGGGGCGTTCAACGATACCGAGGCCCCGGTCCTCTCGGCCCACGTGGTCAATGCCGCGATCGCGCGCGCCGGGATCGATCCGACGCGGGTCGATGACGTGTACCTGGGGGTGGGCAACCACTGGGGCACCCAGAGCTACAACCTCGGCCGGCTCACGGTCCACACCTCGTGCCTGCCCGACACCACCGGCGGCTTTACGCTCGATCGCAAGTGCTCGTCCGGGCTGAACGCCATCGCGCTGGCCGCGCGGGGGATCATCTGCAACGAGATCGACGTGGCCGTCGCCGGCGGCATGGAATCGGTCTCGCTCACGATCAACAAGCACGTTCCGGCGTTCCGCAACCGCTCCGAATTCGTCAAGCAGCACGATCCCTATGCCTACATGGTGATGATCGAGACCGCCGAGATTGTCGCCGAGCGCTATGGCGTCAGCCGAGAGGCGCAGGATCGCTTCGCCGCCCTGTCGCAGCAGCGCGCCGCCGCGGCCCAGGAGGCCGGGCGCTTTGCCGACGAGATCGTGCCGATCACGGTGACCAAGGCCCTGTTCGACAAGGAGGGCAACGAGACCGGCAAGGAAGAGGTCACGCTCGACCGCGACGAGGGCGTCCGGGCCGGCACCACTTACGAGGCGCTCGCCGGACTCAAGCCGGTGTTCAGGAACGGGCAGGTCATTGCCGAGGGCAAGCACGTCACCGCCGGCAATGCCAGCCAGTTGTCTGACGGGGCCTCGGCCCAGGTCGTGATGGACCTGGCGACCGCGCAGAAGGAAGGCCTGCCGGTGCTGGGGCTTTATCGCGGGTTCCAGGTGGCCGGGTGCGGCGCGGACGAGATGGGCATCGGCCCGGTCTTCGCGATCCCCAAGCTGCTGGCCCGCGCCGGGCTCAAGCTCGACGACATCGGCCTGTTCGAGATCAACGAGGCCTTCGCCAGCCAGGCGGTCTATTGCCAGGAGAAGCTGGGGATCGATCCTGAGCGGCTCAACGTCAACGGCGGTGGCATCGCCATCGGCCATCCCTTCGGGATGACCGGGTCACGCCTGGTCGGCCATGCCCTGATCGAGGGGAAGCGCCGCGGGGTGAAGTATGTCGTGGTCTCGATGTGCGTGGCCGGCGGCATGGGCGCGGCCGGCCTGTTCGAAGTCGCCTGACGGGCCTGCGGAGACACAGCCGATGGCCACGCTCGACCCCCTGCCACTCACCATCCCGCATGCCGCCGAGGCAGCAGCGGCGCGCTGGGCGGATTGTCCCGCCGTGCTCGAGCGGGGCGAGACCTGGAGCTTTGCCGAGCTGTGGCAGCGCAGCCGCGCGGCCGCCTCGGCGCTGCTCGCCCGGGGCATCGGGGCGGGGGACCGGGTGGCGATCTGGGCCCCCAACTCGCGCGAGTGGATCGTCGCGGCGATCGCCACGATGACTTGCGGAGCGGCGGTGGTGACGCTCAACACCCGGCTCAAGGGCCGCGAGGCGGGCGACATCCTGCGCCGCACCCGCGCGCGCCTGCTGTTCACGGTCGAGGACTTCCTGGGGATCGATTACCGCGCCCTGATCGCCGACGAGGACCTGCCCGATCTGGGCGCCACGATCCTGCTCGACTCGGGCCTGCACGACATAGGCCTGTCCGCCTTCGTGGCGGACGGGAAGGGGGCCGAGGATCCGGCGGTCGCTGCGGCGCTGGCCGGGATCGATGCCGATACGGTGTCGGACATCCTGTTCACCAGCGGTACCACCGGCAGCCCCAAGGGCGTGCTGATGACCTATGGCCGGGTGCTGCCCCAGGCCGCGGTCTGGGTGGCCAACACCGGCCTCACCGAGGGCGACCGCTACCTGATCGCCAACCCCTTCTTCCACTCCTTCGGCATGAAGGTAGGCTGGGTGGCCTGCATCCTGGCCGGGGCGACCGCGCTGCCGATCCCGCAGTTCGACGTGTCCCAGGCGATCGCCATGATCGAGCGCGACCGCGTGACCTTCATGCCCGGCCCGCCCACCGTGTTCCAGATGCTGCTGGCCGAGCTCGACAAGCGGGCCTGGGACTGTTCCTCGCTGCGCGGGGGCACCACGGGCGCGGCCACCGTGCCGCCGAGCCTGGTCGAGCGGATTCGCCGCGACCTGGGCATGGTCGATCTGATCACCGCCTATGGCATGACCGAATGCGTCAACATCACCACCTGCGTGCCGGGCGACAGCGTCGAGACGATCGCCCGGACCTGCGGCGGCGCGTTCCCCGGCAACGAGGTGCGCATCGCGGACGATGATGGCCGCGAGCTGCCGCGGGGCGAGACCGGGGAAATCCTGGTGCGCGGCCAGGGCGTGATGCTGGGCTACCTCGACGATCCCGAGGCCACGGCCGAGGCGATCGACGCCGACGGCTGGCTCCACACCGGCGACATCGGGACGATGGACGAGGCCGGCTATGTCCGGATCACCGATCGCAAGAAGGACCTCTACATCTCGGGCGGCTTCAACGTCTATCCGGCCGAGGTCGAAAAGCTGCTGGCGGGCCATCCGGCGATTGGCATGGTCGCGGTGGTCGGCGTGCCCGACGAACGGCTCGGCGAGGTCGGCCGGGCCTTTGTCGTGCTCCGCCCGGGGACGAACGCGAGCGAGGCCGAGCTGATCGCCTGGTCGCGTGAGAACATGGCGAACTACAAGGTGCCGCGCAGCTTCGTCATGGTGGACGATCTGCCGCGCAACGCCTCGGGCAAGGTGCTCAAGACGGCACTGCGGGACTGAACCAGACAAGACGGGAGAAACGGGATGAACGGCAAGGCGGGATCGGGGACGGGCGCAGGGTTTTCGGGCAAGGTCGTGCTGGTCACCGGGGCGGCCTCGGGCATCGGTCGCGCCGCGGCGATCCGCTTTGCCGAGGAGGGCGCGCGGGTGTTCTGCGCCGATCTCAACCTGGCCGGGGCCGAGGCGGTGGTGGCCGAGATCGGGGGAATGGCCGCGGCCGTCCCGGTCGATGTGGCTGACTCCGCCAGCAACCGGGCCATGGTCCAGACGGTGATCGATGCCGCCGGGCGGCTCGACGTGGCCTTCCTCAACGCCGGCTACTATGGCCAGGCCGACGGCCTCGCCACGGTCGACGAGGACCTGTTCGACCGGCTGGTCGCGATCAACCTGAAGGGCGTGTTCAACGGGATCAAGGCGGTCGAGCCGGTGATCGCCCAGGGCGGCGCCGTGGTGGTCACCGCGTCCGCGGCGGGGGTGATCGGCCATCCCGGCAATCCCGCCTACTGCGCGGCCAAGCACGGTGCGGTCGGCCTGGTGAAGTCCTGCGTCGATGCCTTCGCCGCGCGCGGGGCGCGGATCAACGCGATCTGCCCGGGCGGGGTGGAAACCCCGCTGGTCGGCGCGCCCGACGTGGCCATGGTGCCGGTGGGCGATCTGCCGCGCGTGCCGCTGCGCGGTTTCGGCCAGGCCCAGCACATTGCCGAGGTGGCCTTGTGGCTGGCCAGCCCCGCTGCCGGCTTCGTCAACGGCCAGGCCCAGGTGGTCGATGGCGGCCTGCTCTCCACCTTTGCGCCGGTGACCCTGCCGGTCGGCCCCTGACGGGGGGCGGCCCATCGGATTGGTCGTGCGGCATCATCCATTTGGCGGATGCGCGCTGCATCACGCTCGGCCAGGCTGCTTCCCGACACCACTTTGCGGGAGCCTGCCCAATGTCCATTGCCGCCGCCCAGCTCCACCCTGGCCTGGCTGCCCTGCTCGAGGGCGATTTCGGGCGAGGCTACCGGATGGCCCGCGCCGAGCGCGAGCCGCTCCAGCTTGCCTCCCTGCGCGATCGCTTCGCCGCGCTGCGCGGGCCGATCGGGGCGCTGGGCCGCCTGGCCGATGAGCAGGGCCTGGCCGACATCACCTGGCTCGAGGATGTCGTGCCGCTGCTGTTCCCGCACACGGTCTACAAGTCCTATCCGCTGTCCTTCCTCGAACAGGGTCGGTTCGACCGGTTGACGCGGTGGCTGGACGGATTGACCACGCTGGATCTGTCCGGCTTCGACAGCGCCGGGATCGACACGATCGATGACTGGGTGCGCCGGCTCGACGCGCAGACCGAGCTGGCCGTGATCCACACCTTCGGAACCAGCGGCAAGCTGTCGTTCCTGCCGCGCACCAAGGCCCATACGCCGCTGGCGGTGGCGCTCAATGCCCGGGCGATCCGGGATTTCCACGGCCACGGTTCGGGCCCGGACCTGCTGGTCGAACGGCGGCCGGTGATCTCGCCATCCTATCGCCTGGGTGCGAGCTCGATCGCGCGGGGCATGGCCCGGATGGCGCAGGACTATGCCGGCGGGCTCGACCAGGCCTTGTTCCTTTATCCCGACGCCTGGTTCAGCGCAGATGTCGCCTCGCTCGCCGGGCGGATCAAGGCGGCCGAGGCGCGCGGCGAGATGGGGCAGTTGCAGATCTCGCCCGCCCTGCTGGCCCGCCGCGCCGAGTTCGCGGCCCGGGAGGCGAGCCGTGCCGAGGACATGGACCGCTTCTTCGCCGAGGCCTCGCGCCGCTTCGCCGGGCAGGACGTGTTCCTCTTCGCGGTCTGGCCGATCCTGTTCGAATGGGCCGAGGAGGGCCTGCAGCGCGGGCTGCGCGGACTGTTCGGGCCGGGCAGCGTCCTGACCACCGGCGGCGGATCGAAGGGCCGCGTCCTGCCGCCCGACTACAAGGACCGGATTTTCGAGTTCCTCGGGTTCGAGCGCCACTTCGAATTCTTCGGGATGAGCGAACTGATGGCCAATGCGCCCCGCTGCGAGGCGGGCCATTTCCACTTCCCGCCGCTGGTCGTGCCCTTCGTGCTCGATCCCGAGACCGGGGCCTGCCTCCCGCGCCAGGGCACCCACACCGGTCGGCTGGCGCTGATGGACCTGGTGCCGGAAAGCTATTGGGGCGGGTTCGTGACCGGCGACGAGGTGACCCTGAGCGGTTGCGACGATGTGCCCTGCGCTTGTGGCCGCACCGGTCCGCGGCTCCACCCCGAGATCCGCCGCTTCAGCGAGGCGCGCGGGGGTGACGACAAGATCAACTGCGCCGGCGCGCCCGAGGCCCATGACCGGGCGGTGGACTTCCTGCTGGAGCAGGCCCGGTGAGCGCGGCGGCGGAGGCCAGCTACCGGGTGCCGCTGCTGCTGCGCGGCGAGATCGTCGAGGGCGGGGACATGGCCTTCGGCGGGCGGCGCGGCGGGGTGTCCTTCACCGCGCCGGACGTGGCCGGGCACCTCGGCAAGCTGGTCCTGTCCACGCCGTCGCGGATGGCGGACATCGCCGGCCTGCCGTTCGCCGAGATCGAGCGGTTCCTGGCCGCGCTGGGGGAACGGCTCGATCCCGCGACCAATCCCCACCTGGCCGAGGCCTTCGCGCTGGCCTGCCACACCTCGGGCCTGTCGCGCAGCCTGCTGGTGGAGTACTATCGCGGCATTCCCGGCATGCTCCAGCCCGACGCGGTGCGCGACGTGGCCGAGCGAATGGTCGGGCTGGACTACCTCAACGGCTGGGTCGAGCAGCCGCGCGGACGCAACCGCCACGGCACCCTGCGGATCCGCGCGGTCGGCTCGCGCGCGGTCCATATCATTGCGGGCAATGTGCCGGTGGTCGGCGTCGCGACCGTGCTGCGCAATGCGATCACCCGGTCGGATGCGATCATCAAGACCCCGTCCAACGATCCGCTGACCGCCGCGGCTATCGTCCGGACCATGATCGAGCTCGATCCCGGGCACCCGATCACGCGACACACCAGCGTGGCTTACTGGAAGGGCGGCGATGCGCGGATCGAGGACGCGCTGTATGATCCCCGCCGGATCGAGAAGATCGTCGCCTGGGGCGGTTTCGCCGGTATCCGGCACCTGACGCAGTACCTGCAGCCGGGGCTGGACCTGATCACGCTGGACCCCAAGCACTCGTCCTCGCTGATCGGGCCCGAGGCCTTCGCCGACGAGGCGACCCTGCACGAGGTGGCGCTCCGGCTGGCGCTCGACATCGGGACGATGAACCAGGAGGGCTGCGTCAACGCCCGGGTGATCTATGTGCTGTCGGGCACCGATCCGGCCGGTCTCGAACGGGCGAACCGGCTTGGCGCCGCGACTTACGCTGCGCTCCAGCGCCTGCCCGACAGCGTGTCCACTCCGCACAAGGCCTTCGACCGCGACCTGCGCGAGGAGATCGCCGCGCTGGCCTTTGTCCCCGATGCCTACCGCGTGTTCGGTGGCCAGGGGAACGAGGGCGCGCTGATCGTGTCGCAGGACGGCGCCCCGGTGGACTTCGCCCGCCAGTTGGCCTGCCGGGTCGGCAACATCGTCCCGATCGACCGGGTCGAGGAGGCGATCCTGTCGGTCAACGCCTATACCCAGACGATCGGCATCTATCCCGATAGGCTGAAGGCATCGGTCCGCGACCGGCTGGCCTGGCAGGGAGCCCAGCGGCTGGTGTCATTGGGCGGTGCCGGGCTGGACCAGACGCCCGGTCCCCAGGACGGGATCGAGCCGCTCCGCCGCATGGTCAAGTGGATCACCGACGAGGATCTGGGCGCGGAAACCTTCGCGCCGTTCCGGGCGGGTCAGGAACCGCGCTAGCCGGGCCGTCCGAAAGCGGCGATCAGACCGCCGACCAAGCGGCTCTGTTCGGTCAGCAGCTCGGGCTCCGCGCATCCCGCGCCGAGCAGCGACTGCAGCAGCGGCGCCGCGGCGAAATAGCCGAACAGCACATTGAACACGGCGATGACCTGCAGGCCCAGCAGGCCATCAGCCATGTCATAGCCGGCCTTGCGGGTCAGCCGGCGGCCATAGTCGACCAGTTGCCCAAGCCACTGCACGGCGATGGCATCGGTTTCGGTCGCGGGACTGGTGGCGGCGCGGACCAGCAAGCGCGCGATGTTGGGGTGCAGCGCCAGCAGGTCGATCATGCGGTCGGTCAGGTCGGCGGGCACGGCGGTCAGGTCGGGCTGGGCGAGAACGCCGTCCATCAGATCGAACAGCGGACGCAGCGCGCGTTCGAACACGGCCCGGTAAAGCTCCTCCTTGCCGGCGAAGTGGCGGTACAGGCCCGGCTGCTGGATGCCCACGGCCGTGGCGATATCGCGCAAAGACGTCCCGGCAAAGCCGTGCTGGGCGAACAGCGCCTCGGCCTCGTCGAGAATGCGCGCCGTGGTCCGCTCACCCTTGGCGGGGCGATGGGGATGCCGGGGGGGATGCCGGGGGGGACGCCGGAGGGGAGACAGCGGAGCGTTCGGCATGGTCATGGGGCAACCATGCCGCGCCGCCCGCCGGAATGCAAAGCGAGCGGGACGCCACTCAGTGCCCGCCCAGCATCTGCACGTTCTCACACAGGGCGCCCTCGGGATCGACCGAGAAGACCACCCTTACGCCGTGCTCCGGCTCGTTCCGGATCGGGCCGACCAGCCGGCCGCCGTTGGCCTCGATCCGCGTGACCAGATCGTCGAGATCGGCCACGGTGAAACCCAGGATCACCTGCTGGTCGCGCGGGGCCTCGCGCGCGGTGAAGTTGAACATCACCAGCGACCCCTTGGTCCAGTCGCCTCCGGGCGCGAGGATCACCTCGCGGTAGGGTTCGCCATCGCTGTCGCCGGCAACGCGCTGGACCACGTCAAGGCCATAGACCGCGCCGTAATAGGCGGCCATCGCCTCCTCGTCGCGACAGATCAGCTTGGTGAACAGACCGAGTGCGGTCATTGCCTTCTCCTTGAAGGGGTGCGGGTCAGGCCGGCACCTGGCCTCCGAACAGATCGTATTCCTCCAGCCGCGGCCGGCTCATCGCATCGGCGAAGTCGTCGTAGGACCAGGGCCAGCTTGCCGGCACGCCCTCATCGTCGAGGTACCAGCTGGTGCAGCCGGATCCGAAGATCGTCCGCCGGGCGGCGGCGATGCGGCGTTCCTCGTAATCGGCGTGGGCGGCCACCGACGGAGCGACCGAGCGGGCGCCCCCCCGTCGGATGAGGTCGACCAGTTGGTCGATGTAGTCCCACTGGCGCTCGGCGATGTCGATCAGCGAGAAGTTGCCGACCGGACCGGTCGGGCCGTTGAGCATGAAGAAATTGGGGAACCCCGGCAGCGTCACCGCATAATGCGCGGTCGGGCGGCGGGCCCAGAACTGGTCGAGCGTCAGTCCGCCCTGGCCGGTCACGCCGGCCGGGCGGATGAAGCGATCGGCCTGGAAGCCGGTGGCCAGGATCAATGTGTCCAGCTCATGCAGGGTGCCGTCGGCCATGCGCACCCCCTGCGGTTCGACCCGCGCGATCCGTCCGGTCTCGACATGGACCGCCGGATGCTGGACCTCCTGGTAATAGCACCACGAATAGATCAGCCGCTTGCACGCCGCGCGATAATTGGGCCGCAGCTTTTCCTTCAGCTCGCCCTCGGGCAGCGAGGTTTCGAAGTGTTCGCGGCAGATGTCCTCCACCTGCTTCATGTCGGGGCCGTCGATGTCCATGATCGCCCGGGTGAAGCGGCGCACATTGCCCATGTACTCGTCCGAGAACCGGATCGCGTCGATCAACGCGGGATCGGCGCGGAAGGCGGCGCGGTCCTCGTCGGAATAGGTGTGGTAGGGCACCGGCATGATCCACTGCGGCGAGCGCTGGAAATGGACCAGCCGATCGACCTGCTTGTTGATCGCGGTGACGATCTGGATCCCGGTCGAGCCCGACCCGATCAACCCGACCCGCGCCCCGGCGATCGGCGCGTCGTCGTTCCAGCGCGCGGTGTGGAAGGCCGGTCCGGCGAAGCTGTCGAGGCCCTCGATCTCGGGCAGGCGCGGATGGTGCAGCACCCCCGAGGCGACGATCACCACGTCGAACACCTGACGCTCGCCTCCGGCCAGGGTCAGGGTCCAGGTGTGACCGGTCTCGTCCCAGTCGAGCCCGGTCACCTCGGCGTTGAAGCGGATCGCGGGCCCGATGCCGTACCGGTCGACCAGCCCTTCGAAGTAGCGCTGGATCTCGGGCCCGGTCGCATAGAGCGCGCTCCACTCGGGGTAGGGCGCGAAGGAGAAGGTGTAGGCATGGGCCGGCACGTCGCAGGTCAGCCCGGGATAGCGGTTCTCCCGCCAAGTGCCGCCGATCCGTCCGGCCTTCTCGAACACGGTGTAGCGCTCACCGCGCTCCTGCAGCTTGATCGCGGCCAGGATGCCGGCCATGCCGGCGCCGACGACCGCGAAGCGCAGTCCGGAAGGGGTGGGGTCCGTCATCGCTTGGGTTCCTTCTCCCGTGGTCGATCAAGGCCGGCAGCTGGCCCGCTCCGCTCAATACAATCCCGCACCGCCGTTGACGTGGAACACCTGGCCGGTGATCCAGCGGCCGTCCTCCGAAAGCAGGTGCGCCGCCATCGCGGCGATGTCGCTGGCCTGGCCCAGCCGGGTGCTGCGGGTGGCGCGGATGCAGTGCGCGATCCAGTCCTCCGGCACCTGGCCCCCGGCGATCATTTCCGGGGTCATCACGAAGCCCGGGGCAATGGCATTGGCGGTCAGGCCGTGCTTGCCCCACTTGCTGGCGACATGGCGCATCAGCGCATTGATCCCGCCCTTCGACACCGCATAGCTCGGCCGCTCCGGCTCGCCCGCATCGGCCGCGTCGGAACTGGTGTAGACGATCGCGCCGCCGCGGGCGCTGGCCAGCAGGTGCGGCAGCGCGGCCCGGGTGCACAGCAGGTGACCGCGCAGGTTGACCGCCAGGGTGCGGTCGAACACGTCGAGATCGACCGCTAGGGCGTCGCTGTCGCGAAAGATCGTGCGCAGGTCGGCCGCGTTGACATGGGCCCCGTCGAGGCCGCCAAGCCGCTCCACCGCGGCGGCGAAGGCGCCTTGCACCGAGGCCTCGTCGACGATGTCGACCTCGACCGCGAAGGCCTCGTGCCCTTCGCTCGCGAGTCGGGTGGCCAGGGCCTCGGCGGCAGCCAGGTTGATGTCGGCCAGGCAGACCCGCGCGCCTTCCGCGCAGAGCCGTTCGGCCGTGGCGGCGCCGATCCCGGTTCCGGCTCCCACCACGATGATGGCCCGTCCGGCCAACCTGTCGCGCATCCGTCGCCCCCGCCATTCCTCTTGATTATCGTAGAATGATCCCGCATTGATTACGCAATGGCAAGCCAAAACGGCTAGGGAAGAGGATAAATGCGCTCCATTCGCCGGCCGACTGCATCTGATGCCAGATCAGCGCGCCGGGTTCCTCCCGCGCTCCACTGAAGGACCAAGACGGCCATGGCCTCGAACCTCTATCCCCATCTGCTGGCCCCGGGCCGCATCGGCACGCTGGAGCTGAAGAACCGCATCGCGGTGACGGCGATGGGTGTCAGCCTGTCCGAGGACGATGGCACCGTGGGGGAACAGTTGATCGCCTACCACGAGGAACAGGCGCGCGGCGGCGCGGGCCTGATCATCTGCGGCGTGGCCGGGGTGGCCTGGCCGGTTGGCGCGGTGGCGGTGGGCCAGACCGCGATTTCGGACGACCGCTTCATTCCCGGGTTGCGCCAACTGACCGACCGGGTCCACGCCGCGGGCGGCAAGATCGCCACCCAGTTGCACCATGGTGGTTTCGTCGCGGGCTATTCGCACGCGCGCTGGGGCCATCCGTTGTGGGGTCCGGCGATCCCGCCGGCGCCCAAGGGCAATTTCACCGACTATTTCCTGACCGAGGAGCTTGCCCGGCTCGCCGGGATGAAGGCGCCCGAGATCAAGGTGCTGGAACAGGCCGATATCGATCTGGCGGTCAGCCAGTTCGCGGCCGGTGCCCGCCGCGCCAAGGAGGCCGGGTTCGACGGCATCGAGATCCACGGCGGCCATGGCTACCTGCTGTCGTCATTCACCTCGCCTTACACCAACACCCGCACGGACCAGTACGGCGGCAGCGTCGAGAACCGCCTGCGCCTGACGCTGGAGGTGATCGCCGCGATCCGCGCGGAGGTGGGTCGAGACTTTCCGCTGTGGATCAAGCTCGACTCGCGCGAAGTGGGCAAGCCGGGCGGTATCACCATGGAGATGGCGAAGGAGGCGGCGCGCCTGGTTGAGGCGGCCGGGGTCGATGCGATCACCGTCACCGCCTATCACGACACCGGGCAGGGCAAGCTCCATTCGGAATCGAACATCCCCCACGTCGAGAACACCAACCTTCCGGCCACGGCCGAGCTGCGCAAGGTCGTGTCGATCCCGGTGATCGGATCGGGCCGGATCGAGGTGGCCACCGCCGACGAGACCATCGGCCGGGGCGAGGCCGATTTCATCGCGATGGGGCGCAAGCTGCTGGCCGATCCGCACCTGCCCGCCAAGCTCGCCGCGGGCGAGCCGGACAAGGTGCGGCCCTGCATCTATTGCTACACCTGCGTCAGCGCGATCTACATGGGCGAGCCGGCGCGCTGCGCGGTCAACTCCTCGCTCAGCTTCGAATTCCGCGGCGAACCCGGACCGGCGCCGGCCGGCGCCGCTCCGGTCGCGGTCATCGGGGGTGGCCCGGGCGGCATGGAGGCCGCCCGCAAGCTGGCCGGGCTGGGCTACAAGGTCACCCTGATCGAAAAGTCCGACCGTCTCGGCGGGACCCTGCGGTTCGCCAGCCTGGCCTACGAGCCGAACGAGCGCATCCTCGAATGGTTGCGGCGCGAGGTGCGGGATGCCGGGGTCGAGGTGCGCTTGGGCACGGTTGCCACGCCGGCATTGCTGCGCGAGATCGGCGCCCGGCATGTGATCGTCGCGACCGGGGCGAACCGCGGGATGCCGCCGATCCCGGGCAACGATCAGGACCACGTGTTTTCGGGCGACGATATGCGACGGATGATGCTGGGCGAAAGCTCGGACGAGCTGAAGCGCAAGACCGGCCTGTTCACCCGCCTTGCCACCAAGGTCGGGGCGGCGACCGGCGCCACGGCCAATCTCGCGCTGGTGCGCAAGGCGACCCACACCTGGATGCCGCTGGGCGAATCGATCGCGATCATCGGCGGCGAGCTGGTCGGGCTCGAGCTGGCCGAGTTCCTGACCGAGCGCGGCCGCAAGGTCCAGGTGATCGAGGAGGCGCCCCGGCTCGGCAAGGGCCTGACCCTGGTCCGGCGGATGCGCTTGCTGGCCGAACTGGCCGAGCACGGCGTGGGGCTCCATGGCGGGGCGACCGGGGTGACGATCGGCAAGGACAGCGTCTCGTTCACCGATGTCAAGGGCGAAGCGCGCACCGTTCCGGCCGATCACGTCATCGTTGCCCGGGGCGCCGAAGGCGATCTCAGCCTGGCGCAGGCGCTCGAGAGCGAGGGCTTCACCGTGCACAGCGTCGGCGATGCGCTGGGCGTGGGCTACATCGAAGGGGCGATCCGGGGCGCGGGCGAAGCGGTCCGGGCCGTGGCCAGCGCCGCCTGATCCGCGACGCGCGGTCGTGTCGGGCGATACCAGCCGGCCGGGTCGCGCGCCCGATGCCATCGATCGGCACATCATCGCGGAGCTGCGCCGGGATGGACGGGCGTCCAACCTGCAGCTCGCCGACCGGCTCGGTCTGAGCGCGGCCACGGTCTCCGCCCGCATCCGCCGGATGGAGGAGGCCGGTCAGCTGCGCGTGGTCGCGGTGTCCGATTTTGCCGCTCATAGCGTCTCGGTCCTGCTGCGCCTGACGATCACCGTAGCGGGGCGCCCGGCATCGGCCGTGGCTGCCGATCTGGCCGTCCTGGCCGAGGTCCTGGCGGTCCATCTCGTGACGGGACGGCACGATATCGATCTGCTGGTGGCCCTGCGCGGTTATGGCGATCTGGACAGCTTCCTGCTGGACCGCCTGTCGCCCATAGCCGGGATCAGGATGGTGGTGCCCGCCGTGGTGGTGGACATCGCCAAGTACGCATTCGACGTGGCCCCGATCCTCGTGTCAGAGGAAACCGGGCCGGTGGAACCGTCCAGGCACGCCTGAAGGCGGCGTTCCTGCACGATTTGCGTAGGAAAATATGTGCCGTTCAGCGCAAATCATGTATGATTGCGCGCTGACGTGGTTGAACGACCAATTTTGATGAGGATGACGTGAGCGATATCTCCACCCTGCCGATCGACCAGCGTCTCAAACGCGTGCTTCGCCACATGCCGGCGCCGGTCGGGATCGTGACCAGCACCACCGATGGCGGCGAGCCGATCGGACTGGCCATGTCGGCCCTGATGCCGGTCTGCCTCGAACCCCCGGCCATGGCGATCTGCGTCAACCGGTCGGCCTCGGCCCATGCACCGCTGGTGGAGAGCGGACAGTTCTGCATCAACCTGCTTCATTCGGGGCTCGATGCGCACATGCGCCCCTTCGCCGATCCCGCCGAGCGCGCGAGCCGCTTCACCCAGGCGGACTGGCAGCGGCATGATCCCAGCGGCCTGTGGTACATCGTCGGGGCGGCGGCGAACCTGTTCTGCACCATCAGC
This sequence comes from Novosphingobium aerophilum, assembly GCF_014230305.1. Lineage (GTDB taxonomy): Bacteria > Pseudomonadota > Alphaproteobacteria > Sphingomonadales > Sphingomonadaceae > Novosphingobium > Novosphingobium aerophilum. The sequence continues at coordinate 244,496 of NZ_JACLAU010000001.1, forward strand.
GAGCGGGTGGCGCATGGCACCCACGATCTGATCATCGGCCGCGTCGACGCACTCTATGCCGCCGAGGGTGACGACGTGCTCGGTTGGGGCAACGGCGCGCTCGGCCGGTTGCAGCCGCTGGTCACCGCCTGAGGGCGATGGCGCATGGGACAAGCGCCCGGGTTCGATCGCCGAACCCGGGCGCTGCCCCGGGAGCCGTTTCGATTCACAGGAAGTAGTCGGTGTTCTCGCCGCCCATCAGCACCTTGGCATAGTTGCGGGCGAAGCCGACCGGGTTGTTGGCGACGTGGGCACGCGCCATCCGGACATCGAGCCACAGGTTCTGCAGATCGTTTCCGGCAAAGACCGAACGCCCGCCGGCCACGTCCATCAGCAGTTCCATCGCCTCGATGCAGCGATCGGCAACCAGCGCGGCGTCGTAGCGATAGCGCACCCGGTCGATCAGGGCGGGCTTCCACCCGGCCGCTTCCATCTCGCGGAAATTGGCGATCATCGTGCGCGCGCTGCTCTCGGCCAGTTCGGCGGCGCGGGCGATGCGGTCCAGCACGTCGGGATCGGTGCTGCTCTTGGTCGTGTCGGTCGAGCCCAGGTTGATCCGCGCGCGGAACAGGTTGATGGCATGGCGCACGGCGCCGATCGCGCTGGTGTTGACCACGCGGATGAAGGTCTGGGCCCAGGGCAGGTCGTAGACCGGATTGCTCTGCTCGTGGATACCGTTGAAGCCGTCGAGCTGCTTGTGCGACCGGTAGTCGGGAACGAACACCGGCGTGTCGATCACCACGTCGTTCGATCCGGTCCCCTGCAGGCCCATGGTGTGCCAGGTGTCCTCGATCCGGTAGTCGCTCGCCGGCACCAGGAAGGTGCGGTGCCCCTCGCCCGGGACGATCCCGCCGAGCAGCACCCAGTTGCAGTGCAGGCTGCCGCTCGACCAGCCCCAGCGGCCCGACAGCATGACCCCGCCGTCCACCACTTCGACCTTGGCACCCACGGGGTTGTAGGACGAGGAGACCATCGCATCCGGACCATCGGCAAAGACCTCGTCCTGGGCGCGGCGGTCCATCAGGGCGATCTGGTAGCTATGCACCGCGATGATGCCCATGGCCCAGGCCGTGCTCATGTCGCGTTCGGCCAAGGCGATCTGGTCGGTGAAGAAATCCTGCGGCTTGCCCTCGCGCCCCCCATAGCTCGCAGGGGTGAAGTGGCGGAAGAATCCCTCGGCGGTCAGCGCGTCGACCACGTCCTGCGCAATTCTCCGGTCCCGGCGGCCTTGGTCGGCGCGGGTGGCAACGAGGTCCAGCGTGGCAGCGGAAATGGCCATGGTCTATCCTCTCGACTTATCTATTGCGCACATCGCTGAGTGAATCGATGCGCATTCGTTGCCTCTATCTAGATGAAATGGCCGATACGCGCAATTGCAAACCGAATGGTCGCGCGAATTCGTCAGGTGCGGGCCCATGTGGGCGCACCCGGCACCGCGACCCTGTCGGGCTGGAATGGCAATCGGAGTGGTGCCCTTCGGGCTGACAGCGCGAGGAAGCGGCGTCAGTCCCCGGCGCAGATCAGGAGGTCGCTGACCTGGCGGCGCCCGCCGCTGCGGTCGAGCTGGACCACCACATCGATCACGCTGCGCGCATAGGTGATCGTCTCGTCATGCGACAGGCCAAGCCCGGCCTGCATGACCATCAGCGCGAGCTGCTCCAGCGCCGCCGCCGGGGAGTTGGCATGAATGGTCGAAACACTGCCGGGGTGGCCGGTGTTGATCGCGCGCAGGAAGCTGACCGCCTCCTCGCCACGCAGCTCGCCCAGCACGATCCGGTCGGGCCGCATTCGCAGCGAGGCCTGGAGCAGATCGTTGGTGCTGAGCCGCGCCTCGCCCATCTCGCCCTTCACCGCCACCAGTTGGACGGCATTGGCATGGCGCAGCCGGACTTCCGGCGTATCCTCGACCACGATCACCCGCTCGTCCGCGGGGACCAGTCCCAGCAGGGCGTTGAGGAAGGTGGTCTTTCCGCTCGAGGTGCCGCCGCTGACGAGGATGGTGGCGCGGGCCGCGACCGCCTCGGCCAGGAAGCCGACCGGATCGCGCAGCGCCTCAGCCCGGCGGAACACCGGCCGGGCGGGCGGAGTGACCGGACCCGCGGCGAAGTCGCTCAGGGGCACGTCGCGCAGGCGATGGCGGCGCACCGCCAGGCACCAGTGGCGGGGCGTGGCCGGCGGCGCGATGATCTGGATGCGGGCGCCGTCGGGCAGGGTCGCGGCCAGCACCGGGCGCTCGCGATTGATCCCCTGGTGGGTCTCTCGCGCGATCTGGTAGGCCAGTTGCTCGATCAGCCGATCATCGATCGCGGGGGCCGGCTCGCGCTGCAGGCCGGCGGCCCCCGAGGTCTCGATCCAAGCCTCGCCCGGGCGATTGACCATGATCTCGGTCACGTCGTCGCGCTCCAGCCAGGGCTGGAACGGCGCGAGCAGCGCGGCGAGATAGACGCCCTCGGTCACGGCATCGGCCTCTGCCGGCTCACTTTCCGTCGAAGCCCGAGAAGTCGAGATCGCGCGCGACAAAGATGCGGATCGGGGTCCCGGCGGCGACCCTGACGGTCGGCGGGATCATGATGTCGCGCTGGGCGGCGGTCGAGGCGGCCTGCGAGGGCGCCGCGATGATCACCGCTCCGCCGCCGCCGATCGCCTGGCCGCCGGCACTGATCAGCGACATCAGGATCGCCGCGCCAAAGCGCTTGCCGAAGTGGCTGTTGACCTTGCCCGGCAGGCCGTTGCTGCCAGCCGTGTCGGTGGCCGGGGAACCGAGGGCCACCGACACGCCGTCGGGCCGGAGCAGCCGGGTCCAGAGGACGAAGGCGCGGGTCTGGCCGACCGCCAGGCCGCTCTTGTACTCGCCGATGACGTGCGATCCGCGCGGGATCAGCACCTTGCGACCATCGAAGCTGCGCACCTCGCGGCTGATCACCGCGCGGACATAGCCCGGCAGATCCGAGTTGATCCCGGTTTCGAGCACGGCCGCGATAAGCGTGCCCTGGGCCACCGTCTCGCCGGGCGCCGCCATGGGTGTGGCGCTGGCGCTGGTTCCCTCGCCGGCCAGACGGCGGACGAACTGTTCGTCCGGGGTCAGACCCTCCGGCATGGCCCGCGGGGCGGGACGCGGCGTTTCGACCGATGGAGCAGCGGCGACGGGCGCCCCGCCCGCCCCTTCGCCCACCCCCGGGGCATCGAAGACCAGGGCGGGCGCGCGGGGCGCCTCGGCATTGGGCACGGCCGGGGGCATCATCACCGGGGGGACCGGCGGTACGGTCAGACCGGCGGCCGGTGGGGTCGGTGCGAGCACCGGCTGCGCCAACGGAGGAACCGCGCCCATTGTCGCCGCGGTTCCCGCCGGGACGGCACTGGCCACGGCCGCTGCGTCGCTGGCCGTGCCGCGCGGCGCGGTCGCGGCCGAGCGCGAGACGGTCAGGCCGAACAGGGTCACGGCGCCCAGCAGCATCGCGATCCCGGCACCGAACAGCAGCCCGGCACGATCGCGGCGCGCGAACTGGCCTGCCACCACCGGATAGGCGTTGGTCGAGGCTTCGGCCAGGTCATCGCCATCGAGCGCGAGGCGCGGGTCCGTCGCATCCGGATGCGCGGCCTTGTGGGAAGGGAGCCGGGTCATCTTGTGCGCTCCACGGTATCGCCGGGCGTGAGCGGAGCCAGCCGGGCCAGAACGGCACTGGCCTTGCCGATGCGCAGCACATAGCGCGGCGCCACGCCGTCGATCACGATCGTGCCCTCGCGGACGGTGAAGTTGACCGGGCCTTCCTGACCGTCGGCGCCGACCGCCAGGATCGCCGGCAGGTCGCGGGCCGCACTCCACTGCAGATAGGTGGCCTGGCCATCGTCAGACACCGCCTCGGGCGCGAGGGTCCGGTCTCCGGTGACGCGCCAGGCGGTGTTGCGGGGGGGCTCGGCGGGACGAGGCGGAACGGCGGCCGCGCCCGCCGGAGAGGCCGTGGCCGCGCCGGTCGCAGGGCCGGATACAGCTTCGCCCGCGCCCGGCGCAGCGGCGGGAAGCAGCAGCAAGGGCTCGGGATAAGTGAAGCGCAGCACGTAGACTGGCCGCACCCCGGCGCCCGCGCTGACCAGTTCGAACAGGTAGCGGCGTTGATCGGTGACCACGGTCATGTTGGTCCGTGCCCGAGCGCCCTGCGGCTTGAGGAACAGGAGGTTGCCGCGCTTGTTCGGGGTGACCTGCCAGGCCGCCGAATCGCCCACGGCGATGTTCTCGATCCGCTCGTCCGGGGCGAACTCGATCATCGTCTGGACATTGCTCTGGCCGCGCAGCGTGACCACGCGGTCGGCATCGTAGCGCACCCGTTCGATCCGCGGGTCGGCCGCCGCCGGAGCCACGGCCGCGCCCGTGGCCAGGGCCGCAGCGATCAGGAGGGAAGGGAAACGCACGGTCATGCGGGAGCCTTTGCACGGGCGCGACTGATCTGGGTCGCCGGACGGATGCGCGGATCGAGGCGCGAGGGGAGGGGGCCGGCTTCGCTCTCCGGGCCTGCGCCGGAGCCACCCTGACCCGACCGGGGGGACCAGGCCCGCACGGCGGAGCCGTCGAGCCGGATCGCCAGGTCCTGGTCCCGCGCACCGGCCGCCACGATCGTGCCCCGCAGCCGTTCGTCGCCGAGGGCCGGATCGCCGGCCAGGGGGGCGGGCCCGGCACCTGGCGCGGCGAGCGGGGAGGCAAGTGGCACGGCGACGGCGCCCGCCGGGTCCCGTCCGCCAAGGTGCCACGATCCCGCGATCAGCCGGGCTGCCCGCGTCGCCAGGACCATCAGCGCGACATAGACGAAGGCGGCGAGGAAGATCGACGCGGCGAGGCCGATCGGGACCTGGCCCCCGGCCTGGACGAGCGCCCCGATCATCGGATTGATCATCACCATCGTCGCGCCGCCGAGCAGCACCGCGAGGATCGGGGTGATCGCCAGCATCAGCGCCGCCTTCAGCCAGCCCTCGAACAGTCCCCGCGTGCCGCGGAACAGGGCCAGGACGATGAACAGCGGCCCCAGTGCCATGACCGCGGCGAGCGCGATCCGGGCCACGACCAGCACGCCGACGGTGCCGAGCAGCAGCAACAGGCTGGCCAGCCACAAGAGGTCGGCCGGGCGCGCCGGGGTGCCGGCGAACTGCGGCACCGGGCTGCCCGGCGCGGGGGCCATGGCATTGGCGCCCTGGGCCATTTGGGCCGAGCGGGCGAGCACGTCGAACAGCCCGTCGAGCCGCAGCGCGAAGAGCTGGGTGGCGCTGCCCTTGGTGCCGAGCAGCAGGCTGGCGACCTGATCGGGCGCCTCGACCAGGAGGTTCCACGCGACGCTCTGGTAAGCCACCCATGAGGTGGCGAAGGTCAGGGCGAGCCCGAGCTGGAGCATGCGCGGGGTCAGCATGTCCATGGTCAGCCGCCCGCGCCCGGCCAGCAGGTTCAGCGCGAACAGGGCGACATAGATCGTCAGCAGGATGGTCAGCGCCTGGCCCAGCGCGCCGTGCTGCCCGAACAGCCGGTCGAAAGCCACGGCCACGGCCTGGCCCGACTGGCAATCGACCGAGCGCAGCGCGGTGAGCACCGAGCCAAAGCCGTCGGCCGGCAGGGGCGGGCAAGCGGGGGTCATGCTCCGGCTCCCATCCAGGGGGCTCCGGTCAGGGGTTCGTACCACTGGCCCGGGTGATCGCCCAGGGTCTCGCGCAGATGGTCGAGCCGCCGCACGCTGGCCTCGCGGCCCGACAGGACGGTCAGCAGCGCGGGCTCACCCGACAGGTCCAGCCGGACCACCACCGAATGCTGGGCATGGCGCACCAGGAAGCAGCGCCCGGCGGCGGGGAGGGCGCGGATCAGCTCAAGCTCGTGCGCGCTCAGGCCGAAGCCGTCGCAATAGTCCTCGGCGCGGGCCTTGGCATTGGGCAGGAAGATCTGGGTCGCGGTCTGTTCGACGATGGCGCTGGCGATCCGGCTGTCGAGCGCGTCGCGGGCGGACTGGGTGGCGAAGCCGACCACCGCATTGCGCTTGCGCAGGGTCTTGAGCCAGTCGCGGATGCGGGCGGCGAAGACCGCGTCGTCCAGCGCCTTCCACCCTTCGTCGATCACGATCATCGCCGGTTCGCCGTCCAGCCGCTGGTCGATGCGATGGAACAGATACATCATCGTCGGGGTGCGCAGCACCGGACTGTCGAGCAGCGCGGTCATGTCGAAGCCGAGCACCGCCTGATCGAGATCGAGCGCGTCCACCTCGTTGTCGAACAGCCAGGCGTGGGGCCCCTCGTGAATCCAGGGCCGCAGGCGCGAGGCCAGATCGCCTTCCTCGGGCCGCCGCCGCCCGGCGAGCAGCTCGTGGAAATGGCGCAGCCGGCGCAAGGCCGGATCGTTCTGGAAGGCGATGTCGACCGCCGCGGCGATCAGCGCCTGCTCCTCGCTGTCCCGGGGTGCGACCAAGGCCGCGAGCCATTCGGCCAGGAAGGCCCGGTTGGCGGCCGTGTCCTGAAGCCGCAGCGGGTTGAAGCCGGTCGGCTGGCCCGGCTCGATCCGGGCATAATGCCCGCCGAGCGCCCGCACGAAGATCTCCGAGCCGCGGTCCTTGTCGAACAGCACGGTGCGCGGTCGGACCTTCTGGGCCTGGGCCATCAGGAAGTTCATCGCCACGGTCTTGCCCGAGCCGGATGGGCCGATCGCGGTGAAGTGGCCGAGGTCGCCCTCGTGGAAATTGAAGAAGTAGGGCGTCCCGGCAGTGGTTTCGAACAGGGCGATCGCCTCGCCCCAGTGGTTGCCCCCGCTCTGGCCCAACGGGAAGCCATGGAGCGAGAGGAACCCGGCGGCATTGCCGGTGGAAATCAACGCGCGGCGCACCGCAAAGTCCTCGTTGCCGGGGAACTGCGCCCAGAAGCCGGGCTCGAGGTTGACGTCCTCGCGCACCACGACGGCCCCGGTCTCGCCCAGCACCGTCGCCGCCTCGGCCACGGCGAGGTCGAGCGCGGGGAGGCTGGGGGCGCGGACCAGCAGGCTGAGGTGATGATCGCCGAACCCGGTCTGGCCGCTGACCAGCGCGTCCTTGGCCAGCAGCATCTCGCGCCGCTCGGTCGCGGTGTCGTCATCGGCGGCGCGCAGGCGGCGGACCGACAGGTCGATCCGTTCGCGTGCGATCTGTCGGTCCACGGGCGCGAAGCTTTCGGTCAGGACGCATTCGCTTTCCAGCCGCAGCACCCCGTCGAGGATGCCGGCGCGTGTGGTCGGCGGGTATTCCTTGACGCCGAGCAGCCCGGCGAAGTCGCGCCAGCCGCCGCTCCGGGTCTCCACCGCGTCGAGCCCGAAGCTGACCCGGGCATAGGGCAGGTGGTGGCCGATGTCGGTGCCCTCGGCCGGGGTCAGCACCGGCTTCAGCTCACCGTTGTAAAGCAGGGACAGCAATTCGAGCAGCTCGTTCGCCTCGCCATGGGGAGTGGCATAGGCGCCGAGCGGGCGTGCCCCATAGGCCGCGAGACCGCTGGCCAGGGCCTGCATCGCGGCATCGAGTTCACGCTGCGGGGCAAGGTCGGTCACCGGATCGGCGCGTCCGGATCCCCGCTGCAGGCCGCGCCCGAACCAGCGCCCGATGCGCTCCGGCCAGCCGGTCTTGCCGCGGGGCGGGCGGCGGACCAGCGTCAGGTACTGGTCGTTGACGAACAGCCGGCGCTGCCGCAGCCGGTCCTGCCAGGCGCGATCGAGCGCTCCGGCGAAGGGATTGGCGAAGGTGCCGCCCGCCTCGACCTCGACCCGCCGGCGGACGACATGGTGGTACAGCACGAAGCTGGAATCGAGCGCGGCGCGCAGCATCACGTCGCGCACCGCCAGCAGATGGTCGAGCTGGTCCGCTTCCGCGGTCTCGAACGGCAGGCCGGTGATCTGCAGGGCCTGCAACAGCGAACCGTCGCGCAGACGCAGCGTGCGCGGATCGACCAGCGCCGCATAGGGCAGGCGGTCGCCCGCCCGGGCCTCGCGTCGCCACCAGGCGGCGGGCCCGCGAAACGCGGCGGCCGCGCTCATGGCGAATAGCTGTTGCAGCCCCAGCGGCGCCAGTTGGGCACGCGCGGGCAGCGGCTCACCCGGGTGAGCCAGAGATCGAAGATCCGCGGCTCGCGCAGGCAGGCGAGATAGCCGATCGCGTGGACCACCAGCGCCACCGGCAGGGCCAGGAACGATCGGGTGATGAGGAAGGCTTCGGTCGTCACGGCCGCGTTGACGATGAAAAAGCTGTAGGTCACCCCGCCGAACATCTGCGGGCGGGTCAGCGCGCGGAAGACGGGGATACGGTGCATCGGCTCAGTTCGCCACGCTGGCCGCGGCGCGGATACCCGAGACGATCGAGGCGGCGCCGAACAGGATGAAGCAGCCCAGGATCACGGTGGCGCCGAAGCGCCAGTTCATCCGCCCGGTCAGCATCATGAAGCCGACCATGGCCACCGCGATGACCGCCACGGCCGTGGCCACGTTGCCCATCAGCGTGCCCTGGATCCAGCCCAGCGCGGCGACGATCGGGCCCGACCCGGCCGGGTCCGTGCCCTGGGCAAAGGCAGGCTCGGCACCCGACAGCACGCCCAGCGCAGCCGCCAGGCAGAGCCGGTGCTGCCGCGCCAGCCACTCGGCGCCGCCATTCCCCATCATCCGCATCGCGCTCATCGTTCTGTCGTCCCCAAGTCCATGGTCCGATCCTAGCGGCTCAGCGGGGTGCGCTGAAGCCGGCCGAGGATGCTGGCCACATAATTCTGCGTCTCGGCGATCGGCGGCACACCGTTCCATGCCTCGACCCGGCGCGCGCCGGCATTGTAGGCCGCCAGGGCCTTGACCAGATCGCCGTCGAACCGGTCGAGCAGGCTGCGCAGATGGCGCGCACCGCCGTTGAGGTTGGCGACCGGATCGCGCGGATCGACGCCCAGGGCGCGGGCCGTGTCCGGCATAAGCTGGGTCAGCCCGATCGCGCCCTTGCGCGAGACCGCGCCGGGTTTCCAGCGGCTCTCCTGCCAGACCAGCGCCTCGAGCACGGCCGGGTGCAGCCCGGCCTGCGAGGCGGCCTGGTGCAGCAGGACATTGCCGTCCAGCGTGCCCTTCGGGGCGGTGGCGGGGGCCGGGGCGACCGAGCCGGGCTCGACCCGCGCTTCGAACGCGGCGAAGGCGGTTCGGGTGGGCCGGGCCGAGGCGGCCGCAGCGGGTTTCCGGCCGCGTCCATCGGCCCGTTCCCACCCGACGGCCGCCCCGGCCTGGCGGACCAGCACCGTGCCGTCGGCCTCGATCTGATAGACCTTGCCGGCCGCCGGACTGGCGATCGGGCCAAGCATCAGCACGGACAGCAGGATGGACCTTGGGCGCATCAGACGAACCCGACGTTGGTGCCCAGCGCCGATCCGGCGAAGTTGCCGATGTTCGGGACCACCGTGGCAAGGTCCGAGGCAGCGACGCCGAACCAGCTCGCCAGGGTGGCGGCATACTGGTCGACCGACATGGTCGGGATCAGGCGGCCCTGGCCGATGTCGTCCGGACCACCGTTGGCCAGCGTGGGGTTGATCCCGTAATAGCGCCCGCCCTTGACCGCGCCGCCCAGCACGAAGTGCATCGAGCCCCAGCCGTGATCGCTGCCATCGTTGTTGGCCGTGAGCGCCCGGCCGAAATCCGAGGCGGTGAAGGTGGTCACCTGGTTGGCGACGCCCAGTTCGACCGTGGTGTCGTAGAACGCGCGCAGCGCATCGCCGAGGTTGGTCATCAGCGTGGGATGGAGCGTGCCGAGCCCGTCGTGCGTATCGTAACGGCCGGTCGAGACGAAGAACACCTGGCGCTTGGCGCCAAGCTGCTGGCTGACCGCGATCAGGCGGGCCACGGTCTGCAATTGCGCGCCAAGGCTGCTCGACGGATCGGCGGCGGCGGGGAAAGGGGTGGCGATGGTCGGCGCCTGGGCAAGGGCCCCGGTCACCTGGGTGTAGAGCCCGAGCGCGCGCGAGCCGATCGTGCCGAGTGCCGTGCCGAACTGGTGGTTGCCCGCCACCGATCCCCCGATCAGCGACTGCAGCAGGGTCGAGGCCGCGGCCGAGCCGTTCAGGCTGGTCCGCGCGGTCAGCCCGATCGGCCCCGAGTTGGTGATCGAGTATTGCACCGCGGCCTTGCCGGTCAGGAAGACGGCGTTGCCCGACACGTTGATGCAGGTCAGCGTCGAGGTGCCATTGCCCGATTGCAGCAGGTCACCGATCCGTCCGCCCCAGCCCGAGGTGGCCCCTTCGGGCCCGGAGGCCTGCCAGTAGTTCTGCTGGTCGTTGTGGCTGAGCAGCTTGGGCGGCAGCGGCACGCTGCGCGCGTTGTACTGCGCCTTGGTGGTCGGCTGGACCAGCGTGCCGACGTTGAGCATCACCGCCATCTTGCCGGCATCGAAGATCGGCAGCAGCTTGGCCAGCCCCGGAGTCAGCGCATACTGCGCACCCGAAGCCAGCGGGATCGATGGCCGCAGCACGGTGGGGTCCAGCACGCTCTGCGCCAGGGCGAGGCCGGCGCGCTGGGTGCGATAGACCCCGTACTGGGTGGAATCATAGGGTACCAGCGTGTTGGCATAATCGTTGCCGCCGAACAGGAACACGCAGACCAGCGCCTTGTAGTCGCTGGCGGTGGCGGCGGCGGCCTCGCCCATGGCCGCCAGGTTCATCACGAAAGGCGCGGCTCCCCCGGCCATCGAAAGCATCGAGGCCCGCTTGAGGAAGGCGCGGCGCGACTGGTCCATGGTCATCGTCGGTTCTCCCTCTCAGCGCAGCACAAGGTATTCGGGGCTGGCCATGACCAGCAGGATGGCGGCGTAGATGCGGTTGTTGATCCCCGCCGTGGTGGTCACCGCGATCGTGTCCAGCGCGGTCTTCATCTGCGCGATCGTCGCCGAGCTGATCTGGTTGGCTGCCAGCACCAGGTTGAGTTCGGCCAGCAGCGCCTGGCTGTCGGTCGCGATCGTGGTCAGGCTGGAGTAGTCCGGCTTGGCCTCGCCCGCGCCGCTGGCGATCAGCGACTGCATGTAGTTGACGTAGGCGATGATGGTCGGCTCGTTGGCGATCTGGAACTCGGGTGCGACCTGGCCCGCCGCGGAGATGGCGGTGCCGGGCGGGGTGTAGCCGGGGCGGAACCAGTTGAACACCGAAGGGGACCGCCCGGGGCTCTGGCCGAGCCGGTTGGCGGTGGAGCTGGTGTTGCCGAACGGCCATTGGTTGGTCGGCGAGGTGACATTGAAGGCGCGGGCCCACTGGGTCAGCCGCAGGATCGGCTCACGCAGCTTGCCGAAGCTGGTGGACGTCACCTGATTGTCGTCGCGCGCCTCGGCGTCGGTCAGGATCGCGCGGATCACCGCCTTCATGTCGCCCCGCACGCCGTTGCCGTTGTTGACGAAGACATTGGCGACGCGGTTGATGTAGGCGGGCGAGGGGTTCGAGGTGACCAGCCGCTGGATCAACTGCTTGCTGATGAACGGCGGCATGCTGGCGTGATTGAACAGCCCGTCGAGCAGGATCTTGCGCGCCGTGGCGCCGTCGGTGCCGGCGGGAATGGTGATCGCGCCGTTGAGCAGGCTGGATGCCCCGGTTTCGCGGGTCGAATTGTTGATGATCAGCGGCAGGCGCATCCGCGCCGGAGTGGTGTTGTCGGTGTTGGCGAGCGTGTAGCCGGTCCACACCCGTGCGGCCTGCGACACGTCGGCCTGGGTGTAGGTCGCCACCGGAGCGCCACCCGACAGCACCTGCGACCCGTCCATGTTGAGCTGGTAGAGCCCGATCGTGAACAACTGCATCAGTTCGCGGGCATAGTTCTCGTCGGGGATCGAGCCGGTGGCCGGATTGGCCTTGCTGTTGCCCAGGAAGGTCAGGAACTGCGCCATCGCCGGGCTGGTCGAGACGAACTCCATGATGTCGCGGTAATTGCCGAAGGCATTGTCCCACAGCCCGTCAAGATAGGCCGCCATCACGAAGGACCGCCACGAGCTGGTCAGACCGTCGATCCCGACCACCCAGATCGACAGCAGGGCCAGCCCGACACGCTGGCGCAGAATGTCGCCACTGTTGATCAGTTGCGACCACATCATGGCATCGAAACCGGCGGTGGAGTTGATGTTGGCCGCGGCGTCGTAGCCACCGGCGATCAGGAAGTCCCAGAACTTCTGGGGCCGGGCCATGGCCAGTTGGGTGTCGAGCCAGGCGTTGTAGCTCGACCCGGCGAGGTTGATGACGTCGGTACGGCCATAGCCGACACTGGCTTGCGAAAGAAACCGCGAGGCCTGGGTCGTGGTGATCGCCGCCGGGGTGATCGTGCCGCCGCCCGGGCTGCTGCCGGAACCGCCATCGCCGCAGGCTTCCAGCAGTACGGCGCCGAGGCTTACACCGGCAAGGCCCAGCCGCGGATCGATCCCGTTCCGGTCGGGTGCTGACGGGGCTGCCGGCTCTGCGGCAGCCGGCGTCCGGGTCTCGGGCGGGGTCCCGACAGCGTCTGACATCCAATCCTCCTTCGGGGCCTCACCTTGGGGGCGCAAAAAGCGGGGAGAACTTGGGCGAGAATGCTTAAGGTTTGATGAGAGGCCAAGGTTGCGGCGCCAATCAACCATACGCCTTTTGTGCGAAGGGGCATGGCGATCACTGCGGGTTTTCGACAGTCTTGGGTATTGTTCAACAAAACCAGATTCTTGCATCGACGGCGCGGAAGCCCGCCAGCGGCTACCGGGGCGCGTGGATGGCATGGTTAAGGCCATTTGGCCCACGCTTGGCGGCAGACTAGGGGAATGGCCGGAAAGGCCCGGTATCCCGTGGTAAACGGCCGATCCTAACGGCCCGTTCAGCGGGCGGGCGCAGGCTGGGGCCAAGGGGGGTGAGGAGAACGATCATGAGTCGTCCCGCACTGCAAGCCATCGCCCTGGTCTGGGGCATGATGCTGTTCGCTGCCCTGGCCATCCTGATCCTGCACTGGCGTTCGGACCAGCCCCGGTTCGACCGTCAGGTCGATACGGTGCCGGCCAGCCGGTTCTGACCCGGGCTGCCGCTAGAGCCTGTCCTGTTGAGGTGGATGCGCCGGGATTGGGCGGAGCGGGTCGGTGGGGAGGCGCGGCGCGCCGCAGGGGCTGGTTGCCCCCTGCAAGCGCCGCAACGCTGCCACCGGCCCGCTCCGCCCAACCCCTCCGGGGCGGGCCGATTTTGGTCCAGCGCAGCGTCCATCGTCGGTCACTATGCATCAGCATAGCTCCCTCCTCTCTCCTCGCGCTGAACCAAAATCGGCTCCGTCACGGCGCATCCACCTCAACAGGACAGGCTCTTGGCTTAGTCCAGCGCGGCCACGGTGGCGAGATGGGCGGCGAGATGATCGACCATCGCCCGCAGCCGTGACGGCACGGCCGGCAGCGGGGCATGCACGGCGAAGATGCCGACATCCTGCGACCCTTCGTATTCGGTCAGGATGCGCCGCAGGGTCCCGGCAGCCAGGGCCTCGCCCACGTCCCACAGCGAGCGTAGCGCGATCCCGCAGCCGCCCAGCGCCAGTTCGCGCACGACCTCGCTCGAATTGGTCCGGACATGGCTTTGCCCGGCCAGTGTGACCGTGCCTTCGGGCCCGTCGAGCTGCCATGGCAACTGGCTGGTGGTGGCGAGCAGGCGATGCCCGGCCAGGTCGGCCAGGTCCCCGGGCGCACCGAACCGGTCGAGATAGGCTGGCGCGGCACAGAGCACCCGGCGGCTGGTGCCCAGGCGATGCGCCACGAGGCCCTTGCCCAGCAGCGGCCCGCCCTGGGCGCCGATCCGGATCGCCAGATCGCAGCGACCGTCGAGCAGGTCGACGAATTCGTCCGACAGGTCGACCGTCAGGCTGACCTCGGGCCAGGCCGCGATGAACGCGGGCAGGCAGGGGATCACGTGCATCCGTCCGAACGAGGTGGGGGCGGTGATCCGCAGCGGACCACGCGGCGGGCCTCCACCTCCGCCCACCCGCTCCTCCGCTTCGAGCAGCGCCGTGCGCAGCGGCAGCAGGGTGTCATGGAGATCGCGCCCGGCCGGGGTCAGCACCAGCCGGCGGGTGGTGCGGTGGATCAGGCGCGTGGAGAGTCGCAGCTCGAGGCGCGCCAGCCGTTTCGACAGCGCCGCCGTGGTCAGGCCGCGCGCGCGGGCCGCGGCAGAGATCGATCCGGCCTCGACGATGGCGAGGAACAGGTCGTAATCGGGATCGAACATTGTTGACGCACCGGACGAGCTAGAACGGATTGTATCCGTTCTAGGCCAGTCCGGCGCGGCGCGATAGGGGTCGGCGCCCCCCGGATCAGACCAGCTCGATCGCCACGGCCGTGGCCTCGCCGCCGCCGATGCACAGCGAGGCGACGCCGCGCTTCTTGCCGTGGTGCTTCAGCGCGGCAACCAGCGTGGCGATGATCCGCGCGCCGCTGGCGCCGATCGGATGGCCCAGCGCGGTCGCGCCGCCGTGGACGTTGACCTTCTCATGCGGGATGCCGAGATCGCGCATCGCGATCATGGTCACCGCGGCGAAGGCCTCGTTGATTTCGAACAGGTCGACATCGTCGATGGTCCAGCCCGCCTTGTCCAGCACCTTGCGGATCGCCGGGACCGGGGCGGTGGTGAACAGCGCCGGTTCGTGGGCGTGTCCGGCCGTGGCGATCAGCACCGCCTCGCGCGAGAGGCCCCGCGCCGCCGCAACGCTTTCGCGGGTGAGGACCAGCGCCGCGGCGCCATCCGAGATCGACGAGGCATTGGCCGCGGTGATCGTCCCGTCCTTGCGGAAGGCCGGCTTCAGCGTCGGGATCTTGTCGGGCCGGGCGTTGCCGGGCTGTTCGTCGACCGTCACCTCGGTCTCACCCGCGCGGCTCTTGACCGTGATCGGCACGACTTCGGCGGCGAAGGCGCCGCTGGCGATCGCCTGCCGGGCGCGGTTGAGGCTTTCCAGCGCATAGGCGTCCTGGTCGGCCCGGCTGAACTGGTATTGTTCGACCGTATCCTCGGCGAATGCGCCCATCGCCTTGCCGGGGGTATAGGCATCCTCCAGCCCGTCGAGCATCATGTGGTCGTAGATCACGTCATGCCCGATGCGCGCACCGGCGCGGTGCTTGGTCATCAGGAAGGGCGCGTTCGACATGCTCTCCATCCCCCCGGCAACGATCACGTCGGCGGTGCCCGCGCTCAGCGCCTCGTGCGCCATGATCGTGGCCTGCATGCCCGAACCGCAGACCTTGCTGACCGTGGTCGCCTCGACCGACAGCGGCAGTCCGGCCTTGAGCGCAGCCTGCCGCGCCGGGGCCTGCCCCAACCCGGCCGACAGGACACAACCCATGTAGAGGCGATCGATCGCTTCCGGCTCCACCCCGGCGCGGGCGACCGCCGCCTTGACCGCGGTCGCGCCCAGTTCGGTGGCGGAGACCCCCGACAGCGCGCCCTGGAAGCCGCCCATCGGGGTGCGGGCGAACGAGGCGATGATGACGGGATCGTGCTGGGACATGGTCAGGACCTTCCGGTTGCGCTGGCTGGGCCGCGACGCGGCTCCGCTTTCGCCGCGCTAGGTGGCGTCCGACCGCCCGGGCGTCAAGGCGCTTTGCCCCGGGTGGCTCCATCGTTTCCCTGAAGTAAAAGCTGTGTTGAACTCTTTCCTTCTACCGAAAGGGCGGGGCCTCCGCTAGCAGGGCCGGGAAGGGATATGACCATGACGGAATACGTGAATCGCGCCGGCCTGCAGGTCGCCACTGAGCTGGCGAGCTTCATCGAGACGCGGGCCCTGCCCGGCACCGGGATGGCACCCGAGGCGTTCTGGGAAGGCGCTGCCGCGATCTTCGCCCGGTTCACGCCGCGCAACCGCGACCTGCTTGCGCGCCGCGACGCGCTCCAGTCGGACATCGATGGCTGGCATCAGGCGCAAGCCGGCCAGCCGCAGGACCTGCCCGCCTACCGGGCCTTTCTGCAGGACATCGGCTATTTGGTGCCCGAGCCTGCCCCGTTCACCGTCGCCCCCCGCCATGTCGACCGCGAACTGGCCGAAGTGGCCGGGCCCCAGTTGGTCGTCCCGGTGCTCAACGCCCGGTTCCTGCTCAATGCCGCCAATGCGCGGTGGGGCAGCCTCTACGATGCGCTTTATGGCACCGACGCGATTCCCGGCGCGCCGGCCGGGCCTGGCTATGACGCGGCGCGCGGTGCCGAGGTGATCGCCTGGGCCAAGGCCTTCCTCGACGACGCCGTGCCGCTGGCTGCCGGACGCTGGGCCGACTGGGCCGGTGGACGGCCGGTGCTGGCCGATCCCGCCCAACTCGTTGGCCGTGCCGACGACAACTGGCTGTTCGCGCACCGTGGCCTGCACATCGAGGTGGTGATCGACCGCAGTCACCCGATCGGCCGCGACGATCCCGCCGGGATCGCCGACGTGATCGTGGAGGCGGCCCTGACCACGATCTGCGATTTCGAGGACTCGGTCGCCGCGGTCGACGCCGAGGACAAGGTGGCCGCCTATGCCAATTGGCTGGGGCTGATGCAGGGCGACCTGGCCGACACCTTCGCGAAGGGCGGGGAAACCATCACGCGGCGGCTCAACCCCGACCGCGCCTATGTCGCGCCTGACGGGACACCGTTCACGCTTCCCGGCCGCTCGCTCCTGCTGGTCCGCAACGTCGGCCACCTGATGACCAATCCGGCCGTGCTGCTCCCGGATGGCGGCGAGGCACCGGAGGGTATCCTTGACGGGATCGTCACCAGCCTGATCGCGCTGCACGATCTCAAGGGTGCCGGGCCGATCCGCAACAGCCGGACGGGATCGGTCTATATCGTCAAGCCCAAGATGCACGGGCCGGATGAATGCGCCTTCGCCAATGACCTGTTCGACGCGGTCGAGGACCTGCTCGGGCTGGCGCGGCACACGCTGAAGATCGGGGTGATGGACGAGGAGCGCCGGACCAGCGCCAACCTGGCCGCCTGCATCCATGCGGTGAAGGACCGCATCATGTTCATCAACACCGGCTTCCTCGACCGCACCGGGGACGAGATGCACACCTCGATGCGGGCCGGGCCGATGCTGCGCAAGGGCGACATGAAGGCCAGCGCCTGGATCCAGGCCTACGAGGACCGCAATGTGCAGATCGGACTCGCCTGCGGGCTGTCGGGCCGGGCCCAGATCGGCAAGGGCATGTGGGCCATGCCGGACCGGATGGGCGACATGCTGGTGCAGAAGGTCGGCCACCCGCGGACCGGCGCCAACACCGCCTGGGTGCCCTCGCCGACCGCGGCGACGCTGCATGCCACCCATTACCACCGGGTCGACGTCTTCGCCCGCCAGGCGGAGCGCCGGGCCGAACCGGTCGCTTCGCTCGACGCGCTGCTGACCATCCCGGTCGCCGCCGGCCAGAACTGGTCCGCCGGCGAGATCGCCGAGGAGATTGACAACAACGCCCAGGGCATCCTCGGCTATGTCGTGCGCTGGATCGACCAGGGAGTCGGCTGCTCCAAGGTGCCCGATATCAACGATGTCGGGCTGATGGAGGACCGGGCGACGCTGCGCATTTCCAGCCAGCACATCGCCAACTGGCTGCTCCACGGAGTGGTCACGCCCGAGCAGGTCGATGCCGCGCTGCTGCGCATGGCGGCCAAGGTCGACGCCCAGAACGCCGCCGACCCGCTGTACCGGCCGATGGCCGTGGATCCGGACGGCAGCCTGGCCTTCCAGGCCGCCCGCGCGCTCGTGTTCGAAGGGCTGGAGCAGCCCAACGGCTACACCGAGCCGCTGCTCCACGCCTTCCGCCGCAAGGTGAAGGGGGAGGGCTGACCGGCGCCCGGCTTGGCGACATCACTCCTGACGGAACTGTCCGGGCGCGAGGCACTGGCCGCGGTTATAGGCGCCGACGTTGCGGATCACGTCGTCCGGGCGAGCCTCCACCCGCCGGCCGGTGGCAACGCTGGCCAGGACCCGGGCGATGAGCTGGTCGAGGCGGGTGACCTGGTAGCAGGCGACATCGGGCTCGGCATGGCCATCGCCCACACCGCTGTCATCGGTGAGGAAAATGTAGCGGCCCTGGGTCAGCGCCGCCATCGATCGCAGCACGTACTGGGCATCGTCATCCACTCCGCTGGCGCCGACCGGGATCACCTGGACTCCCTGGGCCCGCAGCCCCTGGGTCAGCGCCAGAGTGCGGCCGATCCGGTCGCCGTGCGGCGGCGCATCCGTGACCAGCAGCACCGCCTTGGCCGCGTTTGAGCGCCATTGCAGACGGGTCGAGGCCGCCACGGCCTGGTCGAGCGCTTCGGGCGCGTCGCCGCCGCCGCCGGCGTCCTGATCGGCGATGAAGTGGCGCACGTCATCCATGCGTTCGGTCAGCGGCGCCGTCCGCACGACGTAATCGTCCCCGTCGTCGCGGAACAGGACCACGCCGATGCGCAGGCTGACATTGCCGGCATTGCGCTGGAGCCGCGCGATGATCGCATCGAGTTCCGCCCGCAGGAAGGCCATCTCGTCCCCCATGCTGCCGGTGGTGTCGACCACGATCGCCAGGTCCATCGCCGCAGGGGGCGTCGCGATCCCGCCGAGCAAGACCGGGATCAGGCGCTGGCCGTGGAGCCGGACCGGAACCATGACCGATCCCGCCGCCGAGCGGACATCGAGCACAGTCGATTCCGGGACCCCGTCCATGCGCGGATAGACCGAGGCCGTGCCGTCAGCCACGGTGGTGACCTGCAGCGGCGTCCCGTTGCGCCGCACGCTGATCCGCGCGAACGGCACGGGCTGTCCGCGGCGGTCGAACACGCGCAGCACCACGCGGGAGCGGGTGTCCACGAAATCGAGCTTCTGCCCGCTGGTTTGCAGGTAATGGCTGGCATAGCGGGCATACTGTGCGGGGTTGAGCAGATCATCGACATCCCCGGCGGTCAGGAGACCGGACTGCGGCGCGGGGCTGGGAGTTGCCGTCGGTCCGCGGTCCTCGATCACGGCCGGGCGATAGGCCGGTTCGACCACCGTGGTTTCGGTCCGGTGATCGACCAGACCCGGGATCGACAGCTCGGTCTTCGAGGTCGTGACCCGGACCGGGGCCTCGGCCCGACTGACGGTCGAAGGCGCCGGCGCCTCCTCCGCGCCCTTGCACCCCGCCGCGAGCAGGACAAGGGGCAGGGCCAGCCCGATCCGGCTGCCCAGGGTGTTGCGGGAAAGCTTGGCAGGGAGACGCATGGCACACCTCTCACATTGTTGTGCCGCTATATGTCTACTTAAATGATAGACATTACAAGAGGGGGCAGCAGCGGCCGTGAGGGCAGGCTGACAGCACCCTTTCCCGGCGCTAGCGCGGGCCTCATGCCTGCCCCTGCCGGTCCCGCTCCGTCGCCCCCTGAGCCGCTCTTCGGCGACCCGGCGTTCCCCCCGGGCCGGGCCGCCGGACTGGCGCGCCTAGCGCACTTCGTGCCGCGTTCCGGGGCCGCCTATGCCGCCGGTCGCAACACCGATCCTGGTCCGGACCAGCCGGGCGCGGTCTCGCGCCTGTCCCCCTGGCTGCGCTATCGCCTGATTGACGAGCAGGAGGTGATCGCGGCGGTGCTGGCCCGGCATCGTCTGCCCGACTGCGACAAGTTCGTGCAGGAGGTGCTGTGGCGCACGTACTGGAAAGGATGGCTCGAGCGGCGCCCCGCGGTCTGGTCGCGGTTCATCGAGGAGCGCGACCGGCAGCGGGACAATCCGCCCGATCCCCTCCTGCTGGCCGATGCCGAGGCCGGGCGCACCGGCATCGAGGGTTTCGACGACTGGGCGCGTGAGCTGGTCGGGACCGGCTACCTCCACAATCATGCGCGGATGTGGTTCGCATCGATCTGGATCTTCACCCTGCGCCTGCCCTGGGCGCTGGGCGCGGACTTCTTCCTGCGCCACCTGATCGACGCCGACGCGGCGAGCAACATCCTGTCATGGCGGTGGGTCGCCGGCCTGCAGACCGCGGGCAAGACCTATCTGGCGACGGCCGACAACATCGCCCGCCACACCGGGGGCCGTTTCGCTCCCCGCGGCCTGGCGAGTGAGGCCGTGGCCCTGGTCGAGCCGCCGATCGGGGCGGCCGGGCCTGTTCCGCCGGCGGCGCCCGCCCCGCCGCCTGACCCGGCCTTGCTGCTGGTCACCGCCGATGATCTTCACCCCGAAGCGCTCTGGACGCCGGGCCATCCGGTCGCAGGCGTGCTGGTGGTGGACGATCCGGCCCTGCTATGGGGGGATCGCGCGCGTGGGTTCGTCAATGCAGCCATGACCGACACAGCGGCCCGTCTCGGCGCGCACTTCGCCGCCACACCTTCGTTGCGGACCGGGCTGGATGCGTCCGGCCTGGTCGCGGTGGCAGAGGCGGCGGGGGTTCGGCACATCGTCACCCCCTATGCTCCGGTTGGCCCGGTGGCCGATGCCCTGGCCGCTATCGAACCGACCCTCGCCGCCGCCGGGGTCGCGCTGCACCGGGTCCGGCGGGAGTGGGACGAATGGTTCTGGCCCCATGCGACCAAGGGCTTCTTTCCGTTCAAGGAACGCATTCCGGCTGTCCTGCGCGAGCTGGGATTGACCTGATACCGACTGGTGGTCGCCAAAGGCTTGTGGCACGCTTGGCGCCTCGGACTTGGAAGGAGAGACCATGTTTCATCCTGTTGGCGCCGCCGTGGCGGCCATCGTGTTGGGGACCCTGGCGGTCGCTCCGGCCCAGGCGTTCACGTCGGACCGGATCATCGTCACCGTCCAGGGATCGGGCCCCGACGTGATCCTGGTACCGGGGCTGACCTCCAACCCGCGAATCTACAACGCGCTGGTCTCGGGCCTGCCCGGCTACCGCTACCACCTCGTCCAGGTGCGCGGGTTTTCGGGCACCGCTCCGGGCGCCAATGTCCAGGGCGATGTCTCCGCGGCCGTCGCGGAGGAGCTGGCGCGCTATGTGCGGGAGGAGAAGCTGGTCAAGCCGGCGCTGATCGGCCACTCGATGGGCGGCACGATCGGGATGATGCTGGCAAGCCGCCACCCCGATGCGCTCGGCCGCTTGATGGTGGTCGATATGGTGCCCTTCACCGGCGCCTTCTTCGGCGCCAAGACCGGGGCAGAAGCGCGCGCCATCGTCGAGGGCATGCAGGCGCGCATGGCCGGCAATCCCGATGGGATGAAGGCCATGATGACCCAGATGGTCGCCGGCATGGTCAACAACGAGGCAGAGCGCCCGGCGGTCATGGAGGATTCGCGCACCAGCGATCCGGCCCTGACGGCGCGCACCTATGCCGATATCCAGGCGACCGATCTGCGCGCTGAGCTCAAGGCGGTGACCGTTCCGGTGACCGTGCTTTACGTCAAGCCGGCCATGGCCGCGGGCGTGCCCGACGACCAGTTCGATGCCGGCTACCGCATCCAGTATGCCAATGTCCCGGGCGCCGTGCTGACCCGCATTCCGGATGCGGCCCACTTCATCATGCTCGATGCCCCGGCGCGCTTCCTGGCCGAGGTCAAGCAGTTCCTGCCCGCCCCGCCGCGTTCCTAGACCCGGGTCGGGTCGCGTCAGGGGTCGGACGGGATCAGGGTGAGTTCGGTCTGGCGTCCGTCGATGTAGCGCAGGCTGCGCCCGTCGAAGAGCGCGTTCTCCTCGGTCCGGAAGTCCACCCGCTGGCCGCCCCATTCGGGCACGGCGGCATAGGACGTCAGCTCGATCGACCAGGCGGTATTGGGCCGGATCGGCCCGGTGCCGCGCGGATCGGCGTTCTGGTTGTCCCAGAACCCGATCGACGGACCGGCGCCGTGGCCGTGTAGCCCGATCGGGTGCGCATAGATTGACGGATCGAGCCCGGCCGCCTTGGCCTCGGCGCGGGCCCTGGCGAGCGCCTCGTTGCCGCTCCGCCCGATGGCGAACTGACGGGTCAGGATGTCCTGCACGCGGTTGCTGTTGGCCAGCCCCTGCCGCAGACCGGCCGGGGCGCTGGTCTCGCCTGGCTTCAGGACATAGGCCAGATGCTGGGTATCGGTGTTGAGCCGCAGATAGGTGATGCCGAAGTCGGTCCACAGCAGGTCCCCGGGACGGATCACCTCCGATCCCTCCAGCATGCCCTTCACCCCCTGCCGCTGGATCGCCACCGAGGGATGGAACCATGGCTCCAGGCCCAGTTGGAGCAGACGGTCGCGATACCACCACTGGACCTGCTCGGCCGTGGTCACCCCCGGGGTGATGACCGCGCGCGAGAAGGCCTGCGCGATCACTGCATGGGCGGCCCGCATGATCGTGGGGTAGAGCGCCATCTCGGCCGGTGTGCGGGTCTCCAGCCAGCGCACCGCCAGCCCCTCGCCGCTGACGATCCGGGGGCGCAGCGCCGGGGGCAGGGCCGCGGTGAAGGCCGCATACTGGCTGACCGTCATCCCGTCGGCAAACTGCGACAGGTCCGAGATGTTGACCGCGATCCGCGCCGGATTGCGCGCGGCGATCAGATCGGCGGCGGCTTGCCACTGGTCGGGCTGCTTGTCCGGGTCCCAGGCCGGGGCGAACAGACCGCCCAGGCCATACCGGCTCACGGTCAGCCGCTCGACCGGCTTGCCGTCGCCCGGATCGTGGAAGATCAGGATGGTCCGGCGCCGCGCATGCATGTTGTGCGCATCGAGCATCGAGGCAACCACCGGCTCCTCGAAGTATTCGCGCGCGACCAGCAGCCACAGGTCGACCCCCTCGGCCCGCATGATGGCCGGAACGATCTCGTCAAGCCGGGTGGCAAGGATGCGGTTCTCGGTCTCGGCCCGTTCGCGCGCGGACAGGATCGGAGGGAGGGCGGAGGCGCCCTGCTCGGATTGGCTGAATGCGATCGGGGTGTCCTGGGCGCCGGCCGGTGCGGCGAGAGTGGCCCAGGCCAGCATGGCGGCGGATAGGAATCGGTTCGCCATTCTCTCCCTCACGGCGTGTCACGTCGCGCCGACACTGGCGGTTCCCGCCGCGGGGATCAAGCGCAGCGTCCGTCAGGTCTCGTGCAGCGCCACCGACCCGCGCAGATGGGCCAGCGCCGCCTCGCGCGAGGCGTCCTCGATCGCCTGGTACAGGGCAAAGGGATCCAGGATCGCCCGGCCGATCGCCGCTTCCAACTCGGCCTGCGATGAGGCCTGGGTGCTGGCGCTGTAATCGTCATCGGCCAGGTTCGAACGGAAGATGCCGGCAGCGCTGACGGGAAGGAAATCCTCGTAGAGGATCGGCTCGGCCACGATCAAGCCGCGGTCCAGCGCCTCCTCCAGGTCCGTCGCCCCGCCGCTCGTGCCGGTGGCGACATAGCGGGCATAGGCCAGGCCGTTCCGGCGCAGGGTCACGAAATCGTCGGGGAAAGCGGCGAAGGCCTCGTCCGGGGAGGTCCCCTCATTGCGCAGGGTGGCCAGGCACTGGTCGTAAAGGGCCCGTCCCCTGGGGGTCAGCGCCGCGCCGCGCTGCTCGACCTCGCCGAAGCGGGCGGTGTGGCGCAGGGGCTCGCTGGCGGGATCGGCACCGGCCGGAACGAAGGGTTCGGCCAGGGCGCTGAAGCTGGTCTGGCGCAGCAGGATCGCCGTCCGACGCCGCGGCGGCCCTTCGATGCTGGCCTTGTGGGGCAGGCCGCGCGCGGCCATCTCGGCCTGGACGCGGTCGATGTCGTGCGTGTGCGGGGTCAGGTGATTGATGTGCGGGCCGCCGAACGCGACCACGTCGGCCACCAGCCGGTGCGAGCCGAGCAGCCGGGCATAGGTCTCGCCGTCGACCCGGGCGGTTCCGTGCCAGCGGAAGACCTCGAGCGCGCCGGCCACGAAGGCCTCGGCCTGGGCCTCATCCAGCCCGCCCTGCGCCTCGGCGCGATCGACCAGGGCCAGCGTTTCCGCCGACACGATGGTCCGCCCGGCCAGGATCGTCTCCGCCGCTGCGCGCAATGCGGCGTCCTCGATCAGTTCCAGCCGCAGCAGCGAGGTGAACACACGGAACGGGTTGATGGCCAGCCCCTCGGCGGTGACCGGGCGGAAGGCGGTCGAATGGACGGGCACGCCCACCGGGGTCAGATCGTAGTAGCCGACGGGGTGCATGCCCATGACCGCGAACAGCCGGGCGATGGCCCGCATCTCTGCCGGGGTGCCGACGCGGATCGCGCCATGGCGTTCGACCGCGGCGTCCGGTTCGCCGGTGATCGCCTCGTTCACCTCGGCGACGATGTCGCGCAGCGTGGTGTAGAGCGGCACCTCGTCGCGGTACATCGCCGACATGGCCGCGGCGAAGCGCCGGCGGATCACGTCGGGGGAAACGAAGCACGTGTCCGGACGGACCATGGCGGCAGGCTCCTCGATCTGGCCCGGTGCTGGACACCCGGGCTTGCTCAAGAGCGCAACATAGTTGCGTGACTTGGCAATGTCGACCGGGGTCGCGCGGGTCGTCACACCGGCGTCAGCGGATGTCCCCGTTCGAACCAGGCGATCAGGTTGTCGGCCACCAGGTGGCCCATGGCGCTGCGGGTGTGCTCCGAAGCCGATCCGACGTGGGGCAGCAACACGGCATTGGGCAGGGCGAGCAGCTCGGCCGGGACCTCGGGCTCGGCCGCATAGACGTCGAGCCCGGCGGCCAGGATCGTGCCCTGGCGCAAGGCGTCGATCAGCGCATCCTGATCGACCACGCTGCCCCGCGCGACATTGATCAGCACCCCTTGCGGGCCCAGCGCGGCGAGGACCGCCGCATCGATGATGTGCCGCGTCGCGGGACCGCCCGGCAGGATCGCGATCAGCGTGTCGCAGGCCTCCGCCAGGGCGAGGGGCGTGGGATACCAGGGATAGGCCACTGCCGCCTGCCGGGTGCGGCCGTGATAGGCCAGGTCCACCCCGAATCCCTCCAGCCGCCGCGCGATCGCCTTGCCGATCCCGCCCAGCCCCAACAGACCGACCCGCCGCCCGCGCAAGGTGGGCGAAAGCGGGAAGCCGCCGTCGCGCCACAGTCCCGCGCGCAGGAACCGCTCGGCCTGCGGCAACTGCCGGATCGTGGCGAGCAGCAGCGCCACGGCCAGATCGGCCACCTCCTCGTCCAGCACGCCGGGGGTGTTGGTCACCACGATCCCGCGCGCCCGGGCCGCGGCGATATCGACATTGTCATAGCCGACGCCGAAGTTGGCGACGATCTCCAGCGCGGGCAGCCGGTCGAACAGGTCGGCGCCGACCGGCCCGGCAAGGGTGCTCACCGCCAGGGCGCGGATCGAGGGGCCATGGGCGCGCAGGAAGGCGTCCGGATCGTCCTCCTGCCACAAGCGGTGCAGGGTGAAGCGGGGTTCCAGCGCGGCGGCGACCGAGCCGTGCATCGGGGCGGGTAGCAGGATGGATTCGCGGCTCACCGGTGGGTGATAGCCAAGCCGCCGGGCGCGGTCACCAGTCGCCGCAGGCGATCCGTCAGCCTTGCTGCAGCACCCGCCGTACGACTGGACGACCCGCCAGCAGCAGCAGCACGGCCAGCAGGTAAAGCCCGGCCATCATCCCGAAACCCGCGGCCAGCCCGGTGAGCGTGGCGATCGCGGGCAGGGCGACCGTCGCGATCCCGGCGCCGATGAAGCCCATCATGGTCATCAGTCCTGCGGCCGTCGCGCGGGCGGCGTCGGGCATGACATCGTGCATCGCGGCATAGATGCAGCCGTCGAACAGGCCCTTGCCGAAGCTGGTGGCGAACAGCATGGCGCCGACCATCGTCGCCGACCGTGCCCAGGGGAAGGGGAGCAGGAAGGTGGCGGCGACCGTCAGGCCAAGGGTCAGGACGGTGATCCGGCCCAGCGGATTGCGCGCGGCGAGGACGTCGGCCAGCCACCCGCCGACGAGCACCGAGCAGAACCCGGCCGTGGTGATCATCACCGGTCCGACCAGTGCGCTGTCGGCCAGATCGAGCTTGAGCACGTCGTGAGCGTAGGTGTTGCTCCAGTTGAGCACGGCCGAATAGGCCGCCGTGGCCAGGAAGAACACCGCGCAGAGCAGCAGGGCGGCCGGGTTGCGCAGGACCATGCGCAGCGGCTCGGCCGGTTCGGACGGGTGGGCCTGCGCCTGCGGCGTCCGGGACGGGGCATCATCGCGCAGTTTGCCGAGCAGCACGACCAGGACCACGAAGCCCAGGCCCGAAAAGACCAGGAACGGCATCCACCAGCCGTGCAGGTCGGCCAGGCGCCCGGCCGCCCAGCCGCCGATCCCGCCGCCGGCGAACACGGCGGTCTGGTGGATGGCCAGGGCGCGGCTGCGCCGGGCCGGGCTCTGCCAGGCGCTGATCAGCGCCGTGGCCGTGGGGTAATAGGTGGACTCGCCGACCGCGACCAGCGTGCGCATGGCCAGGAGCATGGCGAAGCCCGTGGCGATCGGCATCAGCCCCGTGGCCGTGCTCCAGAACACCAGCCCGAACACGATCATGTTGCGGCGCCGGACCGAGTCCCCGATCCGTCCGAACAGGAACGCGCAGACCGCATAGGTCCAGAAGAACACGGTATCGACCAGGCCGAGCTGGATGTCGCTGATCGCGAAGGCATCGCGCAGCAGCGGCTTGACCGAGTTGAGGATGGCCCGGTCCGCCGAATTGAGGAACGAGACGCACCACAGCAGGCCGACCAGGATCCAGGGGTAGTTGGCCGGGGCGGGCCGGTCGAACCGTCCGGCGACCCAGCGACCGACCGGTCCGGCGGCACCCGGCCGGTTCACTGTCCGCACCAGGCCAGCCACATCGCGGCGGTCCATGAGAAATCGCCGCCGCCCGAACCTTCGCCGGTCTCCGGGCTGAAGCTTTCATAGAACCCGGAGCGGATGATCAGGCGGGTCGAATCCGCCCGGATCCGCTCGGCCCAGTCGGCCTGGCCCTGCTCGGCCAGACCCCGGGCGACCATGTAGCTGACCACCAGCCAGATCGGGCCGCGCCAGTAGCGCCGGTGATCGTAATCGCGGCTCCCCGCCTCCAGACTGGGCAGGAGGTACTGCGCCGAGCGGCCCATCCGCTCGAGCGCGTCGAGCAGGCGCTGCCGCTGCGCGGGGGTGCCGACCCCGGCATAGAAGGCCAGGAAGCTGGCATTGGTGACCAGGCCCGAACTCTCCCCGGTAATCACGTCGCGCGAGCAGAAGGCCCCGACCTCTTCGTTCCACAGCCAGTCCATGCCCTGTTCCGACAGGGCGACGCGCCCGCGCAATTCGTCGGCCGCGGCCTCGTCCCCGATCGCCTCGGCCAGGGCCAGCAGGTCGCGGTTGGCGCGCAGCAGCATCATCGACATGCCGACATCGATCATCCGGAACGGACCCTGATCCGCGATCACGCGGTGATCCCATCCGCTGGACCGGCCGAACTGCAGGATCGCCACGTAGCGATCGTATTCGCGCTGGGTCGGCCGCATCGCGGCATCGACGTGGCCGGTGTCGCGCCGCTGGTAGGATCCCACGCCCGATGTGTCGATCCGGTCGAGCGCATGGTCCCACTCGCTGGAGTTGTCGCGCCCGGTTTCCCAGTTGTGCGTGACCATGACCAGCCCGTTGCCCAGCGGATCGCGATAGGTGTGAAACCAGCGATGGCTCTTCAGGCAGGCGGCGTAGAGCGCGCGCATCCGCGGATGGGACGGATCGGCGCCTTCCTGCTCCCACAACTGGCGGACCACGCTGGCCAGCACCGGGGGCTGAGTGATCCCGGATGTTGGCGGAGTCCGGCCGGTGTTCCACACCTCGGGACCGGGGAAATAGCCGGCGTCGTGCTGGTGGAACACGATGTGCGGGATCATCCCGTCTTCCCACTGGGCGGAGACCAGGCTTTCGATCTCCTGCCAGGCGCGGTTCCGGTCGAACTCGGCGAAGCCCAGCGCGACGAAGGCCGAATCCCAGTTCCACTGGAACGGGTAGAGCCCGCCGGTCGGCACCGTGTAGCCGCCCCGGTCGTTGCGGCGCAGGATATCGCGCGCCAGATCGTCCAGTGTCGGTTCCGCCGGCTGGGCCGTCAGGGTCATGTGCTGTCTCCCACCGCGATCATGCGGATGTCGTTCACGTTGGTGCGCGTTGGCCCGGTCTTGATCAGACCGCCGAAACTGTCGAACAGGTCATAGCTGCGGTTACCGGCCAGCGCGTCGAAGCAGGCCTGGGCCGGGGCGCGAACGTCCGAATCGAAGTAGCCGCCGGCATTGTCCTCGCTGCCGTCGATCCCGTCGCTGTCGCCTGCCAGGGCGGCGATCGGCGCGCCGTCGGGCAGGCCGGCCATCAGCCGGGTCAGGTATTCGAGGTTCGGCCCGCCGCGCCCGTCCGTGGCCTTCACCCGGACGGTCAGCTCGCCGCCGGTGAGGATCAGGTGGCGGCCCGGCCGGCTGGCCAGGTCCAGGGCCAGGGCCGCGTGGTCGCGACCGGTTTCGGTCGCATCGCCGGTCAATTCGTCGCCTGGCCGGATCACGTTCCAGCCCTGGGCGCGGGCGGCCCGCTCCACCGCGTCGAGCGCGGTCCGGCCGTTCGCCACGATCTCGACCGGATGGATCGGGGCATCGACCCCATTCCAGTTCAGCACCGCCTGGGCCAGACCCGGGCTAACCTCCCAGCCATAGTGTTCGAGGATGTCCAGCGCCCGTTGCGGCTCGAACGGTGCCGCAATCGAAGGACCCGATGCGATGGCCGCGGGATCATCCCCGGCCACGTCCGAGATCAGGAAGGTATGCATGTCGCCCGCTGCCTCGGCCGCCGCGGCGGCCAGCCGGCCACCCTTCACTTGCGAGAGATGGCGCCGGACCAGATTGATCTCTCCGATCGGCGCTCCCGACTTGACCAGATGGTCGGTGATCCGGGCCTTCATCGGCAGGAACAGCCCCGGGATCGGCTGGCACAGCAGGGCCGATCCCCCGCCCGAGATCAGGAACACCACCCGGTCGCCCGGCGCGGCCGTACCGGCGAGGCGGCGGATCGTCTCCCCGGCCGTCAGGCTGGCCGAATCCGGCACCGGATGGCTCGCCTCGATCACCTCGATTCCGCCCGTATCGCCGCGCGCGCCATGGCCATAGCGGGTGACCACGCAGCCGATGACCTCGCCGGGCAGCTCCGCGGCGGCGACCTCGGCCATCGCGGCTGCGGCCTTGCCGCAGCCCAGGACGATGGTGCGGCCGCGAGCCGGGGTGGACGGCAGCCGGCCGCCCAGGGCCGTCGGCGCGCTTGCCGCATCGACGCCGGCCAGGAACAGCGAGGTCAGGAGGGGTCGCAGCGACATGGTGATCCTTCCGGGGTGGAGCGCCCGGGCTATCACGAAGCCCGGTGCGACGGCACTGCCGTCGCACCGGGTGGGGGAGAGCCTTAGAACGAGTAGGCGATCCGGCCCATCACGCGCCGCGGCAGGACCGGGCGGCCGACGAAGAAGGCTCCGTTCGCGGCCTGGTTGTTGTCCTGACGGGGCGAACCCTCGGTCACGGCCGCGCTGTTGAACACGTTGAACACGTTCACGCTGACCCGCACCGAGCTGGCGCCGAGGGGCATCCGGTAGCCCGCGTCGAAGTTGGCCACGTTCCAGCCCTTGAGCCGGATCGTGTTGTTCGAGGCGGTGAAATTGTCACCGGTGTAGTTGGTGAAGAAGGACGCATCCAGCGTGCCATCGTCATAGTACAGCCCGGCGTTGTAGAGCACTTCGGGCTGGCGCTCGACATTGTTGCCGATGAAGGCGGGGGTCGTGTCGAAGGCGATGTACTTGGCGCTCTGGATGGTCAGATCGCCGTTGAAGCGCAGGTTCTTCATCAGCTTGAGGTCCAGCGTGGCCTCCACGCCGTAGCTCTCGGTGCCGACCAGGTTGACCCGCTCGATGAAGCCGCCAGCGCCGTCGTTGACGAAAAGGACCTGCCGGCGATTGTCGAGCCGGGTGTAGATCAGGGCCGCGGTCATCGAGAACTGCGGCTGGCTGACCTTGATGCCCGCTTCGGCCTGCTTGATGATCTCGGCGGTGTAGCTCTGCGTCCCCGGCGAGAGGCTGGCATTGGCCGCAGTGCCGGTCGGCAGGGTCTTGAACGCCACCGACCGCAGTTCGGGGAAGAAGAACCCGCGCGAGCCGTTGGCATAGAGGCTGACCCGGTCGGTCAGCTTGTAGAGCGCACCCACGGCGAGCGCCCATTCGGTGGTCGAGACCTTGCCGGTCAGGAAGCCGCCGTTGCCCCAGATCACGTCGCGCAGCGCCGACGAGAGGTTCGCCGTGGTGCTGTCGGTGATCGTGGTCGACGTCCGCTCGCGGCTGATATCGCCGTTGATCGTCTCGATGCGGCCGCCGATGTCCAGGTTGAAGCGGCTGCCGATCTTCATCTGGTCAGCGAAGTAACCGGCATAGCGCTCGGCCTTGTGCCAGTTGTTGACGTAACCGGCACCCGCGTTGAGCAGGCCGTTGTTGCTGACGATGGTCTGCCCGCCGGTGGCCGGGTTGGTGACGACCAGGTTGACCAGCCGCGGCCGGTTGTTGAATTCAGCCAGGTACGTGGTGGTGACGTTGTAGTCCCCGGCGCTGGCCCGGCCATAGAAGCCGCCGAAGGTCAGCGCATGATCGACCGCGCCGGTCTGCAGCTTCTTCGTCAGGTTGAGCTCGGCGGTGAAGTCCCGCGCCGGGCGGACGCGATCGGTGAAGCGGTTGGCGAAGAGCAGGAAGTTCGACGGCACGGCGCCCCCGCCGAAGAAGGTGAACTGGGCGTTGGCCGGCGCGCCGAGACTGCGGTTGGTCAGGAAGCTCTGCAGGGTCTCGGGGACGTTGATCACGCCGTCACCGTCGGCCCACAGCCCGAACTTGTGCTTGTAGTCGCTGAACTTGAACTTGCCGTTCAGCGCCCAGCCGCTGTCCCCGAAGTCCTTGTCGAAGGTCAGCCCGATCATGCCGCCCTTGGTCCGGACACCCTCGTTGATGTCCGAATTGAAGGTACCGGTGGGGGTGCGGAAGCCGAGGCCCGCGGTGTTGAACTGGTTCTGCACCGAATTGACGACCGCGCCGTCGTTGCCGGCCAGGCGCTGCCGGGTCGGCCCGCTGAGCGGGATCGGTAGGTAGAACTGGACCTGGTCGTCGATGTACTGACCCAGCACCTTCACGTTGCCACTGCCGTCGCTGAAGCGGTACTCTAGGTTGCCGCGCACCTGGCCGCCCTTGGTGTCCAGGTTGGTGCGGATCGGGCCCTTGTCGGTGCGGTAGAAGGCGGCGAGCGAGAAGTAGACGTTGTTGCCGAGCGGGCCGCTCAGCGCCACGTCACCGCGATAGCGGTCGCGCTGGGCAACTTCGAGCTGCACCGTGCCCTCCAGGCGGTCACCACCGGTCTTGCTGATGTAGTTGATCAGGCCGGCGACCGAGCCGGGGCCGAACAGGTTCGACACACCGCCGCGCACGAATTCGAGCCGGCTGATGCCCAGATCGTTGCGGGCATAGACGTCGTAGGCCGAGGAGTTGAGCCCGAACGACGAAAGCACGGCGATGCCATCGTACATCAGCGGGGTGAACTGGTACTGGCCGCCCGAGGGCAGGCCCTTGACGAAGATGTTCGACGCCACTTCGCCGCCGCCGCCGTCGGCCTTGATGGTCGGGATGGTGTTGAGGATGTCGGCCTGGCTGGACACGCCGGCGCGGGCAAGCGCCTGGGTGCTGACCTGGCTCACGGCGAGCGGGGTATCCAGCGCCACGCGCGAGCGGCTGGTGCCGGTGACGATGATTTCGGCCTGGTCGATTCCCGCAGTGTCGGTGCTGGCGTCCTCGCCGGCAGCCGTGGCGCCCTGCGGGGCGGCGGCCTGGGCCTGGACCGCGGCGGGCGCGATGGCCAGGGCCGAAACGCCGGCCAGCATGATCAGGGAAATGCGCTTCATGGGGAATCCCTCCTCTGCACTGCGCCCCTGGCTCGGGGCGTTCGTTGCGAGGCTGGTACCACCCCTTCACACCATTTATAACCCGGGATGAGTATTAATAAGCGTTCTAATGTCCATCAGGACAGGTCGGGCGGTTCGGCCCGGTTCAGCGGGACTGGTAGCGGGCTCGGGCCGCGAGCACCTGATCGGCATGGCGGGTGGCCCATGTGACCAGTTGCGCGACGGTCGCGGCGAGGGACTGCCCCAGCGGCGTGATCGTGTACTCGACCGTGACCGGTACGGTGGCGAAGGCCGAACGGTCGACCAGGCCGTCGCGCTCCATATCCTTGAGGGTCTGCGACAGCATTTTCTGCGAGATTCCCGGGACCTGCCGACGCAGGGCATTGAAGCGCAGCGGCCCGGCGCTCAGCAGGCCCAGAACCAGCACGGTCCATTTGTCGCCGATCCGGTCGAGCATCATCCGGGTCGGACAGTCGGGATCATAGGGGTTCCAGGGCGGCAGGGATTCGTCGGCCATCGGTTACCTCGTGGTGACCAGGGCACGGCAAGGTGCCTTCTTTTGCCCTTATAGTCCGTTGGGTATCAGGTTTCCATTGGGAACTAACAACCAGAAGGACTGCGCCATCATGATGAGCCCGAGTGCTGCCGCCACCGCACTGCTGACCAACCGCAACCCGGCCGCGATCGACGGCTTCCTCGGCGGGCATGGTGTGGACCTGGATCGGCTGCGCGATCTTGCCGAAATGCTGGCGGTTGCCGAGGGCCTCTCGCTGACCATCCATCGGGTGATCGAGGACGGTGACTGGGCGGTGGTTCATGCCACTCAGACCGGACTGGCCTCGGGACCCTTGGTGGTGTTCGATGTCATGCGGGTGGTAGATGGCCGGATCGTCGCGCATCACGATGCGGCCGCGGCGATGGCTCCGCCCAATCCCTCCGGCCGGACCCAGGTCGATGGACCGGTCGCTGTCGGCGACCCCGGTCTGACAGACACGAGCCGCGCTCTCGTCAGGGATTTCGTCGAGTCGATCCTGATCGGTGCCCGCTACGACGAGCTGCCCCGGTTCATCGCTGGCGATGACTATGCCCAGCACAATTCCCAGATCGCCGACGGTTTGTCCGGTCTGGGGGCCGCACTGGACGCCCTCGCCGCACAGGGACTGGCGATGGTCTACACCACCCTCCACCAGGTGGTGGCCCAAGGGCACTTCGTCTTCACCCGGTCGACCGGGCGCCTGGGCGACACGCCGATGGCCTATTTCGATCTGTTCCGGGTCGACCATGGCAAGATCGTCGAACACTGGGACATCATGCAGCCGATCCCGGCGGACAGATTGCGGTTCGGCTCGGCGCCACAGCGCGCTTGAGTGCGCTGGCCAGTTCCGGCCGGGCCGGAACCGGGTCCTCCCGCCCGTCGGTGAGGGCCGGATCATCCGATCGGACCTCCTGCCTTGAGCAGATCCCGACCCGAAACCCGGGAGTGGACATGGCGGCGCAGTCGGTCAAT
Organism: Novosphingobium aerophilum; assembly: GCF_014230305.1. Taxonomy (GTDB): domain Bacteria; phylum Pseudomonadota; class Alphaproteobacteria; order Sphingomonadales; family Sphingomonadaceae; genus Novosphingobium; species Novosphingobium aerophilum. The sequence goes on from NZ_JACLAU010000001.1 coordinate 277,792, forward strand.
CCTGTCCTGGCGGCGATCGGTCCGGGTGCTGGCTGCCCAGCATGGGGCGCTTGACGTATTGGCAAGGCGTCAGTTCCGGACCAGCTTGCCTCGGCGATCTGGGGGGAATGGCATGTTGATCGGAACGTTCGCCAAGGCCGGCCGCGCGCTGGGTTATACTCTTGCGCTGCCCGCGGCGGCCCTGGCCATTCCTCCGGTGCAGGCCGAGCCGGTGCAGGAACAGCGCCGCCCGGCCGGGCTCGAGGCACCTGGGCGGATCGTTGTCGATCACTGGGGCATAGCCCATATCCAGGCGGCCAGCCGTCGCGATGCGTTCTTCCTCCAGGGCTACAATGCCGCGCGCGAGCGGCTGTGGCAGATGGACCTGTGGCGCAAGCGGGGTCTCGGCCGCCTGGCGGCGAGCTTCGGCCCGTCCTTCGCCGACCGGGACCGCGCCGCCCGCCTGTTTCTCTACCGCGGCGACATGGCGGCGGAATGGGCCACTTATCCGGCCGGGGCCCGGGCCATGACCGAGGCCTTCGTCGCCGGGGTCAACGCCTGGATCGCCGAAGTGGACAGCGGCCGGGCGCCCCTGCCGCGCGAATTCGTCCTGACCGGATCGCGGCCCGAGCGCTTCACTGTCGATGACGTGGTCCGCATCCGCAGCCATACGCTGGTGAGCAATGTCTCGGCCGAGGTCCAGCGCGCCCGGGCGGTGTGCCGGGGCGGACTGCCGCTCGAGACGCTGCGCCGCAAGCTCGAGCCTGCGCACGAACCTGTCGTGCCCAGGGGGCTCGATCCCTGCGCCGTGCCGGACGATGTGCTCAAGACCTACCTGCTGGCGACCGGGGAGGTCGCGTTCGACGGGGTGAAGCTGGCCGCGGCTCCGGTCGATGTCCGGCTGGCCATGGCCGATCGCAACGACCAGTCCGAGGGATCGAACAATTGGGTGGTCGATTCCACGCATTCCGCGACCGGGCGGCCGATCCTCGCCAACGATCCGCACCGCGGGCACACCATGCCCTCGCTGCGCTATCTGGTCGACGTCAGCGCTCCCGGGCTGCACTTCGCCGGGGCCGGCGAGCCGGCGCTTCCCGGGGTGACCTTCGGCCACAACGACCAGGTCGCCTGGGGCATCACGATCTTCTACGCCGATCAGGAAGACCTCTACGTCTACCGAACCAGCAAGGACCATCCGGGCCGCTATTGGTACCAGGGCCGGTGGGAGCCGTTCACGGTCGAGACCGAGCCGCTCGCGGTGAAGGGCGAGGGCGATCGTCCGGTCGAGCTGAAGTTCACCCGCCACGGCCCGGTCATCCGCGAGGACCCCGACAAGGGTCTCGCCTTTGCCCTGCGCACGGTCTGGACCCAGCCTGGAGCGGCCGGCTACTTCCACGCTGCGTGGTTCCTCGATGCCCGGGACTGGTCCGGGTTCGAACAGGCCCACAAGTCCTGGGGGGCGCCGCCGCTCAACCTGGTTTTCGCCAGCGCTGCGGGCGAGATCGGCTGGCGCGCCTCGGCGTATGTGCCCCGGCGCAAGGGCTGGGACGGGCTGCTGCCGGTGCCCGGCGACGGTCGCTATGAATGGCAGGGCCTGATCGCGGCCGATGACTTGCCGATGCAACGCAACCCGCCGCGCGGCTTCGTCGCCACGGCCAATCACATGAACCTGGACCCCGGCTACGATTCCGCCCGCCAGCCGATCGGCTTCGAATGGGCCGACCGCTCGCGCATCGATCGCATCGAGGAACTGCTCGCCAGCCGCCCCCGCCACAGCCTGGCCGACATGGCGGCGATCCAGACCGACGTGACCAGTCCGCTCGCCCGCCGGAGCGTGGCGCTGATCGCCGCGACGGGCCCCTTCACCGGCGACGCAGCGCGCGCGGCGGCGCTGCTGCAGGGTTGGGACGGACGCGAGGACGTCGACAGCGCGCCTGCGGCCCTGTTCGAGGTCTGGCTGGACCGGCACTTCCGCGGGGCGGTTGCCGATGCGGTGGCGGGGCCGGAGCTGCGCGACCTGATCCGCACGGGCCTTGCCGCGGGCATGGTCGACTGGCTGGCCCGGCTCGATCCGCGCCTCGGGGCCGATCCGCGCGCGGTCCGCCAGCAGGTGATCGCCACCTCACTGGCGGCGGCCTGGGCCGATGTCGCCAAGCGGCTGGGCCCCGATCCGGCCCGCTGGCGCTGGGGCGACCTGCACCAGGCCCGCTTCGTCTCGCCCGTGGCGGCCCTCGCCAGTCCGGCCGAGCGGGCGCAGTGGAGCGTCGGGCCCTTGCAGGTGGGCGGATCGGCCAGCACGCCGATGGCCGGAGGCTTCCGCGCCGGAGGGTTCGAGGTGAACGCCGGTGCCGCGGTCCGCATGGTGCTGGACGTCGGCGCCTGGGACAACTCGCGCGTGACCAACATGCCCGGGCAGTCGGGCGATCCCTACAGCCCGCATTACCGCGACCTGTTCCCGCGCTGGGCCGCCAGGGAGAATGTCCCCTTCCTGTTCAGCCCGGCCGCGGTCGAGGCCAACGCCGAACGGGTAATCGAACTGCGTCCGCGTTGAGCCTGCCCCAAGGGGTCGGCCAGCGGGTCAGCGCGGGCATGCGGCGACGCGGTCTGCCAGGGTGCCGAGGGACACCTGCGCCAGGCTGAACGTCAGGCTGCCGCGGGTGGTCAGGGCCCAGGGGCTGGTGATCCGGCCCATGTCCGCCCCGGCCCGCGCAAAGCACTTGAGCGGCACGCCCAGCACGGTCCAGGTGCCGGCAGGCAGGGACTTGAGCTCGGGCAAGGGGATCGTCGCGGCGCAGCGGTCGCCGCAGCTTTGGGTCAGCGAGACCGGCCCGCTCGGCGGGCTGTCGATGCGCAGCGTCGCCAGCAGCATCAGCTCGCCGTTGCTCTGGCGGCCGATGTCGATCGGGCTGGTGGTGGTCAGGCGGATGGTCGTGCCCGACGGGTTGGCGCGCAGCCGGAACTGGCGGGCGCCCTCCTGGACCAGATGATCGACCGCCGCGATCTGCACCCTGCCGCCAAGGGCCAGGGCCGGGACCTTGGTGACGCGCAGCGATTCGCCGCCGCCCGCGCGATCGACCTCGAGCGACCAGGCCGCGGTCGGTTGGCCCTTGGCCAGGTAAACCCCGGCGCTGCCTTCCTCGGCCACCCCGGAATCCTCGGGCAGGACCGTCCAGCCCTGCGGCCCGTCAGCCAGGGTCAGGCCATAGCCGAAGGGGAACAGCGGCTTGGCGCCGGGGCGGGCCTCGGCTGGCCAGACCATCGGCAGCCGCCCGCGGAAATCCTCGCCGTTTCGGGCGAACAGCAGGTCGGCCACCCCGCCTCCTTCGGATCCTGGCAGCCAGGCCGTGATGAAGGCATTGGCGGCATTGAGTTCGGGATTCACGAAAAGCGGCCGGCCGGTCAGCATCACGGCCACCACCGGGATCCCCTGGGCGCGCAGGCGGTGCATGGTGGCGAGTGGTCCGCGCAGCTCGGGCTTGAGCTGGAGCGAGGTGAGATCGCCCTGGAACTCGGCATAGGGGGTCTCGCCGAAGACGACCACGGCGGCGTCGGGCCGGGTCCTGAACTGGCCATCCGGGGCCAACTCGGCCGAGCCGCCACCGCTGCGGGCCGCCGCCGCGATACCCCCCCACAGCGAGGTGGCGCCCGGGAACTGCGCATTGGTCAGGCCCGTGCCCTGCCAGCTCAGGGTCCAGCCGCCCGCCTGCCGCGCGATATCGTCGGCCCCGTCCCCGGCGACGAGGATGCGCGCCGCGGGCCTGAGTGGCAGGACCCCGTCGTTCTTCAGCAGGACCAGCGACTTGCGGACGGCCTCGCGGGCGATCGCGCGGTGCTCGGCGCTGCCGAGCAGCTCGTAGCGCCCGGCGAGGAGGCGGGTCGACGGCTTGCCGGCGTCGAACAGGCCTAGCCGCTGCTTGACCCGCAGCACCCGGGCGACGGCGTCATCGAGCCGGGCCATAGGGATCGTCCCGTCGCGCACCTGTCCCAGCAGCGAGGCGTAGAGCAGCTTCCAGCTATCCGGGGCCATCAGCATGTCCAGCCCGGCGTTGACCGTCGCCGGGCAACTGGCGTTGCTGCAGCCGGCGACCTGGCCGTGCGCGTTCCAGTCGGTCACCACCAGCCCGCCGAAGTTCATCCGACCCTTGAGCAGATCGGTGACCAGTCCGCGGTGGCCGGCGATCTTCACGCCTTGCCAGCTCGAGAAGCTGGTCATCACCGTGGCCACCCCGTTCTCGATCGCCGGCAGGTATGGTGCGCCATGGATCAGGCGCAGCTCGGTCTCGCCGATCCGCGCGTCGCCCTGGTCGATCCCGTCATGCGTGCCGCCGTCGGCCAGGAAGTGCTTGGTGCTGGCGATCACGTGCGGCCCCGCAAGGATCGGTGCGGTGGATGGCGGTCCCTGCAGCCCGCGCACCATCCGGCCGACATAGGATGCGACCAGCGCCGGATCGGACGAATAGCCTTCGTAAGCGCGCCCCCAGCGATAGTCCTGCGGTACGGTGACGGTCGGTGCGAAGGTCCATTCCTGCCCGGTGACCCGGATCTCGGCGGCCGTGGCCGCACCGATCCGCTCGATCAGATCGGGGTCACGCGCCGCGCCGAGCCCGACATTGTGCGGAAACAGGGTGGCGCCGACGATGTTGCTGTGACCGTGCACGGCATCGGTGCCCCACATCACGGGGATTGGCGGGCAGTCCGCCGAGGGGGTGATGGAGGCCTCGTAATAGGCATCGGCCAGGGCCAGCCATTGGGCCGGACCGGCCAGGTCATCGCCGCCCGGCCCCGAGTTCCCGCCATTCAGCACCGAGCCGAGGTGATAGGTCCGGATATCCTGCGGCGTGACCGTGCCGATATCGCCCTGCAGGATCTGGCCCACCTTGCACGCCAGGCCCATCCGGCCGAGCAGGGCCTGAACCCGAGCTTCCCCTGCCTCGTCGATCACGCGCGGCCAGGCCACGGCCGGCCACAGCTCGGGATGGACCTCGGCAGAATGGCTCGCAGAATGGCCCTGGCCCGATTCGGCGCCGGTTGGTGCGTCCGCCGCCGCTGCGGGGGAGGTGGTCGCGTGGGCCGGCTGATCGATCCAGCCCCCCAGGGCGGTCGAAAGCAGCAGGGCCATCAGCCCCGCGTTGGCAGCCTTGCGCGTCATCCTTGTCCCCTCGTCGCACGATCTGTTGGTCGGGCCCTCCGGCGGGACCGGTGGACCCGTCCCGCTGCCCCGGTGCTGAAATTCAATTTGACAACGTTGACAGGTTTAAGCAAGATGCTTTTCGTCCTGAGGCACCGGGACAGGCCGCGATGCGGCACCTGAGGCTGAGCCAAGGGGCGCGCAGAGCACAACAGACGCCACGGCGAAGCCGGGCGGCTCAGGGGAGAGATTATGAAGCATCAGAGTATCTTGCGTGCGTCGCTGCTGACCGCCAGCTCGGTCGTGGCGCTCATTGCCGCACCCGCCGCCCTCGCGCAGGACGCCGCACCGGCCGATTCGCCTGAAGCTGACATCGTTGTCACCGGTTTCCGCCAGTCGCTGGCGACCGCGCTGGCCGCCAAGAGGCGCTCCACGCTGATCATCGAATCGATCACGGCCGAGGACATCGGCAAGTTCCCCGACCAGAACATCACCGAGTCGCTGCAACGCCTGCCGGGCATCCAGATCGACCGCGAGAATGGCCAGGGCACCAAGGTCCGCATTCGCGGTCTCGATCAGAACGTCACCGTGCTCAACGGCGAAACCTTCGTCACCGGGCTCGAGATCTTCAAGGTGGGCGAGGGCAACTTCACACGCGATTCCTCGCTCGAAGGTGTCCCGTCGGACCTGATCGGCGGCGTCGATGTCTACAAGTCGCCCAACGCCACCCTGCTGGAGGGCGGCCTGGGCGGCATCGTCGACCTGAAGACCCGCAACCCGCTGGACTTCAAGAACGGTCTGACCGTGGCCGGCAACGCCCGCATGAACAAAGGCAGCGACATCGAAGGCTGGAAGCCTACCGGATCGGTGGTTGCCGGCTACAATCTGAACGACCGGCTGGGCATTATCGCCTCGCTCAGCTTCGACGAGACCAATGATCACCACGATGTGCTGGGCGGCGAAAACCGCGGCAACTGGGTCTTCGCGAACCGCGTCGACAAGGCCACCGTGCCCAACTACTACGCGCCCGAATACCGTTATGTCACCGATCGCGACCAGTACCGCCGCCGCTGGGGCGCCACCCTGGGCGTGGTGTTCAAGCCGACCGACGAGCTCGAGGTCTCGGCGAACTATTTCCATTCGTCACTGAAGGTCGACACGCGCGAGGCTTCGCTCAAGTACCCCTTCTCGCAAGGCGAAGCGCTGGGCCTGACCGGGGCCTTCTCGATCTCGCCCAATGGCGTGCTCAACAGCGGAACGATGCGGGCCCAGTCGGCCGAGGCGATCTCGATCGTCGATGTCTCCAACATCACCTCCGACAACGCGCAGTTCGGATTGAAGTGGAACAACGGCAGCAATTTCCGGGTCAACGCCTTCGCCACCTGGTCGAACGCAGACCTGACCCGCGAAGTCGGCAACAATGACGTGCGCTATACCCAGTATGGCGTCCGCGGCCTGACCGGCGGCAGCAACGGCGTGCCGGGGGTGGGCGGTCCGGGCAATCCGGCCGCGCCGCCGACTTTCAACTTCACCTACCAGAACGCCCCGTTCCCCACCTTCGGGATCGGCGCGGGCAGCCCGCAGGACCTGTTCAGCAACCCCGCGAACGGCTTCTTCAAGTCGCACTGGGCCTTCGGGGATCGCTCCAAGGTCGATGGCAACTCGATCCGTGCGGACCTGGCCTATGATGCCAAGGGCGGGGACAAGGGGGCGATCACGCTGAGCGCCGGGTTCCGTTATGGCCAGCGCAACGTCTCGTTCACCTCGGGCCGCTACCTCGCCGACTACAGCAAGAAATGCGTGACCGGCGCGGGCGGCGTGCAGCAGTGCGAGGTGGATTCGACCAAGATCGCCGCGGCCCAGCGCGATCCGACCTATCAGTACAACTGGACGCCCTATGGCTACTTCCAGGACGGGGCCATCGGCTTCAAGTCCTGCGAACTGCCCGCGATCAATGCGTCGCTGCGGCCCAACGGCTGCACCTCGCGCTTCGGGGATTCGCCGGCGCTGATCACGCCCTACCAATCGTTCACCAGCGCGTCGGGCCGGGTCGAGGCCGTGCTGAACTCGATCTTCCCGGGCGGCAAGATCCTGGTGCAGAACCGCGATCAGATGGCTAATCCGCTGCAGTGGATCCAGGCGCTTTATCCCAGCACGCCGTTCAGCTTCTTCCAGGATCCGCTGCAGACCTTCCGGGTGCGCGAAGAGACCAAGACCGGCTACGTCATGGCCGATCTGGGCGGGACCGACGATCCCTATCACGTCAACGTTGGCCTGCGCATCGTCAACACCAGGCTGACCGTCGACCAGAACCAGGGCACCGCCAACCCGACCTACTTCGGCACCGACAGCTGGAACGGCGTGCTGCGCGACTTCAGCACGACCACCACCGTCCGCAGCTACACCGATTTCCTGCCCAGCATCAGCGGCTTCGCCAATGTGGCCGATGGGCAGAAGGTGCGCTTCTCCGCCGCCCGGGTGGTCGCCCGCCAGAACCTGTTCGATCTGGGTCGCGGCTTCGCCACCGACTTCACCCGCAACCCCGGACCGACCTGTTCACCTTCACCAGCGGCAGCCGTGGCAATGCCGCGCTCGATCCCTACCGCGCCTATCAGTTCGACATCACGTATGAATACCACTTCGGACGGCAGGGCCTGATCTCGGTCGGCGGGTTCTGGAAGGAGGTCGACTCCTTCGTGCGGACCGATACCGTTCCGGTCTTCGTCAACGATCAGGCCGGCGGGCGCCTGGGGCCGGTGTCACAGCCGGTCAACGGCAGCGGCGGCCGGGTGCGCGGCTTCGAGCTGGCGGCCCAGTACGCCTTCGACTTCGGCCTGGGCTTCAACGCCAACTACACGTTCTCGGACACCAGGACCGACGCCAAGAACGATTTCAACAGCAACCTGCCGCTGCCGGGGGTGTCCAAGCACTCGGTCAACGGTCAGGTCTACTATCAGACCGGCGGCCTGACCGCGCGCCTGTCCTACTCGTGGCGGTCGAAGGCCTATCTCGGCAATTTCGGCTTCGGCGATGGGGCGGTCACCCGCACGCTCGGGATCTACGGCAAGTCCTATGGCCAGCTCGACGGGCAGATCTCGTACGACATCAACAAGCAGTTCGGCGTCTTTGTCCAGGCGATCAACCTGACCAAGGCCGACCAGTCCGCCTATCTGCAGTTCCCCGAGCTGCCGTTCCGCTATGAAACCGGCTCGCGCCGGATCTATATCGGCGCCAAGGTCAGCTTCTGACCCCCGCCGGGGGCGGCGCGTCGCGTCGCCCCCGGACCCCTTCGCGGGAGGCGCGGGCAGGGCCGCAGGGCAAGGATAGGGCAATGACAGGAGCCGAACCGATCCGTTCGATCGCGATTGTCGGCGGCGGCACCGCTGGGTGGTCCGCCGCGGCGCTGCTTTCGCGCGTGCTGGGCCCGGACTGCCGGATCACCCTGATCGAATCGTCGGACATTCCGACCGTGGGCGTCGGGGAAGCGACTATCCCGCCGATCTTCGAGTTTCTCCAGCTCGCCGGCATCGACGAGCTGGATTTCATCCGCCACTGCCAGGCCACCTTCAAGCTGGCGATCGAGTTCCGGGACTGGCATCATGTCGGCCACCGTTATTGGCACCCGTTCGGCAATCTCGGCCTGACCATCGACCAGCGGCCGTTCTCGCACTTCTGGTGGGCGCGCAAGGCTGCTGGCGAGCACCTCGACATGGCGGACTTCTGTCCGCCGATCGCCCTCGCCCGGGACCACAAGTTCGCCTTTCCTCCCCGCGACGGGAGCTATCCGGGCGGAGCCGTGGGCTTTGCCCTGCACTTCGATGCTGGGCTGGTCGCCGCCTATCTGCGCCGTCACGCCGAGGCCGCCGGCGTGGTCCGGCTTGACCGGCGCATCCGCGGGGTCGACCTCGGGCGCGAGGGCCATATCGCCGCCGTGGTCTGTGAGGACGGCGAGCGGATCGAGGCGGACCTCTACCTCGATTGCTCGGGCTTTCGCGGCCTGCTGATCAAGGAAGGGCTCGGCACCGGCTTTGTCGACTGGAGCCACTGGCTGCCCTGCGACCGGGCCGTGGCCGTGCCCAGCGCGCACGTGCCGGATCGCACCCCCTACACGGTGTCGCGCGCGCAGGAAGCGGGCTGGCAGTGGCGCATCGCGCTGCAGAACCGGGTCGGCAACGGCTATGTCTACGCCAGCCGCTTCACAGATGATGACCGGGCGGCCGAGGTGCTGCTGCGCAGCCTCGACGCACCGGCTCTCGCCGAGCCGCGCGTGCTGCGCTTCACCGCCGGGCACCGCGAGCGGACCTGGGTGGGCAACTGCGTGGCCATCGGCCTGTCGGGCGGCTTCCTCGAGCCGCTGGAATCGACCAGCATCCACCTGATCCACACCGGGCTCAACCGCCTGCTCGATTACTGGCCCGATCGCCATTTCGCCCCCGAACTGGCGGAGGCCTACAATCGCGAGGTGGCTGACGAATACGCCCACATCCGCGATTTCCTGCTGCTCCATTACTATCCCAACGCGCGCCACGGCGAGCCGTTCTGGGACCACATGCGCGGGCTGGATCTGCCTGACAGCCTGGTCCGCAAGATGGCGCTGTTCACCTCCGCCGGTCGCATCGTCTCGCGCCGGCGCGAGCTGTTCGCGGATATCAGTTGGTTCTTCGTCGCAGCCGGAATGGGGCTGGAGCCGCGCACGTTCGATCCGCTGGTGCTCAAGGCGCCGGCCGACGATCTGGCGGGGATCATGGGGCAGGTCCGCGACGTGGTGCGCGCCTATGCCGCCGCGGCTCCCAGCCATGATGCCATCCTGGCGCGGGTCCTCGATCCGGCCGAGCGTCACCGCCCGAACTTCGCCTCCGGGGGAGCCTGGGGCCAGCGCTGACGCCGCCGGCCCGGACGCCCGCCCAGTCGAACGCCCGTACGCTCGCTCAGTCTTTGGCGCGGCCTGCCGGCGGATCGTGGTCAGCCAGTGCGGAACCGGCCGCGCGTTCGACCGGACAATAGAGAAATCCGGCCGCGGCGGCGCAGCACGCCCCAGCGACTAGGCCGGGCAGGATCGAATGGTCGCTGGCCAGCATCAGGCTGGCGGCCATCGCCGGCGGGGCCAGGGCCTGGCCCAGCTTGCGCGCGGTGGTGGCCAGCGCAAAGACCCGCGCGGCGCAGCCGGCGTGGCGGCGCTGCTCCAGTTCGGCGATGATTTCGGGCACCAGCGCCCAGAACATCAGCGACATGCCGCAGCCGGCCAGGATCGCTAGGCTCAGCGTGACGATGACCAGCGGCAGCGAACCTGCGCAGGCCCAGGCCAGGGCCAGGGCCGCCAATTGCAGCACGATCGCCACCCGCAGCGTCGGGACCCGGCCCAGCCGTCCGCCCAGCCGGGTCCAGCCGGGCACGCTGACCAGCAGCATCACCGCCGGGACGATCGCCGCGCGATAGCCGAGGTCGGCATGGCCGATCTGCTTGAACAGGAACAGGATGCCCTTGGTTACCATCGTGATCGACAGACCCGAGGCGATGATCGTCACGGTGAGCCGCCGCAGCGCCGGGGATTGCCGGAACAGCACGCCGAATTCGCGGAGCTGCGCCAGCGGCGATGCGCCGACCGTGTCGAGCGGCGGGCGCAGCCGTTCGCGCACGCCCAGTGCCGTCACCAGGAAGCAGGGCTGCGCGAGCAGGCCGAGCACGATCGCCCCGGTCAGGAAGCGCCGCGCCCCATCGTCGCCCCCGGTCGGGACCAGCGCATAGACCAGCGCCGCGATGATCCCCCCCAGCGCCGCGCCCTGCATGCGCAATCCGGTCAGGACCACGTGTTCGGCCCGGATGTCGCTCATCCGGGTGGTCAGCGCGGCATAGGGGATGTTGCCAAGGCTGTAGCACAGCCGCAGCACGACGTGCCCGGTGATGACATAGAGGGTCAGCCCCGGATCGTGCAGACCCGGATCGGTGAAGGCCAGCGCCAGGGCCAGACCCACCGCCGGCCCCCCGATCAGCACCCAGGCCCGCATCGGCAGGCGGGAAGACAAGCGGTCCGCGACGATGCCGATCGTCGGATCGGCCAGCCAGTCGACCACCGCGCCGATCAGGAAGATGCTCGAGGCGACCGGCAGGGGCAGCCGCAGCACCTCGACGTAGTAGAAGAACAGGTACAGCTCGATCGATTGCCAGACCAGGTTGAAGCCGGTGTCGCCCGCGGCATAGCTGATCCGCTCGCCGCGTGAAGTCAGCAGCGCCACGGGATCAGGTCGAGGCGGGCGCGGCGGTGCTCTGCCGCAGTTGCAGGATATGGCCATGCACCGCGGACGGTCCCGGCGCGTCGCCGGCCAGCGTCGCCAGCAGCATGTCCATCGCCTGATGCGCCATGGCCTCGACCGGCTGGCGCACGGTGGTGAGCGCGGGCCAGACGACCCGGGCAATGTCGCTGTCATCGAAACCGGCCACCGACAGGTCGCGCGGCACCTCGATCCCCAGGCTGCGGGCGGCGGCGATCGCGCCGGCGGCCATGTCGTCGTTCTGGGCGAGGATCGCGGTCGGGCGAACCGGACGCTTCAGCAGTCGCAGCGCCGCATCGTGGCCGGATTCGAAGCTGAACAGCCCGCTTTCGACGAAATCGAGATTGAGCGGAATGCCGTGCCGCGCCATGGCCTGGGCATAGCCGAGCAGGCGGGCCTCGGTCGCCGCATGGGTCGCGTCGCCCTTGATGATCCCGATCCGGCGATGCCCCAGGCCGATCAGGTGTTCGGCGATCTCGCTGGCCGCCGCGATGTCATCGATCGCGACTGAGGGCCCGAATTCGGGCAGCCGCGTCGGCGAGATCCGCGCGAAGGGAATGTGCAGCTCGTCCAGCTCGGTCAGAATCAGGCTGTCGTCCGAGGCCGGCGGCGCCAGCAGCACGCCGTCGACCGCGGTGGCCTGCAGCAGCTTGACCACCGCCTCGCTGTCGCTCGCCACCGATTCCACCGGCAGCACGATCAGGCGGTAGCGTTCGCCATGAAGCCGTTCGAGCGCGCCCTTCTGCAGATCGACGACATAGCTGGGGCTGGGTTTCTCGTAGATCAGACCGATCAGGTAGGAGCGGCGGCTGACCAGCCCCTGGGCGACCACATTGGGCTGGTACTTCAGCTCCTTGGCCGTCGCCAGGACCTGGTCGCGGATCTTGTCGGTGACATGGGGCTCGCCGTTGAGCACGCGCGACACGGTCTTGGCCGAGACCCCGCAGAGCTTGGCGATGTCGACGATCGTGACGCGTTTCTTGCCCCGGGCCATTGACCAGCAGTCTAGCAATTGTCCTTCGTTGTCAATTTCCGATCCGACCGCCGCATCCGCACCGTTCCTCGCGGCCGGTTGCCGACGCAGCACCCGCCCTAAAGTTCGACCACCGAGAGGATGTGGCTGTCCTTGCCGGGGAAGACATAGTCCAGTTCCAGGTGCATGGACTCGCCCAGTTGGCCGGCGCGGATGAGATCGGTTTCGACGAAGACCTGCACCCCGTTGCTGCCATAGGCATAGCGGGTGCAGTCTCCGAACACGGGCGAGGCATCCAGCCGGGCATCCACCTCGGCCTCGCCGCGCCGGGCCCGGTTCAGGCCGATCCTGATCCGGCCCTGCAGTTCCGGGTCGTTCTGATTGAGGTCGCGCAAGCGAAGCACGATCGCCTCCAGCGCCTCGAGCGAGTCGATCAGCAGGGCGAAGTGGAAACTCGCCTCGAAATCGGCCGCCATCATGGCGCGATAGCCGGTCACGGCTTCTTCCTCGTGGTCGGTCCCGACGCGTAGCGCAGCGTGGATCGCGGCAATCAGCCGGGCCTGCGGCTCGGGCAGGGCGGACAGGTAGACGATCCCGTCCCCCCGGGAAAAATGCGCGTCGTCCACCACGAAGCGATAGAAATTGCCGTTGGGCAGGGGCAGGACCTGGGTTTCGCGCAGCCCCACCTCGGTGAGCAGGCGGGCCGCCACCGGTCCGTCCTCCGCCGTCGCGTAATGGAGCGCCAGGTGGCCCATGCTGAGCTGTGCGGCGTGGCTGGTCATGTTCGTCGTCCCCGTCGTGTCAGGCGTCACGCAGCCGGGCCAGTTCCCCGGGCGACAGGACCAGCGTCGCCGCCCTGACGCTGGCCTCGATCTGCTCGACGCTCGATCCCCCGAAGATCGGAATGGTCTGATGCGGCTGGCACAACAGGTATGCGAGCACGACATTGTTGATCCCAACGCCGTGCTCGTCCGCGATCGCCTGCGCTGCCGCAAACCGCCGCGCATTCACCGGGTTGGCATAGCGGGCTGCCAGCGCCTCGGGGACCTCGCCTGTCGCCAGCTTGGTGAAGTAGCCGCCGCTCTGCGCCGCATAGGCGATGATCGGCAGGCCTGCTGCATGCAGCGCCTCGTACTCGCCCTCATAGTAATGGACATAGCCCTGGGCGGCGGCGGCGGCAGGTTCGGGGGCGGCGAGACCCCAGAACGTCTCCGACGCGACGAAGCCCGGCTGGCCGAGCGATGCGGCATAGGCGTTCGCGGCAGCGATCCGTTCGGCCGCCCAGTTCGACGCCGCAAAGTGGCGGATGCGCCCCGCCTCGCGGTGACCGATCAGCATGTCGATCAGCGGTTCGACCGGCATCTCCGGGTTGTCCGCGTGCAGGAAGTACAGATCGATCGTGTCGATCCCGAGGTGGTCGAGGCTCTGGTGCAGGTCCTGCGTCACGTCGTCGGGCGTGCACCGGTTGCGATAGTCGCCGGCCCGCAGGTCGAAGAACCCGCCCTTGGTCGCCACGACCACCTCGGACCGCTTGCGGGTCTTGAGCCAGGCGCCGATCGCCCGCTCGCTCGCTCCGACCGGCGCGTCGGGGATCCAGTCGCCATAGGAGCGGGCCGTGTCGATGAAGTTGCCGCCCAGCGCGACGAAGCCATCCAGGATCGCGTTCGTCTGCCCCTGGTCGAGCATCCAGCCCAGCATGTTGGTGCCATAGCAGAGCCGGCTGACCGCAAGGTTGGTGTTGGCGAGAGTGGTTTTGCCCAGCATGGCGATCAAGGCTCCTTAACTGCGAGGACCAGGGCGCATTGGCCGGGCAGGCGCCCTTGGCGCTCAGAGGAAGGTGAAGGTCGGGTCCTGTCCGGTCAGGCCGCCGATCAGGTCTTGCGTGCGGTTGGCGGGATCGTTGGCGACATGGGCCCGACCGGCATTGAGATCGAGCCAGGGCTGGATGATCGGGCTGGTCATGTAGATCGCCCGGCCGCCGAGCAGCTTGACCATGTCGTCGACCAGATCGGCCAGCCGCCGCACCACGCTGGACGAATTGTAGGCATAGTGGGTGCGCTTGATCATCGGGATCGGCTCACCCCGGTCGGCGTGGCCCATCAGGTCCTCGAAGGTGAGGCGCAGGGTCTGCTCCATCTCGGTCACCTCGGCATGGGCCCGGGCGATGGCGGCGTGGAGGAAGGGATCGTTCTTTGATGCCTTGCCGGTGTTGGTGGACACCCGGCTTTCGGCAATCTCGAGCGCGGCGGCAATGGCTGCGCGGGCGCCGCCGAAGGCTGCGGTCGAAACCGAGCGCATGAACACCTGGGCCCAGGGCAGGGTGTACAGCGGCCCGGGATTGGTCTCCTGCCCGGGATTGGCGCAGAGGAAGCCGTCCACCGCGCGGTGAGTGCGGTGTTCGGGGACGAAGACGTCGTCGACGATGATATCGTGGCTGCCGGTGCCCTGCAGGCCGAACACGTGCCAACTGTCGGTATCGATCGCGTAATCCTCCCGCGGCAGCAGGAAGGCCCGCATGTCCGGCGGCTCGCCGGGGCCTGCGGGCGGGACCATGGCCCCCAGCACGACCCACTGGCAATGAACCGATCCGGTCGAGAAGCCCCAGCGACCCGACAGGCGGAAGCCGCCCTCGACCCGGGTGACCCGCCCGACCGGCTGATAGCTCGACGAGACCAGCGTGGCGGTGTCCTCGCCCCAGACCTCGGCCTGGGCCTCCTCGTGGAACAGGGCGATCTCGTAGGGATGGCAGCCGACCACGCCAAACATCCAGCCGGTCGACATGCATCCTTCGGCCAGGGCCTTCTGCACGTCGTAGAAGACATTGGGGTGCATCTCGTAGCCGCCCCAGCGGCGCGGCTGGAGGATGCGGAAGAACCCGGCATCGTGCAGCTCGGCGATGGTCTCGGCAGGCACGTCGCGCCCGGCCACGCAGCGTGCGGCGCGTTGCCGCAACGTCGGGATCATGGCGCGGGCGCGGGCGACCAGGTCTTGCGGGCTCGGGACGAAGGCGCGCTCAACGGACAAAGAAGCAGACATCACCATGCTGGTGTCCTCCCCCGGGCAGAATCGGGCTTTCCCGGACATTTCTATCACGCGTAAACTATAGCGCCAAAAGGTACGCAATTGCCAATCAAAAACCGCTTATGACGCGAATATGTGATGATGTTCGCGGCTTCGGGAAGTCAATGCCATGCGCTGGCGCTGCAACGCATCGGGTCAGGCGGGTTGGACCGGCACCGGTTCAGCGATGGAGGATGTAGGTTCCGTCGGCCGGCGCCCGCGTCTCGTTGAAATAATCGACCAGCCGCCAGGGCCACGAGAGAAAGACCCGGCCTTTCGAGTTGTTGTAGTAGCTGTTGGCCCGGGGGTGGCTCCAGATCATCTCGGGCATGCGCGCGTCGACCTTGCGGTTCCAGGCGTCGAAGGCGTCCCGGGTGACCTCGAAGGCCTTGGCGTCGGCGGCGACGGTCCGGTCGAGCGCCTCGATGATCCAGTTGACCTGGCACTCCGAGATCAGGTTCTGCCCGGCGGCGTGATTGGGTGCGCTGTTGGGCCCCACGGTGTGGAAGTAGTTGGGATAGCCCGGCACGCACATGCCCAGATAGCTGCGCGGATCCTCTTCACCCCATTCCTCGCCAAGGTCGCGGCCGCCGATCCCCCTGATCGTCAGATCGCCCAGCATTTTCGCGACATTGAAGCCGGTGGCGCAGACGATGACGTCACATTCGAACACCGTGCCGTCCCTGGCCTCGATCCCGTGCGGCAGGATCCGTGCGATCCCGCTCGTCTCCAACTGGACGTTGTCGCGGCGGAGGGCGTCGAACCAGCCGTTGTCCAGGATGATCCGCTTGGAAAAGATCGGGAAGTCGGGCGTCAGCTTGGCGATCAGGTCCGGCCGGTCGGCGAACTTCTGGCGCATGTATCCCAGCGCGTACTGGCGGGTCAGCTCGTTGCCTTGGGATACGGCCAGGTCATTGCCCTCCCATGCCGGATCCTTGAGCACGTTTGCGAAGAGGCCGTCGGCCTCGGCCCAGAACACCCGGAAGCGGAACCACTGCTTGAAGGTGGGGATGTGGGCGAGGGCCCACTTCATCCCGTCGGCCACCTCGTGGGCGATCTCGGGGTTGAACAGCACCCAGTGTTTGGTCCGCTGGTAGACCGTCAGTTGCGCAACCTGCGGCGCGATGGCCCCGACCAGCTGGGCCGAACTGGCACCCGTGCCGATCACCGCGACCCGCTTGCCGGTGATGTCCAGATCGGTCGGCCAGGCTGCCGTGTGGACGACCGGTCCGGTGAATCCCTCGAGCCCCGGAATGTCCGGGAACTTGAAGCGGTTGACCGGTCCGTGGCCGTTGATCACGGCATTGGCCACGATCTCCTCGCGCTGGCCATCCGCGGTCAGCACGGTGACCGTCCAGGTCCCCGTGCCTTCATCGTAGACCAGGGATTCAACCTTGGTGTTGAACCGCATGTTGCGGCGCAGATCGTACTTGTCCGCCACCTCGAGCAGGTACTGCTGCATGTCGCCGCCCTGCGGGTGGTAATGGTGCCAGTCGGGCCAGATCTCCCAGCTGAAGCTGTAGAAATGGCTCGATGTGTCGACGCCGACCCCGGGGTAGCGGTTTTCGTACCAGGTGCCGCCGATATCGGCGTTCTTCTCGATGACGATGTGATCGTAGCCGGCTTCGCGCAGCTTGGTCGCGGCGGCCATGCCGGTCAGGCCGGCCCCGATCACCAGGACCCTGAAGCCCGCGGGCGGGTGGCTGCGTCCGGGGATCGCCGAGCGGTCGATCCACGGCTTGAAGCCGCATTGGTCGTAGACCAGCGCGATGAATTCATCCTCGACCGGCTCGCCGACTGTCACGCTCATGATCCGCTGGGCCAGGGTGTCGGGCAGCGGGGTGGACGCCAGGCCTGCGCCAGTGGTCAGCAGGCGCCGCAGCCGCGCCCGCAGCTCGTCGGCCAGGGCCGGGGGAATGTCGGTCGGCGGGACCGAGAAGGCCGGCCGAATGTGGGGCGCGAAGCGCTCGAGGAAATCGGCATCCTGCGACAGGTGGACATAGGCCGCCAGCAGGGTGGGCAGATTGGCCGTCGCCAGCGCTTCCGTCAGTTCGGGCGAGTCCCCGAGCAAGGCGCGGCTGGCGCGCTCGGACATGAGGATGGTGGACATGAGGCCGATTTCTCCCGTCAGCCGAGTCTTATTGTGAGTATGTACTTACAACAGGGAATGCGGATTGCAAGCTGCGGCTGAAGCGGCGCCGGCAGGCCATCCAAGCGTCCGATCGGTGCCACGCCCGCGGTCTGGTGGTGATTCCCCGGCGAGGAAGCGTTTCCGTTCGCCGGGAAGCTGGCCTATCCCACTCCAGGCGCCGCGACACCGGTCGCGACGGCACATTTGGCGAAGGCGCAGTTGGCATGTCGGGTTGGCAGAAGATCGTCTTCCTCACCGGGGCCACCGGCAATATGGGCCGGGTCACGCTGGCCGAGCTGCTGGCGCGGTCGGACCGTTTCCGGGTCCGCGCCCTGGTCAGGCCGGAAGACAGGAACCATCCTGTGGTCCGGCGCTTCACCGGCCGGGCCGCGCTGGAATGGGTCTGGGGAGACCTGACGCGCTACGAGGACGTTCTCGCCGGCGTCACCGGGGCGGACCAGGTGCTGCACATCGGGGGCATGGTCTCGCCCCTGGCCGACCGGTTTCCCGAGCTGACGATGCAGGTCAACGTGGGCGGCGCCCGCAACATCGTCGATGCGATCCGGCGGTCGGGGCAGGCAGACCATACGGCGCTGGTCTACATCGGTACGGTCGCCCAGACCGGCCACCGCAATCCCCCGGTGCACTGGGGCCGCACCGGTGATCCGATCAAGATCAGCCGGTTCGATCACTATGCCGTCAGCAAGACCGAGGCCGAGGCCATCGTCGCGCAATCCGGGCTGACGCGGTGGGTTTCGCTGCGCCAGACCGGCATTCTCCACCCCGACATGTGGAAGATCCACGATCCGATCGTCTTCCATAATCCCCACAACGGGGTGTTCGAATGGATCACGGTGGGGGACTCGGCGCGGCTGGCCGTCAACACCTGCGAAGACGCGGTCCCGGAGGCCTTCTGGCGCGGCTTCTACAACATCGGCGGCGGTGAGCGGATGCGGCTGGTCAACCACCAGTTCTCGCGCCATCTGGCCGCGGCCTTGGGCACCGACATGCAGGCCAGCACCCGCCCCAACTGGACCGGGACGCGCAACTTCCATGGCCAGTGGTACGCCGATTCCGATCGGCTGGAGCACCTGGTGCCGTTCCGCAGCGAGACGATGGACGACTTCACCCGCCAGTTGGCCGCGGGGGTGCCGGGGATCGTCCGGCTGCTGGCGCGGATGTTTCCCGGCGCCGGGCGGCGGCGGATGGAGAAGCTGGCGCGGGGGCCGGGCGGCACCTTGCACTGGATCGCACACGACGACCGGGCCCGCATCGACGCCTACTTCGGTTCACGCGCGGCCTGGGATGCGCTTCCGGCCGAGTGGGGCGACTTTGTCTATCGCGAGCCGTCTCGTGAGGTGTGCTGTCTGGACCACGGCCACGATGCGGACAAGCCGATCGAGGAATGCAGCACGGCCGATCTCAAGGCGGCAGCGGCCTTCCGCGGTGGCCGTTTCGCCGGCGACGCCTTCGAGCCCGATGCGCCGGCGCGCTTCGCCTGTGCCCTGGGTCACGACTTCAGCATGACGCCGCGGCTCTACCTGAAGGGCGGGCACTGGTGCCCGACCTGCATGACCAACCCCGACAGCTACGACGCCAATCGGGCGCGCAACCCGTTTTTCGCCCAGGTCTGGCCGGACACGGATTGAGCCCTGCCGCCGTCCGTCAGGCGGCCATGCCGAACGGCGGGTCGACCGGCGCTTCGTCCGGATACTCGGCCGGTCCGCCAAAGTCGTAGGCCGCGTTGAGCGCGCGGATGAACACCGGATCGCCCAGCGGATCGCTCGGGGTTTCGATCGCGATCCCGCGCGAGCGAACGTCCTTGATCAAGGTGTCGATCGCCTGCTCGTGGGTCAGGTTGTCGCTGCCGTCCATATTTGTCTTCAGCTCGTCATAGTCGCTGAAGACCTCGGCCGACCAGTGGACCAGGAAGCGTAGCTCGTCGGTGTGGTAGCGTTCGATCTCGGTATCGCCGGTCCGAACCACCCACCCGTCGCGATCGTCCGGATCGCCCGCGAAGACGCTGTCGAATGCCAGTCCCGCCGGGCGGCGACGCTCGCGGGGGCCGTTGGCCTCGCCGCGGTGGACCAGCATCTCGTTCTGGACCACCACCGCGCGGTTGTAGATCGGCGACTGCACCCGCGCGGGCTTGTTCAGCGGGCCTTCCGGCCAGTAGGTGAAGCCACTCTCCGGATCGTGGCTGAACCAGGTGATGACCTGGGCCATCTTGATCAGATAGTCCTGGAACAGGCCCGACCGGCCCATGATCGAACACAGCCAGGTCGGGGAGTTTTCGTACCGGATTCCCCGGAAGCTGGGCGAATCCAGGTGGCCCGGGTCGGTGTTGGCGCAGGGACCGTTGACGTTGAACAGCATCATCTGCGGCTTGGCATAGGCCGCGCCCCAGTACGACTTGGCGTGATTGAGGAAGGCCTCGTTGTAGAACACCTCGTGCAGCTCGGGGTAGAGCGGCGTGGAATAGTTGCCGAAGTAGCCCCGGAAGGTCGGGGTCATGAACATGTCCAGGGTGGGCGTGAAGCCTTCGGGGAAACCTCCGGCGAAGGTCGCCAGCAGCGATTCGGGCGTGGGGAAATGCTGGGCGATGATCAGCTTCCACGGTCCCTGGTCATGGACCACGTCGAGCATCAGCCGCTTCTGCTCCTCGGTGAACGGATTGGCGATCTCGCGCGGCGGGGCCACCGGCTTGAGGATGTCGGAAAGGTACTGCCTGCGGGCCTCGTCGAGCATCGCGGTCTCCTGTCGATCGGATCGGTGCCAACCGGGTTATGACGGGTTAGTTATAGATCGATAACTTCTTGCGCAAGTCGGTTTGGCGAAACGGGATTTGCGCGCCCGGCAGTGGCGTTCCCGGAGCCGATCCCGGCGGCCGGTGGCCGCGCCGGATCCCCGCCACGCCCCCGGCGCTGCCCCTGTTCCTTGGTGCAGTCGGGGAAAGAGTGGTAATTTTATACGCGCAACACTTGTTTTGAGCGCATATAGGCGGCGGACGCGAAGGTCCGTCCTTCACGTGGTACGCAATGTAAGGTTGGAGATTGTCGATGCCGGTGTCCGCTTCCACGCTCGAGCTGATTGGCGCCAAGGCCGCGCAAGGGCGCAAGGATCGTCGGATCGCGTCCGAAGTGGTCGAGGCGCTGAAGGCCGACGGCTTCTTCCGCCACTTCACGCCCCGGCGCTATGGCGGCACCGAGGGGCGCCCGCAGGACTTCTTCCGCGATCAGATCGCCATCGGCCAGCGTGACATGAGCACCGCCTGGGCGCTCGGGATCGTCGGCGTGCACAATTTCCAGATCGCCATGATGGACCATCGCACCCAGGCCGAGATCTTCGCCGAGGGGCCCGACGCCCTCATCTCCAGCTCGTACAACCCGTTCGGCGCCCGGGCCGAGAAGGTCGACGGCGGAGTCATGCTGTCGGGTCGCTGGGGCTGGTCGAGCGGCTGCCTGCATTGCAACTGGGTCCTGCTCGGCGGGGTCGTGCCCGAAGAGGGATACCGGACCTTCCTGGTGCCCGCCGCCGATTACCGGATCGAGGACACCTGGTACACGATGGGCCTGCAGGCCACCGGTTCGAACGACATCGTGATCGACACGCCGGTGTTCGTGCCCGATCACCGCACCCACCGGCAGATGGACGGGTTCAACGGCGTCCATTTCCAGGAACCGGGCGTCTACGACATGCCCTGGGCCCAGGTCTTCATCCGCGTGGTCAACACCGCCGCGATCGGCGCGGTGCGCCATGCGATCGAACTGATGCGGGACCGGGTGGGACTGGGCACGACCGACCAGACCAAGGCGCTTGGCGATCCTGACGTGCTGGACCGGATCGCGCGGGCCGCCAACCTGGCCGACGAGGCCGAGGCGGTGATGCTGCGGGCCTTCGACGAGATGGAGGCCAAGGCGTGGAAGCCCAGCCTGCTCGACCGGGCGCGCTACCGCTACCAGGCCAGCCTGGTCGGCGATCGCTGCATCGAGGCGATGGACCTGATCATGGATATCGGCGGCGGTCGCTCGGTCTACACCGGCAACGCGCTGCAGGATATCTGGCACGATGTGCGGATGGCGCGGGCCCATGTGGCGAACAACCCGGCCGGCTTCGCCCGCAACTATGCCAACATGCTGATGGGCGCCGAGAACGCCGACCTGTTCATCTAGGCGGCGGATTGGCGGCCGATCTGGGTGGGGAATGGACGGTAGGCTGGAGCCCTCAGTGATGCTGGCCGTCTTCCCATAGCCATCGTCATCCCGGGCTTGACCCGGGATCCAGCTTGCAGATCGCGCAGGGGCACGAAGGACAGCCTGGCCCCGGATCAGGTCCGGGGCGACGATAATGGAGGGATGGGCCGACAGATGCGCCACCACAGCATGGCCCGTGCCTCAGCTTGAGCGGGCACTGGCGCTGGATCGGCATGCTTCTTTACGGCCTAAACCGGGTGCAAGCCGTCAAAGGCAGCGTCCAAACGCCCCGGGATCAGAACGGCGAGACCCCTGAGTTCGGCGGCCCGCCTTCAGGCCGCCGTCTGGCCGCTGGCGGGCGTCGAATCCGCCTCGAGATGCCGCGCGATCACCGCTTCGCTGATGCCCATTCCGCGGCAGCAGAACCAGGTCGCCTGCCGGGCGAGTTCCCCGTCCGTCACGCCATAGGGGCGGGCTCCGGCGGGCAGTGCGCAGATCGCGGTCATCATCGTCCCGACATGCTCGGCAAACATCGACAGGGTGTTCACGTCCAGCGGCTCGCCAGCGATCTCCCCGGCGGCCCGGCCCTGTTCGTGTGCCGCCAGCACGCTCTGCTGGTTGCGGCGCAGCGATCGGCGATAAATCAGGGCGGCATAGCTGCCGTCGCCGGCCAGGCTGGCCAGCATCATCCGGTTCGGATCGGGCGATCCGGTGCGCTCCGTCCCCGGCACGCAACTGCGAAAGAAGGCATGCAGCGCCCGGACGATGCCCCCGGCGCCCGCCGACTTGATCCCGACGTCCTCCCAGTTGCGGTCCTGTTCAACGAACACCTGCCGCAGCACCGCACGGTAAAGCGCCAGCTTCGACGGGAAATGGCGATAGACCAGCGCTTCGGACACGTTGGCCTCGCGGGCGATCTGCAGCGTCTTCGCCCCATCGTAGCCCTGCTGCGAGAACACGCGGCGCGCGGCGGCGATGATCTGCGAGCGGCGTTCGCTGCCAGGCATGCGCTTCTTGGCCATGGGCACTCACTTAAGTTCACCGTCCGCGCAGTCAACCGACGGTTTTGCGCGATCCCGGCGGTCCCTGCGGGAGAGGGTTTCACTTACCAGGCGGTCCGGTGCAGCCGATTGACTCGGCTCCGGGGCCCATGCATAAGTGAGTGAACACTCAACAAGATGCGCGGTTCATCGGGTGACAAGGCCGGCGGGATCGGGCGCGGGGCCGGTGGCGTTCCGGTTCGGGGCCCGGGGCTGGCCGGCCCGGCACCGCGACCGGGCATGAGGAGCAGGACGTGCCGATCGATCCGCAGATTGCCGCAATGCTGGATGCCATGCCGGAATGGCCGGGTGTCCGCCACGTTCCTCTCGCCATGCTGCGCCAGTCGGTGCGGGACAGTTCGATCGGTATTCCCCCTGCGGCCGATGCGGTCGTGGCCGCAGTGCGCGATGCGGTGATCCCCGGGCCCGGCGGCGATCTGCCGATCCGGATCTACACGCCCGAGGGGCAGGGGCCGTTTCCCGTCGTCGTCTACATGCACGGCGGAGGCTATGTGGTGGGCGATCTCGACACCCAGGACATGATCGCCCGGGCGCTGTGTGCCTGGAGCGCGGCCGTGCTGGTCTCGGTCGATTACCGGCTCGCCCCGGAACACAAGTTCCCGGCCGGAGTGGATGATAGCGTAGCGGCGCTGCGGTGGGTGGCCGGGAACGCGGCCGCCATCGGAGGCGATGCCAGCCGCCTGGCCCTGGCGGGTGACAGCGCCGGTGCGAACATGGCCTGCGCGGCAGCCCTGGTCGCGCGCGACGAGGGCGGGCCGGCGGTTCGCGCCGTGGTCAACATCTATGGCTCGTGCAACTACCCCGGCACGGCGACACCCTCCGCGATCGCGTTCGCCGATGGACCGATCCTGCGCGCGGACGATGTGGCCTGGTTCTGGGAACAGTACCTGGAGCACCCCTCGCAACAGGACGATCCGCGAGCCTCGCCCCTGCGCGCGGCGAGCCATGCCGGACTGCCACCCCATTTCGTCGGCACGGCCGAGTGCGACCCCTCGCGGGATGATGCGGAGGACTTCGCCCGCAAGCTGATCGCGGCCGGTGTGGAAACCCGCCTGCAGCGCTACCCCGGCATGGTCCATGGCTTTGCCTCGTGGGTCGGGTTCCTGCCGGGGGCCCGCGCGGTCTTGCAGGATGCCGCCGCGTTCCTGAAAACCCATTTGCACTGACACCCTGTCGATGCTCCCGCCGCGGCCCGGGTCGTGGCGGGGCTCCATCGCAGGTTACCGGAGGATAAGCGAGGATGGCGCAAGACGCGGAAGTGTTCGGGGGCGGGGTTGCCGTCATCACGGGGGCGGGCTCGGGCATCGGGGCCGGGCTCGCGCGGCGGGCCGGTGCGCTCGGCATGACCGTGGTGGTCGCCGACGTGAACCAGGCCGCCGCCCAGGCCACGGTCGACCAGATCGTGGCGGCCGGAGGCCAGGCCGAGGCGGTGCGGGTCGATGTCTCACATCCCGAGGAACTCGATCGGCTGGCCGACCACGTGTTCGCGGCCCATGGCGAGGTCCGCCTGCTGATCAACAACGCCGGGATCGAGACCGTGGGCTACACCTGGGAGGTGCCCACCGCGCGTTGGGAAGCCACCCTGAACATCAACCTGCACGGCGTGATCCACGGCGTCCGGGCCTTCATGCCGCGCCTGATCGCCAGCGGGAAAGAGGCCTGGATCGGCAACCTCTCGTCGGTCGGCGCCTTCGGCATGATGCCCGCGCAGACCGCCTATATCGTCACCAAGCATGCGGTGCAGGCCTTCTCGGAATGCCTCTACCTGGAAGCGCAACTGAAGGCGCCGCAGATCCACGTCTCGGCGATCATCCCGGGCATGCTGAAGACCAACATCTTCAACGCCGGTGCCGGTGATGACGTCGCGGGCCATGAACCCGAAAGCGCAAGGGCGCATCGCCAGCGGATGTTCGAGATGATGCGGGACTACGGCATGGACCTCGACGAAGGCTGCCGGCTGTTCCTCGAGCAGATGGCGGAAAACCGGTTCTGGGTGCACAGCCAGCCCGACATGAGCCGGGAGGTGCTGGACGGGCGCATCGCGTTTTTCCAGGCGCAGCAGGCTCCGGTCCTGCCCGAGTCGGTCCGCCACATCATCGCCGAGTGAGACATGGTCCGGTGCCGGTGGCGCGGCCCGCTCTGCCAGGGGGTCAGGTGCGTGGCGGCTCGATCCCGGCATTGGCGCAGGCGAAGTCCAGCAGCGCCGAATAGTCCCGGCCCGCGAGGTCGGTCGCCCGCGCCGCGCCATAGACGGCATAGGCGGCCGACCCCACCGGCAGCCCCATCCTGAGCTCGCCCGCCGCGGTCATCGCAAGGGTCATGTCCTTGTGCGCCAAATCGATCGTGAAGCCGGGCGCGGTGTCGTCTTTCAGCACCTTGTTGACCATCAGGGTGTGGAGCTGGCCGTTCTGCGCCGTGGTCGCGCCGGTCACCTGCAGGATCGTGCCGATGTCGAGCCCTAGTTTGGTGCCGAGCGCCACCGCCTCGGCGCTGACCTGCGCCACGGTCAGGAGGAGGAAGTTGTTGACCAGCTTCATGCGGCTGCCCATGCCGCGCCCGCCGCAGCGGTGGATGTCCTTGCCCATGGCCTGCAGCAGGGGTTCGACCCGGGCGAAGTCCGCGTCTGTCGCGCCGACCATGAACAGCGATTCGCCCCGTTCGGCATGCAGCACCAGGCGGCCGATCGGGCTGTCGACGAAGGCGACATCCCGGGCCGCGCAGGCGGCGGCGACCTTGTCGGTGCCCCTGGCGTCGATCGTCGACATCTCCAGCAGCAGCGCGCCCGCCGCCATGTGCGCCAGCGCGCCATCGGGTCCGAGGACGACCGCCTCGACATGCGGAGTGGCGGGCAGGCAGGTGATGACGACATCGGCGCGCTCGGCCGCTTCAGCGATTGATCCGGCGCGGCTGCCACCCAGCGCCACGATGGCGTCGGCACGGTCGGGCGCGATGTCATACGCGCAGACCGGGAAGCCCTTGCGCTGCAGGTTCCGGGCGAGGGGCAGGCCCATCGCGCCCAGTCCGATGAAGCCGATCTTGGTGGTCATGGCATGATCCTCGCTTTCGGCTGGCG
The DNA here is from genome assembly GCF_014230305.1 of Novosphingobium aerophilum. Lineage (GTDB taxonomy): Bacteria > Pseudomonadota > Alphaproteobacteria > Sphingomonadales > Sphingomonadaceae > Novosphingobium > Novosphingobium aerophilum. Next base: position 303,659 of record NZ_JACLAU010000001.1, read on the forward strand.
CCGGGGTCGATGTCCGACGGTCAGGCCCTGGCTGTCAGTCTCCGTCGATGGGGTTCAGGCCCGCGAACCCCGTGCGCGTCATGACCCTGTTCGCGTCATGACAATGTCTCCGCGATGATTCCCGCCGTGAGCAGCCGCTCGAGCTCATGCTTAGTGAGTCCCAACTCATCTTCCAAGACCGCCGCGGTGTCTTCACCCGATCGCGGCGGGGCATGGCGATAATCGGCCGGCGTGGCCGACAGCCTGGCCGGAAAGCCGAGGAACTTGACGGGAGTCCCGTCGCGCCGGGCGATCTCCTGGACCAGACCGCGCGCCCGGATCTGGGGATGATCGAGCGCTTCGGGAATCTCGTTGACCTTGCCGCCGGGCAGGCCGGCCTGTTCCATCGCACCGATCAGGTCCTCGGCCTTCCACCGGGCAATCGCCGCGTTCATCTCGGGGATCAGCTCCGCTCGGTTGACGCTGCGATCGGCACTGGTCGAGAAGCGCGGATCGTCGGCCAGCTCGGGCCGCTCGATCAGGCGGGTGAAGGTGCGGAACTGGCGATCGTTGCCCAGCGCGACCAGCACCTCGCCATCGGCGCAGCGGAAGTCCTGGTAGGGGACGGTGTTGGGATGGGCATTGCCCAGCCGGCGCGGCGCCATGCCCCCGTTCAACCAGTTGGAGGCCTGGTTGGTCAGCAGCGAAACCTGCGTGTCGAGCAGGGCCAGATCGATGTGCTGGCCTTCGCCGGTCTGGTCACGATGGCGCAGCGCGGCCAGGATGGAGATCGTGGCATAGAGCCCGGTGAAGAGGTCGCTGACCGGCAGGCCCACCTTCATCGGCCCGCCTCCGGGGACGCCATCGGGCAGGCCGGTGACGCTCATCAGACCGCTCAGGCCCTGGATCAGGAAGTCATAGCCGCCAACGTCCTTGTAGGGGCCGTCCTGACCGAACCCGGTGATCGAGCAATAGACCAGATCGGGCTTGAGAGCCCGCAGCGACGGGTAGTCCAGCCCGTACCGGGCGAGGCCACCGACCCGGAAGTTCTCGACCACCACGTCCGCATTCAAGACCATCCGCCGGATCAGCGCGGCTCCCTCTGGAGCGGAGAGGTTGATCGCGACCGACCGCTTGTTGCGGTTCGCACAGAGATAATAGGCGGAATCGCGCGACCCGTCGTCCAGGAAGGGCGGTCCCCAGCGGCGGGTGTCGTCGCCCTGTCCGGGCTGCTCCACCTTGATCACCTCGGCCCCTAGATCGCCCAGCACCTGGGTGCACCAGGGTCCGGCCAGCACCCGCGACAGGTCAAGCACGCGAAGCCCGACGAGCGGACCGGTCGGGCTCGGGGGAGCGGCAGGTTCGGTCATTGCAGGAGCCTTTCACAGCGGTTGCAAGCCGGTTCTATGCTTTGCCCCCTGGCGCCGCTAATATTAGTTGTCCGTTTTGTGATAGACGATCGGTATCATGGATCTCCGTCAGCTTCGCTATTTCTCGGTTCTCGCCGATACGCTCAACTTCCATCGCGCCGCCGAGCGCCTGGGGATGTCGCAGCCCCCACTCACTGTCGCCATCCGCCGTCTCGAGGACGAGCTTGGGGCGCCCCTGTTCGAGCGGGATTCGCGCGGCGTGCGGCTCACCGCCGCCGGGCTCGCCGCCTTGCCGGCGGCGCGGGCGGCGCTGGCCCAGGCCGATCAGGTGCGCGAGGCGGTCCGCCAGGGCGCGGCCGGGCTGCGGGGCCGCCTGGTGATCGGTTTCATCGGTTCGGCGGTCGGTTCGCTGCTGCCGCGGATCATTTCCCCGTTCCGGCAGGCGCTGCCGCTGGTGGAACTGGTGCTGCAGGAGATGAACAGCGTCGAGATCGTCCGGGCCATCGCCAGCCGGTCGGTCGATGTCGGCCTGGTCCGTCTGCCGCTGATGGAGGCGAGCCCGGTCGAGATCGCGGTGATCGAGCGTGACGAGCTGGTTGCCGCCCTCCCGCCCCACTTCGAGCCCGTGGCGCGGGGTGGCCGGATTCCCCTGGGTGCTCTGGCGGAGACGCCGTTCATCCTCCACACCCCGGTCAGCGTGCTCAACGCGACGGTCCGTCTGGCCTGCCAGCGGGCCGGTTTCACGCCGCGGGTCGCGCAGGAGGCGGTTCAGGTGCAGACCATCCTCGGCCTGGTCCAGGCCGGACTGGGCGTCGCGCTGGTCCCCGGGCGCACCTCGCGATCCGCGCCGGACGGCGTCCGGATGGTTCCCCTGGAAGAGCCGATCCCGATCGACATGGGCATTGCCTGCAGGCCGGACGCGGGACCGCTGGCGCGCAACTTCATCGCCATGTCCCTGGCCAGCGACGATACCTCAACAATATCACAAAACAGCGATTAAATATTTGAACGCCAGGCCAGGGCAGCGCATCCCTGCTTAGGGCGAACCCCAACCCGCCCCCATTTTGTCCAAGGCCGACATCAGGATTCTGCCGTGTTCGATACCTTCGCATTCGCGACCTTGCCCGAGGATCATGGCGGCTTGCGCCAGGCGGTCCGCGAGATCATCGCGCGTCATGTTGCGACCCTGCCGCTCGAACGGCGGGCGCGGTCGTGGCAGGGCTTCGATTCGGCCTTCAGCCGCGCGCTCGGTGCGGCGGGCCTGCTCGGCCTGACCTTGCCGACCGCGTACGGCGGCGGGGGCCTCGGTCCGTTCGAGCGGTTCATCGTGGTGGAAGAGCTGCTGAGCGCCGGTGCGCCGGTGGCGGCCCACTGGATCGCTGACCGGCAGAGCGCGCCGCTGATCCTCAACTTCGGAACCGAGGCGCAACGCCAAGCCTACATCCCCCGCATCTGTCGAGGCGAGCTGGTGTTCTGCATCGGGATGAGCGAGCCGGGTTCGGGGTCCGACCTGGCCAGTGTCCGCACCCGGGCCGAGCGCACGGCCGGAGGGAGATGGCGGGTCAACGGGCAGAAGATCTGGACCACCAATGCCATGCATTCCGACTGCATGATCGCCCTGGTGCGCACGTCGGGCACCGCGGCCGACCGCAATGCCGGACTGTCGCAGCTGATCATCGACCTGAAGGCGCCAGGAGTGACCGTGCGCCCGATCGTCGACCTGACCGGCGATGCCCACTTCGCCGAGGTGTTCTTCGACAATGTCGAGCTGGGCGAGGACGCGCTGATCGGCAGCGAGGGCGAAGGCTGGAGCCAGGTGGTCGCCGAGCTGGCCTTCGAGCGCTCGGGGCCGGAACGGATCTACTCCAGCGTGGTGCTGCTGGACGCCTGGGTGGCGCACCTGCAGGCGCTGGGCCGGCGCGATGCCGATGCCTTGGTCGGGCGTCTGACCGCCGAGCTGGCGACGCTGCGCGCCATGTCGATCGCCTGCACGGCCCGCCTTGCCCTGGGCGAAAGCCCGGTGGTCGAGGCGAGCATCGTCAAGGACCGGGGCACCACCTTCGAGCAGGACCTGCCGTTGGCGATTGCCGACGATCTGGCGGCCCATCCCGACGAGCTGGTGTCCGCGGACCTCTACCGCGCGCTGATGTACGTCACGCACATCGCCCCGAGCTTCTCGTTGCGGGGCGGCACCCGCGAGATCCTGCGCGGGATCATCGCCCGCGGCATGGGTCTGCGGTGACTGGGGCAGGGAGGACAAGGCGATGAACGAGCTGCTCTCACCTTTTGACGGTCTGTTGGAACGCCTGGCGACGCCCGAGGCGATCAAGGCGATCGAAACCGGCGCCTCGCCGGCTGCCATGTGGCGCGATCTGGACGAGTCTGGCTTCCTCGATGCGCTGGTGGACGAGGCCCACGGAGGGTCTGGGCTGGCCCTGGCTGATGTCGAACCGCTGATCGCCGCCGCCGGAGCCCGGGCGGTGCCGCTGCCGATTGCCGAGACCATGGTCGCCCGCGCGCTGATCGCGGCTGCGGGAATCGCGGCACCGCGCGGGCCGATCGCCATCGCCGGTTCGGCGCAGGCCGGACAGACCGTGCCGCTGGGCCTGGTGGCGGAGCATGTCCTGCTGGACACGGGAACCACCCTCGTGCTCGCCGCCCGGGACGATCTGACGCCAGCCGTGACCGGGGTTCATCGCGACCTGGCGGCGCGGATAACCTGGGATGGCGCGCCGCAAGGCCTGTCCGTCGCCCGGCCCGACCATGGGCTGCGCCCGATCGCGGCGGTGCTGCGCGCCACCCTGATCGCGGGCGCCGCGGCACGGTTGACCGAGCAGACCACCGCCTATGCCAACGACCGGGTGCAGTTCGGCAAGCCGATCGGCAAGCAGCAGGCGTTGCAACAGCAACTCGCGGTGATGGCCGAAGACATGATCGCCGCGCGCATCGCCGCGCAACTGGGCTGTGCGGCGGGGCTGACGGTCTCGCCGCTCCAGGCTGCCGTGGCCAAGGCCACCGCCTCGGCCTTGGCGCCGCGGATCGCCAACACGGCTCACGCGGTGCACGGTGCGATCGGCATCTCCGAGGAATTCGCACTGCAGTTGCTGACGCGCCGTCTCCACGAATGGCGCCTGGCCGATGGCTCGGAGGGATACTGGACCGCCGTGCTGGGCGGGGCGCGGTTGGCGGACCCGGCGCCCTCGGTTGACTGGGTGCGGGCACGGGTGTTCGCCTGAACCCGCGGGTGCCGGGCCAGCGGTCGGATCGGCTCCTGCGGCGTGGGCACAGTCAGGGCCGGGATTGATGCAAGGGGCTGGTGAGGAGCGGATCTTGGTCGGCTCGACGAATAGGGTCACGAGCAACACGATCGGAATATCCCCACACCGCGCTCCGCCTCATCGGGGGGGGTGCGGAACCAGCGTGGGCCCTCCCGTCCTGACCCGGGCGTCAGCGGCCTTACCCGCCCCGGACCAGACGCCCCGCCGAGCGGTTGAGCCCAGGCCCTGCTCTGGCAGAGGTCACGCCCGATAGCGCCCGATCGCCGGCGACCCTCACCGGCCGTTCAATCGGAAACCGGTGCCAGCCTTTGGCCCGGGGCGAGCCAGCCGGGGGTCACAGCGCCTCGATGATCGTCACATTGGCGATGCCGCCGCCCTCGCACATCGTCTGCAGGCCATAGCGCTTGCCGTGTGTGCGCAGGGCATGGACCAGTGTCGCCATCAGCTTGGTGCCGCTGGCCCCGAGGGGATGGCCCAGCGCGATCGCGCCGCCATGGACGTTGAGCCGGTCGGGGTCGGCGTCGAGCGCCTTGAGCCAGGCCAGCGGGACCGAGGCGAAGGCCTCGTTGACCTCGAACAGGTCGATCTCGTGCAGCGCCAGACCCGCCCGGCGCAGCGCCTGCGGCGTGGCGAAGACCGGTTCCTCCAGCATGATCACCGGATCGCCGGCGGTCACGGTCAGGTTGACGATGCGGGCCAGCGGGGTGAGGCCAAGGTCCCTGAGCGCCCGCTCGCTGACGATCAGCACGCCCGAGGCGCCGTCGCAGATCTGGCTGGCATTGGCCGGGGAGATCACCCCGCCTTCCTGCAGCAGCTTGACTGAGGCGATCGATTCCAGCGTGGCATCGAAGCGGATGCCCTCGTCGCGCGTGTGGGCCCCGTTGGCGGTCATGACCGGCACGATCTCGGCGGCGAAATGGCCCGCCTCGGTCGCGGCCGCGGCGCGGCGATGGCTTTCCAGTGCAAAGTGGTCGAGTGCTTCGCGATCCAGGCCGTACTTGGCCGCGACCATCTCGGCCCCGGTGAACTGGCTGAAGCTGGCGACGCCATAGCGTTCCTGGATGCGCGAACTGAACGGCCCGGTGCCGATCCCGTCCCGTTCATGCAGCGTCATGTTCGAGAACATCGGCACCCGGGTCATGCTCTCCACCCCCGCGGCGATGACGATGTCCTGCACACCGGACATCACCGCCTGCGCGGCGAAGTGGATCGCCTGCTGCGACGATCCGCACTGCCGGTCGATGGTCACCGCGGGCACGCTGTCGGGCAGCCGCGATGCGAGCACCACGTTGCGGGCGAAGGCGAAGGCCTGTTCGCCCGCCTGGGTGACGCAGCCCAGGATCACGTCGTCGATCGTCGCCGGATCGATCCCGCTGCGATCGACCAGCGCGTTGAGCACCTCGGCGCCCAGATCGGCCGGATGCCAGTCGGCCAGGGCACCCTTGCGCCGCCCGCCGGCGGTCCGCACCGCCTCGACAATGTAAGCCTGGGTCATCTCGGCTCTCCTCTTACGCTCGCGCTGCGCTTACCGCGGGGCCATCCGGATCGCCCCGTCGAGCCGGATCACTTCGCCGTTGAGCATCGGATTGGCGATGATCTGTTCGACCATCAGGGCATATTCGTCCGGCCGCCCGAGCCGCGTGGGGAAGGGGACCTGGGTGGCGAGCGAGGCCTGGGCTTCCTGCGGCAGACCTTCCATCATCGGGGTAAGGAACAGGCCCGGGGCGATGGTCACCACGCGAATGCCATAGCGGGCCAGCTCGCGCGCCGCCGGCAGGGTCAGACTCGCCACGCCCCCCTTCGAGGCGGCATAGGCGGCCTGGCCGATCTGGCCCTCGAAGGCGGCCACGCTGGCGGTGTTGACGATCACGCCGCGTTCCTCGGGGCCGACCGGATCGGCATCGTGAATGCGCGCGGCGAACTTCGACAGCACGTTGTAGGTGCCGATCAGGTTGATCTGGACGACCTTGGCGAAATCGCCGAGCGGAGTGGCCGTGCCATCGCGCCCGACCACCTTGGCGGGCGGGGCAATACCGGCGCAGTTGACCAGGATGCGGGCCTTGCCATGGGCGGCTTCCGCCTCGGCGATGGCCTGTTCCACCGCCGCTTCATTGGTCACGTCGACCGACTGGAAGCGCCCCCCGATGGCCTTGGCGTGGGCTTCCCCGGCCTGGGCGTTGAGGTCGAACAGGGTGACCCGGGCGCCCGCCCGCGCCAGTCGCGCGGCGGTGGCCCCGCCCAGACCCGAAGCGCCCCCGGTGACGATGGCGGCAAGACCGTTGATCTCCATGCTGCTGACTGCCTTTCTGATGGACTGTGTTGGCCCGTGCGGGCGGTTGGGGGGTAGTGCCCGATGCGGCCGGGCGACCTGATCGACGCACCTAGAGCGCGCGCGCGATCACCATGCGCTGGATGTCCGAGGTGCCTTCGTAGATCTGGCAGACCCGGACGTCGCGGTAGATCTTGGCCACGCCGTATTCCTCCAGATAGCCGTAGCCGCCCAGCGTCTGCAGCGCGGCCGAGACCACGCTCTCAGCCGTTTCCGAAGCGACCAGCTTGGCCATCGAGGCTTCCTTGAGGCACGGCTGTCCGTCATCCTTGAGCGCCGCGGCGTGCAGCACGAGCTGCCGCGCCGCTTCCAGCTTTGCGGCTTGGTCGGCCAAGCGGAAGCCCACCGCCTGATGCTCGAGGATCGGCTTGCCGAAGCTCTTGCGGTCGCGCGCATAGTCGATCGCGATGCCCAGCGCGGCGTCGGCCATGCCGATGCATTGCGCGGCGATGCCGATGCGTCCCGCCTCCAGGTTGCCCAGCGCGATCCCATAACCGCCGCCGGCCTGACCGAGCATCAGGTCGTCGGGCACGAAGACATCGTCGAGACGGATCGCGCAGGTGTCCGACGCGGCCTGCCCCAGCTTGTGCTCGACCTTGTCGACCGTATAGCCGGGACTGTCGGTGGGAACGATGAAGGCCGAGATGCCGCGTTTGCCGGCGGCCGGATCGGTCGCGGCAAAGACGATGGTGATCCCGGCGATCCGCCCGGAGGTGATGAACTGCTTGGCCCCGGTCAGCCGGTAGCCGCCCTCGACCCGATGGGCCCGGGTCCGGATCGCCGAGGCGTCCGATCCGGCGTCGGGCTCGGTCAGCGCAAAGGCCCCGATCATCCGCCCCGCCACCAGGTCAGGCAGAAACCGGGCCTGCTGCGCGGCGGACCCGTCCTTGAGCAGCCCGCCGACGATCAGGCTGTTCTGGATGCTGACGACGGTCGACAGCGCACCGTCCGCAGCGGCCAGCTCGATCAGCGCCAGGGCGTAGGACACATAGTCGGTCTCGGCCCCGCCGACCGCCGCGGGCGCGGTCATGCCCATCAGCCCCAGTCCGGCGAGCTGCTCGAACAGGCCGGGGGGAAAGGCGCCGGCTGCCTCGAAGGCCATGCTGTGGGGCCTGATCTCGGCCTGGGCATAGTCGCGGACGGCGTCGCGGACGGCCCGCTGCGTTCCGGAGAGAATCATGACCTCACCAGTTAAATGTGCACTCGCGAGTGTATTGCGCTCTTCACGGTTTCACGTCAAGAAACGGAGGCTGGCCCGTTCGGGCGAGCCCCGGGATCGACGATGCTGCCAGACTCACCGTTCCGCTCTCCGGCCCAGCGTGCCGCAGACCGCGCCGCCAAGCGCGATGCCGTGCTGCGCGCCGCAGTGCGGATGTTCAACGAGCGCGGCTTTCACGCCACCTCGCTGGACGATGTCGCGACCAGCCTCGGCATTTCGAAGCGGACGATATACCACTATCTGGCGAGCAAGGATCAGGTCCTGCTCGAATGCGTCACGATCGGGCTCAATCAGCTGCTCGATGCCGCGGCCGAGGCGCGCACCGAAGAGGGATCGGGACGCGCCCGGCTGGCCCGGTTCCTGCGGCGCTATGCCGAAATCAACATGGACGATTTCGGCCGCTGCGTGATCCGCACCGGCGAGGAGGCGCTCTCGGCGGAGAGCCGGCCCCGGTTCCGCGCACTCAAGCGGCAGATCGACAGCGCGCTGCGACAGCTTCTGAGCGATGCGATCGCCGATGGAACCATCGCCGCAACCGATGTCCGGATGACAGCCTTCGCGCTGGCCGGCGCGCTCAACTGGCCGGCGCGCTGGCATGACCCGTCCGGTGCCATGCCACCCGACGCGGTCGCCGCGACGCTGGTCGACGTCCTGCTGCGCGGGCTCGATCCGCGGCCGGTTCCCGGTCCCGCGCACAGCCCGTCGGAGCGATCATGACCGACACCTTCCTGTTCTCGCGCAAGGGGGATGTCCTCGTTCCCGCGCAGCGCACCCGCGGCTATTGGCGCAGCGATTCGATCGACGGTCGCGCGATCGTGGCCGCGCTTGGGCACGAGATCGAACGTCGCCATGGGGCCGCCGATCTCTGGCCCGCCCGCCTGACGGTCGACATGCACCGGCTGCCCCCGCGCGAGCCGCTGCATATCGAGACCCGGGTGGTGCGCGACGGCGGGCGGCTGCGGCTGATCGAGGCCATCCTCACCCTGCATGGCGACGAGTATGCCCGGGCGACCTGCCAACTGCTGCGCGAGCGTCCGCCGGCCCCCGGGCAGGTCTGGCCGGGTCTGCCACCGTGGCAGGTGCCCGCGCCCGATGCCCTCACCAGCCTGCCGGACGAGCATCACATGCGGCTGGCCGAATGGCGCCTGATCGCGGGCACGCTCGGCGCCGTCGGGCCGCGCCGGGTCTGGATCCGTCCCACGGTCGAAACTGTGGCCGGAGAGCCGCTGACCCCCTTCAGCCGGGTCGCGGCGATCGCCGACACGGCCAGCCCATGGGTCCATGCGGCGGATGTCGGGATCGGCTACATCAACACCGATGTGACGCTGCACCTCTACCGCCCGCCCGATGGCGAGTGGATCGGGCTCGATGCGCTGCTTCACGACGAGGCCGCGGGCCGCGCGATCGGAACCTGCCGGGTCTACGACCAGAGCGGGCCAATCGGCCTGGCCAGCACCACGGCGGTTGCCAACACGCGGAGCTGAGCGCCGCTCCGGTCAGCCCTGGCTCGACAGCCGCGCGGACAGGGCCTGGCCCGCCTCGGCGAGGGCCTGGCCCAGGGCATCGACCCCGTTGACCCGGACCGAGCGGCTCAGTCCGACCGCGGCCAGGGCGTGGCTCGGCCCGGCGGGGGTGCGGAACACCGGGGCGGCCACCACGGTGACTCCCGCGATGTAGCGGCCGTCATCGATCGCATAGCCCCGCGTCCGGGTCTCCTCGACCTCGCGCGACCACTCGGTGAAGCTGGGCGGATCATCCCAGCGCAACCCGCCGAAGCGCGCTTCGATGGCCGCCGGAGAGTGATTGCCGAAGGCCGCGATGCAGCGTCCGGTCGCGCTGAGCAGGGCGGGAAAGCGGCTCCCGACTTCGGCATTGATCTGGAATCCGCCGGCGCCGAGCGCCCTGGCGATCACAATGATGTGTTCGAGCCCGACGATCTGGACCGCCAGCACCGTGACCCCGTGGCGCGCCGCGACGCGATCGATCAGCGGCTGGGCCAGATCGGCAAACCGGTCATTGCGCAGCCAGCCGCGGGCGAGGGTGAGGATCCCGGCGTCCAGCGCATAGCGCTTGGTCGCCGGATCGAAGGCGACGAGCTCCTCATCGACCAGCGCCCGCAGGACGTAGAGGCAGGTGGAAGGCACCAGCGCCAGATCCCGCGCGATCGCATTGACCCCCAGGGGCACGGGACTGCGCCCCAGGTGGCGGAGAATCGCGGCAGCCCGGGTGATGGCCGGGGCCTTGGAGGCGGGTTGAGGCAAGGGGGCTGTCGTCCTTATCATTCAATATAGCGAATAACATTCTATATTTACAACGTCAAGCCGTGTGTGGCAGGGAGCGGTCATGCCAAAGCTGACCGAACTCACCAGCTATGCCGACGCCCAGGCCCATGCCCGCCCCGAGGCCCTGTGGGCCCTGTTCGATGGCGATCGCGAGCATCTCAATATCGCCCATGAATGCATCAACCGGCATGCCGATGGCTCCGGCCGCCCGGCCGTGCGGATCGCCCATGCCGACGGGCGCGACGAAATCCTGAGCTTTGACGAGATTGCCGCCGGTGCCGCCCGCTTCGCGCACTGGCTGATCGCCGAGGGTATTCAGCCGGGCGAACGGATCGCCTTCATGCTCGAGCCGTCGCTGCCCTTCTATGTCTGCCTGTTCGGGGCGATGCAGACCGGGGCCATCTCGGTGCCGCTGTTCACCCTGTTCGGCCCCGATGCGCTGCGCCTGCGGGTGGACGATTGCCGCCCGTCGATCCTGGTCACCAATGCGGAGAAGGCCCAACTCGCCCGCTCGCTTAACGGGCCGCGGGTGATCGTCGCCGACGACGCGTTCCTCGCCTCGCTGGCAGGCTTCCCCGACCGCATCGACGCACGGTCGCAGGCCAACGATATCGCGGTGTTCCAGTATACCAGCGGCACGACCCGCGAACTGCCCGAGGCGGTCCGGCACAGCCACCGCGCGATCGTCACGCTGATGTTCGCCGCGCTCTACGGCACCGGGATCCGCCCCGGCGACGAGTTCTTCTGCCCGTCATCCCCGGCCTGGGGCCACGGGCTGTGGCACGGCACGCTCGCTCCGCTGGCGCTGGGGGTGACCACCGGCACCTTCGCCGGCCGCTTCGATCCGGTGCGGCTGCTGCAGGCGCTCGACAGCTTCGGCATCACCAACATGTCGGCCGCGGCCACGCACTACCGGATGATGAAGAACTCCGGCCGTGGGGGTGATTTCACCTTCCGGTTCAACAAGCTGTCCTACACCGGCGAGCCGATCGACCCGGCCACGCTCGAATGGATCGATGCCCATTTCAAGGTGCCGGCCTGCTCGATGTACGGCACCACCGAGATCGGCGTGGTGCTGGTCAACTATCCCGGCGCCGACGATTTCATGGTGAAGCCGGGGTCGCTCGGCAAGGCGATCCCGGGCCAGCGGCTCGAGGTCCAGCGTCCGGACGGCACGGCCTGCGCGCCGGGCGAGGTGGGCGAGCTGATGCTGTGGCGCGGTGGTGCGTGGATGACCACGAAGGACCGCGCCCGGATCGACGAGAACGGCTATTTCTATCACTGCGGCCGGGCCGACGACGTGATCATCTCGGCCGGCTGGACCCTGTCGGCGGTCGAGATCGAGAACACCATGCTCAAGCATCCCGCCGTGCTCGAATGCGCGGTGATCGGGGTCCCGGACGAGCAGCGCGGCCAGGTGGTCAAGGCCTTCGTCATCGCGCGCGAACCGGGCAGCGACGCGCTGGTCCGCGCGCTGCAGGACTTCACCCGCGAGAAGCTGGCCCAGCACGAATTTCCGCGGATCGTCGAATTCGTCGACGAGCTGCCCAAGAACCCGGCCGGCAAGGTCAACCGCAAGGTCCTGCGCGACCGCGAGGCGGCAGCCGCCGCCGCTGCTTGATTTCAGGAGAGAACCCAATGAGCGCCAAATTCCCCAAGATCACCGAGGAAGGCCTGGCCGACCTGCGCAGCCGCATCGGCATCAAGATCGAGAACACGGTCGAGCCGTGGAACTATGAAGCCACGCGCGATGCGATCCGCCACTATGCTCATGGCATCGGCGACGACAATCCGCTGTGGACCGATCCCGACTACGCCGCCAAGACCAAGTACGGCTCGATCGTGGCCCTGCCGAGCTTCCTGTTCACCACCAGCCGGATCATCTCGGGCTATTGCGGCGGCCTGTCGGGCGTGCACGCGATGTGGGCCGGTGCCGACTGGACCTGGCACAAGCCGGTGCTGCGCAACGACACGATCCGCACCGAGGCTTACCTGAAGGATCTGGTCGAGCACCAGACCAGGTTCGCCGGGCGCTCGTTCCAGCAGATCTATCATGTCGACTTCTACAACCAGCACGGCGATCTGGTCTGCGAGGCCGACAGCTGGGTGTTCCGCACCGACCGCGACGAAGCGCGCGAGCGCGGCACCAAGTACACCGAAGCGCGCGGCCGGGTCGAGCCGTTCACCGACGAGCAGCTCGCCGAATGGGGCAAGCTTTACGCCAACGAGGAAATCCGGGGCGCCACGCCGCGCTACTGGGAGGACGTGAACGTTGGTGACGAGCTGCCGCGGATGATGAAGGGGCCGATGACCGTCACCGGCTTCATCTGCTATGCCCAGGGCTGGGGCGGGCTGTACATCCGCGCCAACAAGCTGGCCTGGAAGATGCAGCAGGCCCATCCGGGCCTGGGCATCAAGAACCGCTTCAACGTCCCCGATTGCCCCGAGCGGGTCCACTGGGACGAGGCCTTCGCGCTCGAGGTCGGTGCCCCCGGGGCCTATGACTACGGTCCGGAGCGCAATTCCTGGCTGACTCACCACATCACCAACTGGATCGGCGACGACGGCTTCCTGCACAAGTCGAAGTGCCAGATCCGCCGCCACAACCCCGATGGCGATGTGATCTTCATCGACGGCAGCGTGACGCGCAAGTTCGAGGAGAACGGCAAGAAGTATGTCGAGATCCAGCAGCAGGCGCTGACCCATCGCGGCGAGGTCTCGGCCTTCGGCACGGCCATCGCGGAACTGCCCAGCAAGGGCTGAACGACAGCACCGGCCCTCTCCTGCGGGAGAGGGCCCCAGCATGGACACGGCAAGCGATATGAATCCCTGGGATCAGGTTCTTTTCCTGTTCAATGGCGAACAGGCGATTCGTCTGTGGTTCGCCCTGTTCCTGGGCGCGGGCGTGATCGCCGGCGTGTGGACCGGCTTCTTCAAGGCGCGCAAGATTCAGCCGCGCGGCTTCAAGTGGAAGACCTTCCGCAACGAGGGCCTGTTCGCGGTGCTCAACGTCGCGATCTCCGGCGCGCTGATCGGCGGCGCCATGTCCTGGCTGCTGGCCCACGGGTGGATCAGCGTCGCCAAGGGTCCGGTGAGCTGGTGGCAGGTGGCGATCCAGTACGCCCTGTACTTCTTCCTGTTCGACACCTGGTTCTACTGGCTGCACCGCTGGATGCACAACGAGCCGGTCTACAGTTGGGTGCACAAGCTGCACCACTTCTCGACCTCGCCCAACCTGCTCACCACCTTCTCGGTCAATCCGCTGGAATCGCTGGTCAACGGCGGCTTCGTCCCGCTGTTCCTGACCGCCATGGCCTTTGTCTGGCCAGTCCACGAGCACACCATGGCGCTGATCACGCCAACCAACGTGCTCATGGGGCTCTATGTCCATTCGGGCTACGAGTTCCTGCCGCGCTGGTGGAACCGCAGTTGGGCGACGAAGTGGTTCATCACCGCGACCTTCCACGATCAGCACCACAAGTACTTCCGGGTCAATTTCGGCGGCTACACCACAATCTGGGACCGCCTCTGCGGGACCATGCGGCCCAAGTACGAGGACGAGATGGCCGCGATCGGCGATCGTTCCTCCACCACCCCGCCGCGCGGCGCGGTGGCGTCCTGACCGGGCGACTGCCCGGCCGCTGACGGCCCGCGCGAAACCGCCCCGGCGATGGTGCCGGCTCTTTGCCAGACCAGGCCCGGTCCATAAGCTGACCCCACCAGAACAAGGGGGTGAGGTTATGCCGGGACAGTGGAAAGCCCTCGCGGGTCTGGTTCTAGTCGCGGCGGCAGGCGCGCCGCTGGGCGCCCAGCCTGCGGCCGATGCACCGCCGAACGCCCCCACCTTCGCACCCGACGGCACCGCCCGCGTCCCGCCCTTCACCCTGCCGCCATCGGTCCTGTCGAGCCCCGAGGCGCGCCGGCAGCAGGCGATGCGGGCGCGCATGCCGGTGGCCCAGGGCACGTCACAGGAACCCGACATCGCCGTTCGGCGCGCCCAGCTCAACGCGGCCATGGCTCCGCGGATTGCGCGCATGCAGGCGCTCTATCCCGTCGACATAACGGATACGGTGATCGGCGGGGTCCGCGCCAAGGTGGTCACGCCCAAGGGCAAGCCGGTCGATCCGCGGCGCGTGCTGATCAACCTCCACGGCGGCGCCTTCAGCCTGTGCTGGGACGCCTGCGCCCTGGTGGAATCGATCCCGATCGCCGCGCTGGGCGGTTACCGCGTGGTCTCGATCGATTACCGCATGGCGCCCGAGCATCGCCACCCGGCCGGACTGGAGGACGTGGTCTCGGTCTACCGGGCCCTCGCGGGCCAATACCGGCCACGCCACATCGGCATCTACGGCTGCTCGGCCGGGGGCAACCTGACGGCCCAGGCCGCCGCCGCCCTTCCGATGCGGGGTCTTCCCCAGGCGGGCGCGATCGGCATCTTCGGCGCGGGCGGGGTGCGTTTCCAGTCGGGCGATTCGGCCTATATCGCCGGCTATGTCGACGGCACCTTTCCGGCGCCGCCGGCCGACGGCTCCCCGGCGACCGACCTGACGCGCGGGTACTTCGACGGCGCGGACTTCGGCGATCCGGTGGTCTCCCCGGCGCTGCATCCCGAGGTCATGGCGAAGTTCCCGCCGACGCTGCTGATCACCGGCACGCGGGCGATGGACCTGAGCCCGGCGATCGTGACCAACTCGGCCTTGCTGCGGGCCGGCGTGGCATCGACCCTGATCGTCGGCGAGGCGATGGGCCACTGCTACCTGTACCAGCCCGACCTGCCGGAATCGCGCGACGCCTATGCCGCGATCGTGGCCCATTTCCGGCGGAACCTGGGCACGGGCCCGGGCTGATCCGCTGGATCGGGAGCCGTCGGGTCAGCGCCGGATGGCGATGCCGTAGCGTTCGATGTAGTCGCCGAAGTGATCGTAGACCTGCTCGCGGGTCAGGCCATAGTCCTCCAGACGGTACTCGTGCTTGCCGTGCTTGCCCTGCGGATTGTCGTCCAGCACGCCCTGCATCGCGGCCTCGACCTCGGCGGTGAACGGGGTCCCGAACCGGGCATAGGCCTTGCGCATTTCCCCGATCGGATCGCCGGTCAGCGCCTTGTATTCGATGTGGTGGATCGCATCGCGGCCATGCTTGTCCTCAAAGGCACGCACCCGCGCGATCATCGCGTCGAAAGTGCGCAGCTGGGCCGTGCCGCAGGCAATGGGGTCCACCTCGTCGCTGAACATCTTGCGCACCGCGAAGATCAGGCTGCAGGCCGAGGCGACCACATCGGCCGGATCGCGGTGAGTCATGATCAGTTGCGCGTCCGGGTAGACCGTGGTCAGCCCCTCGAGGAACAGCGGGTGCCACGGGTTCTTGAACGTCCAGTGCCCGGGGTTGTTGCCCTGCAGCAGTTGCATCAGCCGCTTGTGATAGCGGAAGGCGGGCACATAGTCGGCGTTGTGGAGCCAGTCGCTGTAGCTCGGCACGTGGTACTGCGATTCAAACAGCTGCGCGCAGAAGCTGGGGGACATCGCGAACTGGCACTCGGTCGAACTGTCGGCGTTCTCCCAGTGCATCGCCGCGATGTGCGGAAGGTACTGCTTGCTGCCGTCGAGCCGGGCCTGTTCAGCCAGACAGCGCGGATCGCTGCGCAATGCGCCGGGGGCGGCGGGGGGCACGGTGTTGAAGGCCTCCCAGCGCATGAACACGCGCCGCGCGGGATCGGCCGACAGCAGGTTGATCGCCAGGGTCGTGCCGGTCCGCGGCAGTCCGAACAGGAAGGTCGGCCGTTCGATCGGCGCGTCGAGCAGCGCCGGGTTCGCCTTCAGGTAATCTTCGACCTGCAACCGTTGCGCCAGCGTGGTGACGATGCTGCCGGCCACGCGGCCGACCCCGGCCTCGCTCAGCCTGGCTTCGCGGTTGAGCGCATCGACCAGAGCGTCGAGCCCTTCGCGGAAGCTGGGATCCCCGAAGTCGGACAGGCCGGTTTGTTCGCGGGCGGCGGCGAGCAGAGTTTCTGTGTCGAGCATGACGGCAGGCTATGGAACGGGGCCGCGCCAGACAACCGGCGCGGCCCAATCATCGCCGTGGCGTCACCACACCAGCGGCAGATGGTGCGGACCGACCACGCCGCCCGGACGATAGACGATTTCCGCCCCCGGCTTGATCGCGAAATCGGGAATGCGCTTCAGCCATTCCTGGATTGCCACCTTGGTCTCGAGCCGGGCGAGGTGCGCACCCATGCAGCTGTGCACGCCCACGGTGAAGGCGAGGATGATCTGCTTGGGCCGGTGGAAATCGACCACGGTCGGGTTCGGGAAGACATCGGGATCGAAATTGCAGGCCGGCAGGATGCAGGTGATCTTGTCGCCGGCCTTCAGCTGCACGCCGCGCATCTCGTGGTCCTTGACGATCGTCCGGCCCGAGAACGTCACCGAATGGACCCGCAGCAGCTCTTCCACCTGGGCGTTGATGTTGCCGGGATCGGCGATCATCTCGCGGCGCCGGTCGGGGTTGTTGGCCAGCCACAGCCAGATGTTGTTGAGCGTGGCGAACACCGTGTCGAGCCCGCCGATGAACAGGAAGATGACGAAGCCGAAGATCTCCTTGTCATGCATCGGCCGCCCATCGATCTGGGCATGGACGATCCGGCTGACCACGCCCTCGTCGGGCTGGCGCTTCTTCTCCTCGATCGCCGACTTCAGGTAGGCTGAGATCTTGGTCATCGTCTCGGCCATGATCGCCCGGTCGTTGCTGTGCAGCAGGGACACGGCCCAATCGACGAAGGTGTCGGTCATCTCCACCGGCAGCCCCATCAGCCGCAGGAAGATCGTGACGGGGAAGGGCCGGCCGAAGGCCGTGGTGAACTCGCATTCGCCCTTGGTGATGATCTCGTCGATCAGCTCGTTGGCCAGCTCGCGCATGGTCGCCTCGAGCTTCAGCACGCCTTGCGGCGAGAACATCGGATCGACGATGTTGCGGTACTTGCGGTGCTGCGGCGGGTCGATTTCCTGCGGGATGAAGTAGAAGTAGTCATCCGGGTCGCGCGGGAACGGGGTGGCGCCCTCGTTCGAGAAGACCTCCGCATTGCGCAGGACCTTCAGCGCATCCTCGTGCTTGATCGCCAGCCAGGCATTCCCGAAGGGGCTGACGTCGTAATAGAGCGGCGGGAACTTCTCGTGCATCGCCGCCATGTAGGCGTGGGGCGCGGCCAGGAACTCGGGGCCGAAGGTGATCCCGGCGGAATGCACCAGCTCGGCCGGGACGTGCGGGGGAACCTGGTCCATCCCGGCGACACGCTTGAAGTCGGGCGGGGTGGGGTTGAGGACGTCGATCGCCATCGGGGGTGCTCCGCTCAGTACTGGGTTTCGGGAAGGTGGACGACGAGCCCGTCGAACTCCGGGGCCATCACGATCTGGCAAGAGAGCCGGCTGGTCGGCCGGCGCGGCGCCGAGGCGGCCTCGAGCAGCTCACTCTCCTCGCGCGTGGCGGGCTGCCCCAGGCGATCGGCCCAGGTCTCGTCGACGTAGCAATGGCAGGTGGCGCAGGCCAGTCCGCCACCGCACTCGCCGATGATCCCGTCGATCTCGTTGTACAGCGCGCCACGCATCACGTTCTCGCCATCGGCCAGTTCGATCGTGTGCCGCGTGCCGTCCACCGCCACGTAGGTTACCTTGCCCATCGCCAATCTTCTCCGCATCGGTTTGTGGGTTGAGAACACTGTTCTCGACACTGGCGGTATACCGCATTAGCGTGGCATGGGAAGCCCCGACGAACGAGGGAGGACGTGTGAACGGGCAGGCGGTTGCCGTGCCGGCAGGCCAGGACGAGCGGGCCGACGCGATCGTCCGGTGTGCTGACGAGCTGCTGGACGAAGTCGGGCTGGAGGGCCTGACGATCCGCGCCGTGCTCGCGCGGACCGGGCTTGCCCGGCGCGCCTTCTACGATCGCTTCGCGGGGAAGGACGAGCTGGTCCTGGCGGTGTTCGAGAAGAGCCTGAGCGAGGCCGCCCGGCGCTTCGCCGCCGAAACCGAGGGGCTGTCGAGCCCGCTGGAGCGGTTGCAGCGGATCGTCTGCGGGATCGTGCTGGGCCGGGCCGGCCATGCCGCGGACGGCCACTGGGAGCTGAGCCGCCGCAGCGCCGCGCTCTCGCGCGAGCACCTGCGCCTCGCCGAGACCCGGCCGCGCCAGTTGCAGCGAGCGATCGAACCGCTGGTCGCGCTGATCGCGCGCGAGCTGGCGAACGGCATGGCCCTGGGCGAGGTGCGCCGCGCCGACGCGCGGCAGCTCGCGGTGCTGGTCTACAACCTGGTCTCCACCACCGTCCATGCCGAGCTCCTGGCCGAGGAGGCCGACCGGCAGCGGCGCGAACAGCTCGCGGCCGAAATCTGGGAGTTCAGCCGCCGGGCGATCGCCGGGTGATCACTCGGCTTCGGCCAGGCGCCGCTCGGCATCGGCAATTTCGGAGCGCAGCCACATCGTCTCGGACAGGTTGCCGGTGGTCGCCTGGGCCAGCAGCTGCTGGTGCGCCGCCAGCTTGACCGCCAGCGCCGGGCGGTGCCCGGGCTCGACCCCCAGCACGATGTCGATCAGGTGGATGGCTTCGAGCGGCCGCCCGGCGGTGCAATGGGCCTCGGCCCGTTGCGCCAGGGCATCGGCCCCGGCCAGGGCGACCAGATCGGCATGGATCGCCGACCGCGGGACGCCGTAAAGCTCGGTCGTGCCGTCCTCGTAGTGGAACCACCCGGCATATTCGTCCCAGATCGTCTTGACCGCCCAGCTCACCTTGCCGTGGAACTCGCCGATGGTCAGCGCCTCGGGCAGGCGCGCCTCGCGCATCAGTTCGTGCACGGTCTTGCCCGCGTTCATCCCTTCGAGCGTGAAGTCGCGGACCCATTCGATCGCCCCGATCATCCGGTCGACGTCGGCCGCGATGCGCTCGGCGCCGCGGATGGGGTCGCCGTGGCCGGTGATGACGATCTCGGGCGCGAGGTCGCGCAGCTTGCGCAGTGCCTTGAGCGTGTTCCACACCGCGCGCGGCTTGTCCCCGCGCAGGGTGCAGAAGAACGGCATCGACAGCCAGACCGGCCCGACGAGATTGCCGGTGAAGGCGATCCGGTCATCGGGCAGCCAGACGATCAGGTTGTCGACCGTCTCGCCTTCGGGGGCGTGGATCAGCTCGAACCGGCGGCCGCCGACCGTGAAGTCGAGCACCCGGTCGACCAGCCGGTCCGGCTTGACCTCGGGCGGCAGCTTCGGCGTGCCGCCGCGGCGCAGGGTGCTGGCCCACAGCTTGGCGCTGCGCGGGCCGAAGAACGGCTGGAGCCGCTTCATGTCCCCCCAGGCCTCGTCGAAGCCGGGCCCGCCGATCACCTCGGTGCCTGCCTCGCGGAAGGCGTCGACGCCGCCGAAATGATCGGCATGGCTCTGGGTCAGCACGATCTTGCGCAGCGGACCGGTGCGGTGCGGGGCCAGCAGCGCGATGTTGCGTTCGGTGTTGTCCATGAAGCCGGTGTTGACCATCACGTCGCCGTCGGCGGTGGTGACCAGGTAGAGGTTGGATATGTCATTCACCTGGAACACGAAGGGCGTGATCGCGATCGCCGCCGTCTGGACATCGCCGGCGCGGACCAGACCGGCCAGGGCGGGGCTTTTCCCCTGATCTGGAGTGTCGGACGCCATGCTCAATCCTCCCCGAACGTGATCATGACCTTGGCCGATTGCGGGGTCGCGGCGATGTCGAGCCCGTCGAGCACCCGATCGAACGGCAGCCGGTGGCTGATCAGTGCCGCGATCTTGTCCTGCAGGCGCGGCATGGCGGCGATCACGTCCGGAAACTCGTCCGGATAGCCGACTGCGGTGGTGATGGTCATTTCGGTGGTCAGCATCGGCCCGGCGGGCAGTTCGACCGGCTTGAGGTAGGCCGCCGTGATGACGTGGCGGGCGTGGCGCTTGGCCAGGCCCACCACCTGCGCCAGGATCGTCGGGGCTCCCGCAGCGTCGATATAGGCGTCGGTCCCGGCCTTTTCCCGCCCGAAGCAGGTCTCGGTCCCATGCAGCGCCTTGATCCGCGCCTCGACATCCTCGCGGGCCGGATTGATCGTGCGCGCGCCGAGCGCCCGGGCCCGCTCGAGACGCTCCTCGGCGAGGTCGAGCGCGATCACGTCGCAGCCCCGGTCGACCGCCCACATCACCATGCCCAGCCCGATCGGGCCGCAGCCGAACACCACCAGCTTGTCCCCGGCCTTGGCCCCGGCGCGATTGACCCCGTGCATCGCCACGGCGAGCGGCTCGCACATCGCGGCCACTTCGTAGGACACGCCGGCCGGGATCGGCAGGATCGAATCCCCCAGCCGCGCCTCGCGCACCAGCAGCTCTTCGGTGAAGGCACCCTCGGGGCCGCCGCTGCCGATGTAGCTGGGGGTGTTCATCGGGTTGATGATCACCGGCTGGCCCAGGCTGATCCCGCTCACCTCGGCGCCGACATGGATGATCTCGCCCGCGCCCTCATGGCCCAGCGCGGTCAGGGTTCCCGGCCGGGGGATGCCGCCATGCTTGATGTAGGACAGGTCGCTGCCGCAGATGCCGCAGGCCTTCATCCGCACCAGCACGTCGGCCGGGCCGGGTTCGGGGCGGATGTAATCGTCCAGCCGGACGTCGTTGACGTCGTGGATCGTCAGCAGGTGGCCCATCGGCTGGTCCTTCAGTTGAACGCGTAAGGAGCGTGGATGTGGCTCGCCCCGTCGATGAAGATCGTGTCGCCCGAATGGAACGAAGAGGCATCTGAGCAGAGATAGGCGCCGATCCCCTCGAAGTCCTCGATCCGGCCGGGACGGTGGATCGGGGTCTTGGCCGAGAAGTGCGCGTCGACCTGGGCCATGCGCGCCTTCATCTCCTCCGTCATGCCCTGATCGGCGCCGATGCCGGTCTTGATGTAGCCCGGGGCGATGGTGTTGGCGCGGATCTGGAACTTGCCCAGTTCCGCCGCCATGCCGCGGACCACTGCGCCCATGCCGCCCTTGGAGGCGGCGTAGTTGTTGATCCCGGCGATCCCGTGGACCATCGACAGGCTGCCGCAATAGACCAGGCTGCCGCCCGGCTCGCCCGCCTCGGCCCGGGCGACCATGGCCTTGGCCCCTTCGCGCAGGGTGAAGAAGGCGCCGTGCAGGTTGACCGCCAGCAGATCGTGCCATTCGTTGGCGTCCAGCGTCAGCACCGAGCGCGAGCGCGAGGCCCGGCCCGAGTTCGCGAAGACACAGTCGACCCGCCCGAAGTCCTCGAGCAGCCGGGCATAGCCGGCGACGATGGCCTCCTCCGACGCGACATCGACCTGGTAGGCAATCACCCGGCCGGCGCCAGCGGCTTCGAGCTCGGCCTTGGCCTCGGCGTTCTTTTCGGCATTGCGGGCCCAGATCGCGATATCGCCGCCCATCTTGGCCACGCCGCGGGCGAAGCCCAGGCCAATGCCGCCGTTGCCGCCAGTCACCAGCGTCACCTTGCCCGAACAGTCGAACAGTCCCTGCGCCATCGTCATCCTCCTTGGTTCTTGCGTCGATGGTGGCCCATGCCGCCCTGCGCGCGCCAGCCCGATGTGGATCGTGGCGGCGATGATTGCCTGGCGCCGGGCGACAGGCCCGGGCGCGGGCTGTTAGCCTCCCGATCCGGGAGAACAGACATGATCACCGGAACGATTTTCCAGAACGGCTACATCTGCCGCGACATCGACGCCGCGGTGGCCGAATTCCGCCGGCGCGGCGATGTCCGCGTGATCGGCCCGTTCGAGGCCGACCAGTCCCCCGACACCCCCGCCGGCCCCAGGCGCCAGGTCACGAAGCTCGCCTTCGTCTGGCAGGGCAACATGCAGTTCGAGCTGATCCAGCCGATCCTCGACGAGACCGGGCTCTATGGCGAGGCGGGCGCGGAGCCGATGCGCCATCACCACGTCGCCATGCGGGTGGATGACTGGGATACGTTCCGCGATGCGCTGGCGCGTCAGGATCTGCCGGTGGTGATCGAGCGGGCCATTCCCGGCGATGCGCTGAAGTTCCTCTACATCGATGCGCGCGCCGCCTTCGGGCACTATCTGGAGTATGTCTGGATGACCGACGAGCGCTGGGCGCAGATCGGCGGACTGCCGGCATGACCCTCGCCGAACGCTGCGGTCCCTGGGCGGTCATCCCCGGTGGCTCCGAGGGGGTCGGGGCGGTCTTCGCGGACCGGCTCGCGGCGGCCGGGATCAACCTGGTCCTCGTCGCCCGCACCGCCACGCGGCTCGAGGCGACGGCGGCGGCGCTGCGCGCGGCCCACGGGGTCGAGGTGCGCACGCTGGCGCTCGACCTGTCGACCGAGGAGGCCGCTGGCACCATCGCCCGGGCCACCGAGGGGCTGGACGTGGGCATGCTGGTCTACAACGCCGGCTCGGCTGGGGGCCCGGTGTCGCTGATCGACCAGGCGCCCGAGGCGGCGCTCGCCAACATCCGCCTCAACGTGTTCGGCCAGACCCTGCTGGCGCAGCACTATGCCCGGGGCATGGTCGCGCGGGGGCGCGGGGCGATCATTCTGGTCGGATCGCTCGGTGCGATCGCGGGTTGCAAGAACCTGGCGGTCTACAGTGCGGTCAAGAGCTACACCCAGACCTTCGCCGAAGGGCTCTGGGCCGAACTCAGCCCGCACGGCATCGACGTGGCGGCGCTGATGATCGGCCGCACCCGCACTCCGGCGCTGGAACGGACCGAACTGCACGCCAACACCGGGGTCCCCGCCGCCGAGCCCGAGGAGGTGGTCGATTTCGCGCTGGCCAACCTGGGCGAGGGTCCGGTGCTGGTGCCGCCCGACCATCTCCCCAGCTTCCAGGCCATGCGGGCCATGCCCCGGCGCAAGGCGGTGGAGATCATGACCCGCTCGCTCGAACCCCAGACCCGCGATCTGCTGGCATGAGTCGCGCCGGACCGGAGGGGAACCCATGACCGCGATCGGCATCGAGATGATCAGCGTGTTCGGGCTTCCCCCGGTGGACTTTGTCGAACTGGCGGCGGAACTGGGCTGCCAGCACGTCTCGACCGGGCTGGCCAGCTTCGATTTCGGGGTGGAGGCCCATCCGCCCTACTCGCTGCGCGAAGACGCGGGGCTGCGCCGCAATCTGATCGCCGCGCTGCGCGATACCGGGGTGTCGATCGCGCTGGGCGAGGGGCTGACGATCCGGCCCGGGCGCAGCGCGGTGGACTTTGCCGCCGACCTGGATCTTTTCCGCGAGCTGGGCGTGACCCGGGTCAACACGGTGAGCATGGACCCCGACCGGGCCCGCAGCTTCGACGAGTTCGCGCAGCTGGCCGAACTGGCCGCCCAGCGCGGCATGGTCACCACGGTCGAGCTGGCTCCGGGGTTGACCGTGCCCGATCTCGCCACGGCGCTGGCGGCCGTCGACCACGTCGGCCGGCCCGACTTCCGCCTGCTGATCGACACGATGCATCTTGTCCGGTCCGGGTCGGGGCCGGACGATCTGGCCGCACTCGATCCGGACCTGATCGACTATGTCCAGATCAGCGATGCCCCGCGTGCGCCCCGCTTCGCCTCCTATCAAGAAGAGGCCATGTTCGAGCGGATGGTCCCGGGCGAGGGGGAACTGGACCTTGCCGCCCTGCTTGCGGTGCTGCCGCCCGACCGGGTCTATGCGCTGGAGATCCCGCAGCGCGCCGCGGCCCTCGCCGGCCAGCCTGCGCGTGAGCGCCTGGCCCGGTGCGTGGCCGCCACCCGTCAACTGCTGGCGGCGGCACGGGGGACGACCGCGTGACCGATCGGCAGCGCCATGGGCCGGTCGCGCTGGTGACGGGCGCCTCGTCCGGGATCGGCCAGGCCTTTGCCGCCGACCTGGCCGCGCGCGGGTTCGATCTGGTGCTGGTCGCGCGCGATGCCGACCGGCTCGGCGCCGTGGCGGTGGATCTGGCCGCGCGCCATGGCGTCCGCGCCGTGCCGCTGGCCGTCGATCTGGTCCGGCCGGATGCCGCCGATGTCATCGCCGCCGCGACGGCGCAGGAGGATATCGGGCTGGTGGTGAGCAATGCCGGGTTCAGCCTGAAGGGCGATCACGCCGCGATCGATCCGGTCGAGCTTTCCGCTATGCTGATGGTCAACAGCCATGCCCGCTGCAATTGACCCGGGCCTTCATCCCGCGCCTGCGCGCGCGGGGCCGCGGCGGGATGATCCTGACCAGTTCGGTCGAGGCCCTGATCGGCTGCCCGTGGTCGGCGGCCTATTCGGCCAGCAAGGCTCTGGTCAGGGCCCTGGGCGAGGCGCTGTGGGCCGAGCTGCGCCAGGATGGGATCGACGTGTTGACGCTCTGTCCGGGCGCGACCGACACCCCGGCGCTCGCCCGAATGGGGTTGGATGCCGCGCGCATGCCGCATGTCATGCCGCCCGCCGCGGTGGCCGCCATGGCGCTCGACCGGATCGCCGAGGGGCCGACCCTGATCAGCAGCGAGCATTACCGGGCGACGTTCGACCGGCTGCTGGCCATGCCCCGCGATCAGGCACTGCTGGCGCTGGCCGCCCGGATGCGCTGAACCCGTCAGCCGTCGCGGCGGATCACCAGGTTGCGGATTTCGGTCATGTCCTCCATCGCGAAGCGCACGCCCTCGCGGCCGAGGCCGGAATCCTTGACCCCGCCATAGGGCATGTTGTCGACCCGGTAGGACGAGACGTCGTTGACCACGATGCCGCCCACCTCGAGCCGGTCCCAGGCGTCCAGCACCTTGTGGATGTCGCGCGTGAACAGCCCGGCCTGCAGCCCGAACTTGCTGTCGTTGACCTCGGCGATGGCCTCGTGCCAGGTGCGGAAGCGCGAGAGGATCACCGCCGGCCCGAAGGCCTCCTCGCGGTAGAGGTCGGTGTCGCGCCCGCAATTCTCGACCAGCGTCGCCTCGAGCATGGCGCCTTCGCAGCCCCCGCCCGCCAGCAGGGTGGCGCCCCCGGCCACGGCCTGATCGATCCAGCCCTTCAGCCGCTGTGCCTCCTTGACCGAGATCATCGGGCCGATGAAGGTCTCGCGGCTCTTGGGATCGCCGGACTTGAGCGCCTTGACCTTGGCGACCAGCCGGTCGCGGAAGGTGTCGTAGATGTCCTCGTGGACGATCACCCGCTGGACGTGGATGCACGACTGGCCCGACTGGTAGTAGCCACCGAACACCACCCGCGCGAGCGCATGATCCAGATCGGCGTCGCGGTCGATCACCACGGCGGCATTGCCGCCCAGTTCGAGCACGACCTTCTTCTTCCCGGCCTTCGCCTTCAGCGCCCAGCCGACCTCGGGCGAGCCGGTGAACGACAGCAGCTTGAGCCGTTCGTCGGTGGTGAACAGGTCGGCCCCGTCACGGCTGGCGGGAAGGATCGAGAAGGCGCCCTCGGGCAGGTTCGTCTCGGCCAGCACCTCGCCGATGATGATCGCGCCGAGCGGGGTCAGGCTGGCGGGCTTCATCACGAAGGGGCAGCCCACCGCGATGGCCGGGGCGATCTTGTGCGCGGCCAGGTTGAGCGGGAAGTTGAACGGGCTGATGAAGCTGCACGGACCGATCGGCACGCGCTTCCACATCCCCAGATAGCCCTTCGCGCGCGGCGAGATGTCGAGCGGCTGGACCTCGCCGTAATTGCGCGTCGCCTCCTCGGCGGCGATGCGGAAGGTGTCGATCAGCCGGGTCACCTCGCCCTCGGCATCGGCCAGCGGCTTGCCCGCCTCGATGCAGAGCGCCCAGGCCAGCTCGTCGAAGCGCTCACGGAAGCGCTTGACGCAGTGATCGAGCACCGCCTGCCGCTCGTAGCTCGCCATGGCCGCCATGGCCGGTGCCGCCCGCTCCGCTCCCGCGATCGCCGCCTCGATGATGTCCGGAGTGGCCAGCGCCACCCGGAACGCCACCTCGCCGGTGAACTTGTCGGTCACCGCCAGATCCGCATTCGGCTGCACCGCTCGGTTGTTCAGGTAAAGCGGGTAGGTGTCCGGGACGTGGGGCAAGGTTCGGTCCTTCTTGGTTGCGGCCCGTGCGATCGGCTCGGTCGAACCCGGGGCTAGTCAATCGTCCGAGGCTTGGCGACCCGATTCCGTTTCGTCGGCCGGTCTTGCGTCAAGGTTTCGCAGCGACGATCCCCGGCCGACCGGGGGCTGGGCAGATAGTCTCGGTCCATCCGCTCGTGGATGTCGCGCAGCACCCGTTCGAGCGTGGCACGGTCGGCCGCATCGAGCTGCGCCAGATGGCGCACGAAAGCCCCGCGACGCTCCAGTTCGCGCGCGACGATCTCGGTCCGGGCCCGCCCTTCGGGGGTCAGCCGCATCGGCCGGGTGCGCCGGTCGGATCCCTGCTGGACGCGCTCGATCAGTCCCATCGCGGCGAGCCTGGCCGAGCGCAACGACAGCACCGGGTTTGACACGTTGAGCGCGGCGGCAAGGGTGGCGGCGCGGACCGGATCGGGCGCGGCCATCATCAGGGCGCCGAGCAACTGGAAATCGGCATAGCTGAGCCCCTGTTCGCTGGCGATCCGGTCCAGGTCGCTCATGACCAGTTGGGCGGCCTTGAGCAGATGCCAGAGCGGCCCCAGGTGATCGACCGCAAAGCCCATGTCGCCGAAGAAGGCCTTGCCCGCGTCGAGCTGGGGGACGGGCCGGGAAGCGATAGGGGCCATGGCGCGGCGGCCGGGGTCGCTACAGTCCCTCGACAATGGTGATGCGCCAGTCGGCGGCGCCCTGCCGCAGCGCCAGCACCGACTGGTAGGCCTCGCTCTCGTACCAGGCCTTTGCCGCAGCCATGCTCGGGAACTCCAGCAGGTTGACGCCGTCCGGGGCGGGCCCCTCGAGCGCTTCGACCCGGCCGTAGATGCTGAGCGGCTTGATTCCGTGCTCGTTCATGAAGGTCGCGGCATTCTCGCGGTTGGTGCGGCTGTACACCTCCATCGCGGCAGGATCGCGCACGGGGCTTTCGCGGTAGACGATGACATAGGCCTTCATGGGCGGTGCTTTCCTAGGATCACGGGTCGGCGGGGGTGCGGGTAATGCGCATCACTTCGCGCTGGAGGGCATGGCGCGGTTCGTCCTGGCCCTGCGTCTCGACCGCAAGCGCGACGTGGGCGAGCATCAGGCAGAGGCCCAGCAGATTGCGACCGGCCGGGTCGAGATCGGCCAACGGACGGGCGTCGAGCCAGACCAGCGCGGCGTCCAGTCTGGGCGCCATGGCGTCGTGGAACGCCGCGAGCGCCGTTGCCGAGGCCGCACTCCGCCGGGCGGCCCGCTCTGCGCTGGTCGCCGGCGTCCAGTCCGCAACGAAGGGCTCCAGATCGGCGAAGTCTTCAGGCAGGATCATGGTCATCCCGCCGTCCCCGCCGCCGCTTCATGGGCGGCGACCGCATCGCGGACCGCGCCGATCAGGTGGCGGCACAGGGCTTCCTGGGTCTGGAAATGGATGTGCTTCAGTGCCCCGCTCGCCAGCCCGCGCTGCCCCGCTTCGATCACCGCGCGATCCTCGGCGTGAACGTCGCGGGCCATGGCCATGACATATTCGCGCGCGAAGCGCTCGCTGGCATCGGCGTCGTCGCCTTCCCAATAGATCCGGATCACCCCGCGCGAGCGCTGGGGTCCCAGCGGATAGACCACATGGCTGAAGTGCGGCGCCACGGTCCCGAGGATGAAGAAGTTCGGAAACAGCGCGAAGTACTCCCGCCCGTTCGGCCCTCCGGCCAGTCCGCGCCGGGCCGCGGCGATCATCGCCTTGCCCATGGCGACCCTTTGCAGCGGCGCGATCCGTGGCTCCGGGTTGGTCCAGATCGTCTGGGTCCGGTGCGGTCCGAAGAACTGGTAGCGCACCGGATAGCCGAAGGGATTTTCCGAGCTGAAGGTCGCCTCGCCGGTCCGCGGATGGATGAACCGCAGGTGGTAGTTCTCCTGGAAGTTGTCGTAGGTCAGCTTCCAGTTCGCCGCGATATCGTAGACGTACTCGCTGAACCGCGTCGCCCGCGCCACCGGCAAGGTCTCGAGCTCGTCGGCAAGCTCCCCCAGCCAGTCGCGCAGGGGCACCGGATCTGCCCCCAGGTTGACGAAGATCAGCCCGGCGCAGGTGTCGAGTGCCACCCGCGGCAAGGCGCAATCGGCCTTGGTGGTGAAGAACCGCTCGAAGTCGGGGGCCGACAGCAGCGCGCCGTCGAGTCCGAAAGTCCAGCGGTGGTAGGGGCAGGAAAAGGTGCTGGTGCGGCCTTCGGCCTGGTCGGTGAGCTGGGTGCCGCGGTGGGTGCAGACATTGTGGAAGGCCCGGATCTCGCCATCGCGGCCACGGACGATCAGCAGGCTGACGCCGGCGAACTCCAGCTCGCGCCGGATGAAGCTGCCCGGCTGGGGCAGCTCGCAGACATGGCCGATCTCGATCCAGCTGCGCAGGAAGATGGCCTGCCGTTCGCGCTCGTACCAGTCGGCATCATGATAGTACTTCGCCGGAATGGGCTCGCGGCCGAGGAAGTCGAGATCGGCCTGGTCGACAGACGTGAAGGTCGGTTTGGTCGCCATGGTCACCTCGTTCGGCCGTGCCTTGCTCTCGCACCGGCGAGACAGGACCCGTCGGGCGGGCCGGCTTCGCTCTGCCCAAGTTCAGGCTATCGACTTGGAGAGGCGTGACAATCGTCCCGGCTTGGGGTCTCCCGATGATCGCCGCCGCGATGGCCGGCGGCGGGTCTGGCGCCCCTGGCGCAGAGGGCAACGACGCGTGGGCGATGAAACCCCGGGGTGGCGCGGGACGGCGTTGACTCGCCCGGCCCGGCCCCTGTTATGGCAACAGGCAATGGGGCCAGCACAGGGCGGGGAGAAAACATGACTGAGGCGGTGGCCCGGACCCGACGCCCGCGCGATCCCGAGGCGACCCGCACGGTCATCCTGGAGGCCGCGTGCAAGCTGCTCGCCAAGGATGGCCCCGCCGGGATCAGCCTGTCCGAAGTGGCCCTGCTGGCCGGGGTCAACCGCGGCACGGCCTACCAGCATTTCGACACCCGCGAGCGGCTGATCGAGGAGACCGTGTCCTACGTTTCCGACAAGCTGCACCGGGCTGTCCTGGGTGATCCGGCCACGGCCGCGCAGCGGGTGGTCGAGGAGGTCGACATGCTGGCGGTGACGCGCAATCTCGCGCGGTTCGCCATGGACAACCCGGAGCTGTGCCGGGTCTGGATGCTCCAGATCCTGGCGGCGGAGGACCCTTCGAAGGACGTCTTCTGGCGCGAATATTCCGGATCGATCGCCCGCTTCGCGCAGACCGCCCTGGCCCAGCCGGGAATCGACGTGGAGGTCTTCTCGATCATCAGCCTGGCCGGACATATCCTGTGGCCGGTATGGGCCCGCGCTCATTCCGGCGGGGAGGCCGCCTCCGCCGCCGAGGCCGACCGTTTCGCCCGCGAGATGCTGCGCCTGTCGCTGCACGGCACCGTGCGCCCGGACCGGGCGCCGCCCGCCGTGGTCGGCGCGGCCCGGCCCGACGACCGGTCCGACACCTGACCCCATTTTCAGAAAGGATATCCGATGTTCAACGCCATCCTGATCGAAAAGCCCGAGACCGGACAGACGGTGTCGGTCCAGTCGCTGGACGAGAGCCAGTTGCCCGAAGGCGATGTCACCATCGACGTCGCGTTCTCGACCCTCAACTTCAAGGATGGTCTGGCGATCACCGGCAGCTCGCCGGTGGTTCGCAAGTTCCCGATGGTTCCCGGGATCGACCTGGCGGGCACGGTGCGCAGCTCGGACCATGCCGACTGGAAGCCGGGTGACAAGGTCGTGCTCAACGGCTGGGGGGTGGGGGAAACCCACTGGGGCGGGCTCGCCCAGGTCGCCCGGCTCAAGGGAGACTGGCTGGTGCCGCTGCCCGCGGCCTTCACCGAGCGGCAGGCCATGGCGATCGGCACGGCGGGTTACACCGCGGCGCTGTGCGTCGATGCGCTGGTCAAGGCCGGGGTTACCCCGGACCAGGGCGAGGTGCTGGTGACGGGTGCCACCGGCGGGGTCGGCAGCGTGGCGGTGGCCCTGCTCAAGCAGGCGGGCTTCACTGTGGTCGGATCGACCGGGAAGGCGTCCGAGGAGGACTACCTGCGCCAGCTCGGCGCCGCTGCGGTGATCGACCGGGCCGAGCTTTCGGCCCCGGGCAAGCCGCTCGCCAGGGAGCGCTGGGCCGGGGTGGTCGATGCGGTGGGCAGCCACACGCTGGCCAATGCCTGCGCCCAGACCCGCTATGGCGGCGCCGTCGCCGCCTGCGGCCTGGCCCAGGGGGCCGATTTCCCCGCCACCGTCATGCCCTTCATCCTGCGCGGCGTGCGCCTGCTCGGGGTCGACAGCGTGATGGCCCCGCGGCCGCTGCGCCTGGCGGCCTGGGAACGGCTCGCGCGCGATCTCGATCCGGCTCTGCTCGAGGTGATCGGCGCCGAAATCGGGCTGGCCGAAGCCCCCGCCGTGGCCGCCGACCTGCTTGCGGGCAAGGTCCGCGGCCGGGTGATCGTCGACGTCAACCGCTGAGCCGGATGGACCTCCGCCCATGACCAGCGAGGCTGCCTCGATCATTCACGGCCCGGCGCTCGACCAGGAGGAAGGGCTCGGCGAGCTGACCTTGACCGGATGGTTCCGCACCGTCTGCCAACAGGGCGGCAACGCTGAGGCCCTGGTTTACCATGACGGGGGCGTGGGCACGGGGCACCGGACCAGCTGGACCTATGCCGACCTGTGGCGCGAAGCCATGGCCGTGGCCCGCGCGCTGATCGCCTGCGGGGTGGGCAAGGGCACGCGGGTCGGCATCCTGATGACCAACCGCCCCGAGTTCCTTTCGGCGACCTTCGGGACGGCGCTGGCCGGCGGCGTGGCGACAACCTTCAGCACCTTCTCCACCCCGGCCGAGCTCGATCACCTGCTCGAGGCCTCGGCCGTGTCGGTGCTGCTGGTTGAGGCGCAGGTGCTCAAGAAGGACTTCGCGGCCGTGCTGCGCGAGCTCGATCCGGCGATCTCCGGGGGGCGCCCCGGGGCGATCGGTTCGACCCGCTATCCGTACCTGACCCATGTCGCCGCCGTTGGCGATGCCGTGGACGGGGGCGCGGTGGAAGCCTGGGCGGGCTTTGTCGCGCGTGGTGCCACGGTCGATCCGGCCGTGGTCGAGGCCCGGGCCGCCACGGTGATGCCGGCCGATCCCGGGGTGCTGTTCTTCTCGTCCGGGTCGACCGCCCGGCCCAAGGGGATCCTCTCGGCCCATCGCGGAGTGACGCTGCAGCTGTGGCGCTGGCCCCGGTGGTACAAGGTCGGGCAAGGCGATGTGCGGGTCTGGTCGGCCAACGGCTTTTTCTGGTCCGGCAATTTCTCGATGGCGCTGGGCGGGGCCCTGACCTCGGGCGGGTGCCTGGTGCTGCAATCCACCTTCAACGCGGAAGAGGCCCTGACCCTGGTCGAGCGCGAGCGCGCGACCATGATCCTGGCCTGGCCGCACCAATGGGAGCAACTCATCGCGGCACCCAACTGGGCCACGGCCGACCTGTCCTCACTGATCTACATGGACTGCAAGTCCCCGATCGCGCGGCACCCGACCGTGCGCAGCACCTGGCGCGAACCCTACGCCGCCTTCGGCAACACCGAAACCTTCACGCTGATGGCCGCCTATCCCGCGAACACGCCGGAAGCGGAGATCGCCGGCAGCAATGGCCTGCCGTGCCCGGGCAACACGATCAAGATCGTCGATCCGTTGAGCGGCGCCACCGTGCCGGTGGGCCAGCGCGGCGAGATCGCGGTCAAGGGGCCGACGCTGATGATCGGCTATATCGGTGTGCCGCTGGCCGACACGCTCGATGCCGAGGGCTTCTTCCGCACCGGCGATTCCGGTCATGTCGATGCGGAGGGCCGGCTCTTCTGGCACGGTCGACTCAACGACATCATCAAGACCGGCGGTGCCAATGTCTCGCCGGTCGAGATCGACGGCGTGCTCAAGACCCTGCCCGGAATCAAGGCGGTCCAGACCGTGGGCGTGCCGCACGACACGCTGGGCGAGATGGTGGTGGCCTGCGTCGTGCCGCATGACGGCGCCCGGCTCAGCGAGGCCGCGATCCAGAGCGCCGCGCGCGAGACGCTGGCCAGCTTCAAGGTGCCGCGCCGGGTGCTGTTCTTCGCCGAGGAGGACCTGGCGCTGACCGGAAGCGCCAAGATCAAGACCGCCGACCTGCGCCAGCGTGCGGTCGAACGGCTGGAGCAGGAAAAGGGAGAGCCGCCGCAATGAACGATGCCCTGGAGATCGCCAACCTCAAGGCACGCTATTGCGCGGCCGGAGACTCCGCCCCGCACGATCCGCAAGGCGCCATCGCCGCCCTGCTCCCCTGCTTCGTTCCCGATGCGACGGCCGATTATGGCTTCATCCAGTTCGACACTCCGGCCAAGCTGGCCGAGTTCATGGCGACCGCAGTGGGCGGCGGCTCGCAGTGGATGATCCACATGCTCGGATCGCCGCGCATCGAGGTGAACGGCGACGAGGCGACGGGCGACTGGACCATCGCGGTCCATTCGCGTCGCCGCGATGGCGAGACGATGCTGATTGTCGGACGCTACAGCGACCGCTTCCGCCGCACGGCCGAAGGCTGGCGGATCAGCCACGTCGGCTTCACCCGCTACGAATAGGAGCGCCTAGGTGACCCCGATCTTCGCCGGCCGCACCGTGCTCGTGACCGGAGGCGCCGCCGGTCTCGGCCGCGCCCATGCCCTCGCTTTCGGCTCGCGCGGGGCCCATGTCATCCTCGCCGACATCAACCCGGCCGGCATGGCCGAAACCCGCACCCAGGTCGAGCAGGCGGGCGGCACCGCCGAGCAGCATGTCTGTGACATGGCCTCAGAGGACGACATCACGGCGCTTGCCGCGCTGGTCCTGGCCCAGCACCCGCGGATCGACGTGCTGATCAACAACGCCGGACTCCATCTGGGGGATATCGCCCGGGGGTTCTTCGGCCTGGGCCAGGCCCGGTGGCAGCATTATCTTGCGGTCAACACGATCGGGCCGATGCTGCTGGCCGAGGCGCTGCGTCCCGCTCTGGCGGCCGCCAAAGGGCTGATCATCAACAAGAGCTCGATGGCCAGCTACCAGCCGGCCACGGCCTATGGGGTGACCAAGGCCTGCCTGAACGTGTTCACCCATGCCATGGCCAGCCAGTTCGCCGCGGACGAGATCCGCTGCGTGGGCATTGCCCCGGGCCTGATGGAAACCCCGGCCGCCAAGGACGGGGTGGCTGAGGAGAACTGGCAGCGGCTGAAGGCCATGCAGATGGTCAAGCGGCAGGGCACGGCCGAGGACATCGCCAATCTGGCCGTTTTCCTAGCCTCGCCCGAAGGCAGCTTCATCAACAACCAGATCCTGCTGTGCGACGGCGGCAACCAGCTGCGCGGTTTCCGGATCTGATCCCCGCAGCATCGGAGAACACGATGGGCCTTTACACCACGATCCACCTGCACAACGTCCCGGCCGGGTGCGAGGCCGACTATGCAGCCTGGTTCGAAGGCGCGCACCGCGAGGATTTGGCCCGGCTGCGCGGCTTTCGCAGCGCCGATCGCTACGAGGTCACCCCCGAGCAGGTGATGCCCGACATCGCGCAGCCGTGGCGCTACATGAGCGTCTACGATTTCGAACTGACCCATCCCGAAATCGATCTGCCGGCCCTCGGCCCCTTGCTGGCCAAGGCGCGCGACGGGGGCTTGATCGACGATGCCACCGAAACCGAGCGAATCTATAGCTACCGGCTCTATTCGGACTGGAAATCGGGCCCGAACCACGTTCCCGACAAGCCCTTCTCCAGCATGTTCATGATCCTCGCCAATTTCGTGGCGGGCATGGAGGAGGAATACCATCGCTGGTATGACGAGGTGCACATTCCCGAGGTCTGCCGGGTGCCGGGCTTCGTCGCGATGCGCCGCGGGCGGCTGTCGGCGGTGCAGATCGAGCCGCGCCGGTTCTGTCCGGGCAGCGACGTGGTGATGTGCGGCCACCAGACCGATGACCTGCTGTTCTCGATCAAGGATTTCAGCGCCCGGGCCCGGGGAGTCAGCCCCAGCGGTGACCAGATGGAGCCGCGCTCGAAGGCCGGTTCCTTTGCCCGGACCGTGCACTTCTTCCGCAAGATCAACGGTCCGGACTTCTGGGACGGCGGCATGGCCTATGCCGGGGACCTTTCGGTCTATCCGCCCGATTTCCGCGTCACCGGCGCCTGACCGAACGGGGCGCGGCGGCGGGGGCCGGGCTCATCGCGCCCGCGATTTGGCAGCCGGCCCGCCTGTCAACCACCCCGCAGCTCGGTTAGGGTCATGCCGACCCGACAACAGACAGGGGTGGAGCGGAGCGTGGGCAAGACTATCGTCATCACCGGTGCCGGAGACGGACTGGGTCGGGCCCTGGCCCGGCGCTTCGCGCGCGACGGGGACAAGGTCGTGCTGCTGGGCCGGACCTTCGCGAAGGTCCAGGCCGTCGCCGAGGAGATCGGTGACTCCGCACTGGCGCTGCCCTGCGACGTGGCCGATCCCGATTCGGTTCGCGCCGCCTTCGCCCAGGTCGCGGAACGCCATCCCAAGATCGACGTGCTGATCAACAATGCCGGGATCTACTGGCCCTTCACCCTGGCCGAGGCGACCGATCAGCTGGTCCAGGACCTGGTCGGCATCAACATCTCTGGCACGGTGTTCTGCACGCGCGAAGCCATGCCGCTGCTGCGCGGCGGTGGGCTGGTGATCAACGTGACCAGCGAGAGCTCGGTGCTCAAGACCCCGATGATGTGGCTCTATGCCTCGACCAAGCACGCGGTCGAGCTGATGTCCGAGATGTGGGCGCGCGAGTTCGAGCCCGACGGGGTCCGGGTCACCGTGGTTCGCGCCGGCCAGATGTTCGACGAGACCAAGACCGGTGCGCCCTGGCCGGTCGAAACCTCGATGCGCTTCGGCGCGGCCGCCGCCTCGGTCGGGATCAACCTGCGTGAGCGCGGCTTGTCGCACTACAATTCGGTGACCGACGTGTTCCGCGCGATCCTCGACATGCCCGCCGACACGCACCTCAACCTCGTTGCGGTCAACGGCCGCAAACCCTGATTCACCACAAGGAACCGACATGCCCCTGCTTCCCGACGCCAAGCTCTTTATCGACGGCCAGAGCCGTGATGCCGAGGGTGGCAAGACCTTCGCGGTGATCAGTCCGTGGACGGGCGAGGCGGTCGGCCAGGCCGCCGATGCCTCGGCTGCCGATGTCGAGGCTGCGATCGTCGCGGCCCGCCGCGCCTTCGACCAGACCGACTGGGCGACCAACACCGCGCTGCGTGTGGCGCTGGTGAGCCGCCTCTACGAGCTGTTCGACGCCAATCGCGGCCGTCTCGCCGATCTCGCCCGCAACGAGGCCGGCGCTGCGCTCGGGGCGATCGGGCGGGCCCATGTCGACATGGCGATGGACGGCTGGAAGGACTACCTGGACCTGTTTCCCCAGTTGAAGTGGGAAAAGGACTACGGCAGCCGCACCGGCTATGGTTTCGAGACCGTGCGCAAGGCGGTCTATGAGCCGGTGGGCGTGGTGGCGGCGATCACCCCGTGGAACGTCCCGCTCTATGTCAATGTCGGCAAGGTCGTCGCCGCGCTGCTGGCGGGCTGTACCGTCATTCTCAAGCCCGCCCCCAACACCCCGGGAATGGGCGCGATCTTCGGCGAGCTGGCCGCAGAGGCCGGATTCCCGGCCGGGGTGCTGAACGTGGTGTTCGGCTCCGATCCGGCCCTGGCGGGCGAGATGCTGGTGCAGGACCCGCGGGTTGACCTGATCAGCTTCACCGGATCGACCGGGGTGGGCAAGCGGATCATGGAGCAGGGCGCTGCCACGCTGAAGCGGGTGTTCCTCGAGCTGGGCGGCAAGTCGGCCAAGATCGTGCTGGACGATGCCCCCAACTTCGCGATGGAGTGCGCCCAGTCGATCCTGGTGTTCCACGCCGGGCAGGGTTGCGCGGTCCATTCGCGCCTGCTGGTGCCGCGCAGCCGCTACGAAGAGGCCAAGGCCGTCCTTCAGCGCGCCTATGCGGGGTTCGGCGACAACTGGGGCGACTATGACAACCCCCAGCATATCATGGGGCCTGTGGTCTCGCAGCGGCAGATGGAACGGGTCCTGTCCTACATCGAACTGGGCAAGCAGGAGGGCGCCACCCTGCTCGCCGGCGGTTCGCCCCGGCCCGACAAGGGCGGCGGCTATTTCATCGAGCCGACCTGCTTCGTCGACGTGCGCAACGATATGCGGATCGCTCAGGAAGAGATCTTCGGACCCGTGCTTGTGGTGATCCCGTTCGACGACGACGACGATGCCGTGCGCATCGCCAACGAAAGCCAGTACGGCCTGTCCGGCGGGGTCAGCTCGGGCAGCCTCGATCGCGCCATGGCGGTCGCGCGGCGCATTCGCACCGGTTCGGTCAGCATCAACGGCGGGATGTGCATCGCCGGCGACTTGCCATTCGGGGGTTACAAGGCTAGCGGCATCGGCCGCGAGTGGGGCCTGGAGGGAATCGAGGAGTTCCTCGAGACCAAGCTCCTGGCGTGGCGACAGGGCTAGGGACGAAAGTGGCGACAGACGGCAAGCTGGCTGACGTTATTCCGATCACGGCGGCGGCGGGTGCCAGCCGCCGCCGGCAAGTCGCAGCTGCCGCCCGTCGTGAAGCGTCTGCCCACAATCTCAACGGCCAGCGGCTCGGCCGCAAGGGGCGCGACACCCGCGACCGGATCGTTGCGGCCGCGCAGGACATCATTCTCGATCCGGCTGGCGACGGTTCGATCACCTTGTCCGAGGTGGCCCGGCGTGCCGCCATCCGGATGGGCACGCTCTACCTCTATTTCGCCGACCTGACCGAACTGATCCTCGCCGTGCTCGAGCCGGTCATGGCGACGGTGGAGGACGAGTATGTCCACCTCGTGCGGGAATACTGGCCGGACAAGGAACTGCACGCCCGTGCCGAGTGCTTCGTCCGCGCCTATTTCGATTTCTGGACCCGCCATTCGCGCATACTCCACCTGCGCAACAGCATGGCGGATCGCGGCGACGAACGCATGCTGGTTCATCGCGTACGCTCGGCGATCCCGGTCATGCGGCTGATGGTCACCCAGATGGACAGCCGGCCGATGGAGCGGGGCACCTTGACCTCGAGCACGGCGACCGCGCTGATGACCGGGCTGGAGCGTGTCGCCACGGTGATGACCGATGACAAGATGACCAGGGTCCTGAATGAACCGGTGAACCCCCTGGCTCACCTGCTCGAGGCCGAAACCCGGATCTTCGAGCTTGCCATCCGCGATCAGCGCAAGCTCAACCGCACGGCCTGACCGGCCCGCGGCGGCCGGGTCTCAATCGCGCTTCCGGCCCAGCTTTTCGACATAGGCGCGCATCGTCTCCAGATAGGCCGGGTTGAGCATCAACCCGCTGTTGGCCATGCGCTCCACCTGCCGGGCGCCGTCCCTGCCCAGTTCGGCGCAGAGTTCGATCGCGACCTTGGCGGCGCCCATCTGCTCGCCGTTCTGCTTGGCGAGGTGGCGGCAGAAGTCCATCACTTCGGCCTCGAAAGTCTCGTCCGGAAACACCTGGTGGACCAGGCCCATCGTCAGCGCGAGCTGGGCATCGGCCGGCTTGTTGGCCATGATCAGCCAACGTGCCCAGTGCGGCCCGCACAGCCGGGTGAGCCGCGAAACCCCGCCCGAGGCCGGGAGCACGCCGAACAGGCCCTCGGGAAAGGCATAGGACGCACTCGCGGCGGCAAGGCGGAAGTCGCAGGACAGCGACAGCTCCAGCCCGCCCCCGACGCATGGCGCGTGATGGGCGACGACGATGGGCTTTTCGATGTGCTCCATCTCGTCCCACAACTGCTGCATGCCGTTGAGGTTCAGGCGGTGGTTCTCGCGAATCCCGCTGGCGGTCTGGCCGGTCGGGGTGATCTTGCGCTGGCCCCCCTTCAGGTCGGCCCCGGCGCAGAAGTAGCGCCCCGCCGCCCGGATCAGCATCACCTTCAGTTCGGGCGTATCGCGGAACCGGTGCACGGCCTCGGTCAGGAGGTCCATCGTGCCCATGTCCAGCGCGTTCAACTGCTCGGGCCGGTTGAGCGTGGCGATCAGGATGCCGTCTCCGGTATCCTCGGTCAGCAGGGGCAGAGCCTCGGTCATGGTTCCTGCTTAACCCCGCGTGCGCGGCAGGCCAAGGACGCGCTCGGCAATCATCGAGCGGTGGACCTGGCTGGTCCCGCCATAGATCCGGGTCCCGTGGGCATGGCGGTAGCACTGGTTGAGCATGGCCGCCGGCCCTTCGCGCTTGGTCAATGAGAGCGGCGCGGTCAGGTCGAGCAGGTCACGCGCATCCTCGAGAAACTTCTCGGACGAATGCATCTTGGCCATCGGGCCATAACCCACGTTCGGCTTCTTTTCGGCGGCCGCCCAGGTCGCGCGATACTCGAACAGCTCGCCGATCCAGATGTTGGCGAGCGCCCGGGCCAGCCGGGCCTGGACCCGCGGCGTGGCGATCAGTGGGGCGCCGTCGGGGGCGGTGATGGTCCGGCACAGGTCCTCGGCGGCATGGAGCGCATGGGACATCGGCTTGGCGAAGCTGCCACCGTGCTCCAGCTCCAGCGCCGCCGACATCGTCCGCACCCCGCCGTCGACCTCGCCCAGCCGCCAGCTGTCGGGAATCTTCACGTTGTCGTAGAAGGTGATGTTGGTCCGTTCGTCCTGGAAGGTGTAGACCGGCTGCACCGTCACCCCTTCGGACTTCAGCGGCACCACGAACATGGTCAGCCCCTTGTGCTTGGGCACGTCCGGATTGGTGCGGGTCAGCATCAGCACATAGTCGGCGATGTTCGCTCCCGAGGTGAACATCTTGGTGCCATCGATCCGCCAGGCATTGCCCTCGGGCGTGGCGCGGGTCTGCGCGGCGAACACGTCCGAACCGGCGCCCGGCTCGGAATAGCCGAGACTGGCCAGCGCCTCGCCGGCGATGATCCGGCTCAGCACGTCGCGCTTGAGCTCGTCGCTGCCGGTCCGGGCGATCATCAGTCCGACCATCTCGGCCACGCCCGCCGCCGGATTGCTGTAGCCGTGGCGCTCTAGCGCGCCGCGCGCCGCACTGCGGGCATAGGGCCCGACGCCGCGCCCGCCCAGCTCGGGGCTCGACAGGAACAGCAGCCCCGCCTCGGCCATCTTCTTGTGCAGCTCCGGCACGTGGCCTTCCCACGAATAGTGGAACCGCGCGCGCATCTCCGGGGTGACGTTGGCGGTCATGAAGGCGTCGATCTCGGCGATCATCGCGCGGGCTTCCTCGCCGATGTCGAACTCGATCGGGCAATCCCCCACGTCCGGCAGGCTCGCCGTCTCGCCAGCATAGCGGCGGCGCCCCGCTTCCTCCAGCCAACCGGCCGGATCGCCCCAGACCAGCGGCCAGGCCTTGGCGCGCAACACATAGAGGTAGATGTCGTATTCGGTGGTCAGGCCATAGCCGCCGAAGGTCTGCAGAGCCTGGCTCGCCGCCTTGCCCGCCGCATCGGCCGCGGCCCAGATGGCAAGGCTGACGTTCACGGCGGCATCGGGGCTGCCGTCGGCGATTTCGCGAACCGCCTTCCACGCCAGCAGCTTTGCCCCGTCGACCTCGCACAGGCAGTCCGCCAGCGGGTGGCTGATCGCCTGGAACTGCCCGATCAGTTGGCCGAACTGCTTGCGTTCGCTGGCATAGGCCGCCGCCATCTGCAGCGCCTGCCGCCCCAGTCCGGCAAGCGCCGCGGCCTGCAGCAGCTTCCATTCCTCGACCACGGCGGCGTGCCGGGCCGTGGCCTCGGGACCGCTGGCGAGCACCGTCGCCGCGGCGGCGGTCAGATCAACCTCGGCCAGGGCGTTGCCGGCCAGGTTCGGCTCGGCCGGACGCGCCGTGGCCGGGACCTCGAGCAGCACGACGTCGTCGCCGCGGCGGGCGACGACCAGTTCGGCCACGGCGCCTCCCGCGATGAACTGGCGCGGCCGTGCGGCCAGGTCGTGCAGGGCCAGGCTGGCAACCCGCGCGCCGCTGACGATCGGCTCGGCATCGCCGCCCAGTTGGCCGACCAGTCTTGCCGCCAGGATCGCCTCGGCCAGCGGCCCGGCGGCCAGGGTGCGGCCGGCCTCTTCCATCACCACCATGGCATCGAAGGTGCCCAGACCCAGTCCGCCGGCCTCCTCGGGCACGCGCAATCCGAAAGCGCCCAGTTCGGCCAGGCCCTGCCACAGCGCGGGATCGAAGCCCTGCTGCTCGGCCGCGCGCAATTGCGGACCGGTGCACGTTTCCTCGAGGAAACGCGCGAAGGTCTCGCGCACCATCTGCTGTTCGCTGGTCAGCTCGAAATTCATGTCGGATCTTCGTCCTGTCGGGCGCGGGCCACTCAGCCGCGCTTCATCATCTTCGAGATGTCGATCTGGCCGGTCGCCAGCGAGCCCATGAAGCCACCGTCGACCGGCAGGACCACGCCGGTGATGATCCCGGCCAGGTCACTGTTGATCAGCAGCAGCCCGTTCGCCTGTTCCTCGGCGGTGGAGTAGCGGCCGAGCGGTTCGGCCGCGGCATCGACCACCTCCTTGCCCGAGGTGGCCTGGAAGGTGTCCATCATCGGGGTCTGGGTGGGCGAGGGCAGGGTGCAGTTGATGCGGATGCCCTGGCGGATCAGGCGGGCGCACATGAACTGGGTCCAGACGATCACCGCCTCCTTGGAGAAGGCATAGCCTTCGAACACCTGGTCCATGTGCGCTTCGGCCCAGGCGATTGCCCCGGCAAAGCCCGTCGTCTGCATCAGTTCCATGTGGACGGGGATGCGTCGGCTCCAGCCCAGCCCGCCGGTCGAGGCGATGCTGACGATGGCGCCGCCCGGGCCCATCAGCGGCAGCACGCATTCGGTCAGGTGACGGGTCCCCGCGAAGTTGACCTTGAAGGTGTCCATCGCCGGGAAGGCGCCGCCGCCGGGCAGGCCGGCGCAGTTGAACAGGGCGTCGACCTTGCCGCCGATCGCGGCCACGGCGGCTTCGATCGAGGCGGGATCGCGCAGGTCGACCCGATTGAACGAGGCCAGCGGGAGGCTGCTGTCCTTGAAGTCCAGACCATGCACCTCGGCGCCGAGATCGATCAGTGCCCGGGCCGTGGCTTCGCCCATCCCCGAAAAGCAGCCGCTCACGATCACGCGCTTGCCGCTATATCCCAAAAGGTTGCTCATGATCCGTTCCTGACCGTTCAGCTCTGTGTCCCGGGCACGACTGCCACAGGCGTGCGCATTGCGGGATAGCGGATTGGGGGCAGCGGGGCGCTAATCGCCTTGGCGATAGGCGGTTGCGGGAGATTGGCATTGCGGGCGGGGCCGGTAAGCTGGCGGCATGACCTGGCAGAGATCCCGCATCCGGCTCGACGACGACAACCGCGCGTTCTGGACGGGCGGCCGTGAGGGCCGCCTCCTCATCCACCGCTGCAACGATTGCCACGGCTTCATCCACCCCCCGCGCGAGGTGTGCCGGCACTGCCAGTCCGAGAATGTCGCGCCGCATGTGGTCAGCGGAGCGGGACGGATCGACACCTACACCGTCAATCACCAGAAATGGGCGCCCGACATGGAGGTGCCCTTCGTGATCGCCCGGGTCGCGCTGGACGATGCCCCGGGGGTCTACCTGACCACCAACATCGTCGGCTGCCCGGTCGATGCGGTGGACATCGACGATCGCGTGCGGGTCGTGTTCGAAGAGCAGGACGGCATCTGGTATCCCCTGTTCGAGAAGGTCGACTGACATGGCGGGCGAAGCCTTCATCAGCGGGGTCGGGATGTCCGAGGTCGGCGTCCGGTTGACCCGTTCGCCGCTGGGCCTGACCATGGACGCGATCCGTGAGGCCGTGGCCGACGCCGGGCTGACCCTGGCGCAGATCGACGGGGTTTCGACCTATCCCGGCAAGATGCCGAGCTTCCTCGGCTTTTCCCCGATCGGGGTGGACGAGGT
This sequence comes from Novosphingobium aerophilum, assembly GCF_014230305.1. GTDB lineage: Bacteria > Pseudomonadota > Alphaproteobacteria > Sphingomonadales > Sphingomonadaceae > Novosphingobium > Novosphingobium aerophilum. The sequence goes on from NZ_JACLAU010000001.1 coordinate 346,103, forward strand.
GATCGAGGCCTGCGGCCTGAAGACGCGCTGGCACACCGGTGCGGCCGAGGCGACCGCCCAGCTGGGGGCGATTGCCGATGCCGCAGCCGCGGTGAAGGCCGGGCTGGCGCGCCATGTGATCTGCTTCCGCACGGTCTACGAGGCCGCGGCTCTGGCGCGCCCGGAAGCCTTTCCCCCGCTCGAGCGCCGCCGGGACGTGACCGGCAACTCGCAGTGGGTCTCGCCCTTCGGCGCCTTCTCGGCGGCTTGCTGGACCGCGCAGTTCGCCACACGGCACATGAAGCGGTATGGCATGACGCGCGAGCAGCTCGCCCAGATCGCGCTCAACGATCATCGCAACGCGGCGCTCAATCCGCGGGCGATCGTCAAGCAGCCGCTCTCGCTCGACACCTACATGGCGGCGCGGATGATCTCGACCCCGTTCTGCCTGTATGACTGCGACCGGTTCACCGATGCCTCGACCGTGGTGATCGTCTCGGCCGGGGAGGCGCTGGACGAGGTCACCTCGACCCCGGTGCGGATCGCCGCGACGGCGGGTTCGGTCGAGCGCTATTCGTGGGACCAGGCCGAATGGGCCAGCGCCTATCCGACCGGGCGCGACCTGTGGCGCAACACCGACTACACCGTCGACGATGTCGATCTCGTCCAGTTCTACGACGGCTTTGCCTTCCAGCCGATCACCTGGCTGGAGGGTCTGGGCTTCTGCGAGGTCGGCGAGGGACACCGCTTCATCGAGGGCGGCACCCGCATCGCGCTCGACGGCGAACTGCCGATGAACACCGGTGGCGGGCAGCTCGGCTGGGGGCGGCTGCATGGCTTCGGCTTTGCCTATGAGGCTGTGATCCAGCTGCGCGGGCAGGGCGGTGCGCGGCAGGTTCAGGGCGATCCGCAAGTGGCCGTGGCCACCTCGGGCGGCGGGCCGATGGCCGCGGCGCTGCTGCTGGCGCGTGATTGACGGCGCGCCCGGCTTCCGCCGGCGTTTCCGCGTCGAGCCGGGCCCGGGCGCGGTCCGCGCCGCGGTGGAGGACGATTACCACTGCATGGCGGTGACGCTGCGGCACGATGGCACGCGGATCACCGCGGTCGAAGCCGTGATGGACCGGGCCCCCTGGACCACCTGCCCCGGGGCTCCGGCGGTCCTCGCCCAGACCTTCGCCGGACTGACGCTGGCCGAGGCGGTCCGCGCCGGCGAGAAGCGGGCCAACTGTACCCATCTTCATGATCTCGCCAGCCTCGCTGCGGCCCACGCCCATGACCCGGACGCCCTGGTCTATGACATCGCGGTCAGCGATCCGGTCGATGGCCTGGTTCACGCCGAGATCCGCCGCGACGGGCAGACCCTGCTGGGCCTGTCGCACCGCGACGACGTGGTGACCGCGCCCGATGCGCTCGCCGGAACCTCGCTGTATGCGCTGCGCGAGTGGATCGCGGGGCTGGCGGCTGCGCTGCACGAGCCGGCGCGCCTGCTGCAATGGGGTACGATCCTGGCCCATGGGCGGGCAATCCCGATGGATCGCCAGAGCGATGCCACCCGGATTCCGCCGAATTGCTATACATTTCAGGATGTTCGCAAGGCCGAGGCGCAGCGCGTGGGGCAGGTGCTTGATTTCAGTCAAGGATCGCTGGAGCCGCTTGGTCATCTTGGCGCGGAGGGCTTTCGCCGGCGCGAGCCCTGAATGCCAGGGAGCATCGCGATGCACATGAACGACATGGTGGTGATCTCCACCGACGACCACATCTGCGAACCGCCGAACCTCTTCGACAACCAGCTGTCGGGCGACCTGCTCGCCACTGCGCCCAAGCTGCGGACCGATCCGCGGGGCAAGAACTATTGGGAGTACCAGGGGCGGCTCAAGGCTTCGGTGGGGCTCAACGCCGTGGTCGGCCGGCCCTTCGAGGAATACGGGATGGAACCGACCAGCCTCGATCAGCTGCGTGAGGGCTGCTACGATGTCCACGCCCGGATCGATGACATGGACGTCAACGGGATCGCCGCATCGATGTGCTTCGGCAATTCGATCGCCTTCGATGGCCGAACGTTCCACGAAGCCCCCGACAAGGCGCTCGCCCTGCGCCACATGCAGGCCTACAACGACTGGCACTACGAGGAATGGTGCATGGCCTATCCGGGCCGGTTCATTCCGCTGGGTGTCCTGCCCACCTGGGATCCCGGCGCGACCGTGGCCGAAATCCACCGGCTGGCGCGCAAGGGTTTCCGCGTGGTGATGATGAACGAGAATCCCACGGCCCAGGGCCTGCCCTCGATCCACAACGATTACTGGGACCCGGTCTACCAGGCGATTGCCGAGACCGACATGACGATCGCGCTGCACATCGGTTCGGGCAACCCGGCCCCGCACGCCTCGCTCGAGACCCCGATCGAGGCGTGGATCGCCACCATGCCGCTGTCGGTCGCCCAGGGGGTGGCCGACTGGCTGCAGTTGGATGAGCTGCACCGCTATCCCGATCTCCGCATCATCGTCGCTGAAGGCTCGATCGGCTGGGTTCCCTACCTGATGGAGCGGGCCGACTTCTCGAACTGGCGCCACAGGGCCTGGACCAAATCCCGGTTCAACGGGCTGAAGCCCAGCGAACTGATGCGGCGGCACTTCTGCCACTGCTTCCTATGGGACCCCTATGGCCTGAAGAACCTCGACGCGGTGGGGCTCGACAACGTCACCTACGAGGTCGACTATCCGCATTCGGACGCCTTGTGGCCCGATGCGGCCGAGATGCTGTGGCATCAGGTCAAGGACCTGCCCGAGGACGTGATCGACCGCATAACCCACGGCAATGCGATCCGCTGGCTGCGCCATGACGCGCTGTTCGCGCACAACCGGCGCGAGGACATGACCGTGGGCGCCTGCCACGCCCGGGCGCGGGCCAAGGGGGTCGATACCGCGCCCAAGGCTTCGGGCGGGGCCGTGCCCTTGACCGAGGACCGGCCGGTCACCTCGGGCGACGTCATGCAGATGTTCAGCGAACATGCCGAGCGGCGCGCCCGCGAAGCCGCGCTCTGACCGCCCATGAAAAAGCCCCGCCGGATGCACCGGCGGGGCCTTGGTCCGGCGGGCCGGAGGATCAGAGCCCGAGGTTGTAGAACCGCGAGGCGTTGTCCTGCAGGACCTTCTTCTTGATCGCGTGATCATAGCCGCCGAGTACGTCGACGATGTGCGCCTGCACGCCCGGATAGAGCGAGGTCGGGTGCGGGAAGTCGGTCTCGAACATGACGTTGTCGACGCCGATGGTTTCGAGCAGCAGCTTGGGCGCGACCTTTTCGAACCAGAAGGTGCACATGAAGTGGTCGCGGAAATAGTCCCACGGCTGCTTCTTCAGCACATCGCGCTTGCTGGGCAGCATTTCCTGGAACTGGTGCTCCAGCGCCTCGACGGCGAAGGGAATCCAGCCCATCCCGCTTTCGATCAGGCCGATCTTGAGCCCCGGGTGCTGGTCGAGCCGGCCCGAGACCATCCAGTTGCCCAGCGTGGCGGCATTGCCGATCGAGAACATCGTGGCCACGACCGACAGGGTCTGCTCGAACTGGAAGCCTTCCCAGGTCAGCGTGTTGGGGTCCATCGCCGCATTGAGGTGGAAGTTGAGCGGCGTGCCGGTGGCGTCGCACATTTCGAGGAAGCCGGTCCAGTAGTCGTGGTTGAAGCTCGGCACCCCGACGCGTTCCGGCGTGTCGGGCAGGACGAAGCCCTTCAGCCCCATGTCGATGCAGCGCCGGGCCTCCTTCTCCATCTCCGCCTTGTCCCAGAAGGGCAGGTGGGCCATCGGGAAGAGCCGGTTGCCGGATTCATTCTGCCAGTCGGCATTGAAATCGTTGTACATCTTCATGATCGCGAGGGCGAGATCACGATCGCCCAGGCTCATCAGGGTGCCGGCCTGGGTGATGCCCGAGTTCTGGAAGCAGATCTGGGCATGGACCCCCATGTCATCCATCGCGGCCAGTCGCGGAGCGATCTCGTGCCCGCCGGCATGGGCCTCGTCGAGCGTCGGGAAGGCCAGCCGGCCGAGCAGCTTGTTGTTGTCCTTGCGGATCACGTTCCCGCCGAGGGTGCCGCAGTTGCGGTCCCCGATGTACCAGCGGTCGACGCCATCGGCATCGCGCTTCACATAGGGCACCTTGCCTTTCAGCGCGGCCGGGGCCCGGTCGGTGAACAGCGTCGGCGGCTCAACGATATGGGTGTCGGTGTCGACGATCTTGATCCCGGCCAGGCTGGGGTCGAGCCCGCCGGACTGGGACGCATAATCGACTTCGCGGATCACGCCGCCGGCCGTGTAGCCCTCAGCCGACCAGTATTTGCGGGCCGCCTGGGCAAGTTCGGCGGGATCGGATTCAGCCACAGATAAGCTCCTTTGATAGGTATCAGGTCAGGCAACCCCGGCGAGACGCTCGACCTCGGCGCCCTGGTCCGGTGCCGCGGCGATGCAGCGCGCGATCGCTTCGCCCAGGGTCTCGCGCAGGACCTCGGCGTTGATCTGCTCCGATGGCTCGTAAATCAGGCCGATCGCCAGGGGCTGGCCCTCCGGCTGGTCCGGCAGCAACATGGCGGTCACGTCGGCGATGGAGCCGAAGCCAGCCACGCCCGAGGCATAGCCATGGTCGCCGCAGGCCTGGATCCGGGTGACCATCTCGCCAAAGACGAACTTGCGCTCGGCCGGGGCCTCGGCGTTGATGCGCCGCAGCAAGCCATCGCGCCGCGCCTGCGGCAGGGTGGACAGGAGCAGGTGTCCGGCAGCGGTCTCGGTCAGCACTTCGTGCTGGCCGCCCGCCAGGCCATCGGTCTGCGAGGTGCGCAGTTGCCACTTGCCCGGCCGCCAGTTGAAGATCTGGGCGGTGGTCCCGACCATGCCGAACACGGCGATGCCGAGGCCGGTCTGCGCCGAAAGCCGATCGATCAGCCCGGCCAGGCGGCCGTCGCGCACCACGCCCGACTGCACCGAGCAGCCCAGCAGCGCGGCGCGCGGGGTCGGGGCGAACGAACGGGTGGTATGGTCCTTGTAGAGCAGACCCAGGGCCACCAGGCTCGACAGCAGCTCAGAAGTGCTCGACTGCGGCCGATTGTAGCGCCGGACGATGTCCATCACGGTGGCGTTAGGGTGATCTTCGTCAAAGAATTCAAGCACTTCAACAACACGACGGGCGATTTTCGCCTTGTTCGACTCGGTGGCACTCATAGGTCTCTCCCGTGCTCTTATGAACAGTACTGTTCACTCGATGCCGGGGCGTGTCAAATAAAAATGATAGGGGTTCGGTTTTAATCTCCTGCCCCTTGGGGAAAGGTGGGGCCGAACAGCCGGCGGACCGCTCCGCGATCCACCTTGAGCGAAGGCGTGCGGGGCAGTTCGCTGCAGAAGCGCCATTGTGCCGGGATATGGGTCGCCAGGACATGCCGGCGCAGATGGGTTTCGAGCTCGGCTGGCGTAGGCGTGCCGGAATGCCCCGTGACGCAGACCATGGCCGCTGCGGGAACCTCGCCCAGGCGTTCGTCCGGCACCCCGACCACGGCGGCCTCGGCGATCGCCGGATGGAGCAGCAGGGCAGCCTCGATCGTCTCGGGCAGGACCTTGAAGCCGCCCCGCATGATCGCCCCGTCGGCGCGGCCCTTGAGGAACAGGAAGCCGTCGGCATCGATCGTGGCAAGGTCGGACGTGACGATCCAGTCAGGCCCGATGCGCGGCGCGATCACATGCAGCAGGCCGGTTTCTCCGGGGGGCAGGGCCGCGCCGCTCTCCGGGTCGACCACGCGCATTTGCACCCCCGGCAGGGCCCGACCGACCGACCCGAGCTTGGCCGCTCCCCATTCGGCATGCAACTCGGCAGACATCATCGCCACCGGCCCGGCGAATTCGGTCGCGCCGTAGGAGGGCAGCACGGGAATGCCGTAACGCGCCTCGAAGGCGCGCTGCACCGCCGGATCGAGCGGCGCCGCGCCGACTCCCATGGCCCGGATCGAGGCCAGGTCCTCAACCGGGATGCCGGCCTCGAGGATCTGACGCATGGCACTGGGCGGAACCCCGCTGTGGACCGGGCGGTGTTCGACCACATAGGCATGCCAGGCCGCCAGTGAGAACCGCTCCAGCAGGATCGCGCGCTGGCCGCGCAGCAGGGTCGGCAGGGTGGAGTAGAGCCCGGTGATGTTGCCCAGCGGGAAGTACAGCAGAAAGGGCGGCGCCAGGCCGGGATCGTCGCCCTGGCTGCGCGTCAGCGGGGTGGCGAGGAAGTGCTGCTCGATCAGGGAGTACGGCACGGCGAAAGGCTTCGGCGGGCCGGTCGTGCCGCTGGTCAGGATTTCGATCTGTGAGGCTGCTGGCCGGGCTGCGGCCGTGGCCGGGGCGGCCATGACCGCTGCGCTCGCCTTGCCCATGCCCTCCAGCACGACCAGCCCCAGTCCAGTCTCGCGGGCTGCGGAGACCACCCCTGCGGCAGCGTCCTCGGCGTGGACCACCACGCCCCCCAGACCGGGCCGGGCCATGCCCTGCGCGATCCCCTCGGCCGACTGGAAGGCGTAGATCATCCGCACCGAGCGCCCCGCGGCGAGCAGCGCGAGGAGCGCGGCGATCGCCTCGGGCCGGTTGCGCGGGACCAGACCGACCGGAGCATCGGGCGCGACCCCGGCCTCGTCCAGCGCCCCGGCAATGCGGTTGGCCGTGGTGCACAGGGTCCCCCAGTCGATCCATTCCCCGGCAAAGGCCATGGCCGGCGAAGCGGGATCGCGCGCCAGCGCGGCCTGGACGAGAAGGGGAAGGGACGGCACGACCCGCAGCATATGGCGCGGCCGACCACAGGCAAGCCCGCGGTCCGAGACAACGCCGCAACGATGGACGCGGCCCTGGTCCGCGCCGCGTCCGCCCTGCCTTGCCGATCGCAGCCTGGCGGTTAGGGTGGCCGCGATGAGCGATCCCGTGGTCCTGCCGGAGCCTGCCGATCTCACGGCGCTGTGCTGGTGGAGCGAGCCGATGCCGGCCGCCTTGGTCAGGCTGGACGCTGGGGCCCCGGATGCCTTGCCTGCCCCGCTGCCGGCCTTTCCCGTGATCGGGCTGGGTCCGCGCGACCATCCGCTCGCCGCTGCGCTCGATCTGGTGGTGGACGAACCGGGGGACGCCGCCCTGGTCCTGCGCAATTGTGCCCGCAACCCCGATGCCGCCGCGGTGCTGGTCCAGCTGTTGCGCACGATTGAACGCCTCGACGACCGCTCGGCCCTGGTCGCCGAATCGATGGCCTATGGTCTGCTGCAAGGCGGCCCGGAGCATCGCGACTGGCTCGCTGGCCACGCCGCCATCCCCGCGTTGCCGACAGGGCCGGGACGGCTGGAGGTTGAGCGGTCCGACAACCGCCTGCGGCTGCGGCTCGACCGTCCCGCCGCACACAACGCGATTGACCGGCCGCTGCGCGATGCCCTGCGCGAGGCCTTCGAGCTGGCCGCGCTCGATCCCGACATCACCGCAGTGGAACTCAGCGGCGCCGGGCGCGCCTTTTCGGTGGGAGCCGAGCTGGCCGAATTCGGCACCACCCGCGACCCGCTGCGGGCCCATGCGATCCGGCTTCGCACTCTTCCGGCCTGGCCGATCCTGGCCTGCCGCGACCGGTTGACGGCGCGAGTCCACGGCGCCTGCATCGGATCGGGGCTGGAGATGGCCGCCTTCGCAGCCCGGGTGATCGCGACGCCTGATGCCTGGTTCCAGCTGCCCGAACTGGCCATGGGCCTGATCCCCGGGGCGGGCGGCTGCGTCTCGCTGTCGCGTCGGATCGGGCGGGCGCGGACCGCGTGGATGGTGCTCAGCGGACGGCGGGTACCGGCACGCCAGGCGCTCGCCTGGGGGCTGGTTGACCGGATTGAGGGTTGATCGAGCGGGCGATCGGGACGATCGGCGTTCCTTCCCGGGCCGCCCAGTCGCGGAGGTCGGCGGCGAGCCCGGCAGGGTCTGCGGCGCGGCTTTCGGCCAGGGCGCGGGCGACCACCCCGCTCATCGACAGAATGATCCGCGCGCCGGTTCCCTTGGCCAATTGCTGCGCGGCCTCGCGCGCGGCCGTGATCCCGGTCAGGGGATCGGCGATCGCATCCCCCACAAAGCCGATCCGCCCGGTCTCCCGGTACAACGCGGCACTGAGCCCGCCCGCCACTCCGGCATCGTCGCCGAAGCCGACCCAGTGTCCGGCCTCGCCGGTGACGCCGTGCCCGGTGATGGTGACCCAGACCAGGCCCGGCACTGTCCGCACCAACGCGTCCGCGTCGATCCCCAACTGCAGCAGGGCGCGGGGTCGCGCCGCCTCGATCACAACGTCGGCGTGACGAACCAACTCGAGCAGCGCGGCCCGCCCTTCGGCCCTGGTCAGCGCGATCGCGGTCTGCTCCTTGGCGCCGTTGAGTGCGGCAAACAGGGCCGGATCGCCGGTGCGGAGGGAATCCGGCCGAACGGGGCTCTCGACCTTGCTCACCTGGGCGCCGCCAAGCCCGAGCAGATGCCCGGCGAGCGGCCCGGCCCAGAGCGCCGAGAGGTCGACCACGACCGGGGCACGATCACGGAACGGTCTGGCGCCGTCGCGCCTGGCGCCGGTCATCGTGCGGGTCACCGCGGCGCTGGCAGGCGTCTCATCGACCCCGGCAATGGCCAGGCCAAGCAGCCGGCCCTGGGCGAGCAGCGCGCGCCAACCCATACCGCGGACGGCCTGCCGCAGCGCGGCATCGTCGTAAACCGCCAATCCGGCATCACCAACCAGCGCGGGCAGCATGGCGCGATCGTCCGGGCGCGCCAGGTTGAGGGCGATCCACCCGTCGCTGACCGGGAGCAGCCGGCAGCCGCCCCCGGCCGAAACCTGGCCCGGCACCCGGAAGCCGTTGAGCTTGGCGCGCAGTCCCAGCAGTTCGGCGCCCGTGTTCGGCAAGGGCGTCTTTCGGGCCATCAGATCGGCCAATTCGCCGAGCTGCCGGTCAGCCCAGCCGGTCAGGGGCAAACGCCCCGGCTCAGGCGGCAAAGAGCTTGCGCACTTCGCGCCGCAGCAGCTTGCCCATCTCGTTGTAGGGCAGCGCGGGTTCGAACCGGATCACCTCGGGAACGCGGCTCGAACGGAGCCGTTCGCGCACCAGGCGGCACAGCTCGGCCTCGTCCGGGCGGGCATGGCCTTCGCGCAGCACCAGCGCAACGCCCACCGCTTCGCCCCATTCCACCGAAGGCACCCCCACGGCGCAGGCATCGGCGATGGCCGGATGGGTCAGCAGCACGTCCTCGATCTCGCCCGGAGACATGTTCTCGCCCCCGCGGACGATCACGTCGTCGGCGCGGCCGGACAGGAACAGGTAGCCCTCCGCGTCGAGATAGCCGGCGTCGCGGGTGGGGAACCAGCCGTCGGCGGTCAGCGCGCTCTTCTCGCGGTATTCGCCCGAGACCTGGTCGCCGCGCACGAAGATTTCGCCCGGCATTCCCGCAGGAAGCACCCGGCCGTCCTCGTCGCGAATTTCGAGCTCGACCGTGGGCAGCGGACGGCCGACCGAGGCCAGCCGGGCCCGCACCTGCGGATCGGCCGAACCATGCGCGACGCGATGGTCGTCGGGGCCGAGCAGGGCGATGGTCGAGCTGGTCTCGGTCAGGCCGTAGGCATTGGTGAAGCCGACCTGCGGAAGTCGCGTCAGGGCCTTGTCGATCACTTCGAACGGCATCTTGCCGCCACCATAGGCCACGGCGCGCAGCGCGGGCAGGCGCGGCGTGCCGTCGCGTTCGAGCGCGTCGAGAATGCGGGACAGCATGGTCGGCACGACGAAGGCGTTGCTCACCGCCTCGGCTTCGGCCAGCGCCAGCCAGGCTTCCGGCGAGAAGGCCGGAAGCATCACGATCCGCCGCTGCGCATAGATCGAGCTGAGCAGCGCTGAAATGCCCGCGATGTGATAGGGCGGAACCGATACGAGGGCGGCGTCGCTCTCGTCGGCGCAGGCGAACTCGACCGTGCCGAGAATGTAGGACACCAGGTTGGCGTGCCGCAGGATCGCCGCCTTGGGCGCCGCGGTGGTGCCGCTGGTGAACAGCTGGATCGCGATCCCTTCGCCGTCGGCGGCCTCGTCCAGCGGTTGCGCGGAGAGCGCGGTGGAGACGAAATCCCCGCGCGACCGGTTCAAGTTGCCGGGGCAGAGCCGCGAGGCGCGCGCAACATCGCCGATCACCAGCGCCGGAGCAATCCGGCCAAGCAGCGCGCCGAGGTCGGCGTCGGCCAGCCGGTAGTTGAGCGGGCAATAGGGCACCCCCGCCAGCGCCGCCCCGAACAGCGCGAAGATCGCCGCCTCGCTCGATTCGTCGAGCAGGGCGACATGGCTGCACCCGGCTTCGACGATCGACCGGGCCGCCCCGCGCGCGCCGGCCAGCAGTTCGCCATAGCTCCAGCGGCGACCGTCACAGACCAGCCCGATGCGCTCGGGCGCGGCCTCGGCGGCCATTTCGAGGAACAGCGCGATGTTCATCGTGGCACGGTCAGTCCGAAGCGGGCAGCGGCTTGGCATCCTTGATCGACAGGATCACCCCGTCGACCGCCAGCGAACCCTTGCCCGGCTTCACGCACAGCAGTTCGAAGGCTCCCGCCGCATCGACATAGCGCTTGCCCATCAGCGCGCCGCCCGCCAGACCCTCGGCCGGGGTGCCGGGCTCGGCGGGCTTGTCCTCGGCCATGGCCGCGCCGCCGCATTCGATCCGGCCGGTGCCACAACGGATCACCATGACCTCGGTGTCGCAGACCTGGCTCTTCAACTTGGTTCCGGGCTTCATGCTGGTTCCCCCATCAGGCGATCGCGCCAGACGCCTTGAGCGCCTCGATCCGGTCCCACTCCATGCCAAGCTCCATCAGCACCAGCTCGGTGTGTTCCGATGCGATCGGGGACCGGGTGGTCACGGTCGGCTGGCCGTCGAACTGGACGGGGCCGCGAACCAGCTTGAGCGGCTTGTCGCTGCCGTCGGCGGCTTCGACCTCGATGATCATGTCGTTGGCCAGCGCCTGCTCGTCGGTCAACAGATCGGCAAAGGACTGGATCGGCGCCCACTGACCGGAAAAGGTCTTGAGGTGCTGGCGCCAGTACTCGAACGGCCTGGCGGCGAAGGCCTTGACCAGGATGTCGCTGGCCGCCCCGGCGTTCTCGAACAGCGCGCGGGCATCGCAGAAGCGGGGATCGTCGGCGGCCTCGGGGACCCCGACATGTTCGAACAGGCTGCGGATGTGCCCGGTCGGGCTCAGAGTGCAGAGGTTGATCGTGCCGCCGTCCGAGGTCTGGTAATTGCCCTGGAACGGATTGCGCGCCGCGCCGCCTTTGCCCGGCATCGGGTTGCGGGTCGACACCCCGGTCTCGGCCACCTGGGCGATCAGCGCGCCCGACGACCAGGCCGCCGCGCTGAGCAGCGAGACGTCCATCACCAGCGCCTCGCCGGTGCGCTCGCGATGGAGCAGGGCGGCGGAAATCCCGCCGGCGATGAACATGCCGCCGATCGAATCGCCGAAGGCTGGAATGCCCTGATTGAGCGGGCCGGGCAGTTCTTCGGGGGTCATGGCCTGGGCAACGCCGCTGCGCGACCAGAAGGCGGTCCCGTCGAAGCCGCCGACGCCCGCCTCGGGGCCCTTGGCGCCGTAGGCACTGCCGCGGGCGTAGATGATATCGGGGTTGGCCGCGCGAATGTGTTCGATGTCGAACCGGTTCTTCTGGCGGATATGCGGCAGGTAGTTGGTCAGGAACACGTCGGCCGTCTTGGCCAGCTCGTACAGCACCTCCTGTCCCTCGGGCGTGGAGACATCGATGCCGACGCTGCGCTTGCCGCGATTGGGGTGCTCGAACAGGGTGTGGCGCTGCGGGTCGAGCGTGACCCCGCCCATGTTGAGAAACCCGCGCTGCGCATCGCCGCGGACCGGGTGCTCGATCTTGATCACGTCTGCACCCCAGTCCGCCAGGATACCGCCCGCAGCCGGAACGAAGGTGAACTGCGCCACCTCCAGGATCCGGATTCCTTTCATCACCTGCGTCATTTCGTCCCCAACCTGCCGTGCGGCGCAGCGCGGTGCGCTCTTGCTCATCACCTAGATGCTGGCTTTCCGGGGGCAAACCCCAAAACACCGCGATTTCGCGGCTATCGCTCGTACGATGGCCGTCGGTCTGCGGGTTCCCATTCCGGCACAGCGCCGCCACGATATCGGCGCGGCCCGTCGACCGCTTGCTTGAACGCCCGGGCAAAGCGGCCAATACCGCCCGGGACAGACGACATCGGAGGGGCAGCGCCATGGACATCAATTCTTCGCTGGCAGCCGTGGTGACCGGGGGCGCCTCGGGCCTCGGCCGGGCCAGCGCGCTCGCCTTGGGTCACGCCGGGGTCAAGGTGGCGGTGTTCGATCTCAACGTCGAGGCCGGTGAGGCGGTCGCGGCCGAAATCGGCGGCGTGTTCTGCCAGGTCGACATCATGTCGGAAGAGAGCGTGCTCGCCGGCTTTGAGAAGGCCCGCGCCGCCCACGGTCAGGAACGCGTGGTGGTGCATTGCGCGATGGTCGCCGGCGGGGGCAAGACGGTCGGCTGGGACAAGGAAACCGGGGGGTTCAAGCGGGCCTCCACCGCCGGCTTCGAAAAGGGCATGCTGGGCATCGCAGTGGCCAGTTACCGGGTCGCCTCGATCGCGGCGCTGGGCATGGCCGGAGCCGAGCCGCTCAACGAGGACGGCGAGCGGGGTTCGATCATCCTCTGTTCCTCGGCCGCCTCGCAGGACGGGCAGGTGGGCCAGGTCTGCTACGGCGCCGGGAAGGGCGCTGTGAATTCCATGGTCCTGCCCATGGCGCGCGACCTGATGGACCTGGGGATCCGGGTCAACGCCATCCTGCCCGGCATCTTCGCCACGCCGCCGATGCTGGGGGTGAAGGACAAGGCACCGGCGATCTATGCCGGACTGGAAGCCTCGGTGCCGTTTCCGCGCCGGCTCGGCCATCCTGACGAGTTCGCCAGCCTGATGCTGGAACTGGTGCGCAACACGTACCTCAACGGCCAGTGCCTCCGCCTGGATGGCGCGATCCGGATGCCGCCGAAGTAGGATCGTTTAGCCGCTGTTTCCGTTAGGTCGGAACAGCGCGGCACCGGCCCGCTGCCGATTCTACGCAGGTGGAAAAGGCTATGAAAAACAGAAAATTATGGAAAGCGGCCGGGCCATGTCCGGTCGCTTTCTTCGCGCCTAAGCAAAAGACATTGACTTTAACCCTACATATACTAATATAGGTTAGTACATACCAGAGCGGGCAGGGCGGCATGCCCCGTGGCCGCCGCGCCCGCCGAATGAGGAGATACCACCATGACCAAGATCGTTCCCGTCACCGTTGCCGCTCTGCTGACCTTCATCAATTTCGCGGTCATCTGCCTGGTCCCGGCCTGGGCCTGAGCAGCCCGTCCGATGGCTCAAGTCTGGAGATTGGCGGCGATCTGGTCGAGCAGGCGCGACAGTTCTGCCCGGTCCGTGGCCGACAGTCCCGCCAGCAACCGTTCTTCGTGCTCGGCGCCGATGGCAGCCATCCCGGCCAGCACCGGGTCGGCCGCAGCGGTCGGATAGATGCAGTGGGCCCGACGGTCGTCGGGTTTCGGTCGCCGTTCGAGCAGCCCGTCGGCCACCATGCGGTCGATCAGCCGACCCGCCGCCGCCTCGGTCATCTCCAGGGCCTCGGCGATCGTCCGCTGGGTGGCCCCGGGAGAACCGGACACCACCGCCAGCAGGGTCCACTGCGATCCCGTAACGCCCAGTCCATCGACCGCGCGATCGAAATCGCGGCGCATCTGCCGGACGATCGTTCCCAGCTTCAGGGCGACCCCGCGCCGCCTGGTTGTCTCGTTGGCGATGCCTATCCCTCCTGGATCCGCTCGATGATCATGGCCGGAGCCATGCCCCCGGCGGCGCACATCGTGATCAGCGCATAGCGGCCACCGGACCGCTCAAGCTCGTCCAGCGCCGTGCCGATCAGCACCGCCCCGGTCGCCCCGATGGGATGGCCCAGCGCAATCGCGCCGCCGTTGATGTTCACCTTGCCGCGATCGAGATCAAGGTCCCGTATGAACTTTTCGACGACCACGGCGAAGGCCTCGTTGACCTCCCAGACGTCGATATCGGCCACGGTCAGCCCGGCCTTGGCCAGCACCTTGCGCGCCGCGGGCACCGGTCCGTTGAGCATCAGCGTCGGACAGTCCCCGACGTTGGCCGTTGCGACCACTCGTGCGCGCGGCGTGAGACCATGTGCGGCGGCATAGTCACCGGACGCGATGAGCAGCGCGGCGGCGCCGTCGACCACCCCCGACGAGGTGCCGACGTGATGGAGCGGCTTGATCTCGACATCGGGGTACTTGCGGTTGATCAGTTGACGGAAGGTCTCGCCATCCTTGCTGGATGGCATGTCGAGGAACATCTCGAAGGCGGGCTTCATCTCGGCGAGCCGTTCGGCGGTGGTATCCGGGCGCGGATACTCCTCATGATCCAGGACCACCTGGCCATCATCATCCAGCACCGGCACAACCGAACGGGCGAACCGCCCTTCGGCAATGGCCCGGGCGGCCCGGCGCTGGCTCTCGACCCCGAAGGCCTCAAGCTCGGCGCGCGAGATCCCCTCCATCGCGGCGATCGCATCGGCGCAGACCCCCTGGTTCGATTGGGGGTGCCGTGCCTGCAGTCGCGCATTGCCGGTGCCGAGCCCGCTGGCGACCGCGACCCCGGCGGCGCGCACCTTGCCGCCGTAATCGACCACATGGCTCATCATCTCGGTGCCCCCGGCGATCACCAGGTCTTCCATCCCGCTCATCACCTGGGCGGCGGCCAGGCTCGCCGCGGTCAGCCCGCTGCCGCAGAACCGGTCGAGCGTGACGCCCGAGGCCCGAACGTCGAAGCCGGCGTCAAGCGCGGCCATCCGCCCCATGTCGCCGCCCTGCAGCCCCATCTGCGCCGAACAGCCCCAGATCACATCGTCGACCGCGGCGGTGTCGAGTCCATTGCGGTCCTGCAGCGCCTTCAGCACGGTCGCCGCAAGGTGCTGGGGATGCATGTGGGCCAGGGCCCCCTTGCCAACCTTGCCGATCGAGCGCGGGGTCCGCACGGCGTCGATGATGAAGGCTTCGGGCATCGGTCACTCCTTGACTGTCGCCGGACCGAACGACCCGCCCCGGGACTGGCCGATGCTATGGCACGTCGGCGCAGGTCGCCCAATCGCGGTCGCGATGAATGGCGCCGGGCCTCTGGTCTCCCGGTCCGCTTGGGTTAGCCTCCCGATCGACACGGAAAATGGGAGCAGGTCGCCATGGCCGATCGACTGCGGGTTATTCAATGGGCCACCGGCAATATCGGCACCCGCGCCTTGCGGGCGGTGATCGAGCATCCCCGGCTTGAGCTTGCCGGGGTCTGGGTGAGCAACCCGGACAAGGCCGGGCTGGATGCCGGGGCCCTGTGCGGGGCCGAGCCCACCGGAATCCGGGCCACCGGCTCGGTTGACGAGGCCTGCGCGATTCCCGCCGACTGTGTGCTCTACATGCGCCAAGGGACCGACATCGACGAGGTCTGTCGCCTTCTCGCCAGCGGCAAGAACGTGGTCACCACGCGGGGTGACTTCCATCACCCGGCCGGGATGGACCCGGCGCTGCGCCAACGCATCGAGGAGGCGTGCCTGGCCGGTGGCACCTCGATCTATTCGACCGGATCGAGCCCCGGCTTCGTGACCGAGGCCCTGGCCATTCCGCTGGTCTCGCTCTCGCGCCGGCTCGATTGCCTCACCATCGACGAATTCGGCGACTGCTCGAGCCGCAATTCGCCCGACCTGCTGTTCAACGTGATGGGGTTCGGTCAGCCGATCGGTGATTTCGACCAGCGCCAGGCCGATCACGTCAAGGCCGACTTCGCCGCATCGCTGTCGCAACTGGCCGACGGGCTTGGGCTGGTCATCGACTGCTGGCAGGCCCACGGCGAATATGCCGCGGCACGGACGGCGGCCCCGATCGCGGCCGGGACCATCGCGGCCGGGACCATGGCCGCGCAGCGGATCACGATCGAGGGCCTGGCTGCGGGAACACCGCGACTGCGGTTCCGCGCCAACTGGTACGTGTCACGCGATATCGACCATCCCGACTGGGACCTGCGCGAGAGCGGCTGGCGCATCCGGGTGACCGGCGACACCCCGCTCGACGTGGGCATCACCTTCCCGGTCGCGCCCGAACACTATGCGGCCTTCACCCCGGGACTGACCGCGCACCGTGCCGTGAATGCGGTCGCCGCGGTCTGCGCCGCCCCGCCGGGCATCCGCACCACGGTCGATCTGCCGCAGGTGCTGGCCCATTTGCCGGCCCAGTCTTCGGCCCATTCTTCGGAAAATCTTCCGACATGACCGGATCGTTGCGCCTCGACGGCCAGGTCATCGTGGTGACCGGCGCGGGCGGCGGGCTCGGCCGGGCCTATGTCGAGGAGCTGGCCCGGCGCGGTGCCCGGGTCTTGGCCAACGATTGCCACGCCGCGGCCCTGGAACCGGTCTGCCAGGCGGTGGCCGCGGCGGGCGGGGTCTGCCTGGCCGATACCCACAGCGTGGCCGAGCCTGGGGGCTGTGTCGCCATCGTCGCGGCGGCGCTTGAACGGTTCGGGCGGATCGATGGACTGGTGCTCAATGCCGGAACGATCCGCGTCGCCCCCTTCGCAGCCACGGACAGTGATGATCTGGACGCCCTGCTCGCCGTCCACCTGGGCGGGGCCTTCCACCTCGCCCGCGCCGCCTGGCCGCACATGGCGGCGCAGGGCTGCGGCCGGATCGTCTTCACCACGTCCTCGGCCGGCCTGTTCGGGATGCCGCAACTGTCCGCCTATGGCGCCGCCAAAGGCGCGGTGGCCGGGCTGATGGGCGTGCTGGCCGAGGAGGGACGGGACTGCGGCATCGCCTGCAACGCGGTGATGCCCAATGCCGCAAGCGGGATGACCGCCGCGATCGGGCGGAGCCTCGCCGGATCGGGTGGGGAGGGCCCCAACCGCTGGGCTGCGACGGCTCCCGCCACTTTCGACCCCCGTTTCACTGCGCCGCTGGTGGCCTGGCTGCTCCATCCCGACTGCCCGTCGACTCACGCGATCTACTCGGCCGCGCTGGGTCGCATCGCCCGCGTGTTCGTCGGTGTCGGGCCGGGCTGGCAGGGCCCCATCGACCGTCCCCCGAGCATGGAGGAGATCGCGGAGCAGTGGGAGCGGATCGGTTCGCCGGACGCCACCATGACGGTGCCGGAAAACGCCTATGACGAGTTCCGCATCGTCGCCGAAGCGGCCGGCAGGTAAGGCGCGACCAGCGTCTCGCTCAAGGCCCAGAGCCGGGCCGCTGCGGCGTCGTCCTGGCCCGCCGGCGCGGGGGGCGTCTCGTCCAGGCCCTCGAAATAGCGGCCATTGACCGTGCCGACAGCCGGATCGGTGGCGAGCCGGACCAGCGCCCGCGCCGCCTCGTCGGGAGCGATCGCGCGATCCATGATCGAATCCATGTAGGCTTTCATGCCCGGTTCGCAGTGGCTGGCAAAGTTGCTGGCGACGGTCCCGGGATGAAGGGCGTGGGCGATCAGCCCGGCGTCACCATAGCGCCGTGCCAGTTCGCGGGTGAACAGAACATTGGCCAGCTTCGCCTGGCAGTAGGCGCGGCCGCTCTGCCAGCCTTCCGCCAGGCCGGGATCGTCCCACTGAATTCCCGGGCTGTGCGCATGGCCGTCCGAGGAGGTTGCGATCACCCGGGCCCCGGGCGCGAGGTTGGGCAGCAGCAGCCGGGTGAGCAGGAACGGCGCGAGATGGTTGGCGGCAAAGGTGGCCTCTTGGCCTTCCGGGCTGACCCGGCGCGTCGCCTGCACCCCCCCGGCATTGTTGCACAGGACATCGATGCGCGGGGCGAGCCCGGCGATCTCGGCAGCGACTCGGGCGACGTCGGCGAGCAGCGCGAAATCGCCCGACAGCAGTGTGAAGCGCTCGCTCGCCAGCTCGGCCGCGGCCTCGGCGCAGCGCGCCGGATCACGGCCGGTGCCGATCACGCGCCAGCCCATGGCCAGAAGCTGCCGGGCGGCGGCGCGCCCCACCCCGGCGCTGGCGCCGGTGATCACCGCGGTGCGGATCGAGTCTCGGGTCTCAGCGGTCATGGTGAAGGACTCGCACAGGAGCCTTCCGGGACCAAATCGCCGAGGCGTTTTCGTCCGAGCGGGCTTGCCGCCGCCCCACCCTGCCATATCGTCCCGCCGCACAAGGAGAGATGGCATGGCAGGGTTTCTGGACGGGAAGGTGGCCTTGGTCACCGGCGGGGGAACGGGCATCGGGGCCGCCGCGGCCGAAGCGCTGGCGCGCCATGGGGCCGCGGTGGCGATCACCGGGCGTCGGGTCGCGCGGCTCGATGAGGTGGCGGGGCGGATCACGACGGCGGGGGGGCAGGTGGCGACCCTGGTCAGCGACGTCGCCGACGAGGCGAGCGCGACCGCGGCAGTCGAGGCGGCCGTGGCGGGCCTCGGTCGGCTCGATGTGGT
This sequence comes from Novosphingobium aerophilum, assembly GCF_014230305.1. GTDB lineage: Bacteria > Pseudomonadota > Alphaproteobacteria > Sphingomonadales > Sphingomonadaceae > Novosphingobium > Novosphingobium aerophilum. The sequence goes on from NZ_JACLAU010000001.1 coordinate 364,603, forward strand.
CATCAATTCGGCCGGGGTCAACGAGGCCGGCGGGATCGGCACGCTGGACCTCGCCGGCTGGCGCAAGGTGATCGACATCAACCTGTGGGGGACCATTCACACGTGCAAGGCCGCACTGCCCCATCTGCGTGCCGCCGGCGGCGGTGACATCGTCAACATCAGCTCGACCGCGGGACGGCGCGCCGCGGGCCTGTTCGCCTCCTATGCCACCAGCAAGCACGGCGTGAACGGCTTCACGGAATCGATCCGTCAGGAACTGGGTGGCGAGAACATCCGCGTCTGCCTGATCGAACCCGGCGCCACCGAGACCGAGATCGCCCAGAGCGTGTCCGATCCGGTCTGGGCCGAGATGATGCAGCAGCATGTCAGCAAGGCGGGAGCGATGCAGGCCGGGGATATCGCCGAAGCGATCATCTTTGCCCTGATGCTGCCGCGGCGCGCCAATGTCTCGCAAATGCTGATACGACCGACGATCGATACGGCTCCGATGTAGGGCCGGCCGCCAGGGGAGGACAGGCGATGGGAAGGTCGATGCGGACAGCGGCGGTGGTCGTTGCGCTCGTCGGATTCGGGATCGCCGGATTCGGGATCGGCGAATTTGGCCGGGCCGGCGCCCTAGCCGCAGACCCGCCGGCGGGCGGAACGGCCGTCGTGACGGCCGCACCGCCTGCGCCCGTCGCCACGCTCGGTGCCCGGTCCTATCTCGGCCCGGCGCGCTGGCCCGATGCCATGGCCCTGATCGCAAGCCCCCCGGCCGAAGGCTCCGAGGCGCTGCGCCGCGACCGCCAGCTCGAAGCGGCCGCGCTGGCCTTGCAGGGCGGTTCCCGGTGGGCGCTGGCGCGGGCCGATGCCGATCTGTGGTCGGCCTCTGCCACCGGCGCGTTCTCGTGCGCGGCAGGTCGTGAGATCAGCCCGGCGGCTACGCCCCGGGTCGACAGCCTGCTGCGCGCGACCATGTCCGACCTGGGCCGGGTCTCCGGCGCCGCCAAGGACCATTACGCCCGCCAGCGGCCCTTCGCGGGCAACGGCCGGCCCATCTGCACTCCGGAGATGGAGCAGGCGCTGCGCGGCAACGGCTCCTACCCGTCCGGCCACGCCACGATCGGCTATGGCTGGGCGCTGATCCTGGCCGATCTGATCCCGGCCCGGCGCGCGGCACTGCTCGCCCGCGGCAGGGCCTTCGGTGACAGCCGCCGGGTCTGCAACGTCCACTTCGCCAGTGACATCGCCGCCGGGCAAGCGCTCGCCGCCCCGGTGCTGGAGCGATTCCGCCAGGACCCGGTCTTCCAGGCCGATCTTGCCGCCGCCCGGGCCGAGCTGCGCGCCGCCAGCCCGGTCCGCCCCTCCTGCGCCGGTGAAACCGCCGCACTGGCCCTCACCCGAAAGGACGTTCCGTGAGCCCCCCGCCCGATCCATCGCCGCAACCCGGCCTGCCGAGCCTGGCCTATCGGGGCTGGTTCCTGTTCCTGATGATGCTGGTCTCGGCCTCGGTGGTCGGCGAGCGGTTCATGATGGCGGTCATGGTCGGTCCGATCAAGGCCGAGCTCCACCTCAGCGACACGCAGATCGGCCTGGCCAAGGACATGGCCGTCACCCTGGTCTACATCATCGCGGTGATCCCCCTGGCCCGGCTGGCGGATCGCTGGTCCAAGCGCAAGATCGTGACCTTGGCTGCGGTCACCTGGAGCGTCGCGGTGCTGCTGTGCGGCCAGGCGAAGAGCTTTCTGCTGCTGCTGGTCGGCCGCGCCGCGATCGGGCTGGGCGAGGGGGCCTTTACCCCCCCGTCGCAGAGCTGGATCGCCGATCTGTTCCCGATGAAGCAGCGCGCCACGGCACTGGCGATCTTCCTGCTCGGGGCCTCGCTGGGCCATCTGACGGGTCCGGCCCTGGGTGGCTGGCTGACCAGCGAATACGGTTGGCGCCATGCCATGCTGATGGCCGCGATCCCCGGCTTCGTGCTGGCCCCGCTGGTCCTGCTGACCCTGCGCGACGTCGCGCCCGGATTGGCCGATGGCCACTCCGCCGAGGCCACCGCGCGCCAGCCCTTCGGTTCGACCCTGCGCGAAATCATGGCCGTGCGCACCCTGCCGCTGCTGATCCTGGGCGCGTCGCTGACGTCGCTGATCACCATGGGGCTGGTCAGCTGGACCCCGGCCTACATGGAGCGCAGCTTCGGCATGTCGGCCCGCGAGGCGGGCCTGGGCATGGGCGGGGCCCTGTTCCTGGGGTCGGTGATCGGCCATTCGCTGGGGGGACCCATCGCCGATTTCCTGGGCCGGCGCGACGTGCGCTGGTATATCTGGATCCAGATCTTCAGCGCGCTCGGGGCGATGGGCGTGGCCTTCACCATGCTCAGCGGGCCGGCCGGGCGCGTGTTTCCGCTGATCGGGCTCAACATGCTGATCGGCGGCCTCTCCGCCGCACCGCTGATGGCGGTGATTTCCACCCTCGCGCCGGTCCATGCCCGGTCGGTGACCGTCGCGATCCTGATGGTGTCGATCAACATCATCGGGCTGGGCGGGGGCCCGCTGTTCGTGGGCTGGCTGAGCGACACTCTGGCCCCGCTGCACGGCCAGGAATCGCTGGGCATGGCGATGCGGGCGGTGCTGCTGGTGGGCGTCCCGGCGGCCTTCCTGTCCTTGCTGGCGAGCCGCACCTGCGTCAGCGATTTCGCGCGCTGCCAGGGCCGGAGCCCCGGCACCCCGGCTCCGGCCACCCTGCATTGATTCCCTGGAGGACCGCCATGACCCATCCTGCCCAACGCATTCCCCCCCTGCCCAAGGACGAGTGGACCGACGCCGCCCGCGACGTCTTCGCCTTCTGGGGCGAGCCCAACGCGCGCGAGGAGGGATCGAAGACCTCGATCCTGCCGGTGATGGGCCAGCACCCCGGTCTGGGCATGGCTTATAACCACTGGGGAAAGCAGCTGCTCCTGGCCAACACCCTGTCCACCCGGCACCTGGAACTGCTGATCCTGCGGATCGCCTGGCGGGTCCAGTCGGCCTACGAATGGCACCACCATGTCGGCTATGCCCTGAACTGCGGAATCACCCTGGAGGAGATCGCCGCGGTCAAGACCTACCCTGCGGGTCATGACTGGGCCGAGGACGATGCCGCCGTCCTGACCACGGTGGACGAGCTGCTGACCACCAACACCGTCAGCGACGCCACCTGGGCCGTGCTCGAATGGCTGTTCGAGGTGCGCCAGCGGATGGATCTGGTCTTTACCGTCGGACACTACGTCATGACCAGTTGGGCGCTGTCCGCCTTCGGGGTGCCGGTCGAACCCTGGGCCGACCAGATCGGCTTCGATCTGCGCACCCGGTCCGGAAAGGTGCCGCAGCGTACCCTCAAGCCGGGTGAGGGCGACGGCTGGGCCGACGGGCGCGACTGATCGCAGCACCGGCCAATCGCGGGAACGATGGATTGGGCGCAACCGTGCAAAGCGAATTGTCTGGGCCGGTTGATGCGGTAACCGCCGGAACACAGTCGTTGCAAGGATCACGTCCATGGCCGTCGAAGTGTTGCTCCCCAAGCTCGGGTTCTCGATGAACGAAGGTCAGATCGCCGAGTGGCTGGTGGCCGACGGCGCCCAGGTCAGCGAGGGCGATCCGCTGTTCCTGCTCGAGGCCGACAAGTCGACCAACGAGGTCGAGGCCCCCGCCACGGGGACCCTGCGGATCGAGGCGCGCGCGGGCGAAACCTACGAAGTCGGTACGATCATCGCCTACATCGAATAGTCCCGGCCGGGCGGGATGCTGCGGGTCGGGATCATCGGTGCGGCCTGGGGCGGCTTTGCCCACCTGCCGGCCTGGCGCTCGCTGCCCGGGGTCGAGGTCACCGCGATCTGTACCTCGCGCCGCGAGACCGCCGAGGCGGCGGCGACGCGGCTCGGGATCGCCCGCCCGTTCTGGGATCCGGCGGCGATGTGCGCCGATCCGGAGATCGACATCGTCGATTGCGGCACCCGGCCGGCGCTGCGCCTGCCCTGGGTGCTGGCCGCGCTGGATCATGGCAAGCATGTCTACAACAGTTGCCCCCACGCCCCGGACTGGGCCGGCGCCCGGTCGATCGACGCGCGCTGGCGCCAGTCCGGCAGCGTGGGCGTGGTCGATGCGTTCTCGCAATACATCCCGGCGCTGCGGCACATGGCGGCGCTGGTGGCCGACGGGTTTATCGGCACGATCCTGGGCGGTTCGTGCCGGTTCAACCTTTCGCTGTTCAACCGGCCCAATCCCCGTTTCCCCTACAACTGGTTCGCCGATCCGGAGGCCGGGGTCTCGGCCCTGCGCAATCACGGCAGCCACCTGCTGCACCTGTTGCTGCCGATGCTGGGCCCGGTGGCGCAGGTTTCGGCCCGCGAACGCCAGCTCCTGCCGCGCTGGACCTTCCCCGACGGCACCGCGGTGCAGCCCGGCAACACCGATCACGCCGATGCCCTGATCGCGTTCGCTTCGGGGGTGGTCATCCCCATGCAGGTGAGCTGGGCCATGCCGCTCCATTCCGGCTTCGCGATTGATCTCTTCGGCACGGCCGGGCGGCTGCTGGCCGAATCTCCGACCTTCCCGACCTCGCGCGAGTGCACCCTGCATGGCGGCGCCCTGGGCGAACCGCTGGCCCCGATCGCCGCGCCCGAAACGTTCCACCGGACTCCGGGCGTCGCGCTCGATGCGACGGCCGAGGTGCCGCCCAGTTTTCCCATGGCGCTGACCATGCAGTCGCTCCTCGCCGAGATCCGCGGCGAAGGCCAGGCGGCGCCCGGTTTCGCCGCCGCCTGCGAGGTGGAACGGGTGCTCGAGGCGCTGCATCGCGCCTCGGCCAGCCAGAGCTGGGTCGCCGTGAGCGACGTGGCTTGATGACCGATTCTGCCCCATCACCAAGGACCAGCCCATGACCGAGGCCGTACCGTTCATCCGGCCCGAGGTCGCCACCTTCCTCACCGCGTTCAACGCCAGACCTCGGCCGCCGATGAACGACGAGGGCATCCGCATGATGCGGCAGATCCCCCCCGAGCTGATGGCGCAGATGATGCAGGAGATCGAGCTGCCGCTGGGACCGCTGGCAGTCGACCGCGCCCTGGTCATTCCGGGGCCCGGCGGCGATCTGCCGGCGCGGCTGTTCGATGCCCGGGCCGAACGGGAACCTTCGCCGGTGGTGCTGTTTTTCCATGGTGGCGGCTTCGTCACCGGCAGCGTGGCGACCCATGCTCCGCTCGCCGCCGAGATTGCCCGCGCGCTCGATCTGCCGGTGGTCTCGGTCGAATACCGCCTGGCGCCGGAACACAAGTGGCCCGCCGCGCCGGATGATGCCGAGGCGGCAGCCCGGTGGATCGCGGCTAACGGAGCGGCCCTGGGCCGCGAGGTGGACGGGCTGGTGCTGAGCGGCGACAGCGCTGGCGGGACGCTGGCCCTGGTCACCGGGCTGGCGCTGCGCGATCGTCCGGCGGCCTGTCCGGCCCGGCTGTTGCTGGCGATCTACCCCATGGCCGACGCCTCGCGCCACTATCCGTCGCAGCAGCAGTTCGCCGATGGCTATGGCCTGTCGAGCCCGGACATGGCATACTACACGTCCGCCTATGCCCCCGATCCGCACAGCCCGCGCCACTCCGCGCTGGTCGCCGATCTGACCGGGCTTCCCCCAGTGGTGGTCGCCACCGCCTCGCTGGATCCGCTCCGCGATGGCGGACGCGCCCTGGTCGGCGCCCTCGCCCAGGCGGGCGTGCCGGTGGCGTTCCACGAGGCCCACGGATCGATCCACGGCTATGCCACGTACCGCCGCGGCATTCCTTCGGCCGGAGCGGACCTGGCCGCGGTGCTGGGCCTGGCCCGGGCCATGCTGGAACCGGGCGCGGCGGCCTGAGGCCAGCCGGAGTCAGCTCCCCGGAATCAGGCCTCGAACCGCGGCGGGCGCTTGTCGCGCAGGGCCGCCACCGCCTCGGCATGATCGCGGCTCCGCACGGTCTCCGATTCCCACGCCAGACCCTGGTCCAGCACCAGCTCGGCGGTGCGCTTGAGCTCAAGATTGGTGAGTTGCTTGGTATAGCGGATCGCCATCTGGGCCCCTGCCAGCAGCCGCTCGCAGAAGGCCTCGACCGCGGCGTCGAGCTGATCGGCGGGCAGGCTGTGGTTGATCAGGCCCAGCTCGGCGGCGCGCGGTGCGGTGAGCAGCTCGCCGGTCAGCAGGAACTCCTTGGCCCGCGTCAGACCGATGCGCTGGGCCCAGACGATCGCCCCGCCATCGCCCGCGGCCAGACCGACCTGCACGTGCGGATCGCCGATCCGGGCCGTTTCGGCCGCGAAGATCACATCGCACAGCAGGGCCAGGGTGGCCCCAAGCCCCACCGCATGGCCGTTCATCCGGCAGATCACCGGCTTGGCGATATCGAGCAGGGTCAGCACGATGGTCCGCGCGATGCGGACCTCGTGATCGAACCGTTCGGGCTCGGCGGCATTGCGGGCGATATGGTCCAGGTCTCCCCCGGCGGAAAAGGCGCGTCCGGATCCGGTCAGCAGCACCACGTCCGAATCCGGATCGTCGCGGGCGAAGTCCAGCGCGATCACCAGTTCATCGTGCAGGGCGAGGTTGAAGGCGTTGAGGCTGTCGGGCCGGTTCAGCGTGATCACCAGCAGCCGGCCGCGCCGGTCCAGCAGGATGGTATCGAGGCGGGGCGGTGTGCTCATGCCCCTGGCATATCACGCAAGGGCGCGATTCCCACTCCGCCCCGGCGATAAGGCCGCTGCCGGTTTCGGGGGGCCTTGTCTGGTCCGGGGCAGGGCGGTCTAACCGCACAATCCGGGAGAGAGGCGCGCAATGGACGGATTCGACGAAACCTTCGATTGGGTCGTGGTCGGCAGCGGCGCCGGCTCGATGACCTCGGCGCTGGTCATGCGCCAGGCCGGCAAGAGCGTGCTGGTGCTGGAGAAGACCGGCTATGTCGGCGGCACCACGGCCAAGTCCGGCGGGGTGATCTGGGTGCCCAACAACCCCCTGATGCGGCAGGCCGGCGAACAGGACAGCACCGAGGCGGGGATCGCCTATCTCGAGGCGCTGGCCGAGAACCTGCCCGGATCGACCCCGGAAAAGCGCCGCGCTTATGTGGTCGAGAGCCAGAAGATGATCGACTTCCTGCTGGCCCAGGGCATCCCCCTGGCGCGCGGGGCCGATTTCTGGCCGGACTATTACGATGAGGTTCCGGGCGGCTGCAAGACCAGCCGGACCGTGACCGCGCGCTACTTCAACAAGGCCGAACTCGGCCCCGAATGGGCGGCCCGGCTGCGCCCCGGCTTCGTCAGCCAGCCGGCCATGCTGTCCGAGGGACTGAAGCTGGCCTGGGTCGGCAGGAGCTGGAAGATCAAGCTGCTGCTGCTGCGGATCGGCCTGCGGGTGATCGCCGGCAAGCTAACCGGCAAGCAATGGGTCTCGGCGGGGGCGGCCTTGCAGGGACGGCTGCTGAAGGCCGTGCTCGACGCCGGGGCCGACGTCCGGATCGACAGCCCGGTGCGCGAACTGGTGATCGCGGATGGCCGCGTCGCCGGGGTGATCGCCGAAAGCGGCGGCGAACGGCGCCGGATCGGGGCGCGCCTGGGCGTGCTGATCAATGCCGGCGGGTTCGCGCAGAATCAGGCCATGCGGGACCGCTTCATGCCCGGCACCCGGGCCGAATGGTCGAACACGCCCGAAGGCGACACCGGCGACATGCATGCCGAGATGGAGCGGATCGGCGCGGCGCTGGGCCAGATGGACCAGATGGTCGGCTATCAGATGACGCGCATGCCGGGGTGGGAGCAGGCCTTCGTCAAGCCGCCCGCGCAGAGCCTGACCGGCAAGCCCGGGGCGATCCTGGTCGACCAGTCGGGCCAGCGCTACATGAACGAGGGCGGCAGCTATGAGCTGTACTGCCAGACCATGTTCGAACGGAACCGCACGGTCCCCGCCATTCCCAGCTGGGCGATCTTCGATGCGCGGTTTGCCCAGTCCTACCCCATCGCCGGGGTGCGAATGGCGAAGATGCACCAGGTCTGGAAGGACAGCGGCTATCTGAAGGAGGCCGACACGATCGAAGGCCTGGCGGCGCAGATCGGGGTTCCTGCAGAAGCGCTGCAGGCGACGATCGCGCGCTGGAACGGCTTCGTCGATGCCGGCCACGACGCCGATTTCGGGCGGGGCGCGCGGGCCTATGACCAGTGGCTGGGCGATCCCTTCCTAAAGCCCAATCCCGCACTCGCCCGGATCGACCAGGCCCCGTTCTATGCGGTCGACGTGGTTCCGGGCGACGTTTCGACCTATGGCGGCGCGGTGACCGACGCCCGGGCCCGCGTGCTGCGGCCCGACGGCTCGGTGATCGACGGGCTCTATGCCTGCGGCGTATCCAGCGCGAGCGTGATGGGCGGGGTCTATGTCGGGGCGGGGGCCAGCATCGGGCCTTCGCTGGCGTTCGGCTATGTTGCCGCCCGGCACGCGGCCGGGCTGGACAACAGCCTCTGACCCCGCCTCACGCCTGGGGGGTGGTGAACGACACCGGCCGGGTCAGCAGATAGGGGAGTTCGGGCGAGGCCAGCTTGGTCTGGCTGCCGTTGGCATGGATCAGCGTCACCCGCCCGACCCCCGGCGAGGCGACCGCGCCGACCACCGTATCGACCCAGGCATGCAGCGCCGCGCGCACCAAGGCGAGATCGTCGCCGCCGGTCGCGGCATGGCCCGCCGCCTCAAGTTCGGCCTCGAGCGATACCACCCGTTCCGCGGCCTGCTCGATCGCCTGCTCTGCGCTTGTCCTGTCGATCATCCGCAATCATCCTTGCTGTGGCGCCGTCTGGGCCGATGCTCTGCTACACCGCCGGGCCCGGCTCGGCCCCGGGGGCGGCCAAATATCGCCGTGGCGCGGTTGACCTGGCCGGGTCCCGAACGGACAGTGACCGCCAGATCCATCAGCCATCAGGGGATACCATGGCCGTCCTAAGCAATGTCGCAAAGCCCGACAGCGCGGCGCTTGTCGACATCTACCGCCGCATGCTCCGCGTCGAGCGCAACGACGACGCGATCCGCGCCTCGCTGCGCCGCGGGCGGCTGCAGATGCCCTATTACTCCGCCCGCGGGCAGGAGGTGATCCCGGCGACGATCTCGCACCTGCTCACCCAGGATGACCAGATCTGCACGATCTATCGCGGCATCCAGGACATGGTCGCCAAGGATATGCCGCTGAAGCCGCTGTGGGCGGAGATCGCCGGGCGGATCGACGGGACCTGCAAGGGCAAGGGCGGCCCGATGCACCTGACCTATCCGGACATGGGGATCATGGTCACCACCGGCATCGTCGGTTCGTCCATGCCGATCGCCAATGGCCTCGCCTGGGCCGCCCAGCTCGACGGGTCCAAGCGGGTCGTGGTGGCCTACTTCGGCGATGGCGCCTCCAACATCGGGGCCTTCCACGAATCGCTCAACATGGCCTCGGCGTGGAAGCTGCCGGTTCTGTTCGTCTGCGCCAACAACGGCTTTGCCGAGCACACCCGCTATGAGGACGCCACCTCGGTCGATTTCATCGCCAAGCGCGCGGCCGGGTACGGGATGCCGGGCTACACGGTGGACGGCAACGATCCGGACGACATGTATGCCCATGTCTCGGCCGCGATCGAGCGGGCCCGGGCGGGGGAGGGGCCGACCCTGCTGGAGTGCAAGACCTTCCGGTTCCTCGGCCACGTGCTGGGCGATGACGACTTCTACATGGACAAGGACGAGAAGGCCGCCGCCATGGCCGCCGATCCGCTGCCGGCGCTGCGCGCCCGCCTGATCGCCGAGGGCCATGCCGGCGAGGACGACCTGGCCGCGATCCAGGCCGCGATCGAGGCCGAGATCACCGAGGCCCAGGAATTCGGATTCAACAGCCCGCTGCCATCGCTGGACGAACTGCGGCGCGATGTCTTTGCCGAGGAGATGCCCGCGTGAGCGAGAAGATCCAGATGAACGGCATCCAGGCGATCAACGCCGCGATGATGGAAGCCATGGCCGCCGATCCCAAGGTGCTGGTCCTGGGCGAGGACGTGGGCGACCGCGAGGGTGGCGGCGTGACCGGCACGATGAAGGGCCTGTCGAGCAAGTTCGGGACCGAGCGGGTCAAGTCCACCCCGATCTCCGAACAGGCGATCATGGGCGCGGCAATCGGCGCGGCCATGGCCGGCTACAAGCCGGTGGCCGAGATCATGATGATGAACTTCACCACCGTGTGCATGGACATGATCGTCAACCACGCCGCCAAGCTGCGCTTCATGTCGGGCGGGCAGACCAGCGTGCCGCTGACCATCCGCACCCTGACCGGCGCGGGCTGGCAGACCGCCGGGCAGCATTCCGACTTCTTCGAGGGCTGGTTCGCCCACACCGCCGGGATCAAGGTGGTGGCGGGCTCGAACCCGGCCGACCTCAAGGGGCTGCTGCTGTCCTGCATCGACGATCCCGATCCCTGCATCTTCATCGAGGGCGGCATGACGCTGTTCGTCCCGGGCGAGGTCGCGCCGGATCAGGGGCCGATCCCGCTGGGCAAGGCCAATGTCGTGGTGCCGGGCAGCGACGTGACGATCGTATCGTGGTCGTCGCAGGTGCTGCGCTGCCAGATGGCGCTGCAGGGCCTGGCCGAGGCCGGGATCTCGGCCGAGCTGATCGACCTGCGCACGATCTCGCCCTGGGATCGCGAATGCGTGCTCAACTCGGTCGCCAAGACCGGGCGGGCGATGATCGTCCATGAGGCCGTGCGCTCGTTCGGGCCGGGGGCGGAAATCGCCGCGACCATCAACGAGGAGCTGTTCGGCCAGCTCAAGAAGCCGGTCACCCGGCTCGGCGCCCCGCAGTGCCCGGTGCCCTTCGCCAAGGTGCTGGAGGACGCCTACATCATCCAGCCCGACGCGATCGTCGCCGCGGCCAAGGCCCTGATGGACTGAAGTGGACGGTTCGGGACAGGGGCGTCGCCCGCGCCTGTCCCGAAGGTTCGCCCTGCGCGTCGGCTCAGCGGTCGGCGGTTGACGGGGGCGCCAGCGCGGCCCGGGCCGCCCGCTCCGTCCAGTGATCGGCATCGCCGCCGAGCGCCGCGTTGAGGAACGCGCGCTTGAGGAACAGGTGGCAGGGATGCTCGCGGGTCAGACCGATTCCGCCGTGCAACTGCACCGCCTCCTCCGCCACGCGGCAATAGGTGGTGGTGGCGAGCGCCTTCAGCGCCCCGAGCTGGACCAGGCTGGCCTCGTCGCCGGCGCGGCTCCACAGCAGGGCCTCGGCGGCGGCCACCGCGATCTTCAGGTCGGCGACGCGGTGCTTGAGCGCCTGGAACAGGGCGAGCGGCCGATCGAACTGGCGCCGCGTCTTGAGATAGTCGACCGCCATGTCGAGCGCGGCCTCCGCTCCGCCGACCGCATCGGCGGACAGGGCCAGCAGCAGGCGCCGGGTCGCCAGATCGTGGATCGCCCGGGCCGCCTCGCCGGTGGCGATCACCGTGGCCGGGCCCGCCGTCCCGTCGAACAGGCGGCGGCTGAGGTCCCAGGCGGGGCGCCCGGTGGCCTGTTCGATCGGCGCCAGCGCGATCCGGTCAGGCGCCACCAGCAACACCTCGCGCGCCAGATCGGCGTCGACCAGCCCGAGCAGCCCGGTCGCGTCGGCGGGGTCGAGCGACAGGGCCACCCGTTCCCCGGCGATGGCGGCGGCGATCCGCGCGTCCCGATCCGGCAGGTCCGGCGCGGCACAGAGCACGGCGATGGCGGTCATCTGCGCGATCGCGGCACCGGGCACGAGCGCGCGGCCCAGCTCGATATGCACCGCGGCCACGGCCTCGGCCCCCAGGCCCAGGCCCCCGTCCGCCTCGGGCGCGGCGAGGCCGAACCAGCCGAGTTCCGCCAGCAGCTGCCAGCTCTGCCCGGCATCGGGCATCAGACCCGCCTCGCCCAGGGTCTTGCGCGTAGCGTCGCGCAGCTCGTCGCGGGCGATCGTCATGCCAGGGTCCACCCCTTGGGCTCGCGCGGCATGCCCAGCATGCGCTCGGCAATGATGTTGCGCTGCACCTCCTCGCTGCCGCCGGCGATGGTCCAGGCATAGCTGTTCATGAAATCGGCCATCCAGTTGCCACTGTTGAGATCGCCATAGGTGATCGGCGCCATGTACTGCGCGTCGATCCCGCCCAGCCGCACCCCCAGCGCGGCATAGGCCCGCAGCGCGCGCGAATAGGCGTTCTTGACGATCGAGGCATCGCCGACCTGTTCGGTTCCGGCCATGCGGCTTTCCAGGAACTGGTCGGCCAGGGCGCAGACCGCATCGACCTGCGCGCCGAGCGCGCCGAAATCGCGCAGCACCCCGGCATCGTCGGCCCGCCCACCGGCCAGGATGAGATCGGCAATGCGGTCCAGCGCCCCGCGCATCCGGTAGCCCAGCTCCATCAGCGTCAGCCCGCGCTCCGACGACAGGGTCGCCTGGGCCACGGCCCAGCCGTCGCCCTCGGCCCCGACCCGCTCGCTCACCGGGATCGCGACGTTGTCCAGGAAGATCTCGGCGAATTCCTCGTCGCCCTGGATCTGGTGGATCGGGCGCACGGTCACCCCCGGCGCCTTCATGTCCATCAGGAAATAGGTGAGCCCAGCCTGCTTGGCCCCCTCGCTGGAGGTGCGGGCGAGCAGCAGGCAGCGATCGGCGTACTGCGCCATGGTGGACCAGACCTTCTGGCCATTGACCACATAGACGTCGCCCTGCCGCTCGGCCCGGGTCCGCACCGCCGCCAGGTCCGATCCGGCACCGGGTTCGGAAAAGCCCTGGCACCAGGTCTCGCCGCGCAGGATCCCCGGCAGATAGCGGGCCTGCTGCTCCGCGCTGCCGCATTCGTGCAGCGTGGCGAAGGCATGATAGGTCGAAACGAAGGACAGCAGCAGCCGCGGCGCATCGGCCCGGGCCAGCTCTTCGTAGATGACCTTCTGTTCGGCCAGGCTGCGCCCGCCGCCGGGCCATTCGGCCGGCCAGTGCGGGATGGCATAGCCGGCCTCGACCAGGCGGGCGAACCATGCTCGCTGGGATGCGACAAAGGCCTCGTGCGTGGCGGCCTCGCGCCAGTCGGCCGGGCGGTGGGCGGCCAGCCAGGCGCGCAGTTCGCGGCGCAGCACGGCTAGGGGATCGGACGATGCGGACATGATCCCAGCTAGGCCCGCTGCGGCGGCGCAGCGCAAGCCGGCGATTGCAATATCCCGTTGGCGATGGCCCGCTCCATCGCCCGGGCAATCTCTCCGCGCCAGTGGGGCAGGGCGCTTGCCGGGGGGCGGGTCGGCGGGCATTGCTCCATCCATGGATTTCACCTGGACCCCCGAGGAGCAGGCCTTCCGCCAGCGGCTCAAGGATTTCCTCGCCGAAAGCCTGCCGCCGGACTGGGAGCGGTTCGCCGAGCACGGCCCGGCCTCGCCGGCGCTGACCCGTTTCGCCGAGCAGTTCTGCGGCAAGCTGGCGGAGCAGCAGTTGCTGACCCCGCACTGGCCCGAGGCGATCGGCGGCCTGGGGCTGGATCCGTGGCATCAGACCGTCCTGGCCGAAGAGATGTGGATCGCCGGCGAACCGCGCGGCGGCCAGTACATGAACGTCAACTGGATCGGGCCGACCCTGATCCGCTATGGCACCGAGGCGCAGAAGGCCCGCTATCTGCCGCCGATCGCCGCAGGCCGGGCGCTGTGGTGCCAGGGCTTTTCCGAGCCCGGGTCGGGTTCGGACCTGGCCAGCCTGCGCACGCGAGCGGTGCTGGAGGGCGATCATTACCGCGTCAACGGCCAGAAGATCTGGACCTCCTATGCCGGGCTGGCCGACACCTGCTTCCTGCTGTGCCGCACCTCGGACGATCGCAAGCGCGGCATCTCGATCCTGCTGGTCCCGATGGACACGCCCGGGATCACCGTGCGCCAGATCCCCTCGCTGATCGGCGAGGGCGACATCCACGAGGTGTTCTTCGACGACATGCGCGTCCCGCGCGAGGCGCTGTTCGGTGAAGAGGGGCAGGCCTGGGAGATCATCGCCTACAGCCTGGTCAACGAACGGCTGGGCATCCCCCGTTACAGCCTGGCCCGCGCCGCGCTTGACCGCGCGGTGGCGATCCTGCGCGAACAGGGACGGTGGACCGGCGAGGCGGTGAAGATCGAGGCGGCCCATGCCGCCGCGCTGTGCGAGGCGGCGCGCACCGCTTCCTATGCCATCGTCACGCGCCGCGCGGCGGGGGAGACGATCGGGGCGGAAAGCTCGTCGGCCCGCTTCGCCACGGTCATGGCCGAGCGGCGGGTGGCCGAATTCGTGGTGGAGCATCTGCCCGAAGCCCTGGCCGATGCCCACCCCTACCTGAAGATGCACCACCAGCGCGGGATCGTGGCGGGGATCGCCGCCGGAGCGGCCGAGATCCAGCTCAACATCATTGCCACGGACGTGCTCAAGCTGCCGCGGGAGCCGCGCTGATGGACCTTGCGCTCAACGCCGACCAGATCGCGATCTGCGATGCCCTCGATGGGCTCACCCGGCCCTTTGCCGCGGTATCGCTGCACGGCGCCGGCTTCGCCCTGACCGACCCCGCGCTGGACGCCGCGCTGCGCGACGGCGGGTTCCTGGACGTGGGGTTCGATCCCGATCTGGGGACCGGCACCGCCGCGATCGTGGTCGAACGGCTGGCCCGCCTGCCGCAGGCGACCGAGGCGGCCGCGTCCGCGATCCTGCGCCCGGCGCTGGGTTATGACGTGACCGGCCCGGTCTGCCTGGTCGAGGCGGGCGATCTGCGCCGGCCGGTCCGCTTCCTGGCCCCCGGCGCGACCGTGGTGATCGTGGGCGAGACGGTCACCAGCTTCGTCGCCACCGCCGCCGACCTGCGACCCGAACCGGCGGCGCTTTATGGCTATCCCGTGGCCACCCTGCGGCAATGGCCCGAGGCGCGCCGCCGCCACGACCTGCCGCCGGCCGAGGCGCGCCGGCTGGGGCAGGTCGCGCTGGCGGCGGAATCGGCGGGCCTGCTGGCTGCGGCGCTGGACAGCGTCTGCGCTCACGTGGCCGATCGCAAGCAGTTCGGGCGGCCGCTCGCCACCTTCCAGGCGCTGCGCCATCGCCTGGCCGAGGCCCAGGTGCGGACCAACGGCGTCTACTGGCTGGCGATGCGGGCCGCGCACAGCGGCGATCCCGGGGATGCCGCGCTGGCCGCGCTGCACGCGCAGGAAGCGGCGTGGCAGGTGGTCTACGATTTCCACCAGTTCATGGGCGCCATGGGCATGACCCTGGAGCACCCGCTGCATCTGTGGACCTACCGGCTCAAGCTGCTGGCCAGCGAGCTGGGCGGGCGCGGGGCCCATGCCCTGGCTGCGGCCGAGGCCCTGTGGGGCTGACGATCACTCTGTCGCGGGTTCGCGCGGCAGGCTGAGCAGGGCGGCGCTGCTCGCCAGCATCAGGCCCACCGTGGTCCACAGGAACAGGTCGTAGCGGCCGGTCAGATCGAACACCCGGGCGGCGGCCAGCGGACCCAGCGCGGTGCCCAGCGACAGCGCGATCAGCAGCGCCCCGTACAGCGCGCCGAACGCCCGCAGGCCGAAGTAGCGGGTCAGGATATAGACCACCACGTCGATCTCCGCGCCCAGCGTCAGCCCGATCACCGCAGCGGCCAGCATCGGGCCGGGGCCGCTCGCCCCGCTGAACAGGAGGACCACGGTCCCCAGGGCAGGGAGCAGGAACACGCCGCCACCGACCAGCCGGGCGGGATAGCGGTCGATGAGGATCCCGGTGCCGAGCCGGCCGATGATCGAGGACAGCCCGATCAGCGAGGCGATTCCCGCGGCGGCCGTGGGCGTGGCGCCCCGCGCGGTCAGCACGGGAACGAAATGGATCGACAGGGCGACCATGCCGAAGGTCAGCATCAGGCAGGTCAGGAACAGCCGCGCATAGACACTGGACCGCAGCCCCTGGGCAAAGGTCATCCCTGTGTCCGGCGCGGCGGCGCGGGCAGCCTGGCGTTCCCCGCCGCCGCGCGGCCGGTCATGCGCGCCGCGGAAGAACAGCCAGATCAACGGAAAGGCCAGAGCGATCCAAAGCGCTGCCTGCCAGGCCATCGCGCGCTGCCAGCCGAACGCCGCGATCAGCCGCGCACCCAGGTAGGGGAACAGCGCCTGGGCCACCGATGCCCCGCACAGCGTCACCGCGAAGGCCAGCCCGCGCGAGGCGGTGAAGCGCGAGGCGACCGCGCTGGTCCAGACCGTCGCCTGGACCGGCAGGGTGGCCAGCGCCATCAGCAACCAAAGCAGATACCAGTTGGCCGGGCTGCCGGTGGCCGTGCCGATCCCGGCGAAGGCCGCGGCCGAGAGCAGCACCCCGACCACGCCCAGCGCGCGCGGACCATAGCGATCGACCGCGAGCCCGACCGGCACGCTCATCAGCGCCTGGACCAGCGTGGCGATGGTCACGCCGGCGGTGACCTGGGTCCGGCTCCACCCGAAGGATTCGGCCATGGGCTGGATATAGGGACCCAGCCCATAGATGTGGATCACGCTGGTGGCATAGCCGCAGGCCGCAGCCACCGGCAGCATGAAGTGGCCGCGCCATTCGGCCAGGGCGCCGGCCTTGGCGGTGGGCATGGTCTGGTCATTCATGGCCGGGCTTCGCTCCATCCGGTGCCATGCGCGGGGGCAGGGCGGTCTCCACGCTGTCGATCGCCACCGCGCGGCTGCGGCTGCGATCGAACAGGTTCCGTTCGTCGGCGATCACGTCAGCCGGCATCGCATCGCGCCGCAGCGCGTCGAGCACGGCGTCGCGCATGGCCAGGCTGTCGAATGTCAGTTCGGTGATGACATCGAACGGGCCCTCCTCGCCGTCGGGACCCGGCTCGAGGTAGTGCCGGACATAGCGCCGCGGCCCCGCCATGTAGCGCAGGCACAGCGGGACATGGTGATCCTCGTAATAGGCGCGGAACTCGGCATGGCTGAGCCCCGGGCGCCGCTTCAGGAAGATCATCACCGCAGGCACGGACGCCCGGTCAGAAATCGTAAGTGAAGAACCGGCCGTCGAAGTTGCCGCCCAGCGTATGGGTCGCCGCGGCGAGGCGATCGGCCGGCGCATCGCCCAGATAGCCATCGATGATCCGGTTGTAATTGCTGATCATGCCCTCCTTCTCGTGCGAGAGGCGCATGAATTCGAAGCCCTTGGCGTGGACCCCCTTCTGCTGGACCGGAATGTTCGAATAGTCCTGGCGCGGGATCGGCGGGAACTGGTCGCTGTCGTACGGCAGCACGGTCGGCTCCATCACCGGCGCGGGTTCCTCCCCGGCGGGGAAATGGGTCAGCGACCAGATCTCGAACAGGCAGGTCTCGGGACCGGTCGGCCGGATCCGGTAAGCGCTGGTGCTGGTGAAGAACGGCAGCAGGAAATAGTGCGGGAAGAGGAACTCCACCGCCTGGATCGGGTCCGAGACCGCTAGCGCGTTGAGATCGGGCACGGTCTCGCCGCGGGCCTTGAGCCCCTCGACGATGGTGTGCTGCACCGCGCCGAACCAGTGCATGATCAGTTGCTGCGGATCATCGGGCAGGGCGTCGATCGGCACGAGCTTGGCCAGCTCGACCTCCTTGGCGTGGACCATGCCGGCCATGCCTTCGCTGAGCAGTTCAAGGTTCTTGATCTGCGCCGCGATGTTCTGCTCCTTGGTCCAGTTCGGATCGATCGGATCGCCGATCCCGCCGGTGTCGTGGCCATACATCGAGTTGTAGAGGATCGGCACCGCGCGCTGCAGCTGCGGATGGGTGCGCATCACGTGGTAGCCTTCCATGAACGCTTCCATCGCGATCTTCCAGTTGGCCGGAATCTCGGTGGCGAACCACCATTCGGCGCGCTGGTTGGCCTGCAGGCGCTTCTCCAGCCGGTCGAGCACGGGGCCCCAGGTCTCGCGCAGGGACAGGGCATCGTCGTCGAAGTTGATGAAGACGCAGCCCAACGCCTCTTCCACCCGGCATTCGGGCAGCCGCAGCTCGTCTTCGCCCAGCAGGCTCTCGTCGAACAGGTGGCGGCCATAGACGAAGGTGTTCTTGCCCTCGCCGTTCCAGCGCCAGCCGTGGAACGGGCAGATGAAGCCCTGGGTCTTGCAGTTGCCGTGGCTGCCCGTGGGGACCAGTTGCACCCCGCGATGGCGGCAGGCGTTGTGGAACGCGCGCACGCCCGACTTGGTGCGGGTGACGATCACCGAGCGGCCGAGGATCGAATACTCGATCCAGTCGCCCAGGTTCGGGATCGTCTCCAGCCGGCAGGCCATCTGCCAGGTGCGGGACCACAGCTTCTCGGTCTCCAGCGCGAAGAACGCGGGATCGTAGTAGCGCGGGGCGGGGATCTTCTGGGGATCGGTCACCCGGAAAGGCACGGCGTGGCTTTCGGTGGCGGATGCGGTCATGTCTGGTTCCTGGCCCTGGCGGATGGCGACGGTCCCAGTGGTAGCGGCCGGGCAAAACGAGACAAAGCGCCATCGCCGCGCCAGGGCCACTCATCGCCTCGCCGATTGCCGCGCTGCAACAAAGACGTCCGGGCGGCGACAATGCTCCGGCGATATGTGGCGGGCCGGGGTCCGCTCGGCTTGTACCGGGGGGGCGGTTTGGTAGCACCGCGCAAAACAAGGATGGATGACCATGCCCGACGCCAAGCTCGATTGCTCCGACCTCGATCGTTACATGGGCAAGCCCATGCAGCCCGCCCGCATGGTCGAGCCCTTCGCGAACACCGACATCCGCCGCTGGGTCCAGGCGATGCATTATCCCAACCGCCTGCACTACGACACGATGTTCGCGATGCAGAGCCGCTTCGGCGAACTGGTCGCGCCGCAGAGCTTTGCCGTGTCGATGGACGACGGCCACGGCTCGGCCCCTTCGTGCATCGGGCAAATCCCCAATTCGCACATGCTGTTCGGCGGTGACGAATGGTGGTTCTATGGCCCGCGGATCAAGGGCGGCGACCGCGTGTGGAACGAACGCATCCCGTTCGACTACACGATCAAGGACACCAAGTTCGCCGGTCCGACCTGCTTCCAGCGCGGCGACAACTTCTACTACAACCAGCATGGCGATCTGGTCGCCAAGCAGCGCTCCACCTCGATCCGCTATGCCCAGGCCGCCGGCGAGGCGAGCCAGAGCGACACCAGCGAAGGGCATGACGATCCGGTCTGGACCGACGACGAGCTGGAGGCGCTGGAGGAGCGCAAGTACGGCTGGATCAAAATGCTGCACGATCTTGGCCATTCGGCCCGTTACTGGGACGATGTGGTGATCGGCAGCGCCCTGCCCGAACGCGTTTTCGGGCCCCATTCGATCGTCAGCTTCACCACCGAATGGCGCGCCTACACCTTCACCCAGTGGGGCTCGATGCACCGCCGCACCGATCTCAACATGGCCGAGCTGGGCTTCGTCGGGCCGATGGCCGGGCCCGAGCAGGATCCGACCGAGGAGGCCAACAACCCCGAGAACACCGACGGCGCCTATATCGGCCCCTCGCGCGGGCACCTGTTCCCGCGCTGGGCGCGCTATATCGGCATGCCGCGCGGCTATGGCTACGGCGCCTCGATGGGGGCCTGGATCACCGATTACTTCGCCGGCTGGGCGGGGGAATGGGGCATGGTGCGCCACTCGGTCGCCAACTATCGCAGCCCGGCGCTGACCGGCGACATCACGATCATGACCGGCACGATCCTCGACAAGTTCGTCGACGAGGACGGTCGCCATATGGTCGCGGTCGACTGCAAGATGGCGAACCAGCTGGGCGCGGTCCTGGCCACGGCCAAGGCCGAGATCGAGCTGATCAAGAAGCCGGCATGACGGGTGCGGACCTCGCCTCGCTCGCGGCGACGGTCCGCGATCTGGCCGACCGGCAGGCGATTCTCGACTGCATCATGCGCGAGGCGCGTGGGCGCGACCGGCAGGATATCGATCTGACCGCATCGTGCTGGTGGCCGGACGGGATCGACGAGCATGGCCCGATCATCACGCCCGCGCCGGACTATCCGGCACGGGCCAATGCCGGACACGCCCGGTTCTTCTCGGCGACGATGCACCATATCACCACGCACACCTGCGAGATCGACGGCGATATGGCCCACTGCGAAAGCTACGTGATCGGCACGATGCTCTCGCCCGACAAGCAGAGCATGAAGGTGGCGCCGGGCCGCTACTTCGACCGGCTCGAACGCCGTCCGGGTCCGGGCGGCCAGCCCGAGTGGCGGCTGCTCTACCGCCGCTGCACGGTCGAGATGTCGCTCGACGGTCCGGCCGACTGGGTCAACGGCCCGATGTGCAAGGGCTTCCTGCGATCGGTCTGGAGCCGCGAGGACAAGAGCTACCAGCGCCCGATCGAGGTCGGCAGCGACGGCGAGCGCTGGTAGGGCAAGGCGCGCGCGGGGCGGCGGTCGAGATGTGGTCCCGCCCGAGGCCGCCTGGACAAACGTCGCGGTGGGATAAGCGACCGCTTTGGCGGAGAGCGGACAGAGCCCTCTCTCCTTCAGGGGAGAGGGTTGGGAGAGGGGCCAGCGCGCATCACCGGCCCACATCCCCGCTCAACTCCGGCTAGTCCCTTCGGGACAAGCCTCCGTATCTCTCGCCTGAAGGGGAGAGCGCCAGGGGCTGAATTCGGGCGCAACCGGCCCCTCGAACGTGTCCCCGCGCCCTAGTCCTTGGGTTTCAGGCTCGCGAGCACGGCATCGGTATCCCGGCCGAGCTCCGGTGTTGGACCCGCAACCTTGCCCGGGGTCTTGGAAAACCAGGTCGGCACCCCGGGGAAGCGAACCTTGCCCTCGGGCGTCTCGATGTCCTCGAAGAAGTCGATCGCCGCGAGATGCGGATCGTCGAACAGCTCGTCCGTGGTGCGCAGCGGCGCCGCCGGCACGTTGAGCGTGCCGAGCAGCTCGAGCCACTCCGCCGTCGTCCGGGTCAGGAAGGTTTCGCCAAGCTTCTGGTAGATGTGGTCGATCTGCCCGGCCCGGTTGGCAAGCTGCGCCATCTCGGGCGTGGCCCATTCCGGCTTCACCGCCCCGACGAACGCGTTCCAGTGCTTGTCGTTGTAGATCAGTGCGGCAACATAGCCGTCCTTGGTGCGATAGGGCTTGCGGTGACGGTTGGCGGCGCGGTGGTAATGCGCCGGTCCGATCGGGGGATCGAACAGCCTGCCACCCGCATGCTCGACCAGCATGAAGCTGGCCATGGTCTCGAACATGCCGACTTCCACCTCCTGCCCCTCGCCGGTGCGGGCACGGTGGAACAGGGCCATGGTGGTGGCGTAGAGCGCGGTCAGGCCGGCCACCTTGTCGGCCATGATCGTGGCGACGAAACCGGGTTCGCCGTTCATCAGCGACTGGACGTAGGGCAGGCCGCATTCGGCCTGGATCGTGTCGTCGTAGGCGGGCTTGTCGGCATAGGGGCCGCGCCGCGAGAAGCCGTAGCAGTTGGTGTAGACGATGTCCGGCCGGATCGCGCTGACCGCGGCATAGTCGAAGCCGAGCCGGGCGATGGCCTTGCCCCGCATCGAGTGGATGAAGACGTCCGCCGTGGCGATCAGATCGCGCAGCGCCGCCTTGCCCTCCGCCGCGCGCAGGTCGAGCACCACCGATTTCTTGCCGCGGTTGCAGTTGACGAAAATGCCGCCAAGGCCGGGGGCCACTCCGGCGTTGATGTAGCGCGTGTCGTCGCCGCCGGGCTGCTCGACCTTGATCACCTCGGCCCCCATGTCGGCCATGATCTGGGTGGCATAGGGGCCGAACACCATGCTGGTGCAATCGATCACGCGAATGCCGGATAGGGGGCCACCGGGCTGCGATGCCATCACTGTCTCCTCGAACCTGACCTGCCCTAGCCGCTCCGGCCATGCCGCGGCAATTCGCCGGGCCGATATGTACGGAGGGAGCACTGTCGCAAGCTTATGCCGGTTGCTACCTGAATGCCGTGCACGCGCCGGATCGGAAGGAACGCCAGGGTGGATTTCGCCTTTACCCCAGACCAGCAGAACATCCGCGAAGCGATCCTGCGGCATTGTTCGCAGTTTCCCGACGAATACTGGCTGGAACGTGACCAGTCGGGCGAGTTTCCCGAGGACTTCTACCGTTCGCTCGCCGAGGCGGGCTGGCTGGGCATCGCCATGCCCGAGCGGTTCGGCGGATCGGGGCTGGGCATCACCGAGGCGGCGATCATGATGCAGGCGATCGCCGAAAGCGGCGCCGGGATGAGCGGGGCCTCCGCGATCCATATCAATATCTTCGGGCTTGAGCCGATCATCCTGTTCGGCACCGAGGAGCAGCAGCAGCGCAGCATTCCCGGCATCGCCTCGGGTCAGGACAAGACCTGCTTCGCCGTGACCGAACCCAACGTGGGGCTCAACACCACCCAGCTGAAGGTGCGGGCCGAGCGCCGGGAGGGCGGCTACCTGGTCAACGGCGAGAAGATCTGGATTTCCACCGCGCAGGTCGCGAACAAGATGCTGCTGCTCGCGCGGACCACCCCGCTCGACCAGATCAAGCGCAAGACCGATGGCCTTTCGCTGTTCTACACCGATTTCGACCGCAGCAAGATCGAGACCCGGCTGATCCACAAGATGGGCCGCCACGCGGTCGATTCGAACATGCTGTTCATCGAGGACCTGTGGGTGCCCGAGGCCGATCTGATCGGCGAGGAAGGGCAGGGCTTCCGCTATATCCTGGAGGGGCTCAACCCCGAGCGCGTGCTGCTCGCCGCCGAGGCGATCGGGCTGGGCCGCGCCGCGATCATGAAGGCCAGCCGCTATGCCAAGGAGCGGATCGTGTTCGACCGTCCGATCGGCCAGAACCAGGGCATCCAGCATCCCCTGGCCAAGTGCTGGGCGCAGCTCGAGGCGGCCAACCTGATGACGATGAAGGCGGCCACCCTGTTCGACAAGGGCGAGGATTGCAGCGTGGAGGCCAACACCGCCAAGTACCTGGCGGGCGAGTTCGCCTTCGAGGCCTGCCACACCGCGATGCTCTCGATGGGCGGGATGGGCTATGCCCAGGAATATCACGTTGAACGCTACTTGCGCGAGAGCCTGATTCCGCGGACAGCTCCGGTCAGCCCGCACATGATCCTGAACTTCCTTGCCGAGAAGGTGCTTAGCCTGCCGAAGTCGTATTGAGCCCGGGAGGCCCGCCGTGACCGTTGACACCACCCCCGGGACGCTCGACCTGGCGGCCTGGTTGCGCCCCGGCGATCGCATCGTCATGGGCCAGGCCTGCGGTGAACCTCCGGTCCTGCGCGACGCGCTGATCCGGCAGGGCGCCGGCATCGGCGGACTTTCGCTCTTCATCGCGTCGAGCTTCTCGGGCGCCTTCGTGCCCGAGACGGCCACCAGCTTCGCGCTGTCGAGCATGGGCGCGATCGGCCAGTTGCGCATCATGGCGCGAGCCCTGGCGATGACGATTATCCCCTGCCATGTCGGACAGATCGGCCCGATGATCGCCACGGGCGAGATCGGCTGCGACGTGGCGATGATCCAGGTCAGCCCGGCCGACGCCGAGGGGCGGCACAGTTGCGGGTTGATCAGCGATCACGTGCTGGACGCCGTGGCCCGGGCCCGCGTGGTCATCGCCGAGGTCAACGCGGCCGTGCCGTGGACACCCGGCGTGACCATCAGCCGCGACGAGATCGACGTGACGGTCCATTGCGACCATTCGCCCGTTGAAGTGGCGGGCGCGCCGATCACGGCGACCGATGCCGCGATCGCCCGCCACTGCGCCGAGTTCATCGGCGATGGCGCGGTGATCCAGACCGGGGTGGGCGGGGTGCCGGACGCGATCCTGCGCCTGCTGGGGGACCGCCGCGATCTGGGGGTTCATTCGGGCATGCTGGGCGATGGACTGGTCGATCTGGTCGAGGCCGGGGTCGTTACCAATGCCCGCAAGGAGATCGATCGCGGGGTGTCGGTCGCCTGCGCGCTGATCGGCACCCGCCGACTCTACGACTTCGTTGACCGCAATCCCGCCATTCGGATGGCCCCGGCCAGCTACACGCACGATACCGCCGTGATGGCGCGCCTCTCCCGGCTGGTGACGATCAACTCGGCGATCGAGGTCGACCTGACCGGCCAGGTCAATGCCGAGGCATCGGGTTCCGCTTACCTGGGCGGAACCGGCGGGCAGGTCGATTTCGTGCGGGGTGGGGCCCGGTCGCCGGGCGGACACGCGCTGATCGCGCTGGCAGCCACCGCCAAGGGCGGCGCGGTCAGCAAGATCGTCCCCACGCTGTCGGGTGCGGTGACCACGGCCCGCAGCGAGGTGGACGTCATCGTCACCGAGTTCGGCGCAGCGCAACTCAAGGGGCGCAGCATGGCTGACCGGGCCCGGGCCCTGGCGGCGATCGCCCATCCCGATTTCCGCGAAGACCTCGAGCGCGAAGCCCACGCCATTGCCCGAAGGGGATTCTGACATGACCACTGCCGATCGCACTGTCACCGCGGCTGCCGATCTGGAGGCGCCGTTCACGATTCCGCCCGATGCCTATGTCTCGCGGGACTATGCCCGGCTCGAGCAGGAGCTGCTGTGGCGCAAGGCCTGGCTCCAGGCCGGGCGCGAGGAGGACATCCCGGCGCCGGGCGATTTCGTCACCTACGATATCGGCGATGATTCGGTCATCGTGCTGCGCGCCGATGATGGCTCGGTCCGTGCCTTTCACAATGTCTGCCCCCATCGGGGACGCCGGCTGGTCGATACCCCGCCCGGCGAACGCAACGCCACCGGCCATCGCCGCAACTTCATCTGCGGCTTCCACGGCTGGACCTTCGACCGCGAGGGGCAGTGCACGTTCGTCCAGCACCAGGATGACTGGCAGGGGGCGTTGACCCCCGAGCGGACCGCCCTGGGCCGGGTCAAGGCCGAAACCTGGGGCGGGTGGCTGTGGATCAACCTCGATCCCGACAGCCCGTCCCTGCGCGAGTGGCTGGGCCCGATCCCGGAGATGCTCGATCCCTTCGAGCTGCACAACATGCGCTGCCGCTGGCGCAAGTGGATCGTGTTCGACTGCAACTGGAAGGTCGCGCTCGAGGCCTTCAACGAGACCTACCACGTCCAGACGACCCATCCCGAATTCAACGTCTTCGGGCAGTTCCGGGGCTGGGCCCGCAATCACGGCCTCCACACCAACATCGGTTACGACGCGCCCAAGGGGCAGGAGCAGGACCAGGCCAAGCTGCGGCTCGGTTCGGGCGACGATCCCCGCCTGTCGACTGCCGAGATGCAGGTGTACACCTGGGACAACGCCAACACCAACACCACCCGCACCCTGGTCGACGCCGCGCTGCGGCTCAAGGACGAGCTGCCCGCCGGCACCCCGGCGGCCGAGGTTTCGGCCCACTGGCTGCGCTCGGCGCGCGAGGCCGACGCGCGACGCGGGGTCCACTGGCCGGTGGTCGATCCCGCCCATGTCGCGCGCAGCGGCACGGCCTGGCAGGTCTTCCCCAACTTCCAGATCGGCCACGCGGTGAACAACATGCTCTGCTATGCGGCGCGCCCCTGGGGGGACGATCCCGACAAGTGCGTGTTCGAGGCGGCCGTCTACGAGCTATGGCCGGAGGGCGAGGCGCCGGTGACCACCTGGACCTATACCGCCGCCGAGGACTGGCCGCCGGTGCTCCAGCAGGACTTCGCCAACATGCGCGCCGTCCAGCAGGGGATGAAGTCGGCCGGCTTCCGGGGCACCCAGCCCAACCCCTATATGGAACGGGCGATCGGCAGCCTGCACATGAACCTGGCCCGGTTCATGGGCAGCGGGGCACCGCGCCGGCTCGACTGATCCGGCCGGGCCGGAAACCGGTGGCGGTATCGCTCTGGCAGAGGCCATGCTTAGGGGGCTAAACACTTCGATCTTGTCGGGCCGGGTGCCGGTCCCGCAGGGTGGGGCGTGCAACATCTGACCGGAAATCATCTGCCATGACCGTCGACACCAGTGTCCTGTTCCGCCCCCTGACGATCGGCGCAATGCCGCTGCGCAACCGCATCGTCATGGCCCCGATGACCCGCGGCTTCGCCATCGATGGCGCCGTGGGGCCGGATCACGCCAACTATTACCGGCGCCGTGCCGAAGGCGGGGTCGGCCTGATCCTGACCGAAGGGGTGGTGGTCGATCGCCCGGCCTCGCGCAACGAACCCCACGTGCCGCGCTTCCACGATCCCTTCCTGGGAGGATGGCCGGCGGTGGTCGATGGCGTCCACCGGGCGCAGGGCAGGATCGCGCCGCAAATCTGGCACACCGGGGCGGTTCGCTCGAGCAGCATGGACTGGGATCCGGGGGTCACCGTGGAAAGTCCTTCGGGCCTGATCGCGCCAGACCAGCCGAGGGGTGCGGCGATGACCGAGGAGGACATCGCCGACACGGTCGCCGCCTTTGCCCGGGCGGCGGCCGATGCGCAGCGGCTGGGCTTCGACGCGGTCGAGGTTCATGGCGCCCATGGCTATCTGGTCGACCAGTTCTTCTGGTCCGGCACCAACCGCCGCACCGACCGCTACGGCGGCCCCACGCTGAAGGAGCGTTCGCGCTTCGCGGCCGAGATCGTGGCGGCCATCCGGGCCGCCGTCGGTCCGGGTTTCCCGCTGATCCTGCGCGTCAGCCAGTGGAAGCAGCAGGACTTCAGGGCGCGCCTGGCGGAAACACCCGCGGCCATGACCGACTGGCTCCTGCCGCTGGTCGAAGCGGGGGTCGATGTGCTGCACTGCTCGCAGCGCCGCTTCTGGGAGGCGGAGTTTCCCGAGATCGACGGCGCCGAGGGCAGCAATTTCGCCGGCTGGGCCAAGCGGCTCACCGGTGCGGTGACGATCAGCGTCGGATCGGTGGGGCTGCATGGCGATTTCCTCCATGTGTTCAGCGGCCAGCATTCCGAACCGGCCAGCCTGGACGGGCTGATCGCACGGATGGAGCGCGACGAGTTCGACCTGATCGCGGTGGGACGCGCGCTGATCACCGATCCGGACTGGGCCAACAAGGTGGCGGCGGGACGGCTGGGTGAGCTGACCCCGTTCTCGAGCGAGGCGCTGGGCGTGCTGGCCTGATCCGGCGGCCCATCGCCGCCGGGATGAGCGCGGGTCCCAGCACGCGCCGGCTGGCTTATCGTGGCCAAACCCGTCAGGGTGTCGCGGTTTCCGAAAGGGCCTGGGCATGGACCGTCGCGAATTTGTCATGGCCGCCGGTGCTCTGCTCGGCAGCACGGCGGCGGGTGCCGCTCCGGCCCCCATGCCGCTCGACACCGTGGCTGTGGACATTGCCGCGCGCGAGACCCTTGGACCGCTGCGGCAGGTGTGGGCCGAATGCGCCGGATCGGACCGGGCGGCGATCACCCTGCGCGAAAGCTGGCGCAAGGATCTCGAACGGTGGCGGGATGAGGCCGGGCTGAAGCGGGTCCGCTTTCACGGCATCTTCAATGACGAGCTGGGGGTCTTTGCACCCTCTATCCTCAACCGCGGCAAGCCCACCCCCAATTTCCGCAACATCTTCGAGGTTTACGACGGTCTGGTGGAGCGGGGCGTCGCGCCCTATGTCGAGGTGGGCTTCATGCCCCGGGCCCTGGCCAGCGGAACCGGTGGCTTCGGTTTCTACAACGCCAATGTCTCGCCGCCGAAAAGCATGGAGGACTGGGGACGGTTCATCGCCACCTTCGTCCAGGCCCTGGTCTCGCGCTATGGCGCCCCCACGGTGCGGACCTGGCCGTTCGAGATCTGGAACGAGCCGGACCTGCCGTTCTTCTGGACCGGCACGCAGCAGCAGTACTTCGAACTCTACAAGGCCGCGGCGGTCGCCATCAAGTCGGTTGATCCGGCCATCCCGGTGGGTGGGCCGTCCACCTCCGCCGGGCGCTGGGTGCGCGACTTCGCCGCCTTCTGCCACGATAACAACGCCCCGGTCGATTTCTTCGCGACCCATGCCTATTCCGGGGGCAACCAGGACGAGCTCTATGGCAAGGGCACGGCCTTCTCGATCAACCAGGTGATCCCCGACACGGTCGCCAAGGTGCGCAGCCTGATCGACGCGTCCCCGTTCGCCGGCCGTCCGCTGTGGCTCAGCGAATGGTCATCCGACAGCCCCGCGATGATCGCCCACGTCGTGACCCAATGCCTGCCGCACGTCACCGCCATGTCGCATTGGACGCTGTCCGGCACTTACGAGGAACTCGGCGTGGCCGATTACACGCTGAAGGAGGGCGACATCGGCTGGTCGGCCATGCAGCGCGGGATCGCCCTCCCCGCGTTCAACACCTACAAATTGCTGCACCGCCTGCATGGCGAGCGACTGGCGGCCACCGGGCCGGTCCTGGCCTCGCGCCGGGCAGATGGCGCGATCGCGGCGCTGGTGTGGAATCTGGCCGAGGCGAAGCAGCCCGCGGGCATCCCGGGATCAACGGCCGTGCGGTCGGTTACCGGGTCGGCGAAGCGCTACCGGATCAGGCTCGCCGGTGGGCGGCCGCATGCCCCGGTGGCGGTGCGGTTCGTGGATCAGGAGCGCGGTTCGCCGATGCCCGCCTGGCGCGCGATGGGCTCGCCGCGTTATCCGACCGCCGCCCAGATTGCCGCCCTGCGCACAGCCGCGGACATCGCCCGGCCCACCATGCTGCGCCTCGATGGCACGGCCACGCTCGTGCTCGATCTGCCCCCGGAGGGCGTGGCGCTGATCGAACTCGGCTGATACCTGTTATGCGACCCAGAGGAGTCCTGATGATGAAGAAGGTGTATCTGCTTGCCCTGACCATGGCCGCACCGGTCATGGGGTTGACCCCCATGGCCGCCCAGGCGTCGGCTCCGGCCGCGGATTCGGTCCCGGCCTCGACCCCGGCTCAGGCTCCCGGCTATTCGGTCGAGGAGACCGCACTGGGTGCCATGCTCGATGATCCCGCCGCGAAAGCCGTGCTGGCCAAGCACATTCCCGCGATCGTCGGGAGCGATCAGATCCAGATGGCCCGTGGCATGACCCTGAAGCAGTTGCAGCAGTATGCCGGGGACATGCTGAGCGAGGCCAAGATGGCCGATATCCAGGCCGACCTCAACAAGCTTCCCGCCAAGAAGTGAAGCCCGCCGGGCGCGGCCTTCCGGTCGCGCCCGCAGACCACGGGTTATCGGGGCGCTTGCCTACCCAAGCGCGGGGCCCCCATCCCCATTCCCATGGCGATGGGGTCGATTGCCAACTCGACGGTCGAGCCCCCTCCCCGTTGCGACTAGCCCGGCTACGGCAGGGCAAGTCTCGCTCCATTCCCCGTTGGGGAGGGGATGGGGGTGGGGGTTCTGGGGTTGTGTTTACAATCGACCCAATCGCCTTTCCAAAAGGGGAGCAGCCTCGGCCGCCCTGTTGGCAAAATCGTTGGCCAAGGGCCCTTTCGCCAAAACAAAAACGGCCCGGGGTTGACCCGGGCCGCTTTCGTTCTGGCCGTGGTGGGCCTTACATCTGGAACGTGGCGCCCAGCTTGATCACGCGGCCCAGCGTCCAGCGGAAGAAGGCCGGGTTGTTGGTGTTCAGGCGGTTCACCCGCTGCGGTTCGACATCGAACACGTTGTCGACGATCAGGCGCAGCGACAGCCCGTTGAGCGCGCTCTTCTCACCAAAGTCGTAACCGAAGTTGACGTTGGTCATGGTGAAGGCCTTGCGATCGACGTTGCCGAGGTTGTCCGGAGCCTCGTCGCGCGCCTTGCCCGAATAGTTGACCGTCACGCGGGTCGACAGCGGACCCTTCCGCCAGGAGACGAAGGTGGCGGCGGTGAACCGTGAAGTGCCGATATTCAGTCGGTCAGCCGGAACGCCGTTGGCGAGCACGCGGGCGCGGGTGGCGTAGGTGCCGTTGACGCCGAGGCCGATCTGGCCAAGCTCGGTCTCCTTGTTGAACGAGGCATTGAAGTCCACGCCCTCAAGCTTGGCGGCGTTGAGGTTGCTGGTGCGGGTGTCGACCACGATCGCGATGTTCGAGGCCACCTGCTGGGCCCCCAGCTGCGCTCCATTGGTCAGCCCCGCCAGGATGGCGGCGTACTGCGGACCGGTGAGGTTGTAGGTGTAGAGGTTCGCATTGGTGGTGTAGGTCGACTGGTCGGCCGGGTTGAGGTTGCCGAGCGCGTTCTTCAGATCGATCGCGTAGAAATTCGCGCCGAACCGCAGGCTGTCGATCGGGTTCGCCTCGAAGCCGACGGCCCAGCTGGTGGCCGTCTGCGGCTTCAGACCGGGTGACGATCCCTGCAGCACCAGGGCGCAGGAACCCTGCTTGCTGGTGTCGCGGCCCAGCGGGTCGTTCGGGCGCTGCGCCGCGGTGCCGCCCGGCACGTAGATGCCGCAGGCAAAGCGGCCGGTCGAGATCGCCAGATCGTCGATCGCGGTCGGCGCGTTGAACGACTTGTTCCAGTGCGCGAAGATCTTCAGCCCGGTGACGGGCGTCAGGGTCAGGCCCAGGTTGGGATTGGTCGTCGTGCCGAAGTCGCTGTAATCGTCATGCCGGAGCGAGCCGGAAAGGACCGCGAACGACGTGACCGGGAGCGAGACCTCGCCGAAGAACGACTTGGCGTTGCGGCTGACCTCGTTGAACGGCAGGCTCGAAATGGCGCCGACCGGACCGGCGTTCAGACGGGTCGCCGCCCAGTTCTTCTGGTACTCGAGCCCGAGCGCCAGCTTGGCATCGCCGCCCGGCAGCGCGAACAGCGGACCGTCAGCCACGGTGCGCACCATGAGCATCTTCTGCTTCATGTCCTGCGCGTTCTCGTAGTTGATGATATCGGCGATGACCGAACCGCTGGCCGCGGCAACGTTGAACGGGTTCAGCTGGCCCGCGTTGATCCCGGTGCAGCCGGTGATGTAGCACTGGGCCTTGACCGTATCGACGTTCGGGAACGACTGATAGTTGGTCGACTTGCCGAAGTGCCCGTTGACGCGAACCTGCCAGTCGCTGCTCACGGCCCAGGTCAGCTCGGGCGACACGCCCCAGGTCTCGAAGCCGATCCGGGTCGGCGTGTTCACATAGGCCGAATTGGGCGCGAACGAGAAGCTGGTTCCGCCCGGCACGGCGGTCAGGCTGCCCACGGCGGCATTGGGAAACGCCGCGCCGACCAGGGCGCCCGTGGTGAGCGGGCTGCCGGCGGCGGTGAAGCCGCGGGGCACGCTGGTGAACTCGGTGTCGCGCTTGCTCCAGTAGGCCGTCACGCGCAGATCGATCGTGTCGCTCAGCTGCTGGGTCAGCTTCGCGAACACGTTGGTCCGGGTCTGCTTCGGCATGTAGGTGTTGCCCGAAACGCCATCGCACGGCGTGCCGACCGGGAACGAAGCGCCCGCGCCGGGCGCTGCCGGGTTGTTGGTGAACTGGGCGGCACCCGGACCGAACCGGAACCAGCGGGCTTCAGTGCCGACCGGCGTGTTGCACTGGGTGAAGTTGTAGCTGGCGACCCCGGCGGCGTTGTAGACCAGACCGCTGGTCCACGGCACGTCGCGGTTGCTGACCTCGGTGCGCTCGTCATGGTTCACCGCGATGTAGGCGTTGCCGCCGTCCCAGCTCTTGCCCGCCAGGATCGACCCGTTCCAGGTCTGGTGGCGCTTGATCTTGGTGCCGAAACCGAGGTTGCCGTCCACCTTGATCCCGTCGAACTTGGGCAGGGTGCGGAAGTTCAGCACGCCCGCCACGGCGTCGGCGCCGTAGAGCGAGGAGCCGCCGTCGGTCACCACGTCGATGCCGCCCATCACCACCGCGGGGATCAGGTCGACGTCGATGGCCGCCTGGTTCACGCCGACCGGAGTGGCGCGCATGCCGTCGATGAGCACCAGGGTGAGGCCGCCCGAGGTCTGGTTGGACGAGGGGACGTTGCGCAGGTTCGGCTTGGTGATCGAGATGCCCGACGAGAAGCCGCGCGGATCGCCTTCGAACCGGCCGTTGAAGGTGTTGGAGATCTGCGGGATCAGGCCCAGCAGGTCGTTGGTGGAGATCGCACCCTTGAGCGAGATGTCCTGCGGCGCGACGCTGATGGTCTGCGATCCGGTCACCTGGGTGCCGCGGATGAGCGTGCCGGTGACGACGATTTCCTTGTCATCGGCGGCCTTCGCCTCGCTGCCCGGGGTGGTCTGGGCCGACGCGGCGGCGCTCCACAGGACCGGGGTGATGCAGCTGGTGGCCAGCAACAGGCGCTGAAGTGTCTTCATGATTCTCCCTCCCATCGTTAGGGCGCCCGGCTCTGTCGGCCTGTGCGGGCTCCGATGGGCGGAAGCTAGGTCGTGAACTCATAAAAGTTGCCGCTCCGTTGGCCCTATGCCAGACCTGCCTGCGATAAGGGAAGGATGATGACCGAAACGCCATTTGTGGAACGCAGGTTTGAGCTTGATAGCGGAGAGTTGATGGTCTGCTTTTTCGCGCCATCAAAGGCACCTGGAGGCGAGTTCCAATGCCGTTATGTGATAGGGTGGCCTGAACGAGAGGTACGCCGGTATGCGTGTGGGCAGGATGGCCTCCAAGCACTCATGCTGGCCATGCGGACAGTCCATTCCGACCTGATCGAGAGCGATGCTTACAAGGCCGGGCGCCTTACGTGGTGTAATCAGGCCGATCTTGACCTTCCGCCCACTTGGGGCGTTGGGCCGTTGTATGACCCGCCCTCACAGCCATAAGCCTTTTCATCCTGATTAGATTCTGATTCAGGGTCGGCATGAGCCGATATGACCTGACCGACTTTGAGTGGCGCGTGATCGAGCCGCTATTGCCCAACAAACCCAGAGGTGTGCCCCGCGTCGATGACAGACGTGTACTGAACGGCATCTTCTGGGTGCTGCGATCCGGTGCGCCTTGGCGGGATTTGCCCGAGCGCTACGGTCCTCGCACCACGTGCTACAATCGCTTCGTGCGATGGCGGAAAGCTGGCGTGTGGGATCGGATGATGGACGCCATTGCCGCTGCCCACGACGGGGACATCCAGATGATCGACAGCACTTCTGTTCGCGCCCATCAACAGGCCGCGACAGCAAAAAGGGGGATCGAGATCATTGTCTCGGTCGTTCCAGAGGCGGGCTCACGACCAAAATCCACGCGGTCGTCGACGGGCAAGGTCTCCCGATCCGGCTAAGCCTGACCGCAGGGCAAAGCCATGACGGCCAAGCCGCTGACGATCTGCTTGACCATGTTAGTGCCGGAACAATCGTCTTGGCGGACAAGGCCTACGATGCCGATCGCATCCGCGCGTCACTCCGGGAAAAGGGTGCGTTCGCCAACATCCCACCCAAGGCCAACCGACGCTCAAAGCCGTACTTCAGCACGTGGTTATATCGCGAACGGAACCTGATCGAGCGCTTCTTCTCCAAACTGAAGCACTTCCGCCGGGTTGCAACCCGCTACGATAAGCTGGCCGAAAACTTCCTCGCCATGGTCCAACTGGCTTCAATGCGACTGTGGCTCCGTGTTTATGAGTCTACAGCCTAAAGCCATGGCGGTCAGCAGCAACCGTGCTTCGCCGATGGCCGGGCATCATCGCCTGCGCGATAGACCTTCAAAACACTGAGGGGTGCGATTCAGGCGAAACGATCGGCAAAACAGGCGGTTGACCCCGGCCTGCCGCGTGGCGGTGCCGGTCGCGCTCAGTGCTGCAATAGGCCGTGCAGGATGAGATCCACTGCGAAGCGGATCCGGCGATCGATGTCGCCGGGCGACGGGATTCGCCCGGCGACCAGCGGGCGAACCTGCCCGCCGACCACCAGGCTCATGAAGGCCGCCGCGGCCTGAGCCGCATCGACCGTCCGGATCCGGCCCTCGTCCATGGCCCGCTGCAACAGCCCGGCGACATAGGTCATGAAAGGCAGGGTGCTGAGTTCGAAGTGCCAGTCGGCGATCTGGGGGAAGCGAATCGACTCGGCCCTGAGGATGCGCTGCAGCCGCAGGGCCGCCGGCTGCAAGAAATGCTCGATCCGCAGGCGCCCGATCGCGACAAGACTGTCCTCCACGTCTCCGCTGTCCAGCCGGGTCAGGATCGCCACCGGGATAACGTCACGCGCAATCGCCCGCTGGACGGCAGCAAGGAACAGGGCCGACTTGTCCGCGAACCGGGCATAGACCGTGCGCTTGTTCATCCGCACGGCGGCGGCGATCGCGTCGATGCTGGTCCGCTCGAAGCCATGGGTGAGGAACAGGTCGAGCGCGCTTTCCAGCAGTTCCTCGATCCGGGCCTCGGCTTCGGCACGGCTGGGTCGTCCGGCGCGGGATAGGGTTTGGGGCCTGGTTTCGGGCATGGCGGTCCCTGGTATGAGAAGGTATAAAGGCACGATTTTGGTATCATTAAAATTTGGGCCGGTCAGCTTTCAAAAGCCATATATATCGATATCTTTGCGCCATGCTCGGACGAATCGTCCGCAATAATGGCACGGATCGTTTCAAAGATGTCCGGGCCGCCAGGCAGGAGTCGAGGATGGGGCAGGCAGTCGAGGCGCTGATCGGTCTGATGTCGGAAGGGCGCGGCTTCGCTCTCCCCTACGAGGCGGTGCGCGACCTGCAATTGGCCGCTCTCGACGAACGGCTGGCGGAACAGGCTCCCCAAATCCGGCTGGTCCGCCTGCGCGCCGAGGACGCGGGGATCGACCGGATCCGGGCGCTTGCCGACGTGGTGCCGCTGCTGCTGCCGCACACCGCCTACAAGAGCTATCCCGAGAATGTCCTGACCGGGGGCAGGTGGGCCGTGCTGACCCGCTGGCTCGCAACGGTCTCGGCCCAGCCGGTGGACGAAGTCGACCTTGCCGGGGTGGACAGCCTCGACGGATGGATCGCGGCCTGCGAGCGGGCCGGGCTCCCGGTGTCCTGCTCAAGCGGCACAACCGGCAAGGCGGCCATGCTGGTGGCCTCCCGGGCCGATCTGGACTTCGTCACCCGGGCCCAGGTTGCCGCCGTGGAATGGGGCTCGGCGATCCGGCGCGGCGATGGCCGGACCCCCGCCGGGCCGGCCGGGGTTATCGCGCGGACTCCGCGCAACACGGCCTCCGGCATGGGACTGGCGGCGGCATTCATGAATCCCGCGGCCCGCCGCTTCGATTCCGGCCTGCCTCCTGCCACGATCGGATCGCTGACCGCCATGGTCATGATGCGCCGGCGTATGGCCGAGGGTACCGCCTTGCCCAGCGAGGTCGCAGCCTTCGAACAGGAGTCCGCGGCCCGCGCAGCGGCCCTTGCGGCCGCCCAGACCGGCGCGGTGGACGACATCATCGCCAAGCGCGGGGAGCGTCTGTTCATCACCGGCATGTGGGGCGCCTTGCATCCGTTCGCGGAGGCCGTGCGCGCGCGCGGGCTCAGCGGAGCCGACTTCCATCCGGAGAACGCGATCTACCTGGGCGGCGGACTCAAGCGCGCTCTGCTGCCGGCCAACTATCGCGAGTTCGTCTTCGAGACCTTCAACCTCTCGCCCCGCTTCGTCTGCCAGATGTACAGCATGCAGGAGCTCAACAGTTCCATGCCGCGCTGCCCGGCTGGCCGCTATCACCTGCCGCCGTGGGTGGTCTGCCTGCCGCTCGACAAGTCCGGCGAGACCCTGCTGGAGCCGGGCCAGGCAGAGATCGCGTGCCGGGGGGCGTTCTTCGATCTCTCGCTCGAAGGGCGCTGGGGCGGGGTGATCTCGGGCGATCGCATCCACCTGACCATGGGGCCCTGTGCCTGTGGCCATGGCTCGCCCTCGATCCGCGACGATGTCGAGCGCTATGCCGACCTTGAGGGCGACGACAAGATCGCCTGCGCCGGGACTGTCGATGCCTATGTCCGGGGCCTGTCATGACGGCGCCGGACCCGCACCCCCCGGTCCAGGCGCCGTTCTTCGTGCGGGGCGAACTCATTCACGGGGAGGCGGCGGTTCACCGCTCGCGCGACCTCGGGATGGTGTTCGCGACCCCGGCCATTCCGTTCGACCGCATCGTCACGCCGCGCGGCGAGGTGCCGCCGCTGCTCAACGTCCCGACCACCGAGATCATCGACTTCCTGGTCGAAACCGGCCAGCGCCTTGCTGCACCCGGCAATCCCTTCGTCGAAGAGTGCTTCGCGCGGATGGCCGCGACCCATGTGCTGCCACGCGGGGTGATCGAGGCCGTCGCCAGGCACGCCGTGGCCTATCTGGACCGCGGCGTGCTCGAGGCGGAGCTGCGGGCCAGCTTTCCCGATCCGGCCGCGCTCGACGGCTGGATCGAGACCACCGATCCCAGCGGGAGGCGCGCGGAGGTCCGCGCCTTTGCTCCGCGCCTGCTCCACATCCTGCCCGGCAACTCGCCGGGCGTGGCCATCAAGTCGATCGCGCAGGGCGCGCTGGTCAAGGCCTGCAACCTGTTCAAGATGTCGTCGGCGGATCCCTTTTACACGGTGGCGATCCTGCGGACGATGGCGGCGATCGATCCCGGGCATCCCCTCGTGCGTTCGATGTCGGCGGTCTATTGGTCCGGGGGCGACACCCTCGTCGAAAGCGTGCTCTGCCGTCCGCAATACTTCGACCGGATCGTGGCCTGGGGCGGCGGCGAGACGATTGCCGGCCTCGCCCGCTATGCTGGCCCGGGGCTCCAGCTGGTGTCGTTCGATCCGAAGACATCGATCTCGATGGTCGGTCACGAGGCCCTGGCCACGGACGCCTTGCTCGCCGAAACCGCCGAGCGCGCCGCGGCCGACCTGATGATGCTCAACCAGGAGGCCTGCGCCGCCAGCCGCTTCCAGTTCGTCGAAGGGCCGGAGAACCAGGTCGACCGCTTCTGCGAGCATTTCCAGCGCGCGATCGCCCGCCGGGCCGTGGCGAGTGAGGATGTCCGGCCTCTGCCGCGCGACCTGCGCGAACAGATCGAGGCGCTGCGGCTGCTTGACGAGGACTATCGGGTCTGGGGGCGGCCCGATGGCACGGGCCTGGTGATCCGCTCGACCGAGCCGGTGGACTTCCATCCCAGCCACAAGATCGCCAACGTTGTCCGGGTCGACCGGCTCGAGGCGGCACTGGCCCATGTCAATGTCGCGACCCAGACGGTCGGCGTCGCGCCCGCCGAGCGCATGGCCGCGCTGCGCGACGGGCTTGCCGCGGCCGGTGCCCAGCGCGTCTGTCCGCTGGGCGAGGCGGGGCCTTCGACCAACGGCACGCCGTGGGACGGCATGTATCCGCTGCACCGCTTCGTGCTGTGGGTGGTCAACGAACGCGGCTGCGCGCCGGATCGATCCGCCCCGCCGGTCTGAGGTCGGAACCGGCCGACGAGCGACCGAACCAGACGGTGACCTCACCGGCCGGAATGACCCATTCGTGGCGGGCCTCGTCCCATACGCTGAGCGGGTGGTTCGTGGCGTTCGCATCGAGCGGGATCGCCACTTCGCCGGACTCGCCCGGGTCGAGTTCGATCCGGCGGAAACCGACCAGCCGACGCGGCGGCTGCCGGGCGCCATGGCTGGCGGCCGAGGCGGGCAGGGTGACATAGACCTGCGCGACCTCGGCACCGCGGCGCCGGCCGGTGTTGGTCACCCGCGCGGTGATCTGCCAGGTGCCCGGCCCGGTCGCCGCGATCCGGGCCGGACTCATCGCGAAACTGGTGTAGGACAGCCCGTGCCCGAACGGGAACGCCACGCAGGGGTTGCGCCCCGCGCGTTCGGGACAGACCCCGGCGGGATCGAGGTCGTACCAGCGATAGCCGATGGCGAGGCGCTCGGCATAGGTCACCGTCTGGCGATTGCCTTCACCCGCGGGCACGCCGGGGAACTGCGCCGCGCTGGCATGATCGAGGAAGCTGCGACCGGCGACGGGGAACGTCACGGGCAGGCGACCCGACGGGTTGACTTTGCCGAACAGGACGTCGGCGACGATGTTTCCGTCTTCCTGCCCGGGCAACCAGGCCTCGACGATCGCCGGACCGCGCGGCCCGATCAGCGCGGCAGGGAGCGCGGCGCTGGCATTGTCCTTCAGCACCAGCGTGGTCTTCGTCGCCATCGCCCGGCCGCTGAGCGAGCGTGTCCGCAGCAGGCGTTCGAGCAGGGCCGACGTGCCGCTGTGCTTCGCCGCATTGTCGCCTTCGCGGGTGGCGATCAGGTTGGAACGGCGGGCATACCAGTCCAGGCTGAGACCGGCGGCGGCGGGCTCGGCCAGCGCCTTGCCCGTGGCATCGGCGAAGGTGGCGCGATCGGCGCCTTCCTCGGCCACGGTCCCGGCCATCACCACCACCGCATCGGCTCCCGCCGCCAGGGCCAGGGCCTCGTCCAGGCTGGCCGCCCGACCGTCGATCGTCGCGCCGGTGTTGGCATCGTCGACCAGCACCAGTTGCACTGTTCCGCCCGCGCCCAGGGCCGCCCGCAGACCCTCCACGGGACTGACGGTGTACTGCGGCACCACGTCCGAACTCCCCCCACCCGATCCCATCGGCTCGCCGAGCACGACCCCTCCGGCCACCGCCTGCTGGGCATAGACCTGGCTCGCCTTGCCGATCAGCACCAGCGAGCGGAGCTTGCCGGACAGCGGCAGGACGCCATTGTTCTGCAGCAGCACGGCGGCCCGTCCGCCGATCTCGCGCGCCTTGCGGCCGCCGGCGGCATAATCGATCGGGCGCAGCGCCAGCTTGCGATCGAAGATTCCGGCCTTGAAGGCCTGGACATAGCGCCGCTCCAGCGCCTGATCGATCATCGCCTCGGTGATGTCCCCGGCGGCCAGCGCGGTCTTGAGCTTGGCCGGAGCCCATTGCATCGGCATCGGCATCTCGTGGTCCAGCCCGTTCCGCAGCGGCGCGACGGTGCTCTTCTGAGCAAAGAAGTCGGTCTGGACATAGCCGCCGAAGCCCCAGTCCTTGCGCAGCACGTCGGTCAGCAGCTCCCGGTTCTCGCAGGAGGACTGTCCATTGACGAAGTTGTAGGCGCACATCACCGCAGCCACCTTGCCGTCCTTCACCGCCATCTCGAACGGCAGCAGGTAAAGCTCGCGCAGGGTCTGGCGATCCACCGTGGTCTGGATCGTCATCCGGTTGGTTTCCTGCTCGTTGGCCGCGAAATGCTTGGCCATGGCGATCAGCCCGCGCGACTGGATCGCCCGGATCTCGGCCACGGCCATCGTTCCGCTCAGGAAAGGGTCCTCGCCGAAGTATTCGAAGTTGCGGCCCAGGATCGGCAGCCGCGCCAGATTGAGGCCCGGCGCTTCGAACACGTGCAGGCCCAGATCGTGCATCTCGGTGGCGATCACCTCGCCGTAGAGCCCCGCGACGGCCGGATCGAACGAGGCGGCGGCGGCAAGGGCCGAGGGCAGGGCCGTCGCCTTGGCCGAGCTGGGATGGGTATAGGCCTTGCCGTTGACGCCGAACGGGTTGCTCGGACCGGCGGCGAGTTCGGCCGAGACGCAGTCGTTCTGCCCCAGGCCCACCGGCCCGTTGGTGATGCGGAAGGTTGGGATATCGAGCGCGGCGATGCCGCTGACATGCCGCCCGCCGAAGCATTGCGGAAGTTCGGGCAGGATCTCGGGACGCGCCCCGGTCAACTGCTGGAGCTTCTGGTCCAGGGTCATCGCCCCGATCAGCAGTCGCGCCCGCTGCCGGGCCACGGTTTCGCGAACCTCGTCCGTGGGGGCCGCCTGCTGGGCGGTCACGACACTGTCCGCCATCCACGGATTGGCCGGGGGGGCATCGGCCCGCACGGCAGGCGATCCGATCGACAGCGCCACAAGCGACGCGCCAAAGGTCAGGTAACGGCTGGCTGCGGACATCTGCTCACTCCCGAATCATCTTTCCAGGAAGTGGTAAGTCAATCCAACCAGACTGGCCATACCGCCCGTTAGAACTGGTTGGCCAGATTTCCTCGTCGTGCCGGTTCTGTCCGTGCCCCCTTGGCCTGGCCAAGGCGATCTGCTCGGCGCGCCGGGCGGTCGCTTGCGCGGACGGCCCGGTCAATGGTCCTCCCAGGCCTCGGTGCCGTCGAGAATGGTCCGATGCATCATCCGGCCGGAATAGGGATCATAGGGGGTGGCGCGGTGCAGCGAGGTGCGGTTGTCCCACATCACCGTGTCGCCGATCTTCCAGTGGTGCCGGTAGCTGTAGGGCTCGGACGTGGCGAACTCGCGCAGGCCGTGAAGGATGCGGTAGCTTTCCTTGGGGTCCTTGCCGACCACGTAATGGGCCGTGTTGCCCAGCACCATCGATTTGCGGCCCGAGCGATGGCGGCATACCAGCGGCAGTTCGGCCTCGCCTTTCGATTGCCAGTCCTCGATCTGCGCCATGGTCGGCTCCGGCGTGTGGTAGAACTGCGATCGCCACAGCGAATGGACCACGCGGAGTCCCGCGATGCTGTCCTTCGTCTCCTGCGGCAGGTCCTCATAGGCCGTCGCGGTGTTGGCGAAGTCGGTGTCGCCGCCCGCGGGCGCGAGGACCTTGGCGGTGAGCATCGAAGCGCGGATCGGAATGGCGTTCATCGTTCCGTCGATGTGCCAGTAAAGCGAGCCTTTCAGATATTCGGCAACCTTGGCGTTGACCGATTCGTCGAGGCTGACCTTGAACACCTCGCTCCCGGTGATCTCCCGGGCATTTCCGCCCAGGCTGTTGGTGAAGGCGATCTGCTCGGGGTCGGTGAAATCGATTTCGGGAAAGACCAGCACGCCGCGCTGTTCCAGCAGGGCCAGCAGATCGCCGGTGAGTTGCCCGCCCAGCAGCTCGTCCTTGCTGTTCAGGACGCGGGCGCCGATCTTAGGCTTGATCTCTTCATACCGCAGGCGGCACTCGGGTCTCGTGGCCATGTCTGCTCTCCTTTGCGCCAGGGCTCCGGGTCAACACCCGCGCGGCGGCGAACCGGGGGCGGGCCTGTCGCTGATCGCGGCCCTGCCCCGCGTGGCGGGCCTCAGTGCGAGCCCATATAGCGTCCGCCGTTGGTCGAGATGACCTGGCCGGTGATGTAGCTCGCTTCCTCGGAGGCAAGGTAGGCGGCGGCGGCGGCGATGTCCTCGGGCTGGCCGATCCGCTTCATCGGCAAGGTGGCCGCAAAGGCATCGGCATCGATCGGCGCGGCGCGCAGCATCGGCGTATCGATAAAGCCGGGCGGAATCATGTTGAA
The DNA here is from genome assembly GCF_014230305.1 of Novosphingobium aerophilum. Classification (GTDB taxonomy): domain Bacteria; phylum Pseudomonadota; class Alphaproteobacteria; order Sphingomonadales; family Sphingomonadaceae; genus Novosphingobium; species Novosphingobium aerophilum. The sequence continues at coordinate 405,574 of NZ_JACLAU010000001.1, forward strand.
GGTCACGCCGGTCGGCGCGAATTCGAGCGCGAGCGCCTTGGTCATGCCGACCAGGCCGCCTTTGGACGAGACATAGTGCCCCTGGGCCGGTGAACCGGTCTGGACCGATGAGGAGGTGATATTGATCACCCGGCCCCAGCCGGCCGCGAGCATGTCGGGCAGGCATTGCCGGGTGACCAGCCAGGGCCCGCGCAAGTTGATGCGGATGACCCGGTCAAACAGGTCGTCATCGGTGTCGAGAAATGGGGTGAACGGGGCGATCCCGGCATTGTTGACGAGGATCGCGATGGCCCCCAGCTCGGCCCGCGTGCGGTCGGCGGCGGCCTGGATGGCCGCCTTGTCCGAGCAGTCGGCCGCGATGGCCAGCGCGGTCCCGCCCTGGGCGCGGATCAGCGCGGCGGTTTCCTCTGCGCCCGCGGCATTGATGTCCCAGATCGCGATCCGCGCGGTGTCCTCTGCCAGGCGCAATGCGATAGCCCGGCCGATCCCCGAGCCCGCGCCGGTGACGACAGCGACGCGGCCATTGAGTGAGCGTGTCATGCAATTTCCTTTCGCGGCCGGAACAGGCCGATGGCGGCGGGCAAAGTCAAGGCGGGGTCCCGTGGCATCACCGCGGCGATGAGGCGATCGGACCGGTGCGGGATCGTCGCGGCGATAACTGGCCGGCGAGGGTGACGCCGGGGCAGATCCTGCGGCAGAGGACGGGCCATGGAGGCAATGCGCAGAACCCTGCCGGGCGGCTGGTCGGTCCGCCGCGACGACGCCCTGGCCGAACGGGCCTATGCCCAGGGCTGGTGGGCGCGCGAAACGCTGGGCGAGGCGCTGCGCCGGGCCGCCGCTGCCGATCCGGAACGGGTGCTGCTCGTCGATGGCGATGTCCGCGTGACCGCCGCGGGACTGCTGGCCGAAGCGGAACGTCTCGCCCGCGTGCTGGCCCTGCACCACCCCGTGGGGAGCGTGATCAGCTTCATGTTGCCCAACTGGCACGAGGCGGCGACGGTCTACCTGGCCGCGACCCTGGCCGGACTGGTCGCCAATCCGGTGCTGCCCTCGCTGCGCGACCATGACCTGCGCTTCATCCTGGCCGACGCGCGCAGCCGGCTTGTGGTGATTCCGGGTACCTTCCGCGGCCACGACTATGCCGCCATGCTGGCGCGGGTCTGCGCAGACCTGCCCGACGCCCCCGAGGTGGTCGTGGTGCGCGGCACCGCGCAGCCGGGCCAGAGCGGCTGGGAGCAGGTCATCGCCCGCGACGGCGCCGAGGCCTTGCCCGCAGTCGATGCCGATGCCGTGCGGATGGTGATGTACACCAGCGGGACCACGGGCCGGCCCAAGGGCGTGCTCCACACCCACAACACCATCGGCGCGCTGATCCGCCAGATCGGACGCCACTGGCTGGTCGAACCGGGCGACCGGTTTCTGGTGCCATCGCCGGTCAGCCACATCGGCGGATCGATCTACGCCTTCGAGATGCCCGTGATGCTCGGCACCACCGCCGTGCTGATGGACGGCTGGGACCCGGCGCTTGCGGTCGAGCTGATGGAGCGCGAGGGCGTGACCCACATGGCCGGCGCGACGCCGTTCCTGCAGGGGCTGTTATCCGCCGCGCGCGCGGCCGGGACCCGGCTCGATCGGCTGAAGGTGTTCATCTGCGGCGGGGCCTCGGTCCCGCCGGCGCTGGTGCGCGAGGCCGCCGGCTGGTTTGCCGGGGCCCGCGTCAGCCGGGTCTACGGTTCGACCGAGGTGCCGGTGACCACGGTCGGCGCGCTGGGCGCGGACGATGCCGACAGCGCCGCCACAACCGACGGCCGGCCGGGGATCGCCGCTGTGCGGATCGCGCCCGATGGCGAGATCCTGGCCCAGGGTCCGCAAATGATGGCCGGCTATGCCCATGCCGAGGACGAGGCGGCGGCCTTCGACACCGAGGGATTCTACCGCACCGGCGACCAGGGTGAGCTGCGCGCCGATGGCTGCCTGGTGGTGACCGGGCGGATCAAGGACCTGATCATCCGCAACGGCGAGAACATCGCCCCCAAGGAGATCGAGGACCTGCTGGCCGACCATCCCGCCATCGCCGAGATCGCGATCGTAGGCCTGCCCCATCCGCGCACCGGCGAGCGGGCGGTCGCGGTGATCGTGCCGCGGGCGGGTGCGACCCCCGACGTGGCGGCACTGGCCGAGCATCTCGCCGCGCGCGGGGTGGCGAAGTTCAAGTATCCGGAAGCCGTGGAGCTGTGGGACGGCCTGCCGCGCAACGATGCGGGCAAGGTGCTCAAGACCGCGATCCGGGATCGGCTCAAGGCCGCTGGTGCGGTCTCCGGTTGACCAGCGGTCGGGCATAGCCGGGATCGCTGCGGTCGCGTGCCGCGATCCCGTTCAGAGCGGCATCCGCGATCTCGCCGAAGGGCAGGGGAAGGGAGGGCTGCAGGCAGTTCCATTCGATCAGGTTGATGCGCAGGGCGATGCGCCAGCCATCGGCGCCACGCTCGAGCCGGTCGATGTAGCGCCCGCCAGCCTGCATGACCGTTTCGCCTCCGTCCGCCGTGAAGGGGTGGTTGCGGGCGATGAACTGGTAATAGGTCTCGCTGTGCGCTTCATCGCCCACGATCTCCACCGAATGGTTCAGCAGGAGGTGCTGGGTCATCGGCTGAGCCGCCTCGTGCATCGGCACCGCCCAGTCCCAGCAATCGGCCGGCGAGCCAACGAAGGGTCCAGCGGCGATCTCGGCGTGGGGGTGAAAGGCGGACAGGAACAGGTCGCGGTCGAACCGGTCCATGCCGCGGCAGAACCGCGTCAGGCAGTCGAGGATCTCCTGCCGGTCGGCAAGCCACGCCAGCCGGTCGCTCATGCCTCGCCCCGGAAGAACCGCTCGCTCCAGTCGCCATGGGCGCGCCCGGCAAAGTGCGGCGCGCTGAAGGGCATGCCCATCAGGCCCCCGCTCCAGTCGACCGCCGCGCCCCAGTCCTGCGACCAGTCATAGAGCATCGTTCGCGCGGCAATGCGCCAGTCGCCGTCGCGCCGCTCGAACCGGTCGAGATAGCGGCCACCCATGCAGGTATCGTGCTCGTCGCCGCCGCCATAATCGACGCGGTGGTAGGAAATCACCTGGGTCTCGACCCGCGCCGTGTCGCCCGCCAGTTCGATGTGGCTCTGGCCCAGGACGTGCTGGGTGTTGGTGATGGCCTCGGCGCCGGGCACCACCCAGGCGAGGTATTCGGCGAAAGTGCCGCGGAACACGCCGAAGTCGGTGGTCGAATCGGGCCAGTAGGCGGATTCGATCAGGGCGGCATCGCGGCGATCCTCGCCGCGCGCCAGCCGGACCAGGGCGGCGCGGATCGCGTCGCGATCGAGCAGCGCGGCCAGACGGGGGTCAGCCATGGGGCACGGCCCTTTCGCGATGGGCCCATTCGAAGCTCCGGCCGAGATGATCGGCCATGCCCGAGGGGTAGGGCGGGAAGGTCCAGCGCTCGCCCTCGGGGTCGCGGATCGCGGCAAAGTCCGCCGCGACCTCCTCGATCGTCCAGTCGGGGCGGAACACCCCCTTGGTCTCGGTGGTGAAGGCCCGCGCCATCCGGCCGGCGGCGGCGATGAAATGCTCGCCCGAAACCGTGCAATCCTCGTGCGCCAGCCAGGCCACCATCGGGGCGACCAGTTCGGGCTCCATCGGCGGATAGGCGCTGGTGTCTAGCCCATCGGCCATGCGGGTGACCGCAGCCGGGATGATCGTGTTGGAGCGGATTCCGTGGGCCCCGCCTTCCAGCGCGGTGACGTTGTTGAGCCCCAGCAGGCCGGCCTTGGACATGCCGTAGTTGACCGTGGTCTGGCTGCCGTAGAGCCCGCTGCACGACGAGGTCAGGACAACCCGGCCGTACGCCTGGGCAACCATGTGCGGGAAGGCGGCGCGGACCAGATAGAAGCCGCCCTTCAGATGAACCTCCAGCACCGCGTCGAGATCGGCGTCGGAGAGGTCGGCGATGGGGCCGTAACGGACGTTGCCGGCATTGTGGATCACGATGTCGATCCGTCCCCAGGCGGTGATCGCGGCCTGGATCATCGCCGCCGCGCCGGAGGCGAGGGCCACGCTGTCGGTCGAGGCGATCGCCTGGCCCCCGGCGGCGATGATCTCGTCCACCACCTCCTGCGCCGGATTGGCCACGATCGCGTCCCCGCGGGTTGCGCTGCCGTTGTCGTTGACCACCACCTTGCAGCCCCGCGCCGCCAGCAGCAGGGCATAGGCCCGGCCCAATCCCCGGCCGGCGCCGGTGATCACGGCCACCCGGCCATCGAAACGCAGTTCGCTCATTGCCCGCTCACTCCTTGCACCGGCATCCACAGCGGAGCCCCGCGCTGGTCGCGCATCGATTCCACCCAGGTGCCATCATCATCGGTCACGCCATAGTCGCGCGCGATCTCGGCGGTGATGAACTCGCCGCCGGAACGCGCCATGATCGCCGGGTCGCAGGCCATGGCCGCGATCACCCGTCCCGGATGCTCGACCGAGCTGCCCTTCTGCCCGGTGATCGAGCGGGTCATCTTGTCCGGAACCTTCGCCAGATTCTCTCGCGCGCGCTCGGTCAGGGTCAGGCCCTGCCACAGCGTCACCGCGGCGACCCCATGGGGCATCAGTTCGACCGCCATGTCGCGGGTCATTCGCCCGACCGCGGTCTTCGACGTGCCGAACAGGACGCCGTAGGTGTAGGTCACCGCCGCATAGCCCGAAATCGCCACGATCAGCCCGCTGCCCTGCGGCACCATGATCCGCGCCGCGTGCCAGGCGGCGACGAAGTTCGAGGTTACCCCGACATCGATCATGGCCAGGTTCGATAGCGGCTTTTCCCAGAACCCCTTGGGTTCGAGCAGGTCATCCGGGATCACGAAGGCATTGTTGACCAGGATGTCGAGCCGGCCCTGTTCCGCCTCGACCCTGGCGAACAGCGCGGCGACATCGGCCGCGCTGGCGTGGTCGCAGCGCACCGCGATGCCCCGTCCACCGCGCCGCGTGCATTCGGCCGCCGTCTCGCCGACCGTGCCGGGCAGGGCATGATCCCCGGCGCTGACCGTGCGCCCGGTGACATAGACGGTCGCACCCTCGGCAGCGAGCGCCAGCGCGATGCCCTTGCCGATCCCGCGGCTCGCTCCGGTCACAACAGCAACCTTGCCCTGCAGCTTGCCCATCGTTCACCGCTCCTCAACCCGCACTGAGGGCTAAGCAGCGGGGCGCAGCGGGTCAAACCGCTCCGGCGATGAGTCCGGGTCCCTCGCTTGACAGGGGCCCGCCAAACCGATGGCATGGGGCCATGCAAACCGCCATCATCACCGGCGCGGGCAGCGGCATCGGCCTCGGCACCGCAAGACAGCTTCACGCCATGGGCATGGCCATCGTCGGCGTGGGGCGCGACCCTGCCAAGCTGGCTGCGCTGGAGCAGGCGATCGCCGATCCCGCGCGGGTCGCCACCCTGGCAGTCGACGTCACCGACCGGGACGCCCCGACGCGCATCGTGCAACTGGCGCTCGAGCGGTTCGGGCGGATCGACTTTCTGATCAACAATGCCGGGGCCGGCAGCCCCAAGCCGCTCGACGAGACCGACGATGCCATGCTCGACGGCTTTCTCGATCTGATGCTGAAAGCGCCCTTCCGGCTGGCGCGCGAGGTGATCCCCCATCTCGCGCCCGGTTCGGGCATCGTCAACGTCACCTCGACCTTCGCGATGATCGGCGGGCGGCGCGGCGGCGCCTATTCGGCGGCCAAGGGCGGGCTCAAGTCGCTGACCGAACACATGGCCTGCGAATATGGCCCGCGGGGCATCCGCTCCAACTGCGTGGCCCCCGGCGTGACCATGACCGACATGGTGCGGCATCGCTTCGCCGACGAGACCTTCAAGCGCAACAATGTCGAGACCACCCCTTATCCGCGCCTGGCCGAGGTGGACGATGTCGCCAGCACGATCGCGTTCCTCTGTTCACCCGGGGCGGAGCTGATCAACGGCCAGTCGATCGTGGTCGACGGAGGGTGGACCCGGACCAAGTATCTGAGCCCGCGAGCCCTGACCTCGCGCTGGGTGGAGGACGAGCAATGACCGATCTTATCGCTGCCGATTTCGGCATTCGCCAGCTGCACGCCCGTTTTGTCGACGCGGTCTGGCGGCAGGATGCCGAACAGTTCGCCGCCTGCTGGACCCGCGAGGGGCTGTGGAAGATCGCCGGGATGGAGGTGCGCGGGCGCGCGTCTCTGGTCGAGGCCTGCGAGAAGCTGCTGGGCCGCTGTCGCCGCATCCATCTGCTGGTCGGCCCGGCGCAGCTGCACGCCGAGGACGGTGACGTGCTCGGGCGGCTCAACATCACCGAATTCGCCACGATGCACGATGGCAGCACCGCGATGACCATCGGCTGGTACCATGACCGCTATGCCGAGGAAGACGGGCTGTGGCGCTTCGCCTCGCGCCACTGGAGCTTTAAGTACCGCGGCGCGCCGGACCTGACCGGGGCCTGGATCGATACGCCCGACTACGGCGCCTTCCCCGCCTTCCCGGCAGCGGACGAGCCGACCTTCGTGCGCAAGGCCTGATATCGCCCCGGCGCTATACGCCGACCCGGCGGCCACGCGTGATTGACGTTAATCAACAGTACTGTTGATAACGAGCCGGGACATAAAGACGAGAGGGATGCCTGCCATGACCTGCCAGCCGACCACGGTGCCGTCGCCCGATACGTTCGACATTCCGGCGCTGCGGGAAAAGTACCGGATCGAGAAGGACCGGCGGATGCGCCGCGAGGGCCAGGCCCAGTACGTCCGCCTGGGGCAGGGCGACACCGGCGACCTTGCGCTCGATCCCTATGCCCCCGTCGCCCCGCGCGCTGCGCTGGACGAGGAGTTGGACGTGCTGGTGCTCGGCGCCGGCTGGGGCGGCATCAAGGCCAGCTACCACCTGACCAAGCTGGGCGTCACCAGCATCCGCAACGTCGACACCGCGGGCGATTTCGGCGGGGTATGGTACTGGAACAAGTATCCTGGCGTGCAGTGCGACAACGATGCCTACTGCTATTTGCCGCTGCTGGAGGAAATGGGCTTCCTGCCCTCGAAGAAGTTCGCCGACGGCAACGAGATCCAGGCCTATGCCCGATCGATCGCCGAGCGCTTTGGCTTTGCCGACAAGGCCCTGCTGCACACCCAGGTGACCAGCTTCCGCTGGGACGAGGGCCTGCGCCGCTGGATCGTCACCACCAACCGCGGCGATACCCTGCGGCCGCGCTTCGTGGTGGTCGCGCCGGGCGTGCTCAACATGCCCAAGCTGCCCGCGATCAAGGGGATCGACCAGTTCAGGGGCAAGCTGTTCCACACCTCGCGCTGGGACTATGGCTACACCGGGGGCAGCCCCGACAATGCCACGCTGGACCGGCTGGCCGACAAGCGCGTGGCGATCGTCGGCACCGGCGCAACCGCGATCCAGGCCGTGCCGCACCTCGCGCGCCATGCCAAGCATCTCTATGTGATCCAGCGCACGCCCTCGACCGTGGACGAACGGCCCAACCCGCCGACCGATCCCGAATGGGCCGCCGCGCTCCAACCCGGCTGGCAGGCCCGGCGCATCGCCAACTTCCATCGCGGTGCCCAGGAGGTCTACCAGTTCGGCGAGGAAGACCTGATCTGCGACATCTGGACCGAGATCAACCGCAACCTCGCCGCACAGATCGCCGCCGGGGGAAGGGAGATCCCGCTCGAGGAATACTTCGCCCGGCGCGAGATCATGGACTTCCAGGTGATGGAGCGCCTGCGCGCCCGCTGCGACGAGCTGGTCAAGGACCCGCAGACGGCGGCGGCGCTGAAGCCGTGGTACCACCACCTGTGCAAGCGCCCGCTGTCCAGCAACGACTATTACCCGACCTTCAACCGCGACAATGTCACGCTGGTCGACGTGTCCGACACCCAGGGCATCCAGGAACTGACCGAGACCGGCTTCATCGCCAACGGTCAGGAACACCCGGTCGACTGCGTGATCTTCGCCAGCGGGTTCGAGGTGACCTCGGACCTCAACCGGCGCTGGGGCATCCCGCAGTTCGAAGGGGCAGAGGGGCGTTCCATCTACGATCACTGGCGCGACGGGCCGCTGACCTTCCACGGGATCACCACCCACGGTTTCCCGAACATGGCCTTCATCGGCTACATCCAGGGCGGGATCAACTCGTCGGTGACCGAGCACTTCGGCCGCCAGGGCGCCCATGCCGCCTGGATCTTCGCCGAATGCCTGAAGCGCGGGATCAGCCGGGTGGAGCCCTCGCAGGCGGCGATGGACGCCTACGTGCGGACCTACAACGAGATCAAGCCCGACGTCTCGGCCCTGCAGCAGCGTTGCCCGCCGGGCTATTTCAACAACGAGGGCGAAGCCAACCCCAAGTGGGCGCTGTTCCCCGGCTGGGGCTATGGCTGGGACAACTTCGAGGCCATGCTCGCCGAATGGCGCGACAAGGGCGACATGGAAGGAATGGTCCTGGCCTGACCGGCCGGACCCTGCGGGAGCGCAAGACCATGAACGATCGCAGCAGCACTGCCGGCCGGCCGCTCGGCGCGGCGGACCTCGCGGCGGAAGTGGCCGCCACTTACGGGACCGAGGCCTTCCTGTCGGCGGACTATGCCCGGGCCGAGAAGGACCGGCTGTGGCCGCGCGTGTGGCAGATGGCCGGGCGCCTGGAAGACATCCCCGAAGTCGGCGATTTCCTGACCTACGACATCTGCGACGATTCGATCATCATCGTCCGCACCGGGCCCGACACGATCAAGGCGTTCCACAATGTCTGTTCGCACCGCGGCCGGCAGCTGATCGACACCCCGGCGACCAGCAACGGGGTGCGCGGCAAGGCGCGCAACTTCATCTGCGCCTTCCATGGCTGGACCTACGATCTGGACGGGCAGTGCACCTACATCCTCGACAAGGACGACTGGCACGGCGCGCTCGATTCGACCTGCACCTCGCTTTCGCCGGTGCGGGTCGATACCTGGGGCGGGTTTATCTATGTCGACATGCGCGCGGAAGGCGAAAGCCTGGAGGAGTTCCTGGGTGACGCCGGGCGCATCCTCAAGCACTTCGAGCTCGACAAGATGCGCTACAAGTGGCGCCAGTGGGTGATCTACCCGGCCAACTGGAAGACCTCGATCGAGGCCTTCATGGAGCCCTATCACACCACCACGACTCACAATCAGCTGACTGCCTACGCCGAGTTCTATGCCTATTCGAAGGCGTACGGGCTGCACTCGGTGTCCGGCTTCGACCAGCGCAAGCAGGCCGAAACGACGGTGCAGGGCGGGTCGGTCAGCCGCGCCGGCAAGGGGGCCGACCCCCGTGTCTCGACTTACGAGCTGGCGCGCGAGAACTACACCACGATCAATTACTCGGCCTCGACCGATACGCTCATCGCCGCCGCGGCGCGGCTGAAGGACGAGCTGCCCGAGACCGCGACCGTGGCCGAAGTGATGGCGCACTGGATGAAGAGCGCCAAGGCCGACGACGCTGCCCGCGGCGTGATCTGGCCCGAGATCCCGCCCGAGGTGATGGCCGAGGCGGGTCTGGCCTGGACCCTGTTTCCCAACCAGAACATCCTCCAGGGCGTCACCTTTGCGCTGTGCTATCGCGCGCGTCCCTATGGCAACGATCCGGACAAGTGCATCTTCGAGGCCTATGCGCTGGAGCGCTATCCCGAGGGCGAGGAACCGCAGACCGAATGGGTCTATGCCGAACCCACCGAGGAGAACTGGGGCCTGGTGCTGGCACAGGACTTCGCCAACATGCGTTGGGTCCACAAGGGGATGAAGTCACGCGGGTTCCGCGGCGCGCTGCCCAATCCGCATCAGGAACAGAAGATCATCAACATGCACCGCAACCTGGCCGAATTCATGGGCCGGGGCGCGCCGGTGATCCTGCCTGACGCGCCCGACGCCGCCGGTTGAACCGGCGCGCGGCGGGCGCGGTCCATCCCTCCGGCGATGATATGCGGAGCCCCCGCGATATCCGTTGCCGGTTTGGTGGATCGACGGCAATCGACGCAACTTGCGGGTACCCGCAAGAGACCGAGACAGACAGCAAAGACAGGGCCAGCCGATGAGCTACGACGATCCCAAGCCGGTAACCGCAACCAGCGAACTGAAGCTCGCGGCCGGTGGCGTGCCCGTCTACAAGCGCATTCTCGACCTGTTCGAGGCCGAGGGCATCCGCACCCTGTTCGGCATCCCCGATCCGAACTTCGTCCATCTCTGCCTGGAGGCCGAACAGCGCGGTTGGACCGTTGTCTCGCCCCACCACGAGGCCGCCGCCGGGTTCATGGCCGAAGCGGCGAGCCGCATCACCGGCAAGCCGGCGCTGTGCTTCGGCACGCTCGGGCCGGGCCTCGCCAACATGATGCCGGCGATCCAGTGCTGCAAGGTGGAGAACTCGCCGGTGATCTTCCTCGGCGGCCAGCGCGCCCGCGTGACCGAGCGGCGCGTCCGCCGCGGCCGCATCCAGTTCGTCCGCCAGGAGCCGATGATCGAGGATTCGGTCAAGTATTCGGGCGCGATCGAATATGCTGACCAGACCGACGAGGTGATCCGCGAAGCGATCCGCATCGCCATGTCGGGCACCCCCGGGCCGACCTATGTGGAATATCCCAGCCACGTCATCTTGGAAGAGCTCGACGCGCCGCCGGTCCTGCCGCCGCACCGCTACCGCCTGACCAACCAGGGCGCCGATGGTGACCGCATCGCCGAGGCCGCCGAGCTGATCCTCAAGGCCAAGAACCCGATCCTGCTGGTCGGCCATGCCGTGCACACCACCAAGTCGGGCGACGCGGTGCGCGAACTGGCGCTCAAGATGAACTGCCCGGTGATCCAGACCTCGGGCGGGACCAGCTATATCAAGGGGATCGAGGACCGGACCTTCCAGTACGTGTTCTCCGATGCCTCGATCGAGGCGGTCGAGGCCTCGGACTGCGTGGTTGCCCTGGCGACCGAACTGGGGGAGCCGGTGCACTTCGGCCGGTGGCGCCACTGGTATGCCGGTGAGGCGAACCGCAAGTGGATCTACGTCCAGCAGGACCCGACCGCGATCGGCGTGAACCGCCCGATCGACGTGCCGCTGGTGGGCGACGTGCGCGCCGTGGTGCCGCAGCTGACCCGCGCCCTGGGCGAAGGCCGTCCCGCTGGCGAGGATCTCGCCAAGTTCATGCGCGACGGCCAGGCCGAGCTCGACCAGCTCGCGGTGGAATCGCTGAGCAAGAGCGACGGGCGCGGCAACGTGCCGATCCACACCTCGCGCTTCATTGTCGAGACGACCAAGGCCTTCCCCAAGGACGGCATCATGATCCGCGATGGCGGCGCCTCGGTCGTGTTCGGCTGGACCTACAACCAGTGCAAGCCGAACGACGTGATCTGGAACCAGAATTACGGGCACATCGGCACCGGGCTGCCCTATGCCACGGGCGCCATGCTGGCCGACCAGGCCGAGACCGGGAAGGTCCGTCCGGGCATGCTGGTCACCTCGGACAGCTCGTTCCTGTTCCACATTGCCGAGCTGGAAGTGGCGGTGCGGCGCAATCTGCCGCTGGTCTGCGTGGTCGCGGTCGACTTCCAGTGGGGCCTCGAGGTCGGGGTCTACAAGCGCACCTTCGGCCAGGGCACGGCCGAAACCGGGACGCACTGGAGCGACAAGGTCCGCTTTGACAAGATCGCCGAGGGGCTTGGCGCCTATGGCGAATATGTCACCACCGCGGACGAGATCGCCCCGGCTATCGCGCGGGCCTATGCCCAAGGCGGTCCGGCCGTGATCCACGTCGCGATCGACCCGAAGGCGAATTCGGAAGAAATGCCCAAGTATGACCGGTTCCGCACCTGGTATGCGGAGGGCACGCAGTAACCCTGCAACCGGCTTGCAACGACACAACAAGACCACGGGAGAGCACCATGCGCCACTACACCCAGTTCTACATCGACGGGGCATGGGTCGATCCGGTCACACCGCAGACCGCCGAGGTGATCAACCCGGCGACCGAGGCGGTCTCCGGAACGATCGCGCTGGGCTCGCCTGCGGATGTCGATCTGGCCGTGGCAGCCGCGCGCCGGGCCTTCGCCGGCTGGTCGGTCTCGACCGTGGCCGAACGGCTTGACCTGCTGCGCACGATCCAGGGGGTCTATACCCGGCGGATGCAGGAGCTGGGCGAGGCCGTGACCGAGGAGATGGGCGCGCCGATCGCGCTGGGCACCGGCTTCCATGTCGGGCTCGGCGCCGGGCACCTGCAGACCGCGATCGAGGTGCTGGAATCCTTCCGCTTCGAGGAGCAGCGCGGTCCGACCCTGCTGCGGCGCGAACCGATCGGGGTCTGCGGCCTGATCACCCCGTGGAACTGGCCGCTCAACCAGGTCACGGTGAAGGTGTTCCCGGCGCTGGCCACCGGCTGCACCAGCGTGCTCAAGCCGCCGCAACTGGCGCCCTATTCCGCGCAGATCCTGGCGGAGATCCTCCACGAGGCGGGGGTTCCGGCGGGGGTCTTCAACATGGTCCAGGGCCAGGGCAGCGTGATCGGCGCGGCCCTGTCGCGCCATCCCGACGTGGACATGATCAGCTTCACCGGGTCCGAGCCGGTCGGCGTCCAGATCAGCAAGGACGCGGCCGATACGGTCAAGCGGGTCGGGCTGGAGCTGGGCGGCAAGAGCGCCTGGATCGTGCTCGACGACGAGGACCTGGCCGCCAACGTGGCTGCGGCCACGGGCGGGATGATGGTCAATGCCGGGCAGACCTGCTCGGCCGGGTCGCGCCTGCTGGTGCCCCAGGCCCGCATGGCCGAGGCCCTGGCCGCCGCGCGCGATGCCGCCAACGGCGTCGCGGTGGGCGATCCGCTGGGCGAGGTCGGCATGGGGCCGGTGGTCTCGAAGGGCCAGTGGAACGTGGTCCAGGACTATATCCGCAAGGGGATCGAGGAAGGTGCCGAGCTGATCGCCGGCGGACCGGGCCGGCCCGAAGGGCTCGACAAGGGGTTCTACTGCAAGCCCACCGTGTTCAAGGCCAGCAACGACATGGTCATCGCGCGCGAGGAGATCTTCGGGCCGGTGCTGGTGATCATCGGCTATGACGACACCGACCACGCGGTGGAGATCGCCAACGACAGCCCGTTCGGCCTGGGCGGCTATGTCAGCGGGCGTGACCGCGAGGCGGCCATAGCCCTGGCCCGGCGCATGCGCACCGGGGCAATCTGGGTGAACGGCGGGTTCGATTTCCATGCCCCGTTCGGCGGGTACAAGCGGTCGGGCAACGGGCGCGAGTGGGGCGAGCACGGCTTCCACGAATACCTCGAGGTCAAGTCGATCATCGGCTGAGGAGGAAAGGTCATGCTGCCGAGCCGCTACGCTGCCCCCGCCGCGACCGTCACCGCCGAAGGCTGGACGCTGACCCGGCTGTCCCCGCCGAGCCGCCTCCACGGCGCCAACGGGATCACCACCGGGCCGGACGGCCGCATCTGGGTGGCCCAGGTCCCGGCCAGCCAGGTCAGCGCGATCAATCCCGACACCGGCGCGATCGAGGTGATCAGCCCGATGGGCGGCGACATCGTCGCCCCTGACGATCTGGTCTTCGACGATCGTGGCAACCTCTATCTCACCGAAATCACCCTGGGCCGGGTCGCGATGCGTTCGCCCGACGGGACGGTGCGCGTCCTGCGCGATGATATTCCGGTGGCCAATCCGATCACCTGGCACCAGGGCCGCCTGTTCGCCGGGGAATGCCGCATCGGCGCGCGCCTGCTCGAGCTCGATCCGGCCGGCGGGGGTGAGCCGCGGGTGATCCTGGACGGCGTGCCGATGGCCAATGCCTTCCAGGTCGGCCCCGACGGCAAGCTCTATGTCCCGGTGATGGGCGCCAACGAGATCTGGCGGGTCGATCTGGCCACGGGCGCCCATGAGGTGGTCGCCGGAGGACTGGGCGTGCCCGACAGCGTCAAGTTCGACCGTCAGGGCCGCATCGTCTCGACCCAGGTTGCCAGCGGCGAAGTGCTGCGCATCGATCCGCAGACCGGCACGCGCGAAGTGCTGGCATCGCTGGGGCCCGGGCTCGACAACGTGACCTTCGTCGGTGACCGCCTGTTCGTCTCGAGCATCAACGGTTCGGTCACCGAGATCCTCGAGCCGGGCAAGGTCAGGCCGCTGGTCGATCGCGGGCTGCAATGGCCGCTCGGGCTGGCGGCCGACGGGAATGGCGCGGTGTTCGTCTGCGATGGCGTATTCGGTTATGGGCTGAACCGCGAGGCCCATGGCCCGGACGCGCTGCAACTGATCGGCATGGCCTTCTGGCCGGGCTCACCCGGCTATCTGCGCGGCGTGGCCGCCGATCAGGCCGCGGGCGACTGGCTGGTCACCACCGGGCTGGGCGCGGTGGCGCGCTATCGCCCGGCGGCGGCCGAGAGCGAGATCCTGGCCAGTGGCTACGATCAGCTCATCGGCATAGCCCGGAGCGATTCCGGGGCCATCGCCTTCGCCGAATATGGCGCAGGGCGGGTCCATCTGCTCGAAGCGGGCGAGGCGCGCTGCCTGGCCAAGGGGCTTGGCCGGCCGATGGGCCTGGCCATCGCCGGCAGCGAGGTGCTGGTGGCCGAGGCCGGGGCCGGGCGGGTGGTCCGGATCGACGCCACCGGGCGGGTCGAAACCGTGGCGGAAGGGCTGGGCCAGCCGGAAGGCCTGTGCCTGCGCCAGGGCCAGGTCTGGGTGGTCGATACCCTGGGCAAACGGGTCCTCGCGATCGATCCGGCCAGGGGGACGGTCAGCGAAATCGCCAGCGGCCTGCCGGTCGGTGCCCCGCCGGGCGTGGTGCCGCGCTTCCTCGGTCCGATCGGCGACATGGCCGGGCCGATGATGAACTTCGCCGACATCGCCTGCCATCCCGACGGCACCCTGCTGGTCGGCGGCGACGCCGAGGGCAGCGTTCTGGCCTTGACCCCAGCGGCCGGCTGATGGCCGACTTCGTGCCGGTGGCACCCTTCGCGGCGCTGGAGGACAATGCCGCGCGCGTGGTGACCGTGGCGGGCATCGCGGTCCTGCTGTGCCGCAGCGGGGACGACTGCTTCGCGATCGAGAACCTGTGCACCCATGCCGAGCAGCCGCTGGACTGCGGGCGCATTCGCAACGGCTGGATCGCCTGCCCGGCGCATGGCGCGCGCTTCGACCTGGCCACCGGGGAGCCCTGGGGCCCGCCCGCCACGGTCGCCCTGCGGACCTACCCGGTCCGCATCACCGACGGGATGGTGGAAGTGGCGGTCGACCTCCCCTAAGCTCGCCCCCATCGTTCCCACCAGGCCGGGCCCCGTGACTGCCGACACCGCCCCATCCGCACCGTCCCGCCTGGTCATCCGCCGGGCCGAGCTGGCCGACGGCAGCGTACAGGACGTGCTGGTGGAGCAGGGCGTGATCCGCGCCATCGGCCCCGCGCTCGCGGTGGCCGACGCGGTCGAGATCGCGGCGGCAGGGGGGCGGCTGCTGCCGGGTCTGGCCGATCATCACCTGCATCTGGCGGCAACCACGGTCGGCCGGCAATCGGTCCCCTGCGGGCCGCCCGAGGTCGATGGGCCCGAGGCGCTGGCGCGGGCCCTCGCCGCAGCCCCCGGCAGCGGGTGGATTCGCGGCATCGGCTATCACGAGAGCGTCGCCGGACTGCCGACCTGCACCATGCTGGACGAGATCGTGGCCGACCGGCCCCTGCGCATCCAGCACCGGTCCGGGCGCATGTGGTTCTTCAACTCGGCCGGGCTCGATCGCTTGCTGTCCTGCGGCGAGCCCCTGCCGGACGGGCTCGAGCACAGCGGCGGGGTCTGGACCGGACGCCTGTTCGATGCCGATGCCTGGTTGCGCCGGGCTCTCGTCGGGACCATGCCGGACTTCACCGAGACCAGCGCCACCCTGGCCCGCTGGGGGGTGACCGCCCTCACCGACATGTCGGTGGCGAACGGCCTGGCCGAAGCGCGGCATTTCCGCGCGCAAAAGGACAGCGGGGCGCTGCGGCAGAAGATCGTGCTGGCGGGCTCGCTCGAACTGGCCGGGATGACCCCGCAGCACGCGCTGGCGCGCGGCGCGTTCAAGCTGCATCTGCACGAGGCGCACCTGCCCGACTGGAGTGAGACCCTGGCCCGGATGGGCGCGGCGCGGCAGCAGGATCGCGGCACGGCGATCCATTGCGTGACCGAGGCCGAACTGGCCTTTGCCATCGGCCTGCTGGCGGAACTGGGGCCGGTTCCGGGGGACCGGATCGAACATGGCTCGGTCGTTTCGGACGGGCTGCGCGATGCCCTGGCCGGGCTGGCGGTGCCGGTGGTGGTCCAGCCGGCTTTCGTCACGGCGCGGGGCGACCGGTATCTGGCCGACATTCCGGCGGAAGAATGGCCCTGGCTCTACCGGCTGGCCGGACTGCAGCAGGCGGGGCTGGTGCTCGCCGGGGGCAGCGATGCCCCCTATGGCCCGCTCGATCCCTGGGAGGCGATGCGCGCCGCGGTCGAGCGGCGGACAGCCTCGGGCGCGCCGTTCGGCCCGGCCGAGGCGCTCAGCCCGGAGGCCGCGCTGGCGCTCTACCTGGCCGATCCGCTCGACCTGCGCCGCACGCGCCGGGTGGCCCCGGGCGAACCGGGCGACCTGTGCCTGCTCGACCGGCCCTGGCGCGAGGCCCGCACCAGCCTGGACGCCGGGCTGGTGCGGCTGACGCTGATCGACGGGCGGATCGTGTTCGACCGGGACCGTGATTGAGCGCGGTTGGGATCGCCCGAGCGTTCTTTTGACGCGATCGGCCCGCGCGGCCGGGCGCTTGCTTGCCCCGTGCGGTACGGCGGTGCAGGGCACGGCAAAACCCTTGCGAGGAGCCCTCTGATGCGTTTCGTCGATCACTTCATCGCCGGCGGCACCGCCGGTCTGCCGAGTGGCCGTCGCGCGGCGGTGATGGACCCCAACAGTGGCGGCCAGCAGGCCGAAGTGGTGCTGGGCGGGCCCGAGGCCCTGGAGCGCGCGGTGGCCGCCGCCCAGGCGGCGCAGCCGGCCTGGGCGGCGACCAACCCGCAGCGCCGCGCCCGCGTGATGTTCGAATTCAAGCGCCTGATCGAGGCGAACATGGACGAACTGGCGCGGATGCTCTCGGCCGAGCACGGCAAGGTCATCGCCGATTCGAAGGGGGACATCCAGCGCGGGCTGGAAGTGGTCGAATTCGTCTGCGGCGTGCCGCACCTGCAGAAGGGCGAATACACCCAGGGCGCAGGCCCGGGAATCGACGTCTATTCGATGCGCCAGCCGATCGGCATCGGGGCCGGGATCACCCCGTTCAACTTCCCGGCGATGATCCCGCTGTGGATGGGCGCGGTGGCCCTTGCCGTGGGCAATGCCTTCATCCTCAAGCCCAGCGAGCGCGACCCCTCGGTGCCCAACCGCATCGCCGAACTGTGGCTCGAGGCCGGCCTGCCCGAAGGCGTGTTCCAGGTCGTCCACGGCGACAAGGAGATGGTCGACGCGATCCTCGATCACCCGGCGATCGGCGCGATCAGCTTCGTCGGATCGTCCGACATCGCGAACTATGTCTACCAGCGCGGGGCGGCGGCCGGGAAGCGCGTCCAGGCCATGGGCGGCGCCAAGAACCATGGCATTGTCATGCCTGACGCCGATCTGGACCAGGTGGTGAACGATCTGTGCGGCGCCGCCTTCGGTTCGGCGGGCGAACGCTGCATGGCGCTGCCGGTGGTGGTCCCGGTGGGCGAGGACACGGCCGAGCGGCTGCGGGCCAAGCTGATCCCGGCGATCCATGCCCTGAAGGTCGGGATCTCGACCGATCCCGAGGCGCAGTACGGCCCGGTCGTCACCGCCCAGCACAAGGCGGCGATCGAACGGTGGATCCAGACCGCCGTCGACGAGGGCTCCGAACTGGTGATCGACGGGCGCGGCTTCACCCTGCAGGGGCACGAGAACGGCTATTTCCTGGGGCCGACGCTGCTCGACCGGGTCACCCCGACGATGCAGAGCTACCACAACGAGATCTTCGGCCCGGTGCTGCAGATCGTCCGCGCGCAGAACTTCGAAGAGGCACTCGCGCTGCCCAGCCAGCACCAGTATGGCAACGGCGTCGCGATCTTCACCCGCAACGGCCACGCCGCGCGCGAATTCGCCGCGCGGGTCCATGTCGGGATGGTCGGGATCAACGTGCCGATCCCGGTGCCGGTGGCCTATCACTCGTTCGGGGGCTGGAAGCGTTCGGGCTTCGGCGACACCGACCAGTACGGCACCGAGGGAATCCGGTTCTGGACCCGGGCCAAGAAGGTCACGGCGCGCTGGCCGGATGGCGGGGCGGACGGATCGAACGCCTTCGTGATCCCGACGATGGGTTGATCACCGGCCCGGACGGGCTGGGTTGTCGGCAGGGACCCGCAGGTCGGGGAAGCGGGAGCAGGGACAGATGGCACTGAAGACCAGAATCACCGAGATGCTCGGGATCGCCCATCCGATCGTCCAGGGCGGCATGCAGGGGGTTGGCACCGCGGACCTGGCCAGCGCCGTGTCCAACGCGGGCGGTCTGGGCATCCTGACGGCGCTGACCCAGCCGAGTCCGGCGGCGCTGCGCGCCGAGATCGAGCGCTGCCGCAGCATGACCGACCGGCCCTTCGGCGTGAACATGACCGTGTTCCCGACGATCAACCCGCCGGATTACCTCGGCTATGCCCAGGCGATCATCGACGGCGGGGTCAAGATCGTCGAGACCGCCGGCACCGCGGCGGTGCGCGAGATCTGGGCCATGCTCAAGCCGCATGGGGTGACGATCCTCCACAAGTGCACCGCGGTGCGCCATGCCCTGTCCGCCGAGAAGGCCGGCTGCGACATCATCTCGATCGACGGCTTCGAATGCGCCGGGCATCCGGGCGAGGATGACATCCCCGGGCTGATCCTGATTCCCGCCGCGGCCGACAAGGTGCGGATTCCGCTCCTCGCCAGCGGCGGTTTCGGCGATGGCCGCGGGCTGGCCGCCGCGCTCGCGCTGGGGGCCGAGGGGATCAACATGGGGACCCGGTTCTGCGCCACCCGCGAGGCGCCGATCCATCCCAACATCAAGCAGGCCTATCTCGACAACGACGAACGGGGCAGCGTGCTGATCTTCCGCAAGCTCCACAACACCGCGCGGGTCGGGCGGAGCGCCGTGTCGGAAGAGGTGGCCCGTCGGCTCGACCAGCCCGGCGCCACCTTCGACGATGTGAAGGACCTGGTCTCGGGCGCCGCTGGGCGGCGGATGCTGGAAACCGGCGACCTGGGCGAAGGAATCTTCTGGGCGGGCATGGTCCAGGGTCTGATCCACGACATCCCGACCTGCCAAGAGCTGGTCAGCCGGATCGTCGCCGAGGCCGAAACGATCATCCGCGGGCGCCTGGCCGGGATGATCGCGGCTTAGGGCCATGCTCCGCGATCGGGCAGATTGCCATCCGGCTCAATAGAGGCTTGCATATAATAATATAGATTAGTATTAGGCGGGGTATGGACAACCTCGCCTTCGCCTTTGCCGACATCGCCCGGCTGATCCGCAAGCGGTTCGATGCCGAGCGACCCGGCGGATTGACCGGCGCGCAGTGGCGCGTGCTGGGCGCCGTGGTCCGCGAACCGGGCCTGAACCAGGGCCAGCTCGCCGAGCGACTCGAGGTCGAACCGATCACGGTCTGCCGGATGATCGACCGGATGCAGCAGCATGGCCTGATCGAACGGCGCAGCGATCCCCAGGACCGGCGCAGCCGCAGGCTCTTCGCCGCGCCTCACGCCGAGCAATTGCTGGCCCAGCTTGTCGAGCCGGGCGAGCAACTGGTGGCCCGCATGACCCGCGGCATGGACCCGGCCGATCATCAGGCCCTGTCCGACCTGATCCGGGTGGTCCGCACCAACCTGCTTGACGACATGCTGTTCGCCCCGGCGGAGATGGTCCATGGCTGAAGCCGATCCCCCGTTGAAGATGCTCGACCAGTTGCAGCACATCGCTGCGCCTGACGGTCGGCGTTCGCGCCGCATCCTGCGCCTGGCCCTGTTCCTCGGGCTGCCGCTGGTCGTGCTGATCGGCGGGCTGGCGTTGTGGTTCGCCGGAGCGGACACGATCTCGACCGACAACGCCTATGTGAAGCAGGACGTGGTCTCGGTCAGCGCCGAGGTGGGCGGACTGATCACCAGCGTGGAGGTCCACGAGAACCAGCTGGTTCAGCCGGGGCAGGTGCTCTTTCGGATCAATCCCGAGCCCTATCGCATTGCCCTGGCCAAGGCCGATGCTGCGCTCGCCGCCGCGCAGGTGCGGGTGAGCCAGCTGCGCACCGATCTGCAGACCAGCGGGGTCAACATCGACGGCAGCCAGGCCGATGTCCGGCTGGCCGAGGCCGAACTGTCGCGTCAGCAGGAGCTGGCCGCGCATGGCTTCACCACCAAGGCCCGGCTCCAGGCCGCCGAGACGGCGCTGGCCAATGCCCGCTGGCATGCCCGCACGGCCGAAGTCCAGTCCGAGAAGGCCCGTGCCGCGCTCGCCAACGGCAGCCAGCTGCCCGGCCAGAACCCCCAGATCGCGCTTGCCACGGCCGAACGGGACAAGGCCGCGCTGGATCTGGCCCGGACAGTGGTGCGTGCGCCCGTCGGAGGGCGGGTCAGCCAGGCCGCGCGGCTGCAGGTGGGCCAGATGATGGTCTCCGCCTTGCCCGCGCTCAGCATCGTGTCCGGCGACCGCAGCTGGGTCGAGGCCAACTTCAAGGAAAACCAGCTGGAGCGGCTGCAACCGGGACAGCCCGCCACGGTGCGCTTCGATGCCTTTTCACACATGGCGCTGAAGGGCCACGTGCAGAGCATCGGGGTTGGCACCGGCTCGGTCTTCTCGGTGCTTCCGGCGCAGAATGCCACGGGCAACTGGGTCAAGGTCACGCAGCGCATCCCGGTGCGGATCGTGCTTGACCAGCCGCCGCCGCGCAATCTGCTCGCCGGCCTCAGCGCCGAGGTCAGCGTCAACCTCGGCCATCGGCGCTAAGCCGATGCGCGGGGGCGCCGACCGTGCGCTGGTCGAGGTGCGCCACAAGACCGTGCTGAGCGCCGCGGTCATGGCCGGGGTGGTCATGCAGGTGCTCGATTCGACCATCGCCAACGTCGCGCTGCCGCACATGCAGGCATCGCTCGGCGCCACGCCCGACAGCATCAGCTGGGTCCTGACCAGCTACATCATCGCCTCGGCCATGGCCACGCCGGTCAGCGGCTGGCTGGCCGACCGGCTGGGCATGCGCCGGCTGTTCCTGCTGAGCGTGGGCCTGTTCGTGGCCGCCTCGGTGATGTGCGGGCTGGCCGGCAGCATCGAGCAGATGGTGGTGTTCCGGGTGATCCAGGGGATCGCCGGGGCCGCGCTCGGGCCGGTCGGGCAGAGCATCATGCTCAACATCAACCGCCCCTCCGACCACCCCAGGGCGATGAGCCTCTATGGCACCAGCACGATGGTCGGCCCGATCGTCGGACCGGTCCTGGGCGGCTGGCTGACCGACAACTTCGACTGGCGCTGGGTCTTCCTGGTCAACCTGCCGGTCGGGCTGGCCTGCCTGGCCGGGCTGTGGTGGCTGATGCCCCGGGTCGAGACCGCGCGCCGCCCCTTCGACTTGACCGGCTGGGCCCTGCTCGCCACGGCGCTGGCCGCGCTGCAATTGCTGCTCGACCGGGGCGAGCATGTCGACTGGTTCGCCTCGGGCGAATGCTGGATCGAGGCCGGGCTCGCCCTGAGCGCGTTCTGGATGTTCTGCGTCCACACCGCGCTGGCCCGGCGACCGCTGTACCCGCCCGCGATGCTGGGCAACCGCAACCTGCTGCTCGGCTGCTTCTTCATGTTCGCCGTCGCCGTGGTCCAGCTCGCCGGCTTCGCACTAATTCCGTCGATGCTCCAGTCCCTGCTCGGCTATCCGGTGCTCACCACCGGCTTCGTGCTGGCCACGCGCGGGCTCGGCGTGCTGTTCTCGATGACCATCGCCGGCCGGCTGGTCCACCGCATCGGCGCCCGCCCGCTGGTCACTCTGGGGCTGATCCTGATGAGCTATTCGCTGTGGCTGACCACGGGCTGGTCGCTCGACATGGACAGCGGCCCGGTGATCGTCAGCGGCATGGTCCAGGGTGTGGCCATGGGCCTGATCTTCCTCCCGCTCACCGTGATGACCTTCTCGACACTGCCGGCCCAGCTCCGCACCGACGGGGCCGGGCTGATGAACCTGTCGCGCAGCACCGGGGGATCGATCGGGATTGCCCTGGCCACGGTGGTCCTCTCACGCAACGCCCAGATCAGCCATGCCGATCTCGCGGCTCACGTGACACCATACAACCTGCCCTTCGATCCGACCCTGCTCGGTGGCTACGGCGACACCGGCGAGGGCCTGCTGCGTCTGGCCGACGGGGCCATCAACCGCCAGGCCGCGATGATCTCCTTCCTCGACGTGTTCCACATGATGTTCATCCTGTCGCTCTTCGCGATCCCGCTGGTCCTGCTGCTGCGCGGCGGCCCCAGCGCTCCGGTCGGCGCGCGTAACCGTCCGGAGGAGGACGACGGCACCCCCCATCTGGTGCTGGACTGACCGGCCCGGGGACGGCGCTAGACCGCGAACCGCGCCGCGGGTTGCGCGACGCCGGGCACGGCGACGGAAAATGCGAACAGGTCCCCCGCCATGGGCTGGGCCGCAAGGGCCGCGGCATCCAGGCCCTTGCGCGCCGTGGTGACGTAGGCGCGGCTGAGATCGGGTCCGCCGAAGGCGAGCTTGGTGACATTGGCGACCGGGAGCGCGACCGTCTCGAGCAAGCGTCCCTCGGGCGAATAGCGCGCCACGGCCCAGCCGTTCCACAAGCCGGTCCACAGACAGCCGGCGGCATCGCAGACCGGGCCATCGGGATAGGCGTCCGGAAAGTCCGTCGCCACGTCGACGAACAGGCGGGCGGGGCCGGGTCGACCGGTCGCATCCAGCTCGGCGACGGCGATGGTCCTGGCGAGGGTGTCGGTATAGTAGATGCGGCGCCCGTCGGGAGAGACCGCCGGTCCGTTGGTGATGCAGATGCCCGCCGGTCCGGCCGGGACGATCGTTCCGCCGTGGGCACGGTAGAAGCGCCCGCTCGATCCGGTCTCGGCATCGTCCATCGAACCGAAATGGACCGCGCCGCCGCTGTCAACGCAGGCATCGTTGAGGCGGTTGCCGTCCGGCTCCCCGGGCACGGCCAGCAGGTGCGTGCTCACCCCGGTCATGGGGTCGAGCCGGTGAAGCCCGTCCGGCAGGCCGGCCAGCACGCCGCCGTCGTCCAGCGGCACGACCCAACCGACCTGGCCCGGCAAGGCATAGCTGCGGTGCTGGCCGCCCGCCGGATCGAACCGGTGGACCTTGTGCTGCTTGATATCGGTGAACCACAGACAGGCGCGCGCCTGGTCCCACACCGGTCCTTCGCCCAGGGTGCAGCCGGCCGCGAGCACGCGCTCGGCCGTGGCGGTCAGCGCGCTGCGGGCGATCATCGCCAGCCTCCATCCACCCAGTATTCGTGCCCGGTGCAGAAGCGCGCGTCGTCCGAGGCCAGAAACAGCACCATGGCCGCCACGTCCACGGGTTCGAGCCGGCCCTTCAGGCACTGCGCCGCGACGATCTCGGCCTCACCCTCGGGGTTGTACCAGCGGCGCTGCCGTTCGGTCTGGATGTTGCCCGGAATGATCGTGTTGACCCGGATGTTGTCGGGTCCGAGCTCACGGGCGAGGCTGCGGGTCAGTCCTTCGACCCCGGCCTTGGCGATCTGGTACAGGGTCAGGTCGCCCAGGCCGAGATGCCACGAGATCGACCCGAGGTTGATGATCGCGCCGCCGCCGTTCGCCTTCATGCCCGGCCAGACCGCCTGGGCCGCGAAGAACTGGTGCTTGAGGTTCACGGCGAGGCGATCGTCCCAGTAAGCCGGGGTTACCTGATCCGGGCTGTGGCGATCATCGCTGGCCGCGTTGTTGACCAGCACATCGCATCCCCCCAGGGTCGCTGCCAGATCCTCCACCGCCAGCGCCAGTCCGGCGGTATCGCAGACGTCCTGCTGGCGAAAGGTCAGGGCATGGCCGGCGGCGGCGAGCCGTTCGACCAAGGCCGCGGCCGGATCAGCCTGGACATCGAGAAAACCCACCCGCGCGCCCTGATCCGCAAAGGCCGTCACGATCGCCTCGCCGATTCCGCTCGCCCCTCCGGTAACGATCACCCGCTTGCCCTTGAGGCTGGGGTAGATCGCCAGCCGACGGCACGAGCGCGGGGCGGTGGCCGGGTCCTCCGCGACCAGCATGGTGGTGGTGCCGCGCTCAGACACGGTCGGCCAGTCCGCGCTCATGGAGATTGCGCATGAAGGCGGCAATCCCGATCGACCAGGGCGGAGCGTCGCGACAGCTCGTCACGGTGTTGACCAGGGTCCCCAGGCGGGCGGACCGGATCGTCACGCGATCGCCCCGCTTGTGGGTAAAGCCGCGGCCGGGCTCATCGCGATCCTGGGTGGGGGCAAACAGGGTGCCGCAGAACAGGACCAGACCGTCGGGGTAGCCGTGTTCGCTCAAGGTCTGGCGGACCAGTTCCAGCGGGTCGCGGCTGATTGCCCGCATCTGGCTGGACCCCTCCATGTGGAAGCCGTCCAGCCCCTCGACCAGCAGATCCACCTCGGCCGAACGGACATCGTCGATCCCGAACCCGGCATCGAACAGCCGGATCAAGGGCCCGATCGCGCAGGAAGCGGTGTTGTCCTTGGCCTTGGACAGCAGCAGGGCCGAGCGCCCTTCGATATCGCGCAAGTTCACGTCGTTGCCGAGTGTGGCGCCCACCACCACGCCGGCCGGATCGACCACCAGCACGATCTCGGGCTCGGGATTGTTCCAACCCGAGTCCGAGCGGACCCCGATCTCGGCGCCGGTGCCGACGGTTGACAGCACGGGGGCCTTGGAGAAGACCTCGGCATCGGGGCCGATCGCCACCTCGAGATAGGCTGACCACATACCTTCGGCGAGGAGCGCCTGCTTGAGCGCAGCGGCGGCGGGGCTGCCGGGTGCGACAGAGCGGATGCCTGCCCCGATCCGTGCCTCGAGCTGCGTGCGCAGCGCCGCCGCCTTGCCGGCATCGCCCAGTGCCCGTTCCTCGATCACGCGCTCAACCGCGCTGTCCGCGAAGGTCACCCCGCAGGCCTTGACGCAGTGCAGATCGATCGGGGACAGCAGGGTCCAGTCATCGGGCAGGCCGGCGCTCACCGGGCCGAGCGTCACTCCGCCAGCCAGAGCGCGACGGGCCAGCGCCCCCGAAACCGAGCTGGCCACTGCGGTGATATCGCGCAGCTCACCGCCGGAAACCATGATCACGTGGGGTCCGTCCGGCGCCTGGGCACGGCCGATGAAGGTACCCCCGGCCTGGTCGGACGGCAGGCATGCCAACAGGTCTTGCGCCATTTCCATCCCCCGACACACCGTCTTGTTAGCGCTAACGTATCGGGATCGCGCAAGGAGATCAAGCGATGCGGTAAGCGCCCCAGGGGTCAGCCCCGGGCACAGGTCGCGAGCCGGCGCTAGGGCCCGGGATCGCGCGCGGCAGCGGTCTCCAGCTCTTCCAGGAAGGCCTCCAGCACGGCGATGGTCCGGGCATGGCCGGCGTCGACCCCCAGCTGGCTTTCCCGCGACAACAGCAGGGCAAGGCTGGTGATGGTCAACGACAGCTCGGCCGGTCCCAGTCGACTGACCTGCGACGCGCGGTCCATCGCCCTGGCCAGCACGGCGGTCTCGATCTCGCGCGAGGCGACAATGAACGCCACAACCTCGCGCTTGAGGCCTTCGATCCGGTTGGCCAGGGCCATGAATTCGACGATCAGCCGGCTATCGGTGGACTTGAGATGGATTTCCCAGAGCGAGCGCAGCGGCCTTTCCCCGGCCGCCGCCACCTGGAGCCGCGCCAGTTCGCGCTCGGCCATGCGACGGAACAGGCTGGTGACCAGATCGTCCATCGTGCGGAAGTAGTAATAGACCAGTCGCTGCTTGACCCCGGTTCGCTCGGCGACATGGCGCGAAGTCAGCGCGGCATGGCCATCCTCGCGCAGGATCGCTTCGGCGCTGTCGAGCATGGCGTGCCAGGTGTCCGACCCTTCCGGGCCCATCCGCCGTTGCTGCGGCTCGCGATCATCCTTGCCCATGCTGCCGTCCCCATGCCCAGCCTGCCCGACCCGCCTAAATGGTTGGCACAGAAACGTAAAGTCCACACCAGTTGACCACCCGAAGACCCCTTGCTAACAAGTTGACGAACAAGAAACGGAGAGGAGTTGACCCGGTGTCAGCTGGGCGCGCCGTGCTGCAGGACAAGGTGGCCATCGTGACCGGAGCGGGGCAGGGGATCGGCGAGGCGATCGCCGTCGCTTTGGCGGGAGCGGGCGCCCGCGTGCTGGTCACTGGCCGAACCCCAGACAAACTCGATCGCGTGGCCGCGCGCATCGCCGCAGATGGCGGAGAGGTCGACACTCTGGTGGCCGAAGCCGGACAGCCGGACCAGTCGGCGGCCACGGTCGACCGCGCCGTGGCGACCTGGGGGCGGGTCGACGTGCTGGTCAACAACGCCCACACCTTCACCGACCACTTGCCGCTCGACGATCCCCGCATGGAGGCGCACTGCAAGATCGACCTGCAGTCCGGCTTCTTCGGCTCGCTGCAGCTGATGCAGGCCTGTTTTCCGCATATGTCCAGGCAGGGTGGGGGATCGATCATCAACTTCGGCTCGGATTTCGGCCTGCGCTGCGAGCCGGGCTTTCTCGCCTATGCCGCCAGCAAGGAAGCGATCCGCGCCCTGACGCGAACGGCCGCGCGGGAATGGGGCCGCCATGGCATCCGGGTCAACACGATCCTGCCGCGGGCCTTGTCTCCGAAGGCCGTGGCCTATCTCGAGGAGACCGGCAGCCATGACTTCGAACTGGCCAAGGTCGCACTGGGCCGCTTTGGCGAGCCCGACGACATTGCCCCCACCGCGCTGTTCCTCGCCAGCGATGCCTCGGCCTTCGTGACCGGGCAGACGATCGGCGTCGAGGGCGGGGTGACGATGTTTTGAGCGAGCGGGGAAACAGGATGGACAAGGCCAGGGTGGCACTCGTGACCGGTGGCGCGGCCGGCATGGGGCGGGCGACCTGCCTGCGCCTGGCGCGTGCCGGGCATGCGATCGGCGTGCTGGACATCGATCTGGCCGGAGCGCGGGCCGTGGCGGATATGATCACCTCCACCGGCGGGCAGGCCCTGGCGGTCGGCGCCGATATTGGCGACCGCGCGCAGATCGAGGCCGCGGTCGCCCAGATCCGCAGCGCTCTCGGCGCGGTGACGATCGTGATCAACAACGCGGCGATGGAGAATTTCTGCGCGATCGAGGCGCTGGACGATGCGACCTGGGACCGGCTGATGGCGGTCAACCTGCGCGGGGCCTACATCGTCACCCAGTGCGCCCTGCCCGACATGCTGGCGGCCGGTTGGGGCCGCGTCATCAACCTGGCGGCATTCGGCGCCCAGATCGGCGCGCCCAACATGGCGCTGTACACGGCGAGCAAGGGCGGGATCATCGCCATGACCCGCTCGCTCGCGATCGAACTTGGTCCGAAGGGGATCACGGTGAATGCCGTGTCGCCCGGGTTCATCGACACCCCGATGGCGCGGCGCGCGATCGATGGGGGCCTGTTCCCGGTGCCCTATGAGCAGATCGTCGCGACTTATCCGATCCCCCGCCTGGGCGATCCGGACGACATCGCCGCCGCCTGCGCCTTCTTTGCCTCGGCCGACGCCGCCTATATCACCGGTCAGGTGCTGGGGGTGAACGGCGGCGCCGCCATGTAACTTGACCGAACCGTGACAAGGTCCACCCCATGAACACCCCGAACGCCGAACGATACGAGGTCCGCCAGATCAAGCCGCTGATCGGCGCCGTGGTCGATAGCGACAAGGCCACCCTGCTGAGCGGTCGCCATTCGGCCGAAATCCGCGGCATGCTGGAGGATCGCGGGGTGATCGTGTTTCCGCAGGTCCACTTCACCGACGAGGAACAGGTGGAATTCACCAAGACCCTGGGCAAATGGGTCCCGGAAATGCACGGCGACGTGTTCAAGATCTCGATGGACAAGACGGTGAACCCCCAGGCCGACTACACCAAGGGTGCCTTTTACTGGCACATCGACGGGACCATGCAGCAGGTCCCGCTGTTCGCCTCGATGCTGACCTGCAAGAAGAAGGCGCCGGTCGGCGGCAACACCGAATTCTGCAACACCTACGCCGCCTGGGACGCCCTGCCCGACGAAGAGAAGGCCCGGCTCGACGGGCTGCGGGTGGTGCACTCCTTCGTCAATGCCCAGCTCTACGTCGAACCCGAGCCGGACCTTGCGCTGTTCGAGCGCTGGCGCGCGCTGGGCACCAACGAATTGCCGCTGGTCTGGACGCACACCTCGGGCCGCAAGTCGCTGGTGCTCGGGTCGACCGCAGACCACATCGTCGGGATGGACCCGATCGAGAGCCGGCATTTGCTGGTGCGACTGCGCGACTGGGCGACGCAGGAGCGCTTCTCGCTCAGCCACACCTGGTCGGTGGGCGATGCGGTGATCTGGGACAACACCGGCACCATGCACCGGGCCATGGCCTATCCGCTCGACTGCGACCGGCAGATGCACCGCACCAAGCTGGAAGGCGAAGAGGCGTTTGCCTGACCGGCAGACTCGGATCGAAAGGGACTGACAATGGGTACGCTCCAAGCTCCTGCCACGATTTTTCTGCCGATGCTGCTGATCGTGGCGCTGACCTTCGTGGCCTTCGTCAAGATGGCGATCGAACGCGCCGCGGCGGTCAAGGGCGGACAGGATCCGGCTTACTACAAGGTCTACCTCGGCGACCCCGAACCCGAAAAGACCCGCGCCGCGGTCCGTCACTGGGACAACCTGTTCGAGCTGCCGACCCTGTTCTACGCAGCCTGCCTGACAGCGTTCGTCCTGGCCGCCGTATCCGGCTGGACCCTGCTGTTCGCGTGGCTGTTCGCCGCCTGCCGGCTGGTCCAGAGCCTGGTCCACATGTCCACCAACAACCCGAACCAGCGTGGCGGGGCCTTCGCCTTGTCGGTGCTGGGGCTGCTGGCGCTCTGGGTGAACCTGGCGCTGACCATCGCCGGGCGGCTGTGACGTGACCGCCGACGCCCGGCTCGACGATTTTGCCGAACTGGCCCGGGGGATCTACCTGGAGGGCCTGGCGATCGACCATGAGCGCGGCCTGGTGTGGTTCTCCGATGTCGTCGGCGGCGGAATCCATGCGGTGCGCAGCGACGGCACGCCGGTGGCCACGCTCAACCCGGACCGGATGTGGACCGGCGGGGTGCTGGTGAACAAGGGCGGGATCGTGCTGTCGTCGGGCCAGGGCGGCATTGCCTGGACCAATCCCGAGACCGGTGCTGCCGGTTGGCTGATCGATCGGATCGATGGGGCACCGATCAACGGGATCAACGAAATGGTCCCCGACGGGCAGGGCGGGCTGTACTTCGGCACGGTCGATCTCGACAGCGTGATCGCGGGCCGGGCGCCGGGACCGACCTGCCTGTACCGTCTCGACCGCGACCGCACCCTGACCCGGATCGCCGACGGGGTGGGCTTCAGCAATGGTCTGATGCTGGATGCGCAGGCCCGCCGGCTGTACTGCAACGACACCTTCCGCGGCACCTGGGCCTTTGACCTCGGGGCCGACGGAGTTCCGGCCGATCGGCGGCTGATCCTGGCGAAGGAGGACGCCGATGGCCTGGCGCTCGATGCGCTGGGCTGTCTGTGGATCACCGGTTTTCGGTCCGGGGTCTTCACCCGCCTGGCGGCCGACGGCACCCGGCTGGCCGACGTGCCGACCCCCGGCGAGGCGATCACCCAGCTGCGCTTCGGCGGCGCCGACGGAAGGGATTGCTATTTCCATGTCGTCCCGATCGACGGCGGTGAGGCCCTGAAGAACGGCACCGAACTGTCCGCCCGCCGCTCCATCCTTTACCACGCCCGATCGACCGTCCCCGGCCGGCCGGTCGCTCCGACCGAATTCCGGCTCGGCTGACCCCGGGCCTGCCCACAGCGAGACCACGATCATGTCAAGCCAGCCACCCGTCGCCATCGTCACCGGAGCCAGCAGAGGAGCCGGGCGCGGCATCGCCATCGCCCTCGGCCAGCACGGCTGCATCGTCTATGTCACCGGGCGTTCGGCCCAGGACGGGGATCACGCCCTGCCCGGCACGATCTATGAGACCGCCGATGCCGTCACCGCAGCCGGTGGCAAGGGCATTGCGGTGCGCTGTGATCATGCCGACGATGCCCAGGCCCAGGCCCTGGTCGACCAGGTTCTCGCCGAGCAGGGACGCATCGACATCCTCGTCAACAATGCGGCGGCGGTGCACGATGAGCTGTCGCTGCCCGGCAACTTCTGGGAGAAGCCGCTCAAGCTGGCCGACATGATCGATGTCGGGGTGCGCAGCTCCTACGTGGCAAGCTGGCTCGTCGCCCCGACCATGGTCAGGCAGAACAGCGGCCTGATCGTCTTCACCTCGGCCTCCGGGGCCGCCCATTACTCGATGGGGCCGGCCTATGGCGCCCATAAGGCCGGGGTCGACAAGCTGGCCTTCGACATGGCGGTCGATTTTCGTGCGGCAGGCAGCCGGGTGACCACGCTGTCGCTCTGGATGGGAGCCCTGGCGACGGACCGGCTGAAGGGGATCATCGCCGCCAATCCGGCCAAGTTCGGCTATCTTCTCGACCAGATCGAGACCCCCGAATTCACCGGCCACGTGATCTGGGCCCTGTTCAACGATCCGGCGCTGACCGAACGATCGGGACAAACCCTGATCGGGGCCGAGGTCGCGCGCGCGTTCGGGATCACCGACGCGGACGGACGGGTGCCGCCCTCTTACCGCGATACCCACAAGGTCGTGCCGCTGCAGTACTACCCCAACGTGGTCCGCTGAACCGGACCGGACGGAACCCCAGCCATGCCCGACACAGCTCCGCGCATCGCCCCCTTGCCGCCGGAAGAGTGGACCGACGAAGCCCGCGCGGTCTTTGCCTATTGGGAGGGTGAGGAGGGCCGGGCCAACGGGTCTCGCCTCAACACCATGCTGACCTTCGGGCGGCACCCGGCCCTGGCCCTCGCCACGCTGGACCTGGGGCGCTACTTCATGCTGCAGTCTGGCCTCTCCGCGCGACAGGTCAAGCTGGTGGTGATGCGGGTCGCGCATCGCTATCAGGCGACCTACCAGTGGACGCACAACGTGCTCGGCGCGCGACAGATCGGGATCAGCGACGCCGAAATCGCGGCGATCCAGGTCGGCCCGGCCGATCCGGCATGGTCCCGCGCCGACCGCGCGCTGCTTCAGGCGGTGGACGAGGTCAACCACGGCGGGCAGATCCGTGACGCCACCTGGACCGAGCTCACCGCGCTGTTCGATGAACGCCTGATCATGGACCTGGTCCATGCCGCCGGCTACTTCGCCATGGTCGCCTGGGGACAGGTCGCCATGGGGGTCGCGCTGGAACCGGACGTGGCGGCGGTATCGCGCAACCGCGCCCGGGACACCTGAGCGGCCACACCGCGTCAGCAGCCCCGGACCGCCCTGCGCTAGGCGCTGGCGGGTGGGGCGTCGGATTCGCGGCGGATCAGTTCGTAGTCCAGAGTCAGCAGGCGCGACGGGCCCGGGAGCCCCGGGTCGGTCTTGAGCTCCTGGACAAGCAGCTCGAGCGCGCGCTCGGCCATGGTGCGAATGGGCTGTCGGATCGTGGTCAGCTCGGGCCAGATGGTGGAGGCCTGGGCGGTATCGTCGAAGCCGCAGACGGTCAGGTCTTGCGGCACGTCGAGACGATTGCGGTGGGCGGCGGCGACACAGCCGGCCGCCATGTCGTCATTGGCGGCGAAGATCGCGGTGGGCCGTTGCGCCAGGGCGAGCAGCGCCATCCCCGCCTCCAGTCCCGAGCGATAGGTGAACTCGCCCTGCCGGACGAAATCCGGATCGATCACGATCCCCGCCTCGTCCAGCGCATCGCGGAACCCGGCGAGACGCAGCGCACTGGCCGTCTGCTGCGGATGGCCGATGACGAAGCCGATCCGGCGATGACCCAGAGCCACCAGGTGCCGCGTCATGTCATGCGCCGCCTGATAATCGTCGATCATGACCACCGGATGATGCGCCTCGGCGCGACCGGGGCCGATCAGCACGGCCCGGAGATCGGCCCGGCGCAGCCGCGCCAGCAGCGCCGTATCGTCGCACAGCGGCGGGGGCAGCAAGAGCCCGTCGATCGCCATTTCGCCGAAATTGGCGATCATCCTGCCCTGGTCCCGCCCGGTGTCGCAGCGTTCGACCAGCAGATGGACGCCCTGTCGCGTCGCGGCGTCCATGCAGCCGATCAGCAATTCGCTGAGATAGGCGGCAGAGGGATTGGCATAGAGCAGAACCATACGCAGCGGCCGGGCACCGGCCAGCGCCTGCGCGGCACGGTTGGGAGCATAACCCAGCTCGCGAATGGCCGCTGCGACCGCTTCGCGGGTGCCCTCGCGGACTCCGGCCGCACCGTTGACCACTCGGCTCACCGTCATGGGCGAGCAACCCGCCAGGCGCGCCACGTCATCGACCGTGGGACGGCCGGAATGGCGGCGGCGAGGGCGATGGTCGGTCATGGCAGGCAGCTCCCGTCCCCGTTGGTGGGATCGCCGCCACGAAATGGCAAGCCCGTTCCGGCAGGCGATGGTTCATGCTTGCACCTTGGGCCCTACCCGGTAAACCGATAGCGCTACCAATCCCGGCCTCCCCCATGGATCGGCCAAGTCGGATCGGGGCGAGGGGGAGACAGCGATGCAGGCGCAGGCGGACGATCAAGTAAACATGACACTGGTCAGCGCGATCGTGGCGGTCGCGACGATCGGCGGCCTGCTGTTCGGCTATGACAGTGGCGCGGTCAATGGCACCCAGGCGGGGCTCAAGGCGGCCTTCGTGCTGGACGACACCGGTCTGGGCTTCACCGTCGGCTGCCTGCTGGTGGGCTGCGCGGCCGGGGCCTTCCTGGCCGGGCGGATGGCCGACCGGTTCGGACGCAAGCGGATCATGACCCTGGCCGCGGTCCTGTTCCTCGCCGGCGCCCTGGTCCAGGGGCTGACCGCCAGCCATGCCCTCTTCGTGGTTTTCCGGTTCCTGGGCGGAATGGCGGTCGGTGCGGCCAGCGTCCTGTCGCCGGCCTATATCTCGGAGGTGGCACCGGCGGCGATCCGTGGCCGGCTGACCAGCGTCCAGCAGGTGATGATCATCACCGGCCTGACCCTGGCCTTCGTGGTCAATTACCTGCTGGCCGAGGCGGCCGGCGGTTCGCTCGGGATGGTCGGCGGACTGCCGGCCTGGCGGTGGATGTATCTGGCCCAGGCGGTGCCGGCGGTGGTCTTTCTGCTGGCGTTGCAGTTCATTCCGGAGAGCCCGCGCTACCTGGTGGTGGGCGGCAGCGAGGACCAGGCCCGGCAGGTGCTGGCCCGCCTGTTCGGTGCCGCGACCGCCGACCGCAGGGTGGCCGAGATTCGCGCATCCTTCGCCACCGACCACCGTCCCCGCCTCGCCGATGTGCTGGCGCGGGGCACCGTGCTGCGCCCGATCGTCTGGGCCGGGCTGATCATTGCGGTGTTCCAGCAGTTCGTCGGGATCAACGTGATCTTCTACTACGGCGAGACGCTGTGGCGTCTGGCCGGCGTGTCCGAACAGGCCGCGCTCGAACGCAACATCGTTTCGGGGCTGGTGTCGATCGCGGCCTGCTTCGTGACGATGGCCCTCGTGGACCGGATCGGCCGCAAGCCGCTGCTGCTGATCGGCTCGGTCGGCATGGCCCTGACGCTGGGGGCAATGAGCTGGGCCTTCGCGCAGGGCACGCTGGATTCGTCCGGGGCGCTGCAAATGGCGCCGCAGCTCGGGCTGGTCGCGGTGATCGCGGCCAACCTGTACGTCGTGTTCTTCAACGCCAGCTGGGGGCCGGTGATGTGGGTCCTGCTCGGCGAGATGTTTCCCAACCAGCTCCGCGGCTCGGCCCTTGCCGTCTGCGGGCTGGCGCAGTGGGCGGCGAACTACGCCGTGGTGCAGAGCTTCCCGGCGATGGCGCGGGGGCTCGGTCTGGCCGAGACCTACGGGTTCTACACGGCAGGCGCGGTCATCAGCTTCTGGCTGGTCAGGTCCTTCCTCGAAGAGACCAAGGGCAAGGAGCTGGAGCAGATGGAGGGCTGGGGAGGACATTGACTCCCCCGTCCGGGGCCTGGCCAGCGCGCCCTGCGGTCAGCCGGGGCCGACCGGGCCGATGTCCGACAGGGCCAGCTCGATCAGTTGCTGCATAGCCGCCCGCGCCGCGGGTCCGTCGCCATCGGCCACGGCATCGAACAGACTGCGGTGATCCGGCACCGGATCGCGCGGCAGCTTGCGCTTGCGTTGCTTGTAGATCGTGGTCCACCGCACGGCCGCCGAGATCGTGCTGGCGAGCGAGATCAAGGCCCGGTTCCCGGTCGCCTTGAGCAGGACCGCGTGAAAGGTCTGGTCGGCCGACTGGCCCTCGGGCGTGGCCAGCGTATGGCGGGCCATTTCCTCAAGCGCATGGCCCATCTGGGCCAATTGTGCGCCGGTGCGGCGCATCGCCGCCAGCTCGGCCGCGGCAGGCTCGATGATGTGCCGCAGCTCGAACAGGTCGTTGATCGCCGCCGCGCTCGGCTCCCCGGCGAACGTCCAGGCCAGCACGTCGGGATCCAGGACGTGCCAGCGCGACGGATCGGTGATGCGCGTGCCCGCCTTGGGGCGACTTTCGACCAGCCCCTTGGCCGCGAGAATCCGGATCGCTTCGCGGTAGGCCGTGCGCGAAACCTTGTGGCGTTCGGCGAAGTCCAGCTCGGTGCTCAGGATGTGGCCGGGGGGATAGTGGCCGGTGACGATGGCGATGCCCAGATCGCGGGCGATGGTGCCGTGCAACCGCAGCGACTTGTCGGACCGGTCGATCGTCCCCTGGCCGCGCGCCTTGCTTCCTGTCACAGCTTGCTCCCTTGTCCGACGCATTATTCGCGCCACCGCCCCGATGTCCAGCGGTTCGCAGCGGCCGCCGCGGGCACAGTGCCGCCTGGCGAATCGGTCACGCCCCCTGGTCAGTCGATGAAGGGCTCCACAGTCCGAACCGTGCCGCGCAGGAATGCGTCGGCCACGAGGCGGAGCGGGCCGACGTCGACATCGCCGGCCCGCTGACGGATCAGTCCGGCAAAGTGCGCATAGAGCCGGGGGTATTCGCGGTCCTGCTCCCGGCAGGTGGTATCCGGCAGGGTCAGCACCGCGCCGCCGCCGGCCAGGGTGAGGGTACCGCCATCGGTCTCGACCTCGATGTCCCAGGTCTGCGGACCGGCCTGGCGGAAGTCGAGATCGACGTGTGATCTGCCCCCTTCTGGGTGGTCCAGAATCTTTGTTATTTTGGCCGACGAAGGAGTTTGGAAATGGGCAAGAAACACAAGCCGGAGGAGATCATCGGCAAGCTGCGTGAGGCCGAGATCGTGCTGGCGCAGGGCGGGACGGTGTCAGATGCATGCCGCCGGATCGGTGTTACCGAGCAGAGTTACTACCGCTGGCGCAAGGAATATGGCGGGCTGAAGATGGACCAGGCCCGGCGGATGAAAGAGCTGGAGAAGGAGAATACGCGGCTGCGCCGGGCGGTATCGGACCTGACGCTCGACAAGCTGATCCTGCAGGAGGCTGCACGGGGAAATTACTGAGCCCTGCAAGGCGCCGGCGCTGCATCGATCACATCAGAGGAATAATGGCTGTCTCAGAGCGGCGGGTGTGCCGTGTGCTCGGGCAACATAGATCGACGCAGCGTAAAGCGCCGCGCGGGGCAGATGATGAAGCCGCGCTGACCGAGGATATCATCGCACTCGCCAGACAATACGGTCGCTACGGCTATCGCCGGGTGACCGCCTTGCTGCGCGAGGCAGGGTGGCATGTGAGCTTCAAGCGGGTCGAACGGATCTGGAAGCTCGAGGGGCTCAAGGTGCCACAGAAGCAACCGAAGCGCAGCCGGCTCTGGCTCAATGATGGATCGTGCATCCGTCTGCGGCCTGAGTATCCCGGCCATGTGTGGTCCTATGACTTCGTCGAAGGCCGCACGCACGATGGTCGCAAGTTCCGTATCCTGGCGATTATCGACGAGGCCAGCCGGGAATGTCTGGCGCTGATCGTCGCGCGCAAGCTCAGGAGTGAAGATGTGCTGGCAGCCCTGGCCGAGTTGTTCGTTACGCGCGGACCGCCGGCCAACATACGGTCAGACAACGTCCTAGGTCGGGAAGCAGCGGCGGAAAACGGCCAGCAGGTCTCGTTGCGCCGATTGCGATCAGCGCTGATGTCGTTCTGATCCAGATGGCTTCCATCGTCAAGGAATGCGCTCTCGGCCATAGCAAACACAGGATCCAGCGGCCGAGCAGGTCGTGGTCCTCACCGTCCTTAAAATGAGATGCGGATGCCAGATGGAAGGCCCGAACATTATCTACAGGGTCGCCGTAGCGCCCTCACGGCACAGCAGAGAGGGGTCCTTCCATCTGGTGTCCGCCCGTTCGACGAACGGGCGGTACTCGGCTCCCGTCTTGATGACGGCGTGAGCGACGCGCGCCATCTTGGCGGTGAGTGCGGTCATCGCCTTGCGGCGGCGATCAGGGTCGTTGCCATGGCCGGCGACATAACGGCCAAGCTTGTCGCGGAAGCTGTTGTCGCGCTGGCGGATGGCAACCTGGGTCGCCATCCAGAAGGTTCGCCGTAGCCGGGCGTTGCCGTACTTGGAGAGCTTGGTCCGCCCGCGGAATGTGCCCGACTGGCAGGTCGCCAGATCGAGGCCACAGAACTTGAGAAACTGCCGATGATGGGCGAACCGGCGAAGGTCGCCTGCTTCGGCGAGGATGGTCAGTGCGTTGATCGGCCCGATCCCTGGGATCATGCGCAACAACTGGTAATCGCGGTTGTCGCTCAGCATGGCATGAGCGGTTCGTTCGATCTCGTCGCGATGCCGGATGAGGCTCCTGGCTTGAGCGATAACCATGCGGAACATGGTGATTGCGACCGAGTTCTCATTGATGGGCAGCGCCACCGAGGCACAGGCCGTCTCGTAGATGTCGTTGATTAACCGCGCCTTGGACACTTTGCGACCGACGAGAGACCAAGCCTCGCGCGTGAAGCCTTCCTGGCCGAGCGCCGTCATGCTGGCAGGGGTTGGAAAGCGCTCGAGCAGGGCCAGAAACCAGTCGGACCGGCTGTTGCCAGCGAAGCGTTCAATCTCAGGAAAATACAGCGGCAGGTAGTGTGTCAGGATCCGATGCCAGGTCTGGGTCTTGGCCTTGGAGATGGCTTCATGGGTCTTCGACATCTCCTGCAGGTCGTTGATCCCGGCGGCCAGCGGATCGACGTAACGCTGGGTGGCACCGATCCGCAGCATGTGCAGGATCACCTGCGCATCCTTGGAATCGTTCTTATCCCAACCATTGTGCAGCGCCTCGCGGGTGCGAGCCAAGGCAACCGACGAAATCAGTCGCAGCTCGAAGCCTGCCGAGAGCAGCCGATGCGCCAGAGTGCGATGGTAGTTGCCGGTGGCCTCGAAGCCGACGACGATCGGGCGCCCTATGCTTCCGAGCTCGTCGGCGAGGCGATCGTAGTCAGCCTTGGTGGCCATGATCGTCATGCGCCGGCGGCGGCCGCCTTCAGGGCGTTCGATCAGCACCTCCTGCCGGTGCTTCGACATATCGATGGCTACCAGCACGGCGTCGGCGGGAGTAGAACTGCGCTTGGTCATGGTCGGTCAGTCTCCAAAGTGTTGAGTCGACAACTTCACTTTAGAGACCTGCTGGCCGGTCATGACTGCCTTGATGAAGCCGGCGGGCGCTACGCGCCCTTGTCTTCATCAAGGCAATGCGGCCCTTCGAGGGACCGGTTCCCAATGTGCTACGGCCCGGAATTTATCGCGAATGCCGTGCAGCAATGGCTGGCGAAGGTTGGTGTGAACACCCTCTACATCACGCCCGGCAGCCCATGGGAGAATGGCTACTGCGAGTCCTTCAACGGCAGCATGCGTGACGAGCTCTTGAACGGGGAGATCTTCTACACCCTGGCCGAGGCGAAAATCCTGATCGAGGCCTGGCGTCGCCACTACAACACCATCAGGCCGCACAGCGCGCTGGGCTACCGCCCGCCGGCCCCAGAAGCGGCAATGCCGCCATGGCCGCCCTCCGGTTCCGCTTCGCTCCACCTCCGGCCAGCCATGGCGCAGGAGGCAACAATGCACTAACAATCAACCCGGACCACTCAGTGGGGGCCGGTCAATTCCCGCCCTGCCGACCAACACCTCGGCCCAGGTCGGGTTCAATCTCAGCCCGCTGCTCGGGCCGGGCGCGGCGCACTCCGACGTGCGGATCAAGGAGTATGGGACCAATGCCGAGCTGAAGCACCAGTTCGGTGACAATTGGCAGGCCCGCGCCCTGGTGAACTGGAGCGAGACGTCGAGCAGCTACAGCCTGACGCGCCTCAACACCGCCCGCCTGAACGCCGCCAGCGCGCCGAGCGCAGCGGCGACGACGGCGACCGCGTTCAATCCGATCGACGTGACCAAGAACAATGCCGCGCTGGTGGCCGACCTGACCGACAACGAGCTGGCCGGCGAGACCAAGAACTCGCTCGTCAATCTGCGGCTGATCCTGGAAGGCAAGCTGTTGACCCTGCCCGCCGGTGACGTGCGGCTGGCGGTGGGCGGCGAGTACATGGATGACAGCCTGAGCCTGCGTCAGGATGCGGACATCCGCATCGGCACGCTCTCCAACCGGCCGTTCACCCTCTACTCGCGCAAGGTCAGCTCGCTCTTCGGCGAACTGCAGATCCCGGTGATCGCCGGGTCGGACGGCCGGCCGATGCTCACCGTCGCGGCATCGGGGCGCTATGATCACTATTCGGACTTCGGCAACACGACCAATCCCAAGATCGGTTTGACCTTCAAGCCGGTCAGCTGGTTCACCCTGAGGGGCAACTGGGGCACGTCGTTCACCGCGCCGACCGGGCTCGATCAGCTCAAGTCGGCCAACAGCACCTTCTCGTTCTTCCCCTTCGTGCCCTTCACCGACGCGACCCGGCCGAACGTGACCGGCGGCACCGCGATCGCGCTGCAGGGCTCGCAGGCCAACCTGCAGCCGCAGACCGCCACGACCTGGTCGGTCGGGTTCGACATCCAGCCCATGTCGTCCCTGAAGTTCAGCGCCAACTATTATGACGTCAACTTCAAGGACATCCTGTCGACCCCGACCCCCAACGCGGGCATCTTCACGACCTTCCCGAACAATATCCAGTACGGATCGTCGCTGACCGTCGCACAGGTCAATTCGTTCTTTGCCAACAAGGGGCCCTATACCCCCAGCCAGCAGGCCCAGCTGGCGGCGGCGATCGCCCAGGCCGGGACCAACCCGATCGTGGAACTGGTTGATTTCCGGACCGGAAACTTCGGCATCCTCCGCGTCAAGGGTCTGGACTTCAACCTGACCTACAACCGTGTGACCGATTTCGGCGGGTTCGACTTCACCCTGTCCGGCAACCACCAATTCTCGCGCAAGACCCAGGTCAGCCCGAGCGCACCGGTGGCCGACGACAACGCCGGTCAGTTCCCGAAGTGGTTCCTGCAGGCCGGGGCCGGGGTCAATGTCGGCGGGCTGCGGGCGCAGGCAAGCTGGAACTACAACGGGGGCTACAAGCTGGCGGCACCGACCACCTCGGTCCCGGTGCAGACCAAGATCGGCTCGTTCAGCACGGTGAACCTGTTCTTCCAGTACAAGGTGCCGGCCGACAGCGGGATCCTCAAGGACCTGAGCTTCACGCTGAACGTGGACAACGTCTTCGATCAGGCGCCGCCGATCTTCCTCGGCAACACCACGGCCGATTCCGGCTATGCCAATGGCTTCACCCTGGGCCGGCTGTTCAACTTCGGCGTCTCGAAGAAGTTCTGAACAAAGGCCCAATTGATGTAACGGTAGGCCCGGCCAGCGCATCCGCGCCGGCCGGGCCGAACCGCTTCGAAAGACAGGATAGCTTCATGACCGCACGCATCAGCCGCCCGCTCGCCGCGCTGCTCCTGGCCAGCCTGACGATGCCCGTCCTTGCCCAGGATAAGGCCGGCGCCCCGAAAGGCGGAGCAGTGCAGCTGACGGACGAGGCCTACAAGGTCTTCGCCCAACCTTACATCGACAAAGACGAGTGGCGCGATCAGCCGGTGCGGCACCGCTATGTCCACGGGGGATTCAAGGGCACCGATGCGCGGTTCTCATTCTACTTTCCGCCGCCGGCGCAGTACCAGGGCCGCTTCTTCCAGCACGTCACGCCCGTGCCGGGGAGCGAGAACGAGGGGCAGACCATGCCCCCCGGCGCCTTCAACAAGATCGGTTTCGCCATCGCCAGCGGGGCCTACTTCGTCGAGACCAACGGCGGCGGGACGGTGAACCTGGGCGATGGCTCGGCGGTGCGCCAGCCCGATCCCTCGCTGACGGCCTACAAGGCGAACGCCGCCGCCGCGATCTATTCGCGCACCGTGGCGCGCGACATTTACAAGGGCCTGCCGCTGGGCGCGAAGCGGCCGTTCGGCTATCTCTACGGCGGCTCGGGCGGAGCTTTCCGCACCATCGTCGGGTTCGAGAGCGCCCCGGGCGTGTGGGATGGCGCCGTGCCCTATGTCCCGGGATCGCCGATGGCCATTCCGAACATGTTCACCACCCGCATCCGCGCGATGCGCATCCTGGACGACAAGTTCCCGCAGATCCTTGACGCGATCGAGCCGGGCGGCAGCGGCGATCCCTATGCCGGGCTGACCCCGCAGCAGGCCGACGTGCTGCGCGAGGTGACGCGGATGGGCTTCCCGATGCGGTCGTGGTTCGGCTGGAAGACCATGGGCATCCACGGGCTCGCCGCGCTCTATCCGGCGATCAAGATGGTCGACGCCTCCTACTTCACCGATTTCTGGACCAAGCCGGGCTACCTCGGTTTCGACCATCCCGAGCAGTTCGCCGACGCCCGCCTGCAGTTCTCGAGCACGATCGGCGCGCTGATCACCGGGGCGGAGGCGGAACGGCTCGGGCTCAACACCGATGCCAGCAACAACCGCGAGCGGGGCGGGGTGGACACCGCGTTCAAGGCGCGCGCGGATGAAGAGGGCAAGCGCATCGTCGCGGTCCGGCTGAGCGCCATGCCGCCCAAGGTCAATTTCCTCGGCGGGGACCTGGCGGTGCTGGGCGGCAATGCCAAGGGCAGCCTGATCCCGGTGGCCCGGGTGATCGGAGACATCGCCGTCCTGGGGGTGACCGATCCCAAGGTCGTGGCCAAGCTGGCTGCGGGGGACGAGGTGCGGATCGACAATTCCAACTTCCTCGCGCTCGAAACCTACCACTGGCACCAGGTGCCGGGGCCGGACTTCAAGGTCTGGGACCAGTTCCGCGGTGCGGACGGCAAGCCGCTCTATCCGCAGCGGCCTTTCCTGATGGGCCCCGCCTTCATGCGCGCCAGCTTTGGACCGATGCAGACCGGGGTGTTCCAAGGCAAGATGATCCTCATGTCCTCGCTGTGGGACCGCGAGGCTATGCCGTGGCAGGCCGACTGGTACCGCCAGCGCATCGCGCAGCATTTTGGCGCCGCGGCCGATCAGCACGTGCGCCTGTGGTACACCGACTATGCCCAGCACGGTGACGAGCTGGGGATCGAGGATGCGACCCGCACGGTGAGCTACAACGGTCCGCTGCAGCAGGCGCTGCGCGACCTGTCGGCCTGGGTCGAGCGCGGCGTGGTGCCGCCCCCGTCGACGCAGTACCAGGTGGCGGACGGCCAGGTCATCGTCGCCCCGACGGCGGCCGAGCGCCAGGGGATCCAGCCGGTGGTGCGGCTGACGGTCAATGGCGGGGCGCGCATCGCGGTGCGGACCGGGCAGCCGGTGCAGTTCGTCGGCGCGATCACCGCCGCCCCGGGAGGCGGCACGATCACCGCCGCGGAGTGGGACTTCGACGGCTCCGGGCACTTCGCCACCGCCGGCAAGGTTGGTCGCGGGCGCAAGGCGGTGACGGTCACCGCCAGCCACACCTTCGACAAGCCGGGCACCTGGTTCGTCACCCTGCGCGGATCGGCGCAGCGTCCGGCGGCGCAGGGCACGCCCTATGCCGTACTTCAGAACCTCGACCGGGTGCGCGTGGTGGTGCAATGACCGAGCGAGCGGGGAACGCCGGGGCGGCTCCAGACACAGCAGGCCGGTCCGCGGTCTGGCGCGACACGATTCTGGCAGGCCTGGCCAACTACATCGATTCCGGGTCGATCGTGGCCGGGTCGCTGGCGCTGGCGCTCTGGGTTGAGACCTACCACATCTCGCCCACCATGCTGGGGCTGATCGGGGCGTTCAGTGCCAATGCCATCTCGGCCGGGGTCGGGGCGCTGATCGGCGGGGTGCTGTGCGACCGGTTCGGCCGCAAGCGCATCTACCAGTTCGACATGCTGTTCTACGCCTTCGGCATGGCCTGGCTGACCTTCGCCACCGCGCCGTGGATGATCTTCACCGGCTTCGTCCTGGTCGGCCTCGCGGTGGGCGCCGATATTCCGGCCTCATGGTCGCTGATCGCCGAGCTCGCCCCCAAGCGCGAACGCGGACGGTTCAGCGGAATTGCCCAGGTGCTGTGGTACCTCGGCCCGGTGGTCGTCCTGCTGCTCGGCCTGGTGCTGGCCCCCTATGGCATCCTGGGGATCCGGCTGATCTTCGGCCACCTGATGGTGATCGCCCTGGTGCTGACGCTGTTCCGCAGCCGGATGCACGAATCCGCCTACTGGACCGAGGCCAAGGCGGCGTCGGCCGGCGGACCGGAGGCGAACTGGCGGCAACTGCTGACGCCGCGCCACCTCCGCTCGATCCTGTTCCTGGTCGGCATGTATGGCTTCTGGAACCTGTGGGCGGGGACCAACGGGTTCTTCTTCCCCTATATCCTGCGCACGGTCGGGGGGCAGAGCCAGGAGGCCAGCGTGGCGCTGCAGGCGCTCAATTTCGGGCTGGGCATCGTCTCGATCCTGCTGGTGTTCATGCGGCTGGCCGACCGGGTGAACCAGCGGGTCCTGTTCATGACCTCGGCGCTGCTCCAGATCGGCGGCATGGCGCTGCTCGCGCTCCTGCCGCTGACCCGCGAAGTGGCGCTGCTGCACGTCTGCATCATGGCGGCGGCCTGCGGCTTCGGCGCCCAGTCGTTCTTCCAGCTGTGGAGCAGCGAGCTGTTCCCGACCCTGCTGCGCAGCACCGCGCAGGGCGTGACCTTCGCGATCGTGCGGATCGGCCTGGGCTGTTTCAGCTTTTTCGTGCCGATGCTGACGGCCACGGGCTTCCACACCCTCGCCTGGATCCTGGTCGGCTTCCTCGCGGCCAGCGCCGTGATCGGCTGGATCGGGGCACCCCGCAACGAAGGCAAGAGCCTGGAGGAGATCGAGGCCGCGCATGGTGCCTGACCCCGGCGGTCTGGCCGCAACCGCAGCGCCCGATCCCGCGGTGCTGCCGGTCGATCTGCGCACCGACGATGCCTCGGGGCTGGTCACCTCGGCCCGGGCCGCGCCAGTCTTGCACTGGCGGCTCGAGGCCCGGCGCCCTGGGGTGCGCCAGATCGCTTACGAGCTGCAACGCAGCGCCTCGGCCGATTTTGGCGGTGCAGTCCTGTCCTCGGGCCGGATCGAACGCGACTGCGGGATCGGTGCGGACTGGCCGGGCCCGCCGCTGGCGAGTCGCGAAGTGGCCTGGCTCCGGGTCCGGGCGTGGACCGATCACGGGCTGACCGCGTGGAGCGCGCCGTTGCGGCTGGAGGGGGGGCTTTATGACCCGCAGAACTGGTTGGCCCGACCGATCAGTCCGGTTGGCAACGGGGATCAGGATCAGCCGCGGCCCGTGCCCTTGCTGCGCCGGGAATTTGCCCTGGCCCGGCCAGTGGAACGCGCGGTGCTCTATGTGTCGGCGCTGGGCATTCATCAGACCTGGCTGAACGGCCAGCCGGTTTCGACCGACCTGTTCGATCCGGGCTGGACCGAGTACGATCATCGTCTGCTCTACAGCGCCTATGATGTCACCGCCTTGCTGCAACCGGGCGCCAACGTGATGGCAGCGGCGGTGGGTGACGGGTGGTGGCGCGGCAACCTGACGTGGATTCCGCGCCGCGCGGTCTATGGCCGCACCACGGCCTTGCTGGCCCAGCTGGAGATCACCTTCACCGATGGTTCGCGCGAGGTGATCGCTTCGGACGATCACTGGCAGGGCGGCACCGGCAGCCTGCGCCGCGCCGATTTCTACAACGGCTGCGAGATCGACCTGGCGGCCGAGCCGGTGGGCTGGCGCGAGGTCGGGGCGGACCTGCCCGAGTGGGGCGGGGTGGTCGTCCTGCCGCCGCCGCCGCGGATCGAGCAGCGCGCTTTCCCGGCCGTCCGCGAATTGTTCAGCCAGCCCGTCATGGCGGTTTCGGCAGGGCCGGGCCTGGTCCGGATCGACTGCGGGCAGAACCTCACCGGCCATCTGCGCCTGACCGTCGAGGCCGCTGCGCCCGCGACCATCACCGTGCGCCATGCCGAAGTGCTCGAGGCCGATGGCGCGCTCCACACGGTGGCCCTGCGCACCGCCAAGGCGACCGACACCTACCATGTGCCAGCCGGACGCCACGTGCTCAGCCCGGTGTTCACCTTCCACGGTTTCCGCCATGCCGAGGTGGCCTGCGATGGGGCCGTCACGGTCGAGCAGATCGAGGCGGTCGTGGTCGCATCCGATCTGCCCGAGGTCGGCCGGTTCGCCTGTTCGGATGAACGGCTCAACCGGCTGGCGTCGAACATCCGCTGGTCGCAGCGCGGCAACTTTCTCGCGATCCCCACCGACTGCCCGCAGCGCGACGAGCGCTTGGGCTGGACCG
The DNA here is from genome assembly GCF_014230305.1 of Novosphingobium aerophilum. Taxonomy (GTDB): domain Bacteria; phylum Pseudomonadota; class Alphaproteobacteria; order Sphingomonadales; family Sphingomonadaceae; genus Novosphingobium; species Novosphingobium aerophilum. The sequence goes on from NZ_JACLAU010000001.1 coordinate 450,543, forward strand.
GCGACATCCAGGTCTTTGCCGAAACGGCCTGCACCCAGTTCGATTCCGAAGCCTTCCTGCGGAACTGGCTGGTCGATCTCGAGCTGGCCCAGTTCCCGGACGGCCGGGTGACCAGCGTGGTGCCCAATGTCATCCAGGGCCACGACTACGAATACGGCGGGATCGGCTGGGGCGATGCGGCCACGCTGGTCCCCTGGGCGATTTACGAAGCCTATGGCGACCGTGAGGTGCTGGCCCGCCAGTTCGACAGCATGTGCCGCTGGGTTGACTGGGGCCTTTCGCGCCGTGATGCCGATGGGGTGTGGACCGGAGATTTCCACCTGGGCGACTGGCTCGATCCCGGCGCGCCGCCCGGCCACCCCGAACTGGCCACCACTGACCGCGATTTCATCGCCTCGGCCTATCTGGCCCACAGCGTCGGAACGCTTGCGCGGGCAGCCCGGGTGCTGGGCCGGAATGCGGCCGCCGATCGTTACGCGCAGCTCAGCCAAGATGTTGCTTCGGCAACCTGGGCCAGGTGGCACGATACCCTGGTCAAGACCCAGACCGGCTGCGCGCTGGCGATCGAGTTCGGCATCGCGCCCGAGGGGGAGCGCCAGGCCGTGGGCGCGCAGTTGGCCGCGCTGGTGACCGCCGGCGAAGGGCGGATCGCCACGGGCTTCCTCGGCACCCCGCTGGTGCTGCCGGCCCTGACCCGCACCGGTCAGCACGAAGCGGCTTTCCGGCTGCTGCTCAACGAAGAGGCGCCGGGCTGGCTCTATCAGGTCAAGCACGGGGCCACGACCATGTGGGAGCGCTGGGATGCGATCCTGCCCGACGGATCGATCAACAGCGGCGACATGGCAGTCGAAGACGCCGCCAACATGATCAGCTTCAACCATTATGCCTATGGCGCTGTCGGCGCCTGGCTCTATCGGTCGCTCGCCGGGATCGCCCCCGATGCGGCCGATCCCGGCTATGGCCTGATCCACTTCGCCCCTCTGCCCGGGGGAGGGATCGACTGGGCCGAGGCCGAGGTGCGGACCCGGCGCGGGCCGGCGATGATCCGCTGGGAGCGCTCGGCCGACCGCCTGCATGTTGCCCTGACCATACCGCCAACCGCGCAGGGCCGCTTTCAGCCCCCGCCCGGCTGGAGCCTGCCCGGCCAGTCGTCCGTCGTTGCCCTGGACTCGGGCCAGCACACATTCGACCTGGTGCGCCAACCCTGACCCTTTGGCCGCACCGCCGCTGCTCTCCATCATCGGGACCTGCCATGAAGCTCTTGCAATCCGCAGCTCGCACCATGGGCCTCATCAAGGACTTTGCCACGAGCCTCGTCCTGGGCCTGGCCATCGCCACCGCGTCGGGCGCCGGGGCGCAGACCGCGCCGCCGCCTTCCGATGCCACGGTTGATGCGCGGGTCGATGCGCTGCTGGGGCAGATGACCCCGGAAGAAAAGGCCGGGCAACTCAGCCAGTACTTCTACTTCACGCAGAGCCCACGGCTGGCGACGGCGATCGAGCGTCAGATGGCGGCGGGCCAGGTCGGGGCCGTGCTGTTCACCACCGACCCACGCCTGGTCAACCGGGCGCAGCGGATCGCGATCGAGCAATCGCGCCTGAAGATCCCGCTGCTCTTCGGGTTCGACGTGGTCCATGGCTTCCGCACCATCTTCCCCGCGCCGATCGGCATGGCGGCCTCGTGGGATCCAGCGCTGGTCGAGCGCTCCCAGGCGATCGCCGCGCGCGAGGCGCGGGCCGCGGGGATGCACTGGGCCTTCGGGCCGATGGTCGACATCACGCTCGATCCGCGGTGGGGGCGGGTGTTCGAGGGGGCCGGCGAGGATCCGTTCCTGGGCGCGGCCATGGCGGCGGCGCAGGTGCGCGGGTTCCAGGGGCCGTATATCGGCGCGCCCGGACATATCATCGCCGGACCCAAGCACTTCGCCGGCTATGGCGCGGCGATGGGCGGGCGCGATTACGATGAGGCGGAGATTTCGGACAGCCAGCTGCACAACCTCTATCTCCCGCCCTTCAAGGCCGCGGTCGAGGCCGGTGCGGGCAACATCATGGCGGCCTACATGGCGCTGAACGGCGTACCCGCCGCCGCCAACCGCTGGCTGCTCACCGACGTTCTGCGCAAGGAGTGGGGGTTCAAGGGCTGGGTCGTCAGCGATTCCGGGGCGGTCGCCTCACTGGTCACCCATGGCGTCGCGCGCGATGACGCCGACGCGGCCCTGAAGGCGTTTCGGGCGGGGACCAATATGGAGATGATCCCGCCGGGACAGAGCGCGACCATGCCTGCCGTCGCCGCCGCGGTGACCGCGGGCACGCTGCCTGTGGCGCAGCTCGACGCCGCGGTGCGCCCGATCCTGGCGGCCAAGATCCGCCTGGGCCTGTTCGAACAGCCCTATGTCGACGAAGCCCGGGCGGATGCGGTGATGAACGATCCGGCCCACCGCGTGGCGGCGCGGATCGCAGCCGAGCGTTCGGCCGTGCTCTTGCGCAACGATGGCGCGGTGCTGCCGCTCGACCGGACCCGCCTCCGCTCGCTCGCGGTGATCGGGCCACTCGCCGATGCCGCGCGCGACATCATGGGCTCGTGGGTGTTCGATCTCAACCATCCGCAGGCGCGCAGCGTCCTGGCGGGCATCCGCGCCAAGGTCGGTCCCGGGGTGCGGGTTGACCATGTCGAGGGGGTCCGCATCCCGCCACGGCTCCACCCCTCGCCGATGGCGGCGCTGGAACGCAACAAGCCGGCGCCTCCGCCGCTGGACGAGACCGCCGGGATCGCCCGCGCGGTCGAACTCGCGCGGCAGGCCGATGCGGCGGTGCTGGTGCTGGGCGAGACCCAGGAGATGAGCGGCGAAATGGCCTCGCGCGCCACCTTTGACCTGCCCGGCCGGCAGCGCGAACTGCTCGATGCCGTGACCGCCACCGGCAAGCCGGTGATCGTCGTGCTGATGACCGTCCGGCCGCTGACCATCCATGACAGTAAGGCCCCGGCGATCCTCGACGTCTGGTATCCGGGCAGCGAAGGCGCGGAGGCCGTGGCCAACCTGCTGTTCGGCGATGCCACCCCGGGCGGCAAGCTGCCCTACACCTGGGTGCGCAGCGCCGCGCAGTTGCCGATGACCTATGCCCGGCTGCCCTCGCACGATCCGGCAAAGGCCGATCAGCGTTATCAGGAGGCCAGCAACGCCCCGGCCTGGCCGTTCGGCTTCGGGCTCAGCTACACGACCTTCGCCTATTCGCGCCTGACCGTGCTCACGCCCAAGGTGCGGCCGGGTGAACCGGTGTCGGTCACGGTGGACCTGACCAACACAGGTTCGCGCCCCGGCGAGGAGGTGGCCCAACTCTATCTCCACCAGCGGCTGGGCGAGGCATCCCGGCCGGTGCGTCAGCTCAAGGGATTCCAGCGGGTCGCGCTGAAGCCGGGGGAGACCAGAACGCTGCGCTTCACGATCGCCCCTGCTGACCTGCGCTACTGGAATGCCGCGCAGCGCGACTGGGTGGCCGAGGCCAGCCCCTTCGACCTGTGGATCGGGGGAAGTTCGGCGGCGGAGCTTGGCGGCAGTTTTGCTGTGGCGCCCTGATGGCCCCGGACTGATGGCCCCGGGGCGGGCCCGCGCGGCCCGAGGGATGGAGCCGTCGCGGCGACGCTGGCTGGCGAACCGCGCAAATGGCGTTGCATAATTCAAAAGTTGAACTATATTCACCCGCAACACCATAAGGTAAGAGGATCGGGCTGATGGGAATCCGTGGGTGCTGCCTGGCAGTGCTGCTGACTGGCGGGCTGGCCACGCCGCTGGTCGGTGCCGCGCCGGATGCGATCCGCGCCCGGATCGAAACCTATCGAGAGCTTGGTGCCTCGTTCAAGGCCGTCAACGATGGCTTGCGCACCGATGAGGTGCAGACGGTGCTGATCGGGCAGGCCGCCCGCCATATCCGCAACGTGGCCCAAGCGCAGTATGGCCTGTTCCCGTCCGGCTCGGGTCCGGCCCCGGGGCTCAAGACCAAGGCGCGGGCCGAGATCTGGCGGCAGCCTGCCCGGTTCAAGGCGGCGCAGGATGCCTTCGCCGGGGCCGCGACCGGCTTCCAGCAGGCCGTGGCCAGCGGCGATGCCGACGCGATGCGCCAGGCGGCCAGAAAGCTGGGCGAGACCTGCAAGGGCTGTCACGACAGCTTCAGGACCCGGGCGGACTGACATGGCCCGCTTGGTCATGACAGTGGGCCTGCTGCTGGCCGTCACTGCGCCGGCCACCAGGTCCGTGGCCCAGCCAGCCGACTTCCCGTTGGTGCCCGCTGACGGTTCGCCGCTGCCGTCCGAGGTGGTGGTCCGCGCGGACGAAGGGCAGGCCGTCTACACCGACCGCCAGGGCCGCGTCCTCTACGGGATGGACATGCGCACGGTCTTGCGCTGGTCACCGGATGCCGCGCAATATTGCCAGGGCGCCTGCCGCCGGACCTGGGAACCTCTCCGCGCGCCGCCCGGCAGCACCCCGAACATCCGGTTCCCGGCCGATGGACTGCCCCGCACCGCGCCGGGCTATGTCCTGCCCCAGTCCGCGCCCGACTGGACCATCATCGCCGGCCCGGATGGCCCGCAATGGGTCTTCAAGGGCTGGCACATGGTCTATGTCCGGCGCGGGGCCGACAGCGGCTCGACCGCCTTTGACGGGGCCGAAGAGCGGACCTGGAACACCCTGAAACATGTCCCGCCCAAACCCCGGCTCTCGGCACCGCCCATGGTGACCGTCCGGTTTATCGGCGGGGCCTATCGGCTGGCCGATGCTGCGGGCCATCTCCTGTTTTCGGGGTCTTGCGGCGACGCCTGCCACTGGACCCCGTTCCCGGCACCGATGGCCAGCACCGGAACCGGAGAATGGACCGTCGATCAATCCGGTGATGCCCCGCGCTGGCTCTGGCGCGGGCAGCCGGTGTTCGTCGCCGAGGGGACCGACCTGTCGGCGCTGCCGACCGGCGCCAGCCCGCTGCAACCCTGACGGAGCCCTGCCGTGACCCGCCTCACATCGACCAGCCTGACCGTGCTGACCGGCCTTGTCGCAGCGCTCGCCGGGTTCCTCGCGCTGACCCCGGCCACGCGGCCGACCGCTGTCGCCCAGAGCACCCCGGACCTGCCGCCGCCGCCCGCCAACGGGGAGCTGGGTTTCGTCGTCGAGGAGTTCGCCCCCCCGGTGGTGCAAGGCAAGGACGCCTGTCCCGAGGGCACGGTTCCCAAGCTCAAGGAGCAGTACCTGGCCTCCCTGCCCGAGGCGGAGCGAGCCCGGTTGTCGCTCAAGGAGAACGAGCCCGAGTTCACCAAGCGCTGGCAGGCGGTCGCGGTGGGGCCGGGCAACACCAACATCTGTTCGCAACCCGACCGGTTCCGGCGCCCCTTGCTGCCCACCGTGCAGAGCGCGACCGCCCAGGGGCTGAACCTTGACGGCGGCGCGGCGGGCGACACCTGCGGGCACCAGGAGTTCACGTCGCCTGCCGGGGAAATGGGCATCGACAACCAGGAATACCGGGTGATGGGCTGCACCCTGGAATGGCGGGGCAAGGATGGCATCGCCGGCGACATCGCCAGCGGCCTGCGCCAGTTCCACGCGTCGGGAGAATGGACGCAGGTGATCCTGCTGCGCGGGATCGACAGCTTCGACCGGGATGACGATGTCGAGGTGATCTATGCCAACACCGCCGATCGTCCCCCCGTCGACACCAAGGGGCATTTCCTGGCCGGGGCCAGCTTCACCGTGAACGCCAGCGGACCGCGCCATCGCAACGTGCTCAAGGGGCATATCAACAAGGGCGTGCTGACGACCGAGCCGACCGACATCGTCCTGGCGCAGACCTGGGGGCAGGGCGGGGCGCGCGATATCCGCGGGTCCCGCTCGCGCTACACCTACCACCGCGCGCGGCTGAGGCTGGTGTTCCGCCCGGACGGTCGTCTCGAAGGGCTGCTCGGCGGCTATCGTCCGGCCTTCGAGGTGATCCAGAGCCCGTCGATCGGCGGGGTGGGCGCGGCGACCACGGCGGGAATCGACTGCGCTGGCATGCTCGGGACCCTGCTCAAGCATGCCGACGGCCTGCGCGACCGCAAGACCGGCAAGTGCACCGGCGTGTCCAGCGCGATGCGGGTGACGGCCGTGCCGGCCTTCGTGAACGATCTGCCCCAAGCCAGCGGAGCCATGGCCCAATGACCCGCCGCGTCCTTCATGCCCTTGTCCTTGCCGTGGCCGGCATGGCGGCGGCCGGTTCGATCCGGGCCGGCTTTCCGGTGGACGCGGCCCCCGTCGCGCGGACGGCCGATCCGGCGGCCGCCAGCGATCTGCGCATCATCGGCATGCGCCGGCTCACCGAGGCCCAGTACCGCAACAGCATTGCCGATATCTTCGGCACCGACATTCGCGTTTCGGGCCGCTTCGAACCGATCGTCCGGCCCGCCCACGAACTGATCGCGAGCGGGGCACGGGCGGCCAGCATTTCCCCCGCCGGGATCGAGCAGTTCGATGCCATGGCCCGGCAGATCGCCGCGCAGGTCTTTGACCCGGCGCGGCGCGCCCAGTTCGTCACCTGCCCTGCGGGGGCCGGCGAGGCCGTCACCGCCGGCTGCATTCGCCCGACACTCGACCGGCTGGGCCGGCTCCTGTTCCGGCGACCGCTGACGCCGGACGAAAGCGCCTTCTACGCCGGTCTGGCCGAACGCACCGCGCCGGCGGGCGCCTCGTTCGAAAAAGGGCTCGAACTGGCGCTGGCCGCGATGCTGGTGTCGCCCCACTTCCTCTACGTGGTGGAACGGGCCGAGCCGGACCCTGCCGCGCTCGGCCGCCTGAGCCTCGACGACTATTCGCGCGCGGCCCGGCTCAGCTACACGCTGTGGAACACCACGCCCAATGCCGCCTTGCTCGATGCCGCCGCCGGCGGACGGCTGCGCGATCCGGTCCAGCTGCGGTCGACGGCCGAACGGATGGTCGCCTCGCCGCGGTTCGAGAACGGCGTCCGCGCCTTCTTCGCCGATATGCTGCTGTTCGAACGGTTTGACGAACTGGCGAAGGACCCGGTGGTCTATCCCTACTTCAACCAGGCCATCGCCCAGGCCTTGCCCGAGCAGATGCTGCGGACCATCACCGATCACCTGGTGACCCGCGACGGGGACTACCGCGATCTGTTCACCACCCGGCGGACCTGGATGAACCGGCCGCTCGGGGCCCTGTACCAGGTGCCGGTCAGCCGCTCGCAGGGCTGGGTGCCCTACGAGTTTCCCGAGGGCAGTGACCGCGCCGGTCTGCTTGGCCAGGCCGGATTCCTGGCGATGTATTCGCATTCGGGGCGCAGTTCGCCGACCCTGCGCGGCCGCGCCGTGCGCGAGCTGCTGATGTGCCAGCCGGTTCCCAACCCGCCGGGCAATGTCAATTTCACCGCGGTGCAGGACACCACCAACCGCGCCATGCCCACGGCGCGCATCCGCCTGACCGCCCACAACACCGACCCGGTCTGCTCGGGCTGTCATGCGATAACCGATCCGATCGGGCTCACCCTGGAGCGGTTCGACGGGATCGGATCCCGGCGTGCGGTCGAGAACGGCGCCCCGATCGACGCCACCGGCAGCATGGATGGCACCGTCTTCGAAGGCGCAGCGGGGCTGGGCCGGGCGCTTGCCGCCAGCCGGGACACGACCACCTGTGTCGCGTCCCGCGCGCTGGAATACGCGACCGGCAAGCCGGTCGAGGATGCGACCCGGATCGACGGGCTGACGGACCGCTTTTCGGCCCAGAACTTCCGCATCCGTCAGCTTTTCCTGGATGTGGTCACCATGCCCGAGGCCTATGCCGTGCAACCTGTCCCCCTGTCGGGACCGGCCGCGCGGACGCGGCGGCGGTAAGGTCAAGGAGGACGACGATGGCTATGGATCTGACCCGCCGCTCAGCCCTGCGCGGCATGCTCAACGGGGCTGCGATCACCGTCGGGGTGCCGCTGCTGGACGCGTTCCTCGACATCAACGGCGAGGCCATGGCCGCCACCGGCAGCCCCGTGCCGGTGCGCTTCGGCACCTGGTTCTGGGGGCTGGGGGTCAACCCGAACCGCTGGTTCCCGGACAAGGCCGGGCCCGGATACGATCTGAAGCCCGAACTGGCACCGATCCGCCCCTTCGCGCACAAGATCAACATTCTCGGCAACTTCAACGTGATGCTGGACGGAGCGCCCAATCTGCCGCACTCCTCCGGGGGCGCGGCGATCCGAACCGGGCGCGCCTTGACCGCCGAGCGCGGCTTGCCGGGCGAATCCTTCGACGTGGCGATCGGCGACCGGATCGGCACGCGGACCCGCTTCCGCAGCCTCGAGATGTCGGCGGCGGGCGACGCGCGCAATTCGTTGAGCGGCCGCGGCGGCGGCAACCTCAACCCGTCCGAGACATCGGCCAGCGCCCTGTACCAGCGCCTGTTCGGCACCGGCTTCCAGGACCCGAACAGCGCCACCTTCGTTCCCGATCCGGTGGTCATGGCGCGGCGCAGCGTCCTGTCCGCGGTCGGCGAACAGCGCAAGGCGCTGGTGAGTGCGGTCGGTGCGGCGGACCGCCAGAAGCTCGACCAGTACTTCACCTCGGTCCGCCAGCTCGAGAACCAGCTCGCGGTGGAGCTGACCAAGCCCGAACCGATGCCCGCCTGCATCGTCCCGCGGGCGGTCCGGGAACGCCCGGTCAATGCCGAGATCGAGACCGCGGTGGCCAATCACGCGCTGATGACCGACCTGCTGGTCATGGCGCTCGCCTGCGACCAGACCCGCGTGTTCAACATGATGTTCAACAACGGGGCCTCGTCGCTGACGCGGATCGGCAGCACGATCACGCATCACCAGCTCACGCATGAGGAGGCACTGGACAACCGGCTCGGCTACCAGCCCGAGGCCAGCTACTTCCTCAACCGCATCATGGAAGCCTGGGTCTACTTCGTCGGGGCGCTCGACCGGATCCAGGAAGGGCCACGCACGCTGCTCGACAACACGCTGGTGTTTGCCCACTCGGAAACCGAGTTTGCCAAGTTCCACACGATCGACAACATCCCGATGATGACCGCAGGCAGCGCCGGCGGGCGGGTCAGGACCGGGCTCTACGTCGATGGCCAGGGCACCCCGGTCAGCCGCGTCGGGCTGACCCTGCAGCAGATCATGGGGGTGTCGATCGACACCTGGGGAACCCAGAGCATGACCACCGGCAAGTCGATCGGCGAGATCGTGGCATGACCGGCAGGCACGCCGCCCTTTCGCTGGCCGGACTGGCCGCCGTGTCGCTGTCGGCCCCTGTCCGGGCAGAGCCGCCGATCGCGCCCCCGGCGCTGGTCGGGGTGGTGTTCAGCGTTGCCGATCCCGAGCGCGAACTGGCGTTCTACCGCGACGTCTTCGGCCTGACCCTGGCGACGACGGTGGCGCATGGCACCAGCCGGGAATACATCCTGCGCTTTGCCGGCTCCGGCGCGCCATCCACCCTGATCCTGCAGCATGAGACCGATCCCGCCGCCCGCCGGGCGCCGACGCCGGGCGGAGGATTCAACCGCCTAGTGCTGCGCGTGACCGACCTGGCCGCGGTGATCGCCCAGCTCGATCGCCGCAAGCTGACGCACACCATGCCAAGCGGCGATCCCAAGGGCTACCGCGTGCTGCACACCGCCGACCCCGAGGGCTTTGCGCTCGAAATCATCCAGGCCGCGCCGCAAGCGCCGCCGCCGAGGCCTTAGCGGAGCCTCCGGGCCGGAGCATGGCGCAGGTTCGGCTTGCCGTGGCCTGCGGGCTTGCTAGGAGAGCGCGCAACCGACCCGGGACTTCACGCGCATGACGCAAGACCGCCGCGATGCGCTGCTCCAGCACCTGCTGAGCCGCACGGACAGCGCCCCGCGCGACGCGGACAGGCTCGATCCTGCGCTGCTGTCGCGCATCCTGGCAGGGCTGGTCTTCGCGCAGCGACCGATCAACGCCGCGGGCAGGGCGATCACCGAGCGCTTCGATCTGGGCCCCCGGGGGGCCTTCATCCTGAGCGTGATCGACCGCGGGGTGACCTATCCCAAGGACCTGGCCGAACTGCTGCGCATCGGGCGGAGCCTGGTCACGGCGGAGCTCGCCCGCCTGACCGACGCCGGGCTGATCACGGCCCGGGCCGGCGACGACCGGCGTCGTTCGCTGTTGCAACTGACGCCGCTGGGCCAGCAGGTCACGGCCCAGTTTCGCACCAGTCTGTCCGCCATGCTGGAAAGCCGGCTGCAGGCCTACTCGCGCGATCAGATCGATCTGTTTGCGGCGATGCTCCTGCACATCCAGGGGGACCCAACGGAATGATCCAGCCGCTCTGACGGCAGCGCCAGGGGCGTATCCGGCCTTCATATAATTAAAGGGATTATCATTATCCAATTCATCAGCCGGGACTTGGATGTATGGGCCTACATCAACGGCGTGACTCTTGACTTCTCACGGCCATGGTCCGCTGTCGAACCAGAAGATCGCAGGTCTTGTGCAGCATCAACACCACCTGGCGCTGTCCGACTTCACCGCGACAAAGCGCATAGTCGACCTGGCCACGGCCTCGCAGATCGCCGTCTTGCCGAACTTGACGTAGGGCTTCACAAACGCTGGTGGCGTGAGACAGACTTCATGACCGAGCGCGCCGATCTCCCGGCCCCAGTAATAGACCGATGCACAAGCTACGATCCCGACAAGGCATGACCGCTTCAGCTTCGCGAAGAACTTCAGATTCTCTACACGTCGAAGCTACCGGCGCACAACCAGACTGCCATCATCGGCGATGGCGTGAACCTGGAACACATTCTTGGCCAGATCGAGGCCAGTTACAGCGATCTCCTGGGGCATGGGCGACTCCTCGAGACGTGGCTTCCTACAACCGCACCATTACATACCTATCTCTGTGCGAGGGCCGTCCACCCCATCACGTCATTGGGCGCTTAACTTTTTGCATTCCGACGAGATAGCCGAACCACATAACCCTACTTGTAACCTTCCCCCGACTGAGGCATCTATCCAACAAATCCCTCGGTCAGTCCCGAGGGTGAGGCGTGGAAACCTCACAATCGTAGTCGCCGGTCGAACCTAGTTCGGCCGGGTGGCCGTCGCGCATGTCCAAGGTTCCGCCTAAAGTCTCTAGCTGCTGCCCCCTCGCGCAGGGGTATCCGCAATTCAGAGCGTCAGCATGGTGTGCTCCTTTGCTGAGCGCGGCAAGTCCAGATTGTCCGTCCCGGAGTGCAACAGTCTCTTCGTGGTCAGGCGCCTTGCCGGGCCCATGGGGCCAACGCCTGCCTCATTATGGGTATTCACCTGCAAAGGGGGGAGCTCCAACAAGCGGCACGAGGTTGTCGCCACCTCAACTTTAGACCCGGAGTCTCCGATCCCTCCGCCTCCCGGGAGGACTCTGCCGGCGCCCTTGCGCGCCGAACCCGTGAACCTGTCTCGCATTCTCCTTGATCTGGCTTCTTGATCTGGCTCCTTGCTCGGACCAGGCCGGCCTACACGGCCGCCTGACGACGCATCAGCTCGCGATGCGCCTCCACATTCGCCGCCTTCGCCATGAAGTGGGTGCCATCGCGCCACAGGCTGAGCATGACGATCGCCAGCTTGCGCGCGAGGGCCACCTTGGCCTTGTTGAACCCGACCCGTTTGCTGAGCCGCAGCCCCCAGTCCTTCAGCGTGCTGAAGGACTTCGTGTTCGACAGCATGACCGTCGCCGCCGAGACCAGGTGTGTGCGGGTCATCTGATTGCCCATCTTGCTCACGCTGCCATGGGTCAGGCTGTCTCCCGACTGGTACACCCGCGGGGTGAGGCCAAGATAGGCCGCGACATCCTCGACATGGCGGAAGCGGTGGGGGTCCTCGATGGCGCTGAAGAACGACAGCGCCGTGATGGTGCCAACGCCCGGGATTTCCATGAAGCGCCGGCAGACCGGATTGGCCGCAGCCAACAGGTCGAGTTCGCGCTCGATGCGCTGGGCCTCGTCATAAAAGCTCTGGCACAGGTCGAGCAATGGCAGGACCCTGGGCCGCAGATCGATGTTTTCCCGATCGGCAATCAGGCACATCTGGTCGATCGCGCGACTGCGATAGGTCGCCGGGCTTTCGGTTCCGCCCTCGATCCGTCCGCCATAGACACGGACCAGGCCGCGGATCATGGCCTCGGTCTCCCGCCGCTGCTTCACCAAGCGATCGCGCATGATGAGATAGGCCCTGATCTCGAAGCTCAGGCTGGACTTGACGTAGACCTCGGTCAGATACTCCCGGCCCGAGCGGGTGATCTCGGCGATCCCGCGTGCGTCGTTGGTGTCGGTCTTGTTGCGCTTGATCGATAGCACCCGGTGCACCTGGAGCGCATCGAGCACCGCCACCGGGAAGCCCTGACGACGCAACTGCGCAGCCAGATGCGGCGACAGGCTGCCCGTTTCCATGCCGATCATCGACACGTGCGACTTGAAGTTCTTGCGCAGATACCGGCCGATCTCGGTCGCATCGCTCTTCATCGACATCTGGTGCACGACCGCCCCGTCGGCGTCGACGACGCAGACCGCCGTGTTCCTCAGCCCAACGTCGAGCCCCACCCAGAACCGTGCGCGAGCCGGCTCCGCCTCGGCGCGAGCCATCGCCGCCGAGTACCCGACCGCTGTGATCTTCTTTGGCATGTCTCATCCTTTCCGTCCGTCGTGACACGAAAGGATACCCCTGCTTGGCCAACAGGGGCAGCAGCTATCCCACAAGCGGCGGCGCCTTGTGACTACGCAGGGTTTCCAACACCCGGCTCGGGCCGGTCCGCCTCCAGCGTTGCGATGGGAGGCGGGATGTTACGGTACAGTGCTGCGATCGCTTTTTGCCTGGCGCTGACCGCCTGCGGCAAATCCACGTCCGATTACGAGCAGGCTGCCAAGGCCAACTGGCCGAGGATCCAGGCGGCACAGGCCGCGCGGGCAGATGACCTCGACGCGAAGGCCGAAGACTGGGATCGCAGCGCTGCGATGGCGCGGCGGATCGCCGCCTCGCTTGGCAAGGCGAACGAGCCCAACCGTGTCGCCGACGGGCATGACGAGGCTGCGCGTGACCTGCGGGCGGAGGCGGCCGAAGCGCGTGCCCTGTCTAAGGCGACGCTGACGAAGGTCCGCAACATCAGCTGCGCACCTGCTGCGCCCGACCCCGGCGAAAACTGCGAGATGACCATCACCCTGCGGGACAAGCAGGGGAACAACCACGACACCCAGGCCCGGTGGCGCTTCGATGTGATCGATGGCCGGCTCCAGGTGGTCGGCTCATGACCAGGCTCAGGGCAGGGGAGGGCAACATCCGCTTGGCACCAGCCCGTCCGCCGCGCCGTCACCGGTCGGTCAGCGCATGGTACCCGATGGAGGTGATCGGGGTGATTTCGCCGGCGCCGGGGTGCGGGGTCACCTTGAAGGCCGCGGACCTGCTGCTTTGTGCTCAGGCTGCCGGCGACCGGGTCCTCGCGATCGACACATCGCCGACACGGGACCTAGCGCGCGACCTCGAGCCACACGGGTTCGAGCATCTGGGAGATATCCGCGATCTAGTGACACCGTGGTGCGGCCGGAAGTGGAGGAACCGCAGCTATCCGCGGGCAGGCATCCTGTCGCTCGCGGAGCAGACGAGGGGAGGGCCCTCGCTTTCAGAACTGGCCGGCACATACCGGGACAGGAGGAACAGGACCCAACAGCGCTGGAACGCCTGGCTGGGCCACTATTACGATCGCGCGGTGATCGACCTTGGAGGCTCCGACGCGGCGATATTCGGCATGCTGTGCCCGGCGGAATCGCAGGTCCGGGTGCTTCTTGCACCAGAAGCGGCCGACCCATGCCTCCATGTCGACTGGATCGACAGGGCAGGCCTCCTGTTGAAGGTACTGGTCTGTCCCGAAATGGTGTCGTTCGAGCCGCCGCTGTCGGACACCTTGCCAGGGGCGGTCGACCGCCTTGCCCAGCGCTGGCGCCAGTCGGCGGGGTAGTGCGCCGAATAGCCCCCAAGCCCTCACATAGACCCGCGCTCATCGCGCTTCAGCAGGAGTAAACGACATGCAAGTGATCTCGGTTCAAAGTGTCTGCGGCGGCACCGGCGTGTCGCTCACGGCGGCAGAGCTCGCCCTCAAAGCACGGAGCGAGGGGCAACGGGTCCTGGCGGTCGATCTGTGTCAGAACCGGCAGTTGCGCAGAGACCTGTCGATCGCGGGTTTCCACCAGATCGAGGATTCGCGGCAGCTTTTCCGGCCGCTTTGCGAAGCTCGGTGGGGGCGAAGCCCCTTTCCCCGGGCGGCGCTGATGTGCTTTCCCTTCAGCCGGCCGAGCTACCTATCTGTCACCGACGAAGGACGCCTCACGCTGAACCATGAGCCGCTGATCGAACGCGGGCCGGTTGCGCTCCAGTGCCTCGAGGCGTCAGTCCGTGACCTGTCGGTCGGCTTCGACGTGATGGTGATCGACGTGAGCACCAAGGATCGCACGACGATGCGGATGGTCGCCGAAGTCAGTGACGAGGTGCATGTCATGCTCCGCACCGTCCCCGATTTTGCCACGGCCGGACACTGGTACGCATTCATCGGAGTAGCGGACCCCGCGGCACTGCGTTGCGAGGTGTTCACCCACGAGGACCGCAATCGCACCCCGGCAGAACTCGATCAGATGGGACGGTCATCGGCACTGCTGGATTTCTACCAAGCTGCGGAGCGTGGGGACAAGCCGGGTGGCGATGACAGGCAGGCCGAGCGGGCGGGCGCATAGCGCCCGCCAACCTCGGGCAACCAACCCTGCATCAGCATGGAAAGGATTCCATATGCCGATCCGCCTAAGCCGCTGCGCAGGCTATCCTCGCCGGACTGTCCGCATCGCGGTCGAGCATCTGCGCCACAAGCCCGCCGCTGTCGCCGCCCGCAGCGGGCACGACAAGGTCATCATCCTGCGCGCCGGCAAACCCACGTGGACGATGGTGAGTACGGATTACCATGACATGCTGGTCGATCGCGTCCGGGCCCTGGGGCTGGACGCAGCCAGCAACGGGCTGGGCAGGAGAATGGGCCCCAAGCCCGCGGCCAAGTGGCGCGCTACCCGCAGTGGGTTGAACTAGGGGTAGCACGGTTCATCCAAGCAGCTAGCCAAGGGCGGTCGTCGGTCATGATCGACCCGGCGACCATGACCACAGTCCGACCCCTTCACCTTCTCGGCGAGGTCAGGCCCCCTTCAGCTCCATGGCTGTTCGGAGGAGCTCCCATGCCATCTGTTCGTGCTGGCTGGTCTGCCGGTCGATTGCCTGGCCATCTGGCCCGATGGGGCAGGACATGCTCGGACCCGTCCGGGAACAATTGTCGCACAAGGTTATCCCGCAAATCCAACGGGATAGCGAGCTCTGCCGTTTCCTGTGCGACAATTGTTCCCAGGGGGGTCTACCGGTTTTCGCATTACAAAGCAGAGCCTTAGGCCTCATGGACACCGTGTTAGGTGTACCCCTTTTTCAAGCAGGCACTGAACGCCTTCAAGCCGCCGACATCGTGTTCACCCGGTCGGTGCGCCGCCCGCCGATGGCTCTGACATCCGCGGCGCTCGACTGGGGCGCCCACCGTCCGCGAAGATCGAGTGGCGAAAGGGTGGGCAAGTGGAGTTTAATGTCACAACCGGAGGCGTGTGACATGCATTCTCAAACATGCCATATCATCCGATAGAGGCCACATGACGAATCATGAGGCATAGCGGAGCGCGAGCATGACTGTGCAAGTGACCATCACGCCCAATGGCCGGATGAGCCTGCCCGCCGATATCCGCAAGCGCCTGGGCCTTGCTGGAGGTGGTGCCTTGCTGGTCGAAGAGACACCGGATGGTGTGATCCTGCGCACCGTTGCGCAGTCGATCGCCCATGCTCAGGCGCTGGCGAGACACTACACTGGCGACATGCCAGAAGCCTCCGTCGATGCTTTTCTCTCGCGCCGTCGTGAGGACTCTGGCGAATGAGCGACGTGGTCCTCGATGCCTCGGCGCTCCTTGCTCTGTTGAGGGATGAGCCGGGCGCTGCAAAGGTCGCCGAAGCCATTGCCGAGGCACGCATGTCGAGCGTGAACTATGCAGAGGTGGTGAGCCATTTCATTCACGCTGGCATGCCCGCCGACCAGGTCGACGCGATGCTTCGCCCTCTGCCCGTCACGATCGTCGAAGCTGATCAGGCCTTGGCGACGATTGCGGGGCGACTGCGTGCGGTGACGGCGGAGGCGGGACTTTCGCTTGGTGACCGGTTTTGCCTGGCACTGGCGCGGCGTGACGGATTGCCAGCGCTCACCGCGGACAAGCAGTGGCGCGCCGTAGCCGATGTTGCAGGCGTCACCGTTTCCGTAATCCGCTGAGTTGGCATTACGCCTGCCTGGGGCGGGACTCAAAGGGGGCCCTAAGGCCTGTTTCGCGCCATGGCGCGACAGGACCTGTTCAGCACCAGTCGGCGCGTGAGTCAGCCATCAGGTGAGCCAGGTGGGCAAGCATGGAGTGCCTGGTGGAGAGGGTACACCCAACACGGTGCCCGTGAGGCGCAAGCTGTTGACGAAATTGGATTAATCGGCCCGACCCCTTGTCAGACATCTGTCTGACAAAATTGATGAGTTCGGCAAGTATCTGGTGTTTAACAACAAAAGTGTCTGACAATTGTCTGACGCACCTCTGGAGCGGGTTATGTTGCCAGCCCGCAATCCCGAGGGCCTCCTGACCCCTTGCGCCGCCTTTTTCCCACCGGGAACGGACCAGCATTGGGTCGACCGCAGGGCTGCGCGAGATGATCTTCCGTGATAGTGGGGCGCGTAATGTGGGGATCATCCATTGCCTGGACAGAGCATCGGCGACGACGAGATTTCCTGCGGCTCCGAATGTGTTCCAGCTGAACGCATGGCGTCCCTTGTCGATCTGGGTGTAACCATTTCTGATGCCCTTCAGCTCGAAACCGCGCTGAGGAGTTTCCGCGCCGGCCTGACGCCGTTCGCCGTACTCGACCCTGTCGGCGAGGGGGAGGGGGCCTTCACTGCGACGATCGAACAAGCCAGCGTGACCATCACCCGCGCGGTGCGCAGCCTGCTGGCGAACCGCGCGGCCGAAGACCTGCGCGAGGCCCTGGCTCGGGTCGGGAGCATGCAGCAGGTCTATGGCCCGCCCGTCTACAAGTGGACCACTGACCGACGGCCGATCGAGTTCAGCCATATGCTCGGGCGCTCTGCATCCGCCCTGCTGAGTGACGAGGCCATCGGCGACTACGAGGCTCAGCTCGACCTGCTGCGCTACGATCTGGTGGACACGCGCTATGCTCTCCACCTCGAGACCGACCTCCTCCCGACCTACGCGCGGTGGCTGGGCAAGGGAGAGGCCAGCCTCCTGTCTGCGGGGGAGGGAAGTGCGGCGGCCATCGCCCTGCTGGCAGAGGACACCGCATCGTTGATGGTCTGGCGCATGCTGACAGTCCGCTGGTGCGAGGACCATGGGCTGTTTGCCGCCAGGTACATGACCGGTGTCGGCATCGAGCGGTTCTGGGAGTTCGCCGAATACTTCGGCAAGCCGACGCAGGAGCTGCTCCGCCAGAGCTACCGGCACGGCCAGGCGGTCTTCCCCCATGTCTTTGCGTCATCGCCACTCGATTGGGCCGTGGCCCACGATGATGCCGGGCTGTCGCATGCCTTGGAGCACACCACGTATCAGCTCTCGCGCTGGAACTTTGCGACCCTCAGTGCTGGCATCCTCTGGGGCATCTGTGATCGGCAGCTGGGCGCGGGGGATCGGCTGGCCAGGATCCCGCAGATGGATCGCAGCGCTTTGACATGTCCGCCGAAAGCCGCCACCCCGCGCGCATAACGCAGCAGGACCCGGACATGGACTTCGACGATCAGCTTCGACGCTACTTCGGGACCTCCGACCTCGAGGCCGTGACGGCTGATGCCTTGACCGCTGGCATCGAGAAGATGCGGGTCGACCTCGGGCTCGAACGGGACCGGCCGCGCCGCTTTGCCTTGTGGAGCCTGCTCTACATGCTGGGCGGGTCCCCCGACCTCGACATCGCCTTCAAGGATGAGGCCGACCAAGAGGCGGCGCGCGACTTCATGGACATGATCGACCGTGTCGGACCGGAGTAGCAAACAGGCCGATCAGCCACTGAGCAAACGGGTCATGGCCGCGGTCATCTTGTCATTGAGCCTGATGTAGGTCCGGCGCCGGTCACTGGGATCAGGGTAGCGCTCGATCAGTCCCTCGCTTTCCAAGAGCGCGATCCAGCGCAGCGCCGTGGTCGGCGGTACGTCAGCGGCAATGCACAGGCTGGTCACCGATACCCTCTGCAATGCGATCCGCGCCGTGTAGAGGTCGAGCAGCATGTCCCAGGCGGGCTCCCCGAACAGGTTCGACAGCCCTCCAAGCACGGCGGCGCGCCGGCGGCGGAAGCGGTAGATCTTGTTCGCCAGCTCCGCTGCCGATCGTTCATCGGGCTGCGCGGTGTTCGACTGGGGCGTGCGGTCCGGAATGGTGAACTCAAACCGCAGCTTCATGACCCCCACCGGCTCACATCCTTGCTCCGTCGGAAAGCCTAACGGGAAGCACGAGCAATGGGCACTCACCGCATAGGGTAGATGGGGCGCCGCCCAAGGTAGATCGGGCACATATGGCAGAAAACAGTCGATGTGACATGTTCTAGCAAATGTGCCATATGACTCCATGAGAGCCATCAGACAAATTTTAAGGCACGACGGAGCTCGATCATGACCGTGCAAGTGACGATCACGCCCAACGGCCGGATGAGCCTGCCCGCCGATATCCGCAAGCGCCTCGGCCTCGCTGCCGGTGGCGCCCTGTTGGTCGAAGAAACGGACGACGGGGTGCCCGGTCTGCACGAGCCCGGCCCGGTTCGCGCTGACCCGTCGGCACTCGGCCAGCGCGCCAGAGGATGCGCACGGAACGACCGGCGGCGCGATGCTTCCCACCTCCAGGCACACGAAGCGGAACGATGGAAAGGGGTGCGGGGGAAGGGGTACACCTGATGCACCAGGGGTGCCGATGCAAACCCGCAGATTTCGGCCATGGCGCGCTCTGGTCCAGACGTTGTGAACCGCTTGGACCATGGCTCGAGGCAAAGCCGATGCGGATCAAGAAGCTGAACAACAACTGGAATTCTGACAATTCGATGCGGATGTCAGTCGCGGGTGACTGGCCGGTGCATCGCCCGCTTCGGTCCGATTTCAACAGTCGGGGCGAGCGGTTCGGCACTCCACCCGCTCGAATGAGAATGGGCGCGTTGAGGTGAGCTAGGCTTCGGTGCTGCCGCCCAAATGTCGGCCCTGGATGCAGGTTTGGCAGCCGCCGACTACGCTTCGTTGTTCAAGGTAGCCAACCTCTCGCCTGCTTGCTGCCGAAAGCGGTTACTGTCTTTTGCTACTGGCGAAGTCAGAGGCTACCTGTCTGTCCTAGGCGATCAGCCGCCAGCCCTCGTTTCTGGTGGATTGCCGCTCCAACGCCTGAAACTGACCACTGGAGCAACCGCGCTGTGGAGGCAGCTGAGTGCGATTTGGCTAAGCTCTTGCTCATCGTCACCCACTTGCGCCAAACGCGAGATCCGATGGCGCTGGTGCCCTTAGGAAAAGGCATATGGCCCGCACTCCAAGCATGACCAGTCTCAGGCTGTTTCTGCAGGTCGCTCGCACCTGCAGCTTCAGCGAAACAGCCCGCCTTGCGAACCTGTCTCAGCCGGCTCTCAGCAGAACGATCAAGCTGCTTGAGGAAGACCTCAACGTTCGGCTGTTCGATCGCAATTCCCGCAACGTGATGCTCACGGCGGCAGGGGCTGCACTGGTGCCGATCGTCGAACGGCTTACCGCCGATTTTGACCTGGCCTTCCGCGAGCTTGACCAGACATTCAGTGGGGAACGTGGCCGCGTGGTCATCGGTGCACTGCCCTCGGTCGCAGCTGAATTCCTGCCGCGGGCGATCGCCAAGTTTATGAGCGGACGGTCCCAGGTCGAAGTCATCATCCGGGAGAACCTGACCGGCGGCCTGTTGCAGAACCTGCAGGATCGGTCGATCGATCTGTCCATTACCATTCCCCCCGCCGCCAACACGGCGATCCGTTTCGAGCCGATGTTCGAAGACGACTATGTCCTGGTGTGCCGGCCAGAGGATGCGGACGACATCGCCGATCCGGCACCCTGGTCGGAGTTCGAGCGACGGCCCTTCATCGCCATGGAACCACGCAGCAGCGTCAGGATGATGACCGACAGCATCTTCACTTCGACGGGCCTCCAGGCGAGTCCGCGCTTCGAGTGTGCGCAACTGGCGACGGTTGGCGGTCTGATTGGCGAAGGCCTTGGCGTATCCTTGCTTCCCCGCAGCACCTTGCCCCTGATGGCGGTTGGCAAGCCCATGGCCTGGCGCAACACCGAACCGCCCGTCGCATCACGCACGATCGGGATCTGCACCCTGGCCGACCGAACCCTGGCGCCGGCCGCAGAGGCGTTCCGGCGATTGCTGCTGAGCGCCGCGGTCGATGCAAAATTCTGATCAATCGATCAGGTAAGTCTAATTGTTGGATCGATGCACTTGCGGCATGAACGGGCTCGGCGCCGGTCAGGTGGGGGGAGTTGGGTAACATGCTGGTCGTGGTTGCTTCGGCAACGCTGGTGCTCCTGCTCGCGGCAATCCTGTCGAACCGTGTCTCACCCGTCGTCGCACTGATCCTCATCCCGGCCCTTGCCGCACTAACGCTGGGCGAGGCGAGTGCCATGCCGGGCTATGTCATCAAGGGGATCGGTCAGATTGCGCCGATCGCCGGCATGTTCGTGTTCGCCATCCTGTTCTTCGGGATCATGACGGACGTCGGGCTGTTGGCTCCGCTGGTTGGTGCCATTCTGACATTCGTCGGGCGCCGGCCCGAACGCATTACCCTGGGGACGGCCGCCTTGGCGCTGCTGATCCATCTCGATGGGTCGGGCGCGGTCTGCTTCCTTGTTACCATCCCGGCACTGCGTCCGATTTACGACGAACTGGGCATGGATCGGCGCGTGCTGGCCTGCACCGCCTCGATGGCCGCCGGCGTCAACTTCCTCCCCTGGACAGGACCCACGGTGCGCGCTGCCGCCTCGCTCAAGCTGACCGTGACCGAGATCTTCACCCCGCTGATCGGGGTCCAGAGCGTAGGGTTGGTCTTCGTCTTCGCCGCTTCATGGTACCTCGGCCTGCGCGAGCGGCGCCGGCTCGGCCTACGGCCCCTTGCCTCCGCCGCCCATGAGCTGGACGATGGTGGCACGGCCTCAGCCCCGGCCAGCGCTGACGCGGGCCATGGCGCAGGCCTTGTCCGGCCGCGCCTGCTCCCGCTGAACCTGCTGCTCACCCTCGTGGTCGTCGCGCTGATGGTCAGCGGACTCGCCGAGCCGGTCGTGGTATTCATGCTCGGCACGGCGCTCGCCCTGGTCATCAACTTTCCCGATCCCGCAGCCCAGCGTGCGCGTATCGAGGCCCATGCGCCCACCGCGATGCTGATGGTCAGCGTGCTGGTGGCCGCAGGCGCCTTCACCGGCATCCTCAATGGCACGGGCATGATCAAGGCCCTCGCGGTCGCCAGCACGGCCCTCGTTCCGACCGGGCTTGGTCCTCACATCCCGGTCCTGCTCGCATTTCTGGCCATGCCGCTCAGTCTCGCGTTCGATCCCGACAGCTTCTACTTCGGTGTCTTGCCGGTGGTCGCCGAGGTCTCCGGCCATTTCGGTGTCGCGCCGGTGAAGGTCGCTCAAGCCGCGCTGCTCGGTCAGATGACCACCGGGTTTCCTGTTAGCCCCCTGACACCTGCCACCTTCCTGGTCGCCGGACTCAGCGGAATAGAACTCGGCGCGCATCAGCGCTTCTCGATCCCTTGGCTCTTTGGAGTATCGCTGGTCATGACCGCAGCTGCAGTCCTCATGGGGGTGCTCGCGTGACCACGCGACCCATCCGGATAGGAGCTGGTGCGGGCTTCTCGGGCGACCGGATCGAGCCGGCCACCGCGCTGCTGGAGCATGCCGGACTTGATTATCTCGCGTTCGAATGCCTTGCCGAGCGGACCATCGGTCTCGCTCAGGCTGCGCGCCAGCTCGATCCCGATGGCGGTTACGACCCTCTGCTCGAAGCCCGGATGCGCGCGGCGCTGCCACTGGCCTCGCGCGGCGGCGTGCGGCTGATCAGCAACATGGGTGCGGCAAATCCCCTGGCTGCTGCCCGTGCGACCACCCGAATTGCCCGCGAGCTCGGCCTGTCCGGCTATCGTACCGCCGCTGTGGTCGGCGACGACGTGCTCGACCTGATCATGGCCCGGCCCTATCCGCTGATCGATCGCGAGGGGACGAGCTGTGACCTCGGCAGCGCCGTGGTATCCGCCAATGCCTACATGGGCGTTGGCGGGATCGTCGATGCGCTGGCGCTTGGCGCCGATTGCGTGCTGACCGGCCGGGTCTGCGACCCGGCCCTGTTCCTCGCTCCGCTGGTGCATGCCTTCGGCTGGTCGCTCGATGACTGGGATCGGTTGGGGCAGGGAACCATGGTCGGCCATCTGCTCGAATGCGCCGGGCAGCTGTGCGGAGGCTATTTCGCTGATCCGGGCGTCAAGGACGTTCCCGACCTGGCCAGGCTGGGCTTCCCGTTCGCCGAGGTCGATCAGGACGGCGGCGCGACCTTCGCCAAGCTGGAAGGCGCGGGTGGGCTGCTGACGGAAGCCACCTGCAAAGAGCAGCTGCTCTACGAGATTCTCGATCCCGCCGCCTATCTCCAGGCCGATGTGGTCGCCGACTTCACCGGTGCGCGCATTGCCCCCCTGGGTCCGGATCGGGTTCGGGTGGAGGGAGCACGTGGCCGGCCTTGCCCCGGCAGTCTCAAGGTCTCGATCTGCTACGAGGACGGCTTCAGCGGGGAAGGGCAGATTTCGTACGCCGGACCGGGCGCGGCCGAGCGCGGACGTCTGGCCCTCGACATCGTGCGCGAACGCCTGCGGATGGACGGCACCGACACGTCGGCCATGCAATTCGACCTGATCGGGGTCGATTCCGTCGATCGTCGCAGTGATGACTCGAGCACAGCGCCGCGTGAGGTCCGTGTCCGTGTGGCAGGCCGTTCGGCTACGCTCGGCGGCGCCGAGCGGATCGGAGCCGAGGTGGAAGCGCTCTACACCAACGGTCCCATGGGGGGAGGCGGGGTCACGCGCTCCGCTCGCAAGGTTTTGGCTGTGGCATCGACGCTGATCGAGCGTCAACTCGTCCGCCCCCAGGTCATCATGGAGGTCGCCTGACATGATCCTTCGTGACATCGCCCACGTCCGCACGGGCGATAAAGGCAATACCGCTCAGATTGCCGTGTTCGCCCGAAGCCCCGAGGCTTATCCATTGCTGGTGCGGGCAATCACTGCCGGCCGGATCGCCGCGCATCTGCCCGCGCTGCCGATCGACAGTATCACGTGCTACGAATTGCCCGGACTCTGCGCCCTCAATTTCGTCATCGAAGGCGCACTTGCGGGCGGGGTCACGCGCTCGTTGGCGCTGGATCCACACGGCAAGACACTTGGCGCCCAGCTGCTGGACCTGCCGATCGAGGAGCCGGCGCAGTGATGACAAAGCACCTGCGCACCGCTGCGGTCTGCAGCACGGCGGCACTCGCCCTGGCTCAAGCCGGTTCAGTTGCCGCAAAGGTCGAGCGCATCGTGATCGATGGCACTACGGCGGCACCAAAGGTCGAGGGCGCTCCCGAATACGAGATCGTCTCGGGACACTTCGAGGGCACGCTCGACCCGCAGCTGCCTGCCAACACCGTGATCACGGATATCGCCCAGGTGCCAAGGAATGCGCAGGGCTTGGTCGAATACAGCGCGACCTTTCGCTTGGCCCGCCCCGTGGACACCACCAAGGCCAGCGGCGTCCTGTTCTACGACGTGCCCAATCGCGGAAACTATCTGATCGGCGCCGATCCGGACGGGCATGTTCGGCTGGTCAGCGGGTGGCAGGGTGACCTTCCGAAGGACCCCGCCCTCCAGACCGCGAACGTCCCCATCGCCAAGGGGCCAGGCGGTCGTCCTTTGACGGGACCAGTGCTGGTGCGGTTCCAGGACCTGCCGGCAGGAACGTCGACTGCTCCGCTCGCCGGCAGCATCGGTCGGCCCACTGCCCGTCCCGAACCGGTCACGCTCGACACCCGCAAGGCGACGCTGTTCTATCAAACCCCGGGCCGGGAGGAGCGGCATCAGGTCGCAGCCACCGACTGGGCGTTCGCCGATTGCTCGACCCGCCCCTTTCCCGGCAAACCCGATCCGCATTCGCTGTGCCTGCGGGGCGGGTTCGATCCGGCGCGTGCTTACACGCTTGTCTACACCGGCAAGGACCCGCTGGTGCTCGGCATCGGATTTGCCGCGACCCGTGACCTCGTGGCCTATCTCCGCCATGATCCCGACGGCCTTGCCCGACAGATCCGCTGGACCGTTGCCAGTGGAACCTCCCAGTCCGGCAACTTCCTCAAGAGCTTCGTCAATCTCGGCTTCAATGCCGACGAGACCGGCCGTATCGTCTTCGACGGCATCAATCCGAACATCGCGGCCAGGCAGGTCCCGCTGAACCTGCGCTTCGGAGTTCCCGGCGGGGCGGCCAGGGCCTTCGAGCCGGGTAGCGAGGGCGCCCTGTGGTGGTCACGCTATGACGACCGCTTGCGCGGGCTGGGGACCACCAGCCTGCTCGACCGCTGCAACGCCACGGGCACCTGTCCCAAGATCATCGAGACATTTGGCTCGGCGGAGTTCTGGGGCCTGAGAATGTCTCCCGGTCTGGTCGGCACCGATGCGGCAGCCGACCTGCCGCTGCCGGCCAATGTCCGGCGGTACTACTTCCCGAGCGTGACCCACGGGGGCTCGTACACCGGCGGGTTCAAGCCGGCCGGGGATGGCGCGGTGCCGGGTTGCCGTCTCGCTGCAAATCCCAACCCATCCCTGGAGAGCCTGCATGCGGCGCAGGCGATGCTCGTCGACTGGGTGAGCAAGGGGATCCCGCCCAAGCCGAGCGTCTATCCCACCCGCTCCGCCGGGGACCTCGTGGAGCCCACGGCGCGCGCAATGGGTTGGCCCGCGATCCCGGACACGCCCGATCCCGCCCGCATGCTCAATACCATGCCCGATTACCGCTTTGGCCGGGGCTTCCGCCGACGCGACGTCAGCGGCTCCCTGACGACGCTGCCGCCGGTCCAGCAGGGCACGATCCGCCAACTGGTGCCGCGGGTGAACGGCGATGGGAACGAGACCGCCGGCATCGCTTCGGTCCAGCTGCAGGTGCCGCTGGGCACCTACCTGGGTTGGAACGAGACGATCCGCGGGTTCGACGCCGGCAAGGGCTGCAGCTTCGTCGGCGGGTTCGTGCCCTTCGCCCGGACGCGGGAAGAGCGTCTTGCGAAGTCGGATCCCCGACCATCGCTGGAGGAGCGCTATGGCAACCGTGACGGTTTCCTCGCACAGGTCCGCGCAGCCGTAGCACGTCAGGTTGCGGCCGGATGGCTGCTGCCGCGCGACGCGGAGCGGCTGCTTCGCCAAGCCGACGACAGCGACGTTCTGCGCTGACCGGGATCAATAGCGATTCCTGATCAATCGATCAGAAACTTGTATTTCCTTGCTTGAACAAGCTCGGGCAAAGGATCGCACGAAGAACACTGGAAGGGGACAACTGGGTGGCCAGGCGGCGCTGACCTGCAATCAGGCGCGCCCACGGCGGCAGGGTCCCATTCCACGACACTGAGCGGGAGGGACATTCATGGCAATTTCATCGCATGCGCGCCGCGGTCTGCGGCTTACCAGTATCTCTGCGGTTGCACTGCTCGCCGCATCGGCAACGCCGCTGTTCGCCCAGTCGGCGCCGGCGACCGACACTGCGGGCCCGGCCAAGAGCGAAGAGATCATCGTCACCGGAACCTACCTTGGCAACGTTCGCCAGGAAGACCGTGCTTCCCCGACCCTGTCGGTCGACATCAAGTCCTTCCAGCGCACCGGCGTGACATCGCTGGGCGATCTGACGCGGTTCATCCCGCAGAACGTCGGCAGCGTCGGCGGCATGCAGGACCTGGCCAAGGGCGGTGCGGACACGCGCGACACCCGCTCGGTGAACCTGCGCGGGCTCGGAAGCGGCTCCACCCTGGTCCTGCTCAACAACCGCCGCGTGACGCCGCAGGGCGGCGATGATTTCGTGAACCTCAACAGCCTCACGCCGGACATCGCCATCAGCCGGGTTGATACCGTGCTCGACGGTGCCTCGTCGACCTATGGCGCCGACGCGGTCGCGGGCGTGTTCAACGTGATCACCAACACGACGTTCAAGGGCGCCCGGGTTTCGGCGCAGTACACCGGCATTTCCAAGTCCAGCTCGTGGAACGTCCAGGGCATGGTCGGGATCGGCAACGACACCTTCCACTCGGTGACCTCGGCCTCCTATCGGTTCACCGACAACCTGCAGAACGCGGACCGCGCGATCACCAATTTCTTCAATCCCTCGGGGGCGGGTTATCCTGGCCGTTACACCCTGGTCGGCCGTCCCACCACGGCCACCGGTGGCAACGTGGTCATCAACGGCAACGACTACACCGCGCTGTTCGACGCGAAGGCGGTGGGCGGCCGCCTCACCGTGGTCGATCCCAACTGTGGCAAGGCTGGCACGGAAAGCCAGTACGTCCCTGCCGCCGGGGCGACCTTCGGTCTGGGCAGTTGTGCCTTCAACTTCCAGCCGCAGAACCCGATCCGTCCGGAATCGCGCAGCATCAACATCCATAACGACACCACGATCGAGGTTTCGCCCGACCAGACGATCTTCGCCGAGATCAGCTATTACCACCAGGACTCCAAGCGCTACGGCGTGCCGTCCTATGCCCAGAACGCCGGCAATGCGACCATGCCGGTCAGCAATCCGTACAACCCCTTTGGCGTGCCGGTGATCTTCTTCGGCCGCGCCATCGGCGCCGAGGGCTTCCCCGGGGGATACGATCACCGGATCATGAGCGATACGGTGAACCAGCAGCACTACGTGCTCGGCGCGCGCGGCAAGCTCTTCGACGGGTGGAAGTATACCGCCAACGTGTCCTACTCCGCCTCGCACACGATCGCGCGCGACAAGGACACGGACATGAACCTGTTCCAGGCCGCGCTGAACGGTTTTGGCGGACCCAACTGCAATTACCTGTTCAACGGAGCAGGCGGCGGGGCCGTGGCCGGTCGAGGCAGCTGCCTCTACTACAGCCCGCTCCAGACGGACCTTGCCAAGATGGATCCCTCGCTGATCCACAACCTGCAGACCGACGTGTACTTCGACTACAAGCGCGAGTACTATCTGGCCGAAGGCGTGGTGAACGGCACGCTCGCCACGATCAACGGACATGATCTGGCGGTGGCGCTGGGGGCGCAGTATCGCCGCGAGAAATCTTCGTCGCGCTATTCGGACCTGTTGCTCAGCGGCTTCGGCGGCTTCCTCGGCAAGCGGCTCAACACCGAGTTTACCAGGACCGTGAAGAGCGGCTTCGTCGAGGCCAACTATGAACTGGTCGACGGCCTGAACCTCAACGCCGCGGCCCGTTACGAGGACTACGGCGGGTTCAGCACCACGGCGCCCAAGGCCGCGATCAACTGGCGCGTGATTCCCCAGCTCAGCCTCCGTGGCTCGATCAGCCGGGCATTCCAGGCTCCCACCATCGCCAACGGCGCAGCGAGCCTGATCTCCACCGGCGTGGGCAACGTCACCGATCCGACGACCACGCCGCCGGACACGACCTTCCGCACCATCCAGACCTACGGCAATCCCAACCTGAAGCCGCAGACCGCCAACGTCTTCAACATCGGCGCGACCGTCCTGCCGATGCCGCGGGCGCGGATCTCGCTGGATTACTGGAAGTACAAGTACAATAACCAGATCCAGTTGCAGAGCGCGCAGGCCGTGGTGAATGCGGCACCGCGCGGGCCCGCCGTGATCCGCGATGCCAGTGGCAACATCCAGGCGGTGCAGGTCACCTCGTTCAACGCCCCCAGCGGCACCGCCACCTCGGGTCTGGACTTCGCGGCCTCGGTTGGCTTCGACCTCGGGGATGTGGCGGTCACCCTGCGCGACAACCTCACCTACCTGATCAAGTATGACATCGACATCGGCTCGACCACTCCGGGTGCGGCATCGATCGTCTACAACGGTGTCGGCTATCGCAACCAGTTCGTCCAGTCGCCGCTGTCCTCCGCTGCAGCGCCCCGCTGGCGCAGCGTGGCGGGGATCGATCTGGAGTATGGGAAGCATACCCTGACCGGAACGTGGCGCTACACCTCCGGGGTGGTGGATGATCAGGGCGTGTCGCTCAACACCACCGGCAGTGGCCCGGTGATCCCGGCGACGACCACGACCCGCATCAAGGCGTTCTCCGTGTTCGACGTCCAGTACTCGCTGCGGTTCGGTACCGACGATCGCTTCGACCTCACCCTGGGCATGATCAATGCCTTCGATACGGCCCCCGGGTTTGCGCGCTTCAACGGCTATCTCCCCACGATTGCCGACCCGTTTGGCCGTCAGGTCTATGCCAGGGTCGGCGCCCGCTTCTGATCGAACGCCCAGCGGGCCGAGTTGACAGCTCGGCCCGCTTTTTTCCATGTCCGGCATCGTTGCAGCTGGCAATTCAAGGAACTGGTCTGGTGAACCCGCGATCGCCCGTACTGTTGTTGGCAACGGCTCTTGCCTGCGGATCGTCGCTCGCTCAGGCGCGGCCCGCTGCAGCGGCCGACTCGGCAACGGCGGCGGCACGTGCTGAAAAAGCCGTTCGCGCGATGTCGGCCGAGGAAAAGGTGGTCCTCACCCACGGGATCATGCCGCTGCCGCTGGGCGAGAGCACCCGGCCCATCCCGGAGGACGCCGTTTACGGGGCAGGCTACGTTCCTGGGATCCCACGCCTCGGCATTCCCGCGCTCAGGGAGACCGACGCCAGTCTTGGCGTCGCCTACGTGTTCGGGCTGCGCAAGGACGGCGCCACCGCACTGCCCTCGGGCCTGGCGCAGGCCGCGACCTGGAACCCTGCGCTGGTCCGCAAGGGCGGTGAGGTGATCGGCAGCGAAGCCCATGCCAAGGGCTTCAACGTGCTGCTGGCGGGCGGGACCAACCTGATGCGCGATCCGCGCAACGGCCGGACCTTCGAATACTTCTCGGAAGACCCGCTGCTGTCCGGGACGCTGGTCGGCAACGCCATCGCCGGGATCCAGTCGAACCACATCATCTCGACGATCAAGCACTTCGCGCTCAACGGGCAGGAGACGGGCCGCAAGTTCGTCGACGTGCAGATCTCGGACGCCGCGGCGCGCGAGAGCGACCTGCTCGCCTTCCAGCTTGGCATCGAGATCGGCCAGCCGGGCAGCGTGATGTGCGCCTACAACCGCGTGAACGGCCATCAGGCCTGCTCGAGCGACTACCTGCTCAACCAGGTGCTCAAGCGCGACTGGCGCTGGAAGGGCTTCGTCATGTCCGACTGGGGCGCCGTGCCGAACCTCGGGGCGGCCCTCAACGGGCTCGACCAGCAGTCCGGCGCGCAGCTCGACCCGGCGGTGTTCTTCGGCGACACGCTGGCCCAGGCGGCGGCCAAGGACCCAGCCTATGCCAAGCGCCTCGATGACATGAACCGCCGCATCCTGACCGCGATCTACGCCAACGGGCTCGACCGCTATCCGGCCAGGCCCGGCGGCAAGATCGACCTGAAGGCCAACAGCGAGGCCGCGCTCGAGACCGCCAAGCAGGGCATCGTCCTGCTGCGCAACGAGCGGGGTGTCCTGCCGCTCGCCCGCACCGCGAGGAAGATCGTGGTCATCGGCGGCTATGCCGACAGCGGAGTGCTGTCCGGCGCCGGCTCGAGCCAGGTCCACGCCGAAGGCGGCGCGGCGATCAAGGTACCGCTGGACGGCGGTCCGTGGTCCGCCTTCCTCTCCGAGCAGTATCACGGCTCTGCGCCGCTGGCGGCGATCAAGGCCATGGCCCCGCAGGCGGAGATCAGGTTCCGCAACGGGCGCTATCCCTCGGAGGCCGTGACCGCCGCGAAGGATGCGGACGTGGTGATCGTCTTCGGCACCAAGTGGACGACCGAAGGCATCGACCAGCCGGACCTCACGCTGCCCAACGGCCAGGACGAGCTGATCGCCGCGGTTGCGGCGGCCAATCCCAACACTGTCGTGGTCCTGGAGACCGGCAACCCGGTGCTGATGCCTTGGCTGGACAAGACCGCGGCGGTGCTCGAGGCCTGGTACCCGGGCGCACGGGGCGGCGAGGCGATTGCATCGGTCCTGTTCGGCGAGACCAACCCGTCCGGCCGCCTGCCGATCACCTTCCCGGCGGCGATGTCCCACCTGCCGCGTCCCGAGCTTGACGGGCTCGCCACGCTCGAGACCAACTTCGGAGGCGACGCCCCGAGCCCCGACGCCAAGCTGACCGCCGATTACAATATCGAAGGCTCGGATGTGGGCTATCGCTGGAATGCCCGGAAGGGACACAAGGCGCTGTTCCCGTTCGGCCATGGCCTCAGCTACACCAGCTTCTCGGCCACGGGCCTCAAGACCGACGGCAAGCAGGCGAGCTTCACCGTAACCAACACCGGCCAGCGTGCCGGTGCCACGGTGGCCCAGCTCTATCTCGACTCGCGCGGCGGGCAGACCAAGCAGCGTCTGGTCGGGTTCTCGCGGGTCGAACTGGCACCGGGCGAGAGCCGGCCCGTCAGCCTGAAGATCGATCCGCGGCTGTTGGCGGATTGGTCCGGAAACGGCTGGACGCTGCCGGCCGGCAATTACGTCTTCGCCCTTGGGGACAGTGCTGAAAGGCTTGGCCCCACAGTGTCTACCAAACTGGCTGGGCGACGTTGGAGCGACTGACGCCTACAGAGGCTGTGCTATGTTTCGCCCAGGAACGATCTTGTAATCTGTTGGCTTCGGCCGGTCGCGCCGATCGCAAAACTTTGGAAGGCCTTCCGACTGCGACGTTGCTGCTCCCGTATTGACGCCGGTTAGGGCGCATGGGAGGCGATAGGTACAGATGTCGTTGAGCGCGGCGCTTGAAAGTCCGAAGACGCCGAAACCCGACATTTGCATATGCCTGACCGTCAGGGCAGTAACATAGCCGGCGCAAGCGTTGTGGGCTATCATTCGACCCTTGTGATGCGGTTGTCGGTCTGGGTGAATGAGTGATTGCCTGGTGCAGGCTCAAACGCAAAGGTCTCACAAACCAACCCGGCGCATCTTTGGCCGATCAATGCCGGTTGTCTATGGATCCATAGGCGATCGGTGCTGGACAGCATCGGTCGGGCGCTGGTCTAACCCCTGCACAACGACAAACCCGGGAGAGAGAGAGAATGCAGCGCGCGCTGACCATCCTTGCAGCCTCGACCTTGTTGCTTTGCTCCATGCGAGCACCGCTCCACGCCGCTGCTCCGGCTGACTATCCCACGCAGTCGGACTTCCCCCGGGCCAACACCACGGCCGTGGCGCGCCATCTGTCGGCCGCGCGGAAATGGGCCGAGCCCGATCTGCTCCCCGAATTCTACTGGCGGTGTATGACCAGCCCGCTCGATCGCAAGACCGTGTTCGCGATCCAGCACGATGGCCTGGTTCAGGAAGCCAGGGTGTTCGACCAGTTGTACTCGATCGGGCAGAACGCGGTGTCGGCTTGGGCTCTAGATACGGCGGACGGGATCATCCTGATCGACGCACTCAACAACGAGGCCGAAGCGCGCGACATCATGGTGCCGAACATGATCCGGCTCGGGCTCGATCCCAAGCGGATCAAGATCCTGATCGTGACTCACGGCCACGGCGACCATTGGGGCGGAGCCAAGTACTTCCAGGACACGTTCGGGGCGCGGGTGGCCCTGTCGGAAGCGGACTGGGCTATGCTGGAAAGCCCGGACCGCGGCGGCGGTCCGTTCCGCGATCTCGTGCCGCCACGGCGCGACATGGTGGTGCGGGATGGCAATACGATCACCCTCGGCAAGACCATTGTGAAGCTGTTCGTTACCCCGGGGCACACCCCTGGCACCCTGTCCCTGATCTTCCCGGTGACCGACAAGGGCCGGCCCCACGTGGTCGGCCTGATGGGCGGCACGGGCGGCGGCACCACGGGTCCGGCCGTGCATGACCAGATCGCCTCGCTGCAGCGTTGGAACGGCCTGACCGGTCGGGCCGGGGTCGATGCGCTGATTAGCAACCACCCGGCCCATATCGCCGCGCTCGAGAAGATACAGCTCCTGACCCATGGTGCTCCTGCCGATGCCAATCCGTTCGTCTACGGCAAGGACCGAGCGCAGCGGTTCAGCAAGGTTATGGAGGCCTGCTCACGCGTGCAGCTAGCACGGATGGGCGAGAGCGGTGACTGAGCGCACTTGGCCCGGTCGCATGCCATGAGGATCGCCGAGGTCAGGGTCACGCCGATCGCCTTCCGCGACCCGCCGCTGCTCAACGCGGCGGGGATCCATGAACCCTACGCGCTGCGCTCGATCATCGAGGTCGTGACCGATCGCGGCGAGACGGGGCTGGGCGAAGGCTATGGCGACGCAGCGGCGCTGGCCGCCCTGCAAGCGGTCGCCCCCCGGCTGGTCGGCCTCGCGGTCCACGATCTCAACGGGCTGCGCCAAGTCGTCGCTGATACGCTCGCCGGTCTCCCACCGCCGCCGCCCGGGGCCGAACTGGCGCCGGGTTCCGATCCGGCACGGCAGGGCGCCAACTGCTATTCGGCCTTCGAGGTGCCGATGCTCGATCTGCAGGCCAAACGCGCCGGGGTTCCGCTTCACGCCCTGCTCGGCGGAGCGGTGCGGCGCGAGGTCCCGTTCAGCGCCTACCTGTTCTACAAGTACGGCCGGCACATCGAACCGGAGGAGCCGGCCGACGCGTGGGGTGAGGCGCTGACCCCGGCCCAGATGGTCGCGCAGGCCCAGCGGATGATCGAGCGGCACGGCTTCGGCAGCATCAAGCTCAAGGCCGGGACCCTGCCGCCGGACGTGGAGATCGCCACCATCGAGGCGCTGGCCGAGGCCTTTCCCGGCTATCCGCTGCGCATCGATCCCAACGGCGCCTGGTCGATGGAGACCGCCATCGTCGCCGCCGACCGGTTGCGCGGCCTGATCGAATACTACGAGGACCCCGTCGACGGGCTCGAGGCCATGGCCGAGCTCCACCGCCGGACTGGCCTGCCCCTGGCCACCAACATGGTGGTGACCTGCTTCGAGCACCTGCGCCGGAGCGTCGGCATGGACGCGGTGCAGATCGTATTGTCCGACCATCACTATTGGGGCGGTCTGCGCGACAGCCAGTTGCTCGGCGGAATGTGCGCCACCTTCGGGCTGGGCCTGTCGATGCATTCCAACTCGCACCTGGCAATCAGCCTCATGGCCATGGCGCATCTGGCCGCCGCAACCCCGAACCTGACTTATGCCTGCGACACGCACTACCCCTGGGTCGAAGACGCGGACGAGGTGGTACTCGGCGGCAAGATCGCGTTCACGGGCGGGT
>NZ_JACLAU010000020.1 GCF_014230305.1 Novosphingobium aerophilum
AAGCCTCGGCCCGGCGCGCCTCGAGCGGCCAGCCGGTCCAGACCGGCGGAGCGGCAGTGGGCGGCGGCGCGCCGCCGGTTGAGGCCGCGCCGGCCGCCCCGGCAAGGGCGCCGACGGTCGCCGCCGGAGCGGGCACGATCCGCGCCGCAGCGGTCCAGCCGGCCAGGCCGATCGCCCCGGCCAGGGCATCGCGATCGATCGCCATGCTCAGCGCCTCGCGGAACTCGGGCGCGGCGAGCGGTCCGGTGTCACTGACCACCGCCAGCCCGAACAGTCCCGCCGCCGGATCGATCTGCAAGGCCCGCCGCGACAGTCCGGCCGCCGCCTGACCCAGCGGCAGATCGGCAAACCGTCCGCCCAGGACCACGGCCACATCGCCGCGCGTGAAGGCCTCGGTCGCGGCGCGGGCGGTCAGGGCATGCAGCCGCACCGCGCGGCTGGGCGCGTCCTCGTCACTGAGCGGGGGCAGTCCGAGCCGCCGGGGCGGGATCTCGACCAGCCGGAGGACTCCGGTTCCGGACGGGCGGCCCGAGCCGTCGCCCCGCGTCGCACCCTCTCCGCGCTTGCTATCACTCCCCTGGCCGGGACGGCCCCGGACGATTTCGAACGGGCCGCTCCCCTGCTGGCGCAGGCGCAGCGCAAGTTCCGGCTGGGCCAGCAGCTGGAGCAATTCGGGGACGGGCCGGGCCAGGCGCAGTTCCAGCACCCGGTCGGTCATCACGCGCACCTCGGCGATGTCGGCCAGATCGAGACCCAGGGTGGTGCCTTGCAGGCCGGCCAGGGCCTGGCGCAGCGCGCGGGCGACGTTCTGGCTGTTCAGCGGGGCCCCGCCGGGCCAGGTGCCATCGCGCAGGCGAAAGATGTAGCTGTCGCCATCGTCGGTCACGATCCAGCGATCGGCCAGGGCGGGAACCACCTGGCCCTGGGCATCGAGCGCCACCAGACCCTGGGCCGTGGCGGCCTGGACCAGTTGCGCGGCCGGCCCCAGTCGCCCGCCCTGGTCCAGCAGGGCCGACGGCGCGCCGATCACCGCGACATCGAGCGCGCGATCATCATCGGACTGACAGGCGCCCAGCAGGGCGGCGAGGGACAGCAACGGTCCCATTCGCCGGACGGCACCGCTGAACCCGGGGTGGAAGCGCATGACGCATGGGGTAGGCGGGGGCGCGGCAGGGGGCAAGTCCGAAGCGGCCACGGCAGGGACCAAGCGGTCATGGCGGGGGCGGCGGGCTAGCCGGCTTGGGAACGCGGGAATGGGGAAACGGAGGACCGGGGGAACGGGGGACCGGGGCCGCGCGCGGCCGGACCGTCGGGTCAGATGACCTTGCGCACCGGCCCGCTGGACATCTGCGGCACGCCCGACAGGAGCTTGCGGCGGAAGGCTTCGTCGGGATCGGGCTGGGCCGGAAGCGGGGCGCGCGCTTGGGTGACGTCGATCTCTCGGACAAAGGCCACGCCGAAGCGGTTGCCCTGGACCCAGGCAACCGAGCCATCGACCCAGCCGACCTTGCGCAGGCTGACGCAGATCGCATCGCCACGGCCGACCGGTACGTCGCCTTCGGCCATCATCCCGCCGGAGGACAGATTGCGGACCTTGACCCGGTAATCCACCGGCTGACCCGCCAGGCGCAGGTCTGCCAGGATGAACAGGCTGTCACGCGAGATATGTCGGTTGTCGCCGTCGCCCATCGTACCACTTGCGTCCCATGACCTGATCACGTGTCGATTGCCGACATCGTGCGCATCGTTGTGACGGGAATACTGCTGGAAAGCAAACAAGCGGTTAACGATTGTAGCCGTTTGTACCCGGGCTTTTGCCGCGGCCGGCGGGCCGGATCACCGGCAGGCCGAATCAGTCGTCGCGCGAGATCTTCTCGCGCCGCTCGTGCGCTTCCTGCGCCTCGACGGTCATGGTTGCGATCGGACGGGCGATCAACCGGCCCAGACCGATCGGTTCGCCGGTGACCTCGCAGTAGCCGTATTCGCCCTCCTCGATCCGGCGCAGGGCCGAGTCGATCTTGGCGATCAGCTTGCGCTGGCGGTCGCGGGTGCGCAGTTCGATGCCCCAGTCGGTTTCGCTCGAGGCGCGGTCATTCAGATCGGGCTCGCGAATCGGGCCATCCTGCAATTGCTGCAGGGTATCGGCCGATGATTCGTGGATCGCCTTCTTCCAGGCCTGCAGCAGGCGCCGGAAATAGTCGAGCTGGGCATCGTTCATGTAGGGCTCGTCGGCCTGGGGCGAATAGTCCCCCGCGATCGACCGCTTCGCCTTGACCAGAATGTCGATGTCGTCAGCGACCGAAGTGGGCATGGGAATCGTGTGCTCCAGACCAGAAACCGCGGGCCTGCCGATGGCCCCGGATGCTTCGGACGGGGCCGCCAGCCAAGTTGAGCGCGCCTATAAGAGCCGCGCCCGTTCCGCACAAGCGCAATGATCCCGCCCCGGTGCCGCCCTGCTCCCGCTGGTCTCCCGGCTCGCAGCAACCAGGGGCGGCAGGACATCGATGGTCTTAACCTTTTGTTGACCATCCTCCTTCAGCTTGCCTCCAGAGGGCCGATGATCGGGGGACCGATCGGCCGCAGTTTCTTGGGGGTAATCACTATGGGTGCAAACTGGATCAGGCCGGTCGACGTCGCACCGGCGGTCGTGTCCGTCACACCGGAGGCCGATCTGCTGGTCGCCACCTGCCTCGCCGCGGCTTCGGCCGGCGAGATCAGCGCCTACTTCGATCTGGGCGTGGCCTATTCGACCGGCAGCCACGGGGCCCCGGTCGATCTGGTCGAGGCGCACAAGTGGTTCAACCTGGCGGCCGTGGCCGGCTACGAGGATGCCGCCCAGTGCCGCGCCGACGTGGCCGAGGAAATGACCGCGCGCGAGATCGCCGAGGCCCAGCGCCGGGCCCGCGAGTGGATCGCCGCCGGATCGCGCGCCGCCGCCTGATCCGGCCACCGGCTGATCCGCCTACCAGCCGACAGGCGCCGCCACGGCGGGCGCAATCCGCAGGTTTGACTGCGGACAGGGCGTGGCCAGCTTGGCCTCGCGCCACGATTTCCCTAAGGGGCCCCGGTCGAAACCACCGCAGGGACCCTCCACATGACCGCCATCACCCTTCGCCGCGCGCTGCTCTCCGTTTCGGACAAGGCGGGGCTGGTCGATCTGGGGCGGGCCCTGGCCGCCCGCGGGGTCGAACTCGTGTCGACCGGCGGCACCGCCGGGGCGCTCCGCGAGGCCGGACTGGCGGTCAAGGACATCTCCGAGCTGACCGGCTTTCCCGAGATGATGGACGGCCGGGTCAAGACCCTTCATCCCAAGGTCCACGGCGGGCTGCTGGCCGTGCGCGACAACCCCGAACATGCCGCCGCCATGGCCGAGCACGCGATCGGCGCGATCGATCTGGTGGTGGTGAACCTCTATCCGTTCGAGGCCACCGTGGCCAAGGGCGCCGCCCGTGACGAGATCATCGAGAACATCGACATCGGCGGGCCGAGCATGGTCCGCTCGGCGGCGAAGAACCACGCCTACGTGACAATCGTCACCGATCCGGCCGACTACCCGGCGCTGCTGGCCGAGCTGGAGGCGGGCGACGGTGCGACCGGCTACGACTTCCGCCGCCGCATGGCCGGCAAGGCCTATGCCGCCACGGCCGCTTACGATTCGATGATCTCGCAGTGGTTCGCCTTCGCCGATCAGGGCGAAACCTTCCCCGAGACGCTGGCGATCACCGGCCGCCGGGCGACGACGCTGCGCTATGGCGAGAATCCGCACCAGGCCGCGGCGCTCTACACCCCGGTCGGCCCGCACAGCCGCGGCATCGCCCAGGCCGAACAGGTCCAGGGCAAGGAGCTGTCCTACAACAACTACAACGATGCCGATGCCGCGCTGGAGCTGTGCGCGGAATTCAGGGGCCAGGACCCCGCGGTGGTGATCGTGAAGCACGCCAACCCCTGCGGCGTGGCCCAGGGCGCCAGCCTGCTCGAGGCGTGGCACGGCGCGCTGCAGTGCGATTCGGTCTCGGCCTTCGGCGGCATCGTCGCGGTGAACCGCGAACTGGACGGCGCGACCGCCGCGGCGATCTGCGAGATCTTCACCGAGGTGGTGGTCGCACCCTCGGCCACGCCCGAGGCGCTGGCCGCCTTCGCCCGCAAGAAGAACCTGCGCCTGCTGCTGACCGGCGATCTGCCCGATCCGCGGCGGCCGGGCCTGCAGGTCAAGCCGATCACCGGCGGCCTGCTGGTGCAGACCCGCGACAATGGGGCTATCTCAGCCTCCGATCTCAAGGTCGTCACCCAGCGCGCGCCGACCGAACAGGAACTGAAGGACTGCCTGTTCGCCTGGACCGTGGCGCGCCACGTCAAGTCGAACGCGATCGTCTATGCCAAGGACGGGATCACCGCCGGTATCGGGGCCGGGCAGATGAACCGCCGCGACAGTTCGCGCATCGCGGCGACCAAGGCGGCCGAAGCGGCGCAGACCTATGGCTGGGCGCAATCGCGCACGGTCGGCTCGGCCGTGGCGTCGGACGCCTTCTTCCCCTTTGCCGACGGCCTGCTGGCAGCGGCGGAAGCGGGCGCCACCGCCGTGATCCAGCCGGGCGGATCGATCCGCGACGACGAGGTCATCGCGGCGGCCGATGCGGCGGGCCTGGCGATGGTCTTCACCGGGATGCGCCATTTCCGCCACTGATCCCGCCCCCGGAGCGCGAGGAGGACGCGGGGAGGACGCGGGAAGCAAGCGAGGCCCAACGGTTCGTCGCACCCAACCCGCGCTTCGCCGCAACGCAGCATGGCGGTCACACTCCGGAAACCCTATGTTCCCCACGCGGCGCATTCCCGTTCCGCATCCTCGCGAGTTGCCGCCACCATGGGCCTGTTCCAAGCCGACCTGATCCGCTCCTTCGCCGTGGGCTTTGTCCTGGGCGCCATCGGACTGTTCGTGGCAATGGGATCGGGCGCCGAGGACATGGGCAATGCGATGGTGCCGCATGCCGTGGCGGCCCCCGCCCAGCCCGACCAGCCGTGACGCGCCGGACGGCTCAAACGCCATCCGCTCCCGGGCGCCGCCTGGCTGCCCTGACCACCATCGCTGCCGCCACCGCACCGGCCCTGATCGGACTCGCCCTCATCGCACTGGCCCTGATCGGGGCGCGACCCGCCGCGGCCGAACCCTATGCGCCGGCGGCGCGGGTTGTCGCGGACGAGGGCCCGGGCCTGCAGACCGCGCTGTTCGCCGGCGGATGCTTCTGGGGCATCGAGGCGGTGTTCAGCCATGTCCGCGGCGTACAGAGCGTGGTCTCGGGCTATCACGGCGGCACGGTTCGCGCGCCCGGCTACGAGGACGTGTCGAGCGGACGCACCGGCCATGCCGAAACCGTCAGGGTCCGCTACGATCCGCGGGTGGTCCGCTATGACCAGTTGCTGCGGGTGTTCTTCTCGGTCGGGGCCGATCCGACCCTGCTCAACCGCCAGGGCCCGGACGTGGGCACCCAGTACCGCTCGGCGCTGATCCCGCTCAACGAGGCCCAGCGCCGCATGGCCCAGGCCTATCTCGCCCAGCTGGGCCAGTCCGGCCTGTGGCAGAATCCGATCGTCACCCGGATCGAGCCCTATCGCACGTTCTACCCGGCCGAGGCCTATCATCAGGACTTCGCCGCCGAAAACCCGCTGCACGGCTACATCCGCCGGTGGGACGCGCCCAAGATCGAGGCGCTCAAGCGCCAGTTCCCGCAACTGTACAAGTCGGCCTTCACCCGCGGCTAGGTCGTGACTATCTTGCCGGGATGAAGCATCATCGCGGCATGACGGGACATCATCATCACGAACACTCGGGCACGGGCCTGATCGAGGCCGCCCGCGGCGCCCTGCTGGCGGCCGACGAGCAGTGGACCGACATGCGCGCCGATGTCTTCACGGCGCTGGCCGGGCAGACTCGGCCGGTGTCCGCCTATGACGTGGCGGACCGGGTCACGGCCACGCGGGGCAAGCGGGTGGCGGCCAACAGCGTCTACCGCATCCTCGACCTGTTCGTGCGGACCAACCTGGCCCGCCGGATCGAGAGCGCCAACGCCTATGTCGCCAATCCCCATCCGGGTTGCCGGCACGATTGTATGTTCCTGATCTGCGACGCCTGCGGCAGCGCCACCCATGTCGACGACGACCGGCTGGCCGCCACGCTGCACGAGGCGGCGCAGCGCGCCGGCTTTGCCGAGGTGCGCCCGGTGATCGAGCTGCGCGGCATCTGCGCGCACTGTTCAGGCGAGGGAATCACACCAAGGGTCGAGGCAATCGACTCGCCGGGATCGAGCGTGTAAGCCCCGTTCGATGAATGCCAACTCGTCCCCCGCTCCGGCGACTCCGCTGCTCGATACCGTCACCCTGCCGGAGGATCTGCGCAAGCTCCCCGTCGGCCAGCTCAAGCAGCTTGCCGACGAGTTGCGGGCCGAGATGATCGCCGCCGTCGGCCAGACCGGCGGACACCTCGGTTCGGGCCTGGGCGTGGTCGAGCTGACCGTGGCGATCCACTATGTGTTCGATACGCCGCGCGACCGGCTGATCTGGGACGTCGGCCACCAGGCCTATCCGCAC
Source organism: Novosphingobium aerophilum (assembly GCF_014230305.1). GTDB lineage: Bacteria > Pseudomonadota > Alphaproteobacteria > Sphingomonadales > Sphingomonadaceae > Novosphingobium > Novosphingobium aerophilum. The sequence goes on from NZ_JACLAU010000020.1 coordinate 6,583, forward strand.
AAGATCCTGACCGGGCGGCGGGACCGCATCCGCACGATCCGCCAGGGCGGCGGCCTGTCCGGCTTCACCAAGCGCAGCGAAAGCGAATACGATCCGTTCGGCACGGCCCATTCGTCCACGTCGATTTCGGCCGCACTGGGCTTTGCCGTGGCCAACAAGCTGGCCGGACAGCCGGGCAAGGGCATCGCCGTGATCGGGGACGGGGCGATGAGCGCGGGCATGGCCTATGAGGCGATGAACAACGCCCATGCCGCGGGCAATCGCCTGATCGTGATCCTGAACGACAACGACATGTCGATCGCCCCGCCGGTGGGTGGGCTGTCCGCCTATCTCGCGCGGCTCGTCTCGTCGCGGCCGTTCCTGGGCCTGCGCGACACGCTGCGGCGCCTGTCGCGGCGCCTGCCCGGACCGCTGCACAAGGCCGCGAAGAAGACCGACGAGTTCGCCCGCGGCATGGCGATGGGCGGCACCCTGTTCGAGGAGCTGGGCTTCTACTACGTCGGCCCCGTGGACGGTCACAATCTGGAGCACCTGATCCCGGTGCTGGAGAACGTGCGCGACGCCGCCGAGGGCCCCTGCCTGATCCACGTGGTGACCAAGAAGGGCAAGGGCTATGCCCCGGCCGAGGCGGCCGCCGACAAGTACCACGGGGTGCAGAAGTTCGATGTCATCACCGGCGAACAGGTGAAGAGCGCCGGCGGCCCGCCGAGCTACACCAACGTCTTCGCCCAGGCCCTGGTCGCCGAGGCCGAGCGCGATCCGACGGTCTGCGCGATCACCGCGGCCATGCCTTCGGGGACCGGGATCGACAAGTTCACCAGCCGCTTCCCCGATCGCAGCTTCGACGTGGGCATCGCCGAGCAGCACGCGGTGACCTTCGCCGCCGGCCTGGCCGCCCAGGGCATGCGGCCGTTCTGCGCGATCTATTCCACCTTCCTGCAGCGCGCCTATGACCAGGTGGTGCATGACGTGGCCATCCAGAACCTGCCGGTGCGCTTCGCGATCGACCGCGCCGGGCTGGTCGGGGCCGACGGTGCGACCCATGCCGGATCGTTCGACGTCACCTACCTCGCCTCGCTCCCCAACATGGTGGTCATGGCCGCGGCCGACGAGGCCGAACTGGTGCACATGACGCATACCGCCGCCCTGCATGACAGCGGCCCGATCGCCTTCCGCTACCCGCGCGGAAACGGGGTGGGGGTGCCGATGCCGGCGGTGCCCGAGCGGCTGGAGATCGGCAAGGGCCGGATTGTCCGCCAGGGCAGCAAGGTGGCGCTGCTGTCGCTCGGCACGCGGCTGGCCGAGGCGCTCAAGGCGGCCGACCAGCTCGATGCCCGCGGGCTGTCGACCACGGTGGCCGACCTGCGCTTTGCCAAGCCGCTCGACGAGGAGCTGATCCGCCGCCTGATGGCCACGCACGAGGTGGTGGTGACGATCGAGGAAGGATCGATCGGCGGGCTCGGGGCCCATGTCCTGACCCTGGCGAGCGACGAGGGGCTGACCGACGCGGGCCTCAAGATCCGCACCATGCGCCTGCCCGACCTGTTCCAGGACCACGACAGCCCCGACAAGCAGTACGACACGGCCCGGCTCAACGCGCCGCACATTGTCGAGACCGTTCTGGCCGCGCTGCGGCACAACAGCGCGGGGGTCGAGGAGGCCCGCGCCTGATGGCGCCGCCCGACCCGGTTGCTCCCGCTTCAACCCCGCCGGTCGGGGCCGCAGCCCGGCCCGTTCTGCCCCACTGGCAGGCCGCGCTGCTGCGCGGGCTGGTCCTGGTCGGCGCGGTCTTTGCCTTCGGCGGGGCGCTGACGCTGTTTTCGCTGGGCTTGCTGGCCAACGGCCGGGGCATTGCGGCCCTCAATTTCAGCTGGACGATGTTCGGCTTCAGCCTGGCCGCCGGGCTGGCCCAGGCCACGCTGTCGTGGCTGGGCTGTCGTTCGGCCTGGCGCTGGATCGGCGAACGGGAAGGGGCGCGGGGCAACTGACCCGGCCGCGCCGCCGCGCGATCAGGCGTGCTCGGGCTCAGGTATCGTCGGAGAGGGGATCGATCACCGCGGCATCGTGCCCGGTCCCGCTCGACAGGAAGACCAGCCCCATCAGGGCAACGGTCAGCATGATGGTGCCACCGATGCCCAGCGCGGTGGCGATGTAGAGGTTGATCGAGACCAGGCCGTTCTCCGCGAACAGCCAGGCCAGGATGACCGCAATCACCGCCAGGGTGATCCACCCGGTCAGCCGCATCATCCGCTTGTAGCGGGCCCAGGCGTGGGCCGCGTTGCGGGGATCGTCGAGCGGGGACGGCGGGATGGTCATGCCTGCGCCAATGGGCCAGCCCGCGGCGCCGTGCAATGCCCCTTTCGGGCCGCGCCGCGCCGGACGCGACGAAGCGGGAGCGGCACCGGTTGGGGGTGGCGCTTTGCCGGGGGCCATGGCATCCTTGCCCGGGCAAGGTCCGGCGGAGCTGCGCCGGATCAACAGGGGGAGAGCTGTCCATGACGATTTCCCGTATCATCAGCGGCCAGACCGGATCGCTGGTTTCCGCCACTCCCGACATGAGCGTCCGCGCGGTGATCGCGCTGCTCGCCGAACGGCGGATCGGTGCCCTGCCGATCATGGAGGGCACCCGCGCCGTGGGGATCTTTTCCGAACGCGACGTGCTCTATTGCCTGGCCCGCGACGGGGCCAGCGTGCTCGACCAGCCGGTGCGCGAGGTGATGACCTCGCCGCCGATCACGGTGACGCCGGATACGGCGATCCTGGCGGCCCTGTCGCTGATGACCCGGCGCCGCATCCGGCACCTGCCGGTGGTCGAAGGGGAGCAGGTGGTCGGCTTCGTGTCGATTGGCGATCTGGTCAAGCACCGGATCGACGCGATCCAGCAGGAGGCCGAGGCCATGCGCAGCTATATCCAGATGGCCTGACGCCCCGGGCTGGGCCGAAGGCGCGCGGGACCTTCCGGGGACGGACGGCGTCTTGTCGCGGTCCGCCCCAGGCCCTACATCGGGAGGATGGACCGCACCCCCCTCACCCTCAGCCCCAGTGCCGCGCAGCGCGTGGCCACCATTGCCGCCAAGCAGGGCAAGCCGGCGATCCTCCGGCTCAGCGTGGAGGGCGGCGGCTGCTCGGGCTTCCACTACAAGTTCGGCCTGGCCGACGCCCCCGAGGGCGACGATCTGGTGGTCGAGACCGACGGGGTGCGCCTGGTGGTCGATCCGATGAGCCACGAATTCATCGCCGGTTGCGTGGTCGATTATGTCGAATCGCTCGGCGGCGCGGCGTTCCGGGTGGAAAATCCCAATGCCGCCGCCTCGTGCGGATGCGGATCGAGCTTCGCCGTCTGATGCCGGGACCGACGCTGCGGCTCGCCTCGTTCAACATCAACGGGATCAAGGCGCGGCTGCCCCGGCTGCTCGAATGGCTCGATGAGACGCGCCCGGCGGTCGCCTGCCTGCAGGAAATCAAGACCGCCGACGAGGGCTTTCCCGCGGCCGAGTTCGAGAAGATCGGCTATGGCGCGATCTGGCACGGGCAGAAGGGCTTCAACGGCGTTGCCATGCTGGCCGATGGCCAGCAGCCGGTCGAGGTCCGGCGCGGTCTGGCCGGCGAGCCCGAGGACGAGCATTCGCGCTATCTGGAAGCCGAGGTGTTCGGCCTGCGGATCGCCGGGATCTACCTGCCCAACGGCAATCCGGTGCCCGGCCCCAAGTTCGATTACAAGCTGCGCTGGATGGAGCGTCTGCGCCGCCGCATGGCCGAGATCGCGGCCGAGGAGGTCCCGGCGGCGGTGCTGGGCGATTTCAACGTGATCCCCGAGGACAAGGATGTCTGGGCACCGGCGGCCATGGCCAGCGACGCCCTGATGCAGCCCGAATCGCGCGATGCCTATGCCCGTCTGCTGGGGGATGGCTGGACCGACGCGCTCGACACGCTCAACCCGCGCGGCGGGGTCTGGACCTTCTGGGACTACCAGGCCGGGGCCTGGCAGCGCGACCACGGCTTCCGGATCGACCACGCCCTGCTCTCGCCCGAACTGGCCGACCGGCTGGTCGCCGCCGGGGTCGACAAGGACCACCGCGGCCGCGAAAAGGCCAGCGACCACGCCCCGGTCTGGGTCGAGGTGCGCGCCGACTAGGGCCTTGCCGCCGGAAGGGGGGACGATGTTCGAGGAAACGCAGCGGTTTTCCGCCGTCCTGATCGGAAGCCTGACGGCCTTCACGGGAGGTCTGAGCCTCACCGTCAATCTGGTGGCAAGCCCGCTTCCCTGGTGGGAAGCCGCAGGCGTCGCTGTCCTGCTGTCCCTTGCCGTGTTGGGGTTGCTCGCCCTGTTCCGGCTGCGGACGGTGGTGGATCACACTGCCATCGACATCCGCTTCCAGCCACTCGGGTTGGGGCGACGGATCGCCCGCGATCAGATCGCGACCGCCGCGCCTATCACCTACCGCGCCCTGGCTGATTTCGGCGGCTGGGGCGTCCGTCTGGGCCGCGAGGGATGGATGTACAACATGCGCGGCAACCGGGCCGTCCGGATCGAGAGTCGGGACGGCACGGTCACCTTCATCGGGTCGGGACAACCCGAGGCGCTGCTGGCTGCCCTGCGGGCCGAGCCGTCACCCGACCCCCGCAGCAGCGATCAGCGATAGAAGATGTGGCTGTCGACCCGGGCCACGCGGGTCAGGTTCCAGCCGGGCGAGACGCGCGCGGCGTGGAAGTAGAGCGCGCCTTCGGCGGCGCTCTGCCAGGTGCCTTCGTGCGCGATGCGCGCCACGGCGGCGGCGGTCTTCCAGCCGCGCGAGGTGCGGCTGACCACCGGCATGGCGTTGCCACGGACGAACGAGAACTGCGCGTGCTGGAACACCACGCCGCAGTACGAGGCGGGGAAGCGGCCCGAGCGGGCGCGGTTGACGATCACCCGGCCGACGGCAAGCTGGCCTTCCAGGGTTTCGCTCTTGGCTTCGAAATAGATCGCGCCGGCCAGGCATTCGAGCTCACGCGGGAGTTCGGCGACCGGCTGTGCGGCGACCAGTTCGGCCAGGGTGTCACGATCGAGTGCGGTATCGGCACCCAGCGGAGCCTCCGCCGTATCGGGTGCGGTGATTTCGGGTTCAGCCGCGAGAGCCTGAGCTGCGATCTGCGGGGTTCGGTCTTGGGCGACCGCGCCGGAACCTTCGGCGCCAATCAGCATGAAGGAAAGGGCCAGCACCGTGCTGAAGGCGCCGGACATGCGAAGCGAATAACTCATCTAACCGTCTTTATCGGCGGTTGACAGACCTGCACGGGCGCGGCGGTGATCTGGTCAGGCCTTGGCCCGATCTGTCCCACCCCGGAAAACCCGCCGGTTGTCCCCCGTCTGCGTGCCAGCCGGTGAGCCCTGTGCCCCCATGGCCGCCTGCGCGTGAAAAGGTCCGGGGCCTTTGATGTTGCAATGCAGCAGTGTCAACCCGTCGCGATAGACGATCCGATGAACCGTTCGCCGTTCGGGATATCCAGTTCAACTATCCACAGGTCCGGATCCTGTTGACGACGCCGATCGAGCCAGTCCGCGAAGTCCTGTCGATTGTCTGTCGACTCCCGCCGCGCAACTGTCCAGACGCGACCGCCATCGGGACTGGGCATTCGCTCCATTGCTTTGGAATCATTGCCTTTATTAGTAAGAACGACCAGCAGGGACCCGCTGTCGGGCTCACCCTTGGCCAGGACTATGGCGAAGCCGCCCTCGGCCTGGACCCGGCGCAGCAGGCCGCTCACCTCGAGCTGGGTGGGCAGGCGCGGCGCCGGTTCGGCCCGATCAGTCAATCCGGTAGCCCGGCAGGCCGGACAGGGCGATGCGGCTGCGCATGAAGGTGCCGGTGCCGCGGCCGATCTCCTCGCCCGTGTGATCGACCAGCCGCGATTCGGCCACGAGCACGCGCCGCCGGCCGCTGATCCAGCGTCCTTCGGCCACGACGCGGCCGGAGCGGACCGGTCGAACGAAGTGGAGGTTGAACGAGGTGGTGAGCAGGAAGCGGTCGGTCACCAGGGTGTTGGCGGCATAGAACGCCGCATCGTCGAGCATCTTGAAATAGATCGTGCCGTGCGCCGCTCCGGCGGCATGATGGACCTGACGATCGATCGTGAAGGCAATCCGGGCCGCGCCCTCGCCCAGCACGGTCAGGCGGGATTCGAACAACTGGTTGATCGGAGCCGAGGCATAGAGGCTTTCCAGCGCCCGCCAGTGCACCGAGGCACCCGGGACCGCCCCACCGGACTCCCCGCCGGACGCCCCGGTCATCGCGCCCGTGGCCTCGTGGTCACGGTCCGGATGATCGCCGTCCGGCTCCGCCCCTGGTTCAGGCGGCGTCGCGATCGATGACATTGCAGAGCAGCCCGTAAAGCGCCTCGGGGCCCGGCGCCTGGATCAGGGCCTGGTGCATCCGTTCGTCGCGCATCATGCGCGAGATCGCCGCCAGCGCGTGGAGATGGGCGGCCCCGGCCTGATCGGGCGAGAGCAGCCCGAACACCAGATCGACCGGCAGACCATCAGCCGCGTCGAAGCCGACCGGGGTCTCCAGCCGGAAGAACACGGCGACCGGCCGGGTCAGCCCGTCGATCCGCGCGTGGGGAATGGCCACGCCGCGCCCGAACCCGGTGCTGCCCAGCCGTTCACGTTCCTCGATACGCTCGAGGACATGGGACTGCGGGAGGTTGTAGACCCCGGCGAAGCGGTCGGCGAGCATGCGCAGAATCGCGGGCTTGTCATCGGCACGAACGGTCGCGACCGCGGTGGGATCAAGGGTGAAGAGAGCCGTCATTGCGTGATCGTGTCGCCTGTCTGCGGTCCCGGGCATCATCGCGATGCCCCGGACAGCCATGGTTGGCCGGCCCGTGGTGAGCCGGTCCTCATCCCCCTAGAAAGTGCCCTGACCCTGCCAAGGTCCCGGGCCAACGGACAACGTGGCGCCCGTCAGGACGGTTCGACCCAGCCGATCGACCCATCGCCGCGGCGGTAAACCATATTATGCCGGCCCGTGCCAGCGTTTTTGAACAGCAGCGCATTGGTGTTGCGCAGGTCAAGCATCATCACCGCGTCCGACACGGTCGCCTCGGGCACGTCGACCCGGGTCTCGGCGATGACCAGCGGGGCATCGACGTGAACCTCCTCTGCCTCCGGCTCGGGCTCGGCGAAGACCACGTAGGCGGCCTCTTCCTCGCGCGCGGCGTGGCTCGCCGGAATGTGGTGATCGTGCAGCCGGCGCTTGTAGCGGCGGATCTGCTTGTCGATCTTCTCGGCCGCCTGATCGAAGGCGACATGGGCATCGGGGGCGATTCCCGCACCCTTCAGGATCAGGCCCTGGGTGACGTGGGTGACGATGTCGCAACGAAACATCGAGGCCGGCGCGCGGTTGAAGGTTACCTGGCTCGACAAGGCCCGACTGAAGTACTTGCCGACAATCGCGGTCAGGCGTTCGGAGGCGTGCGTCTGCAGCGCGGCGCCGGTTTCGACCTGGTGACCCGATACGCGAATGTCCATTTCGTCCTTCTCCTTTGCTTACGCGCCGCCGGTCCACAACGGGGTCTTGATCCCTTCGAGGAACGCGGCATGCGCGGCCAGTTCCGCCTCGCTCGCCGCATGCGGACGGGCGGGACGGTAAACGCGCTCGCGGGTGACCACGGTCACCGCGGCAACGATCGGATCGACGGGGCTGCCGGCCAGTTCGAGGCCGATCTGCCGCCCGCCGGTCAATTCGACATAGACCTGGGCCAGCAATTCGGCATCGAGCAGCGCACCATGACGGGTGCGGTGGCTGCGATCGATACCGTAGCGGGTGCAGAGCGCATCGAGCGAGAGCTTGGCGCCGGGATGGCGCACCCGGGCCAGCTTCACCGTATCGATCATGCGCGTCAGGCAGACCGGGGCAAGCCCGCACAGTTCGAGCTCGGCATTGAGAAAGCCGAAGTCGAACCCGGCGTTGTGCGCGACCAGGGGGCTGTCGCCCAGGAAATCGAGCAGTTCGTCGCACGTGTCGGCAAAGCGCGGCTTGTCGGCCAGGAAAGCGGCAGACAGGCCATGGACCGCCTCGGCCTCGGCCGGCATGTCGCGATCGGGATTGAAATAGGCGTGAAAGACGGCCCCGGTCGGCACCCGGTTGACCATTTCGATGCACCCGATCTCGACCAGCCGGTCCCCCTTGCGAGGGTCTAGCCCGGTGGTCTCGGTATCGAAGATGATCTCACGCATTGCTGTTCATATCGGCCTGCCCGGGCCGCTGCGCAAGTGGGTAGTTGGCGAAAGTCGCGTCGTCGGGAGCCCCGCCCGGCGCGCGCGATCAGGCCGGGCCCGCCGCCCCGCGCAGGCGATGGACCAGGGCCTGGACCGCATGGCGGGTTTCGGCCAGCGAGGTGCCGGTATCGATGATGTGATCGGCCCGGGCGCGCTTGTCCGCATCGGGAAGCTGCAGGGCCAGGATCCGGGCGAACTTCTCCTCGGTCATGCCTGGGCGCGCCAGGACCCGGGCGCGCTGGGCCGCCGCCGGGGCCGAGACCACGACCACGGCATCGACCAGATCGGATCCGCCCTTCTCGAACAGCAGGGGAATGTCGAAGACCACGATGGGCGCCCGGGCATGCTCGGCCAGGAAGGCGCGGCGCAGGCGGGCCACTTCCGGATGGACGATCGCCTCCAGGGCGGCCAGGCGGGCCGGATCGCCGAACACCTGGGCGCCCAGCCGGGCGCGATCGACCCCGTCCGGCCCGGTCGTGCCGGGAAAGGCCGCCTCGATCGCCGGCAGCAGCGCCCCGCCGGGCCCCTGCAGCCGGTGGACCGCGGCATCGGCATCGAAGACCGGCACCCCAAGCCCCTGAAACATGGCGGCAACCGCCGATTTGCCCATGCCGATCGAGCCAGTCAGGCCCAACACGAACGGACGCTCCGATCCGGCCGGCGTGTCGCCGGGAAGCACCCGGTCAGACACCGATGATGCTCTGCCGCAGATCGGCATCCCGATCGCGCGGGGGGCGCTGCCCGAAGAAATGGGCAAAGGCATGGTCGGCCTGCCCGATCAGCATGGCCAGACCGTCGATCGTGGCAAAGCCCGCCGCGCGCGCGTCCTGCAGGAACGGCGTGTCGAGCGGGGCCGTGACGATGTCATAGGCGATGCTCCCCGGGGGGGCATGGCTCCAGTCGAAATGCAACGGCGGTTGGCCCGCCATGCCGAGCATGCTGGCATTGACCACCAGGTCGCAGCAGCCCTTGCGGTCATCGAAGGCGAAATCGGTGGGCTGGGCGAAATGGGCGATATCCACCGCGTGATGATCCCGCCCATCGGGCGCATCGGCCGGTGCCAGTTCGTCAAGCAGGGCGCGGGCCTTGCCCGGATCGCGCCCGGCCAGGACGATGACGAAGCCGTGCCCGGCCAGCCCGGCGACAATGGCCCGGGCCGCGCCGCCCGTGCCCAGCACCCGCGCCATGCGGAACAGGTGGCTCGCCGCCAGCACCGGGGCCAGCGGCTCGAGAAAGCCGGGCACGTCGGTGTTGTGGCCCTCGAGCGCCCCGTCCGGCGCGCGCACCACGGTGTTGACCGCGCCGACGCGCCGCGCCAGCGGGTCGATCCGGTCCAGCAGCGGCATGATCGCCTGCTTGTGCGGCATGGTGACGTTGCAGCCGCGCCAGGCGGGATCGGTCCGCCGGGCGGCCAGGTAATCGGCCAGCCCGGCCGGGACGACATGGGTCTGGCGATAATCCGCCGCGATGCCCAGTTCGGCCAGCCAGAACCCGTGAATCAGCGGCGACTTGGACTGGGCGATGGGATCGCCGATCACCTCGGCATAGGGCCGCGTCACGGCACGAGGATTCCGTGCTGGCGCAGCGCCGAGAGCACCGGCAGCAGCGGCATGCCGAGCACGGTGAAGTGACTGCCGTCGATCGCCTCGAACAGTTGCACCCCCAGCGCCTCGATCCGGAACACCCCGACACAGCCGGCGACGGCGGGCCATTCGCGATCGAGATAGCCGGCCAGGAAGTCCTCGCTCAGCCTCCTGACCACCAGCCCGGCCCGGTCGGCATGATCCCACAGCACCTCGCCATCACGCACCAGCGCAGCGGCGCTGTGCAGCTCCAGGGTCCGCCCGGAAAAGAACCGGAGATGCTCGGCCGCCTCGGCCCGGTCGCGCGGCTTGTCGAAGCGGCGCCCGGCGCAGACCACCAGGCTGTCACTGCCGAGCACCGCAGCGCCGGGCCGCCGGGCAGAGACCGCCGCCGCCTTGGCGCGAGCCAGGGTCAGGGCCACGGTGGCGGGGGCGGAATCGGTCAGCGCGGCCTCGATCGCGCGCTCATCGACGGAGGCAGGCTCGGCCGCGTGCGGCACCCCGGCGGCGTCCAGCATGGCGCGGCGCGAGGCGCTCTGACTCGCCAGAATCAGCATGACGGGATCAGCATGGCAGGATCGGCATCACAACGATGGTCCCCGGTTGGACGTCAGATCGGCTTGGCACCGATGTCGGTGCTTTCGCCCCGCGAGCGGTGTTCCTGGTGAAGCCGGATCACCGCCGCGGCGGTCTCTTCGATCGAACGGCGGGTCACGTCAATCACCGGCCAGCCGTTGTCCGCGAACAGCCGCCGGGCAAATTGCACCTCGCGCGAGACGCGGTCCTCGTCGACATAGTCGGTGGTGGGCGCCTGGCTCAGCGACAGCAGCCGGTTGCGTCGGACCTGGATCAGGCGGTCCGGCGCCGTGGTGAGGCCCACCACCAGCGGGCGACGCAGCGAGAACAGCTCCGGGGGAGGCGGGCTTTCCACCACGATCGGAATGTTGGCAACCTTGTAGCCGCGATTGGCAAGGTAGATGCTGGTCGGGGTCTTGGAGGTGCGCGAGACTCCGGCCAGGACGATGTCGGCGTCCTCCCAGTCCTCCCAGGCGATGCCGTCATCGTGCGCGATGGTGAACTGGATCGCATCAACGCGGGCGAAGTAGGCGTCGTTGAGCATGTGCTGGCGTCCGGGTCGCGCCTTGGCCTGCTGGCCCAGCATGTCCTCGAGCACGGCGGTGACCGCATCCAGCGCGGGCACGGTCGGCAATCCCAGCGCGCGGCAGCGCTCCTCCAGCCGCCGGCGGATCTCGGCATTGACCAGGGTGAACAGGACCAGGCCCGGGTTGGCGGCGATTTCCGCCATGATCCGGTCGAGGTGCTGCTGCGAGCGGACCATCGGCCAGAAGTGGCGGATCACGTCGGCATCGTCGAACTGGGCCAGGGCGGCCTTGGCGATCATCTCCAGCGTCTCGCCGGTCGAATCCGACAGCAGATGGAGATGAAGGCGGGTCATCGGCGGCAAGCGGTCCCTGTGCCGGCCCGACAGGGGGGCCTGTGGATAGCCCGAGGCATAAACCACGGGAGGACAGGGCTGACAATCTCGGGGGTGGATTTCATGCCCGTTGCCGGATCCCCGATGCCCCGCTTGTGGACATGTGGACGGCGTTTCCCACAGGCTGGGGACAAGCGGGATAAGTTCCGCTTGACCGCGCAGTGTCCAGAGTCGTTGACACTTCTCCCCTGTTCAGCCCGGGACAATTCTGGCAAGGCTCGGCTGTCCCCGGTTTCCACAGGGCCAACAGAACTCAGAATCCTTTTAAAAGAATCTCTTTTTTATTGATTGGACCCTTCGCGATGCCCGGTCTGCTGCTCGATACCCTGTCCGGAACCAATGCTCGCCGCCGTCCGGTGTGGCTGATGCGGCAAGCGGGCCGCTATCTTCCCGAGTATCGTGAGCTGCGCGCGCAGAAGGGCGGGTTCCTGCCGCTGGTCTATGATTCCGAGGCCGCGGCCGAGATCACCCTGCAGCCGCTGCGGCGCTTCGGCTTCGACGGGGCGATCCTGTTCTCGGACATCCTGATCGTGCCCTATGCCATGGGCCAGGATCTGCAGTTCCTGGCCGGGGAAGGTCCGGCGCTGTCGCCCAAGCTGGTCGATCATGCGCTGACGGGTCTGGAGGCGGTCCCGGAACGGCTCGATCCGATCTATGAGACCGTCCGCCTGGTTCGCGCCGCCCTCACCCCGGATCAGACCATGCTGGGCTTCGCCGGCAGCCCCTGGACCATCGCCACCTACATGGTGAACGGCGAGGGCAGCCGTGACCAGCATGAGACCCGCGCCTATGCCTATCGCGACCGTGCGGCCTTCCAGGCGATCATCGATGCGATCATCACCGTCACGGTCGACTATCTCGAGGGTCAGGCCCAGGCCGGTGCCGAAGCGGTGCAACTGTTCGATTCGTGGGCCGGCAGCCTGGCTCCGGCCGAGTTCGAACGCTGGGTGATCGCCCCCAATGCCGAGATCGTCCGCCGGCTCAAGGCGCGTTGCCCGGACCTGCCGATCATCGGCTTCCCCAAGGGCTCGGGCGAGAAGCTGGCCGCCTATGCGCGTGAGACCGGGGTCGATGCGGTGGGCATCGACGAGACGATCGACCCGCTGTGGGCTGCGCGCGAGCTGCCGGCGGGCATGCCGGTGCAGGGCAACCTCGATCCCCTGCTGCTGCTGGCCGGTGGAGCCGAACTGGAAACCCAGGCGCGGCGCGTGCTCGATGCTTTCGCCGACCGGCCGCACGTGTTCAACCTGGGCCATGGCATCGGCCAGTTCACCCCGATCGACCATGTCGAATCGCTGTTGGCGGTGGTCCGGGGCTGGCAGCGCGGCTAGCGACCCGGCCGGGCCTGTCGCGATGAAGCGCACCCGGCTCAGCGTCTGCCGGCGCAAGCGGCCCTTCCCCACGCTGGACGACGCCACGCGTGCCGCCCTGGCCGGGGGCTGGGTCCTGCGCCCCTATCGCTGCGACCGTTGCGGCCGGTTCCACCTGACCAGCCGGCGCCGCGGACGGCACACTCCACTGGCGATCCGCCGGGCGCTCTTGCTCCACGATCCGTCTTCCGGCACCGGAGAGACCGTCCTATGATCGTCGCATGCAGCAGGCCCTCGCAATGACCTATCTCTGGCTCAAGGCCGCCCACGTCATCTTCGTGATCTTCTGGATGGCCGGCCTGTTCCTGCTGCCCCGCTACTTCGTCTACCATCAGGAGGCCGAGCCCGGCTCGCCCGAGAACGCGATCTGGACCGATCGCGAGCGCAAGGTGCTCAAGATCATCCTGTGGCCGGCGCTGGTCGTGGTCTGGGTGCTGGGCCTTGTCCTGGCGCTGCAGATCGGGGCTCTTCAGCAAGGCTGGTTCCACGCCAAGCTGGCCTTTGTCCTGGCCCTGACCGCCTACCAGTTCTGGCTGGCCGGTTATCACCAGGCGCTGGCGCAGGGCGTGCGCAAGCTCAGTGGCAAGCGGCTGCGCCTGCTCAACGAGATTCCCGGCATGGCGGCCGCCTTCATCGTCGTCTTCGTGATCGTCAAGCCGTTCTGAACCGGCCGCCGCGGCGGATTGCGCCGACTGGCCTCTTGTCAATTGACGCCCGTCCTGCCCGGGCCTATCTGGCAGGGGTCTCCGGCGTGGGACAGCCGCGTGCTTGCGGCGTCCGGGTCTGCTTTCCCCAAGCCCCTACGACCTTGCCGGCCATCCCAGACGCTCTGATCCGGAACTGACCACATGCATCTCAAGGAACTCAAGAAAAAGACCCCGGCCGAACTGGTCGAGATGGCCGAGGAACTGGGCGTCGAGGGCGCCAGCACCATGCGCCGCCAGGACCTGATGTTCGCGATCCTCAAGGAAGTGGCCGAGGACGGCGAGGAAATCCACGGCATCGGCACGATCGAGGTCCTGCCCGACGGCTTCGGCTTCCTGCGCAGCCCCGAGGCGAACTATCTGGCCGGCCCCGACGACATCTACGTCTCGCCCAACCAGGTCCGCAAGTGGGGCCTGCGCACCGGCGACACCGTGGAAGGCGAGGTCCGCGCCCCCAAGGACGGCGAACGCTATTTCGCGATCACCCGGCTGATCAGCGTCAACTTCGACGATCCCGAGGCGGTCCGTCACCGGGTCAACTTCGACAACCTCACCCCGCTTTATCCCAATGAGCGCCTGCGGCTCGACACGATCGATCCCACGGTCAAGGACAAGTCGGCCCGGGTGATCGATCTGATCAGCCCCCAGGGCAAGGGCCAGCGCGCGCTGATCGTCGCGCCGCCGCGCACCGGCAAGACCGTGCTGCTGCAGAACATCGCCAAGGCCATCACCGATAACCACCCCGAGGTCTTCCTGATCGTCCTGCTGATCGACGAGCGGCCCGAGGAAGTCACCGACATGCAGCGCTCGGTGCGCGGCGAGGTCATCTCCTCGACCTTCGACGAGCCGGCGACCCGGCACGTTCAAGTTGCTGAAATGGTTATCGAAAAGGCCAAGCGTCTGGTCGAGCACAAGAAGGACGTGGTGATCCTGCTCGATTCGATCACCCGCCTCGGCCGCGCCTACAACACCGTGGTGCCCAGCTCGGGCAAGGTGCTCACCGGCGGTGTCGACGCCAATGCCCTGCAGCGCCCGAAGCGCTTCTTCGGCGCGGCGCGCAACATCGAGGAAGGCGGGTCGCTGTCGATCATCGCCACGGCCCTGATCGACACCGGCAGCCGCATGGACGAAGTGATCTTCGAGGAATTCAAGGGCACCGGCAACAGCGAGATCGTGCTCGATCGCAAGGTCTCGGACAAGCGCATCTTCCCGGCGCTGGACGTGGGCAAGAGCGGCACCCGCAAGGAAGAGCTGCTGGTCGAGAAGAGCAATCTGGCCAAGATGTGGGTGCTGCGCCGCATCCTCATGCAGATGGGCACGGTCGACGCGATGGAATTCCTCCTCGATAAGATCAAGGACACCAAGACCAACGAGGACTTCTTCGCCACGATGAACCAGTAACCCGGCATGGCAGGCGCGGCGGATCCCCAGCAGGTGGTCAGGGCGGGTATCGCCGCCCTGCAAGCCGGCGATCCGGCCCGCGGCGCCGCCTTGCTGACCGAGGCGGCGGCCGTTCTGCCGCCCGAGCAGATACCCTGGCTGGCCCTGGGCAATGCGCAACTGGCCCTGGGGCGCAACGATGCGGCCGAGGCCGCGATCGACCAGGCCCTGCTGGTCGACGGTCGTGATGTCGGCGCGCTGCTGTTCAAGGGCCTGCTGCGCGAGCGTGGCGGCGATGCCCGCGCCGCCGCCAGCTTCTTCCAAGCGGCGCTCAACCAGGCCGCGGTGACCGGTTGCCCCCCACCCTTTGCCGATCTGCTCGATTATGCCCGGCGGGCGCTCGCTGCGGCGGAAACGGGCTTTGCCGATCACCTGATGGCCGCGATCGGCGATGACGTCTCGCCGACCATGCGCACGGCGATCGACATGCTGATGGGCCGGACCGAGCCCTATCTGCAGCAACCGTCGCTGTTCTACTATCCGTTCCTGCCGCAAAAGTGGTTCTACGACTGGCGGGACTTCCCGTGGCTCGAGGACATGCTGGCCCTACTCCCGGCTATGCAGGACGAGCTGGCCGCGGTGGAGGACGAGGCCTTCACCCCCTATGTTGTGCGCGTGCCCGGACGACCGGCGCCGAACAACCCGCTGCTCGACGATCCCGCCTGGGGGGCCTTCTATTTCTGGCGCGAGGGATCCCGCAATGAGGCGGCCGCCGCGCGTTGCCCGGCCACGCTGCAGGCCCTGTCGCTCGCGCCCATGCCGCGCATCCCCGGTCGGGCGCCGAACGCGTTGTGGTCCCGCTTGCTGCCGGGAGCGCACATCACGCCGCATGTCGGTCTGCTCAACACCCGGCTGATCTGTCACATCCCGATTCGTCCTGCCCCCGGCTGCACCTTGCGCGTCGGGGGCGAAACCCGGGCGTGGGAGCCCGGGGTGCCGCTGGTCTTCGACGATTCGGTGGAGCATGAGGCGCGCAACGATGGCCCGGAGCCGCGCGTCGTCCTGCTGTTCGAGATCTGGCGCCCGGAGGTTCCGGAGGAGGATCGCGAAACCCTGTCCCGGATCTTCGCGGCCATCAATGGCTACGGCATTGGTTGAGGCCGCTTCCGGGCCAGGGTCCGCCCGGCCGGCGATGGACATTCCCCGGGGCCTGTGCCAGCGTGGCCGGGTCCGTTGCCAGAGAGGAACCGGCCGATGAAGGTCCAAGTCGAGGTTGACTGCACCCCCGAGGAAGCCCGCCGTTTCCTGGGTCTGCCCGATGTCAGCAAGGCCAACGATGCCTATGTCGACGCGGTGGCCAAGGCCATGCAGGGTGTCGGCAATCTGGATCAACTGCAGCAACTGAGCAAGCAGATCGCGCCCATGGGCGAGCTGGGGCTCAAGCTGTTCCAGCAGTTCATCGACGGCTCCGGCATGCGCGGGGCCAAGAAGGACTGACCGCCTTGCCACGGTGATGTGGCGCGGGTGCGAGCGGACATGAGCACGATCTTCGCCTTGTCCAGTGGTGCCCCACCTGCGGCGATTGCCGTCGTCCGGATCAGCGGTGCGAATGCCGCCCTGGCGCTGCGCCAGCTCGCCGGCCGGTTGCCCGTGCCCCGTCGGGCCGTCACCGCCACGCTGCGTGATGACACAGGGCTGGATCTCGACCGGGCCCTGGTCCTGTGGTTGCCCGGGCCCCACACTGCGACCGGGGAGGACTGCGCGGAGCTGCACCTCCATGGCGGTCGGGCCGTGGTGGCGGCGGTCGAGCGGGCCCTTCTGACCATCCCCGGCTTGCGCCGGGCTGAACCGGGTGAGTTCACCCGGCGCGCCTTCCTGAACGGCAAGATCGATCTGGCCGAGGCGGAGGGCCTGGCCGATCTGCTCGCCGCCGAAACCGAGGCCCAGCGTCGGTCGGCGCTGGCCATGGCTGGGGGGGCCTTTTCGCGCCGGGTGGAGGATTGGCGGCTTCGGTTGCTCATGCTGTCGGCCGAGGTCGAGGCGGGGCTCGATTTTGCCGACGATGACGATGTCGCCAGTGCGGACTGTTCCACGTGGAACATCGCCCCCTTGCGCGACGAGCTGGCCGGTTGGCTGATGCGACCGCGTGCGGAAGCCCTGCGCGAAGGATACCGCGTGGTTCTGGCCGGGCCCCCGAACGCCGGTAAGTCAACCCTGTTCAACGCCCTGGTCGAGGCCGAGGCGGCGATCACCTCGCCCCTCGCCGGGACCACCCGCGACGTGGTGTCGCGCCCGGTGGCGATCGCAGGGGTGCCCTTTCTGTTTCTCGACACCGCCGGGTTGCGGGACGACGCGCCGGACCTGGTCGAGCGGGCGGGCGTCACCCGGGCCCGGACCGAGCTGGAGCGGGCAGACTGCGTGCTGTGGCTGGGGGCTCCGGGTGACGGCCCGGCGGGGGCCTGGCAGATCGCGGCGCAGTGCGATCGCCATGACCACAACGGGGTTACCGCGAGGCATCGGGTGTCGGCCCTGACCGGCGAGGGTCTGGACGATTTGCGCGCCGATCTGGTCGCTGCAGCCCGCCAGGCGCTTCCGGTTCCGGGTGAGGCGGCCCTGAGCGAACGGCAACATCGGCTGGTGAGCGACGCCGAGCGCGCTCTGGCCCGGGCCGTGAACATGCGTGACCCGCTGCTGGTCGCGGAGGAGCTCCGTCTGGCGCGTGTGGCCTTCGACTCGCTGCTCGGGCGCACCACCACCGAAGACATGCTCGACGCCTTGTTCGGCCGCTTCTGCATCGGCAAGTGATGGGTCGTGACCGTGTGGCCTGTTCCACGTGGAACACGGGCGCTGGCTGTGGACCATTTCGCGGCGATCCTGTAAGCGGCCAGGCCCATGCAAAGCTTCGATGTCCTGGTGGTTGGCGGAGGTCATGCCGGCTGTGAAGCCGCCGCGGTCGCGGCGCGCATGGGCGCGCGGGTGGGCCTGGTCAGCTTCGATCCCCGGACCATCGGCGCGATGAGCTGCAATCCCGCGATCGGCGGGCTTGGCAAAGGCCATCTGGTGCGTGAGGTCGACGCCTGCGACGGCCTGATCGCACGGGCAGCCGACGCGGCGGCGATCCACTATCGGATGCTCAACCGCAGCAAGGGCAGCGCGGTGCAGGGCCCCCGGATCCAGGCCGACCGCACCCGGTTCAAGGCGGCGATTCACGATCTTCTGGCCCGGCAGGGCCATCTTGCGGTGATCGCCGGCGAGGCCGCCGCGCTGCGCCTGGAGGGCGGCCGGGTTACCGGTCTGGACCTGGCTGACGGCACGGCGCTTGATGCCGCGGCAGTCATTCTCTGCACGGGGACGTTCCTGGGCGGCACCCTGTTCCGCGGTGAGGAACGGCTCGTCGGCGGACGCATCGGCGAGGCTTCCGCTCAACGCCTGGCGGCCCAGATGCGTGAAGCCGCGCTGCCTCTCGCCCGGCTCAAGACCGGCACTCCGCCCCGCCTGGACGGACGCACCATCGATTGGGCTCGGCTGGAGGAACAGGCTTCCGATCCCGAGCCCTGGACCATGTCCAGCCTCACCCGCAGCCGGGTCAACCCGCAGGTGTTCTGCGCGATCACCCGCACCAATCCGGCCAGCCACGACATCATCCGCGCCAACCTGCACCGGTCCCCGCTGTTCACCGGGGCGATCGGCGCGCAGGGCCCGCGGTATTGCCCCTCGATCGAGGACAAAATCCATCGCTTCGCCGACCGCGATGGCCATCAGGTGTTTCTCGAGCCCGAGGGCCTCGACACCCCGCTGGTCTATCCCAACGGGATCAGCACCTCGCTGCCGGCAGACGTCCAATTGGACCTGCTCCGCACGATGGAGGGTCTGGAGCGGGTGGAGATGGTCGTCCCCGGCTATGCGGTCGAGTACGATCACATCGACCCGCGCGCGCTGCGCCGCTCGCTGGAGTTGCGGGCGCTTCCCGGCCTTTACTGCGCCGGGCAACTCAATGGGACAACCGGTTACGAGGAGGCGGCGGCACAAGGGCTGGTCGCGGGCATGCACGCAGCCGCCGCGGTGCTCGGGCGCGAGCCGGCCGCCTTCGACCGGGCCAACAGCTACCTGGCGGTGATGATCGACGACCTCACCCTGCACGGCGTCAGCGAGCCGTACCGGATGCTGACGGCCCGGTCCGAGTATCGCCTGCGGTTGCGCGCCAACAACGCCGCCAGTCGCCTGACGCCACTCGCGCTGGCCTGTGGTGCTGTCGGGGATGAGCGGCGGGCCTGGTTCGAGCGGCGTGAGGCCCAGCGCCTCGCCCTCGACTCCGCGCTCGACGCCACCGCCAGCGCGGCGGAGCTGGCGCGCACCGGCCTGCCCGTGCGCACCGACACCGGCCGGCTTACCCTGCGCGAGTGGCTGCGGTTTGCCGATGTGGACATGGCGGCCCTGCGCCCGTGGCTGGCCGACAGCCTGCCGGATGACCCGGACCTGGTTGCCGAGATCGCCGAGGATGCGGCCTATGCGCCTTACCTGGCCCGACAGGACAGCGAGCTGCGCGAACTGCGGGCCAGCGACGGTCTGCCGCTGGGGGACGGCTTCCCCTACGCGAGCATCGCGGGACTGTCGCGCGAGATGGTCGAACGGCTCGAGCGGGCCCAGCCGGCTACGCTGGCGGAGGCCGGACGGATCCCGGGGATCACTCCGGCAGCACTGGCCGCCCTGCTGGTCCAGGCCCGGCGGAGGGCAGCGTGACGGTCCTGACCTCGGACGACGCGGCCCGGGGCTGGCTGGCCAGCCAGCCGGGGGTCGACGCGGTGGCCAGGGCACGGCTGGAGCGCCTCGTCGCGCTGTTGATCGACGAGAACACGCGCCAGAACCTGGTCTCCGCCGGCAGCCTGGAGCACGTCTGGCTGCGCCATATCGCCGACAGCGCCCAGTTGCTGGTTCATGTTTCCCATGAAACACCGGGCCCGTGGGTCGATCTGGGCAGCGGAGCCGGATTTCCCGGGCTGGTGATTGCGGCCTTGCGACCCGAATGCGAGGTCGTGCTGGTCGAATCGCGCACCCGCCGGATCGAATGGCTCACCCGCGCCGCCGGTGCCCTGGGTCTGGATCGGGTGAAGGTGGCGGGTGCGCGGCTCGAGACGATCGAGCCTTTCCGCGCGGGCGTGATCTCGGCCCGCGCCTTTGCTCCGCTCGATCGCTTGCTCGATCTATCCGCACGGTTTTCCACAAGCGACACGATCTGGCTGTTGCCGAAGGGCCGCTCGGCGCGGGATGAAGTGACTCAGTTGCAGGGGTGGTCGCATACGTTCCACGTGGAACACTCATTGACCGATGCCGAGGCCGGCGTGATTGTCGGTCAGGTGTCCGGTCGGGTTTCGGTCAAGAAGGGTCGCAAGCGGTGAATCGGTCATGATCAAGATTGCGATTGCGAACCAGAAGGGCGGGGTGGGCAAGACCACCACGGCCATCAACATTGCCACGGCCCTTGCGGCGACGGGCTGGAAGACCCTGCTGATCGACCTCGATCCCCAGGGCAATGCCTCCACCGGCATCGGCATCGGCAGCGCCGAGCGCGAACGGTCGTCCTATGACCTGCTGGTCGATGAGGCGGCGCTGGCGGACTGCATTCTGCCCACACGGATTCCCGATCTGGACATCGTTCCGGCCACGGTCGATCTGTCCGGCGCCGAGGTGGAGCTGGTCGGGGTGGAGCACCGGACGGATCGCCTCCGTCATGCCCTGGCGCAGGACAGCGGCCACGATGTGTGCTTCATCGATTGTCCGCCGTCGCTGGGCCTGCTGACCCTCAATGCCCTGGCCGCGGCCGACACGCTGCTGGTGCCGTTGCAGTGCGAGTTCTTCGCGCTCGAGGGACTGAGCCAGTTGCTGCAGACGGTTGAGCGCGTCCAGCAGCGGTTCAATCCGGCGCTGGGGATCATCGGTGTCGCGCTGACCATGTACGATCGGCGCAACCGCCTGACCGATCAGGTGGCCGACGATGTCCGCGCCTGCTTGGGGCAACTGGTGTTCGAATCGGTCATCCCCCGCAACGTCCGGTTGTCCGAGGCGCCGAGCCACGGGCTGCCGGCCCTGGTCTACGATTACAATTGCACGGGGAGCCGCGCCTACATGGCGCTGGCCCGCGAACTGATCGGCCGCATGCCCGAACGAAGGAAAGCCGCATGAGCGACGACGCCGCCCCCAAGGCATCCCCCGCCGCCAGCCTGGCCGATTCGGCCGCCGCGCTGGGCCGGCGCAAGCCCCCGGCGCTGGGCCGCGGTCTGGGCGCCTTGCTGGGCGAGGTGCGGCGCGAGGAGCCTCTGGTTAATGCGGGCGGCGGTGCCGGGGTGGACGCGGCGCTCAACGGGCTCACTACCCTGGCGGTTTCGGCGATCGAACCGCATCCCGAGCAGCCCCGGCGGCATTTCGACGAGACCGCACTGGAAGAGCTGGCCGCGTCGATTGCGGCCCGCGGCGTGATCCAGCCGGTGATCGTCCGGCCACTGGGCAACGGACGCTACCAGCTTGTCGCCGGCGAGCGGCGGTGGCGGGCCTCGCAGCGCGCCCGCCTGCATGAGATCCCCGCGCTGGTGCGCGATCTCAGCGAACGCGAGGTGATGGCTCTCGCCCTGATCGAGAATCTCCAGCGTGAGGATCTGAATCCGATCGAGGAGGCGCGGGCTTACCAGCGGCTGGCCGAGCAGGAGGGCATGACCCAGGCGGATATCGCCAAGATGGTCGACAAATCGCGCAGCCATGTCGCCAACCTCCAGCGCCTGCTGGCCCTCCCCGATCCGGTGATCGCCCTGGTCGAGCAAGGCGCCCTGTCGATGGGCCATGCCCGGGCCCTGATCGGGGCCGACAATGCGGTGCAACTGGCCCAGGCCGCGGTCGAGCGGCAGGTGTCGGTGCGCGAGCTGGAAAAGCAGGTGCGCCGCCAGAACCGGGGCGAGACGCCCAGCCCGCGCCGGGCCCGTGACACGGGGGACTGGACCGGCAATGCCGATATCCTGGCGGTGCAGAATCACCTCGAGGAATTTCTCGGCCTGCCGATCAAGATCGCGATCGATCCGGCCGATCCCGCCTCGGGCACCGTGACGATTCGCTACCGCACGCTCGACCAGCTCGATCTGGTCTGCCAGCGGCTGACCGGCGAGACCATCTGAGCGCTGGCCAGGGGCCTGGCGTGTCGGCTGTTACGCCGTCGACGATATAAGATTCAATAGGTTGCTGCGGCACTCATTTATCGGGAACGATCCGGATCCGCTTGTCCGGCGCGGCCCGGTGGGTGATGATCCGGTGGCGCCGCGGCACGGTCACATAGCGCACCTCCTCGGTGACCACCGTCTCGACGCGCTTCTGGCCCGATCCTTGCGCCGAGGCCTGGCCCGACGCCTGGGCCGGGCCCACGGGAACCATCATCACCGGCACCCACATCATCGGCATGGCATAGCCATAGGCCGCGCCCTGGGGGCCGGGTGCGTAGCCCTGGGGCACCGGGCTGGCGAGCATCGCCTCGCACCGGTCCTGCACCCGGCCCTTGTCCTCGGCCTTGTCGATCGCGGCTCCGGCTACGGCCCCCACCGCGGCGCCGGCGACGGTGCCCAGCACCCGGTTGCCGCGCCCACCGATGACATTGCCGGCCACGCCGCCCAGCACACCGCCGATCACCGCCCCGCCGACCCCGTTGTCGCCCAGGCGGCGGCGGCATTCGCGCAGCCAGGTCTCACGATCGAGGTTCTGCCCGTCATAGCCACCCTGCCACTGGGCGGGCGGCGCCGGCGGCGGGTTGGGCACGTTGACCACCATCTGCGGCTGCCAGCCGCCGTACCACATGCCGAAGGGGCCACCCCAATGCCCGGGGTAAGTCTGGACCTGGGGACCACCCCGGTCGTGGGCCAGGGCTGGCGTGGCGGCAAGGCCGCTCGACAGGAGGGCAAGCAACAGCATTCGGGCGCGCATGGTCGGTTCCCCTGACGAAGGATGGGGCAGTCCCGCCCCCGGGCATTAACCCGGAATTTAGCATCGTCGGCCGCGGCGATCCAAGCCCCAGCCCGGCCCTGTCCCGAATTGGGGCAGGGGCAAAGGCTTTGCCCCTCGGGGGCGCGGCTGGATGGTGGGCTCAGATGTGCGGAGCGATGGCCGCGGCCAGCCGTTCCAGGCCCGCCGCGTCGGTTTCGTCGAAGCGCGCCGGCTCCGGACTGTCGAGATCGATCACCGCGATCACCTGGCCCTCGCGCAGCACCGGCACGACCAGTTCCGACCGGCTTGCCGCGTCGCAGGCGATGTGACCGGGGAAGGCGTGGACATCGGGGACCAACTGGGTGGTCGCGCTCTGCGCCGCAGCGCCGCAGACCCCCTGCCCCAAGGCGATCCGGATGCAGGCGGGCTTGCCGATGAACGGGCCGAGCACCAGACCGCCATCGATCATGCGGTAGAACCCGGACCAGTTGAGCCGGGGCAGGAATTGCCAGATCAAGGCGGCCAGGTTGGCCATGTTCGCCACGGGGTCGGGCTCGTCGGCGACCAGCGCCAGGGCGGCCTGGGTCAGGTCGGCGTACAGCTCTTCGCGGGGCGCGGCGGGATCGGGGGTGAAATCGTACATGGCGCGCAAACTAGCCCGCGCTTCGGTTGCCGCAAGCGCCTTGCCGGCCTATTTTGCCGGTCATGACTGAAACCATGCGCAAAGTGCTCGCCGTCCTCGGCCTTGTCGTCGTCGTGCTGATCGGGGTGGGAGCCTGGGTGCTCCACGGCAACCCGACAGACCGCCCGCTGGCCGCCACCACCGGTCGGGATCCGCGGCTGGTCGATCCCGAACCCGAAAAGTTCCCGACCGTGGGGATCGCCAAGCCGATCGGCTGGCAGCCGGGGGAGGCGCCCGTCGCGGCGGCCGGGCTGCAGGTCAACCGCTTTGCCGAAGGGCTCGATCATCCGCGCGTCATGCTCACCCTGCCCAATGGCGACGTGCTGGTCACCGAGACCAACCGCCCCGCCGGCCAGGGACCGGGCGGGCTCACCGGGCTGGTGATGAAGCTGCTGTTCCGCCGCGCCGGGGCCGGCGGCCCGTCGCCCGATGCGATCGTGCTGCTGCGTGATGCCGATGGCAATGGCGTGGCCGAGCAGCGCTTCGTGCTGCGCCAGGGCCAGGGTCTGGTCTCTCCCTCCGGGCTCGCCTGGCATGACGGCACGCTGTTTGTCGCCAATCACGATGCCGTCCTGGCCTTTGCCTACAAGCTGGGGGACACGGCGCTGGCCGGCACCCCGCGCAAGCTGATGGACCTGCCCCCGGCGGGCAACCACTGGATGCGCAACCTCCAGCTCAGCCCCGATGCGACGAAGCTCTATGTCGCGGTGGGGTCCGCCTCCAACATCGCCGAAAGGGGCATCAAGGCCGAAGAGGGCCGTGCCGCGATCTGGGAGATCGACCTCGCCAGTGGCCGGCCCCGCCCCTATGCCGGAGGCCTGCGCAACCCCAACGGGATGGACTGGAACCCCGCCTCGGGCGAGCTTTGGACCACGGTCAACGAGCGCGACATGCTCGGCGGCGATCTCGTGCCCGATTACCTGACCAATGTCCCGATCGGCGCGCAGTACGGCTGGCCGTGGTTCTACTGGAAGGACAAGCAGGACGATCGGGTCAAGGAACCGATGCCGCCCTACCTCAACGAATATGTCCGCAAGCCCGAATTCGCGCTGGGCGCCCATGTCGCGGCGCTGGGGCTGCGGTTCGCCGCGGCGGGCAACCGGCTGGGGGCGAACTTCGGCAACGGAGCCTTCATTGCCCGGCACGGGTCATGGAACCGCAAGCCCGCTTCGGGCTATGACGTGGTGTTCGTGACCTTCGACGCCAACGGCAACCCGCGCGGGCAGCCGGTGCCGGTGCTGGGGGGCTTCCTGACCCGCGATGGCGAGACGCATGGCCGGCCGACCTGGCTGGCCTTCGATCGCACCGGTGCGCTGCTGGTCACCGATGACACGGCGGGGATCGTGTGGCGCCTGATCGACCCGCGCGCGGCGCCGGCGCCGGGGGTGAAGCCGGTGGTCACCGGCCACATGCCGCCCCAGCGCCAGCTCAACAGCGAAGCCGCCGCGACCTTCCGGGCCGCAGAGGAGGAAGCCGCCGCCGCCGACAAGTGATCGCCCGGGCTCGGGCCCGACCCCCGGCTCCCGGCACTGGCGCGGCTTCAGCCCAGCGCCTTGCCCGCCCGTCCCGCCAGTTCGGTGACATATTGCCAGGCCACCCGGCCGGAACGCCCGCCGCGTCGCTTGGACCATTCCAGCGCATCGCCCGCCTCCCAGGCCAGGCCATGGGCCGCGGCATAGCCCCCGACGATGGCCAGGTAATCGTCCTGGGAACAGGCGTGGAAGCCGATCGACAGGCCGAAGCGGTCGGCCAGGGCGAGCCGATCGTCCACGACGTCGCGCGGGTTGATCGGATCGTCCTGTTCGGACAGGTGGCGCGAGACGATGGCACGGCGGTTTGCCGTCACCGCCAGGCGCACATTGGCCGGCCGAGCCTCGACCCCGCCCTCCAGCCACGAGCGCAACTGCCGCGGTCCGGTGCTGTCGCCGTCCTCGAAGCCCAGATCGTCGACATAGACCAGGAACCGGCGCGGCTGGCCGCCCAGGGCCTGGAACAGCCCGGTCAGGCCCGACAGCGCATCCGGGGCGACCTGGACCAGCGCGATGGCGCCGGGATCGCTCTCCTGGGCGGCGCGGACCGCCGCGCGCAGCAGGGCCGACTTGCCCATCCCGCGCGAACCCCACAGCAGCATGTCGTGCGCGGCATGGCCCCGGGCGTGACGCGCGACATTTCCGACCACCTGGGCCTTCTGCGCATCGATTCCCTGCAGCAGGTCCAGCGCCGGGGCGAGCAGACGCGCCACCGCGCGCGGGCCACCGCGATCCAGCACATAGGCGGGCGCCGCCAGCCAGTCCAAGGCCGCCGCCGGCACCGGGACCAGTTGCTCCAGCGCCCGCGCGATTCGTTCCAGCAAGACCGCCTGGTCGGCCCCGCCCCCGCTCATGCCGTCAGGCTTTCCGCATCCAGCGCATACAGCGGCCCGGCCCCGGCCCGCACCGATCCCGCCAGCCCGATCGCCGGGGCCACCACGTGGTCGATGAAGAAGCGGGCCACCACCGGCTTGGTCGCCGCCAGCGCATGGTCGGTCCCGGCCACCGCCTCGGCCTGGCGCAGCAACTGCCAGCCCGCCACCGCCGTTGCGCACATGGTCAGGAAGGCCACCGATCCGGCCAGCCGGTCGTCCAGGCTGGCCTCGTCGCGCAGCCAGCACGTGGCATCGATGCAGGCGGCGGCGAGCGCGGCCAGGGCCGGCGCCTCGCCCGCGCCGCGCCGCACCTCGTCGAGCAGGCCAAGCAGCACCTCGCCGCCGTCCAGCCCCAGCTTGCGGGTCACCAGATCGGCCGCCTGGATGCCGTTGGTGCCTTCATAGATCGGCAGGATCCGGGCGTCGCGATAGTGCTGGGCGGCGCCGGTTTCCTCGACATAGCCGACCCCGCCGTGAACCTGGATGCCCAGGCTGGCGACCTCGATGCCGATGTCGGTGCCCCAGGCCTTGATCAGCGGCGTCAGGACATCGGCCCGGGTCTGGGCAGCGGCATCGCCCAGGGCGCCGCGATCGACCTGGCCGGCGGTGTAGTAGAGCAGCGCCCGCGCGCCTTCGGTCAGGGCCCGCATGCGCAGCAGCATGCGGCGCACGTCGGGATGCTCGACGATCGCCACCGGGGTCTTGGCCGGGCTGCCGGCACGGGCCGACTGGACCCGGTCGCGGGCGAAGGCGCGGGCGCGTTGCCAGGCGGCCTCGGCCACCTGGACGCCCTGGCTGCCGACATTGATCCGCGCCGCGTTCATCATCGTGAACATCGCGCGCAGGCCTTCGTTGGGCGCGCCGACGATCTCCCCGACGCAGGCCCCTTCGTCGCCGAAGCTCATCACGCAGGTCGGCGAGGCGTGGATGCCAAGCTTGTGCTCGATCGACACCGCGCGCAGGTCGTTGCGCTCACCGGGATTGCCGTCCGCATCGGGCAGGTACTTGGGAACGATGAACAGGCTGATTCCGCGCGTTCCCTCGGGCGCGTCGGGCAGCCGCGCCAGGACCAGGTGAACGATGTTGCCGGAAAGTTCGTGCTCGCCCCATGAGATGAAGATCTTGGTGCCGCGGATCAGGAACTTGCCGGCATGGGGGCCGTGCTCGATCGGCGTCGCGGTGGTGCGCAGGGCGCCCACGTCGGAGCCGGCCTGCGGCTCAGTCAGGTTCATTGTCCCCGACCACTCGCCCGAGATCAGCCTGGGCAGGTAGAGCGCCTGCTGGGCCGGGCTGGCGTGGCGCTCCAGGGCGTCGATCGCCCCGGCGGTCAGCATCGGCAGCAGGGTAAAGCCCAGGTTGGCCGCACCCAGCGTTTCGAGCACGGCCACCGAGAGCGTCCACGGCAGGCCCTGGCCGCCATGGTCCTCGGGCCCGGCGATCGAGTTCCAGCCCTGCTCGACGAAAGCCCGGTAAGCCTCGGCATAGCCGTCCGGCAGGGTCACCACACCGGCCTGGGCCCTGGCGCCGATGCGGTCGCCGGCCTGGGCCAGGGGGGCCCATTCGCCCTCGGCAAAGGCGCCGATCCCCTCGACCACCGCCGCGACCGTGTCGGGGGTGGCGGCCGCGAACCGCGGCTGTTCGGCCAGTTCGCCCAGCCCCGCGCAGACATCGAGCGCCAGCAGCAGGTCCTGGGTGGGGGCAATGTAGGTCATCCAGCAACTCCCGGGATCATCGCGGTTTGGGTTTGCACCGCAAGGCCGCTATAGCGCCGCGCCATGACCGGCAATACCCGCCCTCTTGTTCTGCCGCCCGATGCCGCGGGGCTTGCCCGCGCTGCGGACAGCCTGCGCGCGGGCGTTCCCGTCGCCGTGCCGACCGAGACGGTCTATGGCCTTGCCGCAAGGGCCGACCGGGACGAGGCCGTTGCGGCGATCTATCGCGCCAAGGGGCGCCCCGATTTCAATCCGCTGATCGTCCACGTGCCCGATCTGGCGGGCGCGCGCAGCCTGGCCGAGGTCGACGCGCGCGCCGAACGGCTGGCCGCCGCCTTCTGGCCCGGGCCGTTGACCATGGTGCTGCCGCTGCACCCGGCGGCGGCCGTCGCCCCGGCGGTGACCGCGGGCCTGCCCACCATCGCGCTGCGCTGTCCGGACCATCCGGTGATGCGCGCACTGCTGCTGGCCAGCGGCTTGCCGCTGGCCGCACCCTCGGCCAACCGCAGCGGTGCCGTCAGCCCGACCACGGCCGCGCACGTGGTGGACAGCCTGGGCGATCGCATCGGCCTGGTGCTCGATGGCGGGGCTTGCCCGGCGGGGATCGAATCGACCATTGTCGCGCTGCGGCCCCAGGGCTGGACGATCCTGCGCCCGGGCCCGGTGACCGGCGACCAACTGGCCGCCATGCTTGGCGAAGCAGCCCTGGCGGAACCGTCCGGCGGCGCGATCGAGGCGCCCGGCCAGCTCGCCAGCCATTATGCCCCGGGCAAACCGGTGCGGCTGGGAGCGACCACGGCCGCCGCGGACGAGTTCCTGATCGGGTTCGGCCCGGTGGCGGGGCAGGTCACGCTGTCGTCCGGCGGGGACCTCGCCGAAGCGGCGGCGCGGCTCTATGCCTGCCTGCATGCGGCGGCGGCGGCGCCCGAACCGCGGGTGGCCGTGGCGCCGGTCCCGGACAGCGGAATCGGTGCCGCGATCAACGATCGCCTGCGCCGCGCCGCGGCCTGATCCCCCGCCGCCGTCTGTTGCCAAACGAAAAGGCCGCCTCCCCGGGGGGAGACGGCCTTTCGCAGCCCGCGGGCGATCCGATCACTCGGCCGCAGCGGTCTCGTAGAACTTGGGGGCGTGCTCGTTGAGGATCGCCAGGATCTTCTTGAGCGCGGCCGGTTCGTCGGTCTTTTCCATCGCGGCCAGTTCCCGGGCGAGGCGCGACGAGGCGGCCTCGAAGATCTGGCGCTCCGAATAGGACTGCTCCGGCTGGTCATCGGCGCGGAACAGGTCGCGGGTCACTTCGGCGATCGACACCAGGTCGCCCGAATTGATCTTCGCTTCGTATTCCTGGGCCCGACGCGACCACATGGTGCGCTTGACCTTGGGCTTGCCCTTGAGCGTGTCGAGCGCCTCGCGCAGGGTCTTGTCCGACGACAGCTTGCGCATGCCGATCGCCTCGACCTTGTTCATCGGGACGCGCAGCGTCATGCGCTCCTTCTCGAAGCGGAGCACGTAGAGCTCCAGCTTCATTCCAGCGATTTCCTGCTCCTGCAACTCGATCACACGGCCGACACCGTGCTTCGGGTAAACGACATAGTCTCCAACATCGAAGGCGTGAGCCTTGGCCGCCATGAATCGTCCTTTCGCGTCCAGAATCGCGCGACCCGACGGTCTTGTGGTGTGATGGGAAACGAACCCCGCCCGGCGGAGCGGCGTGTGCCCGATCAACCGTCTGTTGCGATCCTGCCTTTCAAGATGCGTACTGCCGCTGGAACGGTGCGTTCCGTCCGGTCACCGCAATATAGCGAACCTGCAACAAAATTTCCACCCCCTGGGGAAAACGTGTGAAAACCCCGGAGTCCTGCGACTCCGGGGGGCTGGACAGGGGGGCGTGGGCGCACCCGCTACAATGGATTGCCTCGCACCTGCAGCGCGACGAATCGCGCCCGGTGGGGGGCCTGTGCGATGGAATCAGTCGCCCTGGCCAGGCTCGGCCGAGAAGAACTTCTCGAACTTGCCGTCGACGCCCTTGTAGTCGTCGGCATCGGCCGGGGTATCGCGCTTCGAGGTGAGGTTCGGCCACTCGGCCGAATACTTGGCGTTCAGCTCCAGCCACTGCTCCAGCCCGCTTTCGGTATCCGGCAGGATCGCTTCGGCCGGGCATTCCGGCTCGCAGACGCCGCAGTCGATGCATTCGTTGGGGTTGATGACGAGCATGTTCTCGCCCTCGTAGAAGCAATCGACCGGGCAGACCTCCACGCAGTCCATGTACTTGCAGCGGATGCAGGCCTCGGTGACGACATAGCTCATGACGAATGGTTCCCTGTGTGATCGGCCCTGACAGGGTCCGACATCGGCATTGCTGGTTCGGCTGCTATGGGATTTGCGGGAGCCGCGTCAAGCACGCGATAGCAGGCCTGTGCTTCCGGAGCGGGACCGCGCCGGGTGGGCAGGGCCAGAATCTCGATCACCCGGACCCCGGCGGGCAGCGGCAGGACCAGCACGTCCCCCACGCCGACCGGTTGCGCGCTGCGCTCGGCGCGGCGGCCGTTGAGGCGGATGTGGCCGGTCTCGGCCAGGGCCTGGGCCAGGGGCCGGGTGCGGGTGAAGCGCAGGAACCACAGCAGCTTGTCGAGCCGCATCGGCGCTCAGCGGCCCAGCAAGCCGGCCAGTGCGGCGAAGGGATTGCCCGGCGCGGGCGCGGCGGTCGCCGGGGCAGGCTCGGTGCGCGCGGCCTGCGGCCGGCGGGGTCCGGCCCCGCGCTCGCGGCGAGGGCTGTCAGTCTGCTGGTCATGGCTCTGGTGCGGTGGGCGACCCGGCCGTTCCGGGCGCCGCGCGGCCCTGTCCGCTCCCCGGCCGGGGCGTCCCGCCGGGGCAGGATCGTCCCGGCGCAGCGGGCGCCAGCGCCACACGATCGGCGCGGGCGGCCCCTGCACCCCTTCGGCCAGGGCCCGGGGCGAGGACGGGTTGAAGCCTGCCTGGCGCAGCAGGTGAACATGGCCATCGAGCACCAGCCCGGTGGAGCGCGCCAGCGCCGGATTGATCGTGAAGCCCTGCCGTCCGGCGGTGACCCGGCGGGCATGTCCCTCGCGCAGGAGCTTTTCGGCCATGTCGACGCGGATCGCCTGCTGCCCGGCGCGGCGATAGCCCAGCCCCGGGCGTCCGCGCTCGAGCGGCACGACCGGCGGCATTTCGGCAAGGGCCTCGGGCACCCGCCCGCCGGGCCCGCCGTTCTGCAGAATCGCGAGCTGCCGCCAGACCGCCAGCGGAGCCGGCTTGATCGCGGCGGGCACGAACAGGTCGAGCGCGCCGATGCGGACGCCCAACTGCTTGAGGCGGTCGCGCTGCTCGGGGGTGAAGCTGTCCAGGCCGGAACCCTGGCGTTCAAGCACCCCGCCCCGCTCGACCAGCCGGATCAGCAGGGCCCGCAGTTCGGGGCCGCCTTCGGGGGCGCGGGTCGCCGCGTCGATCGCCGCCAGCGGGGCCAGCGGGGCCAGGCGCGTCTCGAGCCAGGCCTCCAGCCCTTCGCGCAAGGCCTTGCGCGGGACAGCGGGAATCGCCTCGAGCGCGGCGTCGAGCTGAAGCTGCGGACTGAGCACGCCCTTGCCCGGCCGCAGCCGCGCCAGGGTCTCGCGCCCGTGGCGGATCACCCCGTCGGCGAGGGCGAGGAGGGCGGGGTCGGCGATGATCGCCCGGGTCAGATGTTCGGCCCGTTCGGCCAGGAGCTGGGGCAGGTGGCGCTCGGCCGCGGCGAACAGCAGCTTGTGATCGCTGTGATGCGCCTGCGGGTCCACCTTGAACCGGAACCCGTCCAGTTCACCGATCGGCTCACCATCCACCAACAGTCTGTCCCCTTCCAACCTGACCGGCAGCAGCGCGGCATCCGCCCCGGTCTTGCGCATCAGCACCGTGGTCCGCCGGTTGACGAACCGTTCGGTCAGCCGCCCGTGCAGGGCATCGGACAGGCGGGCCTCGACCGCCCGGGCCCGGGCGGCCATTTCCTCGCGCGCCAGGACCCAGTCCGGGCGCTGCGCGATATAGGCCCAGGACCGGATCGCCGCGATCCGCCCCTGCAGCGTGTCGATGTCCCCGGCCGGATTGTCGAGTTCGGCAATCCGTGCCGCGACAAAGTCGGTCCCCAGATAGCCGCGCCTCAGGTCCTCCCACAAGCGGGCAACGAAGCGGGCGTGGGTCTCGGCCCCCTGCTGCCGGAAATCGGGGAGCGAGCAGACCTCGCGGAACCGGGCCACCGCCGCCGGCCCGCGCACGGTCGCGGCCACGGCCGGGTCCTCGGCCAGCCGCCGGATCACCGCCAGGTCGATCGCCTCGGGCGCAGGGGCCAGCTCGGGCCGGTCCGGCGGGCACGACAGGTCGGCGATCAGGTGGTCCAGGCTGTCGGTGCGGGGATCGGCATCGCGCCAGAACAGCCGGGTCAGCGGCGGGAAGCTGTGCTGCTCGATCGCCCAGATTTCCTCGGCGCTGAATTCGGCGTCGTGGCTGCCCGTCCCGGCGAGCGTCCCGAAGGTCCCGTCGCGCTGGTGGCGCCCGGCCCGTCCGGCGATCTGCGCCATCTCGGCCACGGTCAACCGGCGCTGGCGAACCCCGTCGAACTTGCTCAGCCCGGCAAAGGCGACATGCCCGACGTCAAGGTTGAGCCCCATGCCGATGGCGTCGGTGGCGACCAGGTAATCCACCTCGCCCGCCTGGAACATCGCCACCTGGCGGTTGCGCGTCTCCGGGCTGAGCGCGCCCATCACCACCGCGGCCCCACCGCGGAAGCGGCGCAGCATCTCGGCCACGGCATAGACCTGCTCGGCGGAGAAGGCGACGATCGCGCTGCGCGGCGGCACGCGGGACAGCTTCTTCGCCCCGGCATGGCTCAGCGTGGAAAAGCGCGGGCGCGACACCACCTCGGCGCGCGGCACCAGGGCCTTGACCAGCGGCTCGAGCGTGGCCGAGCCGAGCAGCATGGTCTCCTCGCGCCCGCGGGCGTGAAGCAGCCGGTCGGTGAAGATGTGGCCACGCTCGCGGTCGGCGCCCAACTGGGCCTCGTCCAGCGCGACGAAGGCCAGGTCGGTCATGTCGCGATAGCCCCGCCGCGGCATGGCCTCGACCGTGCAGAGCAGCCAGCGCGCGCCGGGCGGCTCGATCCGCTCCTCGCCGGTGATCAGGGCGACGCGGTCCCGCCCCTTGATCGCCACGACGCGCTCGTAGACCTCGCGCGCCAGCAGGCGCAGGGGAAAGCCGATCGCGCCGGAGGAATGGCCGCAGAGCCGCTCGATCGCCAGGTGGGTCTTGCCGGTGTTGGTCGGCCCGAGCACGGCCTTGACCGTGCTGTCAGCGTCGCGCGCTGCGGCGGAGTGCGAACCTTGGGGCATCGGCCGTTCCGATGTGGCACCGTGGACCGGCCCCGGCAAGGGCGCCGACCTGGCAATCGGGGCGATTTCGACAGCCCGTTGTCCACCCCCGCCGTCCGCTGCGGGCGGACCCGCGCGAATCGCGGCTTAGCGGGCCGTTAACCCATCCCGGTGCAGGGTGTCCGCGCGATTGGAGGGTTTGTGTTCAGGGCTCAGGACAGCGAGGTTTTCGCCCCTGCGGCGGCCGCGTCCGCGCGGCCGGCCTTCGGCGTGCGCAGTGCCGGGGCACCGATGGGGACCCCGGCGGCCGCGGTGTCCGCAGACCGCGCCGATCCCGCTTCCGGATGGGCGGTGGATCTGGCCCAGGACATCGGCTCGCGCCGCTGGTACCGCGGCATGGCCACGCTGATCCTGCTGATCGGCCTGGCCCTGGCCTGCTGGCCCGATCTGTCCGCGCTCGAAGCCGCACCGGCCAGCCGGGTCGATGCCGTTGCGGCCGGCCAGTTCCGCTCCCTGGGTCTCAGCGCCGCGCGCCCCATGGCCCCGCCGTCCGCCCTCCCCGCCCATCCGGCCCTGCGGCAGGTTGCCTTCGTGGCCGAACGCACGCAGATCGAACGCAGCGCGGAACTGCCCGCGGGCGACAGCATCGGCCGCCTGCTCCAGCGTGCCGGCGTGTCGGGCAGCGATGCCGCCCGGGCCAGCGAACTGATCGCCGGGGCCGTCCCGCTCGACCGGATTGCCCCGGGCACCCGCTTTTCCCTGGTGCTCGGCCCGCGCCCGGCCCCGGGCCAGCCGCGCCAGCTCGAACGGGCCACCCTGCGCGCCCGCATCGATCTGGCGCTGGCGGTCACCCGCAGCGGGGGCGGGCTGACGCTTCAGCGGCAGGCCATCCCGGTCGACACCACCCCGGTCCGAATCCGCGGCCAGGTCGGCAGCAGCCTCTATCGCTCGGCCCGCGCCGCGGGAGTGCCGCCCAGCGCGATCCAGCAGTACCTCGCCGCGCTCGACAGCCACCTCAGCCTGGAAGGCGATATCGGCCCCGATGACGCCTTCGACCTCGTTTTCGCCTACAAGCGCGCCGCCACCGGCGAAAGCGAGGCCGGCGAACTGCTTTACGCCGGGCTCGAACGGGCCACCCCCCAGGGGCGGCGCCCGGTGCTCGAACTGCTGCGCTGGGGCCAGGACGGCGGGTTCTATTCGGCCGAGACGCTCAGCCGGCCCAGCTATGTCCAGACCGGGCCGGGCCTGCTGATGCCGGTCAACGGCCACGTCACCTCGCTTTACGGCCAGCGCTTCCACCCGATCCTGGGTTACACCCGCATGCACGCCGGGGTCGATTTCGGCGCCGCCTGGGGATCGCCGATCGTCGCCACGGCCGACGGCGTGGTGTCCTACGCCGGCTATCACGGCGGGCACGGCATGTATGTGCGGCTGGAGCATGGCGGCAGTCTCGGCACCGGCTATGGCCACATGAGCCGGATCATGGTCTGGCCCGGCCAGCGCGTCCGCGCCGGCGAGGTGATCGGGCTGGTCGGTTCCTCCGGGCTGTCGACCGGTCCGCACCTCCATTACGAGATGTACCGCGATGGCCAGACGGTCGATCCCCTGGGCACCCGCTTCGCCGCGGTGACCCGGCAGGTCGATCCCCGGGAACTGGGCGCCTTCCGGACGCGTCTGGCCCAGCTCAAGGCGCTGCAGCCGGGGGCCCTGCTCGCCTCCGGGGTTCGGGCGGTGTCGCAGCTCGCGATGCGCTGACCTGCCGCCCGTCGCGCGCTGCCGCCTTGATGCCGCGCCGTGAATGCGGCAGACCGCGGGGATGACCGCAAGCTATCCGGCCCTTCGCCTCCGCCGCACCCGCGCCCACGCCTGGAGCCGCGCGCTCCACCGCGAGATCGCGGTCTCCCCCGCCGACCTGATCTGGCCGCTGTTCGTGACCGACGGGGATGGGGTGGAGGAGCCGATCGGCTCGCTGCCCGGCGTCTCGCGCTGGTGCGTCAAGGGCATTGCCGAGCGGGCGAAGGAAGCCGTGGCCCTGGGCATCCCGTGCCTGGCGCTGTTCCCCAACACCCAGCCGGGCCGCCGCGATCCGCTGGGCAAGGAGGCGCTCAACCCCGACAA
The DNA here is from genome assembly GCF_014230305.1 of Novosphingobium aerophilum. Taxonomy (GTDB): domain Bacteria; phylum Pseudomonadota; class Alphaproteobacteria; order Sphingomonadales; family Sphingomonadaceae; genus Novosphingobium; species Novosphingobium aerophilum. The sequence continues at coordinate 41,598 of NZ_JACLAU010000020.1, forward strand.
CCTGATGTGCCGCGCGGTCCGGGCGATCCGCGATGCGGTGGGTGGGGACATCGGCGTGCTGACCGATGTCGCGCTCGATCCCTATACCAGCCACGGGCAGGACGGCCTGATCGACGAGGCGGGCTATGTCCTCAACGATGCCACGGCCGAGGTGCTGGTGGGGCAGAGCCTGAACCAGGCCGCCGCGGGGGCCGACATCATCGCCCCGTCCGACATGATGGACGGCCGGGTCGGCCTGATCCGCGCCGCGCTGGAACAGGCCGGGCACCACAACCTGCAGATCATGTCCTATGCCGCCAAGTATGCCTCGGCCTTCTATGGTCCGTTCCGCGACGCGGTCGGCTCGTCGGGGCTGCTCAAGGGCGACAAGAAGACCTACCAGATGGACCCGGCCAATGCCGAAGAGGCGCTGCGCGAGGTCGCGCTGGACCTGGCCGAAGGCGCCGACAGCGTCATGGTCAAGCCGGGCCTGCCCTATCTGGACATCGCGGTGCGGGTGAAGCAGCGCTTCGAGGTGCCGGTCTTCGCTTACCAGGTCTCGGGCGAATACGCGATGATCGAGGCGGCGGTCGCGGCCGGCGCGGCCGATCGCGACGCCATGGTGCTGGAAACGCTCACCGCGTTCAAGCGGGCGGGCTGTTCGGGGGTGCTGACCTATCATGCCCCGCTGGCGGCGCGGCTGATGAATGGCTGAAGCGACGGCCGACTTCCGGCACGAGACCGCGCGGCTGGTGCTGCGCGACTGGCGTGCGGAGGACTGGCCGGCGTTCATCCACCACACCAACACCCCGGCGGTGATGCGCTGGCTGGGCGGGGTGCAGGATGCCGACCACTTCCGCCTGATGGCCGATCGCTTTGCCGAATGCCGCGCCGCGCACGGCCACTGCTTCTGGGTGGTCGAGCGCCGGGCCGATGGCGGCAGCCTGGGCGGCGAATTGCTGGGCTTCTGCGGACTGAAGCGCGGCAATGCCCCGGACTGCAGCTTCATGGGACAATTCGAGATCGGCTGGCGCCTGCGCCAGGATGCCTGGGGCCAGGGCTATGCGGCCGAGGCGGCACGGGCCTCGCTCGACCTGGGCTTCACCCGCTTCGCCGCGCCGGTGATCCACGCCATCACCGTGCCCGGCAACCGGGCGAGCTGGACCCTGATGGAGCGGCTGGGCCTGCGCCGGGCGCCCGCGCTCGACTTCCGCGATTCGCGCTTCACCGGCGAGCTCAACGAGGTGATCGCCTACAGCCTGACCCGCGCCGAATGGGAATCGCGCCTGCCATGACCCACGCTTCTCGCTATCCCGACGTCACGATCCTGCCGTTTGGCGGCAAGGCCCCGCAGATCGCCGACAGCGCCTTCATCGCGCCCGGCTGCCGGATCATCGGCGATGTCACGATCGGGCCGGAGGCCAGCATCTGGTACAACTGCGTGATCCGCGGCGACGTCAACCGGGTGGTGATCGGTGCCCGCAGCAATGTGCAGGACGGCACGGTGATCCACTGCGACAGCCCCGAACCGCGCCGCCCGGATGGCTTTCCCACGCTGATCGGCGCGGACGTGCTGATCGGCCACATGACGATGATCCACGGCTGCACCATCGCCGATCGCGGCTTCGTCGGGCTGGGGGCGATCGTGATGAACGGCTGCCTGATCGAGAGCGACGGGATGCTGGCGGCGGGGGCCATGCTGACCCCGGGCAAGCGGGTCGGTTCGCGCCAGTTGTGGGGCGGCCGCCCGGCGGCCCACATGCGCGACCTCACCGATGCCGCCCTGGCCGACATGCAGGAGGGCGTCGCGCGCTATGTCGAAAACGGCCGCCACCACGCGGCCGAGATCGCCCGGACGCTTGGCCCTGCCCCGTCCTGATCGGCCCCGTCCTGATCGGCCCCCGGCGGCGGAGCTGCGCGCGCTGTGCGATGCCGCCGGGCGGCTGGCGGTGCGCGTCACCCCGGGCGCGCGCGGTGAGGAGATCGCGGTCGTGGACGGCCGGGTGCTGGTGAAGGTCCGCGCCAGGCCCGAGGGTGGCAAGGCGACCGAGGCGGTGCGGAACCTGCTCGCCGAGGCGCTGGACCTGCCGGCCTCCCGCCTCGAACTGTTGCGCGGCGCAACTTCGCGCGAGAAGCTGTTCCGGGTGCGGCCGGGTTAGCGCGGCCGGGCAGGGCCGGCGGGGCGGCAATCCCCTCGTCCGGAACTACAGGAAGCGGTCTCCCCGAAGGACCTCGACGTCGGCCACGTCCATGACAATCTTGTAGTCCGAAAAATGCGGACCGATCCGGTCGATCAGCGCCTCGGCCCGGGTCTCGCTGGTCACGCTCAGGAACAGGCACTTGCCCTGGCCGCCCAGGCCATCGTTCCGCCAGCGGCCATGCACGCCCTTTCCGCCCAAGGTCGGCACGATCGTGAAATGGGTGATGCCAACGGCCTCGGCCTCGTCCGCCAGCCAATCGGCGAACTCGAGATCCGCGATGATCTCCAGTCGTTTGCGGCGGACGAGTTTGGGCATGGTTACCTCGCAAGCGCTGTCGACAGCGCGATGAACAACGGAATGCCGAACAGGATGTTGAACGGAAAGGTGATCGCTAGGCTCAGCGACAGGTAGAGGCCGGGATCCGCCTTGGGCAGGGCGAGCCGCATCGCCGCCGGCACCGCGATATAGGACGCGCTCGCCGCCAGGATGGCAAAGGCGGCGGCACTGCCCGGATCGAGGCCCACGCCCCGCGCCACCAACGCGCCGATGCTGCCATTGATGATCGGCAGGGCCACGGCCAGCATGCCCAGGCGGAGCGTCACGGCCTTGCTGTCGCGCAGCCGGCGAACCGCGATCAGGCCCATGTCGAGCAGGAACAGACACAGGACGCCCGACCACAGGCCGGTGAACATCGGTGCGATGGGCTCATACCTGGCCTTGCCGATAATGGCCCCGATGGCGAACGAGCCAAGGAGAAGCACAACCGAGCCATTGAGCAGAACCTCGCGCCACACATGCCCGCCGGGTCGCCCACGCCCGGGCGTGCCACGCCGGGCCAGCAGCATTCCCGAAACGATCGCCGGGGTTTCCATGATCGCCAGCACGGCCACCATGTACCCGGCGGGCGCCATGCCGCCGCGGGTCAGCGCCTCGCTGGCGGTCGCAAAGGTCACCACGCTCGCCGATCCGTAACAGGCGGCGACGGCACCGGCGTTGAGCCCGTCCAGGCGGCCCCAGCGGCGCAGCAGGAAGAAGGCCAGGAATGGCAAGGCGAAGCTCAGGACCAGGCCAGCCAGCCCGGCCGCAACCATGCCCCCGCTCAACCCGGCGGCGGAAACCTGCACCCCGCCCTTCAGCCCGATGGCCGCCATCAGAAACAGCGACATGGCCTTGGCCATCGATTCGGGGATCGTCAGATCCGAGCGCACGGCCGCAGCCAGAACCCCCAGCACGAAAAACAGGATGACCGGGGAGAGCAGTGTGTCGGCGGGTCCCAAAGTCTACTCCTCAAGCCCGAAGCCACCCAGATCCGGCCTTCGGGCACCCCATTATCTCTGCGGCCCGGGGACCCATGTCGAGCGTTTTTCTGTTGCCCCACACAACCGGCTGGACGCGCGGAACACGCGGGTGTCCAGCAGTCCTGTCAGCCTTCGGGGGTGTCGCAGGCAAGGTCCGGGGCCGGCCAGACCCGGCCCCTCGGATCAGTGACCGCGATCGTCGGCTCCAGAAAGAACCTGCCGATGCTACCCTCCGAAGCAGACCAGCAGAAAAGGGGCGCTTGCTCAACGGCAGGACGTCGCCAAGATCGGAGGTGGCCGACGATTCAGGCTCCGACCCCTGAGCGGACATTGTTTCAGCACCGACAACTTGCGATGTTCATGCGATGAAGCAACTCACAGCGCCGCAAATGGCGATTATCGCGAGAGTCGTGGATGAACTGCGGGGACTGACCGGCGTCGAGGCGATCGTTCTGGGAGGTTCCCACGCTCGCGGTCGGGCCCGGCCTGATTCGGATATTGATATTGGTCTCTACTACAGGCCGGAGTCACCGTTCTCCATAGACGAGGTTCGCCGAATTGCGTCGTGTCTCAACGATATGCCGGACCCTGTCGTGTCGGGGATCCTGGATTGGGGTCGCTGGGTGGATGGTGGCGCTTGGTTGACGATCGAAGGGCAGCGGGTCGATTTGCTTTATCGGTCGCTTGCCATGGTCGAAGCCACGCTGGCCGAGGCGCAAGCCGGGCGCTTCCAGATCGATTACGAACAACAACCGCCCTTCGGGTTTTTCGGCCCCACCTTGCTGGGGGAAGTGGCAATCGCCCAGCCGCTCCATGATCCGCGCCGCATCCTCGCCGACCTCAAGGCAGAGGTATCGCCCATGCCGGAGGCCTTGGCTGACGCCGTGATCCAGAACCGTTTGTGGAGCGTCGAATTCGGCTTGGCCGCCTTCGCAGGGAAGTATGCCGCCAATGGCGACGTCCATGGCGTAGCGGGGTGCGTTTCCCGCTTTGCCCAGGCCCTGGTGCTTACCCTGTTTGCGCTGAACCGCGCTTATCCGTTGAACGACAAGACGACCTTGTCCGAGATCGAAGCGTTCACCATCGGGCCGAAAGGGTTCGGGCCCAGGCTGCGAATGATCCTGGCAAACGTCGGATCGACGCCGGAAACCTTGGCCGCCAGCGTCAATGCGATTGGCGCGTTGTTCGAGGACGTGCGAGCTCTCGCTGGCCCTCGCTATGCGCCGACCTGGCGTGTCTGAAGCCGCCGTGTGGGAGCGCCCCCTAGGTCCCGAACCCTGTCGCTGCCCCCTTCTCCAGCCGCCAGGCCAGGGCCAGCATCAGCATGGCCCAGCCGCTCGCCAGCCACAGGGCCGCTCCGGCGAGGTGCGCGAAGGCCAGGGCGCCCAGCACCGCGCCGCTGGCCAGGCCGCCCCACAGCGCGGCATGGACCGCGCCGTCGCCGCGCGGTTGGCCCAGCAGGCTTGCGGCGATCGCCTGGCCCAGCTTGACCAGCGCCCCGGTCATGTAGGTCAGCCCGACGCTCACCGTGCCGTCACGCAGGAAGGTGTTGTTGAGCGCGCCCATCGCGGTGACCAGCAGCGCCAGCGGTACGAAGCCCGGAGCCGCTCCCTCCAGCGCCGCCTCCCGTAACCCGGCCGCCGCCACCAGCAGCAGCGTGACCAGCCCGAGCACGGCGCGCTTGCGCCGGGGTCCGGCACGGGCGGCGATGATTGCGCCGCCGGCCACTCCGGCGACGAATCCGGTAATCAGCAGCGCCGGCACCACCGCGCGGTCCGGGCGGGTGGCCAGGTCCACGCCCAGCCGCGTGGTGTTGCCCGACATGAACGAGACAAAATAGCCATCGGCCGACAGGAAGCCCACCGCGTCGACAAACCCGGCGAGGCCCGCCAGCCCGATCGCCAGAAGTCTGCGCCGTCGGTCGAATCCGTCCACTGCCCCGCCCTCTGGCCTGCCCCCTCTGGCCTCACCCCCCGGCCCGACCCCGCCCCGGCCCCGGATGCGGGCCCGATCGCGTCAGGGGCGGGTGGCCTGCGCCATCCCGGTGGTCATCCGTTTCAGCACATCCAGCATGGCCCGGGCAATCTCGGGATCGCGCGCCCCCACCGTTTCGTCGATCGCGCGGTGCATGGCCTCCAGCCATTGCCGGGCGGTGTCGGGGGTGATCGCCAGTGGCCGGTGCAGGCTCATCACGCATTTGCCGCCCTGGAACCAGTCGCGCGGCCCGCCCGCCCAGCCGGTGAGGAACCCGGTCAGGCTGTCGCGCATCGGCGTCAGGTCCGGACCGTGCATCGCGCGCAACTCGGCATAGGCCGGGTCCCGGTCCATCAGGTCATAGAAGCGGTCGACGATGGCCCGCAGCACCGCCTGTCCGCCGATGCGCTGATAGGGCGTGGTGGGCGGGGATTCGGTCTGGCTGGCCACGGGGCTCTCCGGCAGGATGATCGCCAGCCTCGCTTGCCCGCGGCGCGCCGTCCGCGCCTTGACCGCGATCAATCGGCGATCAGCGCGCGCAGCGTCTCGATCCGGTCGGCCTCGTGCGCGGGCTTGTCGCTGCGGATGCGGTGGATGCGCGGAAAGCGCATGGCCAGGCCCGACTTGTGGCGCTTGCTGGCATGGATCGAATCGAAGGCCACCTCCAGCACCAGGCTGCGGTCGGTCTCGCGCACCGGGCCGAAGCGGTTCACCGTGTGCTGGCGGACATGGCGATCCAGCCACTTCAGCTCCTCGTCGGTGAAGCCGAAATAGGCCTTACCCACCGGCAGCAGCTCTCCGCCCTGATCGGGATCGCCGGTCCAGCAGCCGAAGGTGAAGTCGGAATAGAACGAGCTGCGCTTGCCGCTGCCGCGCTGGGCATACATCAGCACGCAGTCGGCCAGCAGCGGATCGCGCTTCCACTTGTACCACAGCCCGGTCCGCCGCCCGGCCCCATAGGGACTGTCGCGCCGCTTGAGCATGACCCCCTCGATCGCGGCGTCACGGGCGGCGGCGCGGACCTCGGCCAGTTCGGCAAAGGTGCGCGCCGGGATCAGGGCCGACAGGTCGAACCGATCCGGGTCGAGCCGCGGCACCAGGCCCTCCAGCGCCATGCGACGTCGTTCCCAGGCCAGCGGGCGCAGGTCCTCCCCTTCGGCGATCAGCACATCGTAGAGCCGCACGAAAGCGGGGTAGTCGGCGAGCATCGCCTTCGACACGCTCTTGCGCCCCAGCCGCTGCTGCAGCGCGTTGAAGCTCGCCGCCCCGCCCTCCGCCGCGCCCTGGTAGGACCCGCGGACCAGCAGTTCGCCATCGAGCACGGCCGGAATCGTCAGGGCGGCGGCGATCTCCGGGAAGGTCGCGGAGATGTCGTCCCCCGAACGCGAGTAAACCCGCGTTTCCACCCCGTTGCAGGACACTTGCACCCGGATTCCGTCCCACTTCCATTCGGCGGCATAGTCGGCCAGGTCGGGCTCGGCGGCCGGGTCGAGCGGATGGGCCAGCATGAAGGGGCGGAACAGCGGCAGGTCCTCGCCGCTGGGCGGCGGCGCGCCGTTCGCCGCCCAGTCGAACAGGGGCAGGTAGGGCGGGACCTGGCCGTGCCAGTACTCCTCGACATCCTCCACGCTGACGCCAAACGCCTGGGCGAAGGCCACCTTGGCCAGCCGCGCCGAGATGCCCAGCCGCATCGCCCCGGTCGCCAGCTTGAGCAGGGCATAGCGGCCATTGGCGTCGAGCCGGTCGAGCAGTGCCGCCAGACCCTGCTGCACGCTGGCGCGGGTCATGGCCGACAGCGCGGCGACCGCTTCCCCCACCGTGGGCGGTGGGCCGGGGATCGTGGCGGGTTCGGGCCAGAGCAGGCTCGCGGTCTCGGCGGTATCGCCCACGTAATCGCGCGAAAGCTGGAACAGCACCGGATCGACGCGGTCCATCAGCAGGTTACGGACGGTGGACGCCTTGACCGCCGGAAAGTCGAGCCCGTCGGTCAGCGCGGCCAGCGCCCAGCCGCGGTCCGGATCGGGCGTGGCGCGCAGATAGTCGGCGATCAGGGCCAGCTTGCCGTTGCGGCTGCGGCTGTAGACCAGGGCATCGACCAGGGCGGCGAAGGCGATCATGGGGTGTTCCTCCCCCGCCGGGGGAGGGGGACCACGCGCAGCGTGGTGGAGGGGCACTCTCCTTGGGGCAAAGCTTGACCTGCCCGCGCTGGCTGCCCCTCCACCATCCTGCGGATGGTCCCCCTCCCCGTTTCGGGGAGGCTATTCCACCCCCCCTCAGTCATCCTCGTCCTCGTACCCCACCAGCGCCAGCGCCCGGGCCTTGCGCTGGGTCAGCTCGCACCAGCGCAGCAGGGCATCCTCGCGGCCGTGGGTAATCCAGGTCTCGCCCGGGTCGACCTCTGTGATGGTGCCGGTCAGTTCGTCCCAGTCGGCATGGTCGGAAATGATCAGCGGCAGCTCCACCTGCCGCTGGCGGGCGCGCTGGCGCACCCGCATCCAGCCGCTGGCCATGGCGGTCAGGGGATCGGGCAGGCGCCGGCTCCACCGATCATTGAGCGCGGACGGGGGGCAGACCACGATCTGTCCGGCCAGCGCCGCCGGGGGCAGGCCGGCGACCGGGCGCAGCTCGCCCAGAGCGATGCCCCAGTCCTGGTAGAGCCGGCACATCCGCTCCATCGCCCCATGGAGGTAGATCGGTTCGCCATGGCCGGCGCGGCGCAGTTCGGCGATCACCCGTTGCGCCTTGCCCAGGGCATAGGCACCGACCAGCAGGCAGCGTCCCGGGTGCTCGTCCCGGGCGGCAAGCAGGCGGGTTATTTCCTGTTCGATCGGCGGGTGGCGGAACACCGGCAGGCCGAAGGTCGCCTCGGTGACGAAGACGTCGCAGGGCACGGGCTCGAACGGCGGGCAGGTCGGATCGGGGCGGCGCTTGTAGTCGCCGGTCACGACCACCCGTTCCCCGGCGTGCTCCAGCAGGATCTGCGCCGATCCCAGCACGTGCCCGGCGGGGACGAAGGTGGCGCGCACGCCGCCGGGCAGCGGGATCGATTCGCCATAGTCCACCGGCACCGCGCCCTCCCCCGTGCCATAGCGCAGCGCCATGATCGCCAGGGTGGCCGCCGTCGCCACGGTCCGGCCGTGCCCGCCGCGGGCATGGTCGGCATGGCCATGGGTGATCAGCGCGAGGTCCACCGGACGGGCCGGGTCGATCCAGGCATCGGCGGGCACGATGTAAAGGCCGTGCGCCTCGGGACGCAACCAGGAGAACGGGGCAGCCATCGGCGAGGACAATGGACCGGACCGCCCAGGGGTTCCAGATGGCCGCGGGGGTGGGGGGACTTGCCAAACCCCACGATGCCCTCCGGTCACCCACCTCCCCCAGCGTCATCCTGAACTTGTTTCAGGATCCAGCACCGGGCCAGGCGCCGGTGTCGGGCAAACCGGACCTTGGTGCTGAGCCCTGAGGAGAGCACCGTGCCCAAGGCGGAATGGATCCTGAAACAAGTTCAGGATGACGAAGCGGGGGGATGAGGGGGTACGCTGGCCCCACAAAAAGGCGATTGGGTCGTTTGCAATCGCTACGGTCGAGCCCCCTCCCCGCTGCGACTAGCCCCGCCTGCGGCAGGGCAAGTCTCGCTCCCCTCCCCGTCCTTCGACAAGCTCAGGATGAGCGGAGGGAGGGGATGGGGGTGGGGGTTCCCGGCTTGTGTTTGCAATCGACCCCATCGCCCACAAAAAGGCCCCAAACTTGCGTCGGGGGCCTGTTGTCGTCACCTCTGGGCGCTCACTCCGCCCCGTCCTCGCTCGGCTCGGGCGCAGCGCCGGCCTTGCGCGCGGCCTTCTTGGGCTTGGCCGCCTTCTTGACCAGCTTGGGCGGGGCCGGGGTCAGCTCGAAGGCCAGCTCGGCGCCGCCCTCCTTGACCTTGACGTGGACCTCGCCGCCATGCGCCAGCTTGCCGAACAGCAGCTCCTCGGCGAGCGGCTGCTTGACCTTGTCCTGGATCAGGCGGGCCATCGGCCGGGCGCCATAGAGCTTGTCGTAGCCGCGTTCGCCCAGCCAGCCGCGCGCGTCGCTGTCGAACTGGATGTGGACGTTTTGTTCGGCCAGTTGCAGCTCGAGCTGGAGGATGAACTTGTCCACCACCCGGCTGATCACCGCGGTCGGCAGATAGGCGAAGGGCACGATCGCATCCAGGCGGTTGCGGAATTCCGGCGTGAACATCCGCTTGACCGCCTCGTCCCCGGCATCGGCCTTGCTGACATCACCGAAGCCGATGCCCTGGCGGGCCATGTCGGAGGCGCCGGCATTGGTGGTCATGATCAGGATCACATTGCGGAAATCGACCGTCTTGCCGTGGTGGTCGGTCAGCCGCCCGTTGTCCATCACCTGCAGCAGGATGTTGAACAGGTCGGGGTGGGCCTTCTCGATCTCATCGAGCAGCAGGACGCTGTGCGGCTGCTGGTCGACCGCATCGGTCAGCAGGCCGCCCTGATCGAACCCGACATAGCCCGGAGGCGCGCCGATCAGCCGGCTGACCGAATGGCGCTCCATGTATTCGGACATGTCGAACCGCACCAGCGGGATGCCCATGATGCTCGCCAACTGGCGCGCCACCTCGGTCTTGCCGACGCCGGTCGGGCCGGAGAACAGGAACGAGCCGATCGGCTTGTCCGGATCGCGCAGCCCGGCGCGGCTCAGCTTCATCGCGGTGGAGAGCACCTCGATCGCCTTGTCCTGGCCGAACACGACGCGCTTCAGATCGCGCTCGAGATGCTCGAGCACGGCGCGGTCGTCCTTGCTGACCGACTTGGGCGGGATGCGCGCCATGGTCGCGATCACCTGCTCGATCTCGCGCGCGGTGATGGTCTTCTTGCGCTTGCTGGGCGGCAGCAGCATCTGCATCGCGCCCACCTCGTCGATCACGTCGATCGCCTTGTCGGGCAACTTGCGGTCATTGATGTAGCGCGCCGACAGCTCGACCGCGGTCTTGATCGCCTCGGGCGTGTACTTGACCTTGTGGTGATCCTCGAAGGCGGTGCGCAGGCCCTTCAGGATCTTGATCGTGTCCTCGATCGTCGGTTCGTTGACGTCGATCTTCTGGAACCGGCGCAGCAGCGCGCGGTCCTTCTCGAAGTGGTTGCGGAATTCCTTGTAGGTGGTCGAACCGATGCAGCGGATCGTCCCGCCCGACAGCGCGGGCTTGAGCAGGTTCGAGGCGTCCATCGCCCCGCCGCTGGTCGCCCCCGCGCCGATCACGGTGTGGATCTCGTCGATGAACAGCACCGCGTGGGGCATCTTTTCCAGCTCGGAGACGACCTGCTTCAGCCGCTCCTCGAAATCGCCGCGATAGCGGGTGCCGGCCAGCAGGCTGCCCATGTCGAGCGAATAGATCACCGCTTCGGCCAGGACCTCGGGCACGTCACCCTCGACGATCTTGCGCGCCAGACCTTCGGCGATCGCGGTCTTGCCCACGCCGGGATCGCCCACGTAGAGCGGGTTGTTCTTGCTGCGGCGGCACAGGATCTGGATCGTGCGGTCCACCTCCGGTCCACGCCCGATCAGCGGATCGACCTTGCCCGCCAGCGCCTTCTCGTTGAGGTTGACGCAGAACTGGTCGAGCGCGGTTTCCTTCTTGCCGTCGCCCTTGGCGGCCTTGTCCTCCTGGGCGGGCTGCGCATCCTCGCTGCCCTTGGGGCTGCGATCCTCGATCCGCTTGCCACCCTTGCCGATGCCGTGGCTGATGTAGCTGACCGCATCCAGCCGGCTCATGTCCTGCTGCTGGAGGAAGTAGACCGCATAGGAATCCCGCTCGGAAAACAGCGCGACCAGCACATTGGCCCCGGTGACGGTGTCCTTGCCCGAGGACTGGACGTGCAGGATCGCGCGCTGGATCACCCGCTGGAACCCGGCGGTCGGCGCCGGATCGCCCTTCTCGGCGGTCTTGAGCGACTGGTATTCCTGGTCGAGATACTGCTTCACCACCTCGGACAGATCACCCAGGTCCACCCCGCAGGCGGTCATCACCTGGGCCGCGTCCGGATCGTCGATCAGGGCCAGCAGCAGATGCTCCAGCGTGGCATATTCGTGGCTGCGTTCCGCGGCGTTGGCGAGCGCCGCGTGCAGCGTCTTTTCAAGGCTAGAAGCGAAACTGGGCATCGACGTGGCTTTCGTTGGGGTGGGCTTCGGGATGGTCGCGGCGGTGAACCGGGCGGGCAGGAATCCCGGTGGCCCGGGAGAGGAGAACGGCAGGTGACGACGGCATTCTATGCCGGGTGGCCGGGGCGGCGATGGCACCAACGCCCCCCCGATCATCCGGAACCGGATATGGGGTGCCGCCCCGCGATGGAAAGGGGCGGCCCGCGATCATGACCCGGTAGACTCACTTCGTGGCCGGAAGAAGGCCTCGGCCGCCAGGCGGTGGGCCGCCGCGCGATCACGGTGGGCCCGGACGCGGGCGATTTCGGCCTCCAGCAAAGCGATGCGTTCAGCCAGATCGTCCTGCGAATAGCGGTCAAGGCTCTCGCCAGCGAGTTGGCTTGCGGCTCCGTAGCCCTGGTGGGCCGGGTCGCGACGGAGGGGGAGCTCGTCGTCCACTGCAACGCAACATTGGGCGCGTTGCGCTTCGTGTCAACGGTCTGCATAAAGGTTGCGGGGCGCAACGCGACAAGACACCAGATCCAAGACAGAACCAAAAGACAGGGGCAAGCGGGACGCGGATGGGGACCACGCCACAGGGAACGCCGGCGCAAGCGGCGTCAGACATGATTGCGATCGGCTTCGATGCGCCGGGCGGCCCGGCCGTGCTGCGCCCGGAAACCCTGCCGGTGCCGGTGCCCGGCCCGGGCCAGGTGCTGGTGCGGGTCGCCTATGCCGGGGTCAACGGTCCCGATCTGGCCCAGCGGCGCGGGCACTATCCGCCGCCGCCCGGAGCCTCGCCGATCCCCGGGCTGGAGATCGCGGGCGAAGTCGTGGCGGTCGGCGAGGCGCCGGATGCCGCCGGATCCCGGGCCACCTGGCCGGGCGTGGGCGATCGGGTCTGCGCTCTGGTCACCGGCGGCGGCTATGCCGAATACTGCCTGGCCGAGGCCGATCACTGCCTGCCGGTTCCGGCCGGGCTGCCGCTCGACCAGGCCGCGGCGCTGCCCGAAACGCTGTTCACCGTCTGGCACAACCTGTTCGAGCGCGGCCATGTGCGCGAGGGCGAGACCATCCTGGTGCACGGCGGCACCAGCGGCATCGGGACCATGGCGATCCTGCTGGGCAAGCTGTTCGGGGTGACCGTGATCGTCACCTGCGGGTCGGCGGCGAAGTGTGCCGCCGCCCTGCGGATCGGCGCCGCCCACGCGATCGATTACCGCGCGCAGGATTTCGTCGAGGAGGTGGGGCGGATCACCGGCGGCCGCGGGGTCGATCTGGTGCTGGACATGGTCTCGGGCGACTATGTGCCGCGCAACCTGCGCTGCCTCGCCGAGGATGGGCGCCACGTGACGATCGCGGTCCAGGGCGGGATGAAGGCCGAGCTCAACATGGCGGTGGTGATGACCCGCCGCCTGACGCTCACCGGGTCGACCCTGCGGCCCCGGTCGCGGACCTTCAAGGCGCTGCTCGCCCAGGAGGTCCTGCGCGAGGTCTGGCCCGCGGTGATCGCGGGGGAGCTGCGCCCGGTGATGGACCGCACCTTTCCCCTGGCCGAAGCCGCGGCGGCCCATGCCTATGTGGAATCAGGCGCCCATGTCGGCAAGGTCGTGCTGGCGGCCTGACGGGGCCCGGCCGGACCGCGTCAGGCCCACGCGGCGGCAGGCGCCGGACGGCCGCAACACGGTAAGGCTTGCCGAAACGCGTGTTTGCGCTTAGAGGAACCGCGATCAGGCCGCTCCGCAGGGGCGGCCCTTGTTGTTTCTGCGCTCTTTTCGCGCCCGTTCGCCGGAGACACTTTCGTGACCCAGCCCACCCCGCTGATGCCGCATGCCACGGCTTCCTGGCTTGTCGACAACACCGGCCTGACCTTCGAGCAGATCGCCGAGTTCTGCGGCCTGCACATGCTCGAGGTCCAGGCCATGGCCGATGACCTCGCCTCGTCCAAGTACACCGGCCGCGATCCGGTCCGCTCGGGCGAGCTGACCATGGCCGAGATCGAGAAGGGCCAGGACGATCCGAACTATCGCCTGAAGATGCACAAGGCGCCGGTCACGGTCAGCCGCACCAAGGGCCCGCGCTATACCCCGGTGTCGAAGCGCCAGGACAAGCCCGACGGGATCGCCTGGATCCTCCGCAACCACCCCGAGATCTCGGACGCGCAGATCGGCAAGCTGATCGGCACCACCCGCACCACGATCGCAGCGATCCGCGACCGCTCGCACTGGAACATCGGCAACATCCAGCCGAAGGATCCGGTCACCCTCGGCCTCTGCTCGCAGCGCGAGCTCGACGCGATCGTCGCCAAGGCGGCCAAGCGCGCCGGGATCGAGGACGACGGCCAGGACGACGCCCGCCTGGGTGACGACCGCGAGGCCCTGATCGAGGAGCTGCGGGCCGAGCGCGAGGCCGCTGCCCGCGCCGCCAGCGAGGCCGCCCAGGAGGCCGAGGTGGCCGCCTGGCTCGAAGCCAAGCGGGCTGCCGAAGCCGCGGGCGAGTAAGCCGTAGCGGCAAGTCGCCGGCGCGCAGGCGTGCCGGCGGAGCCTCTCACGAAAGCGCTTGTCGCCGGCGTGGCGAGCAGGCATTTCTGCCGCCATGAGCGATGCGCGGCCTGCCAATCCGTGGCGCGACCACTATGCCCATCCTGGCGGATGGGCGGCCGATTTCCAGCCGCTGTCCCTGCCTGACCTGTTTGCCCGGGCTGCGCGCGACCATGGCTCGGCCCCGCTCGTCGAGTTCCTCGGCCGCCGCTATTCCTATGCGCAGCTCCACCGGCAGGCGGAACGGTTCGCCGCCGGGCTGATCGCGCAGGGCATCCGCCCGGGCGACCGGGTCGGGCTGTTCCTGCCCAATGTCCCGCTTTACGTTCCGGCCTATTACGGCGCCATGCTGGCCGGGGCGGTCGTGGTCAATTTCTCGCCGCTCTACACCGTGGCCGAGCTCGAGGCCCAGGTGGCGGACTCGGGAACCCGGCTGCTGGTCACGGTCGATCTGGCCAAGCTGCTGCCCACCGCGCTGCAGGTGCTCGACGGATCGGCGCTCGAACGGCTGGTCGTGGGGCGCTTCACCGCCATGCTCCCCCCGCTCAAGCGGCTTGCCTTCGGGCTGCTCAAGCGGCGCGAGCTGACCCCGCTGCCGGCGCGCCCCGACGTGGTGCGCTGGTCCGATTGGCTGCGCGATGATCCCGTGGCCACACCGGCCATCGATCCCGATCGCGACCTGGCCCTGCTCCAGTACACCGGCGGGACCACCGGCGTGCCCAAGGGCGCCATGCTGACCCATCAGAACCTGTCGGCCAACGCCCGCCAGATCGGCATGATCGATCCGCACCGGGGTGAGCGCGACGTCATCCTCGGCGCCCTGCCGCTGTTCCATGTCTTCGCCAACACCTGCGTGCTCAACCGCACCGTGCTGGCGGGTGGCTGCATCTCGATGATCCCGCGCTTCGACACCGGACTGCTGCTCGCCACGAGCCGCCGGGTCCGGCCGACCTCGTTTCCGGGGGTGCCGACCATGTTCCAGGCGCTGCTCGACGATCCGCGGCTGGAAGGCACCGCCATGCCGGACATGCGCACCTGCATCGCGGGTGGTGCGCCGCTTCCCCTGCCGGTCAAGGAGCGGTTCGAGGCGCTGACCGGGGTGCCCCTGCGCGAAGGCTATGGCCTGACCGAATGCGCCGGGGTGGCCAGCGCCAACCCCTATGACGCCGGGGAGCGTCCGGGGACGATCGGCCAGCCCATCCCGGCGACCCGGCTGGCGCTGGTCGACAAGGAGGATCCGACCCGCTTCGCCCCGCCCGGCGAACCGGGAGAGCTGGTGATCGCCGGACCACAAGTGATGCAGGGCTACTGGAACCGGCCCGAGGCGGCCGCGGCAGCCTTCACCGACCTGCCCGACGAAACCGGCCGGCCCACCCGCTGGCTGCGCACCGGCGACATCGCCGTGCTCGAGCCGGAAGGCTACGTCCGGATCGTCGACCGCAGCAAGGACATGATCGCGGTCGGCGGGTTCAAGGTGTTCCCCAGCCAGGTCGAGGCCGTGCTGCTGCAGCATCCGGCCGTCAAGGAAACCCTGGTGATCGGCATGCCCGATGCCTACCTCGGCGAGGTTCCGCGGGCCTTCCTCACCCTGCGCGAAGGGGCCGCCGAATCGCCCGAGGCGCTGCGGGACTGGCTGAACGACCGGGTCGGCAAGCACGAGCGGGTCGATGCCGTGGTGATCCGCCCGGCCCTGCCGCGCACGCCGATCGGCAAGCTGGATCGCAAGGCGCTGAAGGCGGAGGCGCTGGCGGCGGCGTGACGGCCTCCGCCAGGGCGCCCGGGATCAGGCCTCGCGTCCGCCGGCAATCGCCAGTTTGGGTTCGGCCGGGGCCTTGGGGCTCAGCTTGCCGTCGACCCGGGCACCCTGCTCCACGGTGAGGGTGTCATACGTGACGTCGCCCTCGATCCGGGCGGTCTTGAGCACCACCAGTGTCCCGGCGTTGATCGAACCGCGCACGGTCCCGGCCAGCCGGGCGCTCTCGGCGCGGATCGCTCCGCCGATCACGCTGCTCTGCCCCTGGACCAGCGCGGCGCAGGTGATGTCGCCTTCGACCGTTCCGTCGACATGGAGGTCGGCGGTGGCGTTGAGATCGCCCTTGATGGTCAGGTCCGCGCCCAGCACGGAAAAGGTGGATCCGGACATGGTTTCACTGTTTCCTGCTGCGGAGGGGGCCTCGGGCTTCTTCAAGAACATGGGGTGCGACCTCCAGGAACGGACGGGGATTGACTGGCTGGTCATGAATGCGGACCTCGAAGTGCAGATGGGGGCCGGTTGAGCGACCCGTGCTGCCGATCGCCCCGATGACTTCCCCCGCATCGACCGTGCGGTCAAGCCTGGTGCGGAAGGCCGACATGTGGGCATACCGGGTGACCAGCCCGTTGCCGTGCGTGATCTCGACGCAATTGCCATAGCCCGAGCGTCGACCCACGAAGCTAACCCGGCCCTTGGCAGCCGCATAGATCGGCGCCCCGATCGGGCCGCGGAAGTCGAGCCCGGGATGGAAGGCCGCGCCGCCATCGATCGGATCGGCGCGATAGCCGAAGCCCGACGAGATGAACTGCAGACTGGCCGGCAGCACCTGCGGAATGCCCTGCAGCCCGCGTTGCAGCGCGTCCATCCGGGCCAGGCTGAGACCCAGGCGACGGAACCGCGGATCCAGCGAACCATCGGCCGAGGTGGCCAGGCGCAGCAGGGGTCCGCCCTGGGCGCGGCGATCGTCCATCGCCGCCAGCATGCCGCGGGGATCGAGGCCGAGCTTGCGGATCGCCTGCTCGGCCGAGGCGGAGCGGCGGTCGGCCAGGCGGGTCAGGCCCTCGACGAAGGCGAGCTGGCGCGCCTCCATGCGGGCCAGCGGAGCGGCCTCGGGCACGGCGGCGCTGACCTTGTCGATCGTCCGGCCGGCTTCCCGGCGGCTGTCCGATACGGTTTCCCCGGCCCGGCTGTCCTCGGGCAGGTCGCCAACATGGGTCCGGACCAGAGCCTCGATGAAGGCCTGGCGCCGGGCGATATCGTCGGCGACCTTGCCGATGTCCTTGCGATAGACCGCAACCCGGCTTTCCGCGCTGGCCACCTTGGCCTCGCGGTCAAGCAGGTCGTCATGGTGCCAGGTGGCGAGCAGCGACGAGATGCCCGCCCAGCCGAGCGTGACCACCCAGGCCAACGCCAGAACCACCGCGCCGGCGGCGGCACGGCGCTGCAATTGCCCGGAAATGCGGATGAACCGGACCTGGCCCTCGGACCGCATGAAGAATTCGCGATCCGGAAACCAGCTCCGCAGGCGCGATTCGATCGCTGCCCGGCTCAACTTGCGCAAATGTGCCCCTACCTGTCGTTCTTGACTGCGATCCCGCGCGGGCGGCTAGCAGGCCAGCCCCGGGGAATCGAATCCCGCTGCCCGGACTCGGGACGAAGCGACAGGGACTCGCGCTGAAACGATTGCATGGCTGCGCGGTTTTCCGCTCCGGGCATTTGCGTAGACCCGGCCACCCCCCGACTCGGCGGCTGACAAGCGCGCGGCGGAGTGGTAGGCGCCCGGCATGTCCGCCGTTGCCCCCCTGTCCTCCGCCGAAACGCCCGCGGCGCTGATCGATCGCCTTGCGCGGGCTGGTCGGGCAGCCCAGCGCCGCCTGGCACGGCTCGACAGCCGGGCGCGGGCCGAGGCCCTGCGCGCGGCGGCCGCGGCGCTGCGCGCGGACGAGGCGGCGATCCTTGCCGCCAATGGCCTCGATCTGGCCCAGGGCGAGGCGCGCGGGCTGAGCGCCGCCATGCTCGACCGCCTGAAGCTCGATCCGGCACGGCTCGCGGGGATTGCCGCGGCGCTCGACCAGGTGGCCGACCTGCCCGACCCGGTCGGCCAGGTGATCGATACCGCCACCCGTCCGAACGGCCTGGTGCTGAGCCGGGTGCGGGTGCCGATCGGCCTGATCGGGATCATCTACGAAAGTCGCCCCAACGTCACTGCCGACGCCGCCGCCCTGTGCCTGCGCTCGGGCAATGCGGTGCTGCTGCGCGGCGGCAGCGAGGCGGTCCATTCCAACCGGGCGATCCATGCGGCCCTGGCCCGCGGCCTGGCGAGCGCGGGTGTGCCGGCCGAGGCGGTGCAACTGGTCCCGACCCAGGATCGCGCCGCCGTGGGCGCGATGCTGGCCGCGGCCGGGCTGATCGACATGATCGTTCCGCGCGGCGGCAAGAGCCTGGTGGCCCGGGTCCAGGCCGACGCCCGCGTGCCGGTGCTGGCCCACCTCGACGGGATCAACCACACCTATATCCACGCCGCGGCCGATCCGGCGATGGCGGTCGCGATCGCACGCAACGCCAAGCTGCGCCGCACCGGCATCTGCGGATCGATGGAGACCCTGCTGCTCGACGCCGCCTTCCCGGGGGCGCCCGCGGTGGTCGCGGCCCTGCTCGACGGCGGCTGCGAACTGCGCGGCGATGCCCGGACCCAGGCGCTCGACCCGCGGATCCGGCCCGCCACGGCCGAGGACTGGGACACCGAGTATCTCGATGCCATCCTCTCGGTCGCGGTGGTCGACGGGCTCGATGCGGCGCTGGCCCATATCGCCGCGCACTCGTCGGCCCACACCGACGCGATTGTCACCGCGGACGATGCCGTGGCCGAACGCTTCCTGGCCGAGGTCGATTCGGCGATCGTCATGGTCAATGCCAGCAGCCAGTTCGCGGACGGCGGCGAATTCGGGCTGGGCGCCGAGATCGGCATCGCCACCGGCCGGCTTCATGCGCGTGGCCCGGTCGCGCTGGAAGGCCTGACCACGTACAAGTGGCAAGTCCGCGGCACCGGGCAGATCCGGCCCTGACCCGCGCTGCGCACCGGAGGCCATTGCCGCGAGGGCCGCTGACCGGCCTGCTGGGGGGCAGCTTCAATCCGGCCCACGGGGGCCATCGCCGGATCACCCGCTTCGCCCTGGCCGCACTCCGGCTCGACGAGGTCTGGTGGCTGGTCTCGCCGGGCAATCCGCTCAAGCCCGCGGCAGGCATGGCGCCGCTGGCCGCGCGCTATGGTTCGGCCCTGGCCCAGGCGCGCCGGGCCCCGATTCGCGTCACCGCCATCGAGCGCGATCTGGGCACCCGATTCACCGCCGATACCCTCGCCGCGCTGGTGCGACGCTATCCCAAACGCCGCTTCGTCTGGCTGATGGGAGCCGACAATCTGGCCCAGTTCCATCGCTGGCGCGACTGGCGGCGTATCGCCCGCACGGTGCCGATTGCCGTGATCGCCCGTCCGGGCTATGATGCCACTGCTGTCGCGAGCCCCGCGATGGCCTGGCTCGGTCGTTACCGGCGGACCGTCGCCAGCCTGAGAAGCCCCAGTGGCAACAGCCCCTGCATCACTGGCCGGGCAGAGTGGAGCGCACCAGCACTGGTGATCCTGCGATTCGATCCCGACCCCCGTTCAGCCTCGGCCATCCGCCAGGCCGATCCGGACTGGACCCGACGCTTCGGCGCCAGGTCCCTGCGTGATCGTCTCACCCTCCGCCCGATCGAGCCGAAGCCGTGAAACCGGCAACCCCCCTCGCGCATTCCGCCCGCGCTGTCCCTTTCGTCAAGGCGCATGCGGCTGCGCCCCGTCCGCGTGCCAAGGAGCACACACCGCCTACATGAACGAGGTTTCCCCTTCCACCGCCTCCGGCCCGGCGCCAGCCCCGTCGGCTCCCGCCAGTCCGGCCCCCCTGCCCCCGTCGGTTCCCGGTTCGCTGCACGCCCTGGTCCTGCAGTCGCTCGACGATGATCAGGCCCAGGACATCGTTTCGATCCCACTGGAGGGCAAGTCGGCGATCGCCGATCACATGGTGATCGCCTCCGGCCGGTCCACCCGCCAGGTCGCGGCCATGGCGCAGAAGCTGGCCGAGCGGGTCAAGCAGGGCGGCTTCGGGCACGTCCGGATCGAGGGCCTGCCCGCGGCGGACTGGGTGCTGGTCGATGCCGGCGACGTGGTGATCCACCTGTTCCGGCCCGAAGTGCGCAGCTTCTACAATCTCGAACGGATGTGGGCCTTCGGTGACGCGCCGGCCGCGGCCTGAGCGGCCCTGACGGTCGCCGCCCGCACCCCGCACCCCGATGCGTCTGCACATCATCGCCCGGGGCAAGATCGGTCGCTCGCCCGAGAGCGAGCTGGTCGAACGCTATCTCAAGCGGGTGACCTGGCCGGTGAAGGTGACCGAGCTGCCCGACACGGGGGGAACCCTGCCCGCCCCGCTCGGCCCCGCGCGCGACGTGCTGCTCGACGAACGCGGGCGGCACTTGTCGTCCGAAGCCTTTGCGGCCCTGCTCTCGCGCTGGCGCGATGACGGGGTGCGCGAGGCCCGCTTCCTGATCGGTGCGGCGGATGGCCATGGCGCGCCGGCCCGCGACCAGGCCGATCTGCTGATCGCGTTCGGGGCCATGACCTGGCCGCACATGCTGGCACGGGCCATGCTCGCCGAGCAGCTTTGGCGCGCCACCAGCATTATCGCTGGTCACCCGTACCATCGTTCGGGATAAGGCCCGCATGGTCCGGCCCGATCATCCCGCGCGCGCCTTCCCGCTGCTCCGTCCTGCCATGCTGGCCGGGGCGGCGGTGCTGGGTGCCGCTGGCCTGGCCCTGGCGGGGGACGCGCTGCTGGCCCAGACGGCGGCGATCTCCGGTGCGATCCTGGCCGATCCCCGTGCCGACCCGGGCGAGACCCGGCAGGCCCTCGCCGAGGCCCGGCGGCAAGGGGCCGAGGCGCAGCAGCGGGCCGAAGCGCTCGAGGCGCGGGCGCGCGCGGCCGGGCAGGCCGCCGAGCGCAGCGCCGCGCAGGCG
>NZ_JACLAU010000021.1 GCF_014230305.1 Novosphingobium aerophilum
CGGCGGCCCCGCTCGCGCAGGTCCTCGCGGCCGAGCAGCGGGCCCTCGTCGTCGCGGCGGCGCGGGGCGGGGGCCTTGCGGGCCGGGGCTGCCCCGGTCCGCCGCCGGCCTTCGGGTTCGGCCCTGGGGGCCTCGCCCACGCGCAGCGTCCGGCGCACCGCACCCGGGTCCTGCGCGGCCAGGCCCAGGGTGCGGCGGAACTTCTCCACTTCGGCTGGAGCGATCTCGCCCGCCGCGCCGCGCGGCAGATCGCCCAGCACGAAGGGACCATAGGCGATCCGCATGAGCCGGCTGACCTGCAGGCCGAGATGCTCCAGGACGCGGCGCACTTCGCGGTTCTTGCCTTCGGTCAGGGTCAGCTCGATCCACTGGTTGCGCCCAGTGCGGCGCTCCATGTTGGCGTCGATCTTGCCATAGCGCATGCCGTCGATCTCGATCCCCTCGATCAGTTCCTCCAGCCGGGCCTGCGAGATGTCGCCATAGGTGCGCGCCCGATAGGTCCGCGGCACCCCGGACGAGGGCAGCTCGAGCGCGCGCTTCAGCTCGCCATCGTTGGTCAGCAGCAGCAGCCCCTCGGTGTTGAGGTCAAGCCGGCCCACCGGCATCACCCGGGGGGTGCCCAGGGGCAGGGCGTTGCGCAGCGCGGTGTAGATGGTCGGCCGCCCGGCCGGATCGCGCTCGGCAGTGATCAGCCCGTCGGGCTTGTGGAACAGGAACAGCCGTGCCGCCTCGGGCGCGCGCACCGGCTGGCCGTCCACGGTCACGCCGCGCAGGTCGGGCAGGATCGTGGCGGGCGTGGACACCGGTTGGTCCTCGAGCCGGACCCGCCCCTCGGCGATCATCCGTTCGATCTCGCGCCGGCTCGCGACACCGGCGCGGGCGAGCAGCTTGGCGATGCGTTCACCGCTGCGGGGGGTGTCGCTGGAGGGGGAGTCCGTCATGCGCGGGCCTTACTGCCAAGCCGAGGGGGCGTCAAAGCGGGCGTGTTCTGCGCCGCGCGTGGGACAGCAGCGCACAGGCATCTGGTCTTGTCCGGATTTGTCGCTAGCGTGGCGCGGCAAGGCGAGGTTGGGGACATACGGCATGACTGATACCGCGGAGCAGCCTTCGGGATCGCTCACGGGGGCAATTGCGCCCTATCTGGAACGGCAGCCGCTGGGCGCCTTGCTGCTGGGCATCTCCTCGGGCTTTCCCTTCGCGATGATCGGCGCGACACTGACCACCCGGCTGGCGCAGGACGGCATCGACAAGAAGACCGTCACGGCCTTCACCCTGGCCTTCCTGGTCTACAACCTGAAGGTGTTCTGGGCCTGGATCGTCGATGGCGTGCGCCTGCCGCTGCTGGGACGGCTGGGCCAGCGCGTGTCGTGGATGCTGCTGGCGGGGGCGCTGGTGATCGCGGCCGTGATCAACCTGGCGCTGGTGAACCCTGTCGACAATCTGGCCGGAACGGTGATCGCGGCGGTGCTGGTCGGCGTGGCGGGCGCCACCTTCGATATCGTGATCGATGCCTACCGGATCGAATCGCTTCAGCCCTATCAGCTCGGGGTCGGTTCGGGCATGTCGCAGTACGGCTGGCGGATCGGCTCGGCCGGAGCCGGCGCGCTGGCCCTGGTGATCGCCGCCCGGCATGGCTGGAGCGCGGGCTACCTCGCCTGCGCGGCCTTCGCCCTCCCGGCGATGATCACGGCGCTGTGGCTGGGCGAACCCGAACGCCACCGCGAACCGGCGGCGCGGCGCGGCCTGGGGCAGGCGGTCCGCGCGATCTACGGTCCGTTCGTGGAGTTCTTCCAGCGCCCGGGCGCGGTGCTGGTTCTGCTGTTCATCCTGGTCCACAAGATCGGCGACACCCTGGCCAACCTGACCTTCCGCCTGCTGTTCGACGATCTGGGGTTCAGCAATGACGAGATCGCCATCTACGATATCGGTCTGGGCTTCTGGGCCTATCTGATCGGGATCTTCCTGGGCGGTGCGGCCTATGCCCGGCTGGGCCTCAAGCGATCGGTGCTGGCTGCCCTGGTGCTGATGGGCCTGTCCAACCTCAGCTTCGCGCTGCTGGCCGCGGCGGGCCATTCGAACCTGGGCATGGCCGGGGCGATCGGCTTCGAGAACGCCGCCTCGGGCTTTGGCGGGGTGGTCGTGGTCGCCTACTTCTCGGCGCTGTGCAACCTGCGCTTCACCGCCTCGCAATATGCCCTGATCTCGGCCGGGGCCAGCGTGGTCGGCCGTTTCCTGACCGGGACCACGGCGGGCCGGCTGATCGAGGCGCTGGGCTACGTGAACTTCTACCTGCTCACCACCCTGGCCGCCTTGCCGGGGATCGCGCTGTTCTGGTGGATGAGCCGCAGCGGCCTGGTCGACAGTTCGATCGGATCGGCCACCGACGGCGAGTAGGTTGCCCGGACTGGTGCTGCGCCGACTGAAACGGCTGGAGGGGGTGGGAAGCGGACGTTGGTCTCAAGCGCCCAGAAGCCGCCCACAACGCATTCGCACACCCGCAAAATGGCACATCCTTAAATCCATCGTCGTCCCGGGCCTGACCCGGGACCGGGCTTGAGCCGGGACCGGGCTTGCCTGCCCTGACGGAGGTCAGGGACCCGGGACAGGGCTGTTCTTCCCCATCCGTTGCCACGCAAGCCCTGCCCCGGCTCAAGGCCGGGGCGACGATGGAGGAGGGGTACATGATGTCCGGTTGGCGTGGGGAGCGGGCATTCTTCGATCCTCCCCGTTTTCGCCCGCAGGGCGCAAAGGGGGAGGTGTCGGCCGCCGCAGGCGGCTGACGGAGGGGCCAGGTTGCTACCCCCCTTCCACCCCGCTGTCTGCGGCAGCGTGGTCCCCCTCCCTGTTTATGCTGCGCAAAAACAGGGAGGATCGGAACGTCCCAGCCCGGCCGAAACCGGCCGCCCCAGCCGGTCCGCGCGGCCTAGTCGGGAAACTCGCGATTGCGCCGCAGCACTTCGCCAGCGAGGTAGAGGGAACCCGCGATCAGGATGTCGCGGCCATCGTCGGGCAAGGCGGCCAGCGCGGCGGCGACGTCCGCGCAGGGCCTCACGGCCTGCGCGGTGTGCGGCGCGAAGTCTTCCGGGCGGTGCGCCTCGTGCCCCGGCGCGGGGACGACCGACAGGCTGGCCAACAGTGGATCGAGCGGCGCGATCAGGGCCGCCGGGTCCTTGTTGGCGAGCATGCCGATGATCAGGTGGATCGGTAGCCCGCCCGCGAAATGCCGGGCGATTGCCAGCCCGGCGTCGGGGTTGTGTCCGCCGTCCAGCCAGACCTGCCGCCCCGGAACGAGCGCGGTCAGCGGACCGTCGCCCAGCCGTTGCAGCCGCGCGGGCCAGCGCGCCGCGCGGATGCCCTGCGCCATGGCGGCAGCGGAGACGGACAGGGCGGTCTGGTGGCGCAGCATCATCACCGCCAGCGCCGCATTGTCGATCTGGTGCGATCCGGGCAGCGTGGGCAGCGGCAGAGTGACCATCTCGTCCGCGTCGTGCAGGACAAACCCGTCCGCACCCGGCTCGAAGCCCCAGTCGCGCCCGCGCATCAGCAGCGGCGCGCCGTGGCAGGCCGCGGTTGCGATCACCGCCGCGTTCGCTCCGCCCGGATAGGTCTGGGTGACCAGCGGGACGCCGGGCTTGGCGATGCTGGCCTTTTCGAAGGCGATCCGGGCAATCGGCTCGTCCGGGGTGCCGGCTTCCGGACGCAGCAGGAAGGCTTCGTGATCCAGCCCCAGCGAGGCGACCCCGCAGACCAGCGGGGCCGGGATCACATTGGTGGCATCCAGCCGCCCGCCCAGCCCGACCTCGATCACGCAGGCGTCGGCGGGATGCCGGCTGAAGGCCAGGAACAGCGCGGCGGTGGTCACCTCGAAGAAGCTGGGCCCCAGATCCTCGCTGGCGTCGAGCACCTCGGCCAGCAGCGCCGCCAGCGCGTCGTCGTCGATCAGCCGGCCAGCGATGCGGATGCGTTCGTTGTAGCGCACCAGATGCGGCTTGGTCGCGCTGTGGACCGTATAGCCCTGCGCTTCCAGCATCGCGCGCAGGAAGGCGCAGGTCGAGCCCTTGCCGTTGGTTCCGGCGACGTGGAACACGGGGGGCAGGTGGCGTTCGGGGTGGCCCAGCCGGGCGCAGATCGCCTCGATCGTGTCCAGCCCATAGCGGCCCTGCGGCAGCGACAGGGCGGCCAGCCGGTTCAGCTGGGTCTGGACGCCGGGGTGGTCAGAAGTGGCAAAGTCGCGCATGGCTGGAGGCTCGGTGCATTGGCTGGCCGTATTTCCCGTTCGCGCCGAGCGAAGTCGCAAGGCCTGGCGTGAGGTATCTCGCCTGCGCTCGACACGAACAGTGGGATTGGGCGTCTTGCCGGGGTGGACCGCAGGGCTTTGCCCTTCGCGTCACGCCGCCTTGGCCGGCTGCAGATACTCCAGCACCCGGGCCAGCGTGGACTTCAGGTCCTTGCGATGGACCACCATGTCGACCATGCCGTGTTCGTGCAGGTATTCGGCGCGCTGGAAACCCTCCGGCAGCTTTTCGCGGATCGTGTCCTGGATCACGCGCTGCCCGGCGAAGCCGATCAGGCAGCCCGGCTCGGCGATGTGGATATCGCCCAGCATGGCATAACTGGCGGTCACCCCGCCGGTGGTCGGATCGGTCAGGATGACGATGTAGGGCAGCCCGGCGCGGCGCAGGCGGCGCAGCGCCACGGTGGTCTTGGGCATCTGCATCAGCGACAGGATGCCTTCCTGCATCCGCGCGCCCCCCGCGGCGGTGCAGATCACATAGGGCGCCTTGTCCTTGATCGCGCGCTCCACGCCTTCGACGAAAGCCGCGCCCACGGCCATGCCCATCGATCCGCCCATGAAGGCGAAGTCCTGCACGCCCAGGATGACCTTGTGGCCGTTCACCGTGCCCTTGGCATTGGTCAGCGCATCGGGATGCGGATTGGCGGCGCGGGCGGCCTTGAGGCGATCGGGATAGCGCTTGGAATCGCGGAACTTCAGCGGGTCTTCCTTGACCCTGGGGGTGGCCAGCACGCTGTAGCCCGGATCGAGCAACTGCCCGAAGCGGTCATCGGTGCGGACCCGCCCGTGGTGGTCGCAGCGCGGGCAGACCGACAGGTTCTCCTCGTACTCCTTGGTGAACAGCATCTCGCTGCATGACGGGCACTTGATCCAGAGGTTGTCGGGCGTCTCGCGCTTCTGCGCGAAGGACGGGAGCGCGTTGCGGACGCGGTTCAGCCAGCTCATGCGGTCTGCTCCTGAAGGGTCTGGCGCGATTGGTGGACAGCTTGCGAGAGGGCGGCGGTCAGTTCGCGCACCGGGCCGGCAGCGGCTTGGCCATGCTTGGCCACCAGATCGACCAGCGCCGATCCGACCACCACGCCATCGGCGACGCGGGCGATCGCCGCGGCCTGGTCGGGGGTGCGCACGCCGAAGCCGACGGCGACCGGGATGGTGCTCGAGGCCTTGAGCCGGGCGACCGCTTCCTCGATCGAGGCCTGCGCGGCCTGCTGCATCCCGGTGATCCCGGCGACCGATACGTAATAGAGGAAGCCCGACGAGCCTTCGAGCACGGCGGGGAGCCGCGCGGCATCGGTGGTCGGGGTGGCGAGGCGGATGAGCGAAACGCCGGCAGCGCGCAGGGCCGGGCCCAGCTCGGCATCCTCCTCGGGCGGAATGTCGACGCAGATCACCCCGTCGACCCCGGCCTTGGCGCATTCGGCGGCGAACCAGTCCGCCCCGCGGATCGTCATCGGGTTGGCATAGCCCATCAGCACCAGCGGCACCTCCGGATGACGCGCGCGGAAGGCGGCGGCAATGGCGAGGATATCGGCCGTCTTCGTTCCGGCCCCCAGCGCGCGCAGGTTGGCCAACTGGATCGCCGGGCCATCGGCCATCGGATCGGTGAAGGGCATGCCCAGCTCGATCACGTCGGCCCCGCCCTCGACCAGCGCATCAAGGATCGCGGCAGTGTCGGCAGGCGTCGGATCGCCTCCGGTGACAAAGGTGACGAGAGCCGGGCGGCCCTTGGCGAAGGCGGCGGACAGGCGGGTCACAGCTTCACCCCCAGGTGCTCCGCCACCGAGAAGATGTCCTTGTCGCCGCGCCCGCACAGGTTGACCAGGATGATCGCGTCCTCCGGCAGGGTCGGCGCGACCTTGGCGACGGCGGCAATCGCATGGCTGGGCTCGAGCGCGGGGATGATCCCTTCGGTGCGGCACAGCAACTGGAACCCCTCGAGCGCCTCCTGATCGGTCGCCGAGGTGTAGTCCACCCGGCCGATCTCCTTCAGCCAGGCGTGCTCGGGCCCGATCCCGGGATAGTCGAGCCCGGCCGAGATCGAGTGGCCTTCGGTGATCTGGCCGTCCTCGTCCTGCAGCAGGTAGGTCTTGTTGCCGTGGAGGATGCCCGGGCGCCCGCCGGCCAAGCTGGCGGCGTGCTCCTTGTCGAGGCCGTGGCCCGCCGCCTCGACCCCCAGCATCTTGACCGAGGGATCGTCCAGGAACGGGTGGAACAGCCCGATCGCATTGGAGCCCCCGCCGATCGCGGCGACCAGCAGGTCGGGCAGGCGGCCGGTGCGGGCCAGCATCTGCGCGCGCGCCTCGCGCCCGATCACGCTCTGGAAATCGCGGACCAGCTCGGGGTAGGGATGGGGACCGGCAGCGGTTCCGATGATGTAGAAGGTGTCATGGACGTTCGCGACCCAGTCGCGCAGGGCCTCGTTCATCGCGTCCTTCAGCGTCGCGGCCCCGGCGGTGACCGGCACGACCTCGGCCCCCAGCAGCTTCATGCGGAACACGTTCGGTGCCTGGCGGGCGACGTCGGTCGCGCCCATGTAGACCACGCAGGGCAGGCCGAAGCGGGCGCAGACCGTGGCCGTGGCCACGCCGTGCTGGCCCGCCCCGGTCTCGGCGATGATCCGGGTCTTGCCCATGCGGATCGCCAGCAGGATCTGCCCGATGCAGTTGTTGATCTTGTGCGCACCGGTGTGATTCAGCTCGTCGCGCTTGAACCAGATCTGGGCGCCGTTCCCCGCGGGAGCGCTCTTGCGAAGCTCCTCGGTCAGCCGCGGCGCGAAGTACAGCGGGCTGGGGCGGCCGACATAGTGTTCCAGCAGGTCGTCGAATTCGGCCTTGAACGCCGGGTCGGCCTTGGCGGCGGTGTATTCCCGCTCCAGGTCGAGGATCAGCGGCATCAGCGTTTCGGCGACATAGCGCCCGCCGAACGGACCGAAATGGCCGCGCTCGTCAGGCTGGTTGCGGAAGCTGTTGGGGGCGTGGTCGTTCATGCCTCGGCGCTTGGCAGAGGCGCGGGCGATTGTCCAGTTGGCGGGGCCTTGCGGGCAGGTTCGCGGCCTTGCCCATCTCGCCCAAACGGAAAGGGGCGACCATCGGCCGCCCCTTTGCTGTCAGTGATGTCGGGGCTCGATCAGAAGCCGTAAAGCAGACCCGCGACGACCTGCTGGCTCTTGGCCTTGTAGCTCAGCTCCGGCGCCAGCGGATCGGTCGACCCGCCCGTCGCGCCGTACTGCGACAGGCGGTATTCGAGCCGCGCCTTCACCTTCGTGCCGTACTCGAGGCCGGCCGCGACGCGGTAGCCGCCCAGGTTGCGGGGGTAGGAGAAGGCGATCGGGGTCGGCACGCCGGCCACGGTGCCTGCAGCGAGGCCCGAGGCGATCGCCCGGCGGTTGGTGTAGCCGGCCTTGATGTAGGCGAGCAGGTGCGGGGTCACTTCGTAGCCCGCCCGGACGCTGATCGACAGATCGCGCCGATAGCCGGTGTTCAGCGCGTTGAGCGCATCGATGGGCAGCACATTGTTGGTCTTCGACCGCATGTACTCCGCCTCGACACCCAGCCGGACGCGCGGCATGACCACGGTGTCGGCGCCCAGGGCGATGCCGTAGGACAGCTTGGCATCGCTGGTCTTGAGGCCAAGGCTGGTGGTCTGGACGTTGTCGTAGCCCATCAGCACCCCGGCGTAGGGGATCAGCGCCGTATCGTTGGCGAGGGCGGGCGTGGCCATGGTGACGGCCATGGTAAGTCCGATTGCGACGCTCTTCATTGGTTTACCTGCGCTTGCAACGAGTGCCCCAGCACTCCGGAGATGCTGCGCAGCATGACCGGGAAAGGTTAGTTTCCAGTAAAGGATGTTGCGCCTGTCCACCCAACGGCACCGAGCGCCGGGTGGTCTGTTCATCTAAGCGACAGATTCGGTTCACTTTTCCGACAGTTTGAGGCGCCTAACTCCCGCCTCGGCCCGCACCGAGGGGCCGGATGACTCAGGAGTACAGTTCATGCGCACTATTGCCCTTCCGCTGCTCGCCGCGGCGGCTCTGTCCGGTGTGGCCGCCAGCCCGGCGCTGGCCAACGAGACCCGCGCGGAGGCCCGTGCCGGGGTGCAGTGGCTGCCCGGTCAAACCGAAGCGACCGCGGGTGTTGCGGCGGGCTATGACTTCGACCTGGGGCCGATGGCCTTCAGCGGGGTCGAGGTGTCGGCGGACAAGGCGCTGGGATCGGGCTACAAGACCAGCTTCGGCTTCCATGGCCGCGCCGGCGTGAATCTGGCCGGCACCAAGCTTTACGGCGTCGGCGGCTACACCACCGAGCCCTGCGACAACTGCCGCGGCGGCTGGGACCTGGGCGCGGGTGCGCAGATGGCCCTGATGGGGCCGCTTTATGGCAAGGTCGAATACAAGCACCAGTTCGTTGACCAGAGCCGCGACCGCGATACCCTGCTGGCGGGGGTCGGCATCAGGTTCTGAACCGTTCGCCGCGGACGGAAGAGGGGCGGGCCGGCAACGGGCCGCCCTTTCCGCGTCGCCGACCGGTCAGCCGCGCGCGGTTGCGCAGAAGGCGGCGATCAGCGCGGGATCCTTGACCCCCGGCGCCGTTTCCACCCCTGACGAGGTGTCGACCAGTGGCGCCCCGGTCAGGCGCACCGCTTCGGCCACGTTGCCGGGCGCGAGGCCGCCGGCCAGGCCCCAGGGCGCACGGTTCCGCCAGCCGGACAGCAGGGACCAGTCGAACGCCAGACCCATGCCGCCAGGCAGGGTGCCCTTGGGAGTCTTGGCATCGAACAGGACAAGGTCGGCCGCGCCGAGATAGGCGGCGGCGCGGTCGATATCGGCGGCCGAGGCAACGGGCACGGCTTTCCACACCGGCAGGCCATGGCGGGCGCGCAGCTCGGCCGCGCGGGCCGGGCTTTCCTCCCCATGCAGTTGCAGGGCATCGAGCCCGGCCGCGTCAACCGCCTCGGCGATCAGGGCATCGGTGGCATCGACGAACAGTCCGACCCGGCCGATCCGTCCCGCCGCCCGGGCGCCCAGCGTTGCGGCCTCGCGCGGGGTCAGGGCCCGGGGCGAGGGCGGAAAGAACACGAAGCCGACATGGTCCGCCCGCGCCCGGATGGCGGAATCCACCGCACCGGGCGTGGTGACGCCGCAGATCTTGATCGCGACGGCGGGGGCGGAGACGGCGGTCATCGCTGCCCCTTAGCCCACCCGGCCGTCCCGCCGCCAGTTCGAATCAGGGCACCAGCTCGAACTGCACCTGCACCGTCACGGTCATCTGCAGCTCGCCGGCCTGGACCGGGCTGGAGGGCGCCGGGGCGGCCTCCATCGCCGCCATCCGGTACATCACCGGCTGGGGCGGCTGCCACCCGCCGCTCTCGCTGATCGACACGATCCGCCCCACGCGCAGCCCGGCGGCCCTGGCATAGAGCTCGGCCCGGGCGCGGGCCTTGGTCATGGCGGTGGTGCGCGCCTCGTCCTGGGCCGGATCGGGATTGTCCACCTCGAACCCCGGCCCGTTGACCTGGTTCGCCCCGGCCGAGACCAGCGCGTCGATCACCTTGCCCAGATCGCCGAGGTTGCGGTGGCGGACCGAGACCGAATTGTTGGCCTGATAGCCGATGATCCTCGGCTGGGCCGGTTCCATCGTGCCGTCGGGCAGGTTGCGCTGCGGCTGGTAGACCGGGCTGAGTGACAGGTTGCTGGTCTGGATGTCCTTGTCGGCGACGCCCGCCTTCTTCAGCGCGGCGATCACCCGGGTCATGTCGGCGGCGTTGGCGCGCAGCGCCTCGCTGGCCGTGGTCCCCTGGCTGACCACCCCGGCGCTGAAGGTGGCGACATCGGGCGCCCGGGTCACGCGGCCCTCGGCCGAGAGCGAGAGCAGGGTCGGCGCGACCGCAGCGGGTGACGGACGCGGGGCGGTCTGGGCCTGCACCGCAATCGGCAAGGCACCGAGCACTGCGGCTCCGGCAAGGGCGGTGGCTAGCGTGAAGGGGCGCAGGGTCATGTCCGTCTCCCGAATTGGCTTGGGTCCGATGCTTGGCCGAAGCGAGGTTGCGTCACGATGAACCGTGCTCCCGGGCCAGCCTTCGCTCAGGTGAGCACGCGATCGAGCACGATCATCCGGAAGTCCTGGCCCTCGGCCAGGTCATAGGGAAAGGGGCGGATCTCCCCGGTCTGGCGATAGCCGCGCCGCTCGTAGTAGGCGATCAGCTCGGGGCGACGGTCGATCACCGTCATCTCCATGATCTCGGCCCCGAACAGCCGGCGCGCGGCGGCCTCGGCCTCGGCGATCAGGCGGCGGCCCAGTCCTGCGGCCTGCAGCGAGGGCGCCACCGACAGCATGCCGAGATAGCAATGCCGCGGCGGCTTGGCGGTGATCGCCACCGTGCCGATCAACCGCCCTTCAGCCTCCGCCGCCAGCATGTGGTGGCCGGGCTGGCTGATCTGGCCGGCCACCTCCTCGTCCGAGGTGCGCTCGCCGCTGAGCAGATGGGCCTCGTTGGTCCAGCCCTGCCGGGCGGTGTCGCCGCGGTAGGCGCTTTCGACAAGGGCGCGGATCGCCGGCACGTCGGCCGGCATGGCGATGCGGAACGATACGTCCATCGCGTTCAGAGCGTGCCTTCGATCGCCCGGGCGGCGGCGACGGGGTCCTCGGCGCGGCTGATCGGGCGGCCGATCACCAGCACGCTGGCCCCGGCATCGCGCGCCTGGCGCGGGGTCACGGCGCGCTTCTGATCCCCAAGGGCGGCTTCGGCCGGGCGCAGGCCGGGCACCACGAAGTAGCCGTTCTTCCAGCGCCGGTGCACCTCGCCGACCTCGTGTCCGGAACAGACGATCCCGTCGAGCCCGGCCTCGGCGGCGAGGTCGGCCAGGCGCAGCACCTGATCGTGCGACGATCCGCCCACCCCGGTGGCGGCCAGATCGCTGTCATCCAGGCTGGTCAGCACCGTCACCGCGACGACCTTGCAATGCTCGCCCGCGGCCGCCTTGGCATCCTCCATCATCGCCCGGCCACCACTGGCGTGAACCGTGACGATCGCCGGCTCGAGCACGTGGATCGCCTGCATCGCGCCCGCGACCGTGTTCGGAATGTCATGCAGCTTGAGGTCGAGGAAGATCGGCAGGCCGACCTTGGCGACCTCGTGCACGCCATGATGGCCGTGGGCGCAGAAGAACTCCAGCCCCAGCTTGAGCCCGCCGATGTGCCCTTTGACCTTCTGGGCCAGGGCGATTGCGGCATCCAGCCGGGGCAGGTCGAGGGCAAGATAGATCGGGTTCATGCGGGCTCCGGCTGGTCAGGTCGCCTGGTGTCAGGTGGCGGGCGTTTCCCCGGATTGCGCGGCGGCGTCAAGCTGGGTGGAGGACAGCGCGGCGGAGGGCTGGCGCGTCACCGCCTCCAGCGCATTGATCCGCCGCCGCCAGCGCCAGCGCCCGGCCTGGTGCAGCAGCCACATCGGCAGCAGCCCGGCGAGGAACGACAGGATCACCAGCGCGGGCAGGCGGGTCTCCCAGACCAGATCCTCCCAGATGCGGACGGTCACCGGAGTCCAGTTGGTGACCGAGAACAGCACCAGTGCGATCAGCAGCACGGCCCAGACGATCGTGCGGATCATCCGCATGGCTTGGTGTCCTTTCTCCGCTTCCCGGCGACGATGCTAGGCGGGAACGCGCGGTAAGGGAAGGGTGCCCGGGCGATGGGGGTGGGGCGGCGGCTATCGCCCGGGAATGGACGTGAGTCGAAAAAGACCAAAGCAAAACAGGATCGGCTCAGCCTGGGCGGGGTTGGGATGTCCGACGATCATGCCACGAGGGCCTAGCCATCGGTAGGCCCAGGGTCCGCTCCCCCTCTCGGGTTCGCCTTTGCTCGCCACAGGCGGTCCAGAACGTGTTGCCATCCGATCGTGAAGCACGGCAACATGAAGCAAACCAGGGCAACCAGCGACTTGTCGAGCTTTGGGGGTGAGAACAGCCGCGAAAGCACCAGCACCCACACGACAAAGGGTAAAGCGTCCCTTACGAAAAGCCTCATGGTGAGTCCCTCGGGCTGATGTGATTGCGGCAGGACAGTATTGGTCTGCGTCGGCCCTAGAACCCGTCCTTCGCGGCTCTCAGCGCGGCGAAGGTCTCGACCGGAGAGCCGCCGCCCCAGCGGGTCCGGAGGGCGGGGTCGTCGGCGCGGAGGAAGGGGTTGGTGGCGATTTCGCGGGCGAGCGGCATCGGGACGGTGGGGCGGCCCTCGGCGCGCAGCCGCGTCACCTCGGCGGCATAGGCCTGCAGCGCGGCATTGTCCGGATCGGCGTGGACCGCGAAGCGCGCGTTCGAGGCGGTGTATTCGTGCGCGCAGTGCAGCAGGGTGGCGGCGGGCAGCGCGCGCAGGCGCAGCAGGCTGGCCCAGAACTGATCCGGTGTGCCCTCGAACATCCGCCCGCAGCCCAGCGCGAACAGCGCATCGCCGACAAAGGCCAGCGCGGCGGACGGAACGTGATAGGCGATATGACCCAGCGTATGGCCGCCCACGTCGATCACCTCGGCCGCGACCTGGCCCAGCCGGACCATGTCCCCCTGGCTCACCGTGCGGTCCACCGCGGCGATCTTCGCGGCATCGCCCGCCGGGGCGGTGACGGTGCAGCCGGTCGCGGCCTTGATCGCGGCGTTTCCGCCCGCGTGATCGGGGTGCCAGTGGGTGTTCCAGATCTGGGTGATCCGCCAGCCTCGCCCCTCGGCCTCGCGCAGGTAGGCCTCGGCATCGGGCGTGTCGATCGCCGCGGTCTCGCCGCTGGCCGGATCGTGCAGCAGGTATCCGTAATTGTCGGACAGGCAGGGAAACTGGTGAACCTGGAGCATGGGGAACCTCTCTGCCCGCGAAGGTAGGGAAAGCGGGGGGATTAGGAAAGGGCGGGGCGTGGAGCGCGGGCACTCCGCCGCCAACGAAAAAGCCCGCCCGGATCGCTCCGGGCGGGCCTTTCTGTTCAGCCGGTTGGCTTCGGCCAGGCTTACTGCTTGGCCTTCAGCGCGGCGCCGAGGATGTCGCCCAGCGAGGCGCCGGCATCCGACGAGCCGTACTGCTCCACGGCTTCCTTCTCTTCGGCCAGCTGGCGGGCCTTGATCGAGAAGTTCGGCTTCTTCGACCGGTCGAACCCGGTGACCATGGCATCGACCTTCTGGCCGACCTGGAAGCGGTCCGGACGCTGCTCGTCGCGGTCGCGGCCCAGGTCCGAGCGCTTGATGAAGCCGGTGGCGCCATCGTCGCCAGCCTGGACTTCCAGGCCGCCGTCGCGGACTTCGAGCACGGTGACGGTGACGACCTCGCCACGACGCAGCGAACCCGCGCCGCCGGCCGAAGCCGTGCCGCCAGCCGCCGGAGCGCCCTTCTCGAGCTGCTTCATGCCGAGGCTGATGCGCTCCTTCTCGACATCGACGTCAAGCACGATGGCCGAAACCTGCTCGCCCTTGCGGTGCAGGGCCAGCGCGTCCTCGCCCGAGATGCCCCAGGCGATATCCGACATGTGGACCATGCCGTCCACGTCGCCGTCCAGACCGATGAACAGGCCGAACTCGGTGGCGTTCTTGACTTCGCCTTCCACGGTCGAACCGACCGGGTGCTTCTCGGCGAAGGCTTCCCAGGGGTTCTGCTGGGCCTGCTTCAGGCCGAGGCTGATGCGGCGCTTGTCGCTGTCGACCTCGAGCACCATGACGTCGACTTCCTGCGAGGTCGAAACGATCTTGCCGGGGTGGACGTTCTTCTTGGTCCAGGACATTTCCGACACGTGGACCAGGCCTTCGATGCCGGCTTCCAGTTCCACGAAGGCGCCGTATTCGGTGATGTTCGTCACGGTGCCGCGCAGCTTCGCGCCGACCGGGTACTTGGCGGCCACGCCATCCCACGGATCGCTTTCCAGCTGCTTCATGCCCAGGCTGATGCGCTGGGTGTCCTGGTTGATGCGGACGATCTGGACGCGCACGGTGTCGCCGATGGCGATCACTTCCGACGGGTGGTTGACGCGCTTGTAGCTCATGTCGGTGACATGGAGCAGGCCGTCGATGCCGCCCAGGTCGACGAAGGCACCATAGTCGGTGATGTTCTTGACGACGCCGTCGATGATCTGGCCCTCGGCGAGGTTCTGGATCAGGCCCGAACGCTGCTCGGCGCGGGTTTCTTCCAGCACGGCGCGGCGCGAGACCACGATGTTGCCGCGGCGGCGGTCCATCTTGAGGATCTGGAACGGCTGCGGGATGTCCATCAGCGGGGTGACGTCGCGGACCGGGCGGATATCGACCTGCGAGCCGGGCAGGAAGGCCACGGCGCCGTCGAGGTCGACGGTGAAGCCGCCCTTCACGCGGCCGAAGATCACGCCTTCGACGCGCTTGCCTTCGCCGAACTCGTTCTCGAGCTTGTCCCAGGCGGCTTCGCGGCGGGCGCGGTCGCGCGACAGCATGGCTTCGCCGTCAGCGTTCTCGACGCGGTCGACATAGACTTCGACCTCGTCGCCGACCTTCAGGCCGTGCGGCTGGCCGGGCATGGCGAATTCGCGCAGGGGCACGCGGCCCTCGCTCTTCAGGCCGACGTCGATGACGGCCTTGTCGTTTTCGATCGCGGTGACAGTGCCCTTGACGACGCGGCCTTCGAAGCCGCCGCTGGCAGCCGAGCCAAGCGTTTCGTCAAGCAGAGCCGCGAAATCGTCGCGGGTCGGGGTAGCCGTAGAGGCCATGGTGGGTTCCTACTCTGTGCTGTTTCCGGCCAGGCGGTTGTCTCCGCCGGTCTTTCCTCCACGCACCGCCCCATGCGGACGTGGGCCAAAAAGGGCCGAACCGCCGCGGCGACCGAATGTCATCCGCGGCATCCCGCAGACCGGATTCGGCCCGCAGGACCGGCGGCGCTTAGGCGCGCGATGTCGGAATTGCAAGGAAAATGGGGGCCAAACCTGAACCGGTTGACACGGTTGACACAGTACTGGGCGGAAAATGCGACGGGGCGAGCGGGGGCGGTGCGGGCGGGGGCGTTGGCGGTCGGGGAGGAGATGGGCCGGCATCGCGCCAGCCTAGCGCCGGGCCGCCCCTGTAGGACAGCGTGCGGCCCCGAGCGGGTGAGGAACCCGGGCGATCCGGGCCGCATGGCGCGCTGTCCCGAGGCGGTCCGTTTGCGCCCGAAGTCGGACCTTTGTTTCCTCCCCGGTACGGGGAGGGGGACCACCGAAGGTGGTGGAGGGGCACTCTCCTTGGGGCACGGCAGCTGGTCAAGGCGGGGTGCCCCTCCACCATCCTGCCCGCAGGGCAGTTTACCCTGAGCGGCCGGCCTGCCGGCCAGCCGAAGGGGATGGTCCCCCTCCCCCGGTGGGGGAGGATTTGAAAACGTCCGCTCCCCACCCAGACCCGCCTATGGTCCGATCCGGCAGAGGCCAATCCCGCGCTACTCCAGCCGGGCCCACTGCGTCACGGCCGGGTGGTTGCGGCCATAGTCGATCAGGCAGCGCATGTAGCGGGCGTGGAATTCCAGCGGATGGTCGCGCCGCTTGTCCTCGGCCTGCCATTCGCCGCAGGTCGCCTCGCGCGGGGTCTCGCCGGGCAGGGCCACCGTGGCGCGGTGAGCGAGGTAGCCCTGCGGGCCCGGTTGCATGCGGGCGATCTCGGGATTGAGCCCATTGCGCGCGCCCTCGCTGCGCGACCAGTAGACCGAGGCGACGTAGGACTGGTTGATCAGCACCGACAGCGAGCGGAAGGCCAGGCTGTCGAAACGCCAGCGCGGGTTCGGGTTGGGGCAGGGCGCCAGGGTGCACTGCGGGCCGACCTGCAGCGTGCCGTTGATCAGCATGAACAGGTGATCCCGCGCCTCGCCCCGCGCATCGGTGCGGCGGTTGGCGGCGAAGACCTTGTCGAGCGGGCGCAGGAACACCCCGAAGCGCGCACCGCCATCGATGAACATCTTGCCGTCGATGAATACCGGCGCGGCGGCGATCGGCACCGAGGACGAGGCGATCAGCGCCTCGATATAGCAGTGCTTCAGCGCATCGGCGCGGGGCCGGTCCTCCAGCGTGTCGGCCGCCACCCAGGCCCGGGCATAGGCCCCCAGGTCGAACACCACCAGATCGCCGCTGTCCATCTCGACCGCGCCGACCAGCAGGCTGCGGTTGCCCTCGTTGTCGCTCGCCTCGCGGGCAATGGCGTGAATCCGGGTGGGGTAATCGCCCAGCGGTCCGTGGTAGGGCGCCGTCAGCAGGCGGTCGAGCAGGCCGCGCAGCGGATCGAGCGTGGCCAGCGTGCCGCGCCGGGCCAGCGAGATCGCCCCGCGCACCGGATGGTCGTCCAGCCCGCGCGAGACCAGCGGGCGGAGCAGCTCGCGCTCGCGCACGATCGAGTAGGACTGCACCAGCGCCTCGGGATCGTCGATAAAGGCGAAGGAGGCCTGCAGCGCGCCGGTGGAGATGCCGGTGACCACGCGGAAGCGCGGCAGCCCGGTCTTGCGCGGCTGGCCCGCGGGAGGGGGCTGGAGATCGGCGTTGACCGTCCGCAGCTTGCCCCACTGCGACAGGAAGCCCGCCCCGAAGGCGCCGTCCTCGCTCCCGCCCGAGAGCAGCAGCAGCGAGTTGCTGACCGCTTCCTCGCGCGGGGCATAGGGGTGCAGGTTGCCAGACTTGTAGGCCCGCTCCAGCGCGGCATCGAGCGCCTGGGCGTCGGTCGGGCGGAGCGTTTCGGCGGCGCCGTCCGGCTGCCGTGTCCCGGCCTCGGGATCGATCGCCAGGCGATAGGCGAACTCCGGCGCGGTGCAACGCAGCGCGGGCGTGCCGGCATATTGCACCGGCCTGATCGCGCAGCCGCCCAGCAGCAGGCAGGCAGCAGTCAGCAAAGCAGCCCATGAGCGCATGGTGTTCCCCCCGATATCCGTGCGACCCTGCGGCGCTGCGGCCGCTTCTCCGGTTTGGCTTAGCGGTTCAGCCGCGCCTCGACCAGCCGGATCGCGGCGGCGACCGCCTCGTCGCGCGACAGGCTGGAGGTGTCGAGCGTCACCGCGTCGGGCGCGGCGACCAGCGGGGCGGCGCTGCGCGACCGGTCGCGCAGGTCGCGCGCGGCGAGGTCGGCCTCGATCGCGTCGAGCGTGACGGGTTCGCCCCGGGCCTGCATTTCCAGGAAGCGCCGCTCGGCACGCGCGGCGACGCTGGCCGTGACGAACAGCTTGGCCAGCGCCTCGGGCGCGATCACCGTGCCGATGTCGCGCCCGTCGAGCACCGCGCCGCCGGGCCGCAGCGCAAAGGCGCGCTGCCGCTCGTACAGGGCCTGACGCACCGCCGGATGGATCGAGACCCGGCTGGCCAGACCGCCGGTCTCCTCGCTGCGCAGCGCGGGATCGCTCAGCAGGGAATCGGGAAAGCGCGTCGCGGCGAGGGCCTGGGCGGGATCGTCCGGGTTGCCGCCATCCTGCTGGCATTGCCGCCCGACCGCGCGATAGAGCAGCCCGGTGTCGAGGTGGGGCAGGCCGAAATGGGCGGCGAGCGCCTTGGCGATGGTCCCCTTGCCCGAAGCGGTGGGGCCGTCGACGGCGATGATCCGGGGGACGATGAGGCCGGCCCCGCTCACGCCGCGCGCCCCTGGCGGACCGCCTTGACCAGACCCCAGATCGCGATCGCCGACCAGAAGGCCTCCAGCACCAGCGAGGCGGGGTTGAGGTTGACCAGCAGCGAGACCGTCAGCAGCTGCGATCCCGCCAGGTTGAGCCCATGCTGGACATAGGGATTGGGCGCGGCCTTGCCGGTGCCATAGGCATAGGCGACGACAATGCAGGCCATGCCGGCAAAGCCGCAGAGATTGGCCAGGGTCTCGCCGATCGGCAGGATCATGTGTCGGCCAGCCCGTCGAGCAGGCTTTCGAACACGGGAAAACTGGTGGCGATCGGGCGGATGTCGTCCACCTCCACCCCGGCGCGGCTGGCGAGGCCGGCGACGGCCATGGACATGGCGATGCGATGGTCGAGGTGCGTGGTGACCGCGGCACCCTCGGGCGTGCCGGGCAGGGGATCGCCGCCGGTGCCGTCGATGATCAGGCCGTCCGCGGTCTCGGTCACGGTCGCCCCGGCGAGTTCGAGCGCGGCGCGCATCGCGGAAATCCGGTCGGACTCCTTGACCCGCAGCTCCTCCAGCCCGGTGGTGACGGTGCGCCCGCGGGCGAGGGCGGCGGCGACGAACAGCACGGGGAACTCGTCGACCATGCTCGGCACCACGGCCGGATCGACCGCGATCCCGGTCAGCGCGGAATGGCGCACGTGGAGATCGGCCACCGGCTCGCCGCCGACCTCGCGCCGGTCCAGCTCGTCGATCTGGCCGCCCATCTGCCGCAGCACGTCGAACAGCGCCGCGCGGGTGGGGTTGAGGCCGACGTTCTCGATGACCAGATCCGATCCCGGCACCAGCAGTCCGGCGACGACAAAGAAGGCCGCCGATGAGGGATCGCCCGGTACCACGATCTGCTGCGGCCGGAACTCGGCCTCGCCGCGGACCCGGATCACCCGCGTTCCATCGGGTTCGACCTCCACCTCCAGCTCGGCCCCGAAGCCCTTGAGCATGCGTTCGGAATGGTCACGGGTCGGCACCGGTTCGATCACCGTGGTGATCCCCGGGGTGTTGAGTCCGGCCAGCAGGATCGCGCTCTTGACCTGGGCCGAGGCGACCGGGAGGCGGTATGCGATCGGCACGGCGGGCGCC
Organism: Novosphingobium aerophilum; assembly: GCF_014230305.1. Lineage (GTDB taxonomy): Bacteria > Pseudomonadota > Alphaproteobacteria > Sphingomonadales > Sphingomonadaceae > Novosphingobium > Novosphingobium aerophilum. The sequence continues at coordinate 18,974 of NZ_JACLAU010000021.1, forward strand.
GCGCCGCGCATCATCAGCGGCAGGGTCTGGCTTCCCCTGGCCCCCGGCGAGGCGGTGAAATCGGCCCCCATCAGGGACAGCGGCTCGATCACCCGGCCCATCGGGCGCTTGGACAGGCTGGCATCGCCGATGAAGCTGGCGGTGATCGCATGGCTGGCGACCAGGCCCATCAGCAGCCGGGTCGACGTGCCGGAATTGCCCATGTCGAGCGCCTGCTGCGGTTGGAGCAGCCCGCCCACGCCGACCCCGTGGATCGACCAGGTGCCGTCGGCCTCGCGGGTGATCGACGCGCCCATCGCCCGCATCGCGGCGGCGGTGGAGAGCACGTCCTCGCCCTCGAGCAGGCCGGTCACGCGGGTTTCCCCCACGGCAAGGGCGCCCAGCATGATCGAGCGGTGGCTGATCGACTTGTCGCCCGGCACGCGGATCCGGCCCTTCAGCGGCCCGGCGGGGGCGAAGCGGCGGGGGCGGCCGGACGAAGCAGTCGTGGCGGGGTCGGCGGAGCTCACGCAGGCGGTCTTTCTCGAAAGGAGGGCCGTAAAGCGCGCGGCTTTTGACAGCGCGCACCGGCTATGGCAAGGCGCGCGCCCTGTTGATGGCCCCAGCTGAAATCGTATTGGTCGGATTCGAATGGTCTGAATCAATCCGGTTGATTTATCCGCCCGGCCTTCCCATCAACGCGAACGGTTTTCGGGTCCGCGCATCGGCACGGGCCAAGACGAGGAATTGCAATGGTCAAGCCTGAATGGGGCGCCAAGCATGGCTGCCCGAAGTGTGGCACCCGCTTTTATGATCTGGGCAAGGATGACCCGGTCACCTGCATCGAATGCGGCCATGCCTGGCAGCCGGAGCCGGTGCTGAAGTCGAAGCAGCCGATTCCCTATGAGGAAATCCAGAAGAAGCCGGAGGAGGCCGACGTCGACCTGGCCGAGGAAGATCTGGACATCGACGAGGACGGCGACAGCCCGGACAATGATGTCGACCTGGGCGGCGATGACGACCTCGGCGTCGGCATGGGCGACGGCGACGACGGCGACGAGGGCTGAGGTCCGGCCGGTTTTGCGGGCCGCGGAGAAAAATCCGCGGCACGTTTTTTCCCGCTTGCCAACCCGGCGAGGTGCCAATAAAGGGGCGCCTCCCGGCACGACCCACGGGTCTGGCGGGACCGGATGGCTCTGATGAACCACCCGGCACATGGTTGGAATGGGGCCTTAGCTCAGCTGGGAGAGCGCCTGCATGGCATGCAGGAGGTCAGCGGTTCGATCCCGCTAGGCTCCACCATCCAAGACGGAATTCGCCCTTTGCGCGATACGCTGGCTGACGAGGTTTCGTCCGCCGGCGTTTTTCGCTTAGGGTCCTGATCGACACGCTGGTCGGCGAGGTTTCGCCCACCGGCGCTTTTCGCGTGATGGTTCGCCCCGGGGCGGATCTGGATGGAGTAGGCGGCCATGTTCGACACATTGTCCGATCGCCTCGGTGGGGTGTTCGACAAGCTGCGCGGTCGTGGCGCGCTGAACGAGCAGGACGTGCGCGAGGCGATGCGCGAAGTGCGGATCGCCCTGCTCGAGGCCGACGTGGCCCTGCCGGTCGCCCGCCGCTTCATCGACGAGGTGACCGAGAAGGCCGTGGGCCAGTCGGTCCTGCGTTCGGTCACGCCGGGCCAGCAGGTCGTCAAGATCGTCAACGATGCCCTGATCGATATGCTCGGCGGCGGGGAAGGTGGCGGCGAGGCCGTGGGCCTCGATCTCAACGCCGCGCCGCCGGTGGTGATCATGATGGTCGGCCTGCAGGGCTCGGGCAAGACCACGAGCACGGCCAAGCTCGCCAAGCTGATCAAGGAAAAGCACGGCAAGAAAGCGATGATGGCGTCGCTCGACGTCAACCGCCCGGCCGCGCAGGAACAGCTCAAGGTGCTGGGCGAGCAGGTCGGCGTCGCCACCCTGCCGATCATCGCCGGCCAGGCCCCGGTCGATATCGCCACCCGCGCGCTCAACGCGGCCAAGCTGCAGGCGGTGGACGTGCTGCTGCTCGACACGGCCGGCCGCCTCCATGTCGATCAGGCGCTGATGGAGGAGATGAAGGCCGTCTCCGCGATCTCGGCGCCGAAGGAAACGCTGCTGGTCGTCGATTCGCTGACCGGCCAGGACGCGGTCAACGTGGCCCAGTCCTTTGCCGGGCAGGTTGACCTGACCGGCGTGATCCTGACCCGGATGGACGGCGATGCCCGCGGCGGCGCGGCGCTGTCGATGCGCGCCGTCACCGGCAAGCCGATCAAGTTCGCCGGCACCGGCGAGAAGATGGACGCGATCGAGCCGTTCCATCCCTCGCGCGTTGCCAACCGCATCCTGGGCATGGGCGATATCGTCTCGATCGTCGAGAAGGCGGCCGCGACGATCGAGGTCGAGGACGCCGAGAAGCTGGCCCAGCGCATGGCCAAGGGTCAGTTCGACATGAACGACCTGCGCATGCAGTTGCGGCAGATGCAGAACATGGGCGGCCTCGGCATGCTGGCGGGCATGATGCCGGGCATGAAGAAGGCCAAGGCGGCGATGGCCGCCAGCGGCATGGATGACCGGGTGCTGCTGCGCATGGATGCGATCATCGGTTCGATGACGCCCAAGGAGCGCGCCAAGCCCGAGCTGCTCAACGCCAAGCGCAAGATCCGTATCGCCAACGGGTCCGGCACCCAGGTGCAGGACGTCAACAAGCTCATCAAGATGCACCAGGAAATGGAGCGCGCGATGAAGCAGATCAAGAAGATGGGCGGGCTGAAGGGCCTGGCCGCCATGTTCGGCAAGGGTGGCCTCGACGCCGCCATGCCGGGACTGGGGGCCCAGGGTCTGGGCGGCGGCGCCAATGGTGGCGGCCTCCCGGGTCTGCCCGGAATGGGCAACATGCCGGCCAATCTCGGCGATCTGCTCAAGAAGAAGTGATTTTCGGTTTTCGTTTCAGTTCAAGGTTCAAGGAAAGGTAGTTCCCATGTCGGTTTCTCTGCGTCTGTCGCGTGGCGGTTCCAAGAAGCGCCCTTACTACAAGATCGTCGTCGCCAATTCGCGCGCTCCGCGTGATGGCAAGTACCTGGAGCAGGTCGGCACCTACAACCCGCTGCTCGCCAAGGACGATGCGAACCGCGTGCGTCTGGTCGAGGATCGCGTGCGCTACTGGCTGGGCGTCGGTGCGCAGCCGACCGACCGCGTCGCCCGCATGCTCGACAAGGCCGGGATCAAGGAGCGCGCCGCCACCGTGAACCCGAACAAGGGTGAGCCGGGCAAGAAGGCCAAGGAGCGCGCCGAGGAGAAGGCCGAGAAGATCCGCGAGGCCGAAGAGGCCGCCCGTGAGGCCGCCGAGGCCGCTGCCGCCGCCGCTGCCGCTCCGGCTGTGGAAGAAGCTCCGGCCGCCGAAGAGGCTGCCGCCGAGGAGGCTCCGGCCGAGGCTGCTGCCGAAGAGCAGGCCGAGGGCTGAGCCTTGCCGACCGACAAGCCGGTCACCCTTGCCGTCGTCGCCGGCGCGCACGGGGTGACGGGCGAGGTCCGCTTGAAGCTGTTCGGGGAAGGCGTGGCGGCGCTGAAGCGCTACCGCGCCTTCAACGATTCGGCGCTGACCGTCGAAAAGCTGCGCGAGGACGGCAAGGGCGGGGCGATCGCCCGCTTCATCGAGGTAACCAGCCGCAACGCCGCCGAGGCGCTGCGCGGCACCCTGCTGACCGTGCGGCGTTCCGAGATGCCCTCTCTGGCCGATGGGGAGTACTACTACGCCGACCTGATCGGGCTGGCCTGTGTCTCGACCGCCGGCGAGGCGCTGGGCGAATGTGTGGCGGTGGAGAACTTCGGCGCGGGTGACGTGCTGGAGGTCAAGCGCCCCGACGGCAAGACCTTCATGGTGCCGATGAAGCCCGACGCCGTGCCGGAGTGGGGCGAGGCCATCGTGATTGCCGAGGGGTGGGCTTCATAGTATATACGGCCTGTATATACAGGAGCCGGTGATGGCGAAGGAATACCGGGCCAAGGTCTTCAAGTCGGGCAACTCGCTCGCGCTGCGCATCCCTAAGGAGCTGGGCCTGATCGAAGGCGCGACCATGGTGCTGCGCGAGGAGCGGGTCGGGTTCGTGGTCGAGCCGGAAGAGGCGCCACGGCGCAAGATCGATGTCAGCGGGTTTGCCGGCAAGGCGCCAGGCATCAAACTGGCACCGCGAGAGGATTTCGAGGAACGGCCAAGCGTGATCGCGGCACGAAAGGCTGCCGGACTCGAATGATCCGGTATCTGATCGATGCGAACTCCGCGGTTTACGCAATGGAGTCGGCCAACCATCCGATCGTTGCTCGGATCGCCGATTGCGATGCAGGGACGATTGGCATCTCGGTGATCAGTTATGCCGAGGTCGCCTATGGGACCTTCGTTGGCAAACCACCCGAGCCTGAAGTGCTGGAAGCCTTCATCGAGGCGATCCCGATGCTCCCGTTCGATGAGGCCGCCGCGCGACACTATGCCCGCCTGCCCTTCAAGCGCGCCCGCTTCGACCGGCTGCTCGCGGCTCACGCGTTGAGCATCGGGGCGACAGTGATCACCAACAATGTCGCCGACTTCGCCGACGTGCCCGGTCTGCGCGTCGAAAACTGGAGCAAGGACGCATGACCCTGCTGTTGCTGATCCTTGCGGTGGGCGCCGCGGCGCTGGCCGTCGCCGCGCTGCGTCGGCGCACCGCGCTGGCGCCGGGGCGGCTGGCCATGCTGGCCGGGCTGGTGCCGGCCGTGGCGATCATGGGCCTGTTGCTGGCCGGCATGGTGGCGCGCGATGGCGCGGCGCGCGGCGATCGCCTGGCCCTGATGATGATCCCGTTCATCGGGCTGGCCGTGGCCCTGGCCGGCTGGACTGGCGGAGCGCTGGCCCTCCTGCTGGGACGCAAGCCATGACCTTCCATGCCGCCGTCATCACGCTTTACCCCGAGATGTTTCCGGGCCCGCTTGGCGTCTCGTTGGCGGGCCGCGCGCGCGCGGAGGGCAAGTGGTCGCTCGAGGCGATCCAGCTGCGCGATTTCGCGGCAGACAAGCACCGCACCGTGGACGACACCCCGGCCGGGGGCGGGGCGGGGATGGTGCTGCGTGCCGACGTGCTGGCCAGGGCGATCGACCATGCGCGGGCGCTGTTCCTCCCCGGCACGGGGAGGGGGACCATCCGCAGGATGGTGGAGGGGCAAGACGTGGAGTCGGACGCCCTCTCCGAGTGCCCCTCCACCAGCTACGCTGGTCCCCCTCCCCGTACCGGGGAGGAACGGACAACCCCGGTCCCCGTCCTCGCCATGACCCCGCGGGGCCGGCCGCTGACCCAGGCCCGCGTGCGCGAGCTGGCGGCAGGCCCCGGCGTGATCGTGGTCTGCGGCCGGTTCGAGGGCTTCGATGAACGCATCTTCGCGGGCCGCGGGGTGGAGGAGGTGTCGATCGGCGACATCGTCCTGTCCGGTGGCGAGCCCGCCGCGCTGATGCTGCTCGACGCTTGCATTCGCCTGCTTCCCGGCGTAATGGGCGCCCCTTCCAGTGGGACCGAGGAGTCGTTCGAGAACGGCTTGTTGGAATATCCCCACTACACCCGACCCGCTGAGTGGGAAGGGCGCACGATCCCTGAAGTGCTGCGATCGGGGGATCATGCGAAGATCGCGGCGTGGCGCAAGCTGCAGTCCGAGGTCGATACACGGTTACGCAGGCCGGATCTGTGGGAGCGCCATGAGGGTGCTCGGGTCCAGTCTGCCTCTGGCGCGCGGCGTGAAAAGAGGGATGTGGACCAGTGAACCTGATCCAGCAGATCGAGGCCGAGGAAATCGCCAAGGCCAACAAGGTTATTCCGGAATTCCGTGCGGGCGACACCCTGCGCGTGGGCGTGAAGGTGATCGAAGGCGATCGCACCCGCGTCCAGGCCTATGAAGGCGTGTGCATCGCGCGGTCGAACCGCGGCTTCAACTCCAACTTCACCGTGCGCAAGATGTCGTTCGGCGAAGGCGTGGAGCGCGTGTTCCCGCTCTATTCGCCCAACATCGAAAGCATCACCGTGGTCCGCCGCGGCGTGGTGCGTCGCGCCAAGCTGTACTACCTGCGCGGCCGGACCGGCAAGCGCGCCCGTATCGCCGAGCGTCGCGACACCCGCAACGACGGCTGATCCCGGGACATTCCCGGGCTCAACCGTACAGGGTTTACAGGACAAGGGCGTCCCGGCAGACCAGCCGGGGCGCCCTTTCCCTATCGGGCGCACGACCATCTCCCCTGGAGCCGATACCTTGCCATGCCCATTCTGCGTCCCGCCCTGCTGGCCTGTTGCGCCCTTTTGCTGCCCGTCCCGCCAGCCTTCGCCGGAGCGCCCGTGGTGACCGCTCCCGAAGGCCAGCAGGCCGGGACCCTGACCCTCGAGCGGGTCTATGCCAGCCCCGGGCTCAACGGACCCAGCCCGCGCGGGGTCAAGCTGTCGCCCGACGGGCGCTGGCTGACCGTGTTGCGCAACCGTCCGGACGATCGCGAGCGCTATGATCTGTGGGGTTTCGACCGCAAGTCGGGGCAGTGGACCATGCTGGTCGATTCCCGCAAGCTCAGCTCGGGCCGCGAGCTGTCCGAGGCCGAGAAGATGCAGCGCGAGCGGATGCGCGTGGGCGATCTGAAGGGGATCATCTCCTATGACTGGAACGCCGACGGCAAGAGCCTGCTCGTCCCGCTCGACGGCGATCTGCTGCTGGTCGGGCTCGACGGAGCGGCGCGCCGGCTGGACGGCGTCTCGGCCGATGCTCGCGACGCCGCGCTGAGCCCCAAGGGTGGCTATGTCTCGTTCGTGGCGGAGCGGCGCTTCTGGGTGGGCGCGGTGGCGGGCGGCAAGCCGGTCGCGATCTCGCCCGACGAGGCCAGCGCCACGGTCCACTGGGGCGAGGCCGAATTCGTCGCGCAGGAGGAAATGGCGCGGTTCAAGGGAGCCTGGTGGGCGCCCGACGACAGCCGCGTGGCGCTGGAGCGGTTCGACGAGGCGAAGGTGGGCGTGGTCACCCGCGCGGCGATCGGCGCGGCCGGGACCAGGACCTTCGAGCAGCGCTATCCGGCGGCGGGCACGGCCAATGCCGAGGTTTCGCTGTGGGTGATGAAGCCGGACGGGTCCGAGCGGGTCAGGGTCGATCTGGGGAGCGATCCCGACATCTACCTCGCTCGGGTCGACTGGGCGCCGGACGGCCGGACGCTCTATGTCCAGCGCCAGAACCGTGCGCAGACCCGGCTGGACCTGCTGGCGGTCGACCCGGTGACCGGGGCCGCGCAGGTGCTGCTGAGCGAGACCGCGCGTGACAAGAGCTGGGTCAACCTCAGCGATGCCTATCGCTTCCTGAAGGACGGCAGCCTGATCTGGTGGTCCGAGCGCGACGGGTTCGGGCGGCTGTACCACTATCCCAAAGGCCGCTTCGCCGCAGCCGATGCGCGGTTGCTGACCCCGGGCCCCGGGGTGGTCACCGCGCTGGTCGGGGTCGACCAGGCGCGGCACCGGCTGTTCTACACCTCGACCGGCGACGATCCGCTGGAGCAGCAGGTCTATGCGCTGGACTGGACCCGCCCGGGCGCGCCGCAGCGGCTGACCGAGCCGGGCTGGGTCAATGCCGCGAGCATGGACAAGGCCGGGCAGAACCTGCTCGTCACGCGATCGGCCCAGGCGCAGCCGCCGCAGGTCTACCTGATAAAGGCCGATGGCAGCGGCGAGCGGGTCTGGGTGGAGCAGAACGCGGTGACCGGCGATCACCCCTATGCGCCTTACCTGAAGGCCCATCGCGCGCCCACTTTCGGCACGGTCAAGGCGGCTGACGGGACCGAGCTGCACTGGCGGATGATCACCCCGGTGATGGAGCCGGGCAAGCGCTATCCGGTGTTCTTCTCGCACTATGGCGGGCCGCACGTGCAGGTGGTCAACCGCGCCTGGACCGGAGCGCTGGCCCAGGCGATCGTGGCCAAGGGCTACATCTACTTCGAGATCGACAACCGCGGCAGCGCCAATCGCGGCGTGGCCTTCGAAAGCCCGATCTGGCGCGCGATGGGCAGCGTGGAGGTGGCCGATCAGAAGGCGGGGCTGGACTATCTGAAAGGCCTGCCCTTCGTCGATCCGGCCAAGGTCGCGATCTATGGCTGGTCCTATGGCGGCTATATGACGCTGAAGATGCTGGAGGCCGATCCGGGGGCCTATGCCGCCGGCATCGCCGGGGCACCGGTGACGAAGTGGGAACTGTACGACACCCATTACACCGAACGCTACATGGGCGATCCGCGCGAGGTGCCCGAAGCCTATGCCCGGTCCGGGACGATTGCCGATGCGGCCAGGATCTCGGACCCGCTACTGCTGATCCACGGCATGGCCGACGACAACGTGGTGTTCGACAACTCCACCGCGATGATCGCCAAGCTGCAGGCCGAGGGCGTGCCCTTCGAGATGATGCTTTATCCGGGCTACACCCATCGGGTGACCGGGCCGAAGATCGGGCCGCACGTGTGGAACACGATCTTCGCCTTCCTCGAGCGGCACGGGGTGACTCCGCCGCGGTAGGCGCGGTTCCGCACAAAGTGTATTGCTTGTATCATACACCATGATAGTTTCGCCCGGCAACCGATCGGGGGAGACGGGGTTTGAGCGAGCAGAGCACCACCGCAGCCACGGCAGATCACGCCGTCCATCTCGCGCCGGTGCGCGGGCGGGACCGCATTGCCGTGCTCGACGTGATCCGGGGGGTCGCGATCCTGGGGATCTTCTTCATGAACATCCCCTTCATGGCGGGACCGATCTGGAACGCCCTGAGCGATCCGCGGACCATGGGCTGGAGCCCGGCCGACCAGATCACCTGGATGGTGATCGAGACGACCTGGGAAGGGACCCAGCGCGGCATGCTGGAGTTCCTGTTCGGGGCCGGACTGCTGGTGACCGCGGCCAAGGCGATGGAGCCCGACGGGCCGGTGGCCGTGGCCGACCTCTACATCCGTCGCAACCTGTGGCTGCTGCTGTTCGGGCTGTTCGATATCTTCTGCCTGCTCTGGCCGGGCGACATCCTCCATATCTATGCGCTCTGCGCGCTGGCGCTGTTCCCGTTCCGCCGCCTGAGCGTGCGCTGGCTGATCCCGCTGGGGTTGAGCTTCGCCGCCTTCGGCCTGGTCTTCGGGGCGATCCAGTACCATGGGCGCTCCGCCACCCAGACTGCCTACCACTCCGCCATGGCCAAGCAGCAGGCCCACCAGCCGCTGACCAAGGAGGAGGCGAAGGCGGTCCAGGAATGGCGCAAGATCGAGCAGCGGATCGCGGGGAAGGACCCGACGATCGAGAAGGAGGCCAAGAAGGAGGCCGAAGCCCGCGCCAGCCGTTCCATGGCCGACTATGCCGGGTGGATGATCGGCGCCTACCTGACCATCCTGGGCAAGGGTGAGCTGCTCGGCGGGGTGCTCGAAGCCTTCCCGGCCATGCTCCTGGGCATGGCGCTTTGGAAGCTGGGCTTCATCCAGGGGCGGCGGTCGACCCGCGAGTATCTGCTCGTGCTGCTGCTCGCCTATGGCTTCGGCATGGGCGCTCGCTACATCGGCTGTGTCGAACGGCTGGCCTTCATGCCCCAGCCCAAGACGATCTGGCTGACCGACGAGTTCGCCCGCCTGGCGGTGTCGCTGGGGCATTTGGCGGCGATCAACCTGCTGGTCCGCGGCAGCCTGAGCGGACGGGTGGTCGGGGTGTTCGGCCCGGCCGGGCAGATGGCCTTCACGCTCTATTTCATGGAGCAGATCGCCGGGCTGTGGATCATGTTCTCGCCCATCGGGCTCGACCTGCCGGGCGGGCAGGGCTGGGCGCACCTGGCCCTGCAGGCCACGATCGTGATCGCGGTCCTGCTGGTCTTCGCCAACGTGTGGATGCGGGTCTTCGCCTCGGGTCCGCTCGAGTGGCTGTGGCGCTCGCTGTCCTATTGGGAACGGCAGCCGTTCCGGCGGGTGGCGCCAGCGGCAGGGTAGGGCGACGGGGCGGATTTGGGGGAGGCCCGGGTCCAGGTGGGTTGGGGAGGGGTCCGAGCCCTCTCCCCTTCAGCGGAGAGGGTTGGGAGAGGGGCCAGCGCGCATCACCTGCCCCCATCCCCTCTCAACTTCGGCTAGTCCCTGCGGGACAAGCCTCCGTATCTCTCCCCCGAAGGGGAGAGCGCAAATGTCCTCAACCAGACATCAGCGGCCATTGCAGTTGATCCAACCTGCCTTTGCCACGTCGTCCCGGGCTTGACCCGGGACCCAGCTTGCTTGTTCGCGCCGCTGCCGCAGAGGTCAGCTGGGCCCCGGCTCAAGGCCGGGGCGACGTTTAGGGGGAGGTCGTGTGCTTTTTGCGGAGGGAATCTGGATGACCGCAACCCGGCGCAAGTGGTCGTTCGCATCACGCACCAACCGGTCCAACGCAACAATCATAGCCCCGTCCGGTCGCATCCGGCATTGACATTGCCGTCCCGTGCCCCCAATCGCCCCCCGATTTTCGCAGGAGCGTGAGATGGGTTACCGGGTAGTGGTCGTGGGTGCGACGGGCAATGTCGGCCGCGAAATGCTGAACATCCTGGCCGAGCGGTCTTTCCCGATCGACGAGATCGCCGCCGTCGCCTCGCCCCGCTCGACCGGCAACGAGATCGAGTTCGGCGAGACCGGGCAGATGCTCAAGGTCAAGAACATCGAGCACTTCGATTTCACCGGCTGGGACATCGCGCTGTTCGCCGCGGGGTCGGGCCCGACCAAGACTTATGCCCCCAAGGCCGCGTCGCAGGGCTGCGTGGTGATCGACAACTCGTCGCTCTACCGCATGGACCCGGACGTGCCGCTGATCGTGCCCGAGGTGAACCCCGAGGCGATCGACGGCTACAAGGCGCGCAACATCATCGCCAATCCCAACTGCTCGACCGCGCAGATGGTCGTGGCGCTCAAGCCCCTGCACGACAAGGCGAAGATCAAGCGCGTGGTCGTGGCGACCTACCAGTCGGTCTCGGGCGCGGGCAAGGAAGGCATGGACGAGCTGTTCGAGCAGAGCCGCGCGATCTTCGTCGGCGACAGTGTCGAGCCCAAGAAGTTCACCAAGCAGATCGCCTTCAACGTGATCCCGCACATCGACGTCTTCCTGGACGATGGTTCGACCAAGGAAGAATGGAAGATGGTGGCCGAGACCAAGAAGATCCTCGATCCCAAGATCAAGGTGACCGCCACCTGCGTGCGCGTGCCGGTCTTCGTCGGCCACTCGGAAGCGCTCAACATCGAGTTCGAGAACGAGATCAGCGCCGCCGAGGCCCAGGACATCCTGCGCGAGGCGCCAGGGGTGATGCTCGTCGACAAGCGCGAGAACGGCGGATACGTCACCCCGGTCGAATGCGTGGGCGACTATGCCACCTATGTCAGCCGCGTGCGCGAGGACAGCACGATCGACAACGGCCTGTCGCTGTGGTGCGTCTCGGACAACCTGCGCAAGGGCGCCGCGCTGAATGCGGTGCAGATCGCCGAACTGCTGGGGCGCCGTCACCTCAAGAAGGGGTGACCGGCGGGGCCTGCTGGCCTAGCCTGTGGGCATGAGCGCAATCATGACCGGAGGCTGCCAGTGCGGCCGGATCCGCTATGAGGCCTGTGTCGCCAGCGACGAGGCCTACTGTTGCCACTGCCGGATGTGCAAGAAGGCCACCGGCGGGGTCGCCGCAGCCTTCGTGCAGCTGCCCCGCGAGGCTGTGCGCTGGCTGACCGAGCCCGACTGGTACGCCTCCTCTCAGGTCGCGCGGCGGCCGTTCTGCCGCACCTGCGGCACGCCGCTGGGCTTCGCCTGGGCGGACGGCACCGGCCAGATGGATCTGACCGTGGGGAGCTTCGATGCGCCCGAGCACTTCCGCCCCGTGGCCCATGCTGGCAGCGAGGCGCTGCAGGAGCCCTGGCTCGATACGCGCGACCTGCCGCGGCACTTCTCCGCGACGACGGCCAGCGTGGTGCGCCACTGGGAGGCGGCGGGGCTCAGTGTGCCCGAGTAGCAGCACCTCGATCTTCAACGCCGTCATGCCAGCGGAGGCTGGCATCCCGTGCCGATTGCTCCGCCTCGCACCTCCCCGCCACGGGTGGCCTGCGCTGGCATGACGGGGTGGCCAAGGTGGGCCGCGTCTTGCACCTCCCCCGGGCGCGACAAACTTAAACTTCAACCGTGCAAGTAGAGATTGTCTTGCCCGGGATCGCACTTGGCCTATGGCGGGTTTCAGGGGTCGGTGATGCGGCCGAGGAGAGGCGTTGGTGGCAGGGTTCGATGTGCTGCACGGAGTGGCCGGGCTCCTCGTCGGGTTCCTGGTCGGGCTGACCGGGGTCGGCGGAGGGTCGCTGATGACCCCGATCCTGGTGCTGCTGTTCGGCGTCAGCCCGCACACCGCGGTGGGCACCGACCTGCTGTTCGCCGCCCTGACCAAGACCGTCGGCACCGCCGCGCACGGCTGGAAGGCCACGGTCGAATGGAAGATCGTGCGCCGCCTGGCGCTGGGCAGCGTGCCGGCGGCGGTGGTGACCCTGCTGGTGCTGAGCCAGGTCGGCAAGCCCGACAGCCGCGCCGCCGCGATCATGGTGACGGTGCTGGGCGTGATGCTGATAATCACGGCCATGGCCACCCTGTTCCAGAAGCAGCTCGCCCTGTTCGCCAAGACTCACGAGCGGCTGGACGACCGCGCCAGCCTGGTCCCGACGATCGGGCTGGGCGCGGCGATCGGCGTTGCCGTCACCGTTTCGTCGGTCGGCGCCGGAGCGATGGGGGTGACCGCGCTGCTGATGCTGTACCCCGCGCTGCGCGTCTCGCGCATCGTCGGCAGCGACATCGCGCATGCCGTGCCGCTGACCCTGGTCGCGGGGTTCGGCCACTGGCTGATCGGCGGGGTCGATTTCGGGCTGCTCGCCAACCTGCTGATCGGCTCGGTCCCGGGCGTACTGGTCGGCAGCCTGTTGTCCTCGCGCTCGCCCGACCATATCCTGCGTCCGTGCCTGGCAGCGGTCCTGCTGTTTTCCGGGTACAAGCTGCTGAGCTGAGGCGCGCGTGGACATGACGACCGAATTCCTGCCCGGCTTCGACGGTGCGCCGCTCGCCGTGCACCGGCTGGGCCAGGGGCGCCCGGTGCTGCTGCTGCACGGGCTGTTCTCCAGCGCCGAGGTCAACTGGATCAAGTACGGTACGGCCCGGCGGATCGCCGAGGCGGGCTTTGCCGCGATCATGCCCGACCTGCGCGCTCACGGGCAGAGCGCTGCGCCGCACGATCCGGCGGCCTATCCCGCGGACGTGCTGGTGCGCGATCTGGTCGCGCTGGTCGATGGCCTGGGGTTGACCGACTTCGATCTCTGCGGCTTCTCGCTCGGTGCGCGCACCGCGCTGAAGGGCGTGGCCGAAGCCGGGGTGGCGCCGCGCCGGCTGATCCTGTCGGGCATGGGGCTCGCCGGCATTCGCGGCTGGTCGGGGCGGATCGGGTTCTTCCTCGATGCGATCGCCCGGTTCGGCACGATCCCGCGCGAGGATCCGGCCTACTTCGCCCAGGCCTTCATGAAATCGACCGGGACCGATCTGGTCGCCACCCGCCTGCTGCTGGAATCCTTCGCCCAGGCCCGGGTGGACGACCTGTCGGCCGTGACCATGCCCACCCTGCTGCTGTGCGGGACCGAGGACGACGACAACGGCTCGGCCGAGGATCTCGCCGCGATCCTGCCCAACGCCCGCTATGCGCCGATGCCGGGCACGCACATGACGAGCGTGACCAAGCGCGAGTTCGGCGAGGGTATCGTGTCCTTCCTGTCGGACTGACCGGACGGCTTGCATCGGTCGCCGCTGCGGCTATGCCTGCGGCATGTCGTTGCGACTGAAACGATAGCCGGAAGGAACGGAAAACATGTCAAAATTCGTCTCGCTCGTGGCGGTGGCCGCCGGGCTGGCCGTGCTTCCCCTCAGCCCGGCGCGCGCGGCCGATGCGCCCGCGGCGTCCAGCCCCGCACCCGCGCCGACTGTCGCCGAGGCCGATGCCTTCGTCGCCAAGGCCGAGGCGGACTTCGCGCGGGTGGGGGTGGAGGGCGCCCAGGCGGACTGGGTCTACCAGACCTATATCACGCCCGACACCGAGGCCCTGACCGCCCGTGCCGGGGCGGTCACCACCGCGCTGCTGGTCAACAGCGCGACGGCCGCCGCCCGGTTCGCCGCATTGCCCGGCCTGTCCTACGATACGGCGCGCAAGCTCTCGCGGATGCGCACCGCGATCGTCCTGCCGGCTCCGGCCAGCCCGGGTGCGGCCGAGGAGGTGGCGACGCTGCAGGCGCGCATGCAGGGCGTCTATGGCAAGGGGCGGGGCACCCTGCGCGGCCAGCCGATCAATGGCAGCGACATCGAGGCGGCGATGGGCACCAACCGCAACCCCGACGAGCTGAAGGAGATGTGGCTGTCGTGGCACGACAATGTCGGCGCGCCGATCAAGGCGGACTACGTGCGCATGGTCGAACTGGCCAATGCCGGGGCGAAGGACCTGGGCTATGCCGATACCGGCGCGCTGTGGCGGTCCAACTATGACATGACCCCCGAGGCCTTCGCCGCCCTGACCGACAAGCTCTGGGCCGAGGTCAAGCCGCTGTACGATCAGCTCCACTGCTTCACCCGGATGAAGCTGAACCAGAAATACGGCGATGCCGTGCAGGCCAGGACCGGCCCGATCCGCGCCGACCTGGTGGGCAACATGTGGGCCCAGGAATGGGGCAACATCTATGACGTTGTCGCGCCCAAGGGGGCGGGCGACCTGGGCTTCGATGTGGGCGATCTGCTGCAGGCCAAGGGCTATGACCCGGTCAAGATGGTCAAGGCGGGCGAGGGGTTCTATTCGTCGCTCGGCTTCGCGCCGCTGCCGGCCACCTTCTGGGAACGCTCGCAGATCACCAAGCCGCGCGACCGCGAGGTGGTGTGCCATGCCTCGGCCTGGAATCTCGACAACAAGGATGACCTGCGCATCAAGATGTGCACCAAGGTCAACGGCGACGATTTCGTGACGATCCACCACGAACTGGGCCATAACTATTACCAGCGCGCCTACAACAAGCAGTCGCCGCTCTATCTCGACGGGGCCAACGACGGCTTCCACGAGGCGATCGGGGATACCATGGCCCTGTCGATCACTCCGGAATACCTGGTCCAGATCGGCCTGCTCGACCGGGCGCAGGTGCCCAGTGCCGACAAGGACATCGGCCTGCTGCTCAAGCAGGCGATGGACAAGGTGGCGTTCCTGCCGTTCGGCCTGCTGATCGACCGGTGGCGCTGGCAGGTGTTCTCCGGCGCGGTGAAGCCGGCCGATTACAACAAGGCCTGGACCGAGATGCGGCGCACCTACCAGGGGATCGTCCCCCCCGGCGAGCGCGGGGCGGATGCCTTCGACGCCGGGGCCAAGTACCACGTGCCCGCGGTGGTGCCGTACACGCGCTATTTCTTGGCGCGGCTGCTGCAGTTCCAGTTCTACGAGGCGGCGTGCCAGCAGGCCGGGTGGACCGGGCCGCTGCACCGTTGCTCGTTCTACGGCAACAAGGCGGTGGGCGAGAAGATGAGCGCGATGCTGTCGATGGGCGCCTCCAAGCCCTGGCCCGAGGCGCTGGAGGCCTTCACCGGGAGCCGCGAGATGAGCGGCAAGGCCTTGCTGCGCTACTTCGCGCCGCTGTCTAAGTGGCTGAAGGAGCGGACCAAGGGGCAGACCTGCGGCTGGTGAGCCGGAGCGACAGGCGCGGGGGAGGTGGACGGGCCAGGGCCGTCGCTTCCCCCGAGTCGGGCCATCCGGTGCGACCTGCACCAATGGATAGGGGTCCGTTTTGTCGGGGACCCGGCCCACGTTAACCTTTGGCAGGGGCCGTGCCGGCCCTGATGTGGCCATGCCCGGTTCAGCCCATGAAGCCAGTTTCACTGCCGGAATGGCCGCTTTCCACGGATCGGTGCAGGACACCCGTCGCCCGCGGCCGCGCACGGGCATGCGCCACACCAAGATCGTCGCGCATTGATCGAAAATGGAACCGACGAAGTGTGCTGTTTTCACCGGCTTGATCATTGTTGCGATCGAGTTGCATGTTTTTAGGACCGCGCGGCGAGCAGGTCCTTGTGCAATTGTGACAAAACTTTGCTCAATTGCTTCGAGGTGTCCAATATTTCTCGCTCAGACCTGGCCCGGAGGCAACAAGACATGGGCTGGTGCCAAGGCGCTTTGCCAGCGGTCAACAGTTAATCCCGGGTCCCGGTTTTCCTCAGGAAAACTGCAACCTCGGCTTAGCGGTTTGCTGAAATCGCCTGGCTAGACTGTCCGGGCACGATCGCTTGGGAGAGGGATGGCGCAGACGGACCGCGCGCAAGCCGGCTCCAAAGCCCGGCGCCCCGTCCCGGGCGTACGACTGGACAGTGGAGAATGCGAGTGGACAAGGCATCAGACGGCAGTGCCATCGTGACGGTGGCGATCGACTTCTTCGGCATCGGCCCGGCAGACTGGAAGAACCTGCCGCGCATCGCCCAGGTGGTTGAGCGGGCCGGTCCAAAGGCGCTGGAGCGCTTTTACGCCAAGGTGCAGAAAACACCCGAAGTGGCGAGCTTCTTCCACAATCCGCAGCGCGTGCAGCATGCCAAGTCGAAGCAGCTCGATCACTGGCGCACCCTGTTCGGCCGGCCGGTCGACGCCGGCTATGTGCAGAAGGCCGAGACGATCGGCCTGGTCCACGCCAAGATCGGGTTGGAGCCGCGCTGGTATATCGGCGGGTACGCCCGGGTGCTGGAGGACATGATCGTCGAGCTGATCGGCTCGGGCGTCCTGCCGGGAGCCGGACGCCGCGCGCGGGGCCCGATCGGCACGCTGATCAAGCTGGCCCTGCTGGACATGACGGTGGCCCTGTCATCCTACTTCAAGGCGGAGGAACAGAACCGCCTGCAAGTCATCGAGCGGATGCAGCAGGCGCTGTCGGCTCTGGCTGACGGCGATTTCACGCACCAACTGAAGGGACTCCCCGCCGAGTTTGCCCAGATCGAGCAGGATTTCGAGCACATGCGCCAGCGGATCAGCGAGGCCCTGGCGGACGTGGCCGGCAGCGCCACCGGGATCGACACCGGCGCGGGCGAGATCCGTCAGGCTTCGGACGACCTGGCCCGGCGCACCGAACAGCAGGCGGCACGGCTGGAGGAGACCGCGGCCGGGCTCGAGCGCCTGACCCATGGCGTCCACGAGACTGCCGAGGACGCCAGCCGGGCTCGCGGGGCGGCGGACACCACCCGTCGCGAGGCGAGCGACGGCGGAGCTGTGGTCCGCCAGGCGGTCGAGGCGATGGACGATATCCAGCGCTCGGCTCAGGAAATCGGCAAGATCGTCGACGTGATCGACGGAATCGCGTTCCAGACCAATCTGCTGGCGCTTAATGCAGGGGTCGAGGCGGCGCGCGCCGGCGAGGCGGGCAAGGGCTTTGCCGTGGTCGCCAACGAGGTCCGCGCCCTGGCCCAGCGTTCCGCCGATGCTGCCAGCGAGATCAAGACCCTGATCCAGGGCAGCTCGAAAGAGGTCGACAAGGGTGCCCTGCTGGTCCGCACCTCGGGCGAGACCTTCGCCAAGATCGCGGCCATGGTGGAAGAGGTGGCCACCACCGTCGCCACGATCGCCGAGACGTCGCAGGGCCAGGCGGCCGAGCTCAACCAGATCAATGCCGCGATCCGCCAGATGGACAGCATGACCCAGCAGAACGCGGCCATGGTGGAGGAGGCGACCGCCGCGGCGCGGAGCCTGGCCTCGGAGGCGGGGCACCTCAACGGGCTGGTGTCGCACTTCCAGACCGATGGCGACTCCCGCGGGACGCAGCCCGCTGTCCGTCGGGCCGCCTGAGCCCCGCCGGCCTGGGGTGGGGCAGACCGGCTTACCGGCCGGGCTGCCCTGGTGCCCTTACCGGAACGGCGGTTCGTTAAACGCCCGCAGCTTGCGCGAATGGAGCCGCGCCCCCTCGGCCTTGAGCAGGGCGCAGGCGGTGGTGCCGATCTTGAGGTGGGCGCCGATCGCCTCCTCGTAGAAGCGGTTGGCCTGGCCGGGCAGCTTGATCTCGCCATGGAGCGGCTTGTCCGAGACGCACAGCAGCGTGCCGTAGGGGACGCGGAAGCGATAGCCCTGGGCGGCGATGGTGGCGCTTTCCATGTCGATCCCCACCGCGCGCGAGAGCGAGAGGCGGCGGGCCGACTGGGTATAGCGCAGTTCCCAGTTGCGATCGTCGGTCGTCACCACGGTGCCGGTGCGCATGCGCTTCTTGAGGTTCGCGCCGGTGTCACCACTGACCATCTCGGCGGCATGGGCGAGGGCGACCTGGACCTCGGCGATCGCCGGCACCGGGATCTCGGGCGGGAGCACGTCGTCGAGGACATGATCGTCACGCAGGTAGGCGTGGGCCAGCACGTAGTCGCCGATCTTCTGCGTATCGCGCAGGCCGCCGCAATGGCCGATCATCAGCCAGGCCTCGGGCCGCAGCACGGCGAGGTGATCGCAGATTGTCTTGGCGTTGGACGGGCCCACCCCGATGTTGACCAGGGTGATCCCGCCGCGATCCGGGGCGATCAGGTGATAGGCCGGCATCTGGTGACGGCGCCAGGCGGTGTCCGACATCCGTTCGCGGGCATTGTCGGTCGGGGCATCCAGATAGAGCCCACCGGCACCGGCCAGCGCGACATAGTCGCCCTGGCCCAGTTGCTGACCCGCCCAGTCGACGAACTCATCGACATAGCGGTGATAGTTGGTGAACAGGATGTAGCGCTGGAAGTGCTCCGGGCTGGTTCCGGTGTAGTGCGCCAGCCGGGCCAGGCTGAAATCGGTGCGCAGCCCGTCGAACAGGGCCAGCGGCATCGGCGCGTCGGGCATCGACACGTCGATACCATCAGCCAGCTCGTCGCCGATCATGGCCAGCTCGGTGGTCGGGAAGAACCGCGCCAGCTCGACCGGGGACACCCCGCCGAGCCCGGAGCTGGCGTCGATCACGTAGGGGAAGGGGATCTCCTGGGTCGAGCGGACGACCTCGAGCTCCACCTCGTAATCGGCGTTTAGCAGTTCGAGCTGCTCCGTCAGGTAATCGGCGAAGATCGCCGGACGGGTGACGGTGCAGCCATAGGTGCCGCTGGCGCTCAGCCGCCCGAAGGCGCGGGCCAGGTCGGGGCGGGTCTCCTGCCCGGTGTAATGGACGCGCAGCTCGGGGTAGCACCAGGCGTGGGTGGTGCGACGCTCGGGCGGGGGGAGGGTGCCCTGCTCGACAAAAGCGGCGATATCGGCGCGGAGCGTGGCAACGGCCTCGTCATGGAGCCGGACGAGTTCGGCGATGATCGTATCTGGGTTTTGCATGGCCACAGGTAACGCAGGTTTTGTGACAAGGCAAATGCAGCACGGCACCGCATGTGCCGACCAGGCCGCGCGACAGGCGCGCCGGGCCGATATCGTTGGTCACAGCCGCCGGCAACTGATAGGCTTTCGGCTACCCCGCTTCGCGACTCCTGCTCCTTGCCGCTGAAGCATAACTCTTTTTTGAGTTTGGCAAGGATCCGGCAGCCTCATGGCTTGAAGGAGTCCAGACCGTGACACTCTGCTCGCAGAACCCCTCCGCCAGCGCAGGTGGCTTGGGTTTGGCCATCGTCCTTGCGTCCAGCACGCCCTTGGTCCTGCTGGACGGTGCTTTCGTGGTCCGGGCGGCAAGCGGAACGTTCTGCCGGATGTTCGATCTCGAGCCCGCGGAGGTCACCGGAAAAGCGCTGCTGTCACTCGGTTCGGGGGAGTGGGACCTGGCCCGGCTCAAATCGTTGCTGGACGCGACCTTGTCGGGGAACGCGGCGATCGACGCCTATGAACTGGACATGGTCCACAATGGCCAGGTGCAGCATCTGATCCTGAATGCCCAACGGCTCGACATGGGTCAGGACGATGGACTCAGCCTTTTGCTGGCCGTGAACAACGTCACCGACGCGCGCCGGATGGAAGAACAGAAAGACACCCTGGTTCGCGAAAAGCAGATCCTGCTGCAGGAACTCCAGCACCGGGTTGCCAACAGTCTCCAGATCATCGCAAGTGTCCTGATGCTGGGAGCCCGCAACGTCAATTCGGCCGAGGCGCGGACTCATCTCAACGATGCGCACCAGCGGGTCATGGCCATCGCCAAGATGCAGCGCCAGTTGACCACCTCGGGCGCGGAGGGTGTGCCGCTGGGCACTTACCTGAGGGATCTGTGCGGCAGCATTGCGGCGTCGATGATCGCCCGGCCGGACCGGCTGACCATTACCACGTCGATCGATGACACCGTGGCGACGGCAGAGGAGTCGGTCAGTATCGGCTTGATCGTCACGGAGCTGGTGATCAATGCCCTGAAGCATGCCTTCGCCGATGATCACGACGAGGGAAAGATCGATGTCCGTTTCACCTCGACCCCTGCCGGATGGACCCTGGCGGTAGAGGACAATGGCCGGGGAATGCCGGCCCATGCCGAGCCCGGTCTGGGCACGGGCATCATCGATGCCCTGGCCCGGCAACTGAAAGCCCGTGTCGAGGTCCATGCCGCCCACCCGGGCACGCGGGTGGTGTTGCAGCATGACAACGCCGCATAGGGCCTGATCGCGTCGCCTGACGGGCCACCCCCGAATACCCCTGCAGCGCGACCTGGGTCGCGACCATTCCACGGCAGGGCAAGTCCGGCGGTTTCGGGCCCGGGATGTTTCGCGGGGCTGCGGGAACATTGGGCCGCTGGCCCGTTGTTAGAGGTATCACCGAACCAGCCCTGAGCTTTCGATGACTGAGAGACCCTTGTGCTCCCGCTCGATGCCGGGAGCACGCCCATGTTTCTCGCCCAGAACATCCTGATCGTCGAGGACGAGTACCTGATTGCCCTGGACCTGGCGCAAACCGTTGTTGAACAGGGTGGGCACGTGGTCGGGTCCTGCGCCACGGTGGGCGATGCCTTGGTCATGCTCGACCGTCACGGGATCGACGGCGCAATCCTGGACGGCACCTTGCCCGATGGCGAGGTAACCCCGGTGGCACTGCGCCTGGCCGACCGGGGCATCCCCATGATCGTCTATTCCGGCACCGGCTTGCCCACGGGCCTTGCCGGCCGGCTTCCGAACCTGCCGGTGGTGTTCAAGCCGGCATCCTCGGCCACGGTCCTCGCCGGGCTCGCTCGCGAAATGGGTCTAGCGCAGCCGGGTCGTGTCGATCCGCTGAAATGATGACCGGCGCACGCGGCCGGCAATGATCGCCTGCTTGAACAGGTCGCGGGCCAGATCGGCGCCCTCGATGGTGACGCAGACAAGATGAGTCCCACCCGCTGGCAGCGTCTCGAGCGCGCTGATGGTGATGCCCTTGCGACGGCAGCCGTCGATCACGGCCTGCTCGGGCAGGTCCAGGTTCATCGCGCGCGTCAGTCGGGCTTCCATCGGCTCGGTCCAGGGTCTCGAGGGGGTGCGGGTGGCGGCGGCCTTGTGGGGGGCGGTCACGCGGGCGATCCGGACGGAAAGTGCATCATGGCATCCCGCCTCAGCTTGCGGGACACCTCGATCAGCCCCAGGGCCGATCCTCCGGCGCGCTGTCGCGGCAGCGAGGCCAGTCCGGGGTGCAGGGTATCGAGGTAGAGGTTGGCGGCCCGGCGCCCGCCCAGCAACAGGAACGCCAGGCTGAACGCTGCGGCACGACGATGGCCCTCACGGCATGCGGTGTGATCGAAGCCGACCAGCGCCACCCTGCCGGCGCGGGTGGTCCATGTGGCGCGGTTCACGATGCCGCGCCGATCGGTGTGCACCAGGCCGGGCGGGACGAGACGCCCATCAGGGCTTGAAAGCGGTCAATCCGCGTCTGGTAATGCCGGACAAGGCCGAAGGCCCCCGGGTTGAGCACGCCCGCGGCGTCGCGCGATCGCATCATCGCACGCTGGTGCTGATAAAGGAGATGATTGAGGTCCATCGGAATGCTCCAGCCATTGCGGGAGCGCGCTGTCTCTCAGCCACCCTTGTGCAGGACAAAAGGGGTGGTGATGCCTATTTGGGTGTTTGCAGAGCGGTTTACAAGGGGCGGCCCGTTCCGCGCGCGGGGCGATGCCCCGCTCAGCCGCTCTGCCGAAGGGGCCGCACGGGCCGCAGGTCGCGCTCCGGACCCTTGCATCGCCCAACCGGCCGCGGGGATCGTCCCCGGCGGCTCCCGCCAAACGAAAGGCGATTGGGTCGATTGTAACCTACAAGCCCGGAACCCCCACCCCCAGCCCCTCCCTCCGCTCATTCTGAGCTTGTCGAAGGACGGGGAGGGGAGCGAGACTGGCCCTGCCCCTCCCCAACAGGGAGGGGAGCGAGACTGGCCCTGCCGCAGGCGGGGCCAGTCGCAGCGGAGAGGGGGCTCGACCGTCGCGTTTGCAACCGACCCAATCGCCAAACGAAAAAGCCCCCGTCCCGAAGGACGAGGGCTCTTGTCGGGTTCCAGCGAACCGCCTGGCCGATCAGGCCTCGGCTTCGCCTTCCGGCTGGTCGAGCAGGTCGGCCGGGATTTCGCCCGGCTCGGCATTCGGATCGTAAGCTTCGGTGAAGCCTGCGGTCTCGGTCTCGAACATGGCGTCGATCACGTTGACGCCCTGGGCCTGCAGTTCGGCTTCGTCGGGCGAACGGGCGACGTTCACCTTGACGCCGACCGAGACTTCCGGGTGCAGCGCGACGCGGACGTCGAACACGCCGATGGTCTTGATCGGACGCTCCAGCACGATCATCGCCTTGCTGACCTTGGCGCCATCGGCGTTCAGGGCATCGACGATGTCACGCACCGAGACCGAGCCATAAAGCTGGCCGGCGTTCGAAGCGGCGCGGATCAGGACGACCTGCTTGCCTTCCACGTTCTTCGAATGCGCTTCGGCATCCGTGCGGCGGGCGGCGTTGTCGGCCTCGATCTTGGCGCGGTTGGCTTCGAAGACCTTGCGGTTGGCTTCGTTGGCGCGCAGCGCCTTCTTGTTGGGCAGCAGGAAGTTGCGGGCGTAGCCATCCTTGACGTTGACGACGTCGCCGATGGTGCCGAGCTTCTCGATGCGCTCGAGGAGGATGATTTCCATGATCTCGCTCCCCTTACTTCACGAGGTAGGGCAGGAGGCCGAGGTGCCTGGCGCGCTTGATCGCCTGGCTCAGCTCACGCTGCTTCTTCGCCGAAACGGCGGTGATGCGGCTGGGGACGATCTTGCCCCGTTCGGACATGAAGCCCTGCAGCAGGCGGATGTCCTTGTAATCGATCTTCGGCGCGTTCTTGCCCGAGAAGGGGCACGACTTGCGGCGACGGAAAAACGGACGAGCCATGGATCAAGCCTCCTCGCGTTCGCGGCGACGGCTGCGCTCGCGGTCGTTCTTGCGCATCTGGACGGACGGGCCGGCCTCGTGCTCGTCAACGCGGACCGACATGTAGCGGATCACGTCTTCGTTGATCTGGGTCTGGCGTTCCAGCTCGGCGATCACGCCGGCCGGGGCTTCGACGTTCAGCAGAACGAAGTGCGCCTTGCGGTTGCGCTTGATCTTGTAGGCCAGGCTCTTCAGGCCCCAGGTTTCGGTCTTGGTGACCTTGCCGCCATTGGATTCGACGATTTCCGTCGCGGTGGCGGCGAGCGCGTCGACTTGCGACTGGCTCAGGTCCTGGCGCGCCAGGAACACGTGCTCATAAAGCGGCACGGCAGCTTCCTTATCTGTCTAACCGATCGCTGGCTGATCCGCGGGATTGCGGGGCCCCTCCGGCTTTCTTCGCTTCCGCCTGACCCTGCGATCGGACGGAAGCTGCGCCCCTTAGCGAAAAGCCCGGCAAATGCAAGCGCCGTCGGCAGCCTTGCACCGCCGGGAGCTGTGCATGGCAGGCGCAAGCCGCCATGGCGCATTTCGCGTTAACCGCTGTCCCGGTGATCTGCCGGTGGGAGCGGTTACACCCGATTAAGGGCGGCACTGTAAATTCGCCTTTAAGGTTTGACATGAACGCCAACTCGCATCTTGGGCCGGATCACCAGGCCGCCATCGGCCGCAGGCGCGAAGCCCGCCTGCGCGTGCGTCTGGAAGCCCAGTTGATCACGCTGGATGGCACGGTGCGCATGGTGATGGCCGACCTGTCGCGCAATGGCGCCCGGGTGAGCGGACATCTGCCGCGGCTGCGCCTGAAACAGCAGGCGATCATCCAGTGGACCCAGTTCGAGGCCTTCGGGATCGTCGCCTGGATCGACGGAAACCAGTGCGGGTTGGAATTCGACGAGCCCTTGCCGCATCAGGTGCTGGTCAAGACCCGCGAAATCCACGACACGGCGCCCCTCCAGTCCGACCGCGAGCTGGCGCGCGGGGCAGCGCGGGCGTTCGTCCAGGGCAAGGTCCGGCTTTAGACCGCGCGAGCGCCCTCGGCGGTTGGCGCAGCGGCCGGGTTGGGTGGGGAGCGGACGTTTTCAGATCCTCCCCCACCGGGGGAGGGGGACCATCCGCAGGATGGTGGAGGGGCACCCCGCCTTGGCCAGCTGCCGTGCCCCAATGAGAGTGCCCCTCCACCACCTTCGGTGGTCCCCCTCCCCGTACCGGGGAGGAAACAAAGGTCCGACTTCGGGCGGAACCAGCCATTGAAATGTGTTCAGGCCGCCCAGGGCCGGTCACCGGCGATATTGGCTTGGCCGTGGCGCAACAGCGCCCGCGGGCGTGCCGATCAGGCTGCGGCGGAAAAGCCGCCCGGCGGCGGATAGCCACCCGTGGCGAAGTTGCGGACCAGGCTGTCGAAGGCCTCCAGCGGCACGGCGCTGTCGAAGGCGAGGCCGGCGCTCGTCCCGGCAACCCAGGCGATCTCGGCATCGATCGGCTGCACGTCCGGCAGCAGCAGGGTGAGCCAGTCTTCCTTGCGCAGGCCGGAAATGCCTTCGATCCGGGCGCCGAACCGGGTCAGGTCCTTGACCAGCGTGGTGCCACGCTGCCCGCGCCACGAATAGCGCACGAGCATGTCGAAGGCGATGCGCTCGGCACGACGCGGCATGTAGGCGACCGGAGTCACCGGAGGAACCGCATCGGGGGCGTGATCGAGATACATGGTCTTGTCTCCCGTGGCCCATTAACCACCCACGGTAAGACGGCAGGGGCGCGGGAATTTAAAGGCGGGCGAGCAGGTCCCGCGCGAAAAGACTCAGCGTATCGTCGCGTGCCCCCATGATGACCACGCGATCGCCGGGCTGGGCAAGGGCGCGGATGTGCTCTCCGCATGCCTCGCGTGCAGGCCAATACGCGGCCTGTCCGCCCGCCGCATTAACCAGCTCCGCCAAGACTTCGCTACCCATCGAACGGTCCACGGTGCCGCCGAAGTAGACCGGATCGCAGATCACCACGCGGTCCTCGGGGCCAAGCCGGGTCGCCAGAACCTGCGCGAGTTCGTGCCCCATCTGCCGCAGCGGACCGTAGCCATGGGGCTGGAAGAAGGCGATCACCCGGCCGGGGTGGGCCTTCAGCGTGGCCAGGGTCGCGGCGACCTTGTCCGGGTTGTGGCCGAAATCGTCGATCACGGTCACCCCCGAGGCGCTGGTCCCGACCACGTCGAAGCGGCGGGCGAGACCGGCGAACGACCCGAGCGCCTCCACCGCCGCCGCCACGGGCACGCCCGCGGCGCTGGTGGCGGCGATCGCGGCCAGGGCATTGGCCAGATTGTGGCGGCCGGGCACGCGCAGCGCCAGGGCGTGGCGCGTGCCGTCGCGCCGGTCGATCAGTTCGGCCGCCAGCGCTGTCGGCGCCTCGGTCAGCGACAGCACGCCCAGATCGGCGTCCGGGCTGGTGATGCCGAACGTCACGCAGGTCTGCGCCCGGCTGGCGAGAGCTGCCGTCTCCGGATCGTCCAGGTTCACCACGGCCACTCCGGCCCGGGCCCGGAAATCCCCGAAGAGCGCGCGCAGTTCGTCCAGGCTCTTGTGGTCCAGGCTGACATTGCCGAGCACGGCCACGCTCGGCCGGTAGAGCGCGATCGAGCCATCGCTCTCGTCGACCTCCGACACGAACAGCCCGCCGCTGCCGACCCGGGCCGAGGCGAACGGCGCATCGGGCGCGACGAAGTTCTTCATCACCGCCCCGTTCATGATCGTCGGGTCGCGCCCGGTCTGGGTCATGATCCAGCCGATCATTCCGGTGACAGTCGACTTGCCGCTGGTGCCGCCCACCGCGATCGAGGCCGGGGCGGCGTTGAACAGGCGGGCGAGCAGTTCCGCGCGTGACATCCGTGCGCAACCCAGGGCGCGGGCGCGCACCACTTCGGGCACGCTGTCCTCCACCGCGGCCGAGGCGACGAGGGTCTGGGCGGCCGAGACGATCCCGCTGCCGTCCTGCGGAAACAGGGTGAAGCCCAGGCGTTCCAGCCAGGTGAACTTTTCGGGCGTGCGGCCCTGGTCGCGGCTGCGGTCCGATCCGGCCACTTCGGCGCCCAGCCCGCGCAGGATCAGCGCCAGCGGCAGCATCCCCGATCCACCGATGCCGCAGAAGAACCAGGGGTGGGCGGTCAGATCGTCGGCCGTGCTCATGGTGCTGCGGTATGCGCGCAGGCCGGGCGAGGCAACCGGGTTCGCGCGGGCGCGTGACAGCGGTCCACAGGATCGCGCGGGCCAGGGTAGGAACCGGACCGGCGAGGTGATAGGCCGCAGCCATGCCGGTCCGCGTCGCCATCTGCGCTCCCGCCACACCCTTTACCCGCGAGGATGCCGCGCGGGTCCAGGCCCTGGCCGCCGACTATCCCGGGGTGGAGCTGGAGTTTCATGAGCAATGCCATGCCGTGGCCGGGCACTTCGCTGGGCCGGATGATCAGCGGCTGGCGGCCTTTGTCGAATGCGCCAATGATCCTGGCTTCGACGCGGTGTGGTTCGCGCGCGGCGGCTATGGTTCGAACCGGATCGCCCAGGCGGCGATCGCGCGGCTCGGGCCAGCGGCCCGGCGCAAGGCCTATCTCGGCTATTCCGACGGCGGCTACCTGTTGGGCGGGCTTTACCGCGCCGGGATCGGCCGCCCGGTCCACGCCCCGATGCCGATCGACCTGCGCCGCGAGGGTGGAGAGGATGCGGTGCGCCGGGTGCTCGCCTGGTTCGGTGGCGACCGCTCGGGCGAGGAACCCGCGCGCGACGGGCGCCATCCGCGGGTCGCGTTCAATCTCACCACGCTGGCCATGCTCTGCGGCACGCCGCTGATGCCGGGGCTGGCCGGGCATGTGGTGATGGTGGAGGAGGTGTCCGAGCATCTCTATGCGATCGACCGCCTGTTCTTTCACGCCACGGCCCACCTTGGCGGGATCGCCGGGCTGCGGCTAGGGCGGGTCTCGGACGTGCCCGAGAACGACCGGCCCTTTGGCGCCGAACCCGAGGAGATCGCCCGGTTCTGGTGCGAACGGCACGGCCTGCCCTATCTGGGGCGGGCCGATATCGGGCACGACGCGGCCAACCGGATCGTGCCGTTCGGGCTTGCGGAATAAGGCAGACCACCCCTAAGGGGCGGCCCACTTGACCCCCTCCCGCCGGCGGGAGGGGCTGCGGATGAGGAGTTTTCGATGCGCGCGTTCGTGTTCCCGGGGCAGGGCAGCCAGAAGGTCGGCATGGGTGTGGAGCTCGCCGCAGCCAGCGCCGCCGCGCGTGAGGTGTTCGAGGAGGTGGACGACGCGCTGGGCCAGAAGCTGTTCCGGATCATGGCCGAAGGGCCGGAGGACCAGCTCACCCTGACCGAGAACGCCCAGCCCGCGATCATGGCCCACGCCATCGCCGTGCTGCGGGTGCTGGAGAAGGAAGGCGGGATCGCCCTGGCCGACAAGGCCGACTACGTCGCCGGTCACTCGCTGGGCGAATACACCGCGCTGTGTGCCGCCGGGGCCTTCAGCCTGGCCGACACCGCGCGGCTGCTCAAGCTGCGGGGCCAGGCGATGCAGGCGGCGGTGCCGGTGGGCGTCGGCGCGATGGCCGCGCTGCTCGGCGCGGATATCGACAAGGCCACCGCGCTGGCCGAAGCCGCGGCCGAGGGGCAGGTCTGCACCGTCGCCAATGACAACGACCCGACCCAGGTGGTGATCTCGGGCCACCGCGAGGCGATCGAGCGGGCGATCGCGCTGGTCAAGGACCACGGGATCAAGCGCGGTGTGCTGCTGCCGGTCTCGGCCCCGTTCCACTGCCCGCTGATGCAACCCGCCGCCGACGCCATGGCCGAGGCGCTCGACCGCACCCGTCCGGGCGCGCTGCGCATTCCGGTGTTCGCCAACGTGACCGCCGCCGTGGCGAGCGATCCCGCCGAGGTGCAGCAGCTGCTGGTCGATCAGGTGACCGGCCGCGTCCGCTGGCGCGAAAGCGCGATCGCGCTGCGCGATGCCGGAGTGGCGCAGTTCGTCGAACTGGGCGGCAAGGTGCTGGGCCCGATGATCACCCGCAGCGCCGGCCCTGAGGTGGCCGTGACCAGCGTGGTGACCATGGCCGATATCGAGGAGCTGGCTAAGGGGCTTTAACAAGGGAGGGGGCGGTTCACCTCCCGGTTCCACTCAGGGTTCGCGCAAAGGCGCAAAGGCGCCAAGGAGTTGTGCGTGCCGGACAGGGAAGCAATCGCTCGCGCTGCTGTAGACTGTGCGATCCACATTCATCGCGAACTCGGCCCCGGGTTGCTTGAATCGGTTTACGAGATGGTACTTGCGGCCGCCCTGGCTCGGCGCGGATTCCATGTTGTCCGGCAAGTCGCGGTTGATGTGCACTTCGATGGGTTGCACTTTCCCGGGGCGTTTCGAGTCGACCTTCTGGTGGAGGACTGTTTTCCGATCGAGATCAAGGCGGTGGAAAAGCTTCTGCCAGTGCATGCCAAGCAACTGTTGACCTACTTGCCACTGCTGAAGCAGCCCTTAGGGCTGCTTCTGAATTTTTCCGGTGAAACGATGCGCGAAGCGATCAGGCGCCTGGTCAATGATCATCGCGCAGCCTCTTGATGCCTTTGCGCCTTTGTGCCTTTGCGCGAACCCAAAAAAACGGAGCCCATACGACATGTTCGACCTTCACGGCATGACCGCCCTCGTCACCGGCGCCTCGGGCGGGATCGGTTCGTCCATTGCGCGGGCGCTGGCCGCCCAGGGGGCGCGGTTGGCGATTTCCGGGTCCAATCAGGCCAAGCTGCGCGCTTTCCGCGACGAGTTGGACGAACACACCCCGCAGCACCTGCAAGAGGTGGATCACGTGGCGATCGCTTGCGACCTGTCCGATGCCGAGCAGGTCGAGAAGCTGGTTCCGGCGGCGCTGGAATCGCTCGGCAAGATCGACATCCTGGTCAACAACGCCGGGATCACCCGCGACAACCTCGCCATGCGGATGAAGGACGAGGAATGGGATGCGGTGATCCGCGTGAACCTGGAAGCGGCCTTCCGCCTGATGCGCGCCGCGACCAAGCCGATGATGAAGGCCCGCTTCGGCCGGATCATCACCATCACCTCGGTGGTCGGCACGACCGGCAATCCCGGGCAGGTCAATTATGCCGCGGCCAAGGGCGGGCTGGTCGCCATGTCGAAAAGCCTCGCGCAAGAGCTGGCGACCCGCAACATCACCGTCAACTGCGTGGCACCGGGCTTCATCCGCACCGCGATGACCGATGTCCTGCCCGATGCCCAGAAGGAAGCGCTCAACGGGCGCATCCCGATGGGACGGATGGGCGAGGGCGAGGACATTGCCGCAGCAGTCGCCTTCCTCGCCTCCAAGGAGGCCGGGTACATCACCGGACAGACGCTGCACGTCAATGGCGGCATGGCCATGCTCTGAGCTCCGCCGGCCAGAGGAAGGGCCGCGGACAAGGCCTTTGGGTCAGGCCGGGGGCGAAAGCCCCGCCAACCGGCCATTTATCCCCAGTTCCCGCGCGGCGGACCGGCTTGGCGCTTGCCGCGCGGGGCCGCCGCGTTAAGACAGGTGGTCCGAAATCTTGATGGAAATGGCCGATTCCGCATCCGGCCTGCCCAAGGGGGACACGAGAGCGACATGAAGGCTACCATCGAACGCGCGACGCTGCTCAAGTGCCTGTCGCACGTCCAATCCGTCGTCGAACGCCGCAACACCATCCCGATCCTGTCGAATGTCCTGATCGAGGCATCGGGCGCAGGGGCGGTCAAGGTCATGGCGACCGACCTTGACCTTCAGGTGGTCGAGACGATGAGCGCGGTCAATGTCGAGACCGCCGGTGCCATCACCGTATCGGCGCACTTGCTGTTCGACATCGCGCGCAAGCTGCCGGACGGATCGCAGGTCAGCCTGGAAACCGCCGACAACCGCATGGCGGTCAAGGCCGGGCGCAGCCGGTTCTCGTTGCCGACCCTGCCGCGCGACGATTTCCCGGTGATCGTCGAGGGCGATCTGCCGACCAGCTTCGAAATCCCCGCGCGCACCCTGGCCGAACTGATCGACCGCACCCGCTTCGCGATCTCGACCGAGGAAACCCGCTACTACCTGAACGGGATCTTCCTCCACGTGGCCGAGGACGAGCTGAAGGCGGCGGCGACCGACGGCCACAGGCTGGCCCGGTTCACCCTGCCGCGCCCGGATGGGGCCGAAGGCATGCCGGACGTGATTGTCCCGCGCAAATGCGTCGCTGAACTGCGCAAGCTGCTGGAGGAAGCGCTCGACACCAACGTCCTGGTCGATCTGTCGGCCTCGAAGGTGCGCTTCACCCTGGGCGGCGAGAACGGCGTGGTGCTGACCAGCAAGCTGATCGACGGCACCTTCCCCGACTACAACCGCGTGATCCCGACCGGCAACGACAAGCTGCTGAAGCTCGACCCACGCAGCTTCTACGAAGGCGTGGACCGTGTGGCGACCATTGCCACCGAAAAGACCCGCGCCGTGAAGATCGCGCTCGACAACGATCGCGTGACCCTGTCCGTGACCTCGCCCGACAACGGCACGGCGGCCGAGGAGCTGCCCGCCGACTACAAGGCCAGCGGTCTGGAGATCGGCTTTAACGCCAATTACCTGAAGGACATCCTCAGCCAGATCGACGGTGACACGGTGGAGCTGCATCTGGCCGACGCCGGAGCGCCCACCCTGATCCGCCAGACCGAGCGCTCACCGGCGCTTTATGTGCTGATGCCGATGCGCGTGTGATCGGGGGCCGTCGCCCGGCTTGACCGGAACGGCTGTTCTGCTGCGACGCTTCCCGGACGCGCGGGAAGGCTTTCCGGGCGGGCTCAATCCCGCCCGGCCGCCGCAAGCATGGCTTCAAGAGTGACGAAT
The DNA here is from genome assembly GCF_014230305.1 of Novosphingobium aerophilum. Classification (GTDB taxonomy): domain Bacteria; phylum Pseudomonadota; class Alphaproteobacteria; order Sphingomonadales; family Sphingomonadaceae; genus Novosphingobium; species Novosphingobium aerophilum. The sequence continues at coordinate 50,203 of NZ_JACLAU010000021.1, forward strand.
TTCTCGCGCGGGGCGCCGTCCCGGGCCTGGGCAATTTCGGCGGCATCGATCTTCTGCCAGTCCTGGAACCGGACGACGTCCAGACCGCGTGCTGCGGCCAGCCGGTCGAACCCGACGCCACCGGGGCGCGACCCTGCTGACGGTTGGTCCGCGGCCATGGTTTCGACCACCTCGTATCCGTCGGGCCGGTTGGTCCCGATCGTGCCGGATGGGCCGCGCCGGGCCCAGCCGACGCAGTAGAGCCCATCGAGAATGCGCCCGCCATCATTGGCGAACCGTCCGGCGCGCTGGTCGAACGGCACGCCGTCGATCGGCGAGGTCTGGTAGCCGATGCACGAGATGACGAGACCGGCCGGAATGCGATAGGTTTCCCCGGTGCCGATTGCGCGACCCTTGTCGACCCGGGTTCGTTCGACCTCGAGCGCGGACACCCTGCCGTCGGTCCCGACCAGCCGCCGCGGCGCGGCGAAGAAATCGAACTCTATATCGATTGGCCGGTCGGCCCGCTCGCTTTCGGGAATGGCGGCGAAGGCGCGCAGATGCGCCACCGACTTGCGGATCCCGGGTTCGAGCAGGATGTCGTCATCTTCCGGGGGCAGGTCGGCGCGATCGACCCGGGGATAGGCGCGGCTGAGGTGGACCAGTTCGCCCAGTTCCTTCGGGGTCATCGCGATCTGGTGCGGGCCGCGCCGACCCAGCACAACGACCCGGCGAATGCCGGAAAGCTTCAGCGCCTCGAGCGCATGGTCGACAATATCGCTCCCGGCGAACTCGGCCTCGGTCTTGGTCAGGATGCGGGCGACATCGAGCGCGACGTTGCCGTTGCCGATCACCACGGCGGTGGCGCCTGACAGATCGGGGGAAAGATCGGTGAACTGCGGATGGCCATTGTACCAGCCGACAAAGGCGGCGCTGCCGAAGACGTTCGACAGGTCATCCCCGGGCAGGTCGAGCGGCCGGTCATGCGGCGCGCCCGTGGCCAGCACCACGGCGTGGTAAAGATCGCGCAGCTCGGCCACCGAAACGTCCTGGCCGATCGCCACATTGCCAAGGAAACGCACCCGGTCTGTCAGGGCCACGGCCTCGAAGCGCCGTGCGACAGCCTTGATCGACTGGTGATCGGGTGCCACTCCGCTGCGGATCAGTCCGAAGGGAACGGGCAGGCGGTCAAACACGTCGATCTCGACGCTGTCCCCCCACTGGCGGAGCGCCGCCTCGGCGGTGTAGTAGCCGGCCGGGCCGGAACCGATGATCGCGATCTTGCGCATGGGGTTCTCCACCTCTCCTCCCGCCGGTGCAGGCAACCTTCATTCGCGGCCGGGCGCAAGGGAAAAACTGTCTTTCACAGTTGCCGGGTTTAACCCTTTCGCAAGCGCCGCCGACGCAGATGGGCGCATGAGGCGAACGCGGTCCCAGTCCCAGTCGATCCCGCCTGAACCGACCCCTCCCGTCGACGGCTCCGCAGCCGCCGGCGCGCGCAATCGCGCGACCACGGCCCGCGTGCGCACGCACCGCTATCTTCCCCGCTATGCGATCCCCCAGGAATGGTGGGTCATGGCCCCGGCTATGCTGATGGCGGTGCTGGTGAACGGCTCAGCCTCGCGCTCGCTGCCGCCCTTTGTCAGCGGGATCTGCGCGATCGTGGCGGCGGTGCTGGCCATGACCGCGCCACTGCTCGGACGGTTCGAGCGGACGCGCGGGTGGCGGGGGGCGGCTCGCTGGATTCCGGTCGGGATCATCGTTGTCCTGCCGATGTTCCTGTTCGGCCTCGCCATGTCGCTGTGGATCACGCACCAGCCCATTCGCGGCTGGGACACCGCGCCTGCCACCCTGGTGATGATCGGCACGCTCGCCTGCATTCTCTGCTCGGGCCGCCTGCCCACCATGGTGAGCGCCTTGCTGGCGCTGTGGTTTGCCCATGCCGTGGTGACGCTGGAAGAGGCAACCATGCTGGCGCTGGTCATCGGCGCGGGGGTGGGCGTCTACATCTCGATCCGCCAGCTCGAGTTCAGTCGCCAGGCCCAGGCCCAGCTGGAACAGGTCGAGCGGGCGCAACAGCGGGCTGAGCTGATCCTGTCGGACTACGAACTGACCCGTCAGGGCTGGTTCTGGGAAACCGACCGGCGCGGCCTGATCACCTATGTTTCGCCGACGATCGGAGAGATCGTCGGACGCACCGGAGCGGAGCTGCTCGGCCGGCCGTTCACCGAGCTGTTCGTCTACGATGGCCACGATGGCGAGAGCCAGCGGACCCTGCATTTCCATCTCAACGCCCGGTCCTCGTTCCAGGACCTGCGCCTGCGCGCCGCCACCCCGGACCAGGAAGAACGCTGGTGGTCGGTCAATGGCTTGCCGGTCTATGATGATTTCGACAATTTCCAGGGCTTCCGCGGCTCGGGCAGCGACCTGACCGAGCGTAAGCGATCGGAAGAGCAGGCCAGCCGCCTGGCCCATTACGATTCGCTGACCGGTCTCGCCAACCGGCTGCAGATGTCGAAGTCGCTGGAAAAGATCCTCAATGCCCGGGCTGCGGAGCATCGCTCGTGCGCAGTGCTGCTGTTGGACCTCGACCGGTTCAAGCAGGTCAACGATACCCTGGGCCATCCGGCCGGCGATGCGCTGTTGAAGCAGGTCGCGCATCGGCTTGAGCGGGTCGTGGAAGAGCGGGGCCGCGTCGGGCGGCTCGGCGGCGACGAATTCCAGGTGCTGATCCCGGGACATCATGGTCGCGACAAGCTGGCCGGCCTGGCTGAGCGGATCATTCACGCCCTGTCCGAGCCCTACAGCATCGAAGGGCACCGGGTGATGATCGGGGCTTCGGTGGGCATCGCCATGGCCCCCGAGGACGGGGTCACTTCCGAGGCGATCATCCGCAATGCCGACCTGGCGCTCTATGCCGCCAAGGACGGCGGTCGCGGGCGTCACCACTTCTATGCGGCCGATCTCCACTCCGATGCGGAAGAGCGCCGCCAGCTTGAACAGGACCTGCGCGATGCCCTGTCTTCGGGCGGGTTGCAGTTGTTCTACCAGCCGATCGTCCATACCGCGTCCGAGACCGTGTCGGGCTTCGAGGCCCTGCTCCGCTGGAAGCACCCGACCCGCGGCTGGCTCAGCCCGGCCAAGTTCGTGCCGATCGCCGAGGACGCCGGGATCATCGCGCAGATCGGCGAATGGGCCTTGCGTACGGCCTGCCATGATCTTTCCCGGTGGCCGCGCAACGTCCGGGTGGCGGTGAACGTTTCGCCGCTTCAGTTCGCCAATCCCGCCCTGCCGGCGATCGTGACGAGCGCCATCGCTTCGGCCGGGGTCTCGCCCGACCAGCTCGAGCTGGAAATCACCGAAAGCGTGTTCCTCAACGACGACGAGGGCACCGATGCCATGTTCGTGGCGCTGAAGCGGGTCGGCGTGCGGCTGGCGCTGGACGATTTCGGCACCGGCTATTCCTCGCTCGGCTATCTGCAGAAGGCGCCGTTCAACAAGATCAAGATCGACCAGTCGTTCGTCCGCGGCGCCACGGCCAAGGGCAGCGCCAATGCGGCGATCATCGCCTCGATCGTCCGCCTCGCCGAGGCGCTGGGCATGGAGACCACGGCCGAAGGGGTCGAGACGCTCGACGAGCTCGACCTGGTGCGCGGCCTCGGTTGCAGCCACATCCAGGGCTATGTCTACGACCAGCCGCTGACCGCCGCCGAAGCGCGCGAGCGGGTGGCCGACGGGGTCAAGATCACCGCCAGTGGTCCGCGTTCCACCCGTTCCCTCCGCAAGACGGTGCTGCGACGGGTGGTGATGGAGCACGATGGCCACGTCTACGATGCCACGGTGCGCAACATGTCCGAGACCGGGGCCCTGATCGAAGGGCTCTGGAACGTCCCGGAAGGCACGATCTTCACCGTGCGGCTGGGAGAGGGGCAGTCCGTGAAGGCGATTGCCCGGTGGTGCGAGGAGGAACGGGTGGGCATGGAGTTCCTTTCCCCGGTCCGGCTGGAAGAAGCCGCTGCCCGTCCGCTCCCGGCTCCTCCGCCGGGCGTGCCGCGCCAGGCCTCGCACCGCTTCGGTTGAGACCTGTGGGCTCGGCGTATTAGGTTGTTGTTCACCACTTTTCGTTAGACCCCACACACATGATGCAGATGGTTGCGTCTTGCGAATGAGGCTGGGACCCGGTGGTGAAACGGATCGGTGATTTGCTGCGCAGGCAGGCGCCGGCCCCGCTCCCGCCGCCGCGCATCGAAGCGGTCGGCGAAGAACAGCAGGCGCTGCTGTTGCTGCGCGACTACGAGGCGTCGGGGCAGGGCTGGTTCTGGTCGACCGATCCCAGCGGCGGCATCACTTACATCTCGGACAGCGTTGCCGTGGCCCTGGGACGCGAGCGCTCGGAACTGCTGGGCACGCCCTTCCACGCGCTGTTCACGATCGAGCGCGATGAAAGCGATGCACGGGCGCGGACGCTGCCCCTGATCCTGAGCGGCAACAAAAGCTTTTCGGAGCTGCCGGTGCGTCCGGCCCATGGCACGACCGAGCAGTGCTGGACTATCACCGGGCGGCCCCAGTTCGATTCGCAGAACAACTTCCTCGGCTATCGGGGCAGCGGGGTGGACGCGACCGAACGGCTGCGCAGCCAGCGCGATGCCTCGCGGCTGGTGAAGTACGATTCGCTGACCGGGCTCTACAATCGTCACCGCATGGGCCAGCGGCTCGTTGCGATCCTGCAGGCCTATGCCGCGGCCCAGCGCTGCTGCGCAGTGATGATGATCGACCTCGACCGGTTCAAGCAGGTCAACGATACGCTGGGCCACCCGGCCGGCGACGAGCTGCTCAAGCAGGTTGCGCAGCGGCTGCAACGGGTCTGTGACAAGACGGCCGAGATCGGGCGTCTGGGCGGCGACGAGTTCCAGATCATCCTCCCCAACGTTGAGGATCGCGGCAAGCTCGGCGAGATGGCCAAGCGGATCATTTCGATCATCTCGCAACCCTATTCGATCGAAGGCAGCCGGTGCGTCATCGGCACTTCGGTGGGGATTGCCATTTCACCGTTCGACGGCGGCAGCAGCGAGGAGCTGATCCGCAGCGCCGATCTTGCGCTCTATGCGGCCAAGGGCGGTGGGCGCGGGCAGTTCCGGTTCTACTCGAGCGAGCTGCACGAGAGCGCGGAGAAGCGGCGCCGCCTGGAAGAGGACCTTCGGGACGCGCTGATCAATGACCAGATCCGGCTGAACTACCAGCCGATCGTGTCCACCACCACCGACACGGTGATCGGCGTTGAAGCGCTGATGCGCTGGAATCACCCCGAGTTTGGCGACGTTTCTCCGGCGGTGTTCATTCCGATCGCCGAGGAAACCAGCCTGATCATCGCCCTGGGCGAATGGGCGCTGCGTCAGGCCTGCAGCGATGCGATGACCTGGCCCGGTAACATCCGCGTGGCGGTCAACGTCTCGCCGGCCCAGTTCGCCCATGCCAACTTCATCGCCAGTGTCACCCAGGCCCTCGCGCAGTCCGGCATCACACCCGAGCGGCTTGAGATCGAGCTGACCGAATCGATCTTCGTCAACGACGACGAGACCACCGAGCAGAACTTCGCCGCGCTCAAGCGGCTGGGCGTGCGGCTGGCGCTGGATGATTTCGGCACCGGCTACTCGTCGCTCGGCTATCTGAAGAAGGCGCCGTTCGACAAGATCAAGATCGACAAGGGCTTCATCCGCGACGTCACCGTTCCGGGCAGCCGCAATCCGGCGATCATCACCGCGATCGTCAGCCTGGCCAAGGCGCTCGACATGGTCACCACGGCCGAGGGCATCGAGGCGCGCGACGAGCTGGCGCTGATGCGGGAGCTGGGGGTCGACCAGATCCAGGGCTACATCTACTCGCCCGCACGGCCCGTGGCGGAGGTCTCCGAAGCGCTCGCCAGCGGGGCCTGGGTGATCGAGCCGAAAGGCCCCGCCAAGCAACGTGCCGAACGCCGGACCGTGCTGCGCCGGGTGGGGGTGATCCACGACGATCACCGCTACGAGGTGATGATGCGCAACCTGTCGCGCACCGGGGCGGGGATCGAGGGGCTGATCGATGTTCCCGTCGGCACCGAGTTCGTGCTCGATCTGGGCGAGGGGCAATTGGCCGTGGCCAAGGTGCGGCGCTCGGAAGGCGCCACCCAGGGGCTGGAGTTCGAAACGCCGCTGGTCGATGATGGCGCGGGCGGGCTCTGCACCCGGCACCGGGTCGCGCCCTATGTCCTGGCCGCGATGGGCATGCCGAGCGGACAGGCGCAGGGTCCGGTGGTCCAGCTCAACGCCGGAGCCCAGGTCAGCCTGCCCCGCTTCGGCACCGTCGACGCATCGCGCAGCGGCCGCGCCGCCTGAACCCGCCCGAACGCACGGATGACAGCGCCCCCTTGCGCTGCTAACGGGCCGGGATGACCGACCTGGCCAAGATCCGCAACTTCTCCATCATCGCCCATATCGACCATGGCAAGTCGACCCTGGCCGACCGCCTGATCCAGTACACGGGCGGGCTGACCGAGCGCGAGATGAGCGCGCAAGTCCTTGATAACATGGACATTGAGAAAGAGCGCGGGATCACCATCAAGGCCCAGACGGTCCGCCTGAACTACACCGCGAAGGACGGCGAGACCTACGAGCTGAACCTGATGGACACGCCCGGCCACGTCGACTTCGCCTACGAGGTCAGCCGCAGCCTGGCCGCCTGCGAGGGCGCGCTGCTGGTGGTCGACGCGGCGCAGGGGGTCGAGGCGCAGACCCTCGCCAACGTCTACCAGTCGATCGAGCACGATCACGAGATCGTCCCCGTCATCAACAAGATCGACCTCCCCGCCGCCGAACCGGAAAAGGTCCGCCACGAGATCGAGGAGGTCATCGGCCTCGACGCCAGCGAGGCCGTCCTCGCCAGCGCCAAGAGCGGCATCGGCATCGAGGAGGTGCTGGAAGCCGTCGTCACCAAGATCCCCCCGCCCAAGGGCGATGCCGGCGCGCCGCTCAAGGCCATGCTGGTCGATAGCTGGTACGATCCCTACCTGGGCGTGGTCATCCTCGTCCGCGTGATCGACGGCACGATCAAAAAGGGCCTCTCGGTCAAGTTCATGGCCGGCGGCACCGAACACCTGATCGACCGCGTCGGCTGCTTCACCCCCAAGCGGATCGACCTGCCCGAACTGGGCCCGGGCGAGATCGGCTTCATCACCGCGCAGATCAAGGAAGTGGCCCAGGCCCGCGTGGGTGACACCATCACCACGGTCAAGAACGGCGCGCTCGAGCCCTGCCCGGGCTTCAAGGAAGTCCAGCCGGTGGTGTTCTGCGGCCTGTTCCCGGTCGACGCGGCGGACTTCGAGAAGCTGCGCGAATCCATCGCCAAGCTGCGCCTCAACGATGCCAGCTTCAGCTTCGAGATGGAAAGCAGCGCCGCCCTGGGCTTCGGCTTCCGCGCCGGCTTCCTCGGCCTGCTCCACCTGGAAATCATCCAGGAACGCCTCAGCCGCGAATACGACCTGGACCTGATCACCACGGCCCCCAGCGTGGTCTACCGCATCCAGCTCCGCGCCAGCCGCACCGACGACGCGCGCGAGATCTACCTGCACAACCCGGCCGACTATCCCGATCCCAGCCGGATCGAGCAGATCGACGAACCTTGGATCAAGGCGACGATCTACACGCCGGACGAATACCTCGGCTCCATCCTGAAGCTCTGCCAGGACCGCCGCGGCATCCAGACCGGCCTCACCTACGTCGGCGGCCGCGCCCAGGTGCAGTACGAGCTGCCGCTGAACGAGGTGGTGTTCGATTTCTACGACCGCCTGAAGAGCATCAGCCGCGGCTATGCCAGCTTCGACTACGAGCAGATCGGCCTGCGCGAGGGCGACCTCGTCAAGATGAGCATCCTCGTCAACGCCGAGCCGGTCGACGCGCTCTCCATGATCGTCCACCGCTCGGTCGCCGAGGACCGCGGCCGCCACATGTGCGAACGGCTGAAGGACCTGATCCCGCGCCACCTGTTCAAGATCCCGATCCAGGCAGCGATCGGCGGCAAGGTGATCGCCCGCGAAACCATCGCCGCGCTGCGCAAGGACGTGACCGCCAAGTGCTATGGCGGCGACATCACCCGCAAGAAGAAGCTGCTGGAAAAGCAGAAGAAGGGCAAGGCCCGGATGCGCGAGTACGGCTCGGTGCAGATCCCGCAGGAGGCGTTTATCGCGGCGCTGAGGATGGGCGAAGAATAAAGCCAGCCCAGCGCAGCGAGGGCTGCCCACAAACTCCCCTCCCGCTGGCGGGAGGGGCCGGGGGAGGGCCTGTTAGCGCGAAGAGCATGAAGCTGAAAATGCGAGGGCCATCGCCCTCGCGCTCCGGGGTATTGGCTGTTTTCGACCAGAGCACGAACCCGCTGCGCGGGAGGGTCGCTTGGGGTGGCGTAGCGTAGTATTGATCAGGCTTTAGGCAGGGCGGCGTCGCCTGCCGACCGTGGAGTTCCTTCAACGCAAAGGAACTCAC